>NZ_CYSG01000005.1 GCF_001457775.1 Phaeobacter sp. CECT 5382
TCGACATATCTAATCTCCTTCGTATTGAAGATCAGCTGACTACAAATCGCAGCTTACGTCAGTGTCCGAATTTCGGGGGGTAGCTCAGCTGAAAACACGTCCATAGTTTCGAACAAGTCGCGTCGTTGTCGAGAGTATTGCGGACCCTGCATTCGGTCATCTCCGGTCATGGCGTGGCGCAAATTGCCATCCCGACCGGCGACTGGGCTACAACGAGTGTGATCAGACGTGAAAACCACTCAAAATGGGGCGGGGCGTCCGACACCGGGGCAGAAAATCTATGTCCTTGGCCGCGGCAGAGAAATTGACCCTTGAAACAAAAGCTCAAGGATCGCATATGTAGGGGGCTAACGTTTCTCTATGTCGACCCACTGTCTCCCGTTTGCGGCGTTCAGTCTCTCGATTCAGACCTAAACAACGCCGGGCTGTCGCACCAACGCGGGCAGCAATTTTTTAGGAGACTACGGATATGGCTTCAGGCACCGTAAAATGGTTTAACTCAACCAAAGGCTTCGGCTTCATTGCACCCGACGGCGGCAGCAAAGATGTATTTGTTCACATTTCTGCTGTTGAGCGTTCCGGTCTGACCGGTCTGGCCGACAACCAAAAAGTGACCTTCGACATCGAACCCGGCCGTGACGGTCGTGAGTCCGCTGTGAACCTCGAGCTGGCATAAGCCTCCTCGGTTCAAAAGTTTTGAAACGCGGTCCCTGGCAACGGGGGCCGCGTTTTTCGTTCTGGATATAGCTTTTGACTGTTGGCGGTCAGGCGGCCCGATGCGTGTTGCGTAGGCGCGCGCCCTTGGGTTGGCTAACCGCAGGGCGGGCAGGCGCTGACCGAAGGCATCGAATGATTGCTTGGCGCGATGGGGCGCAGGATCAGCGCAGGCTGTGAATGTTCTGGATCAGAGATTCCCGCGCGCCGGTAATGTGGCGGCGGGTTCGCTCGGCGGCGAGGTCGGCGTTGCCATTCATGCAGGCCTCCCAGATTTCCATGTGTTCTTCGTTGGCACGTTCCATACCATTCGACAGCACCAGCTGCGCCCGCAGGTAGCGGTCGATCCGGTCCATGGCGTTGTCGATAACATCGAGATGATACTGCAATCCGCTCGCCTGATAGAGGGTGGAGTGGAAATCCCGATTGAGATCGCCCCAGGTCATCGGATCTGAGGATTGCGAAAAGGCCGCCCAGGAGGCGCGTGCCTTTTCAAGGGTTTCTGGCGACATCTGCGGCACTGCCCGGCGGATGACCTCGGGTTCGATCAGGGCGCGAAAATCAAAGATCTCTTCGGCCTCGGTGGCCGATAGCCCGGATACAACAGCGCCCTTGTAGCGCTGGGTTTTGACCAACCCCTGTTCTTCGAGGCGCGAAATAGCCTCACGGACCGGGATACGGCTGGTGTTGAAAAGTCGGGCTATTTCATCCTGACGCAGGGGTTCACCTTCGGTGAGATCGCCCTCGATGATGGCCTTGCGCAGGGCCTCGAAAACAATTGAAGAGGCCGAGGCGGTCTTGGAAATATCGACGGATTTCAACTTCATAAAGGGGCTCCTCCTGCTCTGGTCATAGCGCTCTTTCGGATTTGAGGAAAGAGATGTGAGAAAATATATTGCAAATTGGATCCAATATAAAATAGACAGTAGCCGACAGTGCCGGGCCAATCCGGCTGTAGTGCCATCGTGCCAAATCCGGTGCCGGGACTGATGTCACAGAATTCACGCCACCGCCCATTTGCAAACGGGCTGACTTGCAAGGACAAGATCATGAACAAAGACATTTTTTCGGGATGCATTCCGGCTCTGATGACCCCCTGTACGCCAGACCGCCGCCCAGATTTTGACGCCCTTGTGCGCAAGGGGCAGGAGTTGGTCGCAGTCGGCATGTCGGCCGTGGTCTATTGCGGATCTATGGGAGATTGGCCCTTGCTGACTGATGCCGAACGCATGGAAGGCGTCGCACGTCTGGTTGCCGCCGGGGTGCCGACGATTGTTGGCACTGGCGCGGTCAACAGCAAGATCGCCGCGGCTCATGCCGCCCATGCCGCCAAAATTGGCGCGCAGGGATTGATGGTGATCCCGCGGGTTTTGTCACGCGGCCCTTCCTCCGCTGCCCAAAAGGCGCATTTTAAGTCGGTCTTGGCTGCGGCTCCGGATCTGCCGGCGGTGATCTACAACAGCCCCTATTATGGCTTTGCCACCCGTGCCGATCTGTTCTTTGACCTGCGCGCCGAGCATTCGAACCTGATTGGTTTCAAGGAATTCGGCGGCGCCGAGGATCTGCGCTACGCGGCGGAAAACATCACTTCGAAAGATGACGAGGTCACCCTGATGATCGGCGTCGATACCACTGTCTATCATGGCTATGTGAACTGCGGCGCCACCGGCGCCATCACCGGGATCGGCAATGCTTTGCCGCGCGAAGTGTTGCATCTGGTTGCCCTGTGCAAGCAGGCCGCCCGGGGCAATGCAACCGCCCGCATCCGCGCCAAAGAACTTGAAGAAGCACTTGGAGTCTTGTCCTCCTTCGACGAGGGCCCGGATCTGGTGCTTTACTACAAGCACCTGATGGTGCTGAACGGCGATGCGGAATACACCCTGCATTTCAACGAAACTGATGCGATGTCGGACAGTCAGCGCCACTACGTCGAGGCCCAGTATACTCTGTTCAAAGACTGGTACGGTGAATGGGCAAAACTGCCCGGCGCTGCTGTGGCAGCTGCAGCCTGACCATGCAGATCGTCGATAGTCACACCGCCGGAGAACCGACCCGCCTGATCCTCAGCGGCGGGCCGGAGCTCGGTGTCGGCACTTTGGCGCAGCGCGCGGAGCGGCTGGTGCAAGATCACGGTGATTTCTGCGCCGCCGTGCTGCTGGAGCCGCGCGGCCATGATGCGATGGTGGGGGCCTTGTTGCTGCCACCAACGGATCCCGCCTGTGCGGCTGCGGTGATCTATTTCAATCCGGTGGGGCCGCTTGGCATGTGTGGTCATGCCACCATAGGCACTGTGGTCAGCCTGCATCATCTGGGCCGGATCGGTCTTGGCCTGCACCGGATTGAAACGCCGGTTGGCGTAGTCGAGGTAGATCTGGTCGCGCCGAACCGGGCGGTGGTCGAAAATGTTCCCAGCTACCGCTTTGCGCAGGATGTCGTTTTGGATGTGCCCGGGCAGGGGCTGGTCACCGGCGATGTGGCCTGGGGCGGCAATTGGTTCTTTCTGACAGCAGATTGCCCTGTGGCGCTGGACTTTGATAATATCGACGCTCTCACCCGGGCGGCGAAGGCCATTCGCCGTGCCCTGCAGGACGCGGGCATCACCGGAGCGCATGGGGCTGATATCGATCACATCGAGTTTCTGGGCGCACCGCAGACGCCGCAGGGGCATGGGCGCAATTTCGTGCTCTGCCCGGGGGGGGCCTATGACCGGTCCCCCTGTGGTACCGGCTGCTCTGCCAAACTGGCCTGCCTTGCCGAAGAAGGCCTGCTGGAGCCGGGCACGCCCTGGGTGCAGGAAAGCATTATCGGCAGCACCTACATCCTGCGCTACCACCGCGATACGCAGGGGGCGGTAGTCCCCCGGATCGAAGGTGAGGCCCATGTGACCGCGCAGGCGACCCTCCTGTTTGAAGACACAGATCCCTATCGCGCCGGTATCCGGGCGTAACAGCATGAGAAAGACAAAACCCATGGACTACAGAAACCTGATTGGCGGCAGCTGGGAAGCAACAAGCGAAGCTGTGCCCAATGTGAACCCCTCTGATACCAGCGATATTCTGGGCGTGGCGGCACTTGGCGAGGTGGCTGACATGGACCGCGCCGTCGCCCGCGCGCGCGCGGCAGCCCCGGTCTGGGCTCAGACGACCCCACAGTCGCGGTTTGATGCGCTGGATTTCATCGGCAGCGAAATCCTGGCCCGCAAAGAAGAGCTGGGCCGCCTGCTTGCGCGCGAAGAAGGCAAGACCCTGCCCGAGGGCATCGGCGAGGCAGCACGGGCTGGCCAGATCTTCAAATTCTTTGCCGGCGAATGTCTGCGCCAAACCGGTGACCACCTTGCCTCTGTGCGTCCCGGCGTCGAGGTCGATGTGACCCGTGCGCCGATTGGCGTTGTGGGCCTGATCACCCCGTGGAACTTTCCAATTGCCATTCCGGCCTGGAAGATCGCCCCGGCATTGGCCTATGGCAATGCAGTCGTGCTGAAACCGGCAGAGCTGACACCGGGCTGCGCCTGGGCGCTGGCCGAAATCATCTCGCGGGCGGGTCTGCCCGAGGGTACCTTTAACCTGGTCTTGGGCCGGGGCTCGGTGATTGGCCAGCATATGGTCGACCACAGCGATGTCGATGGGATCTCCTTTACTGGGTCGGTGCCGACGGGGCGTGGCATTGCCGTGTCCTGCGCGCAGTCGATGAAGAAGGTACAGCTGGAAATGGGCGGCAAGAACCCCATGGTGGTTCTGGATGACGCGGATCTTGATCTGGCGGTCGAGGCCTGCCTCAACGGGGCGTTCTATTCCACCGGACAGCGCTGCACAGCCTCGTCGCGCCTGATCGTGACCGAGGGTATTCACGATCGGTTTGTCGCCGCACTGAGCGTGGCGATGCAGGGGCTCAAAGTTGGCAACGCGCTGGAGGCTGGCGTCCAGATGGGGCCTGCGGTGGATAGCAGGCAGCTGGATCAGAACCTGTCCTATGTCGCGGCAGCTGCCGCCGAAGGTGGCAACGTCATCGGCGGCGCACGTCTGTCACTGGCGCAGGAGGGGTTCTATATGGGCCCGGCTTTGATCACCGAAACCAGTCCGCAAATGCGCATCAACCGCGAAGAAGTCTTTGGCCCGGTGGCCTCGGTGCTGCGGGCGCGCGACTACGACGAAGCCCTGATGCTGGCCAATGACACGCCCTTTGGTCTAAGCGCCGGGATCTGCACCACCTCGCTGAAACATGCCAGTCATTTCAAGGCCAATGCCGAAGCAGGCATGGTCATGGTGAACCTGCCCACTGCTGGCGTTGACTATCACGTGCCCTTTGGTGGCACCAAAGGGTCGAGCTATGGCGCGCGCGAACAGGGCGCATATGCGGCGGAATTCTACACCCGGGTAAAGACCGCCTATACACTGCCCTGATATCGCGGGATAAGACCGCCGAAGGCACGCGCTTGCCTTCGGCAAATTGACAGGCGTTCAGGGGGCATCAGATGGTCAATTCGGCAGGTGACACGACGGGATCGACCACAGGATTGACCGTCGCCGTGATTGGTGGTGGCGTCATTGGCGTGAGTGCCGCGCTGCGTCTGCAAACGCTGGGCCATCAGGTCACGATCTATGACCGCAAAGGGCTGGCGGCAGAAGCCTCAGCAGGCAATGCCGGCGCCTTTGCTTTTAGCGAGATCATTCCGCTGGCCACGCCGGGTATCATCACCAAGGCTCCAAAATGGTTGCTGGATCCGATGGGCCCGCTATCGATCCGCCCGCGCTATGCATTGCGGCTTTTGCCCTGGCTGCTGCAGTTCTGGCGCGCCAGTTGGCGCGATCGCTATGAGGCTTCCATGTCGGCGCAGGCCGGTCTGATGGATCTGGCGCGTGCGGCCCTGGAACGACAGATTCTTGATACCGACGGCGAAGCCCTGATCCAGCGCGACGGTCAGCTGCAACTGTTCGAAAGCGAGGCCGAATTCCGCGCCAGCCTGCCCGGATGGGAGGCGCGCAAGGCACAAGGCATTCGCTATGATTTGCTGACCTCTGCCGATGAGATCGCCGAGATCCAGCCGGGTCTGCATCGCCGGTTCAGCCATGCCGGATCTACACCGGACTGGATCAATACCGTGGATCCCAAAGCCTGGGTGGAACATCTGGCCGGGCAGTTTCTTGCCCGCGGTGGACGGATCGAGGTGCAGGACATCTCCGGGCTGCGTCTCAATGAGGGACACCCTTGTTTGGATCTGGGCAGCCACAGGATTTCCCCGGACCGCGTGATCCTGGCCGCAGGCGCCTGGTCACATCAGCTGGCGCGAGGGCTGGGGGATACCCTGCCGCTGGAGACCGAACGCGGCTATAACACCACCCTGCCAGCTGGGGCCTTTGATCTGAAAACCCATGTTACCTTTTCTCGCCACGGATTTGTCGCCAGCCGGATCAATGGCGGGGTGCGCATCGGGGGCGCGGTCGAGCTGGGCGGGCTGGCTCTGCCCCCTAACTACCGGCGTGCCGAGGTGCTGCTGAACAAGGCCGAAAGCTTCATGCCGGGGCTTGATCGCAGTGGTGGCCAGCAGTGGATGGGGTTCCGGCCTTCGATGCCCGACAGTCTGCCTGTCATCGGTCCCGCGACTGCCAGCGATGCGGTAATCTATGCCTTTGGCCATGGCCATCTGGGGCTGACCCAATCGGCCGCCACAGCCGAGCTGGTCGCGGAATTGGTCGAGGCGCGCGCGCCAAGCCTGGCCCTGGAGGCCTTCTCGGCGCGCCGCTTTTATACCTAGGCCGCTTGCACCAAAAACGGGGCCAGGGACTGTTCCAGATCCGCGAGAATATCCTCAGGCTCCTCTAGCCCTGCCGACAGGCGCACCAGACCGTCGGTGATGCCATGCTCTGCGCGCTCTTCTGGTGTGTAGGTGGAGTGCGTCATCGAGGCCGGATGCTGGATCAGTGTTTCAGCATCTCCCAGCGAGACTGCCCGTGCAATCATCTGCAACCGGTTCATCATCTGACGCCCGGCACTGATGCCGCCCTTCAGTTCAAACGCGATCATGCCACCGGGTTGCGCCATCTGGCGGCAGGCCAGATCATACTGCTCAAAACTTTGCAGACCGGGATAATGCACTTTTTCCACCGCCGGGTGGCCTTCTAGCCAGTCAGCGATTAGTGCTGCGGTGTTGCAGTGCCGTTCCATCCGCAGCGCCAGGGTTTTGAGGCCACGCATCACCAGTAGTGCATTGAAGGGCGCCATGACCGCGCCGGTCATGTCTTTCATGCCAACGAGGCGGATCTCCTGCACCAGCTCGGCGCGGCCTGCGACCAGACCGGCAACCACATCGCCATGCCCGCCGAGGTATTTGGTGGCCGAATGCAGCACCAGATCCGCGCCCAGCTCGATCGGGCGGGTGAGATAGGGCGTGGCATAGGTATTGTCGACCACCACTGTGGCCGCGTGGGCGCGGGCGATCCGGCTGGCCCCGGCGATATCCACCAGCCGCATGTTGGGATTGGCAGGGGTTTCGAAATAGACCACCCGGGTCTTGTCACTGATCGCCGCCTCGAGGTTGGCAAGGTCAGTCATATCCACATGGCTGACGGTGATGCCGAACTTTTGCAACCCGTGGCGCATGAAGGCAAAGGTGCAGCCATAGAGCGTTTTGTCCACCAGCACCTCGTCCCCCGGCGACAGAAGTGTCCACATGACAGATGTGATCGCGCCCATGCCAGACGACAGCGCCAGACCTGCTTCGGCGCCCTCTAGCGTGGCGATGCGCTGTTCCAGCAGATCCAGCGTCGGGTTGGAGATGCGCGAATAGATATGACCGGGGCGGTCGCCTGCGAACATCTCGCCGCCTGCCTCGGCGGTTTCAAAGGCAAAGGTGGAGGTCAGATGCAGCGGCGGCGTTAACGCCCCCTCGTTTGCCTGCGCGTCATAGGCGTGATGAATGGCGCGGGTGGAAAAACCGGGCTGGGAATTGCGAAGGGTGGACATTTCGTGGCTCCTGTCTGCTGATGGTAAGGACAGAATGCACTTGTCTTTTGGGTTATAGGTTGCGAATGCTGCCGATAGGTGGTCAAATTTTGGCATAAACTGCCAAGTCGTGTTGGGGAGTCGTCGCTGAAATGGACCATAAAGATCGGCAGATCATTCGCGCCCTGCAGCGCGACGGGCGCATGACCAATCAGGATCTGGCAGAGGCGGTGAACCTGTCACCGTCGCCCTGCTTAAGGCGGTTGCGCAATCTGGAAAAATCCGGGGCTATCATTGGCTTTGCGGCTGTCGCCGATGCCAAGCTCTATGGTTTGGCCTTTGAGGTGTTTGTGCGGATCAAGCTGGAAAAACACCAAGAGGATGTGGTGCAGAATTTTGAGCGTCGGGTGCAGGCCATGGATGAGGTTCTGGAATGCCACATGATGACGGGGCAGGTGGATTATCAGCTCAAGGTGCTGGTGTCGGGGCTGGACGCCTATGAGGATTTCATCCGCAACAGAATCCACCCCATTGGCGGCGTGGGATCGATCGAGACAAGTTTCGTCTACGGAACAGTGAAAAAGACGGCGGTGTTTCCCGACCCCAGCTAGCGCCTAGCGCGACGCCGTTGGCATGAAGCTGCCCTGCAGGATGGCATTGGCCCTGCTTGACACTGTGCCTGTTGATACAGTGCCTGTTGGGCCGGTTTCGGCGGTGGTGCTGGCATTGCGACTGGCCATACGTTCCAGGTTGACAATGGTCGATAGCATCAACCGGTCATGGCTCCAGTCGCCGGGACGCTGCATCAGCATCGCGGTGGCCAAGACAGATGCAATCATCAGACCGGAAATCAAAGCCCAGCCGAACCCGGTATCGCCATGGGGCGCGCGTGCGGTGACGGCAATGATACGCTGCTGCAGGGTCGAGTTTCGCCGGGTCTCGCGCCGGTCAACCAAGGCCACCGCAGGGCTGCGGCGAGTGAAGAACACGCCTTCCTTGGCGGCCTGGGCACAGGCGCGGATGAGGCATTCGCAATAGCTGCGGATATCCAGGCCGGGGCGCGCCATCAGGGCCTGATCGCAGGCAAATTCGCGCAGCATGCGGACTTCGCGCCGCCACAGGTAGAAAGCAGGGTTCCAGAACAGCAACGGACGCAGCATCTCGAGCAGGAATTCGCATTCGATATCGCGCTGGCGGAAATGCTGCAACTCATGCGCCATGGTCAGGCGCAGATCCTGCGGATTGTTCAGTAATTCGGTGGGGAGCACCACGTAGCGCATGAACAACCCGCGGGTGGAATAGGCCACCGGCGTGGTGTCCGACAGCAGAATACGGGTGTTGGAGATCTGTTTCCACAGGAACGCCCGGCGCAGGGCGCGGCGCAGCCGATAAACAGAGAGCGCGACATGCACGGCGCAGACCAGCCCGCCAAGCGCAAGGGCGGCCGCCAGAATACGGGTCCAGAGCGGTTGCTGCGAGGTCAGCACGCGGACCGTGTCTTCGCGCAGGCCCAGAAGGCTTTCAAAGCTGGAGGCACTCATATTGACGTTGCCCTGCAGGTATTGTGCCACCAGAAGGTCGGCAATATTGGGCGGATGTGCCATCACCCATTGGGTGAAACCCAGCATCAGAAAAGGGGATAGTGCCAGCAATAGCGTGAGTGCATTCATCAGCTTGAGCTGGGCCAGAAAGGCATTGGCGAGCCGCGTATTGGACAGAAGTTTTCGCGCCGCAAGCCAGAGCAGGGTGCCCGTGAGAACCAGAAGGTTCAGATCCAGATAACCATTGAGCAGCGCGTCAGCTTTCATTGTCCCCCAGCCTTTCGTTCAGCAGCGCCCGCATCTCAACGAGCATGTCGTCGGTGACTTCCTCATCATCAACAAGGCGTGCGACCAGGGCCGCCGGTGCGCCGTTGAAAAGCTTGCTCGAAAGGTTTTTCAGAGAGGTTTTTTGATACTCTGTTTTGGGAACGGCGGGGCGATAGATCAGCGAGCGGTCAGCGCGTTCACTGGTCAGAAAGCCCTTTTGTTCCATGATCTTGAGGACCGTCGCGACAGAAGTATAGGCGCGTTCCTGCAGCTTGTTCAGCTCTGCCAGGATTTCGCGCACGGTGCCGCCGCCTGTTGCCCAGACCACGGTCATGAATTCAAGTTCAACCTCGGTCAGAAGCGAATTGTCCTGTTTCTTTCGCATGTGGGCAGATGTCCGGTCCATTTTGGTCTTTCAGCGATGCTAGAGGAAGCAGGGGGAATTTGAAAACTATTTCTTTAGCAGAAGGCGCATTTCAGGGCTGGAGGGAGTTGAATTGGGCGCTTCCGCGCGCCTGTTTGGTAGGTTGAAAGGTGATATTTCGACCCAAATCTTGGGATTTGAGGCGGCTGTGGAGATATCTGCTGAGAGGGCCTGAACGGGCAGGTCTGCCGTTCAGGCCCTGTGCAATTATGTCAAGGTTCGCGCGTCTTTGCGCGTCAAGGGCAGGCCGCTGACGCGGGGCCTTTGGCCCCCTTGACCCGCAGGGAGCCAAAGCTCCGGATCAGACCTTCCAGAAGGTGAAGACCCCCCAGGCAATGGCAAGCCCCAGTGGCCACCAGAGCGGCATGCCGATCAGGCCAAGCCAGGCCAGAAAGATATAGCTGGTGCCCAGAAGGGTGATAAACAGCCGATCCCCGCGGGTGGTGGTGAGGCCCAGCACGCCGCGGCGTGTGTTGCCGCCGGGGGTGCGGATTTCCAGCGCGATGAGTACGCCAATGGCGGAAAAAATCCCGATGAAGACCAGCGCAGTTGGCCAGGTCCAGGCCATCCAAGACAGCATTACACCCTCCCCATCGCAAAACCTTTTGCGATATAGTTGCGGACGAACCAGATGACGATGGCGCCCGGAATGATTGTCAATGTGCCCGCAGCTGCCAGCAGGCCCAGCTCGTACCCCGCGCTGGAGGCGGTTTTGGTCATGGTGGCGGCGATGAGTTTTGCGGCCACAGCTGTCAGAGGTTTTGGCAACAGCAGGTCCACCCAGGAAAACATGAAACAGAAGAAGGCAGCGACGCCGACGCCCGCTTTGATTGACGGGATAAAGATCGTGGCAAAGAAGCGCGGGAAGGAATAGCCGTCGACATAGGCGGTCTCGTCCAGCTCTTTGGGGATGCCGCCCATGAAGCCTTCCAGGATCCAGACAGCCAGTGGAATGTTGAACAGGCAATGCGCCAGTGCCACCGCCAGGTGGGTATCAAACAACCCGACCGCAGAATAAAGCTGGAAAAACGGCAGGGCAAAGACCGCCGCAGGGGCCATCCGGTTGGTCAAAAGCCAAAAGAACAGCTGTTTGTCGCCCAGAAAGCGGTACCTGCTGAACGCATAGGCAGCAGGTAACGCCACGGCGACCGAGATCACCGTGTTGATGGTCACGTAGAGGATCGAGTTGATATAGCCCCAGTACCAGGTCGGATCGGTAAAAATCGTGGTGTAGTTTTCCAGAGTGAAGGTCTGCGGGAACAGCGAGAACCCGGAGAGGATTTCATTAGTGGTCTTGAAGCTCATGGCCACCAGCCAATAGATCGGCAGCATGAGAAACAGGATATAGATCACGGGAACGATGGAACGTTTCTGCATCAGCCCGCCTCCTTAATTCAGGTCGTCTTTGGTCATCAGCGTGTAAAACAGCCAGCTGACCAGAAGAGTGATTGCAAAATAGATCAGCGACATTGCCGCAGCGGGGCCGAGGTCAAACTGACCCAGGGCGATTTTCACCAGATCGATCGAAAGCAGCGTGGTGGAGTTCCCCGGACCACCACCCGTCAGCACAAAGGGCTCGGTGTAGATGTTGAAGCTGTCCATAAACCTGAGAAGGATTGCGATGGTCAGCACGGTTTTCATCTTGGGCAGCTGGATGAACCGGAACACGGCCCAGTTGGAGGCACCGTCGATTTTGGCGGCCTGATAATAGGCATCCGGGATCGACACCAGGCCAGCATAGGCCAGCAGCACCACCAGCGAGGTCCAGTGCCAGACATCCATGGTGATGATGGTGACCCAGGCAGCAAAGGGGTTCTGAGTCATGTCATAGGTGATCCCCAGCACATGGTTCAGGAAATAACCCAGCAGACCAATGTCGGGCAGGGTAAAGATGTTCCACATCGCGCCGACCACATTCCATGGGATCAGCATCGGCAGCGCCATCAGCACGAGGCAAACGGGCACCCAGAACCCTTGGCGCGGCATCGATAGCGCAATGGCAATGCCCAGCGGCACCTCGATGATGAGGATCAGGAAGGTGAACAGGAACTGCCGCCCAAGAGCCGCATGAAATCGATCAGAGCGCAGGATCTGTTCGAACCAGTCGAGACCCTGCCAGAAAAACACATTGTCACCAAAGGTTTCCTGCACCGAATAGTTCACCACAGTCATCATCGGGATCAGCGCATTAAAGGCGACCAGGATCAGAACCGGCAGCACAAAGAACCAGGCCTTTTGGTTTTCAGTTTTCATAGCGACGCCTCCGCTGCGGTGTCGGGTTTATCGGGATCGGTGGCCAGCCAACCGTCCACATAAAGCCGGGTCTGATCCCGGCGAAATTCAAGATGCACCTCTGAGCCTTTGGTCGGGGCGGTGCCTTCGATCACCGCATTGATCCGGCTGCCATTGGCACTGCATTCCACCACTGTGTGGCGGCCCACATCGGAGACCTTGGTGACTACGGCGGGCAGGCCGGATTCGGCGAATTTGACAAATTCGGGGCGAATGCCGATCTCGGTTTTGCCAATTGCCTCGCCCCGAATGGGCCCTTCGAGCGCGATGGCATCCGCGCCAAACAGGGCCACACCGGCGCGCAGATCGCAGGGTAGGATGTTCATCCCTGGGGAGCCGATGAAATGGCCAACAAACGTATGCGCGGGACGCTCAAACAGCTCGACGGGGGTGCCGATCTGCACCACTTCGCCCAATTGCATCACCACCACCTGATCGGCAAAGGTCAGTGCCTCTGTCTGGTCGTGGGTCACATAGATCATCGTCGCCTTGACGCGCTGGTGCAGCTCTTTCAGCTTTGAGCGCAGCTTCCACTTCAGGTGCGGGTCAATTACCGTCAGGGGTTCGTCGAACATCACAACATTGACGTCTTCGCGCACCAATCCGCGCCCCATCGAGATCTTCTGCTTGTTGTCGGGCGACAGGCCAGCGGCCTTTTGGTCCAGCATTTCGGTGACTTCGAGCATCTCGGCGATGGCCATAACGCGGTCGCGCACCGTGTCCTCATCGCGGCCGCGATTGCGCAGCGGAAAGGCCAGATTGTCGTAGACCGTCATGGTGTCGTAGATCACCGGAAACTGAAAGACCTGCGCGATGTTGCGCTGATCGGGGGGCAGGTCGGTGACGTCTTGTCCGTCAAACAGGATCTGGCCCTCAGATGGCACCAGCAGGCCCGAGATGATATTCAACAGCGTGGATTTTCCACAGCCCGACGGCCCCAGCAGCGCATAGGCGCCGCCATCGGTCCAGTCGAGGTCGATTTCCTTCAGGGCATAATCCGAGGGGGATTTCGGGTTCGGAAAATAGCTGTGTCGCAGCTTGGAGAGTGTTATTTTAGCCATAGGAGCCTCAGGCTGCGCGGGAGCCGTCGGGTGCAAAGAAGTAGCACGCCGAAGGGTCCATGTAGAAGTCATGCATCTCGCCAATCTCGTAGGGATGCACCCCTGCCGAAAGCGAAACCCAGTTTGCATGTGTTTCGCCCGCCGGGGTGCTGCCCAGGCCAAGGTCGAAATGCGCCGAACTTTCGGAACCCGAAAGCTCCGTTACCTGTACCTGACCGGCCAGGCGTACCGTTGCTTTGTCGCTGGCGGTTGGCAGAACGTGATAGGGGCGCACTGCCAGATCATAGGCGCCATCGGCCAGACCAGCTGCATCGCCTGACAGCTGCCACGACACTCGCGTTCCCATCCGGGCGGTGTTGCCTTCCTTGGTGACGCTGGCAGTATTGATCGGTGGGTCGGAAAAGACCCGCGCTGCATCGAGATTGCCGGGATTGCGGTAGATTTCGGCCGTGGGGCCAAACTGTGTGACGCGACCATCGCGCATCAGTGCCGTTTTGCCACCCAAGAGCAGTGCCTCTTCGGGCTCTGAAGTGGCATAGACCACCACGGCGCCGCGTCCGGCAAAGAGTTCCGGCAGCTGGTCGCGCAATTCTTCGCGCAGCTTGTAGTCCAGGTTGGCGAGGGGTTCATCCAGAAACACCGCCCGGCTTTCCTTGGCGATGGCACGCGCCAGCGCGCAGCGCTGCTGCTGGCCACCAGAGAGCTCATGCGGGCGGCGCTGCAGCATCGGTTTCAGCTGCAGGATCTCTGCCGCCTCGGCAACACGATCTTCGATCTCGGACTTCGCCATCCCAGCCACTTTCAGCGGCGAGGCGATATTGTCGTAGACCGTCATATGTGGGTAGTTGATGAAAAACTGATGCACCAGGCTGATATTGCGCTTCTGTGTGCTGAGCCGGGTGACGTCCTCGCCCTCCATCAGCACCTGACCACTGGCCATCGGGTCGAGCCCGGCCATCAGCTTGATCAGCGAGGTCTTGCCTGATCCGGTGGCGCCCAGCAGGACGTTGAAGTGACCGGGCTCCAGCATCAGGGAGGTATCCTTGATGTGTTCGACCGCGCCGACGCGCTTGGTCACGTTTCTTAATTCTAGTGCCATCTTGCTTTGACTTTCCGGCAACCGGCCAGACAGCATTTGCTGACAAGGGCCGTGTCTGTATTTGCGTAGCGGAGAAAGAGCCCCGGAGTGTCGCGAAACGCTCCGGGGCAGTGTCGGGCCTAATACCCTGGGGATCAGAGGCCCGACGGGGAGGAGGTGTTACTGCGAGGCCCAGCGGGCGACCAGTTCGTCATAGTTGACGGTCTGACCTGCAGGTTTCTCGTTCTCCAGCGGTGGCTTGGCGCCGCCATTGGCATACCACCACTCGGCGTCTTTTTCTTCGTTCAGGCGCGGACCACAGCCGCCGTAGATCTCAGCCTGCTCATCGGCACGCTGCATGCGGGCCATAGTGATGTCCATTTCCTCGGCCAGACGGTTCATCGCTTCCTGCGGGGTAAAGGCACCCGAGTTCACGTCACCAATCTGCTGCCACCAGATCTGGGCCAGCTTTGGATAATCCGGCACGTTCACACCGGTTGGTGACCAGGCCACACGATCCGGCGAGCGGTAGAATTCTACCAGACCACCCAGGTTCGCCGCGCGCTCCGAGAAGCTTTCGTGGTTGACCGAGCTGTCACGAATGAAGGTCAGACCCACGTGGGATTTCTTCACGTCAACAGTTTTGGACACAACGAACTGGGCATAGAGCCAGGCCGCCTGCGACCGCTCCAGTGGCGTGGATTTGAGGAAGGTCCAGGAACCAACGTCCTGATAGCCAACCTTCTGACCGTCTTCCCAGTAGGGGCCATGCGGGCTGGGCGCCATACGCCACAGCGGTGCACCGGCGTCATCGACGGTGTTGTTGCCTTCGGACTTTGGCTTTACCATATCGGCGGTAAAGGCAGTGTACCAGAAGATCTGCTGGGCAACATTGCCCTGCGCCAGAGCTGGCAGCGACTGGTAGAAGTCATAAGACGCCGCACCGGGAGGTGCATATTTGCGCAGCCATTCGTCCCATTTGCGGATTGCATAGACCGCCGCCGGACCGTTGGCAGCGCCACCACGCGAGACACTTGCGCCCGCTGGGTTACAGGAGCCCGCTTCCATACGGATGCCCCACTCATCGATTGGCACGCCGTTCGGTTCACCTTTGGAGCCGGCACCGGCCATCGACAGCCAGGCATCGGTCATCCGCCAGCCAAGGTCAGGCGCACGTTTGCCATAATCCATGTGGCCATAGATCGCTGTTCCGTCGATTTCTTTGACGTCTTCGCTAAAGAACTCGGCGATGTCCTCATAGGCGGACCAGTTGACCGGAACACCCAGGTCATAGCCGTATTTGGCCTTGAAGGCTTCCTGAAGATCGGCGCGGTCGAACCAGTCCTTGCGGAACCAGTAGAGGTTGGCAAACTGCTGATCAGGCAGTTGATACAGATCGCCATCGGGACCGGTGGTGAACTGAGTGCCCATGAAATCATCAAGGTCGAGACCGGGGTTGGTCTGGGCCTTGAAATCGCCTGCCATCATGTCGCTGAGGTTATGGGCCAGCTGCAGACGTGAGTGGGTGCCGATCAGATCGGAATCGTTGACATAGGCATCATAAAGATTGCGCTGTGTCTGCATTTGGGTCTGAACCGCCTGTACCACTTCGCCTTCGCCGAGGATCTGGTGGTTCACCTTGATACCGGTGATTTCCTCAAAGGCTTTGGTCAGAACTTCCGATTCATAGGAATGCGTCGGAATGCCCTCGGAGAGCACGTTGATCTCCATGCCCTTGTAGGGCTCGGACGCAGTGATGAACCACTGCATCTCGCTCATTTGTTCGTCTTTGTTCAGAACCGATGGCTGAAATTCCTCATCGATCCATTTCTTGGCGGCTGCTTCATCGGCATGACCCGCCTGTCCCGCGACAACGGCGCAAACCGCTGCTGCGGACAAAAGATACCTACGCATCTTTTTCCTCCCTAAAAGTCCGTAAGGCCAGGAATGCGACAAGCGCATCTGACTGGCATAGAGCTTTCATAGAGGCGTCACACTTGTCAAACTAAAAATTTAGTATTGATTTAAGGTGTTGAAGTTAAATAATTTTAATCGCGTAAAATTCGGGCGCGACCGGGCAGAGATACGACTCTTTTTGGGCTTGATTTGCGCCTGAGACTTTGCCGCGTCGCGGCATTTAAATATCAGTTTTTGTGAATATATCTTGTGAAATAGCCATCGCTCAGAACACCAATTCAGTCTATGAGACAGCTATGAGCGAAATAAACACATTCGAAATTTTCCTGACGGCGGCACCGGGACTGGAAGCCGCGCTTTTGGCTGAGACGATAGAGGCCGGTTTTACCGATGCCAAATCCGTACCCGGTGGGGTCACCATTCAGGGCGACTGGCGAGAGGTTTGGCGCGCCAATCTGCAACTGCGTGGTGCGGCCCGCGTGTTGGCGCGGATTGGCGAATTCCGCGCCTTTCATCTGGCGCAGCTCGACAAGCGGTCGCGGAAATTCCCCTGGGGTGATGTGCTGCGCCGCGATGTGCCACTGAAGGTCGAAGTGACGACCAACAAGAAATCCAAGATCTATCACGCCGGTGCCGCCGCCCAGCGGGTTGAAAAAGCGCTGGTTGAAACCTTTGGTGCCACGATTTCGAAAGAGGCGGCGCTGACGCTGAAGCTGCGCATTGATGACAACAACTGTCTGTTCAGTATCGACACCTCGGGCGAGGGGCTGCACAAGCGCGGCCATAAATCCGCTGTGGGCAAGGCACCGATGCGCGAGAACCTCGCCGCACTGTTCCTGCGCGACTGCGGATTTGACGGACGCGAGGCGGTGGTGGACCCCATGTGTGGCTCCGGCACCTTTATCATCGAGGCGGCAGAGATTGCCCTGGGCTTGATGCCGGGACGCAGCCGCGCCTTTGCTTTTGAACAGCTGGCCTCGTTTGATGCCACAGCTTTTGAAACTCTGAAACAAGAGCTGACAGCCAAAGCGCATGCTGAGGCAGGTCTGATGTTTTACGGATCCGACCGCAACGCAGGCGCGGTTGAGATGGCCACGGCAAATGCCGAACGTGCGGGGGTGGCGGCTGTCACTCAGTTCAGCCAGCAGGCTGTCAGTGATCTGATGCCACCTGAAGGCGCGCCGGGTCTGGTTATCGTCAACCCGCCTTACGGTGCGCGGATCGGCAACAAGAAACTTTTGTTTGCCCTCTATGGCGCGCTGGGACAGACCCTGAAGGAACGCTTTTCCGGCTGGCGGGTCGGCATTGTCACCAGCGAGACCGGGTTGGCCAAGGCGACCGGGTTGCCGTTTCTGCCTCAGGGCGCGCCGGTGGCACATGGCGGTTTGAAAATTCGCCTGTTCAAGACCAAACCCTTGCCGTGATCTGTCACGCCGGTTGGGCCCAGAAAACTGACGTTATGATTTGCTTTACCTCGTATTTCAGCTGAGGCATCTGACCAAAGTCGTTGGGCTGTGTGCCCTCAGACACGGCTTTAGCGAAGGAGAGTGCCGCGATGACAACAGCCCCGATAGGTGGCCACGACGGGCCATATCCCGCGCCGGTCCGAGTGGATGCCCAAGAAGTCCTGCCTGACTGGATCGACTACAATGGCCATATGAATGTTGGCTACTACGGTTTGGCCTTTGATCGGGCGATTGATCAGCTGTTTGATCAGCACATCGGTAACGGCGAAGCCTATGTGCGCGCCGCCGGGCAGGGGCTCTATGTGTTGCAATCGCATATCACCTTCTTGTCCGAGCTTTTGGCGGGGCAGAGCTTTGATGTCGCGTTTCACCTGATTGATCACGACCTCAAACGCATCCATTTCTGGGCTGAGCTGAAGGTCGGGACACGGATCTGTGCCACGCAGGAAGTTCTGGCGATGAACGTCGATCATGGCACCAAACGCAGCACGGTTTTTCCGGATTGGCTGCAACGAAGACTGGCGCAGATGCAGGCGGATCATGACGGTTTGGCGCGTCCCGCCGGGCTGGGCGCTGATCTTGGAATTCGTAGACGTTGAAGACCTGACACTGTGCTATCAGCTGCAAAAGAGGCGCCGCAAGGCGCCCCTTCTTTTGGTTTCAACTGACTGCCCGCGCTTTTGGAAAACGAGCTTTCAAAGCCCCATTTGCCGGACCGCCAGATCGCGCATGATTTCTTCTGAGCCGCCGCCGATGGCCATGACTTTGACCTCGCGGTAGATCTTTTCCACCCGGTTGCCGCGCAGATAGCCTGCGCCGCCCAGGATCTGCATCGCCTCCGAGGCGCAGAATTCGCAGGCTTTGGTGGCAAAGAACTTCGCCTTGCTCAGCTCGGCCACCGGCATCTCGCCTTCGTTGACCTGCCAGCAGATCATCCGCAAGGTCGCCTCGACCGCATCAATGCGGGCGGACATCTCGGCGATCTTGTGACGGATCACCTGATGCTTGATCAGCTTTTTACCAAAGGTCTCGCGCTCCTGTGCCCAGGCAATGCTGTCTTCAAGGCAGGCTTTCATCATCCCTAGCACCCCGGCGATCAGGTTGATGCGCTCCATGTTGAAATTATTCATGATCGCCAGAAACCCGGTGCCTTCGTCGCCCATCATGTTACTGGCAGGCACCCGGACCTCATCCAGGAACAGCGTTGCCTGATCCGAGCACCACCAGCCCATTTTGCGGGTCAGTGCACTGCGCGAGAACCCAGCCATATCGGCTTCGACAAAGAACAGCGAAATGCCGTTCAGCCCCTCGCCGCCAGTGCGGGCCGGGATCACGAAATAATCCGATGTCATGCCGCCGGTAATAAAGGTCTTGGAGCCGCTGATGACCCAGTGATTGCCATCGCGCCGTGCGGTTGTTTTCAGATTGGCCACATCTGACCCGCCGCCGGGTTCCGTCACGCCAAGGGAAGAGCCTTTGCGGCCGGACAGAATTTCCGGCAGCACCCGTTCTCGGATCTCGTCACAGGCAAGCCGCGCGATCGGCTCTACGGATATAGTGCGCCCGGCCAGGGCTGCTGTGACGCCGCCTGCTCCGCAGCGGGCCATTTCCTCGCTATAGGCGGTGCGCAAGAAACAATCGTCAAAACCAAGACCGCCATATTTCTCGTCGATGCCAAAGCCCCAGACACCAAATTCACCGACCTTTTGGTGCAGCTCCCAGGGAACCGCGCCGGCCTCGTCCCAGTCATCGCAGTAGGGCTGAATTTCTTTTTCCACAAAGCTGCGAATGGTGTCGCGAAAGGCGCGGCGCTCTTCGGTCTCAAATGGGTTCTTCATCCGTGTCTCCCTGAGAGGCGCGCGCGGACAGATGCGGCGCCATGATGCGGCCAAATAGATCGACCATCTTTGTTATGATTTCCGGGTCGCGCTCATAAGGTGCCTGAGTGTGCAGCCCGCGCATGAAGCTGCGGCAGATCGACCAGAGCAGGGCCAGCTCATCCTCGTGACCCTCAGCGGCGCTATAGAGATGGGCAATGTTGCGATTGAAATCGTCATTATAGGCCCAGAGCGACGGGGTGATCCGCGCACTCAGCGCTTTGTCGGTGCGGGCCGCGACTAGGATTTCCATCAGTGCGCGTCCCTCGCGGGTATTGATGACGCGTCGCCACAGCCGGTGCAGCTGTTCCTGCAAGCAATCGCAGTCGCGTGACGGGCGCAAAAGATTGGCCTCTCCATCGGGCGGCGCCGTGCCGCGAACGGGGGCCAGAAGATGCTCCAGTGTTTTCACCATCATTTCCTCTTTGGAGGGAAAATGATGCGTTAGCGCCCCACGCGACACACCCGCCAGCGTCTGGACCCGGTTGATAGAGCATTCGGAATAGCCCAGCTCATCCAGGTTGGTGATCACCGCGTCAAAGATCTTGCCACGAGTGCGCGCCACGCGGGCCGGGTTGCCGCGCATGGGGTCTTTGATCGCAGAGGTGACGTTCGGTTGGTCTTCGGTTCCTGTGCACATCAGCCTATCCTTTTGTCGAATCGTAAAACAGAACGCTTGGTCTGTTCAATTGCATGAATGCAGGTCAGACGCAGCGGCACTTGACCGTGAGAGGGAGAGAAAGATGCAACAGGCAGAAGATTTTCGCGCAGAAAGCCAGGCCCTGGCCACCTTGCTGGAGGATCTGCCAGAGGCGGATCTGCACCGGGAGACGTTGTTCAAGGGGTGGACCATCGATCATGTGCTGGGGCATCTGCACTTGTTCAATGTCGCGGCCGAGACCTCGCTACAGGGGGCTGTCGCATTCGGGGCCTTCATTGGTCCGGTGGTGAAAGAGATGCAGGCGGGCAAGTCGATCCTGGAATGCCAGTTTCCCTGGCTGGACAGATTGTCCGGTCGGGCCCTGTTTGAGGCCTGGCGCGCGGGGGCTGAAAGCTGTGCTGATGCCTTTGCCACGGCAGACCCAAAGGCGCGGGTGAAATGGGTGGGCCCGGATATGAGCGCGCTGAGCTCGATCACCGCACGCCAGATGGAGACCTGGGCCCACGGTCAGGAGGTGTTTGACCTGCTGGGCGTTGAGCGCGTGGAGCAGGACCGCATCCGCAATATTGCCCATCTCGGGGTGTCGACCTATGGCTGGACCTTCATCAACCGCAAAGAAGCAGTGCCAGAGCCTGCTCCCTATGTGGAATTGACCGGGCCATCTGGAGCTATTTGGACCTGGAATGAGGCGCAGGCGGACAATTGCCTGCGTGGATCAGCAGTGGAGTTCGCCCAGGTGGTGACACAGGTGCGCAACATTGCCGATACTTCTTTGGGAACAACAGGCCCGACTGCCACACGCTGGATGGAGATCGCTCAATGTTTCGCAGGCCCCGCCGAGACACCCCCGGTCAAAGGCCAGCGTCACAAGGCGTGACCTTGATCATGTCGAGAGTGTAGGGCCATGAGAGGGGGGGCTCCCGCGCGGGCTTGATCTCCTGACGGAGATTGCGCCCCCTTGGGCCCGGCGCCGCCCCTGTCGGGGCGGCGGACCTGTGGCATTTGTTGAGAGACCCACCCAGTCGGGGTTTTGGTGGCCACGACCATTATGGAAAAAATCACTGGCCGGGTGCCAGACCATCGAAGGCCACCACTAATTCTCTTAACCGAGAGCCAGCTCAGGGCGTATCGATCTCCCCCTGAAGCAGGCGCCATGCCTGAAGCAGGCCTGCCAGCGCCATGCGTTCGGGATCCGCGTGGGTGGCCGACAGTCCCTGTGCCTGCAGGGCCGCCATATAGGGGGCTGCCAGATCATCACTGCCAATCAGGGCCAGGTTCTGCCCCAGCCAATAGGGGCGTGCAGAAGCAAGTTCGGCGCCAAGCAGATAGCCCCATAGCGCGCCATTTGCCTCTGGCGCGTCCTTTTCAGAAAATTGCACTGCGACAGACAGCTCGGCCAGACGGGCGGCCAGGCGCTCGGGCTTTGACATGATGTCGGCTGCGGCCTCTTGCAGGGCGGTCTGGGCCCAGGTCGCTGTCTGATTTTGCCGCAATGATTGAAACAGGCGCGGGGTAAGGAAGCTCTGAAAACTGACCACTTCTGCGGCGCTGACCAAAGCCCAATGGGTCATGGCACCGGGCAGGCAGATCACCCCGTCCCATTTGGGATTTAGAGCAAGGAAGCCTGCGATCTGCGCCGCAGCAGTTTGCATCACTGCCAGCGGAGCGGCCTGTTTCAGCCCCGGTAGGAACTGCAACCGCCTGCCGTCAGGGGATTGTTCAACTGTGCGCAGATCGCCTGGCTTTGCCGGAATCTCTACGGGTTGGGCCAGGTCAGAGCCGCTGACCAGAACCGGAATATCAGAAGTCGAAGTGCTTTCGTTTAGAAAACTCAAAAGGGGTGGGCGCCACTCCCCCTCGGAAAAGGGCAGGTGATGCTGTCGCAAAACAGTGGCTCCGGCCATGGTCCATAGGGTGATGTGCTGGGCGCCGATTGCGACGGCAATCCAGTTCGGGAGGGTTTGGGCAGCACTCATCGTTTTCAGACCTCTTAAGGGAACTCCGACGCTACAGGTCAGAGACTTTCTGTGTTCATACCGGTGCCGACAGGAGGTTTCAAATCTGGTTTGTCAGAGGGCTTTCACAGGATCAGGAACTGGCTAGTGATGGGCCTGAGAGAAGCAATGTTCAGGCAGAGTTCAAGAGGTGGCGCAGGCCGATTCCTAAAAAACGCGACTTTTTTGAGGCGCAAGTTAGACAATGATTCCATTTCAACTTTCAAAAACAGAGATAGTGCCTATCTGATGGGAGGGATTGTTTCCTCATTGGGGTGTGTAAAAGGGAAAATAGACTGTATGCCTATCCTTTCGTTACAATTCTAGCCAATTTGCGTAGATATATTCTGTCACAAAATCCTGTAAGCTCAGGGGGCGCTTGGCGATGTCGTCGGCGATCTGACAGAGCCCAGGATGAGGCCGAAACATGCGGGGGCATGTTTTCGGGGCAAACCTCAGGGTGTGACAACAAAGCCTGATCAGCTGCTGTGTGGGTTTTGATTTTAATGTGCAGTGCAATCACTGGGGGATCGCTCCCCCAGCCGAGAGAGCTGTGAGCGTATGGGGTTGAAGATGAAAGACTTTGTATCAGGTGCTGCGGGGGGCATGTTGCCAGGCGCGTCGAAGGAGGGCTGGCTGTCGGACGCCGGGATAGGCTATTCCTTGACGCCAGCAGTCATTCGGTCTGGTGCCATTCGGTCCGGGGTCTTGGTTGCTGCCAACACCAACGCGATGCTGCAACGTCTGCCGCCACAGGGAGGGCAGTACAGGGCCTCTGGTGGGCGAGGCCGCAAGGGGGTTTATGCAGCCGCTGGCAAGCGGGCGCTGGATCTTTTTCTGGTATTGGCGTCGCTGCCGATTGCTCTGCCGATCATTGTTTTCGCCGCTCTGGCTCTTTGGGTGGAAAGCGGTGTGCCCTTTTATTACCAGGATCGCCTGGGTCGGTACGGCAGGCGCTTTCGCTTGTTCAAGCTGCGCACCATGGTGCGTAATGCGGATCAGTGCCTGCAGGAACATCTTGACCGTGACCCGGCCCTGCGTCGCGAATGGGATGAAACACAAAAGCTGAAGCAGGACCCGCGTATCACCCCCGTCGGCCGGATCCTGCGGATGACATCGCTGGATGAGCTGCCGCAGCTTTGGAACGTTTTCACCGGAGAGATGAGCCTGGTTGGCCCGCGTCCGATGATGCCCGAACAGCTCAAGCTCTATGGAGATGCTTCGGCCTATTTTGCGGTCAAGCCGGGACTGACCGGTCTGTGGCAGGTGTCCAGTCGCAACGAGAGCAGTTTTGCCTCGCGGGCGCAGGCCGATGCCGACTACCTGCGCGCCATGGGGTTGCCATTGGATCTGAAGCTGATCTGGCGGACCGTAGGTGTCGTGGCCAGAGGCACTGGATATTAATCTGTTTGGGTTTGACTGCGGGCCTGCCTATGCGGCCCCCCGGGCACCATGCTAGAAGTTGTCAGGAGATAGCACGTGAAGCATTTTTCTGTACCTGCCCGCTCCGGCGCCGACCAAGGGCGCTCATTCTTATGGGACGATGATGACGGCATGACGCAAGAAGGTTTCAAGAGATTTCATCGTCGCAATCGGGGGCGTCAGGGCACCGCGGTTCAGGATGATGCGGGCCAGGACAGGCTGCTACTGGCCACAAAACAGGTGAAAAATCCGTCTCAAAAAACGGCTCGAAAACAAATCCAGAAACCGGCCGAGAAAATTACGAGCCCGGAACTTGCCGACCAAGAACTTACTGGGCAGCAGGGGCGGGCGGTCGAAGATATGCCAAAACCCAAGCCAATGTTGTTGAAGCCCTCGTTGAAGGCTTCTGCGGGCAAACCGTCCGTCGGCAAACCTTCCGTGCAACCTTCCGTGGCCCAGGCATCTGTGAAAGGGTCGCTTGGGAAAAGTACCCCGAAAGACACCCCCATAAACACTGTGAGCATGAACAAGACTGCCAAGCCGGTGGACTCGACTACTGCCGAAACTGTTCCAGAGCATTCTGTCTCTGAGGCTCCGAAAACACATCCCAAAAGAGACCGGTCTGCTGGTCTGCCAACCCGGTTTGATCCCTGGCTGCAACTGCCACAGGTTCCTTTTGATTTCTTGGGGCAAAAGCCCTCGCGCCTGCCTTTGGTTAGCGCCTTTCGCAGTTCACCGACTGCGCGGGCCTTTGATCTGCTTCGCACCCGCCTGCTGCACAGTCTCAGGGATCATGGCTGGAAACGGGTGGCGATCACCAGTCCGGCTGCGGGTGGGGGGACGACTTTTTGCGCGGTTAATTTGGCGCTGAGCCTTGCCCGCGTTCCCGGCAGCCGAACTGTGCTGATGGACATGAATTTCCGCCGACCAGGGGTCGCGGCAGCATTGGGTATTCCGGCTGCTGGCAGCATGGTTGATTTTCTCGCCGGTGAGCTTTCGCTGCCCGAACAGTTGTGCCGTCTGTCCGATACGCTTGCGGTGGGAACCAATCGGGTTTCGAAACAGAATGCCTCGGATATTCTGCATGCGCCCAGCACGGGCGAAGTGCTGGACGACATGATTGAGGACTGTCGCGCTGATACGGTGCTGTTTGATCTGCCACCCGTGCTTGAAAACGATGACGTTCCTGCGTTTTTGCCACAGGTGGACGGGGTTTTGCTGATCTCGGACGGGGATCACACCACGGCGGCTCAATTGGCGGCCTGCGAAAAAATGCTGGCGGGCCATGCGCCGCTTTTGGGGGTGGTGCTCAATCGGGCGCAGCAGACGGATAGAACACAGGTAACGCCCTGACAATTTCTCAGCCCAGTTATAGTTGTATCCTGAAACAAACCGCTCTTCGGTTGACAGAAGATGCGCCGGGTTGAGCGGGCTTCAACAGGCAGGAGAATTCGTCGCAAGATGCGGCCATAGTTTTGCCGACTTGCCATGATTATGTGGTGGTGAAACCTTCACCAGGTGCTGATCGGCTATGCTATCCTCATGGTGAGCTATGATGTGACGACAATAGAGAGCTTCCAATGGGGCCGATTTTTTCAGTACGTGATTTTTGGGAAATGCTGCGTCGCCGCTGGACAGTGATCCTTTATGTGACGGTGCTGGGGTGCATGGTCTCCCTCTGGGTCGCTCTGCGTCAGCAGCACTTGTACCAGAGCACCGAGGTAATCCAGGTTACCCGTCCGACAATTGCCGATGATCTGGCCAAATCCACCGTCGAAGGCTCTTCGGCGCGGCGGATGCAGTTGATCGAACAACGCCTGATGGCACGTGGCACCTTGCTCGACATCATCGAGAAATTTGCACTCTACGCGGACCTGCCAGCCCTGACGCCGACTGAAAAGGTGGTCATGCTGCGCAATGCGGTCTCCATTACTGGTGTGGCGGCGGCGCGCGAAGGCTTTGCAGATGATGGCACCATTTCTGTCCTGACGATCACGGCTCTGATGCCCACGGCCCTGCAGGCCCAGCAGGTCGCCAGCGAATTTGGCCAACGCACCATCGAGTTAAGCGTCGCCAGCCGGATAGAACAGGCCCGCGAAACCCTCAGCTTCTTTGCCGAAAAAGAAGCGGCCGTCGCCAGCCAGATCAGCACCCTCGAAGAAGAGATCTCTGCTTTTTACACTGCCAATGACGTGGCCCAGCCCGGCACGGTGGAGTTTCGGCGCAGCGAAATCGCGACGATCAACGAAAGCCTGCTGGATATTGCTCGCGAAAAAATCCTGATCCGGCGCGCTGCCGATCAGGCCAGTGCGACTGAGCGTCCGGCAACAGCAAAACGCATGCTGGCGGATTTTGCCGAACAACTGGCGACACTGGATGCCCAGAACAGCTTGTTGAACCAGCGTAAATCCGAATTGGAAGCGGCATTGCAGACCACGCCCGAAGTCCAGCGGCAACTGGGGGTCTACAGCCGCCAGATGCAGGCGCTTCAGGGAGAGTTAGAAACCATATCGGCCCGCCGCAACGAGGCCGAGGTGGGCTTTCGTCTGGAAACCTCGCGGCAGTCGGAACGCCTGACGGTGCTGGAACCTGCGGCCCTTGCGGACTATCCATCCACAGCAGCACGCAAGAAAAAGGCTTTGATGGGGGGCGTTGCCAGCCTGCTGGTGGGCCTGGCGGGGGCCTTTGGTTTGGAACTCCGCAAGCCGGTACTGCGCTCCGCCGTGCAGATGGAACGGGAGACCGGACTGGCCCCGGTTGCCTCGATCCCGGTGCTGGACGTCAGAAAACACCAGCCCGGCAGGATCGCTGCCTGGTTGCGGGCCAGGCGCAAGCCACGCGCGCAAAAACTGGCGCAACGTTAGAGCCATTCTTTTCAACGGTGATAGCCGGTGATCCTGCTCAGTTTGGCAGGGTCTCGATCAATGTGCCAAGGCTTTCGCGGTGCCAAAAGAGAGCTGCGCCACCGAGGGCCGTGGCGATGGCTGCAAAGACGCTATCGTGCAGCGGATCCCAGGCCTGATGCTTGCGGGCAAGCCAGATCAGCACGGGGTAGGCCGCGAGCATGGAAAGACCCATGGCAAGGATGCCGCCGGGTAGGCCGAACCAGGCGACAGCCAGTAGAAAAAACCCGGTTTGCAACAGAGCGCGACAGGCGGTAAACGCAAAAAAGCCGCGACTGTCACCAGCCGCCAGCGCAGCCTGATCATAGGTCATGGTGATCACCGCCGGTACCAAAGTCAACGAGATCAGTACTATCATTGGTCCGGCCTGTGCGTAGCGGTCATCATAGAGAAGATCGACCAGCCAGGGGCCAATCCAGGCCATCAGCAGTAGCAACGACAAGATTGCAGCCGTCAGCCCGGTACGCAGTTGCCGCTGACGTCGGCGGTTCTGCGGATCGGCCGCAACAGGTTTGTCGCGGTAAACCGGGATCATCAGGCGCTGATTCACAGCATGTCCCAGCAGCATCGGGAAACTGGCCAGGAAAAACCCGATATTGTAGACGCCCAAAACCTCGAGCGAGACGAATTTCCCCAGGATTGCGCGATCGCCTTGTGACGTCAAAAACCAAAATGCGGTCGACAGGAAAATCCATTTTCCAAAGCGGATGAGCTCTTTGGCAGCTGTTGCCTCCCATCGGAACTGGTTGCGCATGCCCGGCAAGCCATAATACGTCAGCGCCAGTTTGGCTGCGGCCTGCACGACGCCGCCCAACACCAGCGCAATCACCGACCCGCTGATCCAGGCCAGCAGCACCATGGTGCCAACCCCAATCGATTGCGCCGCTAGGTCTAGCAGCGTGACACGTCCGACCAGCAGATGCCGGTGCGCGGTCTCGATCCGGGTCGGGTTGAAGCCGGCAATGGCCAGACCAATTCCCGCAATGGGTAGATAGTACAGTAGTTCTGGCGCGCCATAGAACCAGGCCATTGGCCAGGCCAGAACCAGTGTCATGACCCATAATCCAAAGCCACGCAGCACCTGAATGCTCCAGGCAGTGTTGAGGAAGTCCGGATCATCACCGCGGGCATTTTGCGCAATCGAAGAACCTATGCCGACATCCGAAAACAGCGACAGCCCAACCGTCACCACAGTGACCAGCGCCATTAGTCCGAAGGCTTCGGGAAACAGCAGGCGCGCCAGCACCAGATTGGCCGCCAGACGCAGGGCCTGACTGCCGCCATAGCCGATCATTAGCCAGGAGGCGGAGCGCAACACACGGGCCATCAATCCATGGCCCGAAAAGCGGGCTGCAAGCTGTTTCATCCGGTCTCCCAATGTTCTGCTTGCCACAGGCTAGGCGGCGGCAGTCGGCGGGTCAATCGCCGGGCAGGCCGGGCTGGGAATTGGGCCATTCAGGGGCTGATATTGCCGACAATCCCGGCACTGGCCCACCATTGGCAGCACTTGGTTGACAGGGGCAATGGCCCCTAGGCAAGGGCGATATCAGCCGCTACCCTTGGGGGCGAAGAATGGGTGGCTGGCCAGAGTAGGAATGGAGTGGGAATCTCGTGAAAATTGCTTATGTTCTGAACAGTTACCCTGAACCCTCGCATAGTTTTATCCGCCGTGAAATCCAGGCTCTGGAGCGTCAGGGGCTAGAGGTGCTGCGCCTGCCGATGCGGCCCGGATCCGCGCCGCTGGTCGATCCCGGTGATCAGGACGAAGCCGCACGCAGCCACTATGTTTTGCAGGTCGGCGCGCTCGGCTTGTTTTCCTGCTTTTTGCGACAACTTGTCAGAGCGCCGCGCATGACGCTGGCGGCACTGCGGCTGGCCTGGCGCCTGGGGCGGCGGTCGCAGTCGGGTGTGCTGCGCCATCTGATCTATCTGCTTGAGGCGGCCTATGTGGCCCGGCGCTGTGCGGTTGAAGGCGTCGACCATATGCATGCGCATTTTGGCACCAATGCCACCACCGTGGCCTTGCTGGCGCATGTGCTGGGTGGGCCGGGCTACAGTTTTACCACCCATGGCCCGGAAGAATTTGATGCCCCACAGGCGTTGTCCTTGGGTCTCAAGGTCAATCGCTCACGCTTTGCTGTTGCGATCAGCAGCTTTGGCAAAAGCCAGCTGAGCCGCTGGGCCGATTTCGGTGCCTGGGAGCGTTTGAAAGTGGTGCACTGCGGGATTGAGCCTGCGCGCTTTGCCGATCCCGTCCCATTGCCAGAAGGGCCGTTGCGATTGGCAGCCATCGGACGTTTCGTGGAACAAAAGGGCCAGATGGTGCTGGTCAAGGCCATGGCGCAGGTGGTGCAGAGCCACCCGGAGGTGCATCTGTCACTGATTGGCGATGGGGAAATGCGTGCAGATCTGGAAGTGGCGATTGCAGCGGCTGGATTGGAGCGCAATATCACCTTCACCGGTTGGCTGGCCGAGCAGGGCGTGCGGGCCGAACTGGCGGCGGCCCACGCGCTGGTGATGCCCTCCTTTGCCGAAGGCCTTCCCATGGTGGTGATGGAGGCGATGGCGGCGGCGCGTCCGGTTCTGGCGACTTATATCGCCGGCACACCAGAGCTGGTTCTGCCCAGCAAAACGGGCTGGCTGGTGCCGGCGGGCGACGCAAGGGTGCTGGCTGCAGCCATTGTTGAGCTGGCCGAAACACCGCGTCCAACTCTTGAGGCGATGGGGCAGGCGGGACGCGCGCGCGTGCTGCAACGCCACGACAGCGATGTGGAGGCGGCAAAACTCGCGGAATTGTTTCGCGCAGCTCAAGGCGCGTCCCGCAAAGATCGTTGAGAAGCGGAGCCCTCCCTCCCGCGTGCTGTGACAGTTTGTTCATTTTTTTTGGCGACCTGCAGCGCAGCAAGGCGGCGCTTTAGCGCCCGCGCGTCCACCGCTGCGCCGAGCGAAACAGTGGCGTCTTCACCGCAGCGGTCACCAGGGCATAGGCTGCAAAGCCAAAGGGATCGCGCAGCGCCAGACGGGCCAGTTCTGACAAGGGCATCGGCTGTTTGTCGTCATTGGCCAAAAGCTGTGGAAACCGTTGGGCCAGCTCAGCGACACCTGCATTCTGCCGCCGCCGCACCCGGGTCAGATTGCGAAACCCCTCGACCAGCGGCCAGCTATAGGTCGCTGGCAGCTTGATCCTTTCAGCAGATGAAAAAGTAAGCCGCGCGAAGGTGTCATCGGCAATGATATCCGGCCAGTCCTGCCAACGCGCGCGCCCGGCCCGGTTCATGGCAAATAGCCCAAACCCTGGCACCCCGGCGCGCACAAAGGGCATGTTCACCCAAAATCGCCCATAGGCGCGGCTGAAAGCAGTTTGGGCCGGGGCAGTCCGGGGGGTGCCGCTGGCATAGCGCGGCTCTTGCCGGGTCAGTGCGCGCGTGATTTGCGGCAGCAATTTCGGAGATACGGTCACATCTGCATCCAGATAGACCAGAACATCGGCGCGCGCTTCGGCATCTCCCAAGGTCAGTGCATTCAGCTTGCCACCTTCTGGCAGGTCCAGCACCTTAACATGCCAACCGTCGGGCACCGGCTGGCTGCGGGCAATATCCGCCGTTGCATCGGTGCAGCCGTTGGCGAGCACCAGCACTTCGCCCCAGCCTGCGGCGGGCAGGGATTGCCCCGGCAGCGGATCAGAGGCCAGCAAGGCCGACAGGCAATCGGCGATATAGTCTGCCTCATTATGGGCAGGGATCAGGACCGAAATCAGTGGCTTGTCAGACGTGAGGCTCATTTCACCGCCTCCAGCATCTGCCAGCGCGGATTATCGCCGTCGCTCAGGCTGCGCAACGCGCCCCAGCTGCCCCATTTTCCAGGCACAGCCACATCGGCATAGGCGGTGAAGAGTGTTCCGCCAAGATCGCGCCACCCGGTCAGAAGCGTGGCATAAAGCGCGCCCATTTCTGCAGTGTAGTTGAAATGGGTGAAAAACCCGGTGAGCATCTCATCCTCGGCCATGGGGCCGATGCCTACGACGTGACTGCCGCCTTCATACATGATCAGCTCCAGCCCGTGCCGATCAGCAACCTTTTTGTGATAGGGCAGCACCCGGCCCAACAGATCAACAAGCGTGTCGGCGGGATCGCCAGTTACCAGCCCGTCGCCCAGCTCTGTCGCTGCCTGCGCCGTGGCGACGTCATACTGATGGGTTTCGATGAACTTGGCGGCTTGCGCGCCCTGCAGCCCCTGTTCTGTTGCCATGTCGCGGGCGCGCAGCTGGCTGTCGGCAATCCAGGCGCGCACGATGGGCGCGCGTTCCTTGATGCCCAGGATGCCGCCAAAATAGCCGGTCACCGCATAGGCGTCGAAATAGTCAGCTGGGGGGGCATGATCTGGCGCTTCGGCTTGCCACAGCGGGGCTGTCAGCACCTGCTCTTCGAGGCCAAGCCAGCCGGTCTGGGTTGATATTACCCGAACGAGGCGATCCGCTGCAGTGTCATCAAAGACCTTGGTCCAGATCCGCGACATTTCGGCGGCGCGGGCACCGTAAAACTGCATCCAGAGGTCTTTGCCGCCCCAGCGCGCTTGCGCCTGGGTATCAGCCCAGCGGGCCTGCTCAAACTGCCAGTTCCAGACCTCGTTGGAGTATTCCACATAGGTTTTCAGGTCAAAATCCAGACGATCCCGTGTCAGGCTGGCGAAATTGCGCATGTAGCTGTCATCGGCCATATGGGGCATGTTGAACCAGGGGTTTGCCCCCAGCTGATTGGCCAGCTCGACCATGATTTCCGCAGGAACCCCCTGGCGCGCCCAGGAGTAGTCGCGGATCTGCGGGCGATCTTCCCAGCCGATCTGTTCGGAATCATTGGTGCCCATCCAATCCATGAACCGCAGGGCCGCAAAGCCATCCAGCAGTGCCAGCCAGCGCGGATTGAAGATCTCTCCGGCATCAAAAGCCGCCAGATCGGTTTCTTTGACCACAGTGATATTGCGCAGATAGGCGCCATCGCGTCCGATGCGTTGCAGTCGAATTTCAACCGGGCCGGGACCGGGGGTGAAATCAAAGGAGACCTCGCCCCTGCCATAGCGCTGGTTTTTGGCGCGGCCTGCAACCTCGATAATGCCTTTGCCCTCGTAGCGCAGCACATAGCGCCCGGCCAGCGATTGCGCGCTTTCGGGCAGATCGGTGAGGATCACGGTGCCGATCGAGCCTAATTCTGGCGGGATGGCGGTGGGCCAGCCATCGGGATCAAGGTAGCCTGCGGCATCCAGATCCGCCTCATTGGCACCACCCCAGCGCCCGGCCAGATGGCCGATCCAGGGGCGGGCTGTTTTGAAATGGTCTAGAAACGGTGCTTGCGGGCTCCAATCCGCGATGGGCATCAGGTTCATCGCAATGGGCTGACGGGCCAGGTTTGCTGGGGTTTCAAATCCCTGAGGCAGCTCGTCCGGGATTGGCCCGTCCAGCTGTGGCAGCTCTGCCTCTGGCGGCAGGCCAGGAGGGTCCGCTGGCAGGGCCGCCGTGCGTATCTCGCGCCCCTCACGTCCCTGGGCTGCGGCCCAAGCGATCTGCTGAAACCGTTTTGCCTGTGCGGACGTCGGGGCGGGGTAGCCGCTACCCCACCGATCTTTCAGCTGATCGGGCAGGCCTTCGGGCTTCTGTCCAGTCAGCACGGCATATTGCACCAGGCTGAGGTAGTAAAAGCCAAGCGCGTTGGGATGGATGTCATCTGCAAACAGATCTGAAACCTGCCGCAGACCCGGAACGGTGCCAGCCCGGATCGCATCATCCATCCGCGCCATGGCCTGTCCTGCGGGCAGCAGCTGAATATCGCCGCCGGTGGAGGCGTTAACCTCGTCCACCAGTGCCTGCCAGCGGGGCAGGTCTTGCGCCAGCCGGTCACGCCAGGGAGTAGCAGCCCCATCGTCAAAGGGAATATCCACCCCGGTGCCGCTGTTCAGGCTGTGCCAGGTCTCCTGCAGATAGAACTGCACGTCTGGGTTGGCGCTGTGCGCCAGTTGGTAAAACTGGGCGACAGCGGCGTCTGAGTGGCTCCACTTCAGGTGATTGGCCAGCGGTATGGCCTCGGTGACGATCACCGCATCGACCGGAGCTTTCAGCCGGTCACGGGCATTGATGCCCTCGGCGCTGTCGGCGTGTTGCCAATTATAGCTGAGCGGCGCGCCATTGATGATCTGGGCCTCGACCTGCACGGATGCAGCCCCGGGTTGGCGCGCCAAGAGCTGCTCCAGCATCTGCGGATTATCCGGCCCAAACAGCGAATGCCCGACCATCACAACCGAGGTCACCAGTGTTTCGAGGTTCATTTGGTGCCCTCGCCGCCGGATGTGACGCCAAACCCGATACGCGGCTGCGTCAAAACGGTCTCCCAGACGATCTTCTGCACCTGCGCGGCGGCCATGGGCGTGAAGCTATTGGCGGCGCTGCCATCACTGCGCTGCAGCTGATGCGGCAGGCCCAGCGGGCTGCGCTGATAAAGCACCGCATAGTGGGTCAGCGCCACCACATAGGCGCCAAGGTCATTGATATGGATGGTGTCCAGCGCGCCCTGATCATTGCGGGCAAACAGATCCTCGCGCGTAGTCATGCCGTCGATTTCACCCGCCTCGGCGGCGCGGGCCACGGCGGCCATGACCTGCCCTGCCGGGATCAGATAGGCGGGACGTTCAGGATTGGCGCGGCTGTCCGCCCCGGTCAGTTTTCCCAGCCAGAGCGGTCCGAGATCCTGCGCAATGCGGGTCTCCCAGCCATCGGGGTCATTCAGGTGATGCCAGGTCTCATAGAGGTAGACGCGGGTTTCGGTCGCACCGCTGCGGGCCAGATCGGCCCAGCGGTGGAAATAATCTGCACCGTCGAAATAGCGGAGGGCATCACGCAACTCGACCATCTCTGTCAGGATCACGGCGTCATAATCACCAGATCCAATTGCCTCGCGGGCGTCGCGGTAGGCGGAGGTTGCATTGGTTGTGGCAAAATCGCGAATTTCCAGATCCGGTTCCCAATGTTCCTTGAGCGACGTGCCGGACCCGAGCTGGCTGTTCCAGTGATGCCCGGCCGGGGCAAGCTGCGCCAGCATATGCGGCATATCCGGCCCCACCAGCGAGTGGCCGAGATGAAACACCGACAGCGTGCCTGTGGGGGCTGCAAGTGGCGGCACTGGCGGCAGCGGCGCGGGTTTGATCCAGCGCGCCAGCGGCCAGAGCGCCAGCAAGGCGGGCAAAAGCAGCAATGCACGACGCTGTTTCATCCGGCTATCCTCTCAGTTCTGCGGTGGTGACGATGAGGCCCGCACCGATGGCAAAGCGGCCATGGATGAACTCGCCACAAGAAAACGGTGGCTGGTCGGCGCAGAACCGGGCGGCAAAGCTGGCCTGCGCCACATCAATTGTCAGCTCCATACCGTCAAAGCCGTAGTAGCGCGCGCTGAGGATGAACTGGCATTTGTAGGCGGCTTCCTTGGCGGAAAAGATCACTTTGGCCATCTGGCCGGGGTTGGTCTGGGCGCGCAGCCAGTCCTGTTCCTGGGCCGAGCAGATCGCAGGCCAAAGATCATCCGCCAGGGGTTTGTCTTCTTCGACATCAATACCAAGGCCCCGCACCCGTTCAGGCCCGGCCGGGTCTGGTTTGGCAACCACCGCCATGGCGCAGCTATGGGTGTGGCTGATGGATCCGACCAGCCCATCCGGCCAGACCGGTGCGCGGTTCTTGCCGACAGGAATGGCCGCCGGCGCGTGGCCTGCCTGTGCCATGGCCTGATGAGCGGCGGCCCGTCCGGCGGCAAATTCGCGATGCCGCTTGGCCACAGCATTGGGCGAAAGACAGGCAGCTTCTTCGGCAAAGGGGGCAGGTGGATCGGCCAGTGGGTTGGCGATGGCCAAAGCGATGTCCGCTCCAAAGAGCGGCCGCACCAGGCTGTGCCGCTCTTGGTCCTGTGTCAAAAGATCCGTCGTCATCCTGCCCGTGCTTTGCGGTTTGCCCGCATGGCCCGCCGTTTCGACATGGTGTCGGATTTGGCAGCCAGCGCGGCTTCATCTTGAACCGGATCATCGGGCTTTGTGCCGCCGCCCGCAAGGGTTTCGATATGGGCCGCAAGCCCGGCCAGTGTCGGGAAGCGGAAGATATCGGTGATTGAAAGCCTGGCCAGATCAAGTGCCGCACGGATATCGCGGTGTGCCTGAACTGCCAGCAGCGAGTGACCACCAAGCGCAAAGAAGTTGTCCTGTGCGCCAATGCCTTCGACGCCCAAGATCCGCGACCAGACGCTGGCGATCTCTGCCTGCACCCCGGCGCTAAGCGGCACCATGGCGGCTGGAGCTGTCTGCTGCGTCCCGGCTGTGTGCACTGGTTTTGGATCTGGCAGCGCCTTGCGGTCGATCTTTTTGTTGGGGGTCAGTGGAAAGGCATCGAGTGCGACCAGATGCGCCGGTACCATGACCTCCGCAAGACGGCGGGACAGATAAGCCTTGGCCGCTCCCAGATCCACTGGTTTGTCGGCCTCCTGCGTGACATATCCAACCAGCTGCGCCGCTTCGCCCACCTGACGCTCCACCACTACCGCGCCGGTAACATTGGGCTGGCTGGCCAGGGCGGCTTCGATTTCGCCCAGCTCGATCCGCTGGCCACGGATCTTGACCTGATGATCGGTGCGCCCGAGGAAATCCAGCGAGCCGTCAGACCGCCAGCGCACCAGATCGCCGGTGCGATACATGGTGCCAACTGCCACGGGATCCGCGACAAAGCGGTCTGCGGTTAGCTCGGGCCGGTGCCAGTATCCACTGGTGACACCTTTGCCGCCAATATAGAGCTCTCCTGCGGCCCCCATCGGCACCGGGCGCTGCGCTTCGTCCAAGACATAGACCGCAGTATTGGCCAGCGGTGCGCCAATGTTGGCGACACCGGTGGGCACGCCCGCGAGATCTTGCATGGTGGACCAGATTGTCGTCTCGGTCGGGCCATACATGTTGTGGATCTGTGCAGGCGTTGCCTCGCGCAGGGCACCAACCAGATCGCCGGGCAGGGCTTCGCCGCCAACAAGCAGATGCTGCAGGCGCCCCAGCACCATGCGGGCTTCGTCGTCCTGCACCAGCATGCGTGCCATCGAAGGCGTGCACTGCATATGGCTGACGCGATGGCGCATCATCTGCGCCGACAGGGAGAAATCATCCGCAGCCAATTCCTGCGCAGTATTGGCACGGCGCAGCACTTCGGCCAGCGGTTTCAGCCCTTCGAGCACCACATCCGGCGCGATGCCGTAGTCGATCAGGCAGGCGATCTCATCGACGCCGATACGTTTCAGTTGCTCGGTGCGGACCAAGGCGTCGTCAACAGTGCCAAACAGGCCGGACTCTTCGAAATAGCGATCAAAGGCGAAGTCCAGAATGGCTTCCAGCTCTTCGCCGCTCAGCGCATCGAGCTGCATGTCAAAGGCATTGTTGACGCCCTTGGGCCGTTTGAAGGCCGGAAAGGCCCAGGCATATTGCTTGATCAGCCCGGCGGCAGAGCGCAGGTAGTCCTTCATCGGCTCACGTGCGATGCGGCGTGCTTCTTCGCGGGTGTCGGCCAGATAGCTGTGCAACATCAGGGTGACTTTGAAATCTGCCGGATCATGGCCTGCTGCACGCAGGGCATCGTGATAGATGCGGATCTTGCCGCCGACCTCTTCGATGCTTTGACCCAAGAGATGCGTCAGCACATTGGCACCGATCTCGCCGGCCTCGCGCCAGGTGTCGGGATTGCCCGCCGTGGTCACCCAAACGGGCAGTTCCTTTGATACTGGGCGTGGCTGCGTCACGACGGCATGCGTGCTGCCATCCTTGCGCGGGAAATCCACTTCTTCGCCGCGCCAAAGCCTGCGCAGAGTGTCAATGCATTCATACATCGCAGGCTTGTTGGCGGGCGGGGTGTTTTCCGGGCGCAGCACAAAATCATCCGGCTGCCAGCCCGCTGCAATACCAAGCCCCGCGCGCCCATTGGTGAGGTTGTCAATCACCGACCATTCCTCGGCGACGCGGGCGGGGTGGTGCAATGGCGCCACGCAGGATCCTGCCCGCACGCTGAGATTGCTGGTCACGGCCGCTACCGCAGCACCCGTCACCGAAGGGTTCGGATAGGGGCCACCAAAGGCGTGGAAATGGCGTTCTGGCGTCCAGACCGCATTAAAGCCATTGGCATCGGCAAATTTGGCACCCTCTAGCAGCAGATGGTATTTGCGCGGACCGGGACCATCGTCATTGCCCCAGTAAAACAGGTTGAAATCCATCCGCCGGTCAGAAATCGCAATCGGGCCATTGGAGAGCTCAAGCCGGCTTTCGTCGCTCGACAGCACCAGTTTGAAGCCGCGCGACAGGGTCCAGAACAGTTCGAGCACCGAAATGTCAAACGACAGGCTGGTGACGGCCAGCCAGGTGTCGCCCACCTTGTGAGGGATGCGCGCATCCATGGCGGCAAAGAAATTGGCGACATTGTCCTGACGCACCATCACGCCCTTTGGCGTGCCGGTAGAGCCGGAGGTATAGATCAGATAGGCCAGATCCGCGCCGGTGGCCGCACTTTGAACATTGGGCAGATCCGGGGGCGCAGCGGGCAGGCTGTCGACAGTGATCACCTCGGCAGCGCTCGAGGGCAGAGCTGCGCGCATGGCCTCCTGTGTGACGATGACTGGCGCGCCACTGTCGGAAATGTAATGCGCGATGCGGTCACCGGGATAGGCGGGATCCAGCGGCACATAGGCGCCCCCGGCCTTGAGCACACCAAGGGTCGCGACCAGCAGATCCGCTGACCGCTTGATATAGACGCCAACCGGGATGCCGGGTTTTACGCCCTTATCCTGCAAATGCAGTGCTAGCGCATTGGCGCGGGCATTGAGGGCGGCGTAGCTGTAGCTTTCGCCTTCAAAGACCAGCGCGGTTGCCTCGGGGCTGCGCGCGACCTGCGCCTCAAATGCGTCTTGAATGGTCTGCTCTGTCGGCAGCGCTGTGGCGGTCTGGTTCCAGTCCTGCAACAGGGTTCTGCGTTCGGCTTCGGGCAGGATAGGCAGATCGGACAGGGCTGTGTCGGGATGGGATGCGATGACGCCCAGCAAAAGCTCCAGCCGCGCGGCGAGCAGCTCCGCGGCTGTGCTATCCAGCTGGGCGTCATTCACATGCAGCGCCAAGGCGCCATCCATCAGCGAAACGGTGATAGCGCAGCCTGGCAGGGCTGCATCCCGATCCACTGAAATCCCGATGCCCGGCTGGCTTTGCGGGGCAAGCTCTGGGGCGCGGGCCACCAGATCAAGCGCAAAGCCGCCATGGTTGCGGGCGGTTTGGACCTCGGCCTTTACCTGACTTTCCAAGGTGTTCACAAGGGCATTACGCGTGGCGCGCAGCGGAACCCAGTCAGAAACCATACCAGCGGCAGCAGAGGCAACCGGTGTGGCAAAGGCAATATCTGCCTGATCTTCGCCCGTGCTGAGCAGTGCCCAGGCGAGAATGGCGGTCAGGGTCTGGTCTTCGGACAGCTCGGATGGCTGCGTCAGCGCGTGGCGGCTGAAACTCTCTGTGCGGCCATGGGTGCTGCGCGGTTGGGACAGCGGGACAGTCACGGGCTGCATGTCTTTCAAGGCGCGGCGCCAATGCGCTTCGCCGCCTTGCGACGTGGTCATGGCCGCCGTCAGCGCATCCGCAGCCTCAGGCGAGAGTGCTGGCAATTGAGTGCCAACCGTGAGGAGCGCTGGCAGATCAACCGGGCTGCCTGCAAGGCTGGTGATATCTTCAAGCGCGATGGCCCCATCCCCGGTGGCCCCATCCCCGGTGGCGACAGTCACCACGGCCCCGGTGACGCTCAGTACGGTACCCGCGGCGACCCTTTTATCTGTGTCGGGAATGTCGGCAGGGCTGGCCTTGCCGATGCGCAGGATCTGATCGTCCAGGTGCAGTTTGGCGCAGCCCAGCGGGTTCCAGTAGGGGCCGAAATCCAATGCACGCACCAGATGGCACAGGGTCTGGGCCGGTTGCGAAAAATCCAGAATGGCGCCTGCAGCGGGGCGCAGGGCCTTGCTGAAGTAACTGCGCTGGCTCAGATCCTGCGGCTGGCGGTGCAGCGCGTCGCGGCTTAGTTGGTCCAGAACCTCGCCAAAACTGTCCATGGCGGCGGCATAACATTTCGAGTTGAGGCTAAAGGCGGTTTCATCCTCGGCAATGTCGAACAGACGCTGGGCGAGGATATCGCCCTCATCCACGCCGCCCTCCATCATGTGCCAGGTGATGCCATGCTGGGCCTCGGCGTTGATCAGCGCCCAGTTCGGGGTGTTGAGCCCGGCATAGCGGGGCAGGGGGCCGTCGTGGAAATTCACCGCACCTTTGGTCGCCCGTGCCAGTACAGCATCAGGGATCATGCGCAGATTGGCGATCGACAACAGCCAGTCGAAAGGCTGGTCAATCTCATTTGGGCTCTGGAGCAGCGCCAGCCCCTTTTGCCGGGCCCAGGCGCAGATATCCGCATCGGTCGAAACCACCGCCGTGATCTGGTGGCCGTCTGCCAGCACCGCGTCAGCGCAGCCAATCAACAAGGATTCATTGCCGATGACGACACAGGAAAAATGGCTCATTTGAGATCCTCCGGGACCGGGGTGTGAAGGCGCGTTTCACTGACAGATGAGGCTGAGACGGATGAGGTTGAGGTAGATGGGGCTGGTCGCGCAGCGGGGCGCAGATCATGAATGATCAAATCACGCAGAAAATAGTCGGGATCGGCTTGCGGTTTGCCCTGGAGCAGACGGCGCAGGCCGTAAACTAAACAGCCTGCAACGCGCGCCAGAGTGGCAACTGCGGCATAGAACGCCCCGTGGGTTTTACGAAAATAATGGCTACGCGACTGGAACCAATAGGCTGGTGTGCGCGTCCATTGCTTCATGCCGGTCGAGGCCGATCCTTCATGTGCGACAATGCTATCGGGCACATAATGCGTGCGCCAGCCAGCCTGGGCGGCCCGGCGGCACAGATCGGTTTCCTCGAAATACAGGAAAAAAGTCTCGTCAAAGCCGCCGATCGCATCAATGACGGGGCGGCGGATCATCAGGCTGGCGCCTGCGGTCCAGTCCACCTGGGATTCGGTCTTTGGCAGGCCTATGGCAACGACCCACGGCGCCAGCAGGCGGCTGAACAGCCCGGTGCGGGCCGCCATTTCAAATTCGCCTGCGATTGACGGAAAACGGAAGGCGGTGCAATGGGGCACGTCATCGGTGCCCTTGACGAAAGACCCGGCAAGACCGGCACCGGGGTGGTCGGCAAGAAAATCGCGCAGGGTGCCTATGGTGGTGCCTTGCACAAAGGCGTCCGAATTCAGCAGGTAATAGTAGTCCGGCGCGCTGCCATCCGACAGTCCGGCGGCAAAGCCGATGTTCATGCCGGCACCAAAGCCGCCGTTGACCTCTGAGCGGATCAACCGAAACTGGCTGTTTTCCAGCCAACCCCGTTGTTTTGCCCCCTGCTGCAGGGCCTCCCAGGAGCCATCACCGGATCCATTGTCGATCACCAAAACCTCGCCGGGCAGATCCCGCATTTCGGCGAGCGCCGCCTCTGCCGATCTGAGAGTCATCTCGGGGGTGCGGTAGTTCAGGATGATGGTGAGAATGCTGCCCTCTGCCATGCTGTTACTCCGCCGCCTGTGCATAGGTCTGATCGGCGTCAGGTTTCGGCGCGGACCGGCCTGGATCCGGCTCTCCGGGATCAAGCCGGGTCTGGATGGCCGCGGCCAGCGTGCTGGCATTGGGCAAAAGCACCATACTGTCGTGATCTCCAGGCACTTCGACCACCTCCAGCGTGGGGGCCCAGCGGCTCCAGTCATTGTCCGCAAAAACATATTCGCGTTCCTGGCTGACCCAGTTACCCCGGCTGACTTGCCAGTGAAGGTCCAGCGGCGGACGCAGCAGGGTCACCGGGCCCTGCCAGGGTTTCAGATCATAGACCTCGACTGCCTGGCGGAAAGCCAGTTCGATCTTGCGATTGTTGAAGCTGGGTGCTGTGCCGCTTTCAGCGGGGCGCGCGCGGCGTTTGCTGATCTCCCACAGGATGCGGTTCTTGGCCCATTCCAGCAGGTAGCCCGCTCCTTTTTTGCGCAGCTCCTGCAGTTTTATCAGGGCTTTGTCGGCTTGGTTGAGGCCGGGACGCACCGGCAGGGGCGTATCCAGCAGGATCAGGGCTGCGACGTCATCGCCTGCGGCCTGCACCTGCTGCGCCATCTCATAGGCGGTGATACCGCCGCCGGAAAAGCCGCCCAACAGATAGGGGCCTTCGGGCTGGATCTGCTTGATCTCGGCCAGATAGTCACGGGCGGCAGCCTCGATGGTGTCATGTGGGGTTTCCGCCCCGATCAGCCCTTTTGCTTGCAACCCATAGATCGGGCGGTCGGTCCCTAGGATCTGCGCCAGATGGCGCAGGTTCAGCACATTGCCAAACATACCAGCCACCAAAAACAGAGGTGACGTGTCTACATTTCCGGGTGCGGGTCCGGGGTGCAGTTGCACCAGATGGGTATAGCGCGGCGCATCGGCAGCGGCGGGTTCCGCCCCACCACCTGTCGAGGTCTGCGTGCCGGTGCCTCCCGCCTGGATCACCAGTTGCGCCAGCTTGGCGACACTGGGGGCTTCAAACAGGACCGACAGCGCAAAATCCACATCGAACTGCCGCTTGATCTGCGCAAACAGCCGTACCGCGATCAACGAATGGCCACCAAGGTCAAAGAAACTGTCGGCTACCCCAACCTGCGCCACGCCCAGCAGGCTCTGGAACAGAGCGGCGAGGCTTTCTTCGACCGGATTGGAGGGGGCGATATAATCCGTATCCAGATCCGGGCGTTCAAAGGTCTGGCTTTCATCCGCTGCGGCTTCGGTGGTGCTTTGATCCGTCTGGGCGATCAGGGCTGGCAGCTCCAAGGAGGAAATCACCACCTGACTGCGATTGCTGGTCAAGGCGCAGTTCAGCGCACGCTCCAAGGCTGCAGGCCCTTCGGCGGCGCGAATACCATTGCGCATATTGATCTGCAGGCGGCGCTCAGCCTCAGACAGGGGCTGGGTCGCAGGGCTGGCGACAAGCCCCAGCGCCTGCGCGTCTGTATCTGCTTCACTCTGCGGTGCTGTTGCCTCAAACCCAGCAACGAGCCGGGTCATCTGGAAGCCTTCGATTTCGACCAGAACTGTGCCGTCGGCATCGCTGAGGGTGATGTCGAAGCTGGCACTGGTGGCGTCGGAGCCGGGATTGAGCCGCATATGGCTGTGGATCTGATCGGTGAGTGGCGCAAAGACCCGGATCATCTGGTACGAGACCGGTACCCAGAGGGCGCTGCCATCATAACCCGGCACCAGCGAAATCGCCCAACCGGTGGCCAGATCCATCAGGCCCGGATGCAGCAGACAGTGATCCTGCGCCGCTGCAGCAGGCAGGCGCAACTGCGCCAGACCTTCGTCAGTTCCGAGCGCCATGTGTTCCAAAACTTGCCAGCGCGGACCAAACTTCAGATGTGCCTGCTGGGGCGAGCGCAGTGGGGTTGCGGGCGTGCCGCTGGTCACATCAGGGCAGCGTGCTGCAATTTCGGCCAGATCCAACGTCTTTGGCGCAGGGCTGCCTGGCAATGAGCTGTCTTGCAATGAGCTTGCTGGCAATGAGCTGTCTGGCAGCAGCGCTACACGCGCTTCGGCGTTGAGGGCATAGCCTTCGGAACTGAGACTGCTGTGGATGGCAAGATCATACTGCGTTGCTGCCCCAGCTGCTGGGGTTTGGGACGCAGGCGGCGAAAGTCGCAGAACCATGTCGCGAGGATGAGCTTCCTGGACCACCAGTGGGCGCAAAAAGTAGAGATCACGGATTTCAAACGGGGTTTTCAAATCCAGCGCCGCAAGGGCTTCGGCAGCCCATTCGATATAGCCAGTGCCAGGGATGAGGGCAGTGCCAGATTTGGTCCGGTGCTCATCCAGCAGCCAGTCCTGTTGCGCCGAAAGTCTGCTGGTGAAAACCGGATTGCCAAAGCCGTCGAACTGCGTCTGCTCCAGCAGCGGCTGGGCACAGTCGCGCGGCTCTGTCGGGCCTTTGCCGCCCTGTCGCGCCGCGAGGGCTTCGGCGGCCATGCCGGTGTCGGCCCAGACGCCCCAGTCGACGGTGACGACGCGGGTTTTGCTGCCCTGACGATGGGCCGCCCAGGCGTTGAGATATTCATTGGCGGCAACATAGTCGATCTGCCCCGCAGGCCATGTCACCGTTGAAGACGAGGAAAACAGCACCATCAGATCCAAGCTGCCATCGGGGAACAGCGCCTCCAGCACCCGCAGGCCGGTGACCTTGGGGGCCAGGACTGCGGCGATTTGGCTTTCGGATTTGGCCAGAATGGGGCCGTCATCTATATGCCCCGCAGCATGGATCACACCGTCGGGTGCGCCAAAGCGGCTTTCGATCTCGGTGAGGGCAGCCCGCATGTCGCCGCTGTTGCAGACATCGGCCGCCAAAGGCAGTACTGCGCCAGTGCCGATCTGTTCAAGATCCTGAATGGCCCGGATGCGCTGGGCCAGACGGTCAGAGGGGCCATGGGTTGTTAGATACTGGTCCCAGGTGTTGCGGGGCGGCAGGCCGTCGCGTGACAGCAGAGCAATCTTGGCGTCGTGGTGTTGCATCAGATGCGCGGCCACGCTGAACCCGATCCCGCCATAGCCGCCAGTGATCAGATAAATGCCACCGGTTTTGAACCCCATATTATTCGGAGCCGTTTCTGCAGCGCTCTTTGGCGTGAGTTCTGTCGTGGCATCCGGCAGCGTCAGCGCACGCCAGCTTTTTTCCAATCGCTTGTTGCCGCGCCAGGCGACGATGCTGTTTTGTGGCTCGGCCAGCAGCTCTTCGAGCAGGCGCGGCGTGAGATCTGTCGCCTCTGCTCCGCGCAATGCGGCCAGCAGGCCAGGTTGCTGCGGCAGCTCGATATCAATGGCACTGCAGGTGATCTGCGGGAACTCGCGCGGGATCACCCCGACAGGGCCGGCAATCAGCGCCTTTTCCGGGTAGGGCAGCGCCTCGTGGGCAACCTGTGCGGCACCGGTGGTAAAGACGCTCAGATGGATCGGATCAGCCAGATCCAGTCCGCCCAGCTCCTGTGCCAGAGCGGTGAGAGAGGCAAAGCCCATTTCCAAATTGCGATCAAAGAAGGAAGATCCGGGGCGGAAGATCTCTTCATTAGTGACAAGCCAGAAATGCGCGATGCGATTTGGCATGGCACCTGAGTCTGCCAGATCGGCCAGCAGGGCGGCATAGCCAAAGCGGCCCTGTTCCGGCGGCAGAATGTAGTCGCCATCCGCCAGTTTGGCATAGGTGTCACCAGCGCGCACAAGGCTGACTTGATGTCCTGCGGCGCGCAGGCGCGCGGATGTTGCCGTAGCCAACCCGCAGTCATCTGCAAAAATCAGCCAGTTTTGCGATGCCTCTGCCAGGTCGGTGTCGATATCATACTCGCAGTCTGCCAAACGCGGTCGCCAAGCCGGGCGATAGCCCCAGTCGGCGATGTTATCATGGCGCCGGGGCAGCGGTGTGCTTTCTTGCTGCTGTGTCGTGCCCGGCGCGATGAAATAGCGGCTTCTTTGGAACTGATAGCCGGGCAGCGGCAGGCGACGGCGCTTTGCCTCGCCCCAGATCTGATCCCAGTCGGCCTCGACGCCGCAGGCCCAGAGACGGCCAATGACGCCAAAGAAATAGGCGTCATCCATGATCTGCTGATCGGGGTGGCGCAGGGCGCTGAGAACCTGGCCTGGCTTGATATTTGGCGACAACTGGGCCAAAGCGCTCAGCGCCTTGCCGGGGCCGACCTCCAGGAAAACGCGACCGGGGGTGGCGGCGAGAGTTTCCATGCAGTCGGCAAAGCGCACAGTATTGCGAAGCTGTCCCACCCAGTAGTCGGGATCCATGGCCTGCTGCGGCGTCAAGAGCTGGCCAGAGCGGTTGGATATCACCGGGATTTGAGGGGCCGAAAGGCTGAGCTCGCTGAGAAAATCGCGGTATTCGGACAGAATACCGTCGAGCATGCGTGAGTGCGCCGCGATATCGATCTGGATACGCTGAAAATCCACTTCCTGCGCTGTCAGGCGCTGAGCCAGTGTATCAAGTGCGTCTTGCGGACCGGACACAGCCGTCAGGCTGGGGGCATTGACGCTGGCAATATCAAGATCCGCGCTGATCAGCGCCGCAACCTCAGCCAGTGGCAGAGCAATCGACAGCATGCCACCGGCTGGCACCCTGTCAAACAAACGCCCCCGTAGCAGCACGAGATCAATGCAGTCTTCAAATGAGATCACCCCGGCGAGACAGGCGGCGGTGTTTTCGCCCATCGAATGGCCGACCAAGGCGGCCGGACGGATGCCCCAGCTGATCCAGAGCTGCGCCAGCGCATATTCCACGATCATGATCAGCGGCAATTGCACCGAGGGTTTCTGCAGTTCAGCATCGGCGGCGACCTCATCGCCCGCCTCGGGCAACCAAAGCGCGCGAATGTCATAGTCGAGTTGCGGCTGCAGATGGTCCAGGCCCCGGTCCATCCAGTCGGCAAAGACCGGCTCTGTCTCGTAAAGGTCGCGCGCCATGCCGGCATATTGTGCACCGCCACCGGGAAAGGAGAACACCACCTCCGGCGTGTCGCCAAGGCGATCATGGCTGAAGACCTGACGCGGATCGCCCTCGCGCAGCAGGGCCGCGGCTTCGGCGGCGCTTTCGGCAACCAGAACCCGGCGTTTGGCAAAACCGCGACGGCCTTCTTTCAGCGTATAGGCGACATCCGCCATATCCACATCCGGGTTGGCCTCCAGGTAGTCGGCAAGTGCCGCGCTATTGGCGGCAAGGGCGGATTTGGATTGGCCTGATAGGCACAGAACATGGAAGGGGAAATCGCTTTCCTCGGATGCGGCGCGTTGAGGCGCCTCCTCCAGAATGGCATGGGCATTGGTGCCGCCGACGCCAAGCGCGTTGATCGCAGCGCGGCGTGGGCCCTTGTGCGATATCCAGGGTGCAAGCTCTGCGTTCACCCGGAAGGGAGAGGTGTCAAAATCGATCGCCGGATTGGGCGCTTCATAGCTCAGCGAGGGGGGGATTTCGCCCTGCGTCAAAGCCAGCGAGGTCTTGATCAGCCCGGCGATGCCTGCGGCGGTGTCAAGGTGGCCGATATTGGTTTTGACCGATCCGATGCGGCAATAACCGGTCGCATCGGTGTCTGCGTTATATGCCTCGGTCAGGGCGGAAACCTCGATCGGATCGCCCAGATAGGTACCGGTGCCGTGGCATTCGACATAATCGATGGTTTCAGCCGAGATGTCGGCCGCCGCCAGTGCCTGACGGATCGCGGCAGTCTGCCCACCGACCGAAGGCGCCAGGTATCCGGCCTTGTCGGCACCGTCATTGTTGATGGCAGAGCCTTTGATCACGGCCCAGATATGATCACCATCCGCCTGCGCGTCTTCAAGCCTGCGCAGGGCAACCGCACCGGCGCCAGAGCCAAAGACGGTGCCCTGAGCGCGGTGGTCAAAGGCATGGCAATGGCCATCGGGGCTGAGGATCTCGTTTTCTTTGTAAAGATAGCCGCGCCCCTGCGGCATATCGATGGTGACACCGCCCGCCAGCGCCATGCCGCATTCGCCTGCTCGCAGCGCTTTGCAGGCATAGTGCACCGCCACCAGCGAGGTGGAGCAAGCGGTCTGAATATTGACCGAAGGTCCTTTCAGATCAAAGACATGGCTGACGCGGGTGGTCAGGAAATCCTTGTCATTGCCGGTATGGCGCAGCAGGAACATGCCGACTTCATCGACCAGACCGGGATTGGAGCAGATGTTGAAATAGAAATAGCTGCCCATGCCGCAGCCGCCATAGACACCGATGGGCTCTTGCAGGGTTTCGGGGGGGTGGGCGGCGTTTTCCATCGCTCCCCAGGCCACTTCAAGGAACTTGCGGTGCTGGGGGTCCAGAATAGCGGCCTCTTTGGGGCTGAAGCCAAAGAACTCCGCATCAAAATCGGCAAAACCATCCAGCAGGGCTGCATGGCGCACATAGTTCGGATCTGCCAGAGTTTCAGGCGTAACACCGGCGGCCAGAAGGTCTTCTTCGGACAAAGGCACAATGCTTTCGATCCCTGCGCGCAGGTTGTGCCAATAGGCATCAACCCCTTCGGCCCCGGGCACATTGACCGACATGCCGACAATGGCGATGTCCCCGGAATATGCGGGGGCGGAACTGTCTGGAGTCTGCGTCACGGTAACCACGAACCTCTAAACTCGGCATCCTTTGAAAATACCGCCCTGGCGTCTGCTGTCCCCCGGCCGAACGGAGGGGCATAGGCCAAGAGCGGGGCGACTAAGATCGATAAAGGCCAACCTGCAAAAAAACCTGAAGCCCTCTCTCCTGAAGCCGACTCTAGAGAGACATTCCGGAAACTTGGCCCAAGCCATTTGTGTGCCCCACACGAATCCTTCTCACCCAGGGTAAACTTGATCAATATATGGGGCCAAGCTGTGAAAGCTTGGTGTTCAAATTGGACGAGAAAGTGGAAAGAGTAAGGCATCAGATCTGCCTTTGGCGCTGGCGGGCGCTGCGGTGTGGCACCAGTATCTGGGCTCCGTCAAACAAGGGGCGGCGTGCCTCGAACAGGCCCGGATAGCGCAGCCGTTCCGCGTAGCCGAGGATTGATCCGGCACAAAGCCACGTGACCGGCACCAGAGTGTCATTCAGCATCATATCAACCATTGTGGCCGCCAGGATCAGGGCGATCGGTGTTGCAAAGGGCGAGATTTCACTGACCTGGCGCCGCCGGATTTCAATCCCGAGCAGGACGAGGGGCAGGGTCAGCAGTCCCATTTCGGCGAGGTACCCAAGCCAGCCCAGGGTGCCAAAGACCAGAATCCAATGGCCATCCGGGATCGAGATGATCGCGCCCGTCTCCAAATCCCGCACCAGATTGCGACCCCATCCGCCCCATCCGAACCAGGGTTTTTCAGCAGCACGGCCCAGCATCAGCGCCTCGTTTTCAAAGCGATAACCCAGGGATTGCGCCCGGTCGGCACTGATGGCTTCGGCCTGGGCAAGGATGGCGTCGATGGGGATCAGGCCAAGATTGCGCAACATCGGGTAGGTGATAGCGACAGCTGCCAGCCCCAGCGCGATACGGATCTGTAAGCGGGCCGGGGCAAGCGCGACCAGAGGTACAAAGCTGAGCCCGTAGGCCAGCGAGGCCAGACTCTTACACAGAATCAAAACAACAAACAGGTACCCTGCGGCAAAAGCAAACCGGGTTTTGTCCTTGCCGGTGGCAACGCGTGCCAAAGCAGTAGTCGCGATCACGGCAGAAAACATGAACAGCGCCAGCCAGAGCGAATGCGGCAGAAAGACAATGGGGCGAAAACCACCCTGACGCATGGTCTGGGAAAAATCATGCTGAAAGAAGCCGTAGACTGAAATGTTGATCTGGGGGCTGAGCCGGATCTCGATCAGCGAGGGAATGGAATAGGCAAGACCCGCGATACAGAATGCCAAAAGCAGCTCTTTTTGCGCAGCAGGCGAGGAGAGATAGCGGCGCGCTAGCAAAAACGGCATCAGGATGATGATCTGATTGATCATCACGGATCCCAGATCACGCCAGCGCAGACCGGGCAGCATATCGGTGATGTAGCGGATCGGTTCGGAGCCCGCGAGGACTTCGAAGATCACCGGATCACTGTTGGTCATCACCGTCGGCACGACGCTAAAGGCAAAGCCCAGTGTCAACAGGCGTGCCAAAGGATGCTGCGGCAGCAAAGGCACTTTTTTGCGCATCAGGCCCACGCACAGAAGGAAAGCCACGACCGATGGAATGGTAAATTTGTCCATGTCCGGCACCAGAGGCAGGTCGAACTCAGCCACAGGTGGCAGCAGCAGATAGCCCGCCAGAAAGCTCCACAGAATGGCCCGTTCCAACGGCAGGCGTCGAAACAAGATCAGGCTGATCACAGGCCAGAGCAGCAGCATCAGGTAGGCAAGTGCGTTGGGCATTTGAGCGTTGTAATCTCCAATTGCGGCAGGGCGATGGGGAATTGGTGACCTGGATCGGACCTTTCAGACCAAATCTAGATCATCTGCCCCTCTCCTGTCGCCTGCAATTCAGCGCAAGCGCTAGCCGATTGCAGCGGCGACACGATACCAAAGGCTAGGAGGCTATCCCTATGGTCTAGGAGGCAAGAGAGCGGTATTGCACTAAGGTGAACCCTTTTTCAACGTAGCCAGCCGGACAGCCGGGCGGGCTGCATGGGGCCAGCAGCTGCAGAGGGGAATGCGTGTTTTTCGAATTTCAGAATCGACGTATCACGGTGAACATGCCGGATCGGGCGACGCTCGAAACGGAGGTGCTTCGGCGCTTCGCCGATGACGAGGGCTTTGCTCTGGCGACGGTCAATCTGGATCATCTGGTCAAACTGGCGCAGTCGCGCGTGTTTCTGGAGGCCTATGCCGGACAGGATCTGGTTGTTGCGGATGGGCGGCCAATCGTCTGGCTGTCGCAACTGGCCAAGCGTCCGGTCGAGTTGATGCCCGGATCGGATATGGTGTTGCCGCTCTGTCGTTTGGCCGCAACCGCTGGCGTTCCGGTGGCCCTGGTCGGCAGTACCGACATTGCCCTGAGCGATGCCGCTGAAGCGTTACAGAGGCAGGTTCCGGGTTTGGATCTGGCCTGGTGTCATGCGCCCTCGGGCGTGTTTGATCCGGTCGGAGAAGAGGCCGACATGATCCTGCAGACATTGAACGAAAAAGGCATTCGCCTGTGTTTTCTTGCGCTTGGCGCGCCAAAGCAGGAACAGTTTGCCCATCGGGGGCGTGAGGCTGCCCCCAGGGTCGGTTTTGCCTCGGTAGGGGCGGGGCTGGATTTTCTGGGCGGCCACCAGACGCGTGCACCGCTATGGGTGCGTAGACTGGCGATGGAGTGGTTGTGGCGGGCCCTGAGCAGCCCGCAGCGCATGTTGCCACGCTATGCAAAGTGTTTTGCCATTCTTCCGGGGCACTGCATCAAGGCGCTGCGCCTGCGCGCCAGAGGCTAGGAGGCTAGGACGGCTCCGCAAAAGGGTGAATCATCCATCGTTTGAAGAGCTGGCCTGGCTCTCTCCACGCTATTTGTATTCCAGAATGCCTCGGCTTTTGCCGCGCCAGCGGTTCCACCAGTATTCCATGACCCCCATCGCCTCAGCAAATTTGCCCAGAAGCGAAAAGCAGGCGGCCTGAAATCCCATGCGCCGACTAAGGCGCAAAAGCTGTGCAGGATAGAGGCAGAAGCCGATCAGGGCCCATGGGCTGATAGCAGATAACAGCAGCAATGCCACGGGCAGCGCCAGCCCCCAGACCAGTGCGCGACGGGTTTCTTGCACCCAATGGTGATCCGGCGGCCCGCCATGCAACGCGGCGCCTTCGGCAAAGGCGTGACCGGCCCTGCGGCTGCGCTTCCACCACTGGGAAAACCGCAGCATCTGGGCATCATGTAGGGTCATCTCGCTGTCCAGCCGCCAGATCTTCCAGCCGCTGCGGCGCAGACGCAGGCACATCTCGGGCTCCTCGCCGGCGATCAGGTCTTCGCGGTAGCCGTGGACATCCTGAAGTGCACTTAAACGCATCAGGGCATCGCCACCGCAGGCCTTGGCCTCTCCGACGGGGGTGTTCCATTCCTGGTCACACAGCCTGTTGTAGATTGACGCGTCGGGGAAGCGCTCGCGCCGCCGCCCACAGACCACTGCAATGTCGGGGTGGTCGATCAGAAACCTGTGCGCCGTTGCGATCCAGTCGGGATCTACGGCGCAGTCGCCATCAACCAGCTGGACAAAACCTGTGGCAGGTGCTGCGGAGTTTGCGGGGGTCGCAATCGACCCATTCTGGCTGAGGCAAGACAGTCCAGCGTTTCGCGCCCGCGCAGCGGTGAAGGGCAGTGCCATGTCCAGCTCAACCACCTCGGCCCCCAGGTCCTGAGCCGCCGCAACCGAGCCGTCGTTGGACCCGCTATCGACATAGATCAGCCGGTTCACCTGTGGTTTCAGCGAGCTGAGGCAGGCCATCAGGCGCGTGCCCTCGTTACGGCCGATGACAACCGCATCGATGATGGGAGCGTTGGGAGGCGCTTTGCTGGGGAAACGCTCAGTCATGTGGTGCCGCCTCTGGCAGCTTCGGCTAACGGATTTTGTGTAATCGATTGGGCGATATGTGCCGTAAACTCCGGATCTGACAGAAGAAATCCCTGCTGTTGCAGACCGGAAATGCCGGGAAAGGTCTGTGCCGTCTCGGACCAGAGGCTAAGATCGCTGTTCTGGCCTATCGCTGCAAGGCGCAGGCGGTCTTCGCCATGGGCAATGCTGGCGCTGGCCAGGCTTTGTTGATCGCGCCCAAAGCTGTCATTGGCGAATTTGTAATGCTTGATCAGCGCAGTCATCGGAGCCAGGTGCAGCCCGGTCGAGGCATGCGGATGAACGGCTGGGCCCACGTCAGCACCGTTAAAGATCAACGGGTGCTTGCTGAGGCAGCAGTTTTCCCCAAAAACCTTGCCGCGGACACCGCCAAACAGGATCGGCGGGGCAGATATGGCCGGGGAATTCTGGTGCAAAAAATAAGCCAGCCCTGTTTGATCGCTGTCATAGGGCAGCGATTTGACTGCGCTGAGGTCGCAGTTGGAAAACTGCTCCATGACATCGCGGTAGGGCAGGCTTGCCACATCGCGCAAGGCTGACTTGGGAAACATCTCCAGCATCTGTGCCATGACGCCGGTATAGCCCTGTGCTGTAAGATAGCGGATGAAGCCCGCCAGACCGATCTCGAACCGGCCCTCAAAATCAAAGATCTCATCCATATCAACGATTAGACACCAGCGGTCCTGCCCGTAGCGGCGCGCAGCCGTAGCGCGAAAATCATTCTCGAAACGGCCCCAGGGCAGAGTTGACTGCAGCACGGCCACGCCGGGCTCCTGTTGCAGACGGGCCAGGGTGTCATCGCGGGATCCATTGTCAACAAAGACAAAATGGCGAATGCCCAGGGCGCGATAATGATCAAAAAACACATCCAGATAGTAGCCGCCATCACGCACCAGCGCGATCAGCACCACCTCATCAGGGGCGGCGACACGGCCCTTTGGGCCATGCAGATGGCGGATCGAGCGCTGCAGGCGTATTTGTTGCCAGTTTTTCTGCCAGTGCCGTTTCAGGCGTTTTGAGAGGCGCGCCCAAAAAGAGGGCTGCGCTGCGCGATCCGTCATCCGGTCTCCATTGATCCCTGTTGTTTCCTATCTCAGCGCGATGGCCCGTTTCCTGCCAGCCTAAGCCGCAGACAGGCATTGGAAAAGGGGGCGAAACACACAGTGTTCGATTTGGAGCCTGTTGCGGCAGATTTGTTGGACCAGTTTGCCCGTAGTAGTGTAATCCTACGCGGGTCTTAGTAGTCCCGCTTGAAGAACAGTCCAACGCCGGTTTCGCCTTCGCTGTCCACGGTGCCCGACATGGTGATGCTGTCAGAGACATCCAGATTGATGCTGAGCTCGCTGTCGCCACGGGTATTGACGTTGAAGTCGGTGTAGACATTCTCGCTGACATAGCCGCCAATCCCCAACAGGCCCGATCCGAGATTGTCCAAGCCAAGGTCAACCTTATCCGCGCCAGTGCCGTCGCGCAGCTTGCTTTCGGTGCCTAGGCCACGCCCACTCAGCTCCAGGGCCGAACTGGCCAGTCGCGCCAGCGCCAGTGGCGACAGATTCTGGATGTCATCGCCAAACAGCAGCAGCGCCAGGGCCTCTTCGCTGGGGCGGGGCGGATCAGATGTGACCTCGATCACCGGGGCATCCACGGGCCCCGAAATTTCCAGCGTTGCAGTGCCGGTGGCGGTGCTGGCAGAGGACTGAAACTCGAGATAGGGTTTCAGATCGCCCAGCAAGGTTATGCGGCCCTCGTCCAGATCCAGTCGGCGACCAAGGATATCAAAGGTGCCGCGCACCAGGCTGATCTGCCCAGCGGGTGCCAGTGCTGCGGTGCTGCCGCGCAGCTGGATGCGCCCGCCCAGTTCAGCACGCAGGCCACGGCCACGGGCATGCACCCGGCTGGGGGCGTCGATCAGCACATCCAGATTGATGTTCGAAGCGGATCCGCCCGAGCCCCCGCTTTCGATCAACCCGGCGCGGGCGCGGGTCAGCTGGCTTTGGCGGGTTTCATTGATATGGCGGATCGGCGGAATAGGGGCCGCCGAGATCGACCCACCGGCGGTGTTGAGATTGATATTGGTCTCGCCCACATCAATACGCCCGCTCAACAGGCTGGTGCCAATCAGTTGGCCTGCCAGCCTGAGATCGCCATTGAGGATCGTGTCATAGCTCAGATGGTCGGTGACCACCACGTCGCGAATACCGATCTGAAGCGCGCTGTCAAACGGCGCGAGCAAGGCGACCGGGCCACTGGCCTGCAGACTTCCACCATCGCGGGGCCAGGCGGTCAGGTTCAGCTGCGCGCGCGCCTGCGCCAGGGTCACGTTGGCAGTGATATCATCTATCCGTTGGGCCGCGGCAGGCAGGGCCAGCGAGGCCCCCGAGGTGCTGATCGACCCGCTTAGCGCTTCCAGCCCCGGCGCGCCCTGCAAAGCGAGATCAAAGCGCGCCGCGCCGCTGACCAGATTGGGGGTAATAAAAGGATTAGCCCCCTCCAACCGTAACTGGCCCGTGGCGGTCATATCGGCCAGCCCGGTTGCCTCATCAAAGCTGCCCTGCAGACGGGCCTCGGCCCCGGCGGGGGCCGTGGCATCGCCTTTGATCTGCCAGACACCCTGACGCCGCTGTGCCTGGCCAACCGCTGCGACCTTGCCCGGAAGCTCGGGCAGGAACCGCTGCAGCTCATCCAGGGCGGCGTCAAAGGTGAAGTCGGCGTCGCCGTCCAGGCGCACGGATCCGTCGAGTTTGGCAAAGGAGGAATGCGGCCCAGTCAGCTGGGCGAGGCCCGTCAGCGTATCACCGCTGCGGCTGATATCACCCTTCAGGGTCAGCGGGCCGGACATCTGCGGCAGCAACAGATTGAGCTCTTTGAGGCGGGCCTGCAGGGTCAGGGCTCCACTGTCGCTGTCCAGATCGCCCTGCGCCTGTGCCGTGAGCTGGTTGCCATCCAGCTGCAGCGAGGTGATGCGCAGCCCGTCCTCATCGCGCCCGCCCTGAAAGGTCAGCGCGATATTGCCCTCGGTCAGGCGATCAAGCTCGGCAATGCCGATTGTCAGACCCTGACCCTGCATTGCCAGATCAGCGTCAAAGGACCCAGAGAGCGGCGTCAGCGACCCCTCTATCTGGGCCTGCACCGCGCCAGTCAAAGGCAGCTCGGTAAGATCGGAAAACCGGTCTAAATTTGCAGCCCCAGCACGCAGATCAGCGGTGATTTTCAACCCGGCCTGCAGCCCATCAAAAGCCACATCACCACTGATCTGATAGTCGCTGCCCTGCAACTGCATTTCAGTGACAGTGAGCGCGCTGGTCCCGCGCGTGGAAAGCTGCCCGGACAGGCGCAGATCTTCACCCACGGCGCGGGCCAGGGCCGGGTCGCGCAGCTGCAGGCCTTGCAGCGCGGCGGTGAGGGTTCCGTCAAGATTGCGCAAGGCATCCTGATCTTCGGCCAGCAGGCCCTTGGCCTGCAAATGCGCGCGCGGTACGCGTGCTTGCGGATGGCTCAGCTCTGTCAGAGTGGCGTCAACGGACCAGTCGCCTGCGCGGGTTTTGCTGGCACTGATCTGGGCACTGGCAAGGGTGGTGTCGGCCCCGGATATTGGCAGCACGACGGCGGCTTGTCCCTGCGGGGCTGCAATGCCAGCGCGCAGGTTCGCAGTGTCGAGCTTGCCAGCCGGGCTGAGCGCAACAGCGCCGCTGACCGTCAAAGCCTGGGTGCGCAGCGCCAGACTATCAACTGTGGTGCCGGCCTCGACAGAGGTCTCTCCGCGCAGCGACAACCGCAGATTGGGACCAAAAAAGGGTCGGTAATCAGGGTGCAGTAGGACGTCAATATCACCCCCAAGATCGGCGCTGAAGCCAATGCTGGAAGCCGCTGTTGTGGCCTGTTCTGGCTCGCTCGCATCTTGAGCATGCGAGGCCGCACCGCCAGCTTTCAGCACCACCTCGCCCGTCAGCCGGGGCGCGCCATTGGAGGCCAGCGTGATCTGCGCTGTGAAGTCTTCGACCGGGCCGTTGCCTGCGAGGCTCAGGCCCAGACTGGGGCTGCCGGGTAGATCGAGTGCTGTAGAAATCAACCCACCTGCGGCCTCGTCCAGGGCCAGGTTCAGCGCGATCTGTCGGCTGTCGCCGACATAGTCCGCATTCAGGATCAAACGATCCCCCGGTTTGTCGAGGCGATTGACATTGAGATCCGTCGCCAGATTGCCTTCGGCCAGTGTAAAGCCGCCTTTGAGGTTCAGGCTGGCGGGCTCACCGAGAAGATCCGCGCCCAATTCGATGCGTTCCGCGCGAATCTCACCGATATTGATCGAGACCGGTAGCTCCGGCAGCTCGAATGGTGTGGCCTCGGGGGCAGGCAGGCTGGGGTCTTCGGGCAGGGGCTGCGGCGCACGCAGTACGGTGATCTCTTTTGCAACCAGCTGGTTGACCGAGAAGTTGCCGCGTAGCAGCGCCAGCCTGTTCCAGTCCAGCTGAGCGTCTTTGAGGTCCAGCCAGATGCCGGCCTCATCGGCGACAGTCAGGCGGGCGATGCTGGCCTGTGACGACAGTGCACCGCTGAGGCCGGTGACGCTGATATATTGGCTGTCGCTGGACAGGGTGTCCTCGAGAAAGCTTTCCAGATAGCTTGGTTCTGGTTCCGGTTCCGGGCTGGTTTGTGTGCTTTGCTGTGCGGCCAGAGGCAGCGCCAGACCAAAGGCTGTCGATAGCAACAAGGCGGCGCGCATATGAGAAATCCCGGTCATCAAAACGCCTGCCCGATACCAATGTAGAACTGCAGGCCATCCTCGGTGCCGCCATCCACCGGATAGGCAAAATCCACCCGCAGCGGGCCAATTCCGGCCACATCATAGCGCAGCCCGATCCCGGCGCCGGAATGGCGTTGCGAGCTGCCGGACACAAAGCTGTCACTGTCGACAAAGCCGACATCATAAAACCCGACCAGCGAGATTTTCTCGCTCACCTTGCCGCGGACCTCGCCAGACAGTGCCAGATACCCCCGCCCACCAGCGGTGGCGGTCCCGACCGGCACGCCCAAAGATTGGTATTCATGTCCCCGCACCGAGCCGGCACCGCCGGAAAAGAACAACAGTGTCGGCGAGACATTGCCCAGCGACGGCCCAATCAAAGAGCCAAGCTGGGCCCGGCCTGCCAATACAATCCGGTCATTTGCGCCTAGCCCGTGATAGATCCGCCCGTCGAGCTTGACCTGTACGCCGCTGTCGCTGCCATCCAGCCCAAAGAAGGGGCGGACGCGGGCATTGAGAAAATAGCCATCACTGGCGTCCACGCTGCTGTTGCGGCGATCATATTCGGCGCGCAGGAACCCGGTGACATATTTGAACCTGCGCTTCCCAAAGACATCTGTCGCCAGGATCGAATTGAAGCCCAGCCCGGCCTCGGCGAACAGATAATCCGAATAGACCCGCCGCACACCAATGCCGCCCAGCATCTGAGTGGCCGTATAGTGTTCCTCATCAAGGCGCTCGGCCTCCAGCATGTAGAACAGATTGTCATCTGCGCCTAGTGCTGCGGGCTGGTCCAGGCGCAGGGCGATGCGCCCGTCAATGTCGGTGCCAATCCCGCTGAGCCGGGTTTCAAAGCGCAATTTTTCCGCCCGTCCAAACAGGTTGCGGTGCATCCAGGAGGTCGTCACCTCCAGCCCGTCTGTCGAGCTGAGCTCGGCGCCAAAGGTCAGACGCCGTGGCGGCATGTCTTCCACCGTGGCGACGAAATCCAGCGTGCCATCGGGGTTGGGCGCGTCTGCCTCTCGCAGGGTGATAGCGGAGAACGTCCCGGTGCGGCGCAGGCGGCTGGCGGGCTTGGCCAGCAGATCGGGGTGGTAGACCTCGCCGGTAGGAAATCCGGCGATGGCCTGAATTGCGCTTTCTTCCACAGCACTTGGGGTCGTGACCTGCAGCTTGCCAAAGCGCAGTTGCGGACCCGGCGCCAGGCGCAGGCGGGCGTCCAGCGTCGCGGCGCGATGATCTGCTGTGATTTGCTGTTGGTCCAGTTCCACCTTGGGGTGTCCCGCGTGCTGCCAGGCGAGCAGGCCGGCGTCACGCGCATCGCGCAGTTGGCCTGTTGTGGCCGCTTGTCCGGCCGCAAAGCCTTCGGGGCGGGCAATCTCGCTGGTGCCGGGCCAGGGGGCGATCTCGGCGCGCGAAAAGATGAACTTTGGTCCCGGCTTCACGTTGATGCGGATCTGGTTGATCTGCTTTGGAGTGTTCAGCGGCTGAATGCGGGCGGCCTCGACGCCGTCCAGCCGGATCGAAATTTCGGGCGCAAAATGCCCGGCGTCATATAGCACCTGAACCAGTGTGCGATAGTCTGACAGGGCTGCGGCCAGCAGCTCTTGCACATCGGTGTCGCTGCCAGCTGCGAGGGCCGAAGATGCTGCCTGCAGGCGCTGGTTCAGATCTTCAGACGCGCCGGGAGCCGAAAGGGACGCCGTGGCGCTCCAGCTCATAGAGGGCGGCAAACCACCGGCCAAAATCAGGCCAAGAGCAGCCATGCGCAGACTGTTGCGCAGGGAAGAATTCAAAGACATGGGCACTCCGGGCAGCGTGCAAAATCAGGTGTAGAACGCGCATCTTTTGGCCCCGCGCGGGGCCGGATGCGTTGCGTTTGTGAGCCTATCACAGAGCGGAGCGAGGTAAAGCAGTCAACGAGGCGTCGCGATCACAGGCCGGTGAGCAGTGGCAGGAAACCGCGCGTGCATATTTACAGAGCATTTAAAGCCGGGAAGTCAAAAATGGGCAGTGAAAGCTGCACAGGTAGATCTGTCACATCTGTGCATTTTTGAACCAGCGCCGGATTGCGGCGCGATCTTCGGGCTCCATGAAGGTGACATTGGCCGGGGGCATGGCATCTGTCACACCGGCATGCATGAACACGGCCTCGGCCTGACGGGCCAGATCGCCTTCGGTTTCCAGCAACACACCCTTGGGGGCGGTGCGGATGCCATCCCAGTAGGGTTCACGGGCGTGGCACATGCTGCAGCGCCCCAGCACGATTTCATGCACGTCTTTAAAGCCCTGCGCCTGTGCCATTTTCTGCGCGGTGCCAGTGAGCGCGGCTGCTTCGTCAGCCTCGCCATCATGTTCCAGCCCCAGCGTAGACAGGATGATGACCCCAAGAAACAGCAGCGTGGTCGCCAGCCAAGTCCAGGTCGGATTGCCTTTGCCGGCATGTTTGGTGTTGAAATAATGCCGGATGGTGACGCCCATCAAAAACACCAGTGCTGCAATCAGCCAATTGTACTCACTGGCAAAAGCCAGTGGATAGTGGTTCGACAGCATGAGGAAAATCACCGGCAGGGTGAGGTAGTTGTTATGGGTCGAGCGCAGCTTGGCGATTTTGCCATATTTGGCGTCGGGCGTACGGCCTGCCTGTAGATCCGCCACCACGATACGCTGGTTTGGCATGATGATGAAAAACACATTGGCGGTCATGATGGTGGCGGTGAAAGCCCCCAGATGCAGCATCATGGCACGGCCGGTAAAGACCTGGTTCAGCCCATATCCCATGGCCACCAGCAGCACGAATAGCAGCACCATCAGCAGGGTCGGGCGGTCGGCCAGGCCGGATTTGCACAACCGGTCATAGATCAGCCAGCCAATCGACAGCGAGGCGGCAGAGATGGCAATGCCCTGCCAGAGCGCGAGCTCGGCCTTGGTTTGATCAATCAGGTAGAGCTCGCCGCCGACCCAATAGACCACCATCAGCAGGGCGAAACCCGAAAGCCAGGTGGTGTAGCTTTCCCATTTGAACCAGATCAGGTGCTCGGGCATCGCGGCGGGGGCAACCAGATATTTGCGGATGTGATAAAAGCCGCCGCCATGCACCTGCCATTCTTCGCCATGGGCACCGACAGGTAGGTCGGGGGATTTGCGCAGGCCCAGATCCAGCGCGATGAAGTAGAAAGAGGACCCGATCCAAGCCATCGCAGTGATCAAATGCAGCCAGCGAATGGCAAAGCCAAGCCAATCCCACATCATTAGAATCTCATACATGCCGTGCGCCTCACTGTCTTTTTTGGCAGGGTCTGCCCAGTACTGTAAATTTGGCCAGTCCTGAAAATTTGCCCAGTCCTGAAAATGATTTGACCTGTGGCGACCCTAGTCAAACCCTTGTTTATTCGGTATTCCAGTAAACTTCCAAGCTGTATCAAAAAAACAAGAAGAATGCGCCAAGACGACAGGGGGTCTCATGTCCTATCTCGACAATATCCGAACCTTTGTGCGGGTTTATGAGCTGGGCTCGATGTCCGCGGCGGGGCGGGATCTGCGGATCTCTCCGGCGGTGACCTCGGCGCGGATTTCGCAGCTGGAGGACTACCTTGGCGTGCGCCTGTTCCAACGCACCACCCGTAATCTGACCGCCACCGAACAGGGCCGCGCGTTTTATTCCGGCGCCGTTTCGGTGCTGGAGGCGGTGGATCAGGCCGAAGCGCAGGTGATGCATCTGACGGATACGCCCCGCGGCACTTTGTTTGTCGCAGCCCCGCTGGGGGCCGGGCGGCGGCTGGTCGCGCCCGAGGTGCCTGAGTTTTTGGCGCAATACCCGGAGATCAATCTGCGCATGCGCCTGTCGGATCGGACTGTGGATCTGACCACCGAGGGGCTGGATCTGGCGTTTTTCCTTGGCCAGCCTGAGGACAGCAATCTGCGCATGCGCAAAGTTGCCGACTGCCGACGGGTGCTGTGCGCAGCACCGCAATATGTCGCGCGCCATGGCAACCCACAAAGTGGCGCGGATCTGGTCAAGGGCGGGCACAATTGCCTGAACCTGCGCTATCCGGGCGCCAGCGAATTTCAGTGGATGCTGAATAGCCCTGAAGGCCCCAAACGCTTTGCGGTGTCGGGGCGGTATGAATGTGACGATGGCGATGTTCTGACCGATTGGGCGCTGGCCGGGGAAGGCATTGCGCTGAAACCGGTGTTCGAAGTCGCAGCGCATCTTGCGGCGAAAAGACTGGTGCCGGTGGCGCAGCAGGCCGCCCCTGTGCCGGTGCAGATGGCCTGTCTGTATACCCATCGCCGGCATCAGGACCCAAAGACGCGCATGTTCATGGACTTCATGACCCAGCGGATGGCGGCTTCGGTGCATGCGGCTGAGGCCTCGGTGGCCGATTTGCTGAGCGCGGCGACAGACTAGGCTGCTCAGGATAATTCGAAAGCCGTTGAGAAAAGAAACGGGGGGCTCCCGCCCCTGAAAGAGGCCCTGACGGACCTCTGGCAGTGTTGGGCCCGGCGCCGCTGACGCGGCGCACCAGCGACAGTTGCGAGGGAGTGCCTAGCTGCCGCGATAGGTGGAGTAGCCAAAGGGCGACAGCAGCAGCGGCACATGATAATGTGCAGCGGCGTCGCTGATGCCAAAGCGGATTGGCACTGCGTCGAGAAACAACGGGTCGCTGCCAGCCTGACCACTGGCGCGCAGATAGGCTCCGGCCTGAAACACCAGCTCATAGATGCCAGGGGTGAAATCGCTCTGCGGCAGGATGGCGCTATCGGTGCGTCCGTCTGCATTGGTGGTCATTTCTGCCAGTTTGATGCGGGTCTCACCCTGCAGACGATAGAGCGTGATCGGCAGGCCCGCCGCGGGGCAGCCCCGGGCCGTGTCCAGAACATGGGTGGTCAGATATCCTGTCATTGCGGCATTCCTCGATTGCTATGCTGCTTTTTCCTGCACCAGTTCTGATTTTGCTGCAAATAGGCCCGCATTGACAGTGTATTCGGGAAAATTTGAAAATGAACTCACATCTTTTACAATAGCAAGAGAGAACAGGGTTTTCGCGCGTCTCACACTGAGACGTGCGGGCAGGGCATAGGAAAGAGACGCAGCGCATGAACAGATATCCGCGCAATATGATCGGCAATGGGGTACGGGCACCGGATGCGGCCTGGCCCGGTGGCGCCAAAGTCGCCGTGCAATTTGTGCTGAACTATGAAGAGGGCGGCGAAAACTGCACCCTGCACGGGGATGCGGGCTCTGAGGCCTTCCTGTCCGATATCGCCGGGGCTGCGCCCTGGGCGGGGCAGCGCCACTGGAACATGGAATCGATCTATGAATATGGCGCCCGCGCCGGGTTCTGGCGTCTGCACCGGATGTTCACGCAGGCGGATATTCCGCTGACCATCTATGGGGTTGCGACGGCGCTGGCGCGGTCGCCGGATCAGGTGGCGGCGATGAAATCCGCAGGCTGGGAGATCGCAAGCCACGGCTTGAAATGGGTCGAACACAAAGACATGCCCGAGGAAGAGGAACGCGCCGCCATCGCAGAGGCCGTGCGTCTGCACACCGAGGTGGTCGGAGAACGCCCGCGCGGCTGGTACACCGGTCGTTGCAGCACCAACACGGTGCGACTGGTCGCTGAGGAAGGCGGGTTCGACTATGTGTCAGACACCTATGACGACGATCTGCCCTACTGGCTGGAGGTTGGGGAGCGCGACCAGCTGGTGATCCCCTATACGCTGGAAGCCAATGACATGCGCTTTGCCACGGCTCCGGGCTATATCACCGGCGAGCAGTTCTTTCAGTATCTGAAAGACGCCTTTGATCTGCTTTACGCCGAAGGCGCGGCAGGTGCGCCAAAGATGATGAACATCGGCCTGCATTGCCGCCTCATTGGACGGCCCGGCAAGGCGGCGGGGCTGAAAAGGTTCATCGACTATATTCAGGGTTTTGACGGGGTCTGGTGCCCGCGTCGGATCGAGATTGCCGAGCATTGGGCCAAGACCCACCCGCATCAGCGTCGTGAACGGGCCAGCCAGATGGACAAGGCGCGTTTTGTCGAGGTGTTTGGCGGCATCTTCGAGCATTCCCCCTGGATTGCCGAGCGTGCCCATGGGCTGGAGCTGGGGCCGGCCCATGACACAGCAGGCGGTGTGCACAATGCCCTGTGCCGGATGTTCCGCTCCGCCAGCGAGGCAGAGCGCCTGGGCGTGCTGGTCGCACACCCGGATCTGGCCGGAAAACTGGCCGCGGCCAAGCGGCTGACGGAGGAAAGTACCTCTGAGCAGGCAAGTGCCGGGCTGGATGCACTGACAGATGCGGAGCGCGCACGCTTCACCCAACTCAATGCAGAGTATGTCGCCAAGCACGGTTTTCCCTTCATTATTGCGGTGCGCGATCACGACAAGGCGTCCATCCTGGCGGCCTTTGAACGGCGCATCGGCAATGGGCGGGAGCAGGAATTTGCAGAGGCCTGCAAGCAGGTGGAACGCATCGCCGAATTCCGCCTGCGTGATCTGGTGCCCTCATGAGCGTGGCGCTGACGCAGATCCGCATCCAGCCGATGACGGCGACAGGTTTTGCGCCCTTTGGCGATCTGCTGGATGTCGCTGGAGATCCTGACAAGATCATCAATCAGGGGCTTTGTGGGCGATATCATGACCGGGCACAGATGGATTTTGGGGTCGGGCGGGCCGGGCTCAGCCTGTTTCAGGCCGAGCCCCGCACACTGCCGCTGCGCTTGGAGATGATGGAGCGCCACCCCGAGGGCAGTCAGGCTTTTATCCCGATGAGCGAACATGGGTTTCTGGTCATTGTGGCGCCAGATGCCGATGGCATGCCGGGGCGGCCTTTGGCCTTTGAGACCGCGCCGGGGCAGGCGATCAATTTTCACCGGGGCACCTGGCATGGGGTTCTGACCCCGCTACATGCACCGGGGCTATTTGCCGTGGTCGACCGCATTGGCGCAGGTGACAACCTGCAGGAACACTGGTTCGACACCGCCTTTGAGGTGGTGCGCGCCTGACGAGACACAACAAGACAAGACACAACAACCAGAGACAGGCTGCCCAACAGAAGGCGGTCGTTTCGATACCAACCAACAGAACAAGAGGGAATGAAAATGGCTGACGGCTCCTTGGGAAGCCCCGCGCAATTGCGGGACCCGAATTATACTCCACCCCTGGCGCGCGCAGTGCCGCTGGGCATCCAGCACGTGCTGGCAATGTTTGTGTCCAACGTGACACCGGCGATCATCGTGGCGGGGGCTGCGGGTTTTGGCTTTGGTTCCAACTCGCCTGACTTTCCGGAGCTGCTCTATCTGATCCAGATGTCGATGCTTTTTGCCGGGGTTGCGACGCTGTTGCAGACGGTAACGCTGGGGCCAGTGGGTGCAGGCCTGCCGATTGTTCAGGGGACGTCTTTTGCTTTTTTGCCGATCATGATCCCGCTGGTGGTGGGAAAGGGCGTTGATGGATTGGCCGCCCTTTATGGTGGGGTGCTGATTGGTGGCATCTTCCATGGCTTGCTGGGGCTGTTCATTGGCAAGATCCGCTTTGCCTTGCCGCCACTGGTGACGGGTTTGGTCGTGACCATGATCGGACTGGCGCTGGTCAAGGTCGGCATTCAATACGCCGCCGGTGGAGTGCCTGCGATTGGCACGCCTGAATATGGCTCCCTGTTGAACTGGTCGGCAGCTCTTGTGGTGATCTTTGCCACCCTTGGGCTCAAATTCTTTGCCCGCGGCATGCTGTCGGTTTCGGCCGTTTTGCTGGGTCTGATCATCGGCTACATCTACGCGCTGCTGATGGGCATGGTCACGGTCGAGGCGATCGGTGCCAGCTGGTCGCGGGCAGCCTCTTTCGCCCTGCCGGTGCCTTTCAAATACGGTTTTGAATTCTCCTTTGCGGCCATCCTTGGCTTCTGCCTGATGGCCTTTGTCTCGGCGGTGGAAACCGTCGGCGACGTCAGCGGTATCACCCGGGGCGGTGCCAAACGCGAAGCCACAGATCAGGAAATCTCCGGGGCGACCTATGCCGACGGGATCGGCTCTGCCGTGGCCGGGATCTTTGGGGGGCTGCCTAATACCTCGTTCAGCCAGAACGTCGGGCTGATTGCCATGACCGGTGTCATGAGCCGTCATGTGGTCACCATTGGCGCGCTGTTCCTGATCCTGTGTGGTTTGGTGCCAAAGGTTGGCGCGATCATTCGCACCATCCCGATCGAGGTGCTGGGCGGCGGTGTTATCGTGATGTTTGGCATGGTAGTTGCAGCTGGGATTTCGATGCTCTCGGATGTGAACTGGAACCGGCGCAATATGGTGATCTTTGCCATATCTTTGTCGGTCGGTCTCGGTTTGCAGCTGGAGCCGGGTGCAGTGCAATACCTGCCCGCGACCTTGAAGGTGCTGATGACCAGCGGCCTGCTGCCTGCGGCATTGATTGCCATTGTGCTGAACCTGATCCTGCCTGCGGAACTGGCGGATGAGGCCACCGAAGAAGTGTCCGGCGGCATGGCGGGTCACGGGGATGGCAGCCTTTCCGGAAAATAGCTATGTCCGGGTCTTGGAGTGCGGCGGGGGGCTCCCGCCCAATCCGGGACAATCAAAGATTGGCCCAGATCAGTTGGGCTCGGCGCCGCGCTTCGCGCGGCGCTTTTTCTTTGCTGAGAAGCCCGCAATGGGCAGGTCTGCCCTTTGCGGGCTGTCCTTTGCGGGATGTGATCATTCTATCTCGCCTCTTCCCGCCTCAAGGGTGAACCGCGCCAAGGCGCGGCAGCCATGGCTGCCCTTGACCCGGGCTGAGGCAAAAGTGGCCCAGTGGCTGTTGCGTAAGCGCGGCGCCGGGCCCAACGGGAGCGTCGCAGCTGTGCTGCGGCAAGCGACGGGCGGGAGGTCCCGGTTCTGGTCTGCTCAGGACGCTGCCATCAGGCGGGCGACATCCAGCATGCGGGCGGAAAAGCCCCATTCGTTGTCATACCAGCCAAAGACGCGTACCTGCTGGTCGCCACTCATGCGGATCTCGGGGGCGGCCAGAACCAGGGATTCCGGCCGGGCGCGCAAATCCGATGATACCAGCGGCATTTCCGTCCACCCCAGTACCTCGGCGGCCAGCGCGCCGGCCTTCAGGGCGGCGGTAAAACTGACCTCATCCATCGGGGTTTGCAGCTGCGCTACCAGATCCACAGCGGAGACGCTGGCCGTGGGTACGCGCACGGCCGCGCCGCTCACCCGGCCCTTGAGATGCGGCAGAACCTCGTCGATCAGATGGGTGGCGGATGTGGTGGTTGGCACCATCGACAGCGCCCCTGCGCGCGAGCGGGCAAAATCGCCCCGGGGTGCGTCGACCATCGGCTGTGAATTCGTATAGCAGTGGATGGTGGTCATATGCGCGCTGGCGATCCCGGCGATCTCATCCACCAGCTTTGCCAGTGGCGCGAGACCATTGGTGGTACAGCTGGCGTTGGAAACGATCCGCGACTGTCCCAGTCTGTCTTCATTGACACCATAGACCACGGTCAACTCGGCGGCAGGAGAGGGGCCGGAGATCAGCACTTTGCGCGCACCGGCCTGCAGGCCGCGCTGCGCCACATCCGAACTGCGGGCAATGCCGGTACAATCCAGCACCACGTCCACGCCGGAAAGATCCACGCGGGTCAGGTCCGCCTCGTGGCTGAAAGGTATTTTGCGCCCGCAAACCAGAAGGTGCTGCGCCTCGGGGCGGACCTCATGCGGGAAGGGGCCAAAGGTGCTGTCGTATTGAAACAGATAGGCGCACATCTCCAAAGGGGCGATGTCGTTTATCCGCACAACGTCGATGGTGTCACCATCTGCGGTGGTGAGGATCTGGCGCAGGATGGCGCGACCGATGCGGCCAAATCCATTGATGGCAATTTTCATGACAGGGTCTCTCCAGCATTCCGGGCGGGCCAGTTTCGGGCCAGTTGGGGCCTGATCTGAGCACGCTCCGGGATCTGTTCAAAGGGATCAGCGGGCCGCAGAACCCCACCAAAAGGCACAGGGCGATCTGCGAGATCTGCGTTTTGCAGGTTTCAGGATGAATTTCTCAGGAGTGGTATGACTTTGGGTAATCTCAGGGGCAAATCAAAGTGGCGTAATAAGGACCGGAGATTGTGCGATACATGCTATCCAGATTGACACTGCAGCCGGTGGCGCCACGAAAGGCCCGAATGGCCTGACGCACGCTGAGCACAGCTGGAGGGCGAAACGGCAGCAGTTCTGCGTTTTGGCGATTGGCCCGGTATAGCCCGGGGGTCTCTGCCACAGGGGACACATGCCAGATGCGCCCCAGAACCGTAACCTGAGTGATGTCGCCTTCCTTTGCTGCGGCCTGTGGGGCGGCAAGCGGTGTCATCAGGCAGGCGCATAGGGCCAGGATCATTGCGGAAGGTTTCATCACCGGGAACTCCAACAGTCTAAGACATAGGAACAGCCTAGCGCAGTATGCCTGCATTGCAATGGGGTTCCCCGCCAGAGACGCGCAAGAAAGCGGCAGCATCACGGATATTTGTCGCGATACAGCCGCTGGGTCTGTGCAGCAAAGAAGCGGGAGAGATCCCTGCTGGTCCTTGCTGATCCCTGCCGATCTCTGACAATCATGGCTGATTGTTTACCGAGCGCTGGCCGCGCCGGCCTCACAGGGTAAGAGGCATATGCCTGTTCACATCCTTATAGAGCAGATAGCGGAAGGGGCCTGGCCCCCCGGCATAGCAGGCCTGCGGGCAAAAGGCGCGCAGCCACATGAAGTCACCGGCCTCGACCTCGACCCAGTCCTGATTGAGCCGGTAGACTGCTTTGCCTTCAAGCACATAAAGACCATGCTCCATCACATGGGTTTCGGCAAAGGGAATGACGCCGCCGGGCAGGAAGTTGACGATGGTGACATGCATGTCATGCGCCATATCATCGGGATCCATGAAACGGGTGGTGGACCAGCGCCCCTCGGTGTCTGGCATCACATTTGGGGCAATGTCTTTTTCGTTGCGTACAAAGGCCTGTGGTTTTTCCACACCCGGCGCGGGCTGCCAGCGCTTGCGGATCCAGTGGAAACTGGTGGTGCTGTCGCCGGGATTGGTCAGGGTCCAAGCGCTGCCTGCAGGTAGATAGGCAAAACCACCGCTGGCCAGCTGATGCGTTTCACCTTCCAGGATCAGCTCCAGTGTGCCTTCGGTGACAAAGAGTGCGCCCTGTGCTGCGGCATCGCTTTCTGGTGTGACAGAGCCTCCGCCGGGCTGCAGCTCGACAATGTATTGCGAAAATGTTTCGGCAAAGCCGCTCAGCGGGCGGGCGATGACCCACATGCGCATACCGTGCCAGCCGGGCAGGCAGGAGGTGGTGATATCGCGCATGGTGCCATGCGGCAGAACTGCATAGGCATCGGTGAAAACCGCCCGGCCCGTCAGCAGCTGCTCCTGACCGGGGTGGCCGCCTTTGGGGGTGAAATAGCTGCCTTGGCTCATCTTGCGTCCTCGTTAAATACGGCCTGCAGGTGTCGATGCCATGCAGGGGTGTCACGAGGGAATATGCGCTGCCCCCCGCGCCGCTCCAAGCACGGGAAGGGGGATAACTTTCTTCGTGTTTTTTTGAAAACGAGGCTGCAAACCGGACTGCCGACCAGATGGGCTAGCCGGGCTGGCCGCCAAACAGGGGGCTGGCTGCTGCTCAAAGCCCCTCTACAACCTCGGTCTGGCGCAGCTCGGCGGCGCAGACCTGTAACCCCTGCAACAGCCGTTCGGCACTTTGTTCGGTGTCCAGCCCGCGTGGGATAGAACTGCCGACTACGACTGGTGTCTGGCCCGGGCGCGACAGGGGAACCGCAAAGCCGATGATACCGGGCTCAAATTCGCTGTTGGTGACCGCATAGGTCTGGCTGCGGGCAAGGGCGACCTGTTCCAGAATGTCGTCTTGGCGGGTCAGGGACTGTTCCGTATGGCGCGGGATTTCGGCGGCAGCCAGTCGTTCGGCGGCCTCTTCCGGCGACAGGCAGGCCAGCAACATCCGACCCAGGCTGGTGTGTGCTAACGGAATATGCGCCCCGGCGGTGAACCCATAGGTGACGGGGCCGCGTTCGGTGGTGGATTGTGCCAGTAGCAGAACCCGGCCCTGATCCAGGATGGCCAGCGTGATCTCAGTCTCCAGCTTGCGGGCGTGATGGTTGAGCACGGGCTGGACACGGCGGCCAAACTGATTGGCCTGCAAAAAGCCGCCGGCCAGCGCCAGCACCCGCGGTGTCAGCGACAGCATGCGGCCTTCCTGGCGCAGGTAGCCGGCCTGTACCAGCGTCAGCGCACCACGCCGCGCGGTTGCCCGGTCCTGACCAGTGCGCCGTGCAATCTCGGCCAGTGTCATGCAGGGGGTAGCTGCGTCAAATACGGCCAGAACCGCCAGGCCCTTGGCAAAGCTGGAGGAAATGTTTCGGTCTTGTTCTGGTTTCGTCATTCGATTGGTCACTTGTGAAATTTCAATAGAGAGCCTGGCCTTGACATCGACCGTTACACATCACAAAAAAAGATCGTATCCGGTATTGCTAGTACGCAGAACGAACAGCGTCAAGCATGCTTATTAAAATTAACGTTTCGTAATTTGAAGCGTCAAGCAGGAGCCAGCCATGATCAGCCAGGAATTGAACGAGAGTCTGACCCGCGTTGGAAAAGGCCGCGACGCAGGCGAAGTCCTGCGCCGGTATTGGCAGCCAGCGGCGCTGCTGGATGAGCTGAGTGGTGCGCGCCCGGTGGTGCCAGTGCGTTTGCTGGGCGAGGATCTGGTGCTGTTTCGTGACAGCCAGGGGGAGTTGGGCCTGATTGGCCGCCACTGCCCACACCGCGGTGCCGACATGTGTTTTGGCCGTCTGGAGGACAACGGGTTGCGCTGTCCGTTCCATGGCTGGCATTTTGACCGCACCGGCCAATGCGTCGAACAACCGGGTGAGCCGGAAGGCAGCCGCATGCATGAGCAGATCCAGAGCACGGCCTATCCGGTGATTGAGCGAAATGGCATCATCTGGGCCTATATGGGCCCCGGAGAGCCGCCCGAATTTCCCGCCTTTGACTGCTTTCGCGCACCCGAAAGCCATGTCTTTGCCTTCAAGGGGCTGTGGCAGTGCAACTGGCTGCAAGCGATGGAGGTGGGCATTGATCCCGCTCATGCCTCTTTCCTGCATCGGTTTTTGCAGGACGAAGATCCGGCGGATTCCTACGGCAAACAGTTTCGCGATAGGGCCGCTAATACCGATATCCCGATGACCAAGCTGTTGCGCGACTTTCCACGCCCCGAGATCCTCGCCGAGGAGGCCGACCACGGGCTGAAGATCACCGCGCTGCGGCATCTGGGCGAGGGCAGCACTCATGTGCGCATCACCAATCAGATCTTTCCGGGGGCGATCTGCATTCCGATGTCACGCGAGATGACCATCACCCAGTGGCACGTGCCGATCGATGATACCTCTTGCTATTGGTATTCGATGTTCACCAGTTTCGACAAACCCGTGGACAAGGATCTGATGCGCGAACAACGCCTGAAAGAGCATCGCTTGCCAGATTATGCGCCACTGAAAGGCCGCCACAACAACTATGGGTTTGACCCGCAGGAACAGGCGCGCGAAACCTATACCGGCATGGGGCTTGATATCAATGTGCATGACCAATGGGCGGTCGAAAGCCAGGGTGCTGTTCAGGATCGCACGCAGGAGCACCTCGGCAAGACGGATATTGCCATCATTCGCTATCGACGCCAACTGCGGGCTGCCATTCAGGCGGTGAAGGAGGGGCGTGACGATGCGTTGCCAATGCACGGCGGGCTGGACCTTGCGACCGTTTTCGGGCCAGTTTCAAACGACTCGATTGCGCAGGACGGCGATTGGCAGCGGGCGGCGGTGGAGGCCGATCTTGAACGTCGCGGCGGCTGCCCCTGGAATGCTAGTGTGGATGCTAGTGTGGATGCAAAAGCCTGACAGCAGCCCTGTGCGACGTATACCGATGATCCAAGGCGCGGCAGCTTTGCCCGTTCGCCGCTCGCAAAAAGGCTGAAAGACGCAATGGCATATGAGCTGACAACAGGACGATTGGCGCGCGAGGGGTTGTTGGCCCCATCAGCACTGGACCGTGCGGCAGAGATTCTGGCCGAGGCACAGGACGCGGGGCTGGAAACCATCCGGGTACTGTTTGCTGACCAGCACGGCATCCTGCGGGGCAAGGTGCTGGTGCTTGACGCCTTTGAGGGGTTGTTTCGCTCCGGGCTCAATGTGCCCTCGACGCTATTGCTCAAAGATACCTCGCATCGGACCGCCTTTGCGGTCTGGGGCGAGGGGGGCGCAGGACCTGCCGACACCGGAGATGCCGAAACGGCCGGGGCAGGGTTTGTGCCAATGCGCGGAGCGGGGGATGTTCTGCTGCTGCCGCGTCCGGAGACTTTTCGTATTCTGCCTTGGTCGCCACATTCGGCCTGGATCCTTTGTGATACGGTGCAGTCGGATGGTGCGCCGATCCGGTTTTCTTCCAGCCATGTGCTGCGACAGGCTGAGGCCGAGCTGGACGCGCAGGGCCTGCAGGCCATCTTTGGCCTTGAGGTGGAGTTTCAGATTTTTGAGCGTCTGGATGCGGCCTGCACCCACAGTCAAAGCAGCATGCCCGGCGCCCCGGTGGAAACCCGCAATCTGACCCAGGGCTATCAATATCTGACCGAGACCCGCTATTCCGACTGCGAGGCGGTGCTGGATCTCATCCGTCGCAACGCGCAGGGGCTGGGTTTGCAGCTGCGCTCGGTTGAGATCGAAATGGGGCCGAGCCAGTTTGAATTCACCTTTGCGCCGCTGCCTGCAATGCAGCAGGCCGATGCCATGGTGATGTTTCGCACCATGGTCAAAGAGGTCTGCGCCCGCGCCGGGTTTCACGCCAGTTTCATGGCAAAGCCCCGGCTGGAAAACGCCATGGCCAATGGCTGGCACCTGCATCAGTCACTGATTGAGCACACGACCAAGCGCAACCTGTTTGAGCCAAACCCCGATGGCAGCCTCAGTTCTGCGGCCTCGGGCTGGATTGCCGGGCTGCTGAAACACGCGGCAGAAACCTCAGTGCTGATTGCGCCGACGGTGAACAGCTACAAACGTTACCAGCCGTTTCAGTTGGCGCCCAACCGGATCCAGTGGGGGCGCGACAATCGCGGCGCCATGCTGCGTGGGCTGATGCAGCCCGGCGACAGCGCCAGCCGGATTGAAAATCGTGCCCCGGACAGCTCTGCCAATCCCTATTTCGCCATCGCAGCACAGATCCTTGCGGGATCGGCCGGAATGGCGGCCGGTCTATCCGCACCCGCGCCAACCACCTCCCCGTATGAGGCGGGGGCTGCCCTGTTGCCGCGCTCTCTGGGGCAGGCACTGGATGCGTTTGAAGACAGCGCTTTTTTGCGATCTGCGCTGGGCGTGGAATTTGTAAGTTACCTGTCACAGCTCAAGCGGGCCGAATGGGAACGCTACCTCAATACCGTCAGCGAGTGGGAGCAGGCGGAATACTTCAACCTGTTCTGAAGGCGGGCGGTTCCATAGGCAGGTCGTTCCAAAGTAGCTCCAAAGTCACGCGAAAGTCAGGAAGTGCCGTATTGGATGCAAAAGCGACAGATCAGGGCGCAATTGCGCCTTGAATGCCCCGGGGGGCATTGGTAATCTGCGTGCGTGCACAGGGGAGAACCGACGCCACGCAGCCGCCGCGCTGCTTGAGCACGGTGCCGAAGGAGCAACCGCCCCGGAAACTCTCAGGCAAAAGGGACCTTGTGCACGGCAAAGACTCTGGAGAGAGCGCAGGGAAACCCGCGCCGCCGAAGGGATAACGATCTCAGGCGAAGGGACAGAGGGGGCATCATTCCGCACAGGGCCTGCTCCTCGTGGGCAAATGCCGCGTGCGGGCAAAGGATGCCGGAGGGTCTTGTGCAGATCCAGTTGATCAAGCCGGCCCCGGTTGTAAGGGGGAATCGTTGTCGCAACGATTGAACCTGCAATTGGGACAAAACGAACGCTAGGCTAAACGGGACCAATACTATGAAATTTACCGAAGAACACGAATGGCTGGACGTGGATGGCGATGTGGTGACCGTGGGCATCACCGCCCATGCCGCCGAACAGCTGGGCGATGTGGTCTTTATCGAGCTGCCCGAGGTTGGCGACGAGTTTGCCAAAGATGATGAGATCGTGGTGATCGAATCCGTCAAGGCCGCCTCGGATATTCTGTCGCCACTGGATGGCGAAGTGGTTGAGGTCAACCAAGCCCTCACCGAGACCCCCGGCAAGGTGAACGAAGATGCCCAAGGCGATGCCTGGTTCTTCAAGCTCAAGGTCGCCGATATGTCGCCGATGGACGACTATATGGAAGAACCTGCCTACAAGAACTTCATCAGCTAAATCTTTCCCCCGCCGTGCCACAAGGTTCGGCGGGTTTTTCATATCTGACTACCGCTGAGATCTGACCGCGGTTTGACTGCGCTGAGCGTGTGAACGGGTTTGCCCGATTGCATCCCTGCGGCCTTTGATCTGTTGTCCCGTACCGCGATATCAATCCAACCCGACCCGACCCAAATCGAACCGACAGGAGGCATGTGATGCCTTTCACCCCGACCGACTACCTTCCTTATGATTTTGCCAACCGCCGCCACATTGGCCCCTCTCCCGAAGAGATGACCGCGATGCTCGAGGTGGTTGGTGCCGCGAGCCTCGATGCGCTGATCGAAGACACTGTTCCGGCCTCGATCCGGCAGGCGCAGCCGCTGGATTTTGGCCGCCCGCTGTCAGAGCGCGAGCTGCTGTTTCACATGCGCGAAGTGGCCGACAAGAACCAGCTGCTGACCTCGCTCATCGGGCAGGGCTATCATGGCACCGTGACGCCGCCAGCCATCCAGCGCAATATTCTGGAAAACCCCGCTTGGTACACCGCCTATACGCCCTATCAGCCAGAAATCTCGCAGGGCCGACTTGAGGCGCTGCTAAATTTCCAGACGATGATATCTGATCTGACCGGGCTGGAGGTGGCCAATGCCTCCTTGCTGGACGAAGGCACTGCAGCGGCTGAGGCGATGACCATGGCGCAGCGTCTGGCCAAATCCAAGGCAAAGGCGTTTTTTGTCGATCGTGACTGCCACCCGCAGACCATCGCGGTGGTGCAGACCCGGGCGCAGCCTTTGGACATCGAAGTGATTGTTGGCAACCCAGATAAGCTACAGGCCGATCAAGTCTTTGGCGCTTTGTTCCAATATCCCGGCACCTATGGCCATGTGCGTGATTTCACACCTCAGATGGAAGCGCTGCATGCGGCAAAGGCCATTGGCGTGGTAGCGGCAGACCCACTGGCGCTGACCCTGCTGAAAGAACCGGGCGCCATGGGTGTTGATATCGCGGTGGGCTCGACCCAGCGCTTTGGTGTGCCCATGGGGGCGGGTGGTCCCCATGCGGCCTATATGGCGACGCGTGATGCCTATAAACGGTCGATGCCGGGGCGTATTGTTGGTGTCTCGATCGACGCTCAGGGCAACAAGGCCTACCGTTTGTCGCTGCAAACCCGCGAGCAGCATATCCGTCGCGAAAAAGCCACCTCGAATGTGTGCACCGCGCAGGCGCTGCTGGCCGTCATGGCCTCGATGTATGCGGTGTTTCACGGCCCCAAGGGGCTGCAGGCCATCGCCCAGCGGATCCATCGCAAGACCGTGCGTCTGGCACGCGGGCTCGAAGAGGCCGGCTTCAAGGTCGACCCCAAGAGCTTTTTTGATACCATCACCGTGGATGTGGGCCCGTTGCAGGCCGCAGTGCTGAAATCGGCGCTGGACGAAGGCATCAACCTGCGCCGTGTTGGCGAAACCCGTGTTGGCATCACTCTGGACGAGACCACTCGGCGCGAAACCACCGAGGCCGTCTGGCGGGCTTTTGGTATCGAGCGTGAAGATGATGAACTGGCGCCAGAGTATCGCGTGCCGCAGGATATGCACCGCAAATCCGACTACCTGACCCATCCGATTTTCCACATGAACCGGGCCGAGACCGAGATGATGCGCTACATGCGCCGTCTGGCGGATCGCGATCTGGCGCTGGATCGCGCGATGATCCCGCTGGGGTCTTGCACCATGAAGCTCAACGCAGCGGCTGAGATGATGCCGCTCAGCTGGCCCGAGTTTGCCCATATCCACCCCTTTGCGCCCGCCACGCAGCAGGCGGGCTATGGCGAGATGCTGACGGATCTGTCGGCCAAGCTTTGCGAGATCACCGGCTATGATGCGATCTCGATGCAGCCCAATTCGGGCGCGCAGGGCGAATATGCCGGTCTGTTGACCATTGCCGCCTATCACCGCGCTCAGGGGCAGGGGCACCGCAATATCTGCCTGATTCCAATGTCGGCCCATGGCACCAATCCGGCCTCGGCGCAGATGGTTGGCTGGAAGGTGGTGGTGATCAAATCGGCAGAAAACGGCGATATCGATCTGGAGGATTTCCGCGCCAAGGCTGAAAAACACAGTGAAAACCTGGCGGGTTGCATGATCACCTACCCGTCGACCCACGGGGTGTTCGAGGAAACCGTGCATGAGGTCTGCCAGATCACCCATGATCATGGCGGTCAGGTCTATATCGATGGCGCCAATATGAACGCGATGGTGGGGCTCAGCCGTCCCGGTGATCTGGGCGGCGACGTCAGCCACCTGAACCTACACAAGACCTTTGCCATTCCGCATGGTGGTGGCGGCCCCGGCATGGGACCAATCGGTGTCAAATCGCATCTCACGGCGCATTTGCCGGGCCACCCGGAACTGGGCGGCGAAGAAGGGCCGGTGTCTGCGGCGCCATATGGGTCGGCTTCGATCCTGACGATTTCATGGGCCTATTGCCTGATGATGGGCGGGGCGGGGCTGACGCAGGCGACCAAGGTTGCGATCCTGAACGCCAACTACATCGCCAAGCGGCTCGAGGGGGCTTACGGCGTGCTTTACAAAGGCCCGACGGGCCGGGTGGCGCATGAATGCATTCTCGACACGCGCCCCTTTGCCGACAGTGCCAATGTGACCGTGGATGATGTTGCCAAGCGTTTGATCGACAGCGGTTTTCACGCCCCCACCATGTCCTGGCCGGTGGCTGGCACCCTGATGGTGGAGCCGACTGAATCAGAAACCAAGGCAGAGCTGGATCGTTTTGTCGATGCCATGCTGTCGATCCGCGCCGAGGTACAGGCCATCGAGGAGGGCGCGATTGACGCGGAGAACAACCCGCTGAAACATGCGCCCCACACGATGGAGGATCTGGTGAAAGATTGGGATCGCCCTTACAGCCGTGAACAGGGCTGTTTTCCACCGGGTGCCTTCCGGGTCGACAAGTACTGGCCGCCGGTCAACCGTGTCGACAATGCCTATGGCGACCGCCATCTGATCTGCACCTGCCCACCATTGGAAGACTACTTAGACTAAAACCCGATTTGGGTTTTCGAATGCACCTACTCAACCGGCCTCGCAATCGAGGCCGGTTTTCCATTTGGTGGAAATGCGCGAGAGATTGTTCAATAGGCGCACATCCTTTGCATGATAATAGATTTCTAAATGCTCCTTTTTAGTGTGCGCAGTCCCGCGACGTCATGCTTGTCTGGAATCGGGGCGAGACCAATCATCCGCGCAAAGCCAGATCTAAAAACTGGCGCAATTTTCGCGGGGGGAGATGCAAGATGAAATGGGTGGTGCGAATTCTGAAAGGGCTGGGCTTTGCTCTGCTGCTGGCGGTTGCGGCCAGCTGGTATCTGATGCGTCCTGAGACCGTGCCCATGAGGCTGGTGCTGACAGGGGGAGACATCATCACCATGGCCGAGGGGGAGGCAGAGCCGCCCGAAGCGCTGTTGATCGAAGACGGCATTATCACCCAAACCGGGAGCCTAGCAGAGCTGAAATCCAGCGGTGCCCCGGTTCACGACCTGAAGGGCGCGGTGCTGACCCCCGGGCTGATCGAACCGCACACCCACCCGATTGCCACAGCTTTGCTGGGGGCTGCCGTGGATATCAGCGGCTTCAAATATGCCTCGCGGGCTGCTGTCATGCGGGCGCTTGCGGCGGCCTCGGATGGCTACTCCCCGACGCCCTGGCTGGTGGCCTATGGCTGGGATCCGGTGGCGATTGCCGATCTGTCACCGCCCACCCTGGCAGAGCTGGACGCGATTGCGCCGGACCGGCCCATGGTGGTGATCACCCAGATGCTGCATGAGGTTTTTGCCAATACGGCTGCGATACGGGCCGCAGGCATTTCGCTTGTCTCGACCGAGCCGGCTGAGGGCGTGATCCGGGATGCCGAAGGCCGCGCCACGGGTGCCTTTCGTGAATTGGCAGCGGTAAACAGTATTCTGGCTGCCATGCCGACAGCAGATCCCGCCATGGTCGAAATTCTGGTGCGCAAGGAATATGCCGCCTACGCCAAGGCGGGCTATACCAGCATCGGCATCACCGGTGCGGTGGGCAAACATGCCGACCCGGTAGGTTTGCTGGCGCAGATCGGGACAAGCCAGCCGCCGGTCCGCAGTTATCTTTATCTGTTGCCGGATCAGCAGGCAGATCTGGGCGGCAGTGATGATTTTCGCATTCTGGGCACCAAATACTGGATGGATGGCTCGCCTTTTACCGGTGGTGCTGCCTTTGCCGAGGCCTATGAACACAGTGATCTGACCTCGGATAGGATGCATATCCCGCATGGGCATCTTGGCCCGGTGACCTATGAGGCTGCGGATTTTGAAGCCAAGGTGGCCGATTTGCAGGCCGCCGGGCACCAGATCGCGGTGCATGCGCAGGGGGAGCGCGCCATTGATCAGGTGCTGGATGCGTTTGAGGCCGCAGGACCTGCGCCAGGGCTGTCGCACCGGATGGAACATAACGCCCTGATCACCCCGGCGCAGATCACCCGCGCCAAGACGCTTGGCATCAGCCTCGGCTTTTTTGTCGACCATATCTACTATTACGGCGATGCGCTGCCCGACATCGTCGGCACGCGCGCTGAACGCTACATGCCGGTCGGGGCTGCGATGCGGGCGGGTGTTGTCACCACGCTGCATGGCGACCACCCGGCCTCGCCGATTGACCCGCTGCGCACACTGCGCACCGCCGTTGACCGGATGTCGGTGTCCGGCCAAAGCCAGACCGCACCGGATCAGGCCATCAGTCGGCACGAGGCGCTGGCGGCCATGACCCTCAATGCGGCGCGCCAATTAGGGCAGGGCGATCTGATCGGATCGATCGAGGTGGGCAAACGGGCCGATTTCACCCTGTTCAATGGCAACCCGCTCAGCGGTGACTGGGACGCGTTGTCGGTCGCGGGCACCTGGAAAGACGGCCAGCCCGCCCATACCGGGATCAGCAGCTGGCTGCACATTGGCCCTGCCTGGACTGCGGCCAAGAACATGCTGTTTTAAAGCTCTGGTTCTGACGCCGGCATTTGCGGCCCCCGAAAACCGGGGGCCGTTTCAGTTCGAGTGACGTGTTGCGGATGGGTCAGACTATGTGATCACTCAGACTTTGATCACATAGTCTTTGACGGTGGTCTCAATCACTTCCCAGATGCCTTCAAATCCGGGGCGGATCAGAAAGCTGTCGCCAGCCTTGAGCACCTGTTCACTGCCGTCGCTGCCTTTGAGAACCGACTGCCCCTCGCGGATGCGGCAATACTCCCATTCGTCATAGCTGACGCGCCAGGCGCCGGGCGTGGATTGCCAGATCCCGGCATAGAGCCCGTCGGCTTCGCGCTCTTCGATGTCCCAGGTGGTGAAAACCGGATCGCCCGAGACCAGTTTTTCGGGCGCGGGACGTTCGGTTGTCGGGGTGACTGCGGAGGTGTCTACGAGTTGGAACAGATCCATGTTTGGCCTTCTTTGCGAAATGTCAGTCAATCGTTTTTGGGTAAATCAGTAGCCGCGCTTACGGTCTACCGCATGCAGCAGCGGCTCTCCGGCTGTCAGGCGCCGGTAGTTTTCCATCACATCTTCCAGCGCATTGCCCAGATGCCAGCCCGAGACATGCGGGGTGATCGTCACATTCGGGTGCTGCCACAATGGATCCTGCGCAGGCAGCGGCTCGGTGCACAGCACATCAAGCACCGCATGGCCGGGTCTGCCCTGATCCAGTGCTGCGATCAGCGCGGTTTCATCCACCAGATCACCGCGCCCGGCGTTGATGAAGGTAGCACCGGGTTTCATCGCCGCCAGTGTTTGCGCATTGATCAGCCCGCGGGTCTCGGTTGTCGACGGCAGTATGGCGCAGATATAGTCACATAGGTTCAGCATCGGCTCCAACGCCTCTGCGCCATGATGGCAGCGCACCCCTTCGATCTGCTTGGGAGAACGGCTCCAGCCATGAACCTCAAAGCCCAAGTCACGCATCAGTGCAGCCGTGAGACCACCGATATGGCCGAGACCCAGCACGCCGACACGGGTCTTGTGGCTCTGTTTCGGGGCCAGCGGCTCCCAGGCGGTGCGGGCCTGACTGGCGGCATGGGCGGCGATGTTGCGCTGACCCTGCAACACATAGGCAAGGCAGTATTCAGCAATCTCGCGGGCGGGCTCCAGCGGTTTCAACCGGGCCACCTGCACATGCGGGGCGATGGCCGGGTGGGCGACGATGGTTTCCACCCCGGCGCCCAGTTTCTGCACCAAAGCCAGGTTGGGCAGGCGCGCGGGCAGGTCGGGATCCAGTTTCGATACCGCCAGCACTGTCACCTCGGTCAGATCGCCCGGGTTGGCGAGAGTGCGGATATCGACAGTGGGCATGATCCGGCGCAGCTCATCGGCGAGCTCCGTGTCGCGATACCATCCGTCGTGCCCGATATTGACCAATAGCGCCATGGCTGTTCCCCTTCGTCGCTTTTTGTCCCATGCGGCCATGACGTCCCGTCACTGCGCTGGACAGTTCTTGGCCGACTAAGCCATGGTTTTTGCAAGAGTGAAAGCGGCAGCGGAGGAGAATTTGAGATGGATATGAATTTTGGCATGCGGGCAGAGAACCGCAAGCTCCTGGATCGGGTGGCCACCATGGTGCGCGACGAGATCATGCCGCTTGAGGCCGAGTACCAGGCCGAGATCGGCACTGGCGACCGCTGGCAATACACCGCCCGTCAGTCTGAGATCCTTGAGGGGCTGAAGGCCAAGGCCAAAGAGCAGGGCTTGTGGAACTTCTGGCTGACCGACAGCGACAAGGGCTTTGGCCTGTCGACCGTTGAATACGCCTATTTCGCCGAGGAAATGGGCAAGACGCCGCTGGGGGCTGAGGTTTTCAACTGTGCAGCACCTGATACCGGCAATATGGAAGTGTTTGAGCGCTACGGCACCGAGGCGATGAAGAAAGCGTGGCTGGCGCCGCTCTTGGAGGGAGAGATCCGCTCTGCCTATCTGATGACAGAGCCCGATGTGGCCTCATCTGATGCCACCAACGTGTCGATGGCCTGCGTGCGTGATGGCGACGACTATGTGCTGAACGGCGAAAAATGGTGGGCCTCCGGTGCGGGGGACCCGCGCTGCAAGGTCTATATAGTCATGGTGAAAACCGGCGGCGAAGATCAGCCCAAGCACCAGCGACAGTCGATGATCGTGGTGCCTGCGAACACACCAGGCATCGAGGTGCTGCGCCCGATGGAGGTCTATGGCCACGACGACGCGCCCCATGGTCATATGCATATCCGGTTCACCAATGTGCGCGTGCCTGCCGACAGTATTCTGCTGGGTGAAGGGCGTGGCTTTGAAATCGCCCAGGGCCGCCTTGGGCCCGGACGGATCCACCACTGCATGCGCGCTATCGGCCAGGCCGAATCTGCGCTGGAACAGATGTGCAAACGCTCGCTTCAACGTGAGGCCTTTGGCAAGAAGCTGGCCCATCTGGGGGCCAACTACGACATCATCGCCGAATGCCGCATGGAGATTGAGATGGCGCGCCTGCTCTGCCTCAAGGCCGCCTGGTACATGGATCAGGGCGACGGTCGTGCAGCGGCGCCCTGGATCAGCCAGATCAAGGTGGTCGCGCCCCGCGTGGCCCTGAAAGTGATCGACGAGGCAGTGCAGATGTTTGGCGGTCAGGGCGTCAGCCAGGACACGCCTCTGGCGATCGCCTGGACCCATGTGCGCACCCTGCGTCTGGCCGATGGCCCCGATGCGGTGCACCGCCGTCAGGTCGCCCGCGGCGAGCTGAAGAAATACACCCAGGAAAAGGTCTGATCCTATGACATCCAGGGCCCTCACAGCGCCGCCGTTTTTCTCGCAGAATTCCGAAGGGATTTTTGTCGGGAACGATCCGGCGCGGGGGCCCTGGTCTGCCCATCACTGTCACGCAGGCCCGGTTACTGGCCTGGCAGCGCGGGCTGCTGAACTCGAGATCGGCGCAGAAAAGATGCTGTGCCGTCTGACGCTTGATGTGCTGCGCCCTGTGCCACTGGCCGGGGTGCGCGTTGAGGCCCGGACCACGCGTCACACACGCACATTGGCGACGACGCAGATCACCATACATGATTTTGAGGGCGGGCTTTGCGCGCAGGGCACCTCTATGCATCTGGTGCGCAAGGATCTGGGCGAGGTGCCGACAGCGCCAGTGACGCCGCTCAATCGCGCCGAGGCAGAGCCGGGGCCGTTTTCAATCGGTGCGGGCCTGCACGATAAACCCTATTTTGGCCAGTTTCTGGATGTGGCCTATCCGCCTGGCTTTGGATTGAATCCGGGGCCAAAAACCATTTGGATGCGCACGCCAAAGCTGCTGGAAGGTGAAGAACAGTCTCCGATCCAGTCGCTCTGTGCGCTGGCGGATTGCGGCAACGGGATTTCCTGGAACGCCCGGCCCAAGGAGATGGGATTTATGAATACCGATCTCACAATCCATATTCACCGTGAACCCACCAGCGACTGGCTGGCTTCCGATTCGATATCACATTGGCACGGCACCGGGATCGGCATGTCGCAATCGGTGTTGCAGGACGAAGAGGGGCCGATTGCCACCGCCCTGCAAACCCTGGTTCTACACCCGCCTAAATCTTAGGTATCTGAGGCAAAAACCGGATCGGGATAGCCAACGCGTGCCAGATAGAGCCCATGGCCGGGGCAGACCGGACCGCAGGCGGTACGATCGCGCGCCTCGAGTGCGGTTTTGACATCAATCGGATCCCAGGTGCCCGCACCAACCCGTTCGAGCGTGCCGACAAAGCTGCGGACCTGATTGTGCAGGAAACTGCGCGCCCGCACGTGGAAATGGATCTCGGGGCCGGAGAAACCAGCCACCCGTTCGATCCGCAGCTCATCCAGCGCTTTTATCGGGCTTTTAGCCTGACAGATGGTGGAGCGGAACGTGGTGAAATCATGGGTGCCAACCAGATGCTGGGCGGCCTCTTGCATGGCCTCCAGATCCAGATCGTTGCGCAGCTGCCAGACCTGACCCGCCTCTAGCGTTGCGGGCGGGCGGCGCACCAGAATGCGGAACAGATACTGGCGTTCAATGGCGGTGAACCGTGCGTGCCAGTCGTCGGCAACCTGCGCGCAGGCCACGATGGCTACCGGATCGGGTTTCAGGTGGTAGTTCAGTGCTTCCGACAGACGATAGGGATCCCAGTCTTTCTTGAGATCACAATGGGCAACCTGACCCAACCCATGCACGCCAGCATCGGTGCGACCGGCTGCGGCAATGGTATGGGGGCCGGGCTCCAGACGGGACAGGGCCGTCTCAACGGCACTCTGTACTGTGGGCAGGTCCTTCTGCCTTTGCCAACCGGCAAAAGGCTTTCCATGATATTCGACTTTGAGAGCAAAACGTGGCATGGGCGGGCAAGTAACCCGGCAACAGGCCTGAGGCAAGTGCCCAAGCCACTCTGGTATCATGCGCCTGCGCTGCTTATCTATGGGGCAGGGCAAAAAAACAGGTGTGGCAGGTGGTACTTTCAACAATGGCCGAGGGAGCAGTGCGCGGGCTGGACAGTCTGGGCAACAGTGTTTCCGCACAGTTTTTTGAACCCACGCTGCGGCTTGGCGTCACCGGGCTGGCGCGGGCTGGCAAGACCGTTTTCATCACCTCCCTTGTGGCCAATCTGCTGAACCGGGGCCGTATGCTGCAATTGGATGCCGCGCGCAGCGGGCGCATTGATAGCGCCTATCTGCAGCCCCAGCCTGACGATACCGTGCCGCGTTTCGCCTATGAAGACCATCTGGCCGCACTCACCGGTCCCAACCCCCACTGGCCCGACAGCACTCGCGCTGTGTCAGAGCTGCGACTGAGCCTGACGCTGCGCCCCACGGGGCTGCTGGCCGGATTGCAGAGCCCGCGTCGACTGCATCTTGATATCGTGGATTATCCCGGCGAATGGCTGCTGGATCTGGCCCTGCTGGACAAGACATATACCCAGTGGAGCACCGAGGTGCTGACCCGACTGCCCGCCCGCCAGAGTGCCGCAGGTTATCTGCAACTGCTGACCAGTGTTGATGCGGCCGTAGCCCATGATGAACCACAAGCGCTGGCGCTGGCCGCCGCCTTTACCGCCTATCTGCAGGCCGCGCGTGAGGCAGGATTTTATGACTGCACGCCGGGGCGGTTTTTGCTGCCCGGTGATCTTGCCGGATCACCGGTGCTGACCTTTGCGCCGCTTGCGCGCGATGACAGCGCCGGGCGCGGCAGTCTGTGGCGCGAGATGGAGCGCCGGTTCGAGGCCTATAAAGCCAAGGTGGTAAAGCCATTCTTTCGCGATCATTTCACCAAGATCGACCGGCAGGTGGTGCTGGTGGATGCGCTCAGCGCGATCCATTCCGGCCCACAAGCGGTCGAGGATCTGCGACATGCCATGGGCGATGTGCTCGCGGCCTTTCGTCCCGGCCGCAACGGGTTTTTGACCTCGCTCCTGCGCGGAAAACGGGTGGAAAAGATCCTGTTTGCCGCCACCAAGGCGGACCATTTGCACCATCAGCAACACCCGCAGATGACCGCCATCATCGAGGCCCTGACCCGCGCGGCGCGCGACCGCGCCCAGTTTGCCGGGGCCGAAACCGCCGCCCTGGCGCTGGCGTCACTGCGGGCCACCACCGAGGAAATGCGCCCCCATGAGGGCAGCGATCTGCCCTGCGTGCGCGGGCGGCTGCTCTCCACCGGGCGGCAGGCGGCCTTTTATCCGGGGGCGCTGCCAGACGATCCCGCACAGCTATTGGCGCCGGCGCGGCAGGGGGCCACACATTGGCTGGAGGGCGACTATCAGGCGATGCAATTTGCCCCGGCAGAGCTGCAGCTGAAACCCGGCGATGGCCCGCCGCATATCAGACTGGATCGCGCCGCAGAGTTCCTGATCGGAGACCGGCTGTGAGCACTGCGAGTTCTCAGGATGTGCCGGATGCCGCGATGGTCCTGCGCCCAGCGCAGCCGACGGATGCCGGTGCCATGGGGAATATTCTTTATCGTTTCCAGCAAGATACGCCTTGGATGCCAAAGCTTTATGCTGAGGTGGAGATGATCGCCTTTTGCGGTGTGATGATCGACCGGGGTTGGGTGACGGTCGCGGTGCAGACAGGTCAAGCCACGCATAAGGCGCAGGTGGCAGGATTTCTGGCCCGTGACAATGATGAGATCTGTTCGCTCTATCTGGCGGCAGAGGCCCGTGGGCAGGGGCTGGGGCACAAGCTAGTGGAAGCGGCCAAAGCCGCCTCTCCAAATCTGTGGCTGCGGGTATTTGAGGCAAACACTGCCGCCCATCGGTTTTATCAGCGTACAGGCTTTGTCGAGACCCAGCGCAGGAATGGCGCGGATATCGAAGAAGGCCTGAGTGTTCTCCGTATGGGGTGGCGTCAGGCACAATCGTGCGAACAGGCGGCATGAGGAAAGACACATGAGCAAAAAACCGGTTCTGTTTGATCTGGATGCAGATGAAGACGCCCAGCAGGCAATCGATGTGGCCGCCGCCCCACCGGTGCCGGACCTGATGCCGGATCAGATGCCACAAGCGGCGATACAGGCGCAGGCTTTGCGGCACACCGCCGATCAGCTGGCAGCGCGGCCATCGCGGCTGGCGGCCTGGTTCTGGGGGCTGGTTCTGGCCCTGATCGGGGCCGTGATCTCTGTTGCGGCCTGGGATTTTGCCACCTCATTGATTGCCCGAATTCCGCTGCTGGGCTGGGTGGTCAGCGCCGGGTTTGCACTGGCGCTGGTTCTGGGCGCTGTCATGCTGCTGCGCGAACTGGCGGCACTGGCCCGACTGAAGCGTGTCGATGGCCTGCGTCAGGCGGCGGTGCCTGCGGCACAGGATATGGCAGCGGCACAGGCCTACGTGGCCAAGCTCGAAGGATTTTACGCCTCTCGTGACGATCTCGCGTGGCAGCTGGCACGGCTTGCCGACCGCAAGGCAGAGGTGCTGGATGCGGATGCGCTGTTGATGATCAGCGAGGAAGAACTGCTGGTGCCACTTGACCGGCGTGCGTTGCAAGAGGTCGAGGCAGCCGCGCGGCAGGTGGCAACGGTCACCGCACTGGTGCCGCTGGCGCTGGCGGATGTCGTCGTGGCGCTGCTGGCCTCGGTGCGGATGATCCGTCGGGTGGCGCAGATCTATGGCGGGCGTTCGGGGCTGTTCAGCTCTTGGCGACTGACGCGGGCGGTGCTGGCGCACCTGGCGGCGACGGGTGCGGTGGCCGCGGGCGATGATCTGCTCGAATCCGTTCTGGGGGGATCCGTTCTGTCCAAGCTATCGCGCCGCTTTGGCGAAGGTCTGGTCAATGGCGCACTGTCAGCCCGCGTCGGCATTGCTGCGATGGAGGTTTGCCGCCCGATGCCTTTCTCCAAACTGCACAGACCCTCGACCCGCAAAGTGATCAAGGGCGCATTGGCAGGGCTGTTTCGCCGCGAGACAACCAAGAGCGAGGCCCCCGAAGGGCGTCAAAACTGACGCCCCACGGCCTATCAATCAGATGGTTTCCTACGCCGCCTCGCTAAAGATCGGTGATGGTGCCTTCAAAGATTTCTGCTGCAAGGCCCAGTGTTTCCGACAGCGTCGGATGTGGATGGATGGTCAGCGACAGATCCTGTGCGTCGGCCCCCATTTCGATGGCAAGGGCGGCCTCTGCAATCAGGTCGCCTGCAGCACTGCCGGTGATGCCCGCGCCCAGAAGTTTTCTGGTTGCGGGATCAAAGATCAGCTTGCTTACGCCCTCATCGCGCGCCAGAGACAGCGCCCGGCCTGAGGCCGCCCATGGAAAGCTGGCGGTCTTGATCTTGATGCCTTTGGTGTGGGCTTCGGTTTCAGTCAGGCCAACCCAGGCAACTTCGGGATCGGTATAGGCGACCGAGGGAATGCAGGCGGGCTCAAAGGCGCTGATCTCACCCATCGCGACTTCGGCGGCGACCTTGGCTTCGTGTACCGCCTTATGCGCCAGCATCGGCTGCCCCACCACATCGCCAATGGCAAAGATATGCGGCTGCGTACTGCGCATCTGGGCGTCAACGCTCAGAAAACCGGGGCCCTGCAGAGCAAGGCCTGCAGCTTCAGGCGTGACCTTTGCGCCATTGGGACTGCGGCCCACGGCGACCAGGATTTGGTCAAATTCGCCAGTTTCGACTTTTCCAGTCTCATCACCTTGGTCGGTTTCAAACCGCACCCGCAGCACTTCGGCAGCCTCAACTCCAGTGACCCGGGTGTTGAGCCGGACCCGGCCAAAGCGGGCCGTGAGGCGTTGGCTCAAAGGTTTCACCAGATCAGGGTCGGCGCCGGGCAGGATCTGATGACCCAGCTCGACAATCTCCACCTTGGCCCCCAGCGCGTGATAGACCTGCGCCATCTCCAACCCGATAATGCCGCCGCCAATCACCAGCAGCCGGTCGGGGATCTCTGCCAGCTCCAGCGCGCCGCTGCTGTCGAGAATACGCGGATCCTCTGGCAGAAAGGGCGGGCGGATGGGCTCAGACCCCACGGCGACGATGGCCTTGTCAAAGCTGAGGTGTCGCTCTCCATCTGCGTGATCGATCACCAGCTGATGCGGGCTGGCAAAACGGGCAGTGCCCCGGATTACGCGGATATTGCGCCGTTTGGCGAGACCGGCCAGCCCGGTGGTCAGCCGCGTCACCACGCTGGTTTTGAACGCCCGGACCTTTTCGAGATCAACCTGCGCAGGCGCAAAGCCGAGCCCGAGAGACGCGGCCTCCTCGGCTTCTTCCTTGACCTTGGCCACATGCAGCAGGGCCTTGGATGGGATGCAGCCGACATTGAGGCAGACGCCGCCAAGGCTGGCGCGCGGATCAATCAGCGTCACCTCGGCCCCCAGATCGGCGGCGCGAAAGGCGGCCGTGTAGCCGCCGGGGCCACCACCGATCACCACCAGATGCGCGTGCTCCTCTGCCAAAGTCTGCGGTGCTGTCGATACGACGTCGGCGACATCCGGCAGAGGCGCTGCGGCCATGCCGCTCTCAAACCGCATCACCAGCTGGCCCGGGCTGACCGCATTACCGACGGCAATATGGACCTCCGTGATCGTGCCATCGGCTGGGGCCGGGATATCCAGCACCGCCTTGTCGCTTTCGACAATGAGCAGAGGCTCCCCGGCGGCGATTTGATCGCCGGGTTTGACCAGCACCTCGGCCACCGGGGCCTCAGTGATGCCACCGAGGTCGGGGATCAGAATGTCATGGCTCATGTCAGATCCCTTCACAGGCTGATGCGGCGAAAATCGCCCAGTATGGCGGCAAGATCGCCAAGGAAACGCGCGGCTGCAACGCCGTCGACAGCGCGGTGATCCCAGCTGAGCGACAGCGGCTGGACCAGCCGTGGCTGAAAGGCGCTGCCATCCCAGACCGGCTGGATCTTGGCGCGGGTCATGCCGAGGATCGCCACTTCGGGCGCATTGATGATGGGGGTGAAATTAGTGCCGCCAATGCCGCCAAGCGAGGAGATGGTGAAACTGGCCCCCTGCATATCTGCGGCCTTCAGACGTCCGGCGCGGGCCTGCTCGGCGAGCGCGGCCATCTCTGTGGCGATGTCATACAGCCCCTTTTGATCCGCCTTTTTTATCACTGGCACCACCAGCCCATTAGGGGTGTCTGCCGCCACGCCAATGTTCCAGTAGCGCTTGAGGATCAGATTATCTCCGTCCAGTGAGCTGTTGAATTTCGGGTGTTTTTTCAGCGTGGCGACAATGGCTTTGACGGCAAAGGCCAACAGGGTAAGCCGGGCCGTATCAGGGCCGGCTTCAGCGTTCAACTCATTGCGAAACGCGTCCAGTGCGGTGACATCGGCCTCGTCGAAATTGCAGACATGCGGGATCAGTAGCGCGTTGCGCGCCAAAGCGGGACCAGACAGGCGGGCGATCCGGCTGAGAGGCTGGGCCTCTACCGGGCCGAAACTGGCAAAATCCACCTGCGGCCATGCCGGAAGCCCTGTGGGTAATCCTGTGCCTGTGGATAATCCTGTGAAAGAGCCTGTGGATTGAGGGTGGGTATTTACCGATAGTTTACTTTTTACAAAGCCTTCAACGTCACTCTTCACAATGCGCCCCTTTGGGCCACTGCCGGTGACGGCGCGGATATCTACCCCAAGGATGCGGGCGTAGCGGCGCAGGGAAGGCGAGGCATAGACCGGTTTTCCGACCTGCGGAGCAGGGCTGTTCCCCTCTGCAGAGGGGGAAATTGCTGTGGGGTCCGGCAGAGGCTGCGGATCTGGCAGGGCTGCTGCCTTATCCACAGGGGCGCCGCTGTTTTCCACAGGTTGTTCAGCGTTTGAAGATCCAGAAACCGTCAAAATGACGCTACCTTTACGCAAGGCGTCGCCCATTTTGACTTTCACTTCTTCAATAATTCCTGAAGCATCACTTGGAATATCAAGTGTAGCCTTGTCTGATTCAAGTATGATCAGGGTTTCGCCCACTGTGATGCTGTCCCCTGCGGCGACCAGAACCTCGACCACGGGTGCCGCGTCAAGAGTGCCGATGTCCGGCACCAGAACCTCTCTGATGGTGCTCATCTTGCTTCTCCTTTCAACGGGTCCAGGGCGCATCGCCCTGCAGATCAATGCCAAAATCATCCAGCGCCTGTTTCAACAGGCTTCGGGGCAACGTACCCGCGCCGACGAGGGCTTCGATTGTCGCGAGTGCGATATGTTGCCGGTCGACTTCAAAGAACCGACGCAGAGCCTTGCGATTGGCGGATCTTCCGAAGCCGTCGGTTCCCAGCACCCGCATCGGGGCACGCAGGAAGGGCGCGATTTGCTGGGCATAGGCGCGCACATAGTCAGAGGCGGCAATCACCGGTGCATCCCCGGCCAGCAGCTTCTCAAGATGGCTTTGTTCTGGTGCCTCACTGGCAAAGCGGTTGCGCCGCTCTACCTCGGCGGCTTCGCGGGCCAGTTCGGTGAACGAGGTGGCTGAATAGACATCCGAGGCGATGCCATAGTCCCGCGCCAGGATCTCGGCGGCGGCTTCGACCTCGCGCAGGATGGTGCCGGATCCCACCAGCCGGGCGCGTGGCATCGCCTTCGCGCCATTCGCGCCATATGCCGCCAGATGATACATGCCCCGCAGGATGCCTTCGCCTGCGCCCTCGGGCATCGAGGGTTGGGCATAGTTCTCGTTCATCATGGTGATGTAGAAAAACTCGTCGCGTTTTTCGTCCAGCATCCGGGTCATGCCATGGTCCATGATCACGGCCAGCTCATAGGCATAGGCGGGGTCATAGGCGCGGCAGTTGGGAATGGCCGAGGCCCAGAGATGGCTGGAGCCATCCTGATGCTGCAGCCCTTCGCCAGAGAGGGTGGTGCGCCCGGCAGTGGCGCCAAACAGAAAGCCTCGCGCGCGCTGATCGGCAGCGGCCCAGATCAAATCCCCAACGCGCTGAAAGCCGAACATCGAATAGTAGATATAGATCGGCAACAGCTCGGTATCATGAGCGGAATAGGCGGTGGCGGCGGCAGTCCAGCTGGAAATCGCACCGGCCTCGGTGATGCCTTCTTCCAGCAGCTGGCCGTCGGCGGCTTCCTTGTAATACATCATCGAGCCTGCGTCTTCGGGCTCATAGAGCTGGCCCTGTGGCGCATAGATGCCGACCTGACGAAACAGGTTGTCCATGCCAAAGGTGCGCGCCTCATCCGCCACGATGGGCACGATGCGAGGGCCAAACTCCTTGTCGCGCAGCAGCCCGCCCAGCATGCGCACGGCGGCCATGGTTGTGGACATTTCCTTGCCCTCGGCCTGCAGCGCGAATTTGCCATAGCTGTCCAGCGCGGGGCGCTTGGGGATGCTGGTGCTGGCCTGTTGGCGACGGGACGGCAGATAGCCGCCCTGATCGGCGCGGCGCTGTTGCACATAGATGTGTTCCGGGCTGTCTTCGGGCGGGCGATAGAATTCCAGGGCTTCGACGGATTTGTCCGACAGGGGCAGATCAAAGCGATCGCGAAAGGCCAGCAGGGCTTGGGTGTCGAGTTTCTTGGCCTGATGCGCGGTCATGCGGGACTCCCCAGCACCGCCCATGCCATAGCCCTTTTTGGTTTTGGCCAGAATGACGGTGGGCTTGCCTTTGTGGGCCTTGGCAGCGGCAAAGGCGGCATGCAATTTTTTCAGATCATGTCCGCCGCGCCTCAACGCGTGGATTTCAGCGTCCGACATATGCGCCACAAGGGCTGCGGTTTCCGGGTCGGCGTCAAAGAACTTGGCCCGGTTGTAGTCGCCGTCTTTAGAACCAAGATCCTGATATTCGCCATCCACGGTTTCAGCAAAGCGACGCAGCAGCACATTGTTGGTGTCGCGGGCAAACAGGTTGTCCCATTCCGACCCCCAGAGCACCTTGATCACGTTCCAGCCGGCGCCCACGAAAAGCGATTCCAACTCCTGGATGATCTGGCCATTGCCGCGCACCGGCCCGTCCAGCCGTTGCAGGTTGCAGTTCACGACAAAGGTGAGGTTGTCGAGTCCCTCGCGCGCTGCAAGCGTAAGGCCCGCAATGGATTCGGGCTCATCCATTTCGCCATCGCCAAACACACCCCAGACGTGGCGGTCCTGAGTGTTGGCCAGATCACGCGCCTGAAGATAGCGCATAAAGCGCGCCTGATAGACCGCAGACAGGGGACCAATGCCCATTGACCCTGTGGGCAGCTGCCAGAAATCCTTCATCAGCCAGGGATGCGGATAGGAACAAAGCCCCTTGCCGGGCACCTCTTGGCGGTAACTGGCCAGATCCTCCTCGCTGAGACGTCCTTCAAGAAAAGCGCGGGCATAGACGCCGGGGGCAGAATGCGGCTGGAAATAGACCAGATCGCCACCAAAACCGGCGCTGGGCGCGCGGAAAAAATGGTTGAAACCAACTTCGAAAATCTCGGCGGCAGAGGCATAGGAGGCGATGTGACCGCCGAGCTCTCCGTAGGCTTTGTTGGCGCGCACCACCATGGCCAGCGCATTCCAGCGGATGATCGCGGTGATCCGTTCCTCAAGGGCGGCGTCACCGGGGTAGGCGGGTTGCTGCGCCAGGGGAATGGTGTTGCGATAGGCGGAATAGGGCAGACCGGAAGTGGTCACGCCAAGACGGCGGGCCCGGTCCTGCACCTGACCAAGGACGAACTGCGCACGTTCCGGCCCCTGCGCGGCGGCAAGTGCTTCGAGCGCTTCGATCCATTCGGCTGTTTCGACTGGGTCGGGGTCGCGGTGCATCAGCTGGGGGCGGGTCGATTGGGTCATTGGGTCCTCCATTTGCAGAGGAGATTATCGTGGCGTTTGCGCGAAAAGGTGCCAAATTCACGTGGTTTCTGATCCTGAATTGGCTATAATTGCCAATAATCTGAAAAACTGTGGTGGAAATGGAAAGCCGATGAGCGACCTGGATGCAATGGATCTGAAGATTCTGGCAGAGCTGCAGCGGGATGCGCGCCAGACCCACCAGGAGCTGAGCGAACGTGTTGGTCTGTCGCCGTCGCCCTGTGCGCGGCGGATCAGGAATCTGGAGGCCAGAGGGGTGATCACCGGCTATTGCGTCAAAGTTGACGACGCGGCGCTGGGCTATGGGTTTTCAGTCTTTGTTTCGGTGAAATTGGATCATCAGGTGGATGACCGGTTGCAAAATTTTGAACGGGCCATCTCACTGTGTCGCGAGGTGGTCGACTGTTGGCTGATGACTGGCACCCGAGACTACCTGCTGCGGTTGGCCGTATCAGACCTCAATGAGTTTGAGCGGTTTCTCACCGGCCATCTGACCAAAATCGACGGCGTCGCCTCGATTGAATCCTCGATCCCGATCCGACGGGTCAAGGGCCAGATGTCCCGGCTGAGCTAAGGTGCGCCTGCTGTCACTGCGGGCTCAGAACAGTTTGGGTGGCGCGTCCTTGGGCTGGCGCATGGCAACGATACCTGTGCGAAAGCCTTCTCCGATACGATCTGCTAGGGCGCCCCACTGCAGCGCTATGTCGACGGGCAGCTCAGCCTGCAGGACCTGATGAAACAGCGCCAGCCACTGGGGAAAATGTTTCGCCTCGATCTCGGGACGTGAGACATGCACCCGCATCGGGTTGCCGTTGTAGCATTTCTCGCGCAGGATCGCGTTGCGCCAGAAACGGGCGATCTTGGCTTCGTGGGCGGGCCAGTCGGGGCCTTTGACGTAGAGCGCAAAGATCGGCCCCAATTCGGCATGGGCGCGAATGCGGATATAGAACAGGGCGACGACACGGTCGATCTCATCTCCGGTGACGTCAAAGCGTTTCATTGGATGATCGGGGGCTTGGGGCTGAAAGGTCATGCGCCTGTCCTGTGTCGCGGTGTTGAGGCAGTAGATAGGGCTTTGTGCGGCCAATGGGTAGAGCTGGCGTTGATCTGCCGCAAGGCAGCAACCACGCCAGAGGCTAGACCTGAAGGTGCGCAACAGGAGAGACAGCAAAGATGGAACACGGTCACAGCCCAGAGGAAATCAGCGCCCGCATTGCCGCACCACAGGGGCGGGGCGTGCTGCGCGATGTGGTCTATGGCGCCATTGATGGCTCTGTCACCACCTTTGCCATCGTGGCTGGTGTGGCGGGGGGCGGGCTGTCGCCCTTTGTCATCGTCGCTTTGGGGCTGGCGAATGTGCTGGCCGACGGGTTCTCCATGGCGGCCGGCAACTATTCCGGCACCAAGGCTGAGCTGGACGACATCAAGCGCCTGCGCGAGGTCGAAGACCGCCATATCAACCTGTTCCCTGATGGCGAGCGGGCTGAGGTGCGCGAGATCCTGCGTCTCAAGGGCCTGAACGGCCCGGTACTGGAGGCGGCGACCGATGCGATCTGCGCCGACAAAGAGGCCTGGATCAACCTGATGATGGAGGGGGAATATGGCGCCAGCCCGGTTGATCCGCAGCCGATGCGGGCTGCTTTGGCGACGTTTGGTGCTTTCCTTTTGGCAGGGATGGTGCCGCTTTTACCTTTCCTGTTGGGGCTGGATTCAGCTTTTTCGCTGTCGGTCTGGCTGACGCTGGCGACGTTCTTTGTCATTGGTGCTGCCAAAAGCCGTTGGGCGCTGACCCCATGGTGGCGATCTGGGGCCGAGACCCTGGCCATCGGTGGGGCGGCTGCCGCCTTGGCCTACGGTGTGGGGCTATTGTTTCAGGGTTAGATCAGGGCGGGAATGTTTCGCGCGCGAAACGGCTTTAGACTTTGTAAACAAATATGAAAAGCGGGTGCACGGGGCGAACGCTACTGGTGCTATTTCAATTCGATCTTCAGAGGGTAGCCAAAAAGATCCTGTGATTTGTCGCGCTGGCTGGCCGCGCTGGAGGTCGCAATTGCACCCACCAACCCATAGCCAATCAGAAAATGCGCGGCGGTGGCCGTGTTGGCGGCCTGTTGCGTTAGATTGACGGGTTTGATGGTCTCGTCGAAGGTATAGTGATCCGACTGGCACAGGACCTGCATCGGTGGCGTGTTCTTGCCATAGGCTGGTAGGTTGACCTGCGATGGGATCGCGATTTCGGCACTGAAATGAGTGCTGACGAGGCGACAACTTTTTGGCTGGTACGGCAGTGGGATGGCCGAGTAAGATCGGTCATCGGGAAAGCTGAACTTGACTGGGGTGACAGCAACGGTGGGTGTTTTCTTACCCTGTACGTTTAAAACCACTTCTTTGGAGAGGCTGAGAGGCTTGCTTGGGCTTGATACTGTGTCGCTGCAGCCGGTCAGGACAAATGCCAATGCTGCTGTGCCAGGGACTACGTTTTTATACAATGGGCTCCCCGTGTGAATGTTGATTTTCCTTGTTAGTCAGCTGTGTTTTTCGACGCAATGAATGGTGGCAGAGCGTGGCACTGTATGTTTCCTCCGGGCAACAATTATGTCGCGCCATAACCGCGCTTTACCCCCGCCGCTGCAACGCCTATAACGCCCCCATGTCCCACCGTGCGGTCATCATTATTCGAATTATATCCCCGGCGCTCTGATTGCACGAGCCGCCGGGCAAAGGCGCTTGAGCCATCGCGCCGAACCGAAGCAACCTAATTTTCGACCTGATTATCCAAAGGACGCCACCCATGTGCGCCGACACAGCTGAAACACCCGACTACAAACAGACCCTGAACCTGCCCAAGACCGATTTTCCAATGCGCGCGGGCCTGCCAAAGCGCGAGCCTCAGTGGCTGGATCGCTGGGCCAAGATTGGCGTTTACGACCGGTTGCGCGAAAAAGAAGGCCGCACGCCATTTACGCTGCATGACGGGCCTCCCTATGCCAACGGCCATCTGCACATCGGCCACGCGCTGAACAAGACGATCAAGGATATGATCGTGCGCAGCCACCAGATGATGGGCTTTGATGCGCGCTACGTGCCGGGCTGGGATTGTCATGGCCTACCCATCGAGTGGAAGATCGAAGAGCAGTACCGCAAGAAGGGCAAGAACAAAGACGCCGTTGATGTGGTTGAATTCCGCCAGGAATGCCGCGCCTTTGCCGACAAATGGGTCGATATTCAGCGCGAGGAATTCAAACGCCTTGGCATCACCGGCAACTGGGCTGATCCTTACCTCACCATGGATTTCCACGCCGAGGCAGTGATCGCAGCTGAGTTCCAGAAGTTCCTGATGAACGGCACGCTGTATCAGGGCTCCAAGCCCGTGATGTGGTCGCCGGTTGAAAAAACCGCCCTGGCCGAGGCCGAGGTGGAATACAAGGACAAGGAAAGCTTCACCATCTGGGTGAAATTCAAGGTTTCAGGCCATGGCGTGAGTGGCGATAGTGCGGCAGAAGTTGAAGAGAAAGCTTCGCGCACCAACGAATTGCTCAACGCATTTGTGGTGATCTGGACCACCACCCCCTGGACCATCCCGTCGAACAAGGCGGTGGTCTATGGTGAAAACTACGACTACGGGCTTTACGAGGTCACCGACGCGCCCGAAGAATGCTGGGCCGCCAAGGGCGACCGCTTCCTGCTGGCCGACAAGCTGGCCGCAGACGTGATGTCGCGCGCCCGTCTGGACGAGGGGCAATATACCCGCGTGCGCGCCGTGCCTGCGGATGAGCTGGCGACCTTGCAGCTGTCGCACCCGCTGGCGGGCGCTGAAGGTGGCAAGGGCGAATGGGACGCACCCCGCGATTTCCGCGCAGCTCCTTTTGTCACGGATGAAGAAGGCACCGGTTTTGTCCACTGCGCGCCAAGCCACGGTATGGAAGAGTTTGAGCTCTACCGCGACTTGGGCATGCTGGAGCAGGTGATCACCTATAACGTCATGGATGATGGCGGCTTTCGCGCGGATCTTCCGTTCTTTGGCGGCAAATACATCCTCAACCGCAAGGGCGGTGAGGGCGATGCCAACAAGACCGTCATTGACAAGCTGGTTGAGGTCGGGGGCCTTCTGGCGCGTGGCAAGATCAAACACAGCTACCCGCACAGCTGGCGCTCCAAAGCGCCGGTGATCTATCGCAACACGCCACAGTGGTTTGTCGCGGTGGACCGCGCAGTGGGTGATGGCCAGGACGAGATGGGCACCACCATCCGTGAACGCGCCCTGCGCTCCATTGACGAGCTGGTGAAATGGACGCCAAAGACGGGTCGCAACCGGCTCTATTCGATGATCGAAGCGCGTCCCGACTGGGTGCTGTCACGCCAGCGCGCCTGGGGGGTGCCGCTGACCTGTTTTGTCAAAAAGGGCCTGCTGCCCACCGACGAGGGTTTCCTGCTGCGCGATGACGCGGTGAATGCCCGTGTCGCGGCCGCCTTTGAGGTTGAGGGCGCAGATGCCTGGTACGCGGACGGTGCTAAGGAACGTTTCCTGGGTGCGGATTATAATGCCGACGAATGGGAGCAAGTCTTTGACGTGCTCGACGTCTGGTTCGACTCCGGCTCGACCCATGCCTTTGTGCTACGAGACCGTGCCGATGGCACCAAGGATGGCATCGCGGACGTCTATATGGAAGGCACCGACCAGCACCGCGGCTGGTTCCATTCCTCGCTGTTGCAGGCCTGTGGCACCAAGGGCCGCGCGCCCTACCGCAATGTGGTGACGCATGGCTTTACGCTGGATGGTAAGGGCAACAAGATGTCCAAATCGCTCGGCAATACCATCGTGCCCGAAGAAATCATCAAGCAATACGGCGCCGATATCCTGCGGCTCTGGGTGGCGCAAACCGATTATACCTCGGATCAGCGCATCGGCCCTGAAATCCTGAAAGGCACCGCTGACAGCTATCGTCGCCTGCGCAACACAATGCGCTATATGCTGGGATCACTGGGGGATTTCAGCGAAGACCAGCGCGTCGCCACCGCCGATATGCCCGAGCTGGAGCAATGGGTGCTGCACCGTCTGGCCGAACTCGATCATGTGGTGCAGAACGGCTATAAATCTTTTGATTTCAACGGTGTCTGGCAGGCGATCTTCAACTTCGCCACCGTTGATCTGTCGGCGTTCTACTTTGATGTGCGCAAGGATGCGCTCTATTGCGACGGTGACACCGCCAATGCCCGCGCGGCGCGCACAGTGCTGGATATCCTGTTTCACCGTCTCACCACATGGCTGGCCCCCATCCTGGTCTTCACCATGGAAGAGGTCTGGCTCGAGCGCTTCCCCGGCGAGGACAGCTCGGTGCATCTGACCGATATCCCTGACACGCCTGCGGATTGGCTGAACGAGCCTCTGTCGGCGAAATGGACGCAAATCCGTCAGGCCCGCCGGGTGGTGACGGCGGCGCTGGAAATCCAGCGGGTCGACAAGGTGATCGGCGCCTCACTGGAGGCCTATCCGGTGGTGCATATCCGCGACGCCGAGGTTCTTGCAGCCCTGAAGTCGGTGAATTTTGCCGATATCTGCATCACCTCCGGAATCTCCCTGACTGGCGATCCGGCCCCGGCAGAGGCGTTCCGTATGCCCGAAGTTGACGGGATTTCGGTGGTGTTTGAAAAGGCCGAAGGGGACAAATGTCAGCGTTGCTGGAAGATCCTGCCGGATGTTGGCACCCATAAGCACGCCGGTGTCTGTGGCCGCTGTGACGCAGCACTTGGCTGATGCGCCTTTCTGGTGAGGCTCAGCAAAGTGCAGAGCCTGACGCCTGAGGAAAGAAATTGAAAAAGGGCTCCCAGTTGGGGGCCCTTTTTGCGGTCTTGTGGTCCGTGAACTCGGTTGCGCGCAGCGGTCTCTACAGTCCACGCATTTCCAGATAGCTGCGTTCCGCAATCAGCGTACTTGCAGGCTTCGGGCCTGGCGCATGTCCGGAATCTAGATCCAGAAAATGCGAGTGCAGAGCCTGCGAGCTATAGACACCCGTGCCCATCGCCGTCTGGCGCAGGGCTTGCTGCGCGGGGCCGACATGCTGACTTTGACCTGCTATGGTCTGCGCCCCCTTCAGGTAGAGTTCCCGCTGAAGGGCGCGGTCCCGACCTTGGGTCTTGCCTTCGTTCAGACTTGCATCCGCTGCAGGCACGCCTGCCTTGAGAGAGAGATTGATGCTGTTTGCGCTATAGCCGATGGCGGTTGTGGTCATCATTGTCTTCACCCGTTCACAATTCGTGCTAAGAGTTTTAGCACAATTTTAGTGAAATGCCTTCGCACCTCTGTGTAGGTCAAAGGCCTGTTGGCATAGGTCGCTATACGAAAGTATCCGATTTGTGCACCGCTCTCCTGCCCGGAAAGACCGAAACCATGCCATCTGCCATGATAGACACGATCGTCGGCCCTCTGAGTGTCACCGAACAGGACGGGGCCATCATTCGCCTGTCCTGGCAGCAGGAGGGGGCTGACAGGACAGAGCTTCTGGACCGCGCAATCGAACAATTGCGGGCCTATTTCGCCGGGGAGCTGACCCGGTTTGATCTGCCCCTTGCGGTTGCGGGTTCTGATTTTCAGCGGGCTGTCTGTGATGCCATGTTCGCGATCCCCTTTGGTGAAACGCGCACCTATGGCGACATCGCCCGGGACCTGAAGGCGCCGCCGCAACCCATCGGCAATGCCTGCGGAGCCAATCCGATTCCGGTGATCATTCCGTGCCACAGGGTGTTAGGGGCCAATGGTCTTGGTGGGTTTTCCGGGGCTGGCGGGGTTGAGACCAAAGTCACCTTGCTGAAACACGAAGGGGCTGCAGGCCTGCTGATTTGATCGTGCAGGCTGTTGTCATATGATGCCAAAGCTTGCTCCGGCGTCTATCCGGAGACTGCAACCTCAGGGGGGCAGCTTCAGCGGCGTTCCGGAAAGATCTGCTGGGCGATGCCAACAAAAAGCAGATAGACCGAGGTGACAACCAGCCCCCAATGCGCCCAGCTTTGCGGGTGGAAATCCACCCAGGCAGCCCAGCCGGCAAAAAAGGTCCAGGCGAGCGCCATCGGCAGTGAGATCTTGCGCCAGCGTTCGGTGCGCACGGGGTGGATGAATTTCAGCGGTAGGAACATCGCGATCGACAAGAGCGTCACCAACACCAGAATGGTCCAGTGGCTGGGCTCCAGCGCAAAAATCACCAGAACCAGCATGTTCCAGCAACCCGGAAAGCCGGAGAACGAATTGTCCTTGGTCTTCATCCGGGTGTCGGCAAAATACATCGCACTGGCAAAGGTGATAACGATGATGGCAACCCAGCCCGTCCAGCCCGACATCAACCCCGATTTGAACAGGGCAAAGGCGGGGATGAAGACATAGGTCAAGTAGTCGATGATCAGATCCAGCAGCACGCCATCAAACTGTGGCGCGTAGCGTTTCACATGATAGTGGCGCGCCAGCGGTCCGTCGACACCATCTACGGCAAAGGCCACAACCAGCCAGACAAACATCAGGCTCCATTTTGCATCGACGGCTGCCAGCATCGACAGCATGGCAAAAACGGCACCGGTTGCGGTGAAAAGGTGAACGGAGAGGGCGCGGATCTGAGGTGTCATAAGCCTCTGATGGCGAAAATCGCGCGCGCCCGCAAGTGTTCAGTGGAGCCGGGTTGGGTATTCCTGCCCCTGAAGCGCAGGTGCCGGGCTCAAAACCCGCAGGGACGTCGCATAAAGTGTTTCGACAGAGCGCGCCGGAGAACCTACCGGAGAGCGGCGCGATTTTTCGGGATTTTTGGGAAAACGGATTTGCGAAGGCGCAGGGGCTGGCGCGGCAGGGGCCGGATGGAACGAGGCTGTCTGCAAAGTCATCTTGGGGCATCCTTTCTGGAGCATCGGGAGCCCTCAGATAACCGGGCAGAGATTAACCATGGCTTTGCACCTCTGGAAAAGATGTTTCGCATTTTAAGCGTTCGGTTTTCGCGCATTTTGACGCAGGTCACTACATTCCATTTTCCGAATTAGTATAATAATAAGTGTACTGTAATTTTGTTCAGCAGGTCTGTTCATCGAGGGAGAGCAGGATGTCGCAAAAAGCAAACTACTGGAATAGCGTCTATCAATCCAAACAGACGGATGAGGTGAGTTGGTTTCAGGCGGAACCGAAAGCTTCGCTGGAAGCCATCGCGCAGTGTGGTGGGCGGAGCATGTCGGTGATTGACATCGGTGGCGGGGCGTCGCGACTGGTTGGTGCTTTGCTGGACCAGCGGCGCCGGGATGTGACGGTACTGGATATCTCTGCCAAGGCTTTGACCCTGTCGCGGGCGCGTCTGGGGGCCGAGGGAGATCATGTCGCCTGGATTGCCACGGACATCACCACATGGCGCCCACAACGGCAATGGGACATCTGGCACGACAGGGCTGTGTTTCATTTTCTGACAGAAGCTGCGGATCGCACCGCCTATCTGCGCGCCTTGAAGCAGGCAGTGCGGTCAGGTGGCTTTGCCATTCTGGCCAGTTTCGCGCCGGAAGGGCCGGATAGTTGCAGCGGTCTGCCGGTCCAGAAGTATTCACCAGAAAGTCTCGCGGCCGAGTTGGGGGCGGAGTTTGAGCTGCAGCGCAGCTGGGAGGAGACCCACGAAACCCCAAACGGCGGCGCGCAGGCCTTCACCTGGTGTCTGTTCAAAAAGATCTGAATGAGGCCGCAAATACGCCGGGCTGTCCCGAAATGCGGGCTCGGAAAACGGCCAGCATAGTACCAGCATAGTATCGGATTTTTTTGGTAGGGGTCGGGCGTTTTTTTTGAGGCAGCTCTGCCGTGAGGCTCTTCTTTGGCTGTGTCAGGCCTTTGGGTGGGCCCGGTTATACACCGCCATAAGATGCGCCGTATCCACCGCAGTATAGGCCTGTGTGGTCGACAATGACGCGTGGCCAAGCAGCTCTTGAATCGACCGTAAATCGCCTCCGGCCTCCAGCAGATGGGTCGCAAAACTATGGCGCAGCGCATGTGGCGTGGCCGTGGCCGGCAGTCCCAGCTGGGCACGGGTCCGGGCCATGACGCTTTGGATCTGGCGCGGGTTGAGGCCGCCGCCGCGCACACCGCGAAACAGGGGGGCTGTATCGTCTTGCGGATGCGGGCACAGTTTCAGGTATCGTGAGACAGCTGTACGGGCGGCATCTATCACTGGCACCATACGTTCCTTGCCGCCTTTGCCCAGAATTCTGAGACTGGCGGGCAGGGGCGCGTCTTTCCCGGTCAGGCCGAGTGCCTCGGAAATGCGCAAACCACAGCCATAGAGTAGGGTGACTACGGCGACGTCGCGCGCGGCGACCCAATCGGTGCCTGATTGCAGCTCGACGGTCTCTATCACGGCACGCGCCGCATCTTTAGCCAGAGGACGGGGCAGTTTCTTTTGAAACTTGGGCGCGCGGGCGGCCAGAACGGCGGTGGGCTCAAACCCTTCGCGTTCCGCCAGCCAGCGATAAAAGCTTTTGACGGCAGAGAGCTTGCGCGCCAGGGACCGGGCCCCGGTGCCCGAATTGCGCTCATTCGCCATCCAGGCTCGCATGTCAGAGGTGGAGATCTTTGCCAGTGCGCCCAGGCCCTGTGGCGCGCCACTATGCATGGTCATGAAGGCCAGAAAACTGCCAAGATCGCCGCGATAGGCCGTGATGGTATTGCTGGCCACGCCTTCCAGGGCGCTCAATCCCTGCAGCCAGAGTTGCAATGCGTCACGGCAGGCCGCAGAAATCAGCGACGCTTGCGCCTTGCCAAGCAACTCAGGTTGGGTCAGATCGGCTAGCTGCTGTTGCTCACCGGGCGATGAGACATGTTCGGAAGCGGGATGAGCCGTGCGGCTCACGAGAGCCAGCGGCGCATGCTGCGTTCAAACACGCCGGCAAAGAAGGTCAGAAGATCTGTGCCGTGCTGCGGTGTGAACTGGTGCGGATCTTCGGAGCCCAGAACCAACAGTCCCGGCAAACGACCCTTGCCAAGATCCAGCCGCAGACAGGCTTCGGAGCGGATCCATTCGGCTTTCTCTCCGTAGACCGTGGGGCTTGCGCCCTGCACCTGCCGCAGAGTGACTTGCCGGGCAGGTCCACCCCGGCCATTGGCCGCATAGCTGTCGATGTAGCCGGGGCCTGCGACCTTGAGAATATCCCCCATCCGCGCGGCGGCGGCATCGCCATCGTTCTGAACGGTTTCCAGCAGCAGCGCGATGGCATCGACCCGCAGGATTTCTGCCAGGTCGGTGGTCAGGGTTTTGAGGAAGCTTTCGAAGTCCACCGGATCCAGCAGGCGCAGGATGGCACGGTGAATTTGATTCGTACCGGCCAGGTTTTCATAGGCCGCAGCAATGACCGAGCGATGAGTGTCCTCCAACCGGTCCAGGCGGGCCTCAAGCCGTTCCATGGCGATACCGCGCATGTCGACGATATTGGAGCCCATGGCGCGCTCATTGGCGGCCACCAGGGCGTTCATCAGGCCCTGATCTTCTAATAGCGCATCCGGCTCGGCCAGGATTGCGTCACGCAGGGATGTTTCTAGTTTGGCGGTACTGCTCATTCTTGAACCTCTGTTGGGCTTTGACGTGGTTATAGCATGGGTTTTGCGCGGTGGTGGCAAAATTTTCGTTGATCTGAGGAAAAGGCGGGAAGAGGCCGGGGCCGGAGTGTAGTCGGCCAGATTACTGGACAAGGACGGTTGCTCTCCCGCCCAAGGCCGAGGGATCAAAGATCCATCCGCCCCGGTTGGGCCCGGCGCCGGGCTGCGCCCGTCGCCACAGGAAGGAAAGAAGAAAGAAACAGAAAAAGGGCTGAGAAGCGGTTTAAGGGCAGGTCTGCCTTAAACGCGCATTGGTAATTTTTGAATCTGCATCTGCCGCCTCAAGGGTGAACTGCGCTGTGCGCAGCCGCGTGCGCGGCCCTTGACCCGCCAGATACAGGGGGAGTGTCACGTCACTGGATGGTGGCACTGCATGCCGACAAGACAGAAAAGAAAAAGGCGTCCGAGGGACGCCTTCTCATATCGCTATATCAAGGTCGCGACTTACAGGATCTTGATGTCTGCCGCCTTGATGTCTGCGAGGAAGGTCGCGAGACCTTTGTCAGTCAGCGGGTGGTTCACCAGTGATTTGATCACCGCTGGTGGCGCGGTGATGACGTCAGCACCGATGAGGGCACTGTCCAGGATGTGATTGGCCGAGCGGATCGAGGCCGCCAGGATTTCGGTGTCAAAACCGTAGTTGTCATAGATCTGGCGGATATCGTTGATCAGCTCCATGCCGTCGAGGTTGATGTCGTCCAGACGGCCAATGAAGGGCGAGATGAATGTCGCACCGGCCTTTGCCGCGATCAGCGCCTGGTTGGCGGAGAAGCAGAGCGTCACATTGACCATGTGGCCGTCGTCCGACAGGGTTTTGCAGGCCTTGAGGCCATCCCAGGTCAGCGGCACTTTGACGGCGATGTTTTCAGCGATCTCGACCAGTTTGCGGCCCTCGGCGATCATGGTCTCGGCGTCGGTTGCGGTGACTTCTGCAGAGACGGGGCCGCTGACCAGATCACAGATCTCTTTGGTGACCTCAATAATGTCACGACCGGATTTCTTGATCAGTGAAGGGTTGGTGGTCACACCATCCACCATGCCCAGATCGTTCAGTTCAGCAATGGCGTCGATTTCGGCGGTATCTACGAAGAATTTCATCGGCGGGAATCCTTTTGGGAAAGTTTGGCCTCGATTGCGCTAGCCTTTAGCGCATGGCAGAGGCATTAAAAAGCCCTGAGGAGCGGAGGCGACAGGCGTGAGCGCACAGGACTATTTCCATCAAGGCGACAGGGTGGCGGTTTTGACCGCGCAACCTCTTGATCGGCTTTTGGATTATCGCGCGCCTGAGGGCGGCTGTTTTCGCGGCGCCTTTGTCGAAGTGCCGCTGGGGCCGCGCAAGGTTCTCGGGGTGGTCTGGGGTGCGGGGGGCGGTGGATTTGATTCGGCCAAACTGCGCAGCGTCATCCGGGTGCTGGATGTGGCCCCCATGCGCGAAGAGATGCGGCAGTTTCTGGGCAAGGCGGCGGATTATACCCTGACGCCGATGTCTGCGATGCTGCGGCTGGCGACGCGCGCGCCGGGGCTGTCGGATCCGCCCTCGATGCGCAAGGTTCTGCGCCTGGGCGATAAGGAGCCGGACCGCATGACCGATGCCCGTGCCAAGGTGCTGGCAGTCATGGAAGAGTTCGGCGGGCTGGCCTTTACCCCCAAGGAGCTGGCCGACATGGCCGATGTGACGCCTTCGGTGGTCAAAGGGCTGGTGAAGCAGGGCGCACTTCGCGAAGAAGAGACCCCGCGCGATCTGCCCTACCCAAACCTGGATCCGGAACGTCCGAGCAAGGTGTTGACCGAGGATCAGGCCCGCGCTGCTGCGATCCTGGCGGAAGGCGTTGAAAGTGGCGCCTATGGCACCACCTTGCTGAAGGGGGTGACCGGATCGGGCAAGACCGAAGTCTACCTCGAGGCCGTGGCCTCCTGCCTGCGCAAGGGGCGTCAGGCGCTGGTCTTGCTGCCGGAGATTGCCCTGACGGCAGAGTTTTTGAAACGGGTCGAGCAGCGTTTTGGCGCGACCCCTGCCGAATGGCATTCCGGGGCTACCATGACAGAACGCCGCCGGGTCTGGCGCATGGTGGGGCAGGGCAATGCGCAGCTGGTGATTGGTGCCCGCTCGGCGCTGTTTCTGCCCTTTCGCGATCTGGGCCTGATCATCGTCGATGAGGAACATGACACCTCGTATAAACAGGAAGAGGGGGTGCTTTATAATGCGCGCGACATGTCGGTGCTGCGCGCCGCGATGTGTTCGGCGCAGGTGGTGTTGGCTTCGGCGACGCCCAGCCTGGAAACCTGGGTCAATGCCGAGGCGGGGAAATACAGGCGTGTTGATCTGAACGCGCGCTTTGGCACAGCAGTGCTGCCGACGATGAAAGCGGTGGATATGCGGGCCGAGGATCTGCCGGCAGCGACCTGGATTTCACCGACGCTGAAGGCGGCGATGCAGGAACGGATTGAGCGTGGGGAGCAGTCGCTGCTGTTTCTCAACCGGCGTGGCTTTGCGCCAGTGACGATCTGCCGGGCCTGTGGCAGTCAGGTGGCCTGTGACAATTGCGATGCCCGTATGGTTGAACACCGGTTCATGAAGCGGCTGATGTGCCATCAATGCGGTGAAACAAAGCCGGTGCCCACCATTTGTCCTTCCTGTCAGGTGGAGGGCAAGATGGCGCCTGTGGGGCCGGGGATCGAACGGCTGGGCGAAGAGGCCGCAGCGCTGTTTCCCGAGGCGCGCATCGCGGTGTTGAGCTCGGATCTGTTTGGCTCGGCGCGCGCGTTGAAAGCCCGGATCGAAGAAATCGCGGCAGGGGAGGCGGATATCATTCTTGGCACGCAGCTGGTGGCCAAAGGGCATAACTTTCCGCTGCTGACCCTGGTTGGGGTGATTGATGCCGATCTTGGCCTGCAGGGGTCGGACCTGCGCGCAGGCGAGCGCACCTTTCAGCTGATGCGGCAGGTGGCCGGGCGCGCCGGGCGCGCCGAACGCCCCGGTGAGGCATTATTGCAGACGTTCCAGCCAGAACATCCGGTCATTCGTGCCATCCTGACGGGCGATGAGGAGGAATTCTGGCGCGCCGAGGCTGAACAGCGTCGCGAGGCAGGCGTGCCGCCCTATGGCCGTATGGCGGGGATTATCCTGTCGGGATCTGATCTGGCGCAGGTGTTTGATCTGGGCAATGCGCTGGCGCGCAATGACGGGCCGTTGCGGCAGGTTGGCGCGCAGCTTTTTGGACCGGCTCCTGCGCCGATTGCCCGGGGGCGGGGGCGGCACAGGGCGCGGCTGTTGGTCAAGGCCGCCAAGGGCGTCGCCTTGCAAGAGGCGCTGGCGCGCTGGACCGCCCCGTTCAAAATGAAAGGGGATTTGCGTCTGAGTATTGACATTGATCCTCAGAACTTCTTTTGAAATCGCAACGGAGTATTGGCCTGAAAGGTTGCGCTCTGCTCGCATTCATCTGGCTTCAAATACCTAACAGCATCGCTGGCCGACCCTGCTTCAGAGCATGCTGATCAAGCGGTGGCCGGGCGCAGCTTTTGATCCACCAGCATGTCGGTCGCCATGGCGCCGATCCACATGCAGAACAATGCAAGCCATGCTGTGCCGGTGAAAATCGACCCACCGGTCACACCAGCCCCAATGGCGCAACCGCCGGCCAACATGCCGCCAAACCCCATCAGCACCGCGCCAATCATGGCTTTGCGCATGGTGAGGGCATCGTCAAAGGCCTGAAGTTTCATCTCGCCTGCAGACCAAGCCGCCAGCATCGCGCCGATAAAGACGCCCGGCACCAGGCCAATGTCGAATTCCAGAATGGCGTTGCGATCCAGAAAGAACATCAGGGTATGGGCCGACGGGCCGGTGAAGGTCGCACTTTCGATCTGCACGGGGTCAAAGGCGACTTGGCTGAGCCCGTAGGTCAGCACCCAACCCAGGGCCACGGCAAAACCGACGCCAGACGCAAAAACCAGACGGGCAGCGCCAATGCGATTGCGGCGCGACAAAACCAGTGCCACGGCGGCAATGGCCAGCCCCAGCGCGAGACCGCCCCATTCCGGCAGGCCGAATTCCACCAAAAGATCCATGTTGCGCCCGCCAGAGGTGATCCAAAGACCCGCGAGGCGATCACGCAGCGGCGACAGCATCCCCGAAAGGCTCATCTGAGCGACCACCGCAAAGATCAGACCAGACACAACAGAGCGCAGATTGCCGGTGGCTGCCAGCACCAGCAGGCGCCCGGAACAACCCCGTGCCAGCACCATACCGGCACCAAAAAGCAGCCCGCCGATGATGGCCCCGGACCAGCTGCCGGGAACGGCCATCATGCGCGCATCGGCACTGCGCATCAGGCCCAGAAGCTCAGCTCCCTGCACCCAGACCACGGCAGTGGAGAACGTGAGCAGCCAGACCGCCATCCGATCACCCAACTGGCCGCGGGCAAATTCCACCGTGGCCGCACGTAGACAGAACTTTGAGCGCTGGGCGGCAATGCCGAAGGTCACCCCGGTCAGCAGCCCAAACAACGCCGCAACGGGCGCTTCGCCCAGGCGTTCGGCCAGGGTCTCAATAAGGGTTAGCAGATCCACGTTGGCGCCCTCCGGGGTTCAATTCAATAAATCATATATATGAAACCGGAAAAAGCAGCTTTGATACAGATCAGCCAAAGTGAAGAGAGGCCGTTGGGGCTTTTGTGCGCCAGTGCAGCCATGGATGTGCGGGGCGCGCTTTGCTCTCGCGCATCGCGTGGAATGGGCGTAAACGGGCTGCATGTTCAAACCTCTCCCTCTGGATGCGGCCCGTCATCTGCCGCTGTGGCGCCGCCCCACCACATTGCTTTTTGTGATGGCGCTGTGCATGCCGATCGCCTTCAATGCCTGGTCGGCCCTGCTCAACAACTTTGTTATCGAGGCAGCACAGTTTGATGGCGCGGACATTGGCCTGCTGCATACGGTGCGTGAAATTCCGGGCTTTCTGGCGATTGGCGTGATTGCCGTGATCCTGTTTGTCCGCGAGCAAGTGCTGGGCATGGTCTCTTTGATGCTGCTGGGGGTGGCGACGGCCTTTACCGCCTGGTTCCCGTCGTTGGGGGGCATCCTGACCATTACCATGCTCAGCTCGATCGGGTTCCACTATTACGAGACGGTGAACCAGTCGCTGCAGCTGCAATGGCTGCCCAAAGCAAAAGCCCCGCAGATGCTGGGTTGGCTGGTTGCGGCCGGGTCGGCGGCGACACTGGTGGTTTATGGGTTGATCGTGCTGTTCTGGGAGCCGCTTAATCTGTCCTATAATCTGTCCTATAATCTGGTCTTCATGACCGCAGGCGGCGCCACTGCCCTGATCGCGCTGTTTTGCCTCCTGGCCTATCCGCAATTCGACTCCCCCACACCGCAGACCAAAAAGCTGATCCTGCGCCGCCGCTACTGGCTGTATTATGCGCTGCAGTTCATGGCGGGCGCGCGGCGTCAGATCTTTGTGGTTTTTGCCGGCTTCATGATGGTCGAAAAATTCGGCTTTGAAGTGCACGAGGTTACCGGCCTGTTTCTGATCAATCTGGTGATCAATATGGTGGCAGCACCTCTGTTGGGGCGCTTTGTGGCCCATTTTGGTGAGCGCCGCACCCTGATCTTTGAATATAGCGGTCTGGCGTTGGTCTTTGCTCTTTATGGTGGCATCTACTGGTTTAGCTGGGGCGTGGTGCTGGCGGCCTGTCTTTATGTAGTGGACCATGTGCTGTTTGCCCTGGCGCTGGCACTGAAGACCTATTTCCAGAAGATCGCGGATCCGGCCGATATCGCGCCGACGGCGGCTGTGGCCTTTACCATCAACCATATCGCGGCGGTGTTCCTGCCAGTGCTGCTGGGTCTGTTGTGGGTGATCTCGCCTGGGGCTGTTTTTGCGCTGGCGGCGCTGATGGCGCTGGTGTCGCTGGGGCTGTCCTGTCTGATCCCACGCCACCCGGAGGCAGGCAACGAGACAGTGTTTTCAAAATATGCATCCCGCGCGCCAGCCGAATAAGTCGAACAAGGGGTTTTTGCGCTAAAACGGATCTGCACCAGCGGGAAAAAGGGCTGTGCTCTTGACCTCGTGACGCCTTGGGCCTAGGCGCGGGGCAACCCTTGCTGGAGATCCGACATGCCTACCTTTACCGCGCTGACCACTCTGACCGGCAAACCCCAGGCCGAAGCCCTGGGCGCAGCAATGGAACGTCTGATGCCGGAACCCACCGGTGTCGGCGTCTTTGAGGTCGAAGACGGATCGGGCCTGTGGGAGGTCGGTGGCTATTTCACCGAAAGCCCCGATCAGGCCGGGCTGGCGCTTTTGGCGACGATGCATGGTGCCAAGGAATTCGCCATCTCTGAGCTGCCGGAAACCGATTGGGTTGCCCATGTGCGCCGCGAGCTGGCACCGGTCGAGGCGGGGCGGTTCTATGTCTATGGCAGCCATGATGCCGACTCTGTGCCCGCCGGACGCATCCCGCTGCTGATCGAGGCGGCAATGGCCTTTGGCACCGGGCACCACGGCACCACATTGGGCTGCCTCAAGGCGCTGGATCATCTGATCGACGAAGGTTTTGTTGGTCACAAGGTCGCTGATATCGGCTGTGGCACCGCTGTGCTGGCGATGGCAGCTGCGCGGGTCTGGGAAGGTGACTTCGTCGCCAGCGACATTGATGAGGTTGCGGTGGATGTCGCCGAGGCAAACCTCAAGGCCAACGGGATGGAAGGGGCTGTCACCTGCCTGGAGGCAGCGGGCTTTGATCATCCGGGGCTTCAGGCCACCGCGCCCTATGATCTGATTTTTGCCAATATCCTGAAAGGACCGCTGGTGGCCCTGTCGCCAGACCTTTGCGGCAACCTTCGTCCCGGTGGATTCGCCATTCTGTCTGGAATCCTGAACGAGCAGGCCGATGACGTGATCGCGGTTTATGCCGAGAATGGAACCAATCTTGTGCGTCGGGATCGGATTGGTGAATGGACCACGCTTCTGCTGCAGCGAAAGGCCTGATTTAAGGCAAGTTTAAAGCGGATTTTAGACATCTGCCCCAAAGTTGCCACAATTGGGGTCCACAAAAACTTATCCGCTGGTGGGGGCCAGTTCGGAGCAAGTTTATGAGTATTCAACATCAAGAATTCCGTGGCCGTGTCGCCAATCTGGAAAACAAGCATGCCGCCTATGCTCAGGGGTATACCGCCCGGGTGCAGCCGGATGGGCTGATTGTCGTTGTGCCGCGCAAGATGCGGTCGCGCATTTCCGGACGGGTGCTTTTGTTGACCGTTGCCTCTTTCCTGTTGTTCAAGGCTTTCCTGATGGCAGCGCTGGGCTTTGACAGCTACGATGAACGGATTGCAAAACTAGCCGATGGGACCGCAGTGGAACGGGCCGGTGCCTTGGTGATGCAGGCGGATCCTGTTTCTGTCTGGGGTGCCGAAAAGATGGGGCCGATCCTGCGCTAAAACCGGTGCTGAAATCTTCTTTAAAACAATAAAAAATCAATATGCCAGTCTGACAGGGCAGCCTTGAGTAATTCGGGAAAAACCGGTGAATATGGTTTGAAGGTACAGATTTGCAGAACCGCCGTAGCACATGCTGCGGCGGTTTTTTGTCAGCTCTCTGGCAGAACGAAAGCCCGCATTGGCCGCCAGAAAGCCAGCCATAAAAAACGCCGCGGCCAGAATGGCGCGCGGCGTTTTGGTCGGTGTCCCTCAGGGATGGGGAGGGACTGGCCGGAATACCTCAGAAGATTGTTTTGCCGGTTGCCACGCGTTCGATGTCGCCGCGGCACATGCCGATATCCGCCAGTTCACGATCCGACAGCGAGCCCAGCGTGTTCTTGGAGACGCGGGTGTCGTTCCAAGCGATCACGGCAGCAGCGGCCGAGACGAAATGGGTGCCGATACGGCCAAATGGGCCGGTGGAGCCATAGGTGGTGCGGGTGGTGTCGAATGCAGCCATATCCTCATCCTTTGTATCTGAGTGAACTGTTTTACGCCGAGATCATCCCGGTGCATTGGCGGCCATCTAGTCGCGAATTTTCACTCCGGCAAGGGATGAAAATGCATGTGTCATATGCACAGCGCGCATAGCTATGAGCTATAAAAATAAGGGCTGATTGCATCTTTTAACTTCGTGTCAGGAAATGTCGCAATGCCCCTGGAAAAGGGTCGGTTTCAGAACAGGATTTGGGGATTTTAGCCACGTGCCTGACTGTGTGGTCAAATGGGAAAGCGTTTGGAGATGTTCGCCTTTTGTGCTATTCGCTAAAAAAATAATGAGAACACTCAGGCAGAGGCCGGGCAAAACATGCGCATTTTGGGAATTGATCCAGGGCTTCGCAACCTTGGATGGGGGGTGATCGAATCGCAGGGCAGTCGGTTGAGCCATGTCGCAAACGGGGTCTGCACCTCTGATGGGGACGATCTGGGGGAGCGCCTGTTGTCGCTGCACAACCAGGTCACCGAAGTGATCGCGACCTATGCGCCGGATCAGGCAGCGATTGAGCAGACATTCGTGAACAAGGATGGGGTTGCGACGCTCAAACTGGGACAGGCGCGCGGCGTTGCCCTGCTGACCCTGGCCAAGGCCGGTCTGCCCACTGGCGAATACGCGCCAAACCGGGTGAAAAAAACCGTGGTTGGTGTCGGCCACGCCAGCAAAGAGCAGATCATTCATATGGTAAAGCTACAGCTGCCGGGATGTGCGCCCAAAGGCGCTGATGCAGCCGATGCACTGGCGATTGCCATCTGCCACGCCTACTATGGTGGGACCCAGCAAAGACAGTTGAAGGAAGTACGTGCATGATTGGAAAGCTGACGGGCCGACTGGATTATCGCGCGGCAGATCATGTGCTGATCGACGTTCGCGGTGTTGGCTATCTGGTCTATTGTTCGGACCGCACCATGATGGGACTGCCGGGCGTTGGTGAACCTCTGGCACTTTATACCGATATGGTGGTGCGCGAAGACCTGATGCAGCTTTATGGCTTTACCTCGCTGGTCGAGAAAGAATGGCACCGGCTGCTGACCTCGGTGCAGGGGGTCGGGGCCAAGGTCTCGCTGGCGATTCTTGGCACATTGGGCCCGGATGGTGTCAGCCGGGCGATCGCCTTGGGGGACTGGGGCAGCGTCAAGGCCGCCAAAGGGGTTGGTCCCAAGACCGCGCAGCGCATCGTTCTGGATCTCAAAGACAAAGCCCCCGGAGTGATGGCCATGGGCGGCAGCATCACAGAAGCGCTGGAAGGCCCGGAGCTGGACACCGTGGTTGAGACTGCAGAGCCTGCCGCGCCAAAGAAATCCACGCGCAAAGCTGCGCCCAAGCCAAGCGGTGCAGCAGCGGCATCGGCGGGGGCACTGTCGGCATTGGGCAATCTTGGTTATAGCCCCTCGGACGCGGCCTCGGCGGTGGCAGAAGCAGCGGGCGACACCCCCGACGCAGACGAGGCGGCGCTGATCCGCGCTGCCCTGCGCCTGTTGGCACCGAAGGGGTGAGCAGAGTGGTTCGAGATGAACGCGCTGTTGATGTAATTTCAAAACCGGGTGGATGACATGATCGACGCTGACCCAACCCTGCGCCCGACACCGCTGCCGGAAGATGGCACCGGTGAGGGGGATCGCGCGCTGCGCCCGCAGGGGCTGTCGGAATTTATTGGTCAGGCCGAGGCCCGTGCCAATCTGCGCATTTTCATTGAATCCGCCCGCCGTCGTGGCGAGGCGATGGATCACACATTGTTTCATGGCCCGCCCGGTCTGGGCAAAACCACCCTGGCGCAGATTGTGGCGCGCGAGCTGGGGGTGAATTTTCGCATGACCTCGGGGCCGGTGCTGGCCAAGGCGGGGGATCTGGCGGCGATCCTGACCAACCTTGAAGCGCGTGATGTCCTGTTCATTGATGAAATTCACCGGCTGAACCCGGTGGTCGAAGAGATCCTCTATCCGGCGCTGGAAGATTTTGAACTTGATCTGGTGATCGGCGAAGGACCTGCTGCGCGCACGGTGCGGATTGAGTTGCAGCCCTTTACGCTGGTGGGGGCGACAACCCGGATGGGGCTTTTGACCACGCCGCTGCGCGACCGCTTTGGCATCCCGACCCGGTTGCAGTTTTATACGGTGGATGAGCTGTTCGAGATCGTCCGCCGCAATGCCCGCAAACTGGGCACACCCGCAGATGACGAAGGGGCGCGCGAGATCGCGCGGCGCGCAAGGGGAACTCCAAGGATCGCAGGACGGCTCTTGCGCCGCGTGGTGGACTTTGCGGTTGTCGAGGGCGACGGGCGCATCACGCGAGACCTGGCGGATGGGGCACTGACCCGGCTTGGGGTGGACAATCTGGGGCTGGACGGGGCTGACCGGCGCTATCTGCAGCTTATTGCCGAAAGCTACAGTGGTGGCCCCGTCGGGATCGAAACACTTTCGGCGGCGCTAAGCGAAAGCCGCGACTCGTTGGAAGATGTGATCGAACCCTATCTGTTGCAACAAGGTCTGATCCAACGCACCCCGCGCGGCCGCATGCTGGCGCAAAAGGCCTGGACCCATCTTGGTATCGCACCGCCGCAGCGCGCGACGGATCTGTTTGGCTGAAATATTGAGGCAAGAGGCGCTTGGAGGACGATATGGCAAAAGCGACGCGTAACGTGGCGGCGGAGCCATCCACCAGTCTTGCGCAGCTCACGGATCTGGCGCGTGCGGTCTCTGATATCTATGCGGAACGTTTCGACATCAAGCGTGATCCGGCTTGGTATCTGGGCAAGATGAGCGAAGAGCTCGGAGAAGTGAGCGCGGCCTATCTGAAATGCGCGGGCCAGGGACGGGGTAAAGGATCGCGTCGTGATCTGGAGGATGAACTCGCAGATCTGCTGGGCTTTGTTCTGCTCTTTGCCGATTGGCAGGGGATTGATGCCGGTGCAGCCTTGCAGCGCAAATGGGGCGCGTATCTCTAAGCTGCGGTGACCGTGCTAAGATTTTGCTGAGAAGGCCCTGCGGGGCAGATCTGCCCCGCAGGAGCCTGTTGCAATTGTGAAGAAAGTCGCGCGTCAAGGACAAGCCGCTGCGCGGGGCCTTGCGGCCTCCTTGACCCGCAGGGGGGGCAGGGGACGGTCTGCGTCTTTGATGGGCTTGTCGTTTTGCTCTGCGGCGGGCATAGAGCGGTAATGCCCCAGTTTCTGCCCTGATGGAGCCTCTCGCATGTCCCTGGATCTGACCCCGGAAGAAATCCAATCTCTGTTCACCCGTAGCGACGGCTCATACGGGTTCGCGCGCTGGGGACGGCCGATTGCGCCGGTTATCTTTGGGGTCGAGGAAGAGACGCTACAGGTGGTCAAGGGCGCGATCGAGGCGGTGGCAACCCTTGCGGGCGCGCAGATGGCAGAGACGGATCCGGAACTCGGCTCCAACCTGATGTTCTTTTTCTTTCGCGATTGGGCAGAGCTTTTGGATGTGCCGGATCTTGGCCGTCTCATTCCCGGTCTGGATACCCTGGTGGCGCGCCTTGAGGCGGCGGATGCCAGCCAGTATCGGGCGTTTCGATTTGATGATCAGGGCGCGATACAGGCCAGTTTTGTCTTTTTGCGCATGACCGGAGCGATGGCGGATCTGCCAGCGGAAACCCTGGCGCTGGGGCAGGCAGCACAGGTCATCCTGCTATGGGGCGACCGGGCTTTTGCCGAGACCTCGCCGCTGGCGGTGCTGCCGGAGACCGGGGCCACCATTCTACGGCCTGAGATCGCCGGGATCATTGCTGCTGCCTATGACCGGATGATGCCCCCAAGCGCCAATGACAGCAGCCACGCCCTACGTCTGTTTGCACGTCTGCAGGGCTGAAGCCTCTGTTCGCCGGGCGAGAGGGGGCGCGGCGCGTCCTCTTTGACAGTCCTATTTGACGGTCAACTTGAAGGCACCTGTGGGCACCAGAACTTCCCAGGAGATGGATTTGTTGCCCGCCGTCGTGGTCTCGCCTTCGACATAGGTCTCACCGCCGACTTTCAGGATCTTATAGTCGACCTCGGCAGAGAGCTTGCTGCCGATTTTTTTCGCCACCTGAGCTGAACTTCCGGCTGAAATGCGCTGGATCTTGGACATCTCCTCTGATCGGACGGTCAGGGTTTTGGAGCTGCCCAGCTTGTAGGTTGTCACCCCGCTGGAGACATGCGCGGCCTTGCCGGTGGGCACGGCCATGATCCGCAGGGACCCAACAGGCATGATCTCGATGCCTTTGAAGCTGACAACCCCGCCTTTGATCGGTTTGGACAGGGTGATGGTGTCGCGCCCGGGAGCCTTGATCTCAATATAGGCGCGGTGGCTCAGCATGGGGGAGCCAAGAAAATCCACATAGACAAATTGCATATCGACTTCGCGTGCGCCGTGCTTTTTTTCATTGGCCTCATGTTTGATCTTGTCGCGTTTGGTGAGTTTCAGCGCAGCGTCAATATCTTTCAGCAAATAGCCCAGGTATTCCGCCACCTCTGCGACGGCTTTGAATTTCGCATCCCGGCTGAGCTTGACGGCACCTTTCTTGAGCTTGTCGAGCGCGATCAGGCGCCCCTCATAAGCCGGCGGCTTGCAATCCCAATAAGAAGACATGGGGGAGGCCAGACTGTTGTCACGTAGTTTGTGTGTCTTGAGAAGCTTACTCCATGCGCTGGAGTCGATAAATTTGGTACCCATTTGAAAACCTGTAAACAAAACAAAATTGAACAACCTTGAAACCTGAGCTGGGCCAGCGCCGGGTCATTAGCCGGGCCTTTGACAGACTTGGGCCGGGGGAAATTCCCGGTGAAAGATTGCAACGGTTAGTCTACGCGACTGTGACCTTGGGTCAATCCCTCCGAGGTTGCAGTGCTGGCCCCGCAATCACCTTGTCGCCATGTGGGGGGCTCTTTAAACTATGGCCAAGTGCAGGAGAGCAGGCAGATGGTCCATACCTTCCCGGTCCGGGTTTACTACGAAGACACCGATATGGGTGGCATTGTCTATCACGCCAATTATCTGCGCTATATCGAACGCGCCCGCAGCGACTGGGTGCGCAATCTGGGCAATGACCAGAACGCGATGCGCGATGCCGGGCTCATCTGGGTCGTGCAGCGGGTTGAGGCGGATTATCTGGCCTCGGCCAAATATGACGACGAGCTGCTGATCGAAACCGAAGTTTTGAAACTTTCCCCGGCGCGACTGACCATGGGACAGCTGGTCAAACGCGGCGACACCGCGCTGTTTCGCGCCAAGGTCACAGCCGTCTGCGTACAAGCTGAGACTGGCCGACCCACCCGACTGCCGGCAGAGATTCGCGCATTGATGTAACATTGCGCGCCATGGGCCTTTGTTTCATTGGCTTTTACCGTTGAACTCGGATAGCGTCAGCCCGAATAAGGCCGCATCAGACGGTCACGAGCTGAGTTCGGAGCGGTGGCACATTTTCCCGATCCGGGCCCGATCCGAATTGAGGAAGGCCGGAGTGATCCGGCACAGATAGAGCAGGCAAATGGAAGCAGAAACTCTGGCGCTGGCGCAGGAGATTGATTTCTCCATGTGGGGTCTTTTCGCGCGGGCCACGATCACCGTAAAGCTGGTGATGCTGATGCTGATCGCGGCGTCGGTCTGGTCTTGGGGCATTATTGTTCAGAAACTCATCAACTACCGGCAAGCGCGCCAACAGGCGGCGCTGTTTGATCAGGCCTTCTGGTCGGGCGAGCCGTTGGACGGGCTGTTTGATCAGCTGGGGCCGGATCCCGCAGGCCAGTCGGAACGGATCTTTGCGGCTGGCATGTCGGAATGGCGGCGCAGCCATCGTAGCGATGGTGGGCTGATCCCCGGTGCGCAGGCACGTATCGACCGGTCCATGGATGTGGCGATCGCCAAGGAGAGCGAAGATCTGCAAAGCGGCCTTTCGGTGCTGGCGACCGTGGGATCCACAGCGCCATTCGTTGGCCTGTTTGGCACCGTCTGGGGCATCATGACCGCCTTTATCGAGATCGCGGAACAGCAAAATACCAATCTTGCCGTGGTGGCACCCGGTATCGCCGAGGCCTTGCTGGCCACCGGTCTGGGGCTGCTAGCGGCGATCCCTGCGGTGATTTTCTACAATAAGTTGAGCGCGGATAGTGACCGTATTCTTGGCGGCTATGAGGCCTTTGCCGATGAATTTGCTACCATCCTCAGCCGCCAGCTGGATTCCTGAGCCATGGGAGCTGCAGTTCAGCAATCCTCAGCCGAGGGGCGCCGGCGCGGGCGTCGTCGCGGTCGCGCCAAGCCGATGGCCGAAATCAATGTAACACCCTTTGTCGATGTCATGCTGGTGCTTTTGATCATCTTTATGGTGGCCGCGCCCCTGATGACGGTCGGCGTGCCGGTGGATCTGCCAAAAACCGCCGCCGGGGCTTTGCCTGGTGAGCAGGAAGAGCCGCTGACCGTGACCATGATTGCGGGCGGTGAGATCCAGATTCAGACCAGCCCGGTCGCGCGCGACGAACTGGTCGGCAAACTGCGTGCCATTGCGGCGGAACGCACATCAGACCGCGTCTATCTGCGCGCTGACGGGGCGATCTCCTACCGCGAGGTGATGCAGGTCATGGGCGCGCTCAATGCGGGTGGCTTTGCCAATGTTGGTCTGGTGACGGATGTGGGTGGTCCGGCGCTGGATGCGGCCTCGACCGGTGTTGCCGGCCGCGGCGCGGATCAGTAGGCGGGGGCGCGGGCGTTCACATGGGCGTGCAAACCGGAACCAAAATCTCTCTTGCAGGACATGGGCTTCTGGTGGGCTGGGCGGCCTTTGGCGCCTGGTTTTCTTCGGACCCCTTGCCCTTTCAGGTGCAGGAGGTCTCGGTGATCTCTGCCGAAGAATTTGCCCGGCTCAGCCAGCAGATCCAGGCGCCTGAGGTCACGGAAAACCCCAGTGCGCTGCCGCCGCCCGAGGACCCGACGACCCAGCCGCAGGTCTCGCAACGGCCCGAGCGCCGCCCTGAAGTCACCGTGCCTGAGGCGGTCACAGCGCCAAGCATTGAGATGCCTGCGACAACACTGCCAGAGCCGCAGCCGGAACCTGAAATCGCAGCAGAAATTCCCCAGCCGCCGCAGCAACCTGACACAAACAGTCCCGCGACCCCCAGCATTGTTCCTGTGCAGCCCACCCCAGAGCAGCTGCGCCCGGCGGATCGTGTGGCCCCAGTTCCGGTTGAAGCCCCCGAGCCGGAAGTCACCATTGATGATCTGGTACAGCCAGAGGTCGCCCCGGAGGCAGGTGCTGAAAGCGAACAAGAGGTGCAGGAGGCAACAGCCCCCGAAGCCGCGAGTGACCGCATCGTGACCGAGGCGAATGAAAGCGATGAGGCAACGCCAACGGTGCCTGTCACGGCACCCAGCACATCCGTCCGCCCTAAAACGCGCCCTCGTCGTCCAGCCCCATCCGAGACTGCTGCCGAAACCCCGGCTGCCGATCCCGAGACAAACCAGCGCTCTGCCATCGAAGATGCGTTGGCGGCTGCCATTGCTGGGGGGGGCGAAGTCGCTGCGCCAGAACCATCTGGCCCGCCGCTCACAGCGGGAGAAAAGGATGCGTTGCGGGTATCAGTGTCGAAATGCTGGAACGTCGGCTCGCTCTCGTCGGAAGCTTTGAAAACGACCGTCGAAGTCTCGGTCTCTTTGCAACAGAACGGGAAAATCGTGGCTGGGTCCGTGCGCATGGTCTCCAGCACAGGGGGATCTGCGGGAGCGGCCAAACAGGCCTATGAGGCGGCACGGCGTGCTATCATTCGCTGCGGGGCGAAGGGGTTCCAGCTGCCAAGCGAAAAATACGGTCACTGGCGTGACATTGTGATGACTTTCAACCCTGAAAAGATGCGTATCAAATGAGACACCAGATCGTGAAAGCACCAGCGGCAAAGCTCCGCTATGAGGAAGAGGCACCGAATCTTCCCCCTGCAAAGCGGCTGTACCGGGGCGATATTGAGAAGATGATTGATCCAGAAAGGATGCAGGGCACATGAGGATTTCGCTGACGGCTTTTGTAGCAGGCCTGTTGCTGGCGGTACCGATGCTGGTCCTTGGCACGACTGCCGGGGCGCAGAACGGGCCATTGCGCATTGAAATCACCGACGGGGTGATTGAGCCTTTGCCCTATGCGGTGCCGGATTTCATTGCCGACACCCCCGCCGCCGCAGAACTGGCGCGCGAGATTACCCGCGTGATCGCCGCCGATCTCAGCGGCACCGGCCTGTTTCGCGAAGTCCCTGCCACGGCGCATATCTCTACGGTCAGCGACTTTGACGCTCCGGTGAAATTTGCCGACTGGAAAGCGGTGAACGCCCAGGCGCTAATCACCGGCGGCGTTTCGGTGAATGGCAAACAGCTGACCGTGCGGTTTCGCGGCTATGACGTCTTTGCCGACAAAGAGCTTGGCGCTGGCCTGCAGTTCACTGGCACCACCGATGGCTGGCGGCGCATGGCCCACAAAGTGGCAGATGCGATCTACAGCCGGATCACCGGCGAAAGCGGCTATTTCGACAGCCGCGTGGTCTTTGTCTCTGAAACCGGGCCAAAAAATGACCGGCGCAAGCGGTTGGCGATCATGGATTATGACGGGGCAGGGGTGCAGTATCTGACCAATAGTGCGGCAATCGTGCTGGCGCCGCGGTTTTCGCCAACCGGTGATCGGGTGCTCTATACCAGCTATGAAAGCGGCTTTCCGCAGATCCATGTGCTGGATGTCGGTAAGGTGCAGCGCCGGGTTCTGTCAGCAGACAATGGCATCATGAGCTTTGCGCCCCGCTTTGCGCCGGATGGCAACACTATCGTGTTTTCGCAGGCCGAAGGCGGCAATACCGATCTTTATACCATGGATATTGCCACCGGCAGCCGCACCCGGCTGACCCGCGCCCCTTCGATTGAAACGGCGCCCTCCTATTCGCCCGACGGCAGCCAGATCGTCTTTGAAAGCGACCGTTCCGGAGCTCCGCAGCTTTATGTGATGCCCGCCCGCGGCGGTGAAGCGCGCCGCATCAGCTTTGGCAAGGGGCGCTATGGCACACCGGTCTGGTCACCGCGCGGCGATCTGATTGCCTTTACCAAGCAGAACAAGGGGCGTTTTCACATCGGGGTCATGCGGCTGGATGGCAGCGAAGAGCGCCTGTTGACGGCCTCGTTCCTGGATGAAGGGCCAAGCTGGTCCCCCAATGGGCGCGTGATCATGTTCACCCGTGAAACCCAGGGGGCCACCGGGCGCGCTTTGCTCTATTCGGTGGATATCCTGGGACGCAATCTGAAACCTGTCCGCACTCCTGATGGGGCGTCAGACCCCGCTTGGTCGCCGCTTCAGCAATAGAAATACGACTGAAAAGCTTAGGCTGCAAAAAGCAAGGGCAGGAACACCCGCATAGAATCAACACAGCCGCTGTGCTAGGCTCAGGGCAAGAAACGCAAAGGAATAAGCATAGTCATGAGCGGTTTTAGGAAAGCAATTATGCTGGTTGCAGCACTTGGGCTTGCGGGATGCAGCAATGCAGCCTGGGATGATACCAATACAACAAACCTGGGTGGCGCGGGCACGGGCGCAAGCGCGCTGGATCCGGCCAGCCCGGCCTATTTCCAGCAGGAAATCGGCGACAGGGTGCTGTTTCTGGTGGATCAGTCCAGCCTTAACCCAACGGCCGAAGTGATCCTGCAGGGGCAAGCGCGCTGGCTCAGCTCAAATCCGGATTATGTCGTTACCATCCAGGGGCACGCGGATGAGCAGGGAACCCGTGAATACAACCTTGCACTGGGCGCGCGCCGGGCCAATTCTGCCCGCGAGTATTTGATTTCACAGGGTATTGCCGGATCGCGTATTCAGGTGGTGAGCTTTGGCAAAGAACGCCCGTTGGAAATTTGTTCCGCCGAGAGCTGCTATGCCAAGAACCGCCGCGCGGTCACCGTGCTGGCCGGCGGACTGACAGGATAAGACTATGAAATTGTTCCGCGCCGCCCTTTTGGCCACTACTTTGCTGACGCCGGTTTTGGCGCCGCTGCCACTGGCGGCGCAGAATACGCAAACTCTGGCGGATATCCGCCAGGAGCTGACGGTTCTGCATGTCGATATCCAGCGTATGAAACGGGAATTGTCCACCACAGGCGGCGTCAGTGCCAGTGCGCCGACAGGCAGTTCGGTTCTGGACCGCGTCGGTGCCATTGAGGTCGAATTGCAGCGGCTGACGGCGCAGACCGAACAGCTGCAACACCGTATCAACCGGATCGTCACCGATGGCACCAACCGCATTGGGGATCTGGAATTCCGGCTGGTTGAACTGGAAGGCGGCGATATCAGCGCCCTGGGAGAGACCACAACGCTGGGCGGCGATGCCGAGGACGGTCATGCGACCCCTGCAAACACCCTACCAGAGGCGGAGAGCGATGGTGAACTTGCCGTTGGCGAGCTGGCTGATTTTGAAGCCGCCAAGCTGGCGCTGTCCGAAGGCGCCTATCAGGGCGCTGCCGAGAAATTTGCCAGCTTTACCCAGGCCTATCCGGGCAGCCCGCTGGCGACCAAGGCGGATTTCCACCGAGGCAGGGCACTGGATGGATTGGGCGACACGCGCGAAGCTGCACGGGCCTACCTGGCAGCCTTTACCGGCAATGCGACCGGCGAAATTGCCCCGCAGGCCCTGTTTGAGCTTGGAGCGGCGCTGGGGCGTCTCGGGCAGAAGGATCAAGCCTGTATTACCCTTTCCGAGGTGGAGGTGCGCTTTCCAGGAGAGACAATCGTAGATCAGGCGGCGGCCGAAATGGCGGTCCTGAGCTGCTCGTGACTGCGAAACAAGTGGCCATGAAACATGCGGAAATCGTCGCTGAGTTGCGGCGGCAGTTCACTTCAAACCCGCCGGCACGGATCGGCATTGCCGTCTCCGGCGGCGGCGATTCGGTTGCGCTGCTGCACCTGTTGCACGACTGTTTCGGGGATCAGCCCGTCGAACTGATGGCGGCGACCGTTGATCATCGCCTGCGTGACGCCTCGCGCAGTGAAGCCGAATATGTGGCGACGCTGGCCGCCGATCTGGGGATTCGCCATGAAATCCTCAGCTGGCAGGAGGGGCCGCAAGAGAGCGGAAATCTGCAGGATCAGGCCCGCGAGGCCCGGTATCGGTTGCTATCCGCTTGGGCGCGCAAACATGGCATTCCTGTTCTGACCCTTGGGCATACTGCGGATGATCAGGCGGAAACCGTTCTGATGCGGCTCAAACGGGCCTCAGGCGTCAGCGGGCTGGCAGGCATTCCCCAGCGTCGCACTCTGAATGGAATTGGCTTGCTCAGACCGCTGCTCGAGGTGCGCCGTGACACGTTGCGGCAGTATCTGCAGGCACGGGGAACCCGTTGGATCGAGGATCCCTCAAATGACGACGAAACCTTTGAGCGTATCAGAATGCGCAAGGCGCTTGGCGCGCTGGAGGATCTGGGACTGACTGTTGAGGCGCTGTCGACTGTGGCGCAGAACATGCACAAGGCGCGTCGGGCGCTGGACTGGTATGTGTTTCTGGCCGCCCGCGATATGGCCCGGTTTGAGGCCGGCGCGATCGTTTTCGAGCTGCGTAAATTTCGGACTTTGCCGGATGAAATCTCGCATCGCTTGCTGCTGGAGGCAATTTTATGGATTTCCGGTGGCCAATACCCGCCGAGACGCCTGCCAATGATCGAGGCCGTCGCGACCGCACAGCGCGGTAATTCGACGACGCTGGCCGGATGTCGTATTCTGAGCCGCAAATGCGGTGTCTGGATCTGTCGCGAGTTTAACGCAGTGCGGGATCATAGCGCCCGTTCAGGCGATCTGTGGGATCAGCGATGGCGGGTTTATGCTGGCGAATTAGGAGGTTGCGAGGTTCGTGCCCTTGGGCCTGCAGGATTGGCCCAGTGTCCGGACTGGCGTGCAACCAGTGTGCCTGGGCCGGTGCTGGAAGTGACCCCAGCACTGTGGGAGGGGGACGATTTGAAGGCCGCTCCTGTGGCCGGATATGCCAATGGAAGCTCGGCTGAACCAAAAAATAGTGCAGAAGAGTTCTTTGCATCCCTTTTATCGCATTGAACCTGCCTGAATGTTCCTTATTTTAAGCGCAAAGAGGGCTCCCTGCGCGGGAGACCGAATATTGGGAGACTGTCCTTGGGCAACGCACGTAATATAGCATTCTGGGTTGTTCTGTTCCTGTTGATCCTGGCGCTGTTCAATTTGTTCAGCGGATCAGGCAGCACGATGCAGAGCCGTGAACGCACTTTCTCGGATTTTGTCGCGTCAGTAGAAGGCGGACAGGTCAGCACGGTTATTCTGGATGGGGAGCAGGTCCGCTTTACCACCTCGGATGGGCAAAGCTATGTCACCATCAAACCGGGCGATGCCGAAGTCACAGCACTTCTGATCGAAAACAACATTCCGGTCCGGGCCGAAAAACAGCAACAGTCTGGTTTTCAATCTTTCCTGATCACTCTGTTGCCCTTTGTGCTGCTGATCGGTGTCTGGATCTATTTCATGAACCGGATGCAGGGCGGCGGCAAAGGCGGTGCCATGGGCTTTGGCAAATCCAAGGCCAAGATGCTGACCGAAAAGCAGGGCCGCGTTACCTTTGACGATGTCGCAGGTATTGATGAAGCCAAAGAAGAGCTGGAAGAGATCGTTGAGTTTCTGCGCAACCCGCAGAAGTTCTCGCGTCTCGGCGGCAAGATCCCCAAGGGCGCGCTGCTTGTTGGCCCTCCGGGCACTGGTAAGACCCTGCTGGCGCGTGCCATCGCAGGCGAGGCTGGTGTGCCGTTCTTCACCATTTCGGGTTCCGACTTTGTCGAAATGTTCGTCGGTGTCGGTGCATCCCGTGTGCGCGACATGTTCGAGCAGGCGAAAAAGAACGCGCCTTGTATCGTCTTTATCGATGAGATCGACGCTGTCGGGCGCCATCGTGGTGCCGGGTATGGTGGCGGCAATGATGAACGCGAGCAGACGCTGAACCAGCTGCTGGTTGAAATGGACGGCTTTGAGGCCAACGAGGGTGTCATCATCCTGGCGGCCACTAACCGCAAAGATGTGTTGGACCCAGCTCTGCTGCGTCCGGGTCGTTTTGACCGTAACGTGACCGTCGGCAACCCCGATATCAAAGGTCGTGAGAAAATTCTGGGCGTGCATGCCCGTAAAACCCCACTTGGTCCCGATGTCGATCTGCGCATCATTGCGCGTGGTACCCCTGGGTTCTCGGGTGCGGATCTGGCCAACCTGGTCAATGAGGCTGCCCTGATGGCAGCGCGTGTTGGTCGCCGCTTTGTCACCATGGAGGATTTTGAATCCGCTAAAGATAAGGTGATGATGGGGGCCGAGCGTCGCTCGATGGTGCTGACGCAGGACCAGAAAGAAAAGACCGCTTATCATGAGGCGGGTCATGCTGTTGTTGGCCTGAAACTGCCGGAATGTGACCCGGTCTACAAGGCCACGATCATTCCACGTGGTGGTGCTTTGGGTATGGTTGTGTCGCTGCCGGAAATGGACCGCCTCAACTGGCACAAGGATGAGTGCAACCAGAAGCTGGCCATGACCATGGCAGGCAAGGCGGCCGAGATCATCAAATACGGTGAAGATCACGTATCAAACGGTCCAGCCGGTGACATCCAGCAGGCCAGCCAGCTTGCGCGGGCGATGATCATGCGCTGGGGCATGTCCGACAAGATCGGTAACATCGACTATGCCGAAGCCCATGAAGGCTACAGCGGCAACACCACCGGGTTCTCGGTCTCTGCTCATACCAAAGAGATGATCGAAGAAGAGGTCCGGCTTTTTATCCAGAACGGCTATGACCGCGCGTTCCAGATCCTGACGGAATTCAAGGATGAGTGGGAACGGCTGGCGCAGGGGCTGTTGGAATATGAAACCCTCACCGGTGATGAGATCAAGCGGGTGATGAAAGGGGAGCCGCCACACGAAGGCGGCGATGCTGAGGATGACGAAGGCGGCGGTGCAGCCTCGGTTACAGCCATTCCAAAGGGTAAGGCGAAAAAACCATCAGCCGAAGAAGGCGGCTCGGATGGCGATATGGAGCCGGAACCAACGGTTTAAGCCAACTAAATACGTATCGTAAAGACCCGGAAGACTTGAGTTTCTTCCGGGTTTTTTGTTGTGCGGTAGGTCTGAATTTGGGGGTGGCGCGGGGGTGGCAGGCAGCAAAGCTGCCTGCCACCCCCGCGCCCGGGTCGGATCGCTTTGCGATCCGACCCAAAGAGGGTTTTCAATGCAGGCATAACCACTATGGTCTGACCTATCATGGTTCTGCCCATCGTGGCTGGGGACACCGCACACAATAAATTCACAGGAAAACCAAAATGCCGGTCTTTTTAAAAACCCAATACAAAGGCGAAGTTGTCTGGGCCGGATCAACACCAGCGAATGCTGGTGTGTCCTCTGAAGCGCTCAAGAGTTTGGGTCTGGGTTTTGAAGGCTTAAAGGCAGAGCGGCACGCAGGTGAGAACCGGGCTTCTTGTATTCGCGTTGTCAATATCCATCCAGAAGGGACCGAGATCCGCAATACCCGCCAGCTGACAATCCTGTCGGAAGAAGAGCTTGCTTTGATCGCAGCTGACATGGGGCTCGCCCGTGTCGATCCCGCCAGTCTGGGCGCCAATCTGGTGCTGCGTGGTATTCCCGATTTCACTTATGTGCCGCCTTCATCGCGACTGCAGGGGCCGGACGGAGTGACCCTGACGGTCGATATTGAAAACCGCCCCTGTATTTTTCCGGGCCGTGAAATAGACAAGGCCCATGCCGGGTTCGGTCCCAAATTCAAACCCGCAGCCAAGACGCGGCGGGGAATCACCGCCTGGGTCGAACGTCCCGGGGCGCTGAAACTCGGAGATCATTTGGCCCTGTTCATCCCCGATCAGCGCGCCTGGGCCCCCTGAGGGCTCTCCAATGGACCACAAAATTTCGTTTTGTGGACTTTCGGTTCTCAAACTTTGGGCTGACGCCGCTTCATGGCCGGATAATGTCGGAAATCACGCGCGCATATTGACGCATTTTGGCTAAATCTGTGCCGTAATCGGCGTATCGGCGCCGGTAGATGTTTTCTCACATTCAGGAACCAGGCCATGAGCTACAAGAGTGATATCGAGATCGCCCGTGAGGCGAACAAGCTCCCAATCCAAGAGATTGGTACCAAGATCGGCATGTCGAGCGACGATCTGCTGCCCTATGGCCATGATAAAGCCAAAGTCAGCCAGGAGTTCATCAACTCGGTTCAGGGCAAAGAGGACGGCAAGCTGATCCTCGTCACCGCCATCAACCCAACGCCAGCGGGCGAAGGCAAGACCACCACAACCGTGGGTCTGGGCGATGGTCTGAACCGTATTGGCAAAAACGCCATGGTCTGCATCCGCGAAGCCTCCTTGGGCCCGAACTTCGGCATGAAGGGCGGCGCTGCAGGTGGCGGCTACGCCCAGGTTGTTCCGATGGAGGAGATGAACCTCCACTTCACCGGTGACTTCCACGCCATCACATCGGCCCACTCGCTGCTGTCTGCGATGATCGACAACCACATCTATTGGGGCAATGAGTGCGAAATCGACGTGCGTCGTGTGGCCTGGCGTCGCGTTGTTGACATGAACGACCGCGCGCTGCGTCAGATCACGGCCAGCCTGGGTGGCGTGTCCAACGGTTTCCCGCGTGAAACCGGTTTTGACATCACCGTGGCCTCCGAAGTCATGGCAATCCTTTGCCTCGCCAACGATCTGAAAGATCTGGAGCAGCGTCTGGGCGACATCATCGTGGCCTACCGCCGCGACAAGACCGCCGTTTACTGCCGCGACATCAAAGCCGAAGGCGCCATGACTGTTTTGCTGAAAGACGCGATGCAGCCAAACCTGGTGCAGACCCTGGAAAACAACCCGGCCTTTGTGCACGGCGGCCCCTTCGCGAATATCGCACACGGCTGTAACTCGGTTATCGCCACCAAGACCGCGTTGAAAGTGGCCGACTATGTCGTCACCGAAGCAGGCTTTGGTGCCGATCTGGGCGCTGAGAAGTTCATGAACATCAAATGCCGCAAGGCGGGTATCGCGCCTTCGGCTGTGGTGCTGGTTGCCACTGTGCGCGCCATGAAAATGAACGGCGGCGTTGCCAAGGCGGACCTGGGTGCAGAAAACGTCGAAGCCGTGAACAACGGTTGCGCCAACCTGGGTCGCCACATCGAAAACATCAAAAGCTTTGGTGTGCCCGTTGTTGTCGCCATCAACCACTTTGTCACCGATACCGATGCCGAAGTTGCGGCGGTCAAGGACTACGCAGCTACCCACGGTGTCGAGGCAATCTTGTCGCGTCACTGGGAGCTTGGCTCGGAAGGTTCCGCGCCGCTGGCAGAGAAGATTGTGGAAATCGTCGATGCGGGTCAGGCAAACTTTGCCCCGATCTACCCCGATGACATGTCACTGTTCGACAAGATCGACACCATCGCCAAGCGCATCTACCGCGCCGACGAAGTGCTGGCCGATAACAAGATTCGCAACCAGTTGAAAGAATGGGAAGCCGCCGGATATGGCAATTTGCCGGTCTGCATGGCGAAAACCCAGTATTCGTTCTCGACCGATCCGACCCTGCGTGGCGCCCCTGTTGGCCATTCGGTTCCGGTACGCGAAGTTCGCCTGTCGGCAGGTGCAGGTTTCATCGTTGCGGTCTGCGGCGAGATCATGACCATGCCAGGTCTGCCCCGCAAACCTGCGGCAGAGAATATCTGCCTAAATGACGACGGCCAGATCGAAGGCTTGTTCTAAGACGCAAAATGCGCTTTCTGCGGCCCGAGAGATACTCTCGGGCCGCAAGAGTTTTTAAAGATGACAAAACTGATCCCTGCGCAGAACTGCGCCGATATGACCGAATTACGCGCCCAGATTGATGATTTGGACAAACAGCTGGTGGATCTTCTTGCGACACGTGCCGGATATATTGACCGCGCGGTTGAGCTGAAGACCCTCAATGGCTGGCCGGCACGTATTCCGGCACGGGTGGAAGAAGTCATCGCCAATGCCCGCACCAAGGCGGGGGAGGCCGGGCTTGACCCCGATCTGGTAGAGGGTCTGTGGCGCCAGCTGGTGGAGTGGTCGATCATGCGCGAAGCCCGCGTGATCCATGAGACATAGATACGAGACGTAAAGCGGGCCGACCCGGTCTGCGGCAAAAGGAAGAATGCAATGGCAGCAAACATCATTGACGGCAAAGCCTTCGCCGCCACAGTACGTGAAAAAGTGGCAGGCCATGTTGCCCGTCTGAAAGAAGAGAACGACATCACCCCAGGTCTGGCCGTGGTGCTGGTGGGCGAAGACCCTGCAAGCCAGGTCTATGTGCGCTCCAAGGGCAAGCAGACCGTCGAAGTTGGTATGAACTCGTTCGAGCACAAGATGGATGCGGATACGTCCGAGGCGGACCTGCTGGCGGTTGTTGAAAAGCTGAACAACGACCCCGCAGTTCATGGTATTCTGGTGCAACTGCCGCTGCCCGCTCATTTGAACGAAGACCTGATCATCAATTCCATCGCGCCTGAAAAAGATGTCGATGGGTTCCACATCTCCAACGTTGGTCTGCTGGGCACCGGTCAGAAGAGCATGGTACCCTGCACCCCGCTGGGCTGCCTGATGATGCTGCGCGACTACCATGGCTCGCTTTCGGGTATGGATGCTGTGGTCATTGGCCGCTCCAACATCGTGGGCAAGCCCATGGCGCAGCTGCTGCTGGGCGACAGCTGCACCGTGACCATCGCGCATAGCCGCACCAAAGATCTGCCTGATGTTGTCCGTCGCGCCGATATCGTGGTTGCAGCCGTTGGCCGCCCCGAAATGGTGCCAGGTGACTGGATCAAGGAAGGCGCCACCGTCATCGACGTTGGCATCAACCGTATCCCGGCGCCTGAAAAGGGCGAAGGTAAGATGAAACTGGTCGGCGATGTCGACTTTGCCAGCTGCGCCCAACGCGCCGGTGCTATCACCCCGGTTCCCGGTGGCGTTGGCCCGATGACCATTGCTTGCCTGTTGGCTAATACCGTCACTGCCTGCTGTCGCGCCAATGGACTAGCAGAGCCCGAAGGCCTGACTGCCTAAGCTTCAGATTGCGACGACTAACATGATGGGGCGTTCCTTCATGGAGCGCCCCTTTTTGTTTGGATCAGTGTTGCGGCATTTGCTTGCGGCCATACCCTGTGGCGACAGGTGCATTCGGCCACAACAGGATGCGCACGGGGCGGCCAAGAAAGCTGCCCGAGGCCAGCCCGAGCAGCGCCGGGAAAAGGATCTGATAGGCGCTGCTTGCAACCAGATCAGGCGCGACGGCGACAGTGACTCCGTTGGCAAAGTTTGCCCAGAACAGCAGCATCATGACAGCAAGGCTCAGCCATTCTCCGGCGACTTCTGCGCGTAGGCCTCGACGGGCAATGATCCAGCGCGCCTGTATGCGAAATCCTAAACCTGCGCCGCAGATATAAGCCAGCCCCCAGGCGCCAAAGGCCATCCCTGCCTCTGGCTGAACTATGAGCACGGGCACATTGCTCAAGGCGATCAAGGGCATGAGAGAATAGGGCAGGATCGACATCTCGCGATCCCGGCTGGCATGCAGCCCAAGCAGGATGAGCAACAGCAGCAGCGGCCAGATCCAGAGCGGCGCGCCGGTTAGAATGCCAGTCAGAATACCTGTAAACAATTCCATTTTTTAAACTCCCCTTTCAAAGCCCAAACAGAACGGCGTTCATCAGCCGCCCCGGCAAAAGTGTGAAAACACCTGCCCCCATCAGGGCCCCGTAGGTGAGCCAAGTCATTGCCCGGCGATGGTGATGAACACGGTGGGAGCGGGCTGCCAGCACAGCGGCCACCAGGGAGACCAGCGTGACAACAGACAGCAGATGGATCGGGCTGAAACCGCCAATCAACCGGATCTCCCGGATCCAGAAACTGGACAGCGCCACCAGCGCCATCAGTATGATCCAGCTCCAGCCCAGTCTGCGATGCAGGCGGCTGCCGTGCTCCAGCCTAAACAAGGGCAGGCTAAACTGGGCCAGGGTCAGCGGGATCAGGCACAGGGCAGCAAAGACGTGGATCTGAACGGGCAGCGGCGCTGCAAGCAGGGGCGCAAGAAACATGGGATCTCCGGTGTTGATATCTCTGCCCAAGACGTGGCAATTTCCCTTCATCAAAGACAAAGCGCATTGCGCAAAAAGCGTGCTCGCGTCGTGAAGTGCAGGGAATTTGGACGGGATGTCATTCACGATGCGTGAACCGCTGGGCAGGCTAGGGACGGGCACACTGCGGTTAGGTCTGCTCTGGGTCCTGATCACCGGGTTTGCCGCCGCTACGGGTCCCTTTGGCACTTTCGAGGTTCTGGGGCTGCCTGCGCGTTTTGCCTATTGGGCGGTGATCGTGGGGCTGGCCATAGGTCTGACCGTGCTGCAAAAGCATCTGTTGCGCGGCCAGCCTGAAGCTCTGCGGCTGCTGACGCAGATCCCCTATGGGGTTTTCCTTGCTCTGGTTGCCCATGGCATGAACCTGGTGATCTTTCCCGAGTGGGGCGGCTGGGCTGATTTTGGTTTTCTGGTTCTGGTGACGCTCAGCGCGGTTTTTCTGGTCGAGGCGGGCATCTTTCTGGCGCGGCATGTCTTTCATCTGCGCGGAGATCAGAGGCCGCAGACCCCGGGTGCTGAAGTGTCTGACAGGACAGAGGCTGTGCCCCCCAGCCCTGAGGTGCTGTTTCAGCGGCGCTTGCCGATTTCAAAGCGCGGTCAGCTGATCCGGCTGGAAGCACAGGACCATTATCTTTTGGTGGTGACGGATAAGGGCAGTGAGACACTTTTATTACGCATGGGCGACGCCGAGGCAGAGCTGGGCGCGGTGGGGCTGCGCGTGCATCGCTCGCATTGGGTTGTGCCCGGACAGGTGACTGCTCACGCGCGCAATAAGGGACGCGATGTGCTGACCTTGCGCGATGATTGTGTCGTTCCGGTGAGCCGCAGCTACAAAGAAAACGCCCGGGCTGCCGGGTTGTTCTGATCGATTTCAATGTACTGCCCTGGCGGGGCGGAAATGCCGGGACAAATCAGGATGTATCAGGGTGTAACTGGCACCATTGTTCCCTGCATCACCGCGATCAGTTTTTCGGTGTCACCGGTTACGGCAAACACCTCGGCACTGACCACCACCAGCCTGCGGCCCGGCTTGATCACCCGGCCTTTGGCGCGCAAAAAGTCGCCTGCCCCCGGAGCCAGAAGGTTCACCTTGATTTCCGCCGTCATCACATCTTGATCCTCTGGCAGCATCGTCAGGGCGGAATAGCCCGCAGCACTGTCACCAATTGCAAAGGTCAGCGCCGCATGGGCGACGCCCTGCTGCTGGCGGCTTCCGGGCAGGATCGGTGCCTCGATCACCACCTCACCGGCAGCGACGCTGGCGATCCGCGCGCCAAGGGTTTCCATCATGCTTTGCTGGTCAAAGCTCTCGCGAATGCGTTGTTCCAAATTGGTCTTCCTATCTGTTGTCTGAGGTTGACCTTACAGGGTGGGGACCAGGCGTTGGAGATGACGCCACGCAAAACTTGATCTAGCGTGGCATTGGCATCGGCAGGGCCTGTGCTCCGGTTAAAATGGCAAGAGCCTTGGGGTGCATCAAGGCGGACAAGACAGGACCCGAACTGCGCAGGCCCCCGGTATAGGTGCCAAAGGCCGGCAGGATCAGCCGATTCTGGTCGACCAAGAACGCCGGACGCTGGATGCCGCGCAGCCCGGCTTTGGGGTGGTAGTGCCCCGAGATTTCGCCGACCGCTCCTGGTCTGGCAATATGACAAAAGCTGAGGCCCCCCAGCGTGATTTCCGCCAGATGGTCCCTCGAAAACCCGGTGGGCAGGGGGTCATGATTGCCCTCAATCCAGATCCAGCGCCGCCCCTGCATCATCTGTTCAATCCGGGCCTTTTCCTTGTCAGGAAGGGCCGCTGCTGCAGCAGGGTCGTCAAAACTGTCGCCAAGGCAGATCACAGTCTGCGCCTCGCTTTCCATCAATAGCGTCTCAAGCCGTGCCAGAGTATCGGTGGTCTCGTAGGGGGGCAGGGAAGGGCCGCCCCGGCGGGCAGCCCGTTCGGACTTTCCCAGATGCAGATCAGAGACGCAGAGCAGGGATTGATCCGGCCACCACAAAGCACGTTGTGGCAGGGCCACCAGATCTGCACCGCACAAGGAAAAGGAATAGCCGTTCATATCGCTTGTTTTGCGCCTGCACGGACAACTGTGCAAGCGCGGATCACGTCAGATCCCCAAGGCCGGATTGAGCCATCAGCGCTTGGGTTTCTTGCAGCAGCAGTTTTTCTGCCCCGGCGCCTTTGACCGGAACCTTGCCCATTTCCAGCAGCATCGGGGCGGCCAGCGGCGAGATCCGGTCCAGCCTGCGCAGGGTGACCTTGCCCTGAATACGCTGGACCATCTCTTCGATGCGGCCAAAATCGACCAGTCCACGCAGCGCTTCTTCGCGGGTGATGTCCAGCAGCAGATGATCGGGGTCGTATTTGCGCAACGTGTCATACAGAATGTCGGAGGAAAACGTCGCCTGACGCCCGTTCTTGCGCTGGCCCGGCGTGTTGCGGTCAATCAGCCCGGCAATGGTGGCAGCCCCGCGAAAGGCGCGTTTCATCACTGCATTGCCTGCCAGCCAGCCCTCCAGCCCCGCGCGCAGGTCTGGGATATTCAGCAAGGGTGCAGGATCGAGGATCGGCTCAAGCCCCCAGATCAGGGTCGCGTAATCAGTGGCGACAAAGCCTAGCGGGTCAAGTCCCAGCTCCTCCATCCGTTTGGTCAGCAGCAATCCCAGGGTCTGCTGGGCGTTGCGTCCGGCAAACCCATAAAGGCAACTATAGGCGCGCCCGTCATGGGGGAAACTCTCGATGAGCAAATGACCGGGGCGAGGCAGTTCCGAGACCTGGCGCTGTAGGTGCAGCCAATCCGCTGTATGCGGTGGTAGATTGGCCCAATCAGGTTGGGCAAAGATCTGTAGAATACGGTCGCAAAGCTCGGTTGAGGTGGCGAATTTACTGCCGGAAAAGACGGCGATCTTGGGTTTGCGCCCCGGGGTGCGGCTGACCTCGACCGTCATGTCGCGCAGTGATTCATAGCGCACCACCTGACCACCGATCAAAAAACTGTCGCCCGGTGTCAGGGTGGCGGCAAAGGCTTCTTCGATCTCACCCAGCGGGCGGCCACCCCGGGCGCGTTTCAGTCGGACCTTGAGCAGGTCAGCATCCTGAATGGTGCCCAGATTCATCCGGATCCTTTGGGTCGCGCGCGGATCGCGCAGCTGCCAGTTGCCATCGGGGCGCTGCAGCAATCGCTGCCATTGATCATAGCGTTGCAGGGCATAACCGCCGGTGGCGCAGAATTCGAGACAGGCGTCAAAGTCTTTGCGCGAAAGCGCTGCATAGCCCCCGGCTGTGATGACCTCGCGATAAAGTTCCTCTGCCGCAAACTCCCCGGCGCAGGCCCGGATCAGAATATGTTGGCACAGGACATCGCGTGGGCCAGTTGCTGCGGGGCTGGCGTCAAGATCGCCAGCGCGCACGGCCTCAAGTGCTGCGTGGCATTCCACCACCTCGAACCGGTTGGCGGGCACCAGCAGGGCCTTGGATGGCGCATTATAGCGGTGATTGGCGCGGCCAATGCGTTGCACCAGACGTTTGACATTCTTGGGGGCACCAATCTGGATCACCAGATCGACATCGCCCCAGTCGATGCCCAGATCAAGGGATCCGGTGCAGACAACGGCGCGCAGCTCGCCCCGCTGCATGGCGGCTTCGACCCTTTCACGCTGGGTGCGATCCAGTGATCCGTGGTGGATGCCGATGGGCAGCCCCGCATCATTGGCAAGCCAGAGGTTGCGAAAGAAGATCTCTGCCTGTGCGCGGGTGTTGTGAAAGATCAGTGTCGTCTTGTGTGCTTTGATCTGCGCCAGCACTGCAGGAATGGCATGGGCCGCCCCACCCCCGGCCCAGGGCGGGGCCTCGGCAGTCTCTAGCATCTTGATATCGGGGGCAGGGCCGGGATCGGCCTGCACGATCTGGCAGGGGTCTGGATAGCGGGCAAGATAGTGGGCGATGGCTTGCGGGTTCTCTACCGTAGCTGACAGACCTACCCGGCACAGATCCGGACATAGCGCTTGCAGTCGGCTGATCGCCAGCATCAGCTGGTCGCCGCGCTTGCTTTCGGCCAGCGCGTGGATTTCATCGATGACGATGCGCTGCAGACCTTTGAAGGTGCGCGCAACATCCTCGTATGAAGTAAGCAGAGCAAGGCTTTCTGGTGTCGTCAGCAGGATATGCGGTGGATCTGCCCGCTGGCGGCGGCGTCTGGACTGTGGCGTGTCGCCCGTGCGGTCCTCGATACGGATGGGCAGGCCCATCTCTTCGACAGGTGTGCGCAGATTGCGTTTTATATCCGCCGCCAGTGCTTTGAGCGGCGAGATATAGAGCGTGTGCAGCCCCTGATGGCTGCCATCTGCGAGATCGGCCAATGAAGGCAGAAAACCAGCCATGGTCTTGCCGCCGCCAGTGGGGGCAATCAGCAGGGTCGCGGGGGCCTGCGCGCGTATCAACATCTCTTGCTGATGCGGATGCAGGGACCAGTCGCGTGTGGTGAACCAGGATGTCAGAACGTCAGGAAGCCTCGTCATGCTGCGAGGATAGTCTGATCCCGAAACAGGCGGAACAGAATTCACAAAACTGCGACGGAAAAGCGGCCGGGTTGCGTTTGGTTTAAAAGCAAGATGAACACAGGAGTTTTGAGATGTCGTCGTTGCGTAAATGGGCCACCCCCCTGACTGTTGCTTCGTTCCTGATTATGGGTGTGACGGGAATTCTGATGTTTTTTCATTTGGATAGCGGTCTGAATGTACCTCTGCATGAATGGGCGGGCTGGTTGATGGTGCTGGGAGTTGCGGCGCATCTGGTGCTGAACTGGCGTCCCTTCTCCACCTATCTCAAGCGCCCGGCAGCGCGCGCCATCATGGCGCTGGGGGCCGTGGTGCTGGCGCTGTCGTTCTGGCCGGTCGCAGGCGGCGGCAATCCGGCCCAAAAAGTGATGCAGGCGATGGCGCTGTCTGATGTTGGCACGGTGATTGCGCTAAGCGGGCAGGACGTGACCACTGGCCTTGAACAATTGGCCGCAGCTGGTCTGGTCGCGGATGAGACGACATCGATTGCATCCCTGACAGGCGGTGATCGTGGCCGTCAGATGCAGGTGATCGAGGTGCTGTTTCCTGACCCTTAGCTGCGGGCTGATCCCAGCAGAGACACCAGCAAACAAAAGGGGCCGAGAGGCCCCTTTTCGTTCTGAGAACGCGCCGCTGCGGGCTGCTATTTGACGATATGTTCGTCCTTGACGAACATGTTGGCCCAGGCGCGGTCGATCAATTCAGGCGACATCTGATAGGGAATACCCTCAAATTCGCAGATCGCAATCATCTGGTCGATCAGAAAGACCGGCTGATAGTTGGCATAGGTATTGTCGATGGTCGGATATTTCGCTTTCAGCAGGTGCACCAGCGCGCCTTCGTCCAGCGGAACACCTTTCTTGCGCGCCACCATGGCAAAGATCTTGAGGAAGTTTTCCTGGTTGGGCCCGTCGATCTTGATCTTGAAAAAGATCCGGCGCAGGGCGGCCTGGTCAAAGATCTCGTTGGGATGAAAGTTGGTGGAAAAGATCACCAGAGTATCAAATGGCACTTCGAACTTTTCGCCCGATTGCAGCGCCAGAATGTCTTTGTTTTCTTCGAGTGGAACAATCCAGCGGTTGACCAGCGACTGCGGTGGCTCGGCTTGACGTCCAAGGTCATCGACGATGAAGATGCCGCCGGTGGATTTCAGCTGCAGCGGTGCCTGATAGGTGCGCGCTGTGGGGTTATAAACCAGATCCAGCATGTCCAGCGACAGCTCACCGCCGGTGATGACGGTTGGGCGTTCGCATTTCACATAGCGGCTGTCGAACCGTTTGGGTCGGCGAATGGCGGTGGGGTCTTCGGGGGCCTCATCAATCATAGTATGCACGATGGGGTCATAGACGGTGATGACCTGGCCGGCATATTCGATGGCACGCGGCACATAGACATGATCGCCAAGCGCGTCGCGGATCCCGTTTGAAATCGAAGATTTGCCGTTGCCGGGTGGGCCATACATCAGAATCGAGCGCCCGGCACTGACAGCGGGGCCAAGATGATCCAGCAGGCTGTCGGGCAGCACCAGATGGCCCATGGCATTCACCAGCTGGTTGCGCGTCACCATGATATTGCGGATCGACTGGCGCTTGATCTGTTCGCGGTAGACATCCAGCGGTACTGGCATCGCGCCAAAATATTCCGACTGGCTCAGCGCGTCCTGGGCACGTGATTTTCCTGCATCGGTCAGCTGATAGCCCATCTCATTGCCGCTATTGGCATTCAGCGTCCCGGTGGCCTCCAGCAGCTTTTGCTCGCGGGCCATGTCGATCAATTCCTGGGTGACCGGGATCGGCAGGCAGATGGCCTCGGCGACTTCGCTGACCACATTGACGTTCTTGCGAAATATCGTCTTCAGCAGGATGTCCCGCATCATCACGATCGGAAGCTTCATCTGCTCCAGGCCCTTGGGGGCGGGAGGGGCAGTGACGGGGCTGTTTTGCATGTTCATCTGGGGCCTGCTCTGACTGTCACGATTGCTGAGATTCCACAGCAAAGCTGGGAAAGGCGTTGAGCAACAGTCTATTCACCACTGTGGCGAGAGAGAGGCAATCTGCGAGCAATTTGGCGACTGCTTCGCAAGGATTTTAATGAGCTTCGGATAGGGAGTTTTCTTAGCACGGGCTTGGCAAACCCAGTCTAGCTGCCAAAGGCTGCAACCAGCCCGAGATAGATCGCAAGTGTCGCGCCAAGGCACAGCCCCATGGGAAACTTGCTGCCGACGTTCCAGCTTTGCCAGTCGGGGGCGAGGCGGCGCAGCGGTGTGTATTTGACCAGCCGGTGGGTGACAAAGGCGGCGAGCAGATTGGCAGTAAAGATAATCAACAGCGCGGGCAGGTCGGCAAAGGCCACATAGGGTGCGGCAGCGCCCGCGAATTTGGCGTCGCCTGCACCAATCATGCCGGCACTATAGAAGAGAAACCCAAATCCGATCCCTACCGGCAGATGCAGCAGCTGCCAGCCGTAGTCTGTCCAGGTCGGCAGGAGGAAAGCCCCAAGGACCACAAACAACCCGCCCAGGCAGTCATTGATCCAGTTGGGAATGCGCATGCCGCGCAGGTCTGTCAGTGCCGCCGCATAGCACAGCGGCAGCACGAAAGGCAGGAACCAAAGGGCGGTCGTTGCCGGTCCGGCCAGAAAGGTCATCTTCAGCCGTTCTCCAGGGCTGTAAGAGCCTTAGATGCGGCTTCAAAATGCTGCGGATGGGTCGCTACTGCCTCGCGCAACAGGCCTTCGCCGAGCTTGACGTCCCCCTGTTTTACCGCCGTGAGGGCAAGGGTGTGCAACAGCTGCGCCTGTTCCGTCTGGGTCATGGGGATGACCGGCAGGGCGTAGTTACGCTGGGCACCGCGGGCCAGAACCAGGTTGTTCTTGGCGGTGAACAGGTCACGGTCCTGCTGGATGGCTTCGCCAAACAGGCGCTCGGCCTCGGCATAGTCGCCGCGTGTCAGCTTGGAATAGCCCCAATTGTTCATGATCTTGGCGGGGCGTGTGGTCAGCCCGGCGGCAATTTCATAAAAACTGTCGGCGCGTTTCCAGTCTTTGCCTGCATCCGCCACCATGGCCTCCAGCCGGTAGCGCTGGTGGGTTTCATGGGTCGGGGGGATGGCGTTCAACGTGGCCTTTGCGGCATCCCAGTCGCTGGTGCGGATCTGCGCATCGGCCAGCCGCGTGCGGTCTTCGCTGGTGGCGCCGGGCAACGCGACGGTTTTCTTCCAGGCCGAAACTGCTTCGGTGTTGCGCTTGGCGCGGATCAGGGAAATCGCCAGACCACGCTGCAGATCAATCCGATCCGGGTGTTCTTTCAGCGTATTGCGGAAATAATTCACCGCCTCGTTCGGGTCCGCCACCGTGAGCATGACATCATTGAGATTGCTTTCGTCGATGACGTTCACGTCCTGAAAGGCGCGTTCAACGGTTTCATCGGCGTCTTTTTCGCAGGCGGACAGCGCAAAGGCGCCTGCCAGGCATGCGGAGAATAGAAACATTTGGCGCATTTTTGCGTCCTTTTTGCTGCTCTGCCTTCTGCGATCAGGGGTTTTTGCGAATCGCGTAACTCCCGCCGCCTTGCCGCACCAACTTATAGTCGTTGTTTTCTGTGCTTTGCGCATCACTATGCGGGGGATTTTCAAGTTTTTCGAGTGCCAAGCGGAAATTATCCCGGATTGCGTCACTTTCGCCATTGTCCAGCGCATAGGCCCGCTTGAAAACCTGCACCGCCTCCGAGGTTTGGCCCTGTTCCATCAGTACAATACCGAGGTTGTTCAGCGGTTCCGGCCAATCCGGTTCCTTGGCGGTGGCGCGCCGCAGCAGGTCTTCGGCCTGACCAAGCCGCCCAAGCCCGAGGTTGGCCGTACCAAGACTGGACAGGAGTTCGGCGCTGAGGCCGTGATCCAATGTGGCGCGAGTAAAGGCATCCAACGCCAGTTCATATTCACCGGCCGCCATCAGCCGGTGACCAACGACAAGCCCGTCTTCGGCGTCTTTGCGACTATCAACCCCCGGAGCCCAAAGCGCAGCCGGATCTGCAGGACGGCTTTCTGTACAGCCAACCGCCACCCCTGCGAGCGCAAGGGTGGCGGCTACCGTGCGGATATGGCGAACGAGAGGGCCTCGTTCGAAATCTGTCGTCATCAATTGCCCGATCAGTTACCAGTGTTGCCCATATTGGTGATGCCTTGAATGGAGGGGCCGACCAGGATGATCAGCAGCGGCGGCACCGTCAACATCATTGTGGCAAGGGTCATCTTCACTGGCAACTTGTTTGCGGCCTCTTCGGCGCGCATCACGCGTTTATCCCGCATTTCCCCGGCATAGACCCGCAGGGCTTCGGCAATGGAGGTACCAAAGGCCGCCGATTGGATCATCACGGTAACAAAGGAAGAGATATCCTGAACACCACAGCGGGTTCCCATATCGCGCAGGACTTTTTCCTTGTCTTTACCGGCTTTCATTTCATTGGCGACGATCTGAAATTCAAAGGCCAGATCCGGATAGGAAGCGCGCAGCTCGTCGGCGACCCGTACAATGGATTGGTCCAGAGATTGCCCGGCTTCGACGCAGACCAGCATCATGTCGAGCGAGTCTGGAAAGCCTGCCTCGATCTGCTCCTTGCGTTCGGCAATACGGCGGGTGACCCAGTATTTCGGCAACATGTAGCCAGCGCCACCCGGCCCGATGATCCGCAGAGCCATGGCCTGGCCGTCAAATTCGAAATCAGCGTTCATCACGTAAACATAGAACAGCCCGGCCGCCAACCCGACAAGGCCAAGCGCCATCTGTGCGAAGTGAAAGAAGCGCACCGCGTCCTTGGACTGGTAGCCGGCCTGGCGCAGTTTCAACTCCATCGCCGAGAGCTCTTCGGCATTTTGCGGTTCCAGGAAACTGGCGAATTTCTGCAGCTTTTCGTTGCGATTGCCCTGACGCAGGCGTTCCTTTTGCGGCTGGCTCCGGGTTTCCGGGGCCATGCTGCGTTGTAGTTTCTTCAGCGGATCTTCCGGCTGATTGAGCAGCAGCATCAATGCTAGAAGCACCATGACAAGCCCGAGCACGCCGAGGACAAGCAGGGGGCCGAAGGGGCCGAACTGGCCTGTCAGGAAGGTCTCGATTGGGGCGATAATGTTCATTTTTTGCTCCTCAAACCTTGATGTTGGTCAGAACCCGCATCACGAACAGGTTGATGGCAAGCATGATACCAACCAGGAAACAGGCCGGGATAAACCAGGGGTGATCCATCACGGAGTCATAGTAATTGGGATCTTTGGCCAAGAGGCCAATAAGGGCCAGCAATGGAAAGGCGGACAGAAATTTACCCGACCATTGCGCTTCGGCGGTGATCGCCTTGACCCGGCGAAACAGTCGGAAACGCGCCCGGATTACCTTGGCTAAGCCCGACAGAACTTCGGCGAGGTTACCACCGGACTGCTGCTGAATAGTCACGGCCACCGACAAGAACCGCATGTCTTGAATATCAAGGCGTTCGGCCATTTCCTTGAGCGCTTCGCCAACATCGCGACCATAGGCGCTTTCATCGGCGATAATGCCAAATTCGGTAGCCAGCGGATCCCCCACTTCTTGGGCGACGATCTGGACGGTTGAGGAAAAGGGGTGGCCAACCCGCAGGCTGCGGACCATCAGCTCAACTGCGTCGGGCAGCTGCTCTTCGATCATAGCCAAGCGTTTTTTGGCTTTGTTGTTGACCCAGAAGAACACACCACCAACGCCAATCACGATCGAGGCAAGAACCCGGACACCCAGCGGGGTGCTGGTGCCAACGCTCAGGCCGACAAAGGCAAAAACGGCCAGACCGGCCATGATCAGCATCAGCTGTTTTGGGCTAAAGGCGATGGCCGCCTTTTGCGCCTTTTCGGCCAGCAGCGAATATAGCGGAATGGAGCGGGATTTCCCGTGCTGCCCCATTTCCTTGCGCAGCTGTTCGAGCACCTGTTCGCGGGTGCTGCCTTTTTCCATCATCTCCAGACGGCGGTTGACCTGACTGTTGAGGCTGATGGATTTGCCAAAGGCGACCAGATAGATGCCTTCGACCAGAACGATGACACCGACAAAGATCAGGATGTAGATGATGGGTTCTGCGCTTAATTGCATCTTCAGACCTCCATCACACTGGGTTCATAGATCGATGGCGGCAGATCATAGCCCCAAAGGCGGAAGCGTTCGGAATAGTGGCTGCGCACGCCGGTGGCCGTGAAGTGGCCGATGATCTTGTTGTCTGGCGTCAGACCAACGCGTTGAAACCGGAACAGTTCCTGCATGGAAATCACATCACCTTCCATGCCGGTGATCTCGGTGATCGAGGTCATCCGGCGTGAGCCATCTTGCAGACGTGAGGCTTGCACAATTACGTTCACAGCTGACGAGATCTGGCTGCGCACCGCCTTGAGAGGCATTTCGATCCCGGCCATGGCGATCATGTTTTCCAGGCGGCTGATACCATCACGCGCCGAGTTGGCGTGGATTGTGGTCATGGATCCATCGTGGCCGGTGTTCATCGCCTGCAGCATGTCGATCACTTCTTCGCCGCGAGTCTCCCCCACGATGATGCGATCCGGGCGCATCCGCAGGGCGTTCTTCAGGCAGTCCCGGGGGGAGACCTCGCCTTTGCCTTCAACGTTTGGCGGACGGCTTTCCATCCGGCCCACATGGGTCTGTTGCAGCTGCAATTCCGCCGTATCCTCGATGGTGAGGATGCGTTCGGCATTATCAATGAACGAAGATAGCGCGTTCAGCGTGGTGGTTTTACCCGAACCGGTCCCGCCAGACACGATCACATTCAGCCGGGTGGAGACAGCAGCCTGCAAATAGGCGGCCATTTCTTCCGTGAAAGCACCAAATTCAACCAGATCATCAATTGCCAGCTTGTCTTTTTTGAATTTTCGAATCGACACAAGCGAGCCATCCACGGCAACCGGGGGTACCATGGCGTTGAAACGAGACCCATCCGCAAGACGGGCATCGACGTAGGGGTTACTTTCATCAACACGCCGACCCACGGCCGAGACGATCTTGTCGATGATCCGCATCAGGTGCTTTTCATCTTTGAAGGCAATATTGCTCAGCTGCAGTTTGCCGCTGCGCTCAATAAAGATCTGGTGGGGACCGTTGACCAGAATGTCGCTGACGGTGTCGTCCTGCAAAAGCGTCTCTAGTGGACCGAGCCCGGTAACCTCGTCGTAGAGCTCCTTGTTCAGGGTCATACGATCTTCGCGGTTGAGCACGATGCTCTTTTCTTCGAGAATCTCTGCAGCAATTGCTGAAATCTCGCCACGCAGCTCTGCTTCGGGGGCGTTTTCCAATGCTGCCAAGTTGAGGTTTTCCAACAGGTCGCGGTGCAGCTGTACCTTGATCTCGCTCAGGCGTTCCTGGCGCTTGCGGTCCTTGTCCTGCGCTGTGGCCTCGGCGGCAAGACGTGCCATTGGGCGGCGCAGGCTGGTCGTGGTTTTTTCTGCGGGCGCAGCTGCGGCCGCCTCGGCGACGGGCGCCTCGACCTTTGGTTTACCTGTTTGTTTCTTATACTTGGAAAACATGAGAGACCCCCCGGTTACTCATTGAAATGAAAGTTGTCCGAAACTAGGCGGCTGCCTCGGCCTCGCTGGCCCCCAGATCGTGCAGTGAGCGCGCCAGTTTGGCGATCTCCTTACGCAGGGGGTTTTTGGCATTTGAGGTTGCCAGTGGCAGCCCGTGATCACAGCTTTGGGTGATCGGTTTGCCGCCATCAGGCAGTTGCAGATCAATCGAAATTCCGAGGCTTTCGGCCATCCGCTTGACCCGGCTTTTGCCGCTGAGGTCGGTGAATTTCGGGGCCCGGTTCAGGGCAAAACGCAGTTTGTCAAAGGGCAGGCCTTCGGATTGCAGGGCGCGTTTCAGGCGCAGGGCATTTTGCGCCGACCGCATGTCCAGCTCGATCAATGCGAAATAGACATGCGCCATCTGCAAAATGGTTTCGGACCATTGCACCAGCGTGTGTGGCATATCGATGATGACAAAATCAAAATGGCTGCGCGCCATTTCGACCACTCGCTCGACATCTTCGACCGAGATGAAATCCAGCGGGATCATGTCGCTGGGAGCTGTCAGAACCTGCAGTTTGTCCTGGAAAGGCATCAGGGCCTGACCAAACATATCCGCATCCATGTTTTCGGTCTCGCTCAGCATCTCCATCACCACTTCGCGGCGCGGAATGTCCAGATAGGTCGAGACCGAACCCTGCTGCATGTCAAAATCCAGCAGGCAGACAGAGGGTGTCTTCTGATCGCTCATCTCGGCCAGCTCCCAGGCGAGGTTCACCGCCAGTGTGGTCGACCCGGTGCCGCCAGCCAGCCCATGACAAACAATTACGGCGCCTTCGCGACGCGCATCGGCCTGCAACGGGTGCAGGTTGCTCGGCGGGGCTGCTTCGGGTTCCGGTGCGCTGAGACGCTCGATGGCCGCCTGCAGTTCCTGTTCCGGCAGCGGGTAGGGGATGAATTCGTCGGCGCCCTGGCGCAGCAGGGTATGCAGCGCGGCGGGGCTCACCTCTTCGGCGATCAGGATCACCTTGATGTCGCGGGCCTTGGCTTGGGTGATGATTTCGCCCATCAGAGCCAGATTTGCCTCATCCTCGGCATCCATCGCCAGGGCGACGAATTCCAGCGTCTCGGCTTCGGGTTGCGAGAAAAAGGCCAGCGTCTCGTTAAAGCCCAAATCGCCCCAGGCTTCACCCAGTGCGGTTTCCATGTCTTCAATCAAGAGGTCGAAGTTCTGCACATCACGGCTGATGGTGCAGGCAACAATGGCAGATTGTTCTGTTTGCGGTAGGTCGCTGCTCATCGAGATCATCCTCTTTTTATCGAAGGTACCTGCCAAATATGGAGATCAGGTTTCTTCTGAGGACGAATGTCGGTGAAGATCTAGGCGAGATTGGGGCCAAAAAGCCCCAATTATTGGGAATTGTTAAGAGATCTTAAGATTGTCGATACTTATTCCAGGTTGGACGACAGAGACTCTTCGACTGTCAGCGTGGTGGCTGGCACGGCGCTTTCGACATACTCGCGATAGACCACCTGCGCATATTTTCCATCCAGAACAGATGGATGACCTTTGTAAAAGCCGCTGACCTGAGTCACGGTGCGCCGATTGCGCCGTTCGCGGGTATTGGTCAGGATCAGAGGCTGGGTCTCACCATAAGAGACCATGGCCTCCAACCGGGCGCGGCTGATGCCTTTGGAGACCAGATAATTGACTGCCGCGCGGGCGCGACGGCGACCAAGCTGTTTGTTGTAGCCCGAGCCCCCAACCGAATCAGTATGGCCATAAACACGGAACCTGACTTCGGGGAATTGTTTGATCCAGGCCGCCTGACGGTCAAGCACCGCACGGGCGGTCCCGTCTAGGCGGGCATCGTCAAAATCGAAGTTGATTGTGGTTGGCACTTCCCGCGCAAAGCGTTCAGCCAGTTGAACCGCAAAATCGCGTTCACCGCTCATGACGGCGGCATTGTCATTGGCAGCTACGCCAAAGACTGCGCCGTCCAGGGGCTCTCCGGCTTCGCGATAGCCACAGGAGGCGGTGGTGAGAACCAGTCCCAGGATCAGTGTTCTTGTGATCATCTACCCGGTTTTCCTTTTTCTTCAGTCCAGCACGTAGCCGTAGGAGCCGTTGAAATCTTGATTGGCGACTTCGCTGGCAGGGCCCTTCTGGCCCCGTTCAGTGCGGCCGAACAGGAACAGATCTGCCTCGCTTGGCGGCTTCAACCGATCCGTTGGCAGGGTCAGAGCCTCGCCGCGGGTCGGAGAGACAAGATGCGCGCTGACGATAATGACCAGTTCGGTCTGCTCGCGCTGATAGTCTGCACTGCGAAACAACGCACCGAGGATCGGAACATCGCCAATCCAGGGCAGTTGCGAGGAATTGTCGAGGAATTCATCCTGTACAAGGCCTGCAATGGCAAAGCTTTCGCCATCACCCAATTCCACAGTAGTGGAGGTCTCGCGGCGCGAGAAAGCATTCACGGAGAGCCCGCCTGTGGTGATGGAATTGGTCGGATCAATGGCGGAAACTGCCGCCTTGAGTTCAAGGTTGATCAGATTCTTGTCCACAACGCGGGGAATGAAGTTCAGCTCGATCCCGAATGGTTTGAATTCGATGGTGGTGACACCGCCATCCTGCGAGACCGGAATGGGGTATTCGCCACCGGCAAGGAATTTTGCTTCCTGACCGGAAAGGGCAGAAAGATTGGGCTCCGCTAGGGTCCGTACCACACCCTTTTTCTCGAGAGCTTCGAGCAGTATGCCGACTTGCAGGGAGCCGACGCCAAATTGAAAGGCCAGCGCATTGGTGGTGCCATCAGAGACTTCGACGGGGTTCCCAAGGCCGTTGTTGCCCAAAAGCCAGGTTCCGGTTTCACCCGCCACGTCGCCACCGGCATTGCCAAGTGCTACGGATGATTTGAGCGCCTTGGAGACAGACCGCTGCATTTCAGCAAAGCGGACCTTCAGCATGACCTGCTGCACGCCGCCGACGCTCAGCAGGTTGCTGACGCGGTCTGGGGCATAGCGTTCTGCCAGATCCAGGGCGCGCTGCAGTCGCGATGAACTGGAAACTGTGCCGGACAGCACGATGCCATCATTGGCGGTGCGGACTTCGATTTTTTCACCGGGCAGGATCTGGCGCAGACGTTCCTTGAATTCAGAAACATCGGCTGCGACACGGACATTCACGTTGGTGATCAATCTGCCAGAGGCATCAAGCAGGGTCAGCGTGGTCAGTCCGGGCGATTTTCCGAGAACGTAAATGGTGCGATCCGACAAAGAGGAAATATCCGCGATGCTGGGGTTGGCAATGCTCAACTCCGCGAAGGGATCATCGCTTTCGACCACAACAGCGCGGTTCATCGGCACATCAAGAGTGACGGATGTCCCCTTTTTGACCACTCGCAGCCCATTTGCCTGCACCATGTCTGGAGCAGATATACAGAAAAGCGATAGCCCGGTTAGGGCTGCCGCAATAAACCGTCGAAATTCCATGTGACCTGCCTTTCCGATCACGCCTCAAAATCGGGTCTTTTTGCCCGTTCTTTCGGGCACTGTGCTGCAGTTTGCGAATTTTTGCAAGAATCAATGGCTTCGACGAGTTTCTTGATGGCTGCGGGCTGTGGAGCCTCTGCAACAGACAGTGGCGCTCAGGGGGCATTGGCTTTGTTGGGGGCGCGCAGGAAAGCCCCCCGTTGGGGAGGCTTTCAGAAGGGTAAGCTGTTGTCTGATATCAGGTTATCAGTTGGTACAGGGGATCGGAATTTCTACCACCTCGGCGCCGCGACGGGTGCGAATGGTGCAGACGCGTTTCTGTTCGACCTGATCAGGAGCTTGCAATGCGCCCAGACCCAAAAGCTTGCGTTGGTCCACTTCGATAACCGAAGCGATGGTGTCATCGCCGGCACCGACCAGGGAGAGCGACAAGCGGCCCGTGGTCTGGGCTTGTGCCAGGGCTGCGACCTGCGCCGGGTGCACAGCAACGGTAACGGTGCGTGCGATCGTGGCACCATTTATGTCGGTGCTGGCGCTCTGATCGACTGCGATCAGTTCGATGCTGGGCTCAATGAGACGGGTAATCTCTTGCCGTCCGCGCTGGTCCGACCCTTGTAAGGCGCCCGTCCAGTAGACATCAACGTGATCGCCGGGGCGCAGGAAGCCGGAAACGCCAGATGACACATCCACTTTGATGGCAAAGGCGCGCATGCCTGGTTGCAGCTGTGATGTGATACCGGCATCTTTGCCAGGATTGGTCACCTTGACTGCCAGAACTGCCTCGTCTTTCTCCATGGTGCGCAGCACCACCCGCAGATCATCAGGCTGAGCTGGGGGGAACAGGGCATCCAGCGTCGTGAAGGCCCCCTCCGGGACCGAAGCCGTTGGCCAAAGCACCTTGCGGATGGTTTCCTTGGTCAGGCGTTCGCCGTATTTTAGCTGTTTCGCCGCGACAAAAACCTCGGTGGTCGGAATGACATCTCCGCGGTTCGCACGTTCGCGTTCCAGTTCATTCTGATAGGCCGAGATATAGTTTTTCGCCATCATCACCGCGCCGCCGGCGAGGGCGACCCCGACAATCAGGACTAGTCCGAATACTGCGCGCATTGTGTGACCTCTTGTAGCTAAGGCCGACCCCACCTGATGGCGGAGCCGGTAGATTGACTATTCATACAGTGACAATATTGCGGCCTTCTGGCGTGTCAGACCCCTGTGGGTCAGCTGAAGTCCCAGTTCGACATATAGGAGACCAAGGCATTCGTGAGCCCCAAAACACCATCCTGCATCTGTGATGAAATCAAGGCGGCCAATCCTGCCATCGCAGCAGTAAGAACCACCCAGTCGACAGTTACAGCGCCATCGTCACTGGCGATAAATGCCCAAATTTTTTTCATTTTGGCCCTCGCTCGTATCTGGCTTGGGAAAAAGGCCGCGCCCTTGGCTTAAAGGCGCGGCCCAACAACTTACGAAGATCTAGTCTGCGACTTATGCAGGATCAACTGGGCCTTTGGTGCCGAGGTATGTTTCGGTCTTACCGGTCAGGTCTGATGCACCACTCTGGATCGAGGTGTAAGCTGCGCCAGCCAGGGCACAAACAGCAGCGGTCAGAACAACCCAGTCAACAGTCACGGCGCCGGAGTCGTCTTTGCGGAAGTTTTTGATGAATTTGATCATAGTGTAGTCCCTCCAAAGGATCTCTAAGGTTTTTAAGTTTCCCGGCGACGTCTGTTCAGGGTCTGTCTCTCTCTCTCACCGACCCTGTGTCGCTTGGATGAGTACATATAGCCGGTAGAGCGTGGCAGGAATTGGGCCGGATTCTGGAAATTACCGCCCAATTTTAACTTCTCATAAGGAGGTGGGCTAAGCTTCTGAAATGACGCGATATAAAAGTTTACTTTTTGTCAACGAAGGTAAATTTGACCGGGTGCCGGTTAGCAATTATGGCGATTGTGCCAGATTTCAGGCGCTATAGCTGGATTTTGCCGCCCGGATCGGCGAGTCTCTCAGGTGAAAATCGACAAGGCCCGCGCGAAAAATGCACTTTCAGTCCCATATCGGTTCGCTTTTTCTTTTTGCGACGCTTGGAATGACCTTTGGAGCGGGCGATTCCCGTGCCCAGCAGGCGATTGCGGTCCCGGAGGCCTCAACGCCGACTGCACCGCGCCCATTTCCGAGTTTTGAGGCCAAGCGGATCTCGGCGCCAAAGGCTGGTACCCCGCCACGGATCACGGTTCAGATCAAAGAGCAGCAGCCTGCGACCGCGTCACAGATCGTCACGGATACGCAGGTAGGGGCGCAGGGGGATGCAACGGCTGTTGGACAGTATGGCTGGTTCTGGGATCGTGTGCCCTCAGCGCAGGAGGCCACCACCGGCGCACACCGTCTGGATGAAGCGCTGCTGGCGCTGCGTACAGCAACAAACCCGGTCGCAGCCCCCCGGCTGCAGGTGATGCAGGACATTGTTCAGCAGCAGGCGGTGACAATTTTGCTGTCCAGCGCAGGTACCCGTGTGTCGCCTGCTTTGGTTCTGGCGGTGATTGCGGTGGAATCCGCCGGAAAAAGTGACGTGGTAAGTTCTGCGGGGGCCACGGGGCTGATGCAGCTGATGCCGGATACGGCCACGCGGTTTGGAGTTACGGATGCCCTGGTCGCAGAACAGAACATTGCAGGCGGTATAAAATATCTGGATTGGCTGATGGAGAAATTCTCTGATGATGCGGTTCTGGCACTGGCAGGCTACAATGCGGGCGAAGGGGCCGTACGGGATCACAGTGGCGTGCCGCCCTATGCCGAGACCCGCGACTACGTCCCCAAGGTGCTGGCGGCGTATCAGGTGGCGCGCGGGCTGTGCATGACGCCGCCGGAGCTGATCACGGATGGCTGTGTCTTTCGTCAGCTGAAATGAGCCATGGCGCGCTTCGGGCGCCTGCGATGACACTGCTGACCACATCCGCCTGTATCTCAGCGCCGCCTGTGTTGCTGGATACGCTACCTGACAGCCGCGTGTAGTAACAGATTCGAGCGCGGCGAATGAAATGAATGCGGAAAAAGAAAAGAGGGCTGAAATCAGCCCTCTTTTTTCGTTTCATCAGTTTGTAAGGTGCTTCGGCTCAGCCGTATAGCGCGCGCGCCTGAGAGAAAGACAGTAGGCGTTTGCTGTTCTCATCCCAGAGGTGCAGCCGGGCGCAGGACAGGCTTTCACGGACGGTCAGCCGGTTCTTCATCGCCAGTTCGGAGTGATCGCGGATCACTTCGGTCAGGCGGTAAAAGGGAATTCGGCTGTAAAGGTGATGTACCTGATGGATGCCGATATTTGCGGTGAACCACTGCAGGACTTTGGGCAGAACGTAATAGGAGCTGCCGTTCAGAGCGGCATCATGCAGCTGCCAGTCGTCGGCGTTTTCCCAATGCGTGGTCTCAAACTGATGCTGTACATAGAACAGCCAGACACCGGCGGTGGCCGCCAAAATCGTCGAGGGCAGAAAGATCAGCAGCAGCGGCAGCAAGCCGCCAAAGTACCAGATCGCGCCAAGGATCAGCAACAGCGTCAGGTTGGTCCCCATAGCGCTGGTCCAATAGCGCGCGCTGTTCATCAGACCCAGCGGAATACGGTTTTGCAGCAGGAACAGATAGCTTGGGCCGAGGCCGAACAGTGTCACCGGGCTGCGGTAGATCCGGTAGTGAATTTTTCCGAATGTCGACAGGGCCTGATATTCTGCCACGGTGAGCGTGTGCACATCACCCATGCCGCGCTTATCAAGATTGCCCGCAGCACTGTGATGTTCAGAGTGGGTGCGGCGCCAGACGTCATAGGGGGTCAGCGTGACCACTCCAAGGATCCGGCCTACCCAATCGCTCAACATGCGGTTTTTGAAAAAAGCACCATGACCACAATCGTGCTGGATGGTGAACAGACGCAACAGGAAGGCCGCGTTGACGACCGAGATGCCGAAGGCCAGCCAGTAGCTGATCGACAGAGCGTACCAGGCCAGCGCCCAAAGCAGGATAAAGGGTATGGCGCTTACGCCCAGCTCAAAGCTGCTGCGCAGCTCATTGGGCTCGCGGTATTGCGCCAAAATCTTCACCCAGTCGCGGGAAGACCGCGCAGTGGACTGCGATTTGGGAAGGTCATTGCTATCTGTCATGCGCCTGCCGTGCTCGTTTGTGTATGGGCTTTCGGATAAACTACCTGTGCCGCTTGGCAAGTTATTTATGCCTACATTGTGTTCACAGCGACTTTATGCCGTCAAAAAAGGTTCACAAATTGTGCCGCCCCAGCTGCGCTGCAGTCCCGAAATGTACTGAAAGTGAGATTATTGTCGGCATCTCTCACTCAAGGGTTGAGACGGGCCTTGCGAGAAATCATTGCCAATGATCCGAGTGCAGGATCAAAAGAAATGCGGCCCACCTTCGAAAATGAAGGCGGGCCGCTTTGGAGTGACGCATGTGCATCGCCCTTAAGGGCTTAGTCTACGAGGGTTGCCTGAGTGGCAGCGCGCAGCTCTTCTTCGGAGACACCATCTGCGCATTCGACGATTTTCAACCCGCCCTCGACCACGTCCAGCACACCCAGGTTGGTGATGATGCGGTCGACGACCTTTTGGCCGGTCAGCGGCAGGGTGCATTCCTTCAGCACCTTGCTGTCGCCGTGTTTGTTGGTGTGATCCATGACCACGACCACGCGGCCAACGCCAGCCACCAGATCCATTGCGCCGCCCATGCCTTTGACCAGCTTGCCGGGAATCATCCAGTTGGCGAGGTCGCCGTTCTCGGCCACTTCCATCGCGCCCAGAATCGCCATGGCGATCTTACCACCGCGGATCATCGCAAAGCTCTGCGCAGAATCGAAATAGGCGGTCTGTGGCAGCTCGGTGATCGTTTGCTTCCCAGCATTGATCAGATCAGCGTCTTCTTCACCCTCAATGGGGAAGGGGCCCATGCCCAACATGCCGTTCTCCGACTGAAGCGTCACTTCGACGCCTTCTGGGATGTAGTTGGAAACCAGCGTCGGAATGCCGATGCCCAGGTTCACATACCAGCCGTCTTGCAGTTCCTGTGCGGCGCGCGCCGCCATTTGATTGCGATCCCAAGCCATGGTTACGCCTCCTTCTGGCGCACGGTGCGCTGTTCAATGCGTTTTTCGTGATCACCTTTGATGATGCGATGTACATAGATGCCGGGCAGGTGGATACTGTCGGGATCAAGCGAGCCTGTGGGCACGATTTCCTCGACCTCGACGATGCAGACCTTGCCGCAGGTGGCGGCAGGTGCGTTGAAGTTGCGCGCAGTCTTGCGGAACACCAGGTTGCCGGTCTCGTCCGCTTTCCAGGCCTTGACGATGGCGAGATCAGCAAAGATGCCCTCTTCCATGATGTAGTCTTCCATGGCGCCGTCTGCACCAGTAGGAAACTGCTTTTCCATTTTGCCTTCGGCAATCACGGTGCCAACACCGGTTTTGGTAAAGAAGCCAGGGATACCAGCGCCACCGGCGCGCATGCGCTCGGCCAGGGTGCCTTGCGGGTTGAATTCCAGCTCCAGCTCACCCGACAGATACTGCCGCATGAATTCGGCGTTCTCGCCCACGTAGGAAGAGATCATCTTTTTGACCTGTTTGGTCTGCAGCAGAATGCCGATCCCAAAGTCGTCAACGCCTGCGTTGTTGGAGGCAAAGGTCAAATTCTTGGTGCCTGCCTCCTTGATCGCTTCGAGCAAAAGCTCGGGGATGCCGCAGAGGCCAAAGCCGCCTGCCGCAATGAACATGCCGTCGTGAAGCAACCCGTCCAGGGCTTCAGCGGCGTTGGAATAGACCTTTTTCATGGAGTTCTCCCGTCAACTGCCAGTTGGACATGGTTCTGGCCCTGGGGCCGCGCAGAGTCAATAATACGGAGCCGAGAGCGTATTACTACGGAGCGCGAGAGAACAGGAAAGGGGGGGGCTCCCGCCCCTTTGTGGATGTCTTGAAATTCAAAACACCAAAAAGCCTTGGGCCGGGCGCCGTGCGAAGCACGGCGCTTCATCGCATTGAAGCGATGGCACGAAATTTTTAAAGCGCACGCGTTGATCAAAACGTGACAGCGCCGCGCCAAAGGCGCGGCGCTGGGCCCAACGGGGGAGGGGGATCCATTGGATCACCCGAGACGGGCGGGAGCTCCACGTTCAGCTCTCTCAGCTCCGCCAGTACCATCAAGCCGCGTGTTGGCTTGCTATTCGTCTTCGGCTGTTTTGCTTGCAGCAGTTTTCTTCGCCGCAGATTTTTTGGCGGGCGCTTTCTTTTTTGCGGCCGGTTTTTTGGCAGCGGCTTTTTTTGCCGGAGCCTTTTTCTTGGCGCCGGTTTTGCCTGCTTTTTCTGCAATCAGCTTCAGTGCCATCTCTACGGTGACATCTGCTGGTTCGGTGTCTTTGGGCAGGGTGGCGTTCACCTTCTCCCACTTGATATAGGGGCCGTAACGACCGTCCATGATGTTGATGGCGCCACCGCTTTCGGGATGCTCGCCCAGCTCTTTCAGGGGCTTGGCTGCGGCCTGACCGCCCCGACGACCCGGATTGGCGCGCTTTTCCGCCAAAAGCTCAACCGCATGGTTCATGCCGATCTCAAACATCTCGTGCCATTGCTTGAGATTTACATAGGTCGGCTTTTCGGCATCCGGCAGCTTGTGCATGATATAGGGGCCGAACCGACCGAGGTTGGCACTGATGCGCCCGCCTTCGGGATGGTCACCAACGTGACGCGGCAGGCTGAGCAGCTGCAGCGCCTGCTCCAGCGTCGTCTGTTCCTTGGACCAGCCGCCATGGCGGGTCTGTGGCAAGGAACTGCGCTTGGGCTTTTTATTTTCGGGTGTTGGCTCACCGCGCTGCACATAGGGGCCGTAGCGGCCATCTTTTAGCCAGATCTCATCTTCGCCATCGGTGCCCAGCAGTTTTTCTTCGCCATCGGCCCCTTCGCCCGCAATCGGGCGGGTATAGGTGCATTCGGGATAATTGCCGCAGCCAACAAAGCCGCCGGTGCGCGAGGTCTTCAGGTGCAGCTGGCCGACACCGCATTTGGGGCAGACACGCGGGTCCGAGCCATCTTCGCGGGGCGGATAGAGTTGTGGTGCCAGGGCGTCATCGAGCACATCCAGCACTTCGGAAATACGCAGATCTGAGGTCTCGGAAATTGCGGCGGAGAAATCGCGCCAGAATTTGCTCAGGATATCTTTGTAGTCGCGCTCTCCGGCGCTGACATCATCCAGCTCGGCCTCAAGGTTGGCGGTGAACTCATAGCCCACGTAGGTGCGGAAAAAGTTCAGCAAAAAGATCGTAACGATCCGCCCTTTGTCTTCGGGGAAGAGGCGGTTCTTGTCCTTGCGGACATATTCACGGTCCTGGATGGTGGTGATGACGCTGGCATAGGTCGAGGGACGACCAATGCCCAGCTCTTCCATCCGTTTGACCAGCGTGGCCTCGGTAAAGCGGGGCGGCGGCTGGGTGTGGTGCTGCAGACCCAGAACGGCGGCATTTTCCGACAACAGCGAAGCCTCGGCCCCGGCTTTTTCGGCCTGTGGCGCCAGCGAGGAGGCAAACTTCATCGCCTCACCCTGCATGATTTGTGGCAGGCGCTTGTCGTCCTCATCCACAACATCATCGCGGCCCTCTTCATAGACCCGCAGGAAGCCGTCAAACAGCATCACTTGCCCTGTGGCGCGTAGCACCACCTGGCCATCATCCGATCCCAAATCGACCGTGGTGCGCTCAAGGCGTGCGCCTTCCATCTGACAGGCGAGGGTGCGCTTCCAGATCAGATCATAGAGCTTGCGCTGTTCGTCCTCAGAGACCTTGAGGCTTTTTGCATCGCGGCTCATCTCTGTCGGGCGGATACATTCGTGCGCCTCTTGGGCGTTCTTGGCCTTATTCTTGTAGATCCGGGGCGAGCTTGGCACATATTCGGCACCATAGCGGGTCTCGATTTCGGCGCGGGCTTCCTGGACTGCTTCGGGCGCCATGTCGATGCCATCGGTACGCATATAGGTGATGAGACCGGCTTCATACAGACGCTGGGCTGCGTTCATGCATTGCTTGGCCCCCATGCCGAACTTGCGGCTGGCTTCCTGTTGCAGGGTCGAAGTCATGAAAGGCGCGGAAGGATTGCGTGAGGCTGGTTTTGCCTCAACCGATTTAGCCGTCAGATTGCGGCTGGCGACGGCCTGCACCGCCAGTTCGGCTGCGGTGGAATTGGCCAGGCTGTATTTGTCCAGCTTGTCGCCGCCCAGAACCGTCAGACGTGCCTCGAACTCTTGTCCGCGCGGGGTCGCAAGGCTGGCTTTGACTGACCAGTATTCCTGCGGATTGAAAGCTTCGATCTCCATCTCACGCTCTACGATCAAGCGCAGGCAGACCGACTGCACACGGCCAGCAGAGCGGGCACCGGGCAACTTGCGCCACAGAACCGGCGACAGGTTGAACCCCACGAGGTAGTCCAGTGCGCGGCGCGCCAGATAGGCTTCGACCAGCGGCATATCCACCTGACGCGGATTGCGCATGGCTTCGGTCACGGCTTCCTTGGTGATCGCGTTGAAGGTCACCCGGCTCACGGGCGTGTCCTTCTTGATCGAACGGCGCTTGGTCAGTGCCTGTTGCAGGTGCCAGCTGATCGCCTCGCCTTCGCGATCGGGGTCAGTCGCGAGGATCAGTTCGTTGTCTTCTTTTAGGGCGTCGGCAATGGCTTTGACATGCTTGCGACTGTCATTGCCGACCTCCCATGTCATCTCGAAATCATGGTCGGTGTCGACCGATCCGTTTTTTGCTGGCAGGTCGCGCACATGCCCATAAGAGGCGAGAACCGTGTAATCGGAGCCCAGATACTTATTGATTGTTTTGGCTTTGGCTGGGGATTCGACAACAACAACTGGCATGTATTTCTTAAGCCTCTTGGGTACGCAATTTATCGTTCTATGGCCGCGCTAGATCAGCGGCGCAAGGGGGGAATGTCAATCCGGCAGCAATGGAGGCGGCAAATGCAACACTTGTTTTCATCCCGGGAATGGGCAGTTCTTCAGATGATTTGCGAAAGATTTGCCTGTTGCGGCATGTCGAAACCCATCGACGGTCTGTTGTCTGGCGCAGCTCGTTTGCCGAGAACCAACAGTCCGGGGTGTGGTCTGAAAGCGGCGCGTCAATCCTGGGCGTCAATCCTGCGGGTCATTGCGCTGGTTGCGGACCAATAGCCCGCCCGGAAGCCGGTCAATCTTGCCGTCCAGTTCCAATTCGGTGACCACTGGCGCAAAACGCGGGGGCGCGACATCCAGTTCTCGCATCAGCTGATCTGCGGCGGTGGGACTGGGGCCTAGCCGGTCCAGGATTTGTTGGTGCAGTGCGGCGGTTTCGCGCAGGCTCCGCTGCTCTGGGGGTGGATTTGGCAGCGCGACCTGCGGTTGTGATGCAGAATACTGCCGGGACGAAGGCTCTGTTGCGTGTCCTGCAGAAATGCGCCGCGTTGCGCCGGTCCGGTCGGTGAGTGGCGGGTCTGCTGCTATGTCGAGGGTGCCGGTGACAGCGCTGGCATCAAAGGGTGGCAGCGCTGCAATGACATCTTCGGCGCCGCGTATCAGCTGGGCTCCGTCGCGTATCAGCATGTTGCAGCCAGCCGCCCGTCCGTCAAACGGATGGCCCGGGACCGCCAGAACCTCGCGGCCCATATCAAGCGCGTCGCGGGCGGTGATCAGGCTGCCGGATCTCCCGGCGGCCTCGACCACGATAACCGCCTGGGCAAGCCCGGCGATGATGCGGTTGCGTTTGGGGAAATGGCGCGCCTGTGGGGACAACCCCATGGGCTGCTCCGACAGGCAAAGGCCCTGGGACATGATGTCTTCGGCAAGCCCGGTGTTTTCGGCCGGGTAGATCACATCACAGCCGCCTGCTACCACGGCGATGGTGCCAGTTTGGACAGCGGCGAGATGGGCGGCTGTATCGATGCCGCGAGCGAGGCCGGAGACTATGGTATAGCCCTGTGCCCCGAGATCCCGTGCCAGGGCCCGGGCCATACGGGTGCCCAGCGACGAGGCGTTGCGCGCCCCGACAATGGCAATCATCGGACGCCTGAGCAGATCAAGGTTACCGATTGCCCAGAGCAGAGGCGGGGCATTGGCGATCTGTCCAAGGGCCTTGGGATATAGAGGGTCGTCAAAGCACAAAAGCCGCGCTTTGGCGGCTTTTGCGAGTTTGACTTCGGAGTCTACCGCGCGCACAGGACATATTTCATATCCTGACATTCCGGCGGTGCGTGCCATTTTTGGCAGCGCTTCCAGCGCGTTCTGCGCTGAACCGTATTCCTCGAGCAGGCGGTGAAAGGTTACCGGACCAACGCGTCGAGAACGCAACAGACGGAGCCTTGAATACCAAAGATCTTCCGTGGTGGGTGGGAGTGGGGGGTGAGTGGAAGAGTGTGCTTCCTCGGTCATCCTTGGCTCCGCCTGTTTGCAGAATTAGAAATACCCCAGAAAGAGTTAACAGGTGGTGAATGGCCGAAAATTTTCCAAAGTTTTTCAATAAAGGGAAATCAGTCCCTTAAGTTCTGTGGTAGGGCCATTCAGTCCTTTGATAATGTTCAGTAAAACTGGGGAGGGTGAAGCTGTATTATGTCGCATTATTGTAGAGGTGCGACGTAAAAGAAGCGATAAAACGCGGCCCAGAGGGCCGCGTTCCGTGTTAAATGCTCAGTTCAGAGACATGTTTTCGAGATCTTCTGGAGCCAGGCGAGACCAGAGGCGGGAGACGATTCCGGGCCCCTGATCTGCTTCCTAAGGTCTGCTGCTTCAGGTTGCGGAACCGCCAACAGTCAGCCCATCCATCAGCACACTGGGTTGGCCGACGCCAACCGGCACCCATTGTCCGGCTTTGCCGCAGTTGCCCATTCCGGGATCCAGTTCCATGTCATTGCCAAGGGCGCGGATCTGTTTAAGGGCCGTCGCGCCGTCACCGATCAGGGTTGCGCCCTTAACTGGGGCTCCTACCTTGCCGTTTTCAACCCGGTAGGCCTCGGTGCAGGAAAAGACGAACTTGCCATTGGTGATATCGACCTGGCCGCCGCCAAATCCGACAGCCCAGATGCCATCCTTGATCCCCGCGACCAGATCGCCGGGATCGCTGTCGCCCCCCAGCATATAGGTATTGGTCATACGCGGCATTGGCGCATGGGCATAGCTTTCCCGCCGCCCATTACCGGTGGGATCAACCCCCATGAGGCGCGCGTTCTGTCGGTCCTGCATGAACCCCACCAGGATGCCGTCTTCGATCAGGGTGGTTTTTTGGCTGGGCGTGCCTTCGTCATCCACGGTGATCGAGCCGCGCCGGTCGGCGATGGTGCCATCATCCAGAACGGTGACGCCGGGGGCGGCAATGCGCTGCCCCATGAGGCCTGCAAAGGCAGAAGAGCCCTTTCGGTTGAAATCACCTTCCAGCCCATGGCCGATCGCCTCGTGCAGCAGGATGCCGGGCCAGCCGGGGCCAAGCACCACTTCCATCGGGCCGGCCGGGGCAGGCACAGCCTCTAGATTAACCAGAGCGATACGCAGAGCTTCCTTTGCCTTTTCCTGCCAGGCGCGCGGGTCGATCAACCCGTCCAGGCCAACGCGACCGCCGCCGCCGGCAGAGCCGCTTTCGCGGCGTCCGTCCTGTTCCACGATCACCGAGACATTCAGCCGCGTCATCGGGCGCACATCGCGGACCCGCACGCCGTCGGCGCGCAGGATCTCGACCTCTTGCAGCGACGCCGCAAGCGAGGCTGAGACCTGTACGACTCTTTGATCCAGATCACGTGCGAAGGCATCAATCTCCCGCAGGGTCTCAACCTTGACCGGGAAGGGCAGGGCGCCGATGGGATCGTCATCTGTATAGAGTTTCAAATTGGTCGGTTTGGGTGGGTCGGCATAGGTTCCGCCGCCAGCACCCACGGCCAGCCGGGCGGTTTCGCTGGCCCGTTTCAGCGCCGCGATCGAGACCTCGGTGGAATGGGCATAGCCGGCTACATCCTGGTTCACGGCCCTTAATCCAAAGCCTTCTGAGGCGTCATAGCTGGCGCTGCGCAACCGCCCGTCATCAAGCACCAGGGTTTCGGATTTGCGGCGCTCGGCAAAGATCTCGCCATCCTCTGCTCCGGACAGAGTGGCCTGCAGGATTGGCAGGGCTTCATCCTCGGGGAGGGCGGTCTCAAAGGGTCGAAAGGCTGAGTTTTCCATGTCACGGACCTCGGGTTTTTTTGATCTAAATCAAGAAAGCGACGCTTTGACGCTTGCCTGCCTCTTTATCTGTACGCCTGAATATGATTTTAAGCAGCGTCAAAGACAACGGGGTTGGCGCGTTTTGTGGAATCATTGATTCTGGAGGGCGTGATCCGGTGCCGCAAACAATGCGATCACTAACGATCAGGACATGATATGAAGAATGCTTTGATGCTTTCGGGCCTTTTTGCTGGCCTTTCCAGCCTTCCAGCCATGGCGCAAGAAGGTTTGGAGTCTATTGGCAAGCCGACGGATGGCGGCCTGAACTTCCAGCCGGCGGCGACGGAACTGGCGGAGGGCATCCACAAACTGGATTGGATGATTCTCATCATCATCACAGCCGTCTGCATTTTCGTGGCGGGGCTGATGCTCTATGCAATTGTGCGGTTCAACAAACGCGCAAATCCAAATTCAGCCAGCTTTACGCACCACACACCGGTAGAGATCGCCTGGACCCTGATCCCGATCCTGATCCTGGTGTTCATCGGTTCTTTCTCGCTGCCGGAACTGTTCCGCCAGCAGGAAATTCCCGAAGGCGACATCACCATCAAGGTTACCGGATACCAGTGGTACTGGGGCTATGAATATGTCGACCACGAATTCGGTTTCGACAGCTACATGATCGGCAACACCGCAACCACCGACGAGAGCAGCCGGGCTGCTGATGCTGATGTGACGCCTTTCGTGCTGGATGATGCGATGCGCGCCAAGCTGGTCGATGCAGGTTACAACGAAGACGAGTTCCTGCTGGCCACCGACACTGCCGTTGTGGTTCCGGTCAACAAGGTCATCGTCATGCAGGTGACTGCGGCCGACGTGATCCACTCCTGGACCATTCCCGCCTTTGGCGTGAAGCAGGATGCGGTTCCCGGGCGCCTGGCAGAACTGTGGTTCGAAGCCACCGAAGAAGGTGTTTACTTTGGCCAGTGCTCCGAGCTGTGCGGCAAGGAACATGCCTATATGCCAATCACCGTCAAGGTGGTGAGCCAGGAGGCCTATGACGCCTGGCTTGAAGGTGCCAAGGAAGAATATGCCGATCTTGATCTGCCAAAGGCCTATCAGGTCGCTTCCAACTGATCCCATTTGCAGCGCTTGAGAGAGCTCTGCATTCGGGAATGTGACCAAAACAAAAGTCTGGAAAAGCGCAGGAAACTGCGCTTTTCGGTGCCGCAAAAGGGACAACGATGAGCGACGCAAGCATCAACGCCAGCACATTGCGCGACGAGATTTCGCGCGAGGACGAGGCCAGCTTTGGCGACTACTTCGCCCTGCTGAAGCCACGCGTCATGTCGCTGGTGGTCTTTACCGCCTTTGTCGGCCTGCTGGCCGCTCCGGTTGGGGTGCATCCGGTAATCGGGTTTTGTGCCGTGCTGTTCATCGCCATTGGCGGCGGCGCTTCTGGTGCGCTGAACATGTGGTGGGACGCCGATATCGATCAGGTGATGAAACGCACCAAAGGCCGCCCCATTCCAGCTGGTAAAGTCGAAGCGGGCGAAGCGCTGAGCCTGGGACTGGCCCTGTCTGGCCTGTCGGTGATCATGCTGGCGCTGGCGACAAATATCTTTGCCGGGGCTTTCCTGGCTTTCACCATCTTTTTCTACGTGGTCGTCTACACCATGTGGCTTAAACGCGCGACGCCGCAGAACATCGTTATTGGCGGTGCCGCTGGGGCCTTTCCGCCCGTAATTGGCTGGATCGCCGCAACCGGCACCATGTCGGTAGAGCCCTGGCTGATGTTCGCGCTGACCTTCATGTGGACGCCACCGCATTTCTGGGCGCTGGCCCTGTTCATGCGCTCGGATTACGATGATGCCGGTGTTCCGATGCTGACCGTGACCCATGGCCGTCGCGCCACACGGGTGCATATTCTGGTCTACACCATCCTGCTGGCCTTGCTGGCGATTGGTACTGCGTTTTCCGGCATTGGTGGCCCGATCTACCTGGCCGTGGCCGTGGTAATGAACGCGCTGTTCCTGCTGGGTGCCTGGAAGATCTTCCGCCGGAATGAAGACAATTCCGAAGAGGATAACTTCAAGGCGGAACGCAGCTTTTTCAAACTTTCACTGCTCTATCTGTTTTTGCACTTCGGTGCGATCCTGGTGGAAGCCCTGCTGAAACCCTATGGTCTGGGAGGCTGGTAACATGGCTCTGCGCAAGGAACATGATCTGCACAAACGCCGCTTTGGCCGCAACTTGGGCGTTGGCCTGTTGCTCGGCAGCTTTGTGGTGCTGGTTCTGGCTTTGACTATGGTTAAGGTGACATCGAACGGCTTCCAGTTCCCCAATACCCAGTCCAGCACCCCGTCCAGCACGCAGAGTGATCAGAACTGATGGCGCTGCAGGGCCCACAAAAGACGGTTGTGCAGCTGGTGGCCGTGGTCATCACCATGGGCGCGCTGTCCTGGGCTTCGGTCCCGTTTTACGACTGGTTCTGCCGGGTGACCGGATTTGGCGGCATCACAGGCGTTGCCGAACAGGGCTCTGATACGGTTCTGGATCAAACCATCACGGTGCGCTTTGACGCCTCCAAGGAACGCGGCATGGCCTGGGATTTCACCCCGACCCAGCGTGAGATGGAGATCAAGATCGGCGAAACCGGGCTGGCCTTTTACGAGGCCTACAATCCGACGGACCGGCCCATCGCGGGCCAGGCCTCTTACAATGTGACGCCCTATTCCGCAGGTGCGTTCTTTGAAAAAATCGACTGCTTCTGCTTTACCGAGCAGGTGCTGCAACCAGGGGAACGGGTCCAGATGCCCGTGACCTTTTACGTCGACCCGGAAATCGTTACCGACCGGGACGGAAAATTCGTGCATACGATCACGCTTTCGTACACGTTTTATGAAATCGATCTACCCGAGGGCTATGTCGCTCTTGATACCGGGGAAAACACCGGGGCAGATCTTACTACGAACCAGGCCGATGGGTGAGGGACACTTAAATGGCGCACGCTAAAAATCACGATTTTCATATTCTGCCTCCGTCGATTCTGCCTCTCATGGCAGCCCTCGGTGGTTTCATCATGCTCTTCGGGGCGGTTCTCTGGATGCGCGACATCACCGCCTGGATGTTCTGGGGTGGCCTGGTAATGGTGCTCTATGTCAGCTTTGCCTGGTGGTCCGAGATGGTCAAAGAGGCCCGTCAGGGTGACCACACCAAAGTGGTCCGCATCGGTCTGCGCTACGGTTTCATCCTGTTTGTGATGTCCGAAGTCATGTTCTTCTTTGCCTGGTTCTGGTCGTTCTTTAAACACGCGATCTATCCAATGGAGAGCTATTTCGGCACTGAATATGTGGCGCCTGCGATCCACGCGGTTGACCCCTTCCACCTGCCACTGATCAACACTCTGGTTCTGCTTCTGTCAGGCTGTGCCGTGACTTGGGCACACCATGCGCTGGTGCACAACAACGATCGCAAGGCGCTGATCCAGGGCCTGTCGATTGGTATCGTTCTGGGCGTATTCTTCACCGCGCTGCAGGGCTATGAGTACTATGAGCTGATTGCACATGACGGCTGGAAATTCGGCGAAGATGAGTTCTACTCGAACTTCTTCATGGCCACTGGTTTTCACGGCTTTCACGTTCTCTTGGGGACTATCTTCCTGCTCGTCTGTCTGATCCGCGCGATGAAGGGTGATTTCACCCCTGAACAGCACGTTGGTTTCGAGGCCGCTGCCTGGTACTGGCACTTCGTGGACGTTGTCTGGCTGTTCTTGTTCTTTGCTGTCTACCTCTGGGGCACCTCCGGCATGTAAGACCGGAATGTACCGGGTACATCTTTGTGGTTTTCAAAATCGCACTGAAACCGTATCTACCACAGCGCGCGAGGCCTCCTCGCGCGCTGTTTCTATGAGAGGGTGCCATGCGGCGACTGTTCTTCTTTCTGGTGATTGGCGGGCTTGGGCTGGCGACACTCTTGAGTCTCGGTACTTGGCAGCTCAAGCGCCTGGCTTGGAAAGACGACCTTGTGCAAACCATCGGGACCCGTATCGCCGCCGCCCCCGTTGTTGTTCCGCACGGCCCGACTGAGACGAAAGACCGCTACCGTGCCGTCACCGCGGAAGGTGAGCTGGGAGCGCAGGATCTGCATGTGTTCTGGGTCACCAAGGATGCCGAGACAGGCTACCGTGTGATTTCGGCCCTTGTCATGGGTGATGGACGCCGCCTGCTTTTGGATCGTGGCTTCATTCCGGCGGCCGACAAGAACAGCCCCCGCAGATCTGGTGCCGTTTCGGTGACAGGTAATCTTTTGTGGCCGGATGAGGGGGATTGGACAACGCCTGCACCAGAAGTCGACACCAATATCCTTTATGCCCGCGACGTCGCCTATATGGCTAATCTTCTGGGCACAGAACCGGTTTTGATTGTTGCCCGCAGCATCTCTCCTGAAACAACTGTGATACCGCAGGCTGTGACAACTGCGGGCATTCCGAACAACCACTTGCAATATGCGATCACTTGGTTTTCGCTGGCCTTTGTCTGGGCCGCGATGACCGCCTCTTTTCTGTGGCGCTCAAACGCCAAATCCGAAGGCTGATGCGATGAAATATATCTCCACCCGTGGGCAGGCGCCCGAGCTGACATTCGAAGAGGCGATGCTGACCGGGCTGGCCCGTGACGGTGGCCTGTATGTGCCCGCCGAAATCCCACAGCTGAGCCACGATGACATAAAGGCCCTGTCTGGGCTGTCATACGAAGAAACCGCGTTCCGGGTGATGCGCCCCTTTCTGGGTGATTGTTTCACTGATGAGGAATTTCGCGGCATCATTTCGCGCGCCTACGCTGGATTTGGCCATGCTGCCCGCGCGCCGCTGAAACAGCTGGCACCGAACCATTTCCTGCTGGAGCTGTTTCACGGCCCGACGCTGGCCTTCAAAGACTTTGCCATGCAGCTGATCGGCCAGCTGTTTCAGGTCGCTTTGGAACGTCGGGGTGATCGCGTAACCATTGCTGGCGCCACCTCAGGGGACACAGGCTCTGCTGCGATGGAGGCTTTTCGCGGCCTCAGCAATGTGGATGTCTTCATCCTGTTTCCCCATGGTCGTGTCTCTGAGGTGCAGCGCCGCCAGATGACCACGCCTGCCGACAAAAACGTGCATGCGCTGGCGCTGGATGGCGATTTTGACGATTGCCAGGCTCGCGTCAAAGACATGTTCAATGATTTTGATTTCCGCGATGGGGTCAAACTGGCCGGCGTGAACTCGATCAACATCGCGCGGGTGCTGGCGCAGGTGGTGTATTACTTCTCCTCCGCTGTGTCGCTCGGCGCGCCAGAGCGCGAGGTCAGCTTTACCGTGCCGACCGGCAATTTTGGCGACATCTTTGCAGGCTACATTGCCAAACAGATGGGGCTGCCGATCAAGGATCTGGTGGTAGCGACCAACCAGAATGACATTTTGCACCGCTGCCTGCAGGGCGCGGGCTATCACAAGGGCGAAACCCAGCCCTCGATCTCTCCGTCGATGGATATTCAGGTCTCCTCCAACTTTGAACGTGCGCTTTATTTTGCCTATGACAAGGACGCGAATGCGGTGGCGCAGCTTATGGAAGAGCTGAAAGAGGGCGGCTTTGACGTAAGCCAGGGTGCCATGCAGGCGCTGTCGGAAACCTATAAATCAGGTCGTGCCTCCGAGGAGGAGACTTTGGCAACCATCAAGACGGAAATGGCCGCATCCGGAGAGTTGCTCTGCCCGCATGGCGCGGTTGGTGTCAAAGTGGCAAATGAGCAGCGCGAAGCCGCTGTGCCGATGATCACTCTGGCCACGGCGCATCCGGCGAAATTCCCGGCAGCGGTGGAACAGGCCTCGGGCATCTATCCGGACCTTCCTGCCCGTATGGCGGATCTATATGATCGCGACGAACGGGTGAGCGGCATTGCCAATGACCTTGGCGCTATCGAAGATCACATCAGAAAGAATATCAAACAGTGAGCCAAAATCAGTGAGCGTACAGCAGCATCAACTCGCCAATGGCTTTCGTATTGTGACCGAAGCGATGCCCGGTTTGCAGTCGGCCTCGATCGGCATCTGGGTCACCGCCGGCGGGCGCAACGAGCGGCTGGAACAGAACGGCATCGCCCATTTTCTGGAGCACATGGCCTTTAAGGGCACCAAGCGGCGCACGGCCTTGCAGATCGCCGAGGCGGTCGAAGACGTGGGCGGCTATATCAACGCCTATACCTCGCGCGAGGTGACAGCCTATTATGCGCGCGTGCTCAAGGATGACGTGCCATTGGCGCTGGACGTGCTGGCGGATATCCTGCGCAATCCGGTGTTTGACCCACGAGAAATTGAGGTCGAACGCGGGGTGATTCTGCAGGAGATCGGCCAAGCGCTGGACACGCCCGATGACGTGATTTTTGACTGGCTGCAGGAAGAAAGCTACGGCGACCAGCCCCTGGGACGCACCATTCTGGGGCCTGCCGAAAACATCAGCGCCTTTGGTCGCGAAGATCTGACCCGGTTCGTGGCAGAGCACTATGGCCCCGGCCAGATGATTCTGTCGGCTGCAGGGGCGGTGGATCATGACAGTCTGGTCAAACTGGCCGAAGAGATGTTTGGCGATATGGTCTCCAAACCATCTCTGGTGATGGAGGCGGGGCATTTCACCGGCGGCAGCGAAGCCCGGCATATCAAAGAGCTGGAGCAGGCGCATTTTGCCCTCTCGTTCGAAAGCCCCGGCTACCGCGATGATGCGATTTACACGGCGCAGATTTATGCGGGCGTGATGGGCGGTGGCATGTCGAGTCGCCTGTTTCAGGAAGTGCGCGAAAAACGCGGGCTGTGCTATACCATTTTTGCTCAGGCTGGTGCCTATGCTGATACCGGCAGCACCACACTTTATGCGGGCACCTCGGGCGAGCAGCTGGAAGAGCTGGCCAATATCACTGTGGATGAGATGAAGCGCGCCGCCGACGATATGAATGACGCCGAGGTGGAGCGCGCACGCGCGCAGATGAAGGCCGGTATGCTGATGGGGCTGGAAAGCCCGACCAACCGCGCCGAACGTCTGGCGCGTTTGGTGCAGATCTGGGACCGGGTGCCGCCTCTGGAGGAAACCGTTGGGTTGATCAATGCGGTCACCACTGCCGATGTGCGTGCGATGGCCGAAGACCTGGCTGTGCGTGCCCCAGTGGCCATGGCGCTTTATGGGCCTGTCGAGGGCGCGCCGAGCCTTGCCACTCTGCAGGAGCGTCGTATCGCCTGATGCTGCTGGGCCGTCGTACACTTCGACTGGAAACCGAGCGGCTGACGCTGCGGCCGCCGGTGCATTCGGATTTTCAGCAGTGGGCGGCCCTGCGACTGAAAAGCCAAGCTTATCTCATCCCGTGGGAGCCAGCCTGGGCGGCGGATCATCTGGGACGCAAGTCCTTTACCAACCGGGTCTACTGGGCGCGCCGCTCGGTTGCGGGCGGCACAGCGCTGCCACTGTTTCTGATCCGACGCGAAGATCAGGTGGTGCTGGGGGCGATAACGCTCGACAATATCCGGCGTGGCCCGGCACAGGCTGGCACACTGGGGTATTGGACGGGACAGCCGTTTGGGCGGCAGGGCTACATGCGCGAGGCCATTGGTGCAGTGGTGCACCACGCCTTTGGCAAGCTGGATCTGAGCCGGATTGAGGCCGCCTGCCTGCCGGAAAACGCCGCCTCGCGCGGCTTGTTGGAAAAATCCGGTTTCAAATATGAAGGTGTGGCGCAGTCTTATCTGCAGATCGGTGGGCGCTGGCGCACCCATGTGTTGTATGCTGCCCTGCGTCACGACCGCCGGGGTCGCACCCAGGCGGGATAGGTTTTGTTTGCCGGCAGATGAATGACATCGTTGCAGGCGGCACAGATAGCGCGCCGGGGGGCTCCCGCCTCCGGGCGGTGCCTTGGCCGAATTGGCCAAACCACCACCAGCGGAGTTGGGCCCGGCGCCGCGCTGTCGCGCGGCGCGGTCGGGTTTTGTCGCAGCCACAACGACAAAGGTGCAGCCGTGGCAGAGATGCAAAATCAAAAATGATGCACGCATTGAGGGCCACTTAACTAGACTGGGGGCTCGGTCGGCAGTGGTAGGGCTTGCCATGAGCGCTCGGATTGGGGATGCAGGGGTATGACCTATGCTCCAGCTGATCCCGCCTTTGCCACCCATCTTTCTTCGCTGTTGCCAGAAGGGGTCCTTTGTCCGTCTGAGCCGCGCTATCAGGAAGAGCCGCGCGGGCGCTATACCGGGCAGGTGGGTGTGTTGGCCAAGCCCGGCTCGGCGCAGGAGGTGGCCCTGTTGCTGCGCGAAGCCAATGCCGCCCGTGTGGCGGTGGTGCCCTATGGGGGCGGTACCGGGCTGGTTGGCGGGCAGGTCCTGCCGGAAGGGCCGCCGCCTTTGCTGATTTCGCTGGAGCGGATGAACAAGATCCGTGAGGTCTACCCGCAGGAAAACGTACTGGTCGCCGAGGCTGGTGCAATTCTTGCCGATGTGCAGCAGGCAGCCCAGGCGCAGGACCGGCTGTTTCCGCTGTCGCTGGCTTCTGAAGGCTCGGCTCGCATCGGCGGAAACCTTGCAACCAATGCCGGCGGGGTGAATGTACTACGCTATGGCAATGCGCGCGATCTGTGCCTTGGACTGGAGGCGGTGCTGCCCTCGGGTGAGATCTGGAACGGGCTGACCCGGTTGCGCAAGGACAACACTGGCTATGACCTGCGCAATCTGCTGGTCGGAGCGGAGGGCACGCTGGGCATCATCACCGCTGCGGCCCTGAAATTGTCGCCAATCCCGGCGCAGCAGGGCACAGCGCTTTTCGTGGTCCCCGACCCCGAAGCGGCGATTTCGCTGCTGGCCCTGGCGCGCAGCCAGCTGGGAGAGGTTGTCAGCGCCTTTGAGCTGATCCACAGACAGGGCCTGAAATTTCTGGCCGAGCATCTGCCCCAGATCCGCCAGCCATTCTCAGAGACGCCGGAATGGTCGGTTCTGATTGATCTGGGTATGGCTCAGGGGCAGTCCCCTGTCACGGCCTTGACTGATCTGTTTGAGGCGGCGCTGGAGGCCGATCTGGCGCAGGACGGGGTGATCGCCCAGTCTGAGGCTCAGCGGCAGGCGTTGTGGTCTCTACGTGAACAGATCCCCGAAGCCAATCGCCTTGTGGGATCGGTGTCGAGCCATGATATATCGGTGCCGATCTCGACTATTCCGGAATTCATCCAGCGCGGAGGGAAAGTCATTGCAGCCCTTGGGGATGGGACGATGCGGATCAACTGTTTTGGCCACTTGGGCGATGGCAACCTGCACTACAATGTGTTTCCGGCTGCTGGCAGGACCAGCCGTGACTACGAGGATATGCGAGGGGCAGTGAAATCGGCGGTCCACGATCTGGTACAGCAGATGGGCGGCTCTTTCAGTGCCGAACACGGGGTGGGGCGGATGAAGGTGGCTGATTTGCAGCGTTATGGCGATCCAGTGAAACTGGCGACGATGCGGGCGATCAAGCAGGCACTGGATCCCATCGGGATCATGAACCCCGGCGCGGTGCTTCCGGTTCTTGGCTAGGTGCTGCGTCGGCACAGAAATCGGCTTGGGTAAATGTAACGACACATTTGATTTTTCAGCGTTTGAAAAATGCGGTGCCTACTCGTTCCTGTGTTTGAGGGGACACGCAAAGAGACGGCCTGATCTTAGCCGGAGACGAGTGAGGTCAGCCCGAGACGAGGCTGAGACGTTGCCAGATCCGGCTCGAGGGCTCCCGCGCAGATCAAGCCCTCCTGTCGGAGCGCTTCAACCGGCTTGGGCCGAGCGCTGCGCGAAAGCGCGGCGCGCCTCTCTGGCTCATTGAGCCAGAGAGGCCATGCCCAACGGGAAGGGCTTCACGTTAGTGAGGACCTGACGGGCGGGAGCGCATGCTCTCCAATCGTTAGGTCCCGACTATCAGGTTAATCACCTTCGAATTCGCATAGGACATGAACATCCATGCCCATATCTTCGAGCACTTTGCGGCCCCCCAAAGCGGGCAGGTCAACGATGAAAGAACAAGACACGATCTCGCCGCCGAGCCGTTCAATCAATTTGATCCCGGCCGAGGCAGTACCGCCGGTGGCCAGCAGATCGTCCACCACCAGGACCTTTTCTCCGGGCTGGATGGCATCGTCATGGATCTCGACGATGGCCTCGCCATATTCCAGTTTGTAATCCTGGCTGATGGTGGCGCCGGGCAGTTTGCCTTTCTTGCGGATCGGCACAAAACCGACGCTCAGCTGGTGGGCAATGGCGCCGCCAAGGATAAAGCCGCGTGCCTCAAGACCGACAACCTTGTCGATGCGCTCTCCGGCATAGGGGTGCAGCATCTGGTCGATCGCCATGCGAAATCCGCGTGGATCAGCAAACAGCGTTGTCACATCGCGAAACATGATGCCTTCGTGCGGAAAGTCGACGATGGTTCGGATATAGTCCTTTACGACGGTCTTTTTAGGCATGGGGCGGCTTTCTGTTGTTGGGCACATCTTAATGGTCGTTGGTTGGCGTTCGGGCGGCAAAAACGGTCGAACAAATTGGCCACCCGGGGTTTGGCGGAACAGGGCGTCGCTGGCAAGTCCCAACAGGGTAAACTCTGCTGCAAACGGAGCGCCCTTGGGGGGGGCTCCGGGGGCGTTCGGCGTCCAAGGGCCCGTGCCTAAGTGAGAAACCTTTACAGTGGCTGGCAGACTGGTTGGTCTAGCCGGGGCGACGTAAGAACGCAGTGGCGATGCCCATCCCGACCAAAGCGGCCCCACCGGTCCGGGTCAGGTTGGCAATGGCGCGGGGGCGCGCGATCCAGCTGCGCAGCCGGTCAGCCAGCAAGGCGTAGGCAAGTGCGTTGATTGCGGCTAGCCCCACGAAGGTGGCGATCAATATGGCGAATTGCGGTGCAAGACTCTCGGTGGGGCGGATGAACTGCGGCACAAAGGCGATGAAAAAGGCGATGGACTTGGGGTTGAGCGCCGTCACCACTGCTGCATGTGAGAAGACACCGCGCGCCTTGATGCCATCTGTTGGCACCAGCCCTGTCAGCCCCTGTGCATCGGCAGCACTGCGCCAAAGTTTGATGCCAAGCCACAAAAGATAGGCCGCGCCGAGCCATTTCAAGACTGAAAACAACGCAGCCGAGGCCATCACCAGGGCGCCAAGTCCAGCCAAAGAAGCGCTCATGGCGATGAGATCTCCGAGCGCCACGCCCAGAGCCGATGCAACTGCGACCGAGCGGCCCTTGGACAAAGCATAGCTGAGCACCAAAAGCACGGTCGGTCCCGGGATCAGCAAAAGTGCTGTGGAGGCTGCGACAAAGGCCAGCCAAAGATTGAAGTCCATTTTGGTCTCCTTTTTTCAATCGTCGCTAGCAAAGGCCTGTGATGCCGCGATGGTCAACGAAAGATTTCAGTGCAGCGCCGCATCAGGCTCTCTAGTGGGCCATGCGGGAAGATTAGCATCCATATCCAGGTCAGCAACATCGAGAGGGCGCAAAATCCAAGACTGAAGCCAAAGATCTGTTCTGTTGTGAGAGACCCATCAAGTTGGCCCATAGCTTCGAGTGTGCCCATGCCCAGCAGGATATGGGCTACGTAGAGGCTCAGCGCCATGCGACCGGGGGCGGCCAACCATTCAGCAATGCCGAGCCGGTGCAGTCCCGCGCCAAGACGAAGCATGGCACCAATCATGACCAGGGCACTGCCTCCGGCTGTCAGAATATAAAACGGTCCCGGTGGAAGCGATGCAGTGCCCAAAAGGGACGCCAGGTCAGGGTCTTGCACCAGGTGGCCTGGAACGCTGCCCAGGGCACCTGCGATCAGCCCCCAAAGGATCAGGCGGTTTTGAATTGTTTTCTGATACAAATCCTGCCGTCCGATCCACATGCCGAAAAAGACAAAAGAGACCCAGGGGAAAACCGGATGCCAGCCATTGAAAAAACTGTGCCGCAGAAAGCCTTCAAGGGTCCAGAAATCGGCGTAGGCCAGGGTTTCCCAGTTCCAATGTGCCTCATAGTCGAGAAAAATCAGCCCCAGAAACCCCAGTGCTACAGCGCCGAGGGCAGCAATCCACAGGCTGCGGTCCGGTGCCGAAACAAAAGGCAGGGCGACCAGAAAATAGAGTGCATAGTAGTGCAGAATGTCAGCCTCAAAGATCAAAAGGTTCACCAGACCAATTGCCAGAAGAAACCCGGCCCGGGCGAGTAGAACCAGTTTGGAGCTTTTTTCTGCTTTGGCGTGGCCCATTGAGAGACCAATACCGGCAAGTATGACAAATAGAGCCGAGGCGCGCCCTTCAAGGCTGTTGGTCAAAACGGAGGCAAAATCACTTCCCGGAGTAACCTGTGCTGCGATGCGAAAATTCACCAGTACCATGCCGCAAAAGGCCAGAAAGCGGGCGATGTCCAAACCATGTAGGCGCATAGGCAATTACCGTGGAAAAGTCGTTGCGAAAATCATTAGTGAAGTCATCCCTTTATCAAGGTCGTGGCCGCTCTGATTTAAAGGGGCGCAGGCAATAATCGCTCGCGCCGCCTGGTCTTTTGGGTAAGCTTCTGTTTTGGAACGGCCAGTTTTGTGGCTATGCGCCTAGCTGGCCAGAGACAAAACTCGGCCCGCAACTGCATCCAGTTTGTTCAAAAGGGTTGGGTCGCGTTTTTCAGGGGCGGTCATGATGGCATATTCCAGCGCGCGGTCGCAAAGATGCGGACAGGTCGCGCGCTCTTTGCCCAGAATGGCAGGCAATCGACGCACCAACTCGCGACCATTGCTGGAATTGCCCTGTAGTGTGGCCAGGATGTCGCTGATGTCCACGGCGCCATGCTCCGGATGCCAGCTGTCGAAATCGGTGACCATGGCGATGGAAGCATAGCAGAGCTCCGCTTCGCGGGCGAGTTTGGCCTCGGGCATATTGGTCATGCCGATGACATCGCAGCCCCAGCTTTCGCGGTACATTTTTGATTCCGCAACGGAGGAAAACTGCGGCCCCTCCATGCACAGATAGGTGCCGCCGCGATGCACGGTGATACCCGCGTCACGCGCGGCCTGTTCGGCGGCATCAGACAGACGTTCGCAGGTCGGGTGTGCCACGCTGACATGCGCCACACAGCCGGTGCCAAAAAAGCTTTTCTCGCGCGCAAATGTCCGGTCGATGAACTGGTCGACAATTACAAAATCTCCCGGTGCCATTTCCTCGCGGAAGGATCCGCAGGCAGAAACCGAAAACACATCCGTGACGCCCAGCCGTTTCAGCGCGTCAATATTGGCGCGATAGGGCACCTCGGTCGGGGAATGCACATGACCACGGCCGTGGCGGGGCAGAAAGGCCATTTTGACCCCATTCAGGCTACCGGTCAGGATTTGATCCGAAGGTGCGCCCCAGGGGCTGTCGACGGTGATCCATTCGGCCCCCTCCAGCCCGTCGATGTCGTAAATGCCGGATCCGCCGATCACGGCGATCATGGTTTCCTTGGTCATGCGCTGCACTCCTGTCTGTCACGGCTGCCTGCGAATATGTGCCTTCCCGAGCGCGGTTTGACAACCGCGTGGCCTTCGGCGGGGATGTTTTGGACAGAGAAAGATGCAAGGCATCTGCTGTGATGGCGCTGTTTCTTCGACTAGGCCTTTGGTACAACGACATCTTCTGAGGTTTTGTCAGATCTTTTGGCGGTCTTTGCCAGACCATTTGAGAGCCTCGGCCATCATTTTGCGAAAGCTGGGGCATTCCGCGTGGCTGGGAGCCTGGCACGTGGCCACATGGCGCAGGGCGCGCGCGAGCAGGGTCAGGGCGCGGATGTGGCGATCAACCTCATCGGCGCGCTCCGTTATCCGATTGCGGTCCAGCTCAAATTCCACTTGGGCCTGGGTGGCAGGACCGAGGGTCTCGGCGATCTCTTGCAGCGAAAACCCGGCCCTCTGGCCCAGAGCAATCAGCGCCAAACGATCCAGCACCGAGGCATCATATTGGCGGCGCAATCCTTTACGGCTGTCAGCGGCAATCAGGCCAAGGCTTTCGTAGTACCGCAGGGCCGAAGGCTTGACGCCAGCGTGACGAGCGACGTCGGCGATATCCAGAGATTTCATTCTTGACCTCAAGTTCGCTTTAATTCGGAGACTGCAGATCCATAGCAGAGTCGGACTAGGAAATGGAGATCAATATGGACATGGATTGGACAGCTATTCAGCAGGCAGCTCTGGCTGGGTTGATCGCGACGGGAGTGATTGATCTGGCCGGATGGGCACGTGCGCGCTGGTTCGGCATTATAGGGCCGGATTGGGGGCTGGTTGGCCGCTGGATTTGGGGGCTGGGGGTTGGCCGACTGGTTCTGCGGGCGCAAGACAAGAAGACACCGGCGATACCGCAGGAGCGGATGTTGGGTTGGGTGTTTCACTACGCTGTGGGCATAGCGCTAGCCCTGGGATTTTGCGGGATCGATGGTTTCAACTGGCTGACCCAGCCAGAACCGATGGTACCGACCCTTTATGGGCTGGCGACGGTCGCGCTGCCGTTTTGCCTGATGCAGCCATCGCTAGGTGCAGGTTTTGCAGCCCGCAAAACCCCCAACCCGACGCTGGCACGGGTCAACAGCCTGATTACTCATGGGGTGTTTGGCTTTGGGCTATACGCGGGCAGTCTGTTTCTAAATTTGTTTCAAGTTGGGCTGTGAGGGCCTCAGAGAGGGCTGATGCGGCTCTTCTGCCTTGTGCCATTGGCGGATTTGGGCTAGGGGCGGGCAGCGAACACCAAGCTCCTCCAATCACAGGTATCCCCCATGAGACGCGCCGCCATGGCCCTGCTGGCCAATCGTATTTCCCCGCCGAACCTTTCGATCATGCAGGACGAGGGGTGGTCGGTTGCGCGTGTACGTACCGAACTGCTGTCGGGCCTGACTGTTGCGCTGGCGCTGGTGCCTGAAGCGGTGGCCTTTGCCTTTGTTGCCGGGGTGCACCCGCTGGTCGGGCTTTATGCAGCCTTTCTTGTCGGGCTGGTCACGGCGCTGATCGGGGGGCGCCCGGGGATGATCTCTGGGGCGACAGGCGCGCTGGCTGTGGTCATGGTTGCCCTAGTGGCAGAGCATGGCGTCGAGTATCTGTTTGCCACTGTGGTCCTGATGGGCATCCTGCAGTTGATTGCCGGTGTCATGCACTGGGGTAAATTCATCCGCTTGGTTCCGCATCCGGTGATGCTGGGCTTTGTGAACGGTCTGGCCATTGTCATTTTCCTGGCTCAGATGACCCAGTTCAAAGTGCCGGGAACTGATGGGGCTGAGTGGCTTTCGGGGCTGCCGATGATCTTGATGCTGGGTCTGGTCGGGCTGACCATGGCGATCATCTGGGGCACGCCAAAGATTACGTCGATCATTCCTGCACCATTGGCCGGGATCGGCATCGTTGCAGGCATCGTGATCATCTTTGGGCTGGATGTACCGCGGGTTGGCGATATGGCCTCGATTGAAGGCGGTTTGCCCTTTATTCACAGCCCCTTTGGCGAAGGCATTGGCATCTATGGCGACGCGCTGGCGCCGCTGACTTTGGAAACTCTGTGGATCATCCTGCCCTATGCCGTCATTCTGGCCGCCATCGGTTTGATTGAAAGCCTTCTGACGCTGAACCTGGTGGGTGAAATCACCGGTAAGCGCGGTGGCGCCAGCCAGGAATGCATCGCGCAGGGGACTGCCAATGTGATTACCGGTTTCTTTGGCGGCATGGGTGGCTGTGCCATGATCGGCCAGTCGATGATCAACGTGAAGTCCGGCGGACGTACCCGTATTGCCGGCATTTTTGCCGCCCTGTGCCTGCTGGCCTTTATCGTCGTGGCCTCACCGTTGATTGAACAAATTCCGCTGGCTGCCCTGGTCGGCGTGATGTTCATGGTAGTGATTGGAACCTTTGCCTGGAACAGCCTCAAGATCATGACCAAGGTTCCGCCGATGGACGCTTTTGTGATCGTTCTGGTGACTGTTGTCACTGTCATGAGCGATCTGGCGATTGCAGTTGTGGTTGGGGTGATCGTCTCAGCACTGGCCTATGCCTGGAGCAACGCGCGCCGCATCCATGCCGTCACCCGCCAGTCCGAAAGCGAGCAGGGGGCCAAGGTCTACGAGATCGAAGGGCCACTGTTTTTTGGCTCTACCGATGGCTTTATTGAGCTCTTCGATGTGGAGAACGACCCTGACAAAGTGATCGTCGAGTTTGGTCGCAGCCGGGTGGTGGATCAATCTGCGCTGCAGGCGATCGAAGCTATCGCGGGCAAGTATGAAGCCGCTGGCAAGACGCTGATGCTGCGCCACCTCAGCCGGGATTGTCACCAGCTGCTGACCAAGGCGGGTCATCTGATGATCGATAGTGACGACGATCCGGAATACCAGGTGGCGACAGATTATTCGGTCAAAACCGGGATCCTTGGCGGTCATTGACACCGACTAGTCCCTGCTATTTTCAGATGGTCGCGCCCCTACCGGGGCGCGGCTTTTTTGTTGGGTTTTGCGGCTCTTGTAGACAAATCGCGGTGACTAAAACGGGCCGGGGTACCAGAGGTTGGTATTGCCCCGGACTCACCAAAACAGCAGGCCCAAAGCGAAGGTTGGCTTAGTCGGGGGCGAGGCTTTCGAGCATGTCGAGATCGCCAGACAGCAGGGCAGGTTCGGCGCGGGCCAGTAGATCACTGGGCCAGTGCCACCATTTCAGGCCCAGAAGACGCGCGATCTGTGGCTTTGAAAACCGAAACCGCTGCACGCTGGCGGGATTGCCGGTGACCACGGCGTAAGGCGGCACGGTGCCGCGCACCACAGCCCCAGCACCGATAATGGCGCCATCGCCAATGCGCGCGCCGGGCAGGATCAGAGCGCCATAACCGATCCAGACATCATGGCCAACAATTGTGTCGCGGGTGTCAGGCTGGAATGCCGCCATCTGGGCCGGGTCAAACACCGGAAACGGATAGCAGCTGAGCCCCTCTTGTGCGTGGTTGGCCGAAGCGGTGATAAAACGCACCCCATGGGCGATTTGGCAGAACCGCCCGATCACCAGCCGTTCGCGTGCTCCGACAAAGAGATAGGGCGCAAGATGTGTGGCCCAGTCCTGTGGTGGCGAGAAATCCGAGGCATAGGTAAAGTCGCCGACCTGAAAATTGGGGTGCGCGATAGCGCGTGACAGCATCACGGTGCCACCGTGCGACTGCCCGTCAGGCAGCACAATCGGATTGCGCAGGGCTGGGTTTGGTAGCGGCATTAGCTGGTCTCACTCATCGGATCAGTGGGCAAGTTAGTCATCGGGGCGAGCCAGCGAGAAAACCTCGCGCACGACGGCATAGTCACGATATCCCATACGGGCGAGCGGCTGAAAGCGCGTGACATCAAAAATCCCGTCATGCAGGCAGTCGTCGCGCAGGTGGATGCCTGTCACCTCGCCAAAGGCGACGCGATTGGCCACCCCGGGAAGGGTGACGATCTGGGTCAGTTTGCACTCCAGCGCGGCGGGGGCGCCTTCGATGCGGGCGCATTCGATAGTGTCGCAATCCGTCGCCGTAAGGCCCGCATGGGCAAATTCATCCACCTCTTTGGGCAGCGTCGCAGAGCTGGCATTCATCGCATCACGCATCTCGAAGGCGACGATATTGACGCAAAATACTCCGGTTTTCTCGATATTGGCGAGGCTGTCCTTGGTGCCGGACTGGTCGTCCTTGGTGCCGGTGGAGGCGAACATCACCTGCGGCGGCGTATAGGCGACGCCGTTGAAAAAGGAATAGGGTGCAAGATTGTTGATGCCATCCGTACTGCGCGAAGAAATCCAGCCGATCGGGCGCGGCGTGATCAGCGCGTTGAAGGGGTTATGTGGCAACCCGTGACCCTCTTCGGGGCGATAGAACATGGCGCGTCTCCAATTGTTTGCCCCAGACTTACGCCCGTGCTAGGGCGATTTCTAGCCCTGAGACGGTGCCGAGCAGGTACATAATCTATGCAAACGGGGTTGAGAGTGAGAGACAGGCGCGCGGAGGCCAAGTGGCGTGATCGAATTGACAGCAGAACGGCCCGACGACCGCTGGGAGGTCGAGGCGCTTTATGACCTGTGTTTTGCGCCGGGGCGCGAAGCGCTGTCTTCCTACCGGTTGCGTGATGATGTGCCGCCGGTTCCGGGCTTGAGCCAGGTGGCGCGGGATGAGCTGGGTATTTTGGCCGGGGCGATCCGTTTCTGGCCCGTTCACATCGAAGGTGAAGACCAAACTGTAACTGCGCTGCTGCTAGGGCCGGTTGCTGTGCACCCAACCCATCAGGGCGAAGGGCTTGGTGGCTCGCTTATTCGCGATAGTTTGGCCAAAGCCGCCGAAAGCGGCTGGCAGCGGGCGATGTTGGTGGGGGATGCGCCCTACTATCGCCGCTTTGGCTTTGAACCTCTTGCCGGGGTCGAGATGCCGCCGCCCACCAACCCGGACCGGGTGCTGGGCATTGCCCTGTCAGAAGGTGCCTGGGACGGGGTTTGCGGGCGGGTGATCCGCTGGCAACACGCGCCACTGTAGCGTGGCGAGACACATTGCCCGACAGGGGGCAGGACTTGAAACTGGCCCCAGCGGGGCCAATCTCATGTCGAGGGAGGCCTTGATATGAGTGAAGTTTTAACCGAGCTGCGCCCTTTGTCTGTGACGGAAGTAGAGGCAGAGCTCGACGCTTTGGCACGGCGCTATCAGGCAGCAAGCGGGTTGGGGATCAATCTATTAAACCTGCTGGGTGGCCAGGCGGAAAACCTGCTGGATCGCTTGCCGGGGCCCGTACGTTCCCAGCTGGGGGAGGCGACGGGTCAGGCCCTGCGCCTGGCACTGCAGGCCGCACAGCATTCGCGTCGGGTTCTGCCCAGGCAATCTCCCAGAATAAACCGCGTGATCAGCACCGCCATGGGGGCTGCCGGTGGCGCTGCGGGTCTGCCGGGTGCATTGGTGGAACTGCCAGCCACCACGGCGTTTCTTTTGCGCGTGATCCAGGATGGTGCGGCTGCTCAGGGGTTTGACCCCAACGCGCAAAGCGTGACCTTCGATTGTTTGCGAGTGTTTGCCTCTGCGGGGCCACTGGCGCGCGATGACGGAGCCGAGACCGCGTTTTTGTCGCTGCGGCTGGGGCTTTCCGGGCAGGCGTTGAACCAGCTCATCAGTGCCGTTGCACCCCGTTTGGCCAGCGCCATGGGGCATAAGCTTGCAGCGCAGTCAGTGCCGATCTTGGGGGCCGCAGCCGGGGCGACGGCAAACTACGTTTATGCCGGGTATTATCACGAAATTGCGCTGGTGCATTTCGGGTTGCGTAAACTCGCCATCGACGCGGATCAGCCCGAGGCGGATCTGCTGCAGCAGTTTACCTGCCGTCTGCCGCTCACGCACTGATTGCCCTTGCTGCGCACGCGCGGACTGTACGCGTCGACTGGCAGGAGCGTTTCGCGGCCTGACTTTGTGTGCATGTTGCGAATTTTTTCTCTTGATCTTGTTTTTGTTGCCCCGTTAATCAGCCTTTCCTGCTACGAGTGAGTGAATGATAAACTACAGTCTCAAATGCGCCGACGGCCACAGTTTTGACAGTTGGTTCCAATCCGCCGCTGCTTTTGAAAAGCTGGCAAAAGCGGGTCTGGTAACCTGTTCATTTTGCGGCAGCTCCAATGTTGAAAAAGCTATCATGGCACCGCGGATTCGGACCGGTCGAAAGGCCGTCTCTTCCGTTGGAGAGCCCGAACAGCCCGAAAGTAACACGTCAGACGTGGTAGGCCGGGGGGCGTCAGATAGCACCACGAGCGGAGCGGCCAAATCCGGTGCTGTTTCAGCGGGCGGCTTAGGTGCCTCCCCAGGGAGTGACCCGGCCCAGGGGCTTGGCCTATCGCAGGGCGCAGGCGGCCCAGGTGTGCTGAGCAGCCCGTCAAGCGACATGGAGAGAGCTCTTGGAGAGTTGCGGCGCCAGGTAGAAAAAAACTCCGACTATGTCGGAAAGGATTTCGCCAGCGAAGCGCGCGCGATGCATCTTGGCGATGCACCGGAAAGAGCCATTCACGGCGAGGCCAAACCAGAAGAAGCCAAGGCCCTGATCGAGGAAGGTATCTCGGTCCTGCCTTTGCCATTTGGACGCAATCGAAAGACCAACTGAACACCGCAGGGAAAAGGTAAAAGCCAATGCATGCAGTGATAACCGGCACCAGCCGTGGGATTGGGCGCGAAATGGTCAACCAGTTGACTGCTGCCGGACATGACGTAACGGGCACCTCCCGTGATCATTCCTCTGGTGTGCGGCTGGATGTCACCGACCCGGGCCAGCAGGCGCGATTTGCGGCCCAGCTGAAGTCCCGCCCGATTGACCTTCTGGTCTGTAATGCCGGGGTCTACCTGGACAAGGGCATGGCGCTTGAGGAGTATACCGCCGAGGTCTGGGCCAAGAGCCTGGCGGCCAATGTGACCGGAGTGTTCCTGACGGTGCAGGCGCTGTTGCCGAATCTGCGTCTGGCAGAAAATGCCAAGATTGCGATCATTTCGTCACAGATGGCCAGCCATGCCCGCGCACCCGGCGGCAGCTATGCCTATCGCGCCTCCAAGGCGGCGGCGCTGAATATTGGCCGCAACCTGTCCACGGATCTGCGCTCCGAAGGCATTGCCGTCGGTATCTACCACCCCGGCTGGGTGCGCACTGATATGGGCGGCGAAGAGGGCGATATCACGGTCGAGGAATCTGCGGCAGGGCTGATTACCGAATTTGACGCGCTGTGCATCGAAACCACCGGCTGTTTTCACACCTGGGACGGTCGTATCCACGCCTATTGATCAGGCTCGCGGGCTGGGGCGTTGCGCGCGGTGGCCTGCCCGAGGCGGCAATGCGAAGAGTATATAAAAGGCGCCGGTGGAGTGTTCCACCGGCGCCTTTTTTGTTTTGCATGTTTCGAGCAGACCCTGAGCTGTCTCTGGCTCAGACCCTGACTTGATTATTCCCAGCAGCTGACCAGAACGGTCATGCCCGTTGCCCGGTGAACCAATGCCTGGTTGGGCAGGGCGGTGCCGCCGGTCTGGTTTTGGGGCGTCACTCCTGCGGCCTCCAGCGCGCTGCGCAGGGCGGCGGCATTGACCGCAAAGCTGACGCCTGCGGGCAGTTGCTTGCCTTTGATTTCCTGTGGCAACAACATGCCCAGAACTGCACCGGTGCTATCAACGACAGGACCGCCTGCATCGCCAGGCTGGGCTGCCAGTTCCAGACGGGCGATGCCGGTATTGCCGTCTAGGTTTTTAACATCCGCCAATTTGCCCCAGGTCAGGCTGGGGGCACCCAGAACGCCTTCGTAGGAGAAGCCGGAGACGGCGATTTCGGACTGCAGGCGCGGGCTTTGCGCGCTGAGTTCGGCCACCGCCATCGGTGCCAGATCCTGGGTGGGGCGCAGGATTGCCATGCCGTTTTCGACGTCATTGGCTGCAATTTCAGCGGCGTAGCCATGATCCAGAGTGATGCGGGTGCAGCCCTGCACCACGTCCGAAGTGGTGATGACAACGCCATCAGCGCTGACAAAAAAGCCAGAGCGCGACATCCGGGGTTTGCGAATCTCAAGCCCCGAGACGAGATCGATATCCTGCTGGATATCGGCACCGGCCGCATCATCCAGCACGCCGTCCTGGCGTTCAAAGCTGGCCTGCATGGCAGCCAGCACACGGGCGCGGCGGGCCTCGTCTCCGGCAGGCCAGATCAGGGTGAAGCCTTTGATCTCGCCGTTTTTCAGGCTGGCCTGGGTAAAGGAGGTGATGTTCCCATTGCGCCCCTCAAGGGTGAAGCTGTTGCCTTTGCGTTCGCGTGGCCCTTCCAGCGGCACGATCTCCAGCGTCTGCATGATGTCATACAGGCCATACAATGTGCTCTTGTCGCCACGCTGGCTGATCAACAGCAGCTGAACGCCCAGATCACCGGTGCTTTCATAATGGGCAAAGGGGGGCTCGTACTTGTCAAAAGCAACCTCTTTGGCGGGGATCTCCAAAGAGATGCCGGCCTTGGCGTCGCTGATGCGGCGCATGCCGACGGAAATCAGCGGTGCGTTATAGTCGTCCAGCAGAACTTTGCGCTGGGCTGTGGTCAGCACGCCAGTGACCTCATAGCCTTTGGACAGCTGCCAGTCGGACATCGAACCGCGTGTGCCACGGCCAAATGCGCCATCAATCGCGGCGTTGTAGAACCCGGCAGCCTTGAGTGCGATCTGCAGATCCTGGCGCTCGGCGCGCGACAACAGCCGCTCAGAGCGGCGCGCCTCGGCGGGGCTTTCATCCGGAAGAGTTGTTTCGGGCAGTGTGACTGCTGGCTCAGCGGCTTCCTGGGCAACGATGACCGGTTCCGCTGCGCTGGGGGCTGCGGGTTGCGCAGGGGCTGGCGACTGGGTGGCTGGCTGGGTGGCCGACTGAGTGGCTTGGGCTGCATCGGCGCCCAAAGGATAGAACTGGCTACGCAGATTGGCGGGCAGGGCGATGAAGCTGTCCCGTGGTATCTGATTTTCCCCCTGATAGACCTGCAAGACGCGATCGGCATCTTCGCGAGTATAGGGGCCGATCAGAACTCCGTACCATCCGCCACCCAGGGCAAAACCGGCCACGTCGGGCAGGCGGGCGGCGAAGTCTTGGGCCTCTTGCTGGGCTGTGGCCAGCGAGGGGCGGGCGGCGATCTGAATCCAGACCGTTTCTTGTGCGTTTTGCTGCGCCTGTGCGGGCGTCGTCAAAACAAAGGCAAGCGCATTGAGCGACAAGACCAATGCGGCAATTACTTTTTTCATTATCAGGACCTCTATCCCGGTAGACTGAATTATTGTCGCGCAGATAAGCATTTTGCGCCCGTAAAGGGAACTCCTCATCAGGGGGGGAATTCCTGCATTGATGCAGCAATGATGCAGTCATTTGGGGGGATTTCGGATCAGAGGCCAAAAACCAGCCGCCAGCTATAGCTTTCGCACCTGGTTTGGCACGACTAGCCGTTGACCCTGCCGGGGGGCTTGCATAGGAAGAAAGCTGCATTTGCTGCCCCATTTCACAGCCTAGACGAGGGATTGGACATGACCCAGACCACTGGAGCCAAAGCTGGCGAAACCCGGCTCGCGCCGCGTTCGTTTCAGGAGATCATCCTGCGCCTGCAAAGCTACTGGGCAATGAAGGGCTGCGCCATCATGCAGCCCTACGACATGGAAGTGGGGGCAGGGACCTTTCACCCTGCGACAACCCTGCGCTCGCTCGGCAGCAAGCCCTGGGCCGCGGCCTATGTACAGCCTTCGCGCCGACCGACGGATGGGCGCTATGGTGAAAACCCCAATCGCTTGCAGCACTACTACCAGTTTCAGGCGCTGATCAAACCCAGCCCGCCCAATCTGCAGGAGCTGTATCTGGGCAGTCTCGAGGCCATTGGCGTCGATATGGACATGCACGACATTCGCTTTGTCGAGGACGACTGGGAAAGCCCGACACTGGGTGCCTGGGGTCTCGGCTGGGAGGTCTGGTGCGACGGCATGGAAGTCAGCCAGTTCACCTATTTCCAGCAGGTCGGAGGCCATGACTGCCACCCGGTCTCGGGTGAGCTGACCTATGGTCTGGAGCGTCTGGCGATGTATGTGCTGGGGGTCGATCACGTGATGGACATGCCCTTCAATGACCCGGATGCGCCAATCCCGCTGACCTATGGCGATGTCTTCAAGCAGACCGAAGAAGAATATGCCCGCTGGAATTTCGATGTCGCCGACACCGAGGTGCTTCTGCGCCACTTTGAAGAAGCCGAGGCAGAGTGTGCCACGATTCTAGCGCAGGAACATGACGATCCCAAGACTGGAAAACGCATCATCATGGCGCATCCTGCCTATGACCAGTGCATCAAGGCCAGCCATATCTTCAACCTGCTGGATGCTCGTGGCGTGATCTCGGTCACTGAACGCCAGGCCTATATCGGTCGGGTGCGCAATCTGGCCAAACAATGCGCTGATGCTTTTGTGCAGACCGCAGCTGGAGGTCAGGCTGCGTGAGCGCCCCCGGTCAGATCTGCCATTCCGGTCAGATCTGCCATTCTGGCCAAATTCGTCATTCCGGGCAGATTTGCCTGATTAGCCAGTCCTGGCAGCAAGGCCGTTACTCCGGCGGCAATCATCCCCACGGCGATTGCAAGCAGTATCATGCCCATAATTCGGGTCATGATAGTGCGCATGGTGGTTGTCATAACACGACCGATGTCGCCGGCAAAAAACAGGACCGGGCCAAGAATGGCCAGGACCGCAGCCACACAGACCGTATATCCAAGCCAGTCTGTGGGGGTATGGGCCTTGTGTGCGAACAAGATCAGCGTTGTCATGGTGCCCGGCCCCACCAGCATTGGAAAGGTCATCGGGTAAAAGGCAATGCTCTGGGCGTCGCCATGGGCTGCCTTTTCCGAAGCCGTCCCGTGGTGGGCCGAGCTTTCTTTTCCATTGAGCATCGAAAACCCGATCTGCATCAGAACCAGCCCGCCTGCCACGCGAAAGGCATCGATGGAAATGTCAAAAAAGCTGAGAATGGCGGAGCCGGCAGCGGCCACGATGAGGCAAGTCACAGCGGTATAGACCAGGGCACTGATGGCCGTCCGTCGTTGCGCCGCCCGATCAAGATCGTTTGTGAGGCCCAAAAAGACCGGCAGGTTCACAAAGGGGTTCATGACGGCAAACAACGCTCCGAACATGGTTATGGCGAAATGCAGTTCCATAAGACGCCTCGGTTGTTTCTGATCTCTATCCCTCATACAGAGACCGAGACGGGTTTGGCTACATCAAGAATATTCCAAAATCAGGACCACGTGCATGTTGGGTAAATTCCTTACGATCATTCTGCTGATCTCCGGCTTGGCGGCTGGGGTCGCAATGTATTATTTTCAGGTTTATGGGTTTTACGACGAGGTCACGCCGCGGCCTGGGCGGGATGTGGTGCTGACACCGTTGGATGGCAGCGCGCCGCAGCCGATAGAGTATTCGGAGTTTCGCGCCATCGATGCAGACAGCTCGCCGATCCGGTATCGCGCATGTTTCACCACCACGCAAAGCCGTGAAGAATTGGCGCAGCTGTATCAGCAGGCCACGCAAAAGCATCCGCGCAACGCGCCGGGTTGGTTTGACTGCTTTGATGCCGATGCTCTGGGTGAAGCCCTGGCAGATGGTAGTGCCACCGCCTTTGTGTCGGTCAAAGACCTGATCTATGGTGTCGACCGCATCGTCGCAGTCACCGACAAAGGCCAGGGTTTTGTCTGGCATGAATTCAACGAATGTGGTCGCAAGGCCTATAATGGTCATGCGGTCGGCCCGAACTGCCCGCCACGCCCCGAAGCCAACTGATTATAACGCGGGTGATCCGCGCCGCGCAAAGTCCCTGCCGCAAAGATCACTCCGATGACGCCACGCCTGCATCCGCAGGCAGGAACCAACAGCCAAGGACAAGACGACCCGATGGATGTCGCGATCACCATTCCGGATTTCATATCGGTCACGCTGGGCTTTGCGGTCTTTTTGCTGGGGGCCATGCTGAATGACAGGCTTGCGGTGCTACGGCGGTTCAATATCCCGGAGCCGGTCACAGGCGGATTGGCAATCGCGGCTGTGGTGATGCTGATCTATCACCTGTCCGGCTGGCAGATCGGTTTTGAGATGAATAGCCGCAACGCATTGTTGGTGTTCTTTTTCGCAGCCATTGGCCTGAATGCGCGCCTTTCGGATCTCGTGGCCGGGGGCAAGCCGCTGGCGATCCTGCTGGTGCTGACGTTTCTGACTATTCTTGCGCAGAATGTGATCGGGGCCGCAGGGGCGGTTCTGTTTGGCTATTCGGCCAAGGCGGGCGTTTTGTTTGGCTCGGCTTCGCTGATCGGCGGTCATGGTACCGCAATTGCCTGGGCGCCCAATGTCGCAGAGGCGACGGGCCTTGCGTCTGCATCTGAGCTGGGCGTGGCTGTGGCGACGCTGGGGCTGGTGCTGGCCGCGCTCATTGGCGGGCCGATTGCGCGGGCGCTGGTCAATCGACACGCATTGGTTCCGGATCGCCCGGAGGAAGAACATACAGTTGGCGTGGCCCATGATGAGGCGGCAACTGCCAAAATCGACCATCATGGGCTGATCCGCGTCATGCTCTATCTCAACCTGGCGGTTATCCTGGGCTATGCGCTGCATGCCTTGTCAGAACTGGCCGGTCTGAAACTGCCGCTGTTTGTGCCTTGTCTGGTGGCAGGTATTGCGCTTGCCAATCTGCGGGGGCTAGTTGCGCCCAAGGCTCCGCCGGTTGCACGGACCCCGGCGCTGGCTTTGGTGTCGGAATTTTGCCTTGGCATTTTTCTTGCCATGTCGCTGATGAGCCTGCAGCTCTGGACGATTGCCGATCTCGGCCTGACAATCGTTGTGATCATGCTGGCGCAGACGCTGTTTGCGGTCGCGTTTGTGCTTTTTGTGCTGTTCCCGCTTTTGGGCCGCAATTACCGCGCTGCTGTGCTGGCTGCGGGTTTTGGCGGCTTTGCTCTGGGCGCGACACCCACTGCCATTGCAAATATGACCGCTGTAACCAAACGCTATGGGCCCTCGCCTATTGCCTTTGTGGTACTGCCCCTTGTATCCGCCTTCTTTGTAGATATCGCCAATGCGATCGTCATCCAGGCGATTGTGAACTTCTGAGGATCTCTGATGCCCGACCTGCTGATTGAACTGTTTTCCGAAGAAATCCCGGCCCGCATGCAGGCGCGTGCAGCCGAGGATCTGAAAAAACGCATGACGGATGGTTTGGTCGAGGCGGGTCTCACCTATGGCGGTGCCGCTGCCTTTTCAACTCCGCGCCGTCTGACGCTGGCGCTGGAGGATCTGCTGGCTGAAAGCCCCACCATCCGTGAAGAGCGCAAAGGTCCAAAAGTTGGCGCGCCGGACAAGGCGGTCGAAGGCTTTTTGCGCGGCGCCGGGATTGCCCGTGATCAGCTGGAAGAACGCGACACCCCAAAGGGTGCGATCTATTTCGCCACCATCGAAAAGGCCGGGCGCCCCGCCGCCGCGATCATCGCCGAGGTGCTGGAAGCCACCATTCGCAACTTCCCCTGGCCCAAATCCATGCGCTGGGGCACGGGCTCTTTGCGCTGGGTACGGCCGTTGCATTCGATCCTCTGCGTGTTGAGCGATGAAAACGGGACCGAAGTGGTGCCGCTGGATATTGACGGGATCGCGACAGGCAACACCACACGCGGGCATCGTTTTATGGCACCAAGTGAAATCACCGTCAGTGGTTTCGAAGACTACGCAGCCAAGCTGAAACGCGCCCATGTGGTGCTGGATCCGGCAGAGCGGAGCCAGGCGATCTGGCAGGAGGCGAGCAATCAGGCCTTTGCCCGCGGATTGGAGCTGGTCGAAGACAAGGCGCTACTGGCCGAGGTGGCGGGGCTGGTCGAATGGCCGGTGGTTTTGCTGGGCGATATCGATGCGCAATTCCTGGAACTGCCACCAGAGGTGCTGCAGACCAGCATGCGAGAGCATCAGAAATTCTTTTCGGTGAAAAACCCCAAGACAGGCCGTATTGAGGGCTTTGTCACCGTGGCCAACCGTGAGACATCGGATCACGGCAAAACCATCCTTGCGGGCAACCAAAAGGTGCTGAGCGCCCGTCTAGCGGATGCCAAGTTCTTCTGGGAAAACGATCTGCGGGTGGCAAAATCGGAAACCGGCATGGAAGCCTGGACTGCGCAGTTGTCGAATGTGACCTTCCACAACAAGCTGGGAACGCAAGCGGCACGCATAGACCGGATCGCCGCCTTGGCGCGTGAAATTGCGCCTTCCGTCGGCGCTGATGCGGATCTGGCCGACCAAGCCGCCCGGGTGGCCAAGGCGGATCTGAGCTCTGAAATGGTTTATGAATTCCCCGAGTTGCAGGGGTTGATGGGGCGCTACTACGCCGAGGCAGCAGGTCTTCCGCAGCAGGTCGCCAATGCCTGTGAAGCACATTATGCGCCCCAGGGCCCGTCTGATGATGTCCCAACAGAGCCGGTTTCGGTCGCGGTCGCACTGGCGGATAAGCTGGATACCCTGGCTGGGTTCTGGGCGATTGATGAAAAGCCTACGGGGTCAAAAGACCCCTTTGCTCTGCGCCGTGCCGCACTGGGTGTGATCCGGCTGGTGCTGGAAAACAAGGCCCGCATGCCGCTGGACCGGTTCTTTGATGCCCAGTTGCTGCGCGTTGAAAGTGCAACAAATGGGGCGCTGCCGGAAGAACATGTGAGTGCTTTGCTGATGCAGATAGCTGAGCACGGTGTGTTTGGTGCAGCCTTTAATGCTGTCAAGGATAGCATCAGCGGTCTTCCTGTGACGGCCTTTCTGGATCTGGAAAAAAAGGTGCCGGATACATCCGACAACCTGCTGGCTTTCTTTCATGATCGTCTGAAAGTGTTTCTGCGCGATCAGGGCATTCGTCATGATGTGATCGATGCTTGTATCGCGATGGAGGGCAATGACGATCTGACCTTGCTGGTGAAACGCGCCCGCGCGCTGGAGGATTTCCTGAAGTCGGAAGATGGTGAAAACCTGCTGCAGGGTTTCAAGCGCGCCAACAATATCCTGACCCAGGCCGAAGAAAAGGACGGGGTGGAATACTCCTATGGGGCGGATGTGAAATTCGCCGAAGATGACAGCGAAAGAGATCTGTTTGCAGCGCTTGCAGCGAGCGAGGGGGCGATCTCCACGGCCATCGAGGCCGAGGATTTCGCTGCCGCCATGGGCGGCATGGCGGCCCTACGGGCACCAGTGGATGCGTTCTTTGAAGCGGTGCAGGTAAATTCGGACACCGAAATTGTGCGCCGCAACCGTCTGAATCTGTTGAGCCATATCCGCAAGGTCTGTGGTCAAGTCGCGGATCTGACCCGTATCGAGGCCTGACGGAAGGTCAGATGGTCGCTAGTTTGTAAGGGCTGCGGTGTGACGCGGACCTTTCATTTTGACTGAGGCGTGTTAGAGGATCAGTTCTGTGCATAAAGGCTGAACCCTGCGCAGGGCTGCTGGCGCGGGCCTTGACCTACACCCGATCCTACACCCGGTCCGAGCGTCCCTCTCAATTCCCCGGTTCTGAAAGCCCGCTCCAATACCCTCACAGGCTGTTTTAGGGTTCAGGGGATGTGGCTTTGTGACGTGGTTTGGGGATTTTCGGTAGCTGCGCAGGGCTTGGCTCTTGCGATGTGGCGGCACCTGCTTATGCTGCAGGTGAACGAAAAGGTGCCGCAGTGCAGAAAAACCATGCCTGATACCCCGATTGCAACATTGATCACCCCGACTGCTCCGATTGCGACCTCCAGCCATGGGGGGCGGGCCAAGTGTTTGCAACGGCTGGTGCGGCTGGATCTGCCGGTGCCCTGCACCGTGGCATTGTCCTTTGCGGCTGTGAAGAATGTGGCCGCCGGGGTCCTTCCTGATGTCCGGGCCATTCTAAGCGAGTTTTCCGAGGATGCGTTGCTTTGCGTGCGGCCTTCTTCGGAGGTGCCGGACTGGGGCGGGCCCAGTGCCATTCTCAACATTGGCATGAATGATGCGCGTTATGTTTCCCTGAGTGAAGCCCTTGGGCAGGAAGCGGCAGCCTCGCTTTATCTGCGCTTTGTACAATCTTATGCAGTGCATGTGGCGCGGCTGGATCCGGATGTCTTTGACGATGTCGAAGACGGTGGCCCCGATGCCCTGCGCGAGATCCTGATGGCCTATGAGGCCGAAACTGACGAGGTCTTTCCACAGGATCCGGGCGAGCAGCTGGGGGCGGTGCTGCGGTCTATGGCGCGGGCCTGGGAAGGCACATCGGCACGGCTGTTGCGACAGGCCAAGGGGGCGCCCGCCGATGCTGGTCTGGGATTGGTAGTGCAGGAAATGATCCCAGGCCTGGGGCAGGGCGAATGCGGTTCTGGCGTTTTGCAGCTGGTGAACTCGCAAACCGGATGCCCACAGCTGACGGGTCGTTACCTGAGCCAGTCACAGGGGCGTGAGGCTCTGGGGGCAGGCACCGAGGCATTGTTTTTGGAAAAAGACGACCGAGGTCCTTCGCTGGAGGAGTTGGCGCCGGAGGCTTTTGCCGGCATCAAGGCGGATGCCGCCCTGATGCGTCAGCGCCTGCGCGAAGAGATGCAGGTCGAATTTGTCATCCAGAATGGTGAGTTGCATATACTGGACGGGGTGCGGGTGCTGCGTTCCTCGCGGGCGGCGGTGCGCATTGCCGTGGCGTTGGCCCAGGACGGCATCATCCCGGCGCATGAAGCACTGATGCGGGTGGATGCCCATGTTCTGAACGAACTTTTGCACCGCCAGGTGGCCCCAACTGCCGAGCGTGACGTGATCGGGGCCGGGATTGCCGCGAGCCCGGGGGCTGCAACCGGCCAGGTGGTTTTCACCGCCGCCGAGGCACAGTCCAGTGCTGCGCGCGGGGAGCCCTGCATTCTGGTGCGCCGCGAAACATCGCCCGAAGATGTACGTGGCATGCACGCCGCCGTGGCAGTGCTGACGGAAAAGGGTGGCATGACCAGCCATGCCGCCGTCATCGGGCGCGGTCTCGGCCTGCCAAGCATCGTCGGGGCGTCGAATATGAAATTCGACGCCAAGAAAAAACAACTGATTTCGGCAGGGGGACGCGTGTTTCGCACGGGCGACACCATCACAGTCGACGGCAGCAGCGGCGAGATCCTTGCTGGTGAGCCAGAAATGCTCGAGGCGGCGCAGGATGATGCGTTTCAGACCCTGCTCGCCTGGGCGGACGAGGCGCGCGACATTGCCATCCGGGCCAATGCCGACACTCCAGCGGATGCCCAAACCGCGCGCAATTTCAATGCTGAAGGCATCGGCCTGTGCCGGACCGAGCATATGTTCTTTGATCCCGGTCGCCTGACGGTAATGCGTGAGATGATCTTTGCTGAGACATCAAGCGGACGTGCAGCGGTGCTGGCGCGGCTTTTGCCGATGCAGCGCGACGATTTTGTGGAACTGTTCCGCATCATGGAAGGGCTGCCGGTCTGTATTCGCCTGTTTGATCCACCTCTGCATGAATTCCTGCCAACCTCACGCACCGGGCAGCGCGAATTGTCCGAGGCCTTGGGTATTCCTGTCAGCGATGTGACCCGTCGGGTCGAAGAGCTGGGAGAGTATAACCCGATGCTGGGTCTTCGCGGTGTGCGACTGGGCGTTACGGTGCCGGAAATCTACGATATGCAGGCCCGCGCTATTTTTGAGGCCACGCTGCTGGCCTCCAAGGACGGTGCACCGATTGTTCCCGAAGTGATGATCCCGCTAGTTTCAGCCAAGCGCGAAGTTGAGCTGGTCAAGGCACGTATAGATGCGGTGGCGGCGGCAGTTGCCAGCGAACAGGGGGAAAGCTTTGACTACCGGCTTGGTGTCATGGTCGAGACCCCGCGTGCGGCTTTGCGGGCGGATGAAATCTCGCCGCATACGGCTTTCCTGAGCTTTGGCACCAATGACCTTACTCAAATGACCTATGGGCTGTCGCGCGATGACGCCGGGCGTTTCATGTCGAATTATGTGCAGCAGGGCGTCTTCCCAGAGGACCCGTTCCATGTTCTGGATGTCGATGGGGTCGGTGAATTGTTGAAGCTTGGCGTGCAACGGGGTCGGGCTGCAAATCCGGATGTGACGCTTTCGATCTGTGGTGAGCATGGCGGCAACCCCGAATCGATTGCCTTTTGCCGCGAGGCGGGGTTCGACTATGTCTCATGTTCGCCGTTCCGCGTACCCGTGGTGCGGCTGGCGGCAGCTCAGCTTGCAATTGGCGAAAAAACAGGAACGGCAGCGCCAACATACGCTTAACATATGGTGTTTATTGAATTTTTATTCAATTTATGAACAGCGCAGTTTTGCGCTGCTCTTGATGGTGTTTTTATGGCCCAGCTCATGAACTGGACGTTTCAGGGGATTTTCGGTATGGGGAGCGACCGCATGTGACTGGGGAGGCCATGCGCAACCGGATAAACGAGGATCCCTGAGATGAAATTCCTGACCCTGGCTGCCCTTGTCGCAGCATCCACAATGACGGGACAGATAGCCAAGGCCGAGACCGGTCTGGCAGCGCTGTTCAAGCGCGAGCAATCCACGTTGAACACGGTTCCTGAAACACGTCTCTCAGGCTTTTTTGGCTTTAAGCCACGCGCCAAGGTCACCAAACCAGCGGGTCCGGTCACCTTCAGCAAAAGCTGGCTGGATCAACAGCCCAAAGCCACGGGCGGCGAGCATTTTGCCTGCCTCGCAGAGGCGCTGTACTTCGAAGCCCGCGGCGAGACAGTCAAAGGACAGTTTGCTGTTGCCGAAGTGATCATGAACCGGATGAAAAGTGCGCAGTTCCCCAATTCGCTGTGCGGTGTAATCAATCAGGGAACCGGGCGGCGCTATCAGTGCCAGTTCACCTATACCTGCGATGGTCATGAAGAAGTGATCCGCGAACAGACTGCCTATGAGAGGGTCTCAAAAGTGGCCAGATTGGTGATTGATGGCGCAACGCCGGACCTCACTGAGGGCGCTACCTATTACCACACCACTGCCGTGCGTCCACGGTGGAGCCGTAGCTTCACCAAGACCACCCGTATCGGGGTGCACCTGTTTTACCGCGACGATCGCTATCGGACCGCATCGAGCGAGTAAAACCTGCCTCATGATGGCCTGTCTCTCAGGAGGCAGGCCGCAATTTTTCCGCCTGCGCCCCACTGTGCTTTTGGCGTTTGGGCGCATATGGCGCAGCACTGCGACGTTTTCGAGACCTAGTCTGGCGCAAGCGGGCCTGTTAAGGCAGCGCCACAAGAGTAGGATAAGAGTCCACTGCAAGTCCAAGCCAGCCAAAGGCCCATTACCCATGTCTTCAGAAGTTCGCCTCGCCTTTGAGCACCCCTCCGAGCGGTCAGTTGCCACAGCTCCCCGTGGTCCTCTGGACAGAATATCTCTGCGTGACCATATGGTCGAGGTCGAGATCGGTGCCTTTCAGGCCGAACGCGGGACCACCCAGCGGATCTGTTTTAATGTTGTAGTCGAAATCACGCCTTTGCCTGCGGATCTGGATGATGATGTTGATCGGATCCTGTCGTATGACAAGGTGAGTGAGGCAATCGCCTATGAGCTGGCAGCGGAGCGTTTGAACCTGCTGGAAACCCTGGCAGAGCGTGTCGCTGAACGGATCTTGTTAGAACCCCAGGCAGTGCGGGTTTTTGTACGCATCGAAAAACTGGATCGCGGTCCGGGCGCACTGGGGGTGGAAATCGTACGCTCCAAGGATCAGGTGACGCATGCGGTCGAAGAAGATGAGCCGCCGCACCCGCGATTGATGTATCTGTCCAATGAGGCCATCGACAGCGGCAATTTCACCGGCTGGGTTGATCAGATGGAATGCCGACAGCGGCCACTGATTCTCTGTGTGGGGGCGCACCCGCTTGAGACGCCGAAAACCGGGCATAAGATGACCCAGCGGCGGATTGATTTGCTTTCAATTGAACAAAATGCCTGGCGTCTGGCGGCAAAAGACGATCGCTGCGTGGTGGTTGCCACCCGGACCGAGCTGGATTGGGCCATGAAAAATGGGCAAATCTGCGTCTGGGCCCCGTCAAAGATCGTTTTGGATGCTGTGGATGGCCCTTCCGAGGCCCCATCTGAATCGGTTGCATTGGCTGCCTGGTTTGCGGCAACCTTTGAGGCGGGCGAAATGATTGTCATTGGCGCCGATGTGCCTGCCTGCCCGCAGGTTCCGCTGCGCGCCGTGGATGTGGAGCAAACACAGCTGTGATGTATTACCGGCCACTGGTACGGCATGGAGAAACGCGTCCCGAAGGGGCTCTTCCTTTGGCAGGTGGCGCGCTTTGGTTTTCCGAGGCTGAATTGCTCAGCCGTGAGGCTCCGCCGCGTATCGTGCCGGTTGGCTTGGTACCAGAAGAGATCCGGCATCGTCTGACCTTTCGCCGAGCCGCCATCGCAGGTCTCGACATGACGAAGCCGCAGATCATGGGCATTCTCAACGTGACACCGGACAGCTTTTCGGACGGGGGGCGCCACGCCGGTGTGGAGGCCGGTCTCGCGGCAGCCCAGCGGATGGTCGAGGAAGGCGCCGATATAATCGATATTGGTGGTGAATCCACGCGGCCAGGCGCGGATTTTGTCCCAGAGGACGAAGAGGTTGCCCGTACCGCTCCGGTAATTGCGGCCATCCGGGCGGCCTCTTCGGTGCCGGTCTCTATTGATACGCGCAAGGCTACCGTCGCGCTTGAGGCACTGGATGCAGGTGCGCAGCTGGTCAACGACGTGTCGGGTTTCACCTTTGATGCGGCGTTGGCGCCACTGGCGGCGCAGGCTGGCGCACCTGTCTGCGTGATGCATTCGCAGGGCGATCCAGAAACCATGCAGGATGACCCGAAATACGCCAATGTCCTGCTGGACGTGTATGATTTTCTGTCGGATCAGGTCGACCGACTGGAGGCGACAGGCATTCTGCGGGATCAGATCGTGGTGGATCCGGGTATCGGCTTTGGCAAGACGCAGGCGCATAATATTGCCTTGCTCAAGGGGCTGAGTCTGTTTCACGGGCTGGGCTGTCCGATCCTGCTTGGGGTGTCGCGCAAGAAATTCATCGGCACCATCGGTCAGGAGCCGCAGGCAGACAAGCGCGCGCCAGGCTCTATTGCTGTGGCGCTGGCGGGTGTTGCCAAGGGCGTCCAGATGCTCAGAGTGCATGATGTCGCCGAAACGGCGCAGGCCCTACGCCTGTGGCAGGCCATTCGCTGAACCTGGCAGATCGCTTCGCGGTCTTTTTACCGTATTGAAAACAATCGCTTGAGAGCGCCCCACTGGCTGATGCAGACACCTGTCAGGATCAACCCCAGCGCCAGCAGCAGTGTTGCAGGCAGCGGCTCCCCCAGAAAGAGCGCCCCCAGCAGAACCGACCAGACTGGCACCTGATAGCTGGTCAGGCTCATGAAGGTGGGGCCGACGCTTCGGATCACCAGAACGCGCAGGTAATTGGCAGCGGCGGTCGGCAGCAGGCCCAGAATGGCGATCCAGAACAGGGTTTCGCGGTCCGGCAAAGGCGGTGGGCCTTCGCTCACCCAGGCGATGGGCACAATCAGCACCGAGGCAATGCACAGCAGCGATGCCGCCAGTCCAACCGGATCGATCGCAGGCAAGCGGCGCGTCAGGATCGAGGACATGGCGTAGCAGGCGGCAGCTCCCAGACAGGCGGCGCGGCCAAGAGGTTCCAGTGGCGAGCCTGTGCTGTCAAAGGCCTGCGCCCCGATCAGGGTGGCAACACCCAGAAAACCGATGGAAAATCCCAGAAATCGGCGCTTGGTCATGGATTCTCCGGGGATGAGGAAATGCGCCAGCGGCAGCACCAGCAACCCGGTTCCCGCCATGCTGACACCGGTGAAACCTGAGGTCACAAACTGCTGCCCCCAGCTGATCAGCAAAAATGGCAGTACGGCATTGCTGCAGCCAAGGACCACCAGCATTCCCCAGTTGGGCTGTCCCAGAAACAGCCGAAATCCGCGCGCCGCCCAAAGACTGCCCAGCAACAGGGCGGCAAAAAGAATGCGTCCGGCTGTCAGCCAGACCGGGGTGATGCCCTGCAGGGCCAGCTCAATGACCATAAAGGTAGAGCCCCAGACCAGCCCCAATGTCGCAATCATCAGCCAGTGACGGGCTGTCGGTTCTGTCATGATCATGGCTGTAGATTTTGGCATCTTGTTGCTCTCGCAGGCTTCAGCAAACAGCAAACACCGGGGACTGTTCTGGTGCAATCAGCAACGCTGCGGCGTCGGTCGAAGGATTCCGTTGTCAGGGCCGTCTTTTCAAGGACGCTGGCGATGGGCCGGGGCGCGGCTAAGCAACAGCCCGCCCAGGATCAGCGCAAGGGCTGCAAACAGTTGCGGAGGCAGTGTTTCATTCAACAAAAGTGCGCCGAAAAACACTGACCAAACGGGGACTTGATAGTTCACCGTGGACAAAAAACCGGGGCCAGCACTGCGCGCGACCTGCACCAGCAATACCTGTGCCAGCGCCGTGGGCACAAAGCCCAAGTACAGCACGGCCAGCAGCGACTGGCCCTCCGGCAGGCTGGGGATGCCTTCTTGCCACAGGGCTGTCGGCACAATCATCATAGCACCACAGCTAAGGGCGGCTGCAGACAGCGACAGCAGATTTACAGCAGGGCAAAGGCGGGTGATGATCGAGCCGATGGCGTAACACAAAGCGGCACCGAGACAGGCGAGGCGCGCAAGTGATTCATAGTCGGTGCCGGCAGAGGCGAAGGCTTTGAACCCGATCAGTGTCAAAACACCTGCAAACCCGATGAGAAAGCTCAGGCTGCGGCGCAGGGTCATGCGTTCTCCGGGCACCAGAAAATGCGCCAGTGGCAACACAAACAGCGGCACGACTGCCATGCAGACCCCGGCAAAACCACTGGCCACATAGGTCTGCCCCCAGCTGAGCAGGGAAAACGGCAGCGCATTGGTGAAAAAACCCATACCAAGCGCACAAAGCCAGACCAGGCGGCCGACGCGATCATTCAAGGACGGCAACCCGATCCCCATGACAGAGACAATGATCAAAAGCGCCGCCGCGCCCAGTGATATCCGCGCCGCTGCAATGGTCATTGGCCCCAGCCCTTCGAGCGCCAGGGTCACAGCCATGAAGGAGGATCCCCAGATCAGGCCAAGAATGATCAGCTTGATCCAATTGGCCGTTCCGGCCCCTGTCTGTGCTGCGACCTGCATGGGAAAGTTCCTGAAAAATAAGCCTGAAAAAAGGAAGGGCGTCCCAAGAATTGGAACGCCCGGCAGAGGAACAAGGGGGGCGGGAAATCCCGCCCTGCCAAAAGGCGCCTTAGTTCTTTGCTTTGTCGACCATCTTGCCGGCCGAGATCCAGGGCATCATGTCGCGCAGTTTCTGACCAACAACTTCGATTTGGTGTTCGTCGTTTGCACGGCGGGAGGCTTTGATGGTTGGCTGGCCAACGGCGTTTTCCAGCATGAAGTCGCGCACGAACTTACCGGACTGAATGTCCTGCAGGCTCTCTTTCATCGCCTTCTTGGTCTGCTCGTAGGGCAGGATGCGTGGACCGGTGACGTACTGGCCGTATTCTGCAGTGTTGGAGATCGAGTAGTCCATGTTGGCAATGCCGCCTTCATAGATCAGGTCAACGATCAGCTTGGTTTCGTGCAGGCACTCGAAATAGGCCATCTCTGGCGCGTAGCCAGCTTCGACCAGAGTTTCAAAGCCACAGCGGATCAGCTCAACGATACCGCCACACAGAACCGCCTGCTCACCGAACAGATCGGTTTCGCATTCTTCGCGGAAGTTGGTCTCGATGACACCGGAGCGACCGCCACCGATGGCGGAGCAGTAGGACAGACCGATTTCCAGCGCTTTGCCAGTGGCGTCGGTGTTGACAGCAACCAGGCAGGGGACGCCGCCGCCTTTGGTGTATTCGCCGCGCACGGTGTGACCGGGGCCTTTGGGGGCCATCATGATCACATCGATGCCTTCTTTGGGCTCAATCAGGCCAAAGTGGACGTTCAGGCCGTGGGCGAATGCAATGGCTGCACCGGGCTTGATGTTGTCGTGGACGTATTTCTTGTAGGTTTCGGCCTGCAGCTCATCGGGCATGGTGAACATGATCACGTCACACCAGGCAGCGGCTTCGGCGATACCCATAACCTTCAGGCCTTCGCCTTCGGCTTTTTTGGCAGAGGCAGAGCCTTCGCGCAGGGCAACAACGAGGTTCTTGGCGCCGCTGTCGCGCAGGTTCAGCGCGTGGGCGTGGCCCTGGCTGCCGTAGCCCAGGATGGCCACTTTTTTGTCTTTGATCAGGTTAACGTCGCAATCGCGGTCGTAGTATACGCGCATATCGGAGATCCTCTTGGTTGTCGTTTGAGAGCATCATAGGCATCAGGGCCAGAGATACACTGGCTCAATGACTGGATAATTCTACAAATTTGCACTAGTCATTCGTTATTTGGGTAAATATCGTAAAATCCATGCTTGATGATCTTGATCGGCGCATATTGCGCCATATGCAAAGCGAACCTGAACAGTCGATTCCTGATCTGGCAGATCGGTTGGGGATGACGCCGTCGCGCTTGACGCGTCGGCTGGAGAAGCTGCGAGAGGCTGGCATTCTGCTGGGGCAGCGGGCAGTGATCGATTGGCGCGCGCTTGGCTACGCGGTTGAGGTCTCGCTGCGGGTGACGCTGGATAAGACTAACCCGCGCGCATTTGATGAATTCATCGCCCAGGCGCGCACCATCCCAGAGGTGCTGGAAATTCAGACCTTCCTGGGTCAAGTCGATGTGCGGCTGTCGGTGATTGCCCGTGATATGGCGCATTATCAGACCATCTATCGCAGGGCGATCCTAACGCTGCCGCATATCGCGGATATCGAAGCGCTGATGCATGTGGCCCGGATCAAATCCAACGAGAGCCTGCCACTATGAGCGACCTTGATGACATTGATTTCGGCCTGCTGCGGGCGCTTTCTCAGGATGCCAGTCAATCTGCCGGGGCGCTGGGGCGTGAGCTGGGCCTGAGCCAGCCGGCCTGCTGGCGACGGATCAAACGGCTGCAGGATCTGGGAATTATTACCGGTCGCCGGATCGATCTTAATCCCGAAAAGCTGGGCTTTGGGGTCACGGTTTTTCTGGGTTTGAAATTGGCCACCAAGGGCCGGGTCAGTTTGGAAGATTTCGAACGCGCCGTTTCTGCCATCCCCGAGGTGCAGACGGTGGAACATGTGCTGGGGCTCTATGATTACCGGCTGCGTGTTACGGCCCGCGACATCGCCGATTTTGAACGGGTGCTGCGACGCCGGATCATGCTCTTGCCTGGTGTGGGCTCAGTAGATGCCAATGTGCTTTTGTCGGAAGAGCGCAGGCCGGGCCCGCTTGGGGTGCCACAAAAGATCAGCTGATCCTTGGCTGTAGCCGATGGGCTACGAAACAGGGCTGATCAGATCATTCGTCGCGAAAATTAGACAGTCTTGTTGGTGGGCGCGGGCTAACCCCATGCCGCAGACCGATGTAGGGTGGGCAAAGATTTGCAGCACTGGCTGGCAGGCACAGTTTTAGGGAGGCCCACATGGCACTTTTGGACAGCGTAGACCCGCAGGGGATGGATGAGTTTTCAGTGGTTTTCACCGACCGTTCCCTCAACCATATGTCAAAGGCCTTTCAGACAGTGATGCTCGACATCAACGCAATGCTGAAAGAGGTCTATAATGCCCGCGCCGTGGCTCTGGTTCCTGGAGGCGGCACCTATGCGATGGAGGCTATCGCCCGCCAGTTTGCCCGTGGCGAAGATGCTCTGGTGGTGCGCAATGGCTGGTTTTCCTACCGCTGGAGTCAGATCTTTGAATCCGGCGGACTGACAGCTTCGGCAACGGTGCTCAAGGCGCGCCGGTCTGGCAACGAAAGCCAGACGCCCTTTGCCCCGGCGCCAATAGAAGAGGTGGTCGCGGCCATTCGCGAGCAGAAACCGGGGATCGTTTTTGCACCCCATGTGGAAACCGCAGCTGGTGTCATTCTGCCGGATGACTACGTCACGACCATGGCTGCAGCGGCGCATGAGGTTGGCGCGCTGATGGTGCTGGATTGTATCGCCTCGGGTTGCGCCTGGGTCGATATGGAAGCAACTGGCGTCGATGTCCTGATCTCAGCCCCGCAAAAAGGGTGGAGTGCTTCGCCCTCTGCTGGTCTGGTGATGTTTTCCGACCGCGCCGTTGCGCGACTGGAAGAGACCACATCTGACAGTTTTGCACTGAACCTCAAACAATGGCGCGCCATCATGCAGGCCTATGAGGACGGCGGCCATGCCTATCACGCCACCATGCCCACGGATGCATTGCGCGCCTTTCGCGATACCATGCTGGAAACCCGTGACTATGGCTTTGAAAAGCTGCGCGAGGCCCAGTGGCAGCTGGGCAATAGCGTACGGGCCATGCTGGCGGAAAAAGGCGTCACATCCGTTGCCGCGGATGGCTTTGGCGCACCGGGTGTTGTGGTCAGCTATACCTCGGATCCGGAAATCCAGAATGGCAAGAAATTCGCAGCACTGGGCATACAGATTGCCGCTGGTGTGCCGCTGCAATGTGACGAGCCTGCGGATTTTCGGACCTTCCGCCTCGGGCTCTTTGGTCTCGACAAACTATACGATGTCGACGCAACCCTGGCCCGGCTGAAAAAGGCGCTGGACGCAGTCCTTTAACCGGCTTCACTTTTCCAAAAAATTATCGCCGGTGGCTTCGGCTTTCCAACAGGAAAGCCGGTCCCAGCCAGCGCCACGTCATGCCCTTACTTAACGCCAAGCCCCATCTGCATTAGGGTCCGGCGCACAGGCGCAAGCGAATAAAGTGCGTTCAGTCCCATGGCCCGCAGATCCCGCAGCGGGCGGGGCGTCAACATTGACGTGCGGTTCAGCAGATCAATCCCCTTCACCCGCAGCATGATCTCATTGTGGCGCGCCTTGTGATAGGCGCTCAGCATGGTGGCGTCGCCAAGCCCTTCGGGGCGGGCTTCGGCGAGATCCAGCAGGCAGCGCAGATCCCCCAGCGACATGTTCAGCCCCTGGGCACCGATGGGTGGCACCACATGGGCGGCTTCGGCCATCAGCGCCACACGTTCGCCATCGAGACGGGCGGCAGACTGGCTGATGATCGGCCAGATGCTGCGACGGGAGGCCAGGGTGAGATCACCAAACAAGCCACAGCTGCGGCGGGTCATCTCTGCCTCAAAATCGGCAGGCTCCAGTGCCAGCAGGTCTTCGGCGCGCGGGCCACGCTCCATCCAGACAACAGCCGAGGAAGGCTGGCCGTTGTAATCTGGCAGTGGCACCAGGGTAAAAGGCCCGCCAGAACGGTGAATTTCAGTCGACACATTGTCATGCGGCACCGGGTGGGTCACCGCAAAGGCCAGCGCCTTTTGCCCATAACGGGTGGTTTTCACTGGAATACCAGCAGCCTCGCGCATAGGCGAGCTTCGCCCGTCGCAGGCGACAACCAGTTTGGCGCGTACCTCGCGCCCGTCGCTCAATGTGACACGGGCCTCATTGGTGCGGGTGAACAGCGCGGATGTACCGGCGCCAGCACGGAAATCCACATTTGGCAGGGTCTGAATGCGTTTCAGCAGCTCGCGCCGGAGCAACCAGTTGGGCAGGTTCCAGCCAAAGGGCTTTTCAGAGATATCGGAGGCGTTGAAATCCTTAACCACTCTTGGTGTCGGCTCGGCACCTCCAGCGTCAACAATGCGCATGACCTGCAGCGGGGCTGCGTGTTCTGCCAATGCGTCCCAGATGCCAAAGCGCTGCAACAGCTCTTGCGCGGGCTGCAAAAAAGCGGTGGTGCGCAGATCGGATCCGGCAGCATCGCGTTCGGTCACCGGCGGGGTCGGGTCAACGCAGATCACCTTGAAACCAGCGGCGCCAAAGGTCGCTGCCGCCGTCAATCCGGCGACCCCGCCGCCGGATACTAGAATATCGCAGCTCTCTGGGTTGTTGCGCTCGGCATTGTCACGTTTGGTCATGGCCCCACCTTTCCTGTCTTCTCTTCAGATAGGCGTGCAGGCGGGGCAATGACAAGTGGCATATGGTCCCTTGTTCCGGACATGACTGTTCTGAATAGAAAGGACAGCCCTAGGAAAGGGGGGATCAGCCGCGTGAGATGGCGATCAGGATGGTGAACATCACTGGCACCATGGCAACGGCAGGCAGATAGAGACCGGGAATGCCAAACAGAAGGACCGAGCAGCCCCAGAGGCTCACCAGTGCGACCAGCGCATAGGTGAAGTTTTCTGCCTCACCATAGGCGACCTCCTTGGAGATGCGGCCCAGCAGAGGAATGGCAAAGAGAATGCGCTGCCACAGGGGCAGGCGTTCGGGAAGAGTATAGGCAAGAGCCATGCGCGCGATCCTTTTGAATATGGTTCGCGCCAGCATATAGGCCTGCAAAGATCCATTTTGGAGACCTGTTTCACCAAGATAGCGCCAATTCACCTGCGGCGGATTGTCTTGCGCCTTCTCAGATGCTTAGCGCGTGATCTCATAGGTTGTGAGAGCCGATCTCGTTACAGGATCTTGGCGAGAAACCCGGCCAGATCATCGGTGTGATGATGGATGTGGTCGCCGTGATGCGCCTCGGGAGCGACGTGTACCGTGCGCATGCCCATGGCATGGGGGGCTGCCAGATTGCGCGGATCATCTTCGAACATGGCGGCGGTTTCAGCCGTTATCCCTGCTTTGTCAAAGATCATATCAAAAGCGGCGCGCTCCGGCTTGGGGCGGAAATCTGCGTGTTCTACGCCATAGATTCCATCAAACAGCCCTGACAGGCCACGGGCGGCAAGAACCCGTTTTGCATAGGGGGCGCTGCCATTGGTGTAAACAAAGCGCTTGCCGGGCAAACCGCTGATCCGCGAGGCTAGATCGGTGTCTTTTTCCAAATGCGCTAGCGAGATGTCATGCACCGCTTCGAGATAGGGCAGCGGGTCCATGTCGTGATCGCGCATCAGCCCCGCCAGCGTGGTGCCATGTTCGCGCCAATAGGTTTTGCGTAGCCGGTCGGCCTCGGCCTGATCGACCCCGAGTTCTGCCATCACATAGTCGGTCATCTTGACCTCGATCTGATCAAACAGCCGGGCCGAGGGATGATACAGGGTGTTGTCGAGGTCAAAGACCCAGTGACGAACGTGAGAGAATGCATGCTTGACCATAGGGTCGCAGTAGGCAGCAGCGCCGGGTTTTGCAACGCAATTTTCTGAACCAGCCGGTGATATTGTCTCCAAACTGCCGGGATACGTCGGCACGCAAGGCTTGAATGCAGCGCGCTGACCTGTAGGAATACAAAGCGACTGTCAACGTGGGAAAACTGATGAACCAGAGCCGCAGCAACCTCAAAGACGCCTATTCGCTGATACTGGAGGCGATCGACGTCGGTGTTTACAAACCAGGCGACCGTTTGGTGGAGAGCGATCTGGCTGAACGCTTCGGGGTGTCACGAACCCCGATCCGCGAAGCCCTGCAGCGCCTTGAAACCCAGTCTCTGCTAGAGCGCGATGGGCGTTCGTTGATTGTGGCCTCATTGGACCACAACCAAATGGCAGAACTTTATGTGGTGCGCCGTGAGTTGGAAGGGCTGGCCGCCAGTCTGGCAGCCCGCCATGCGACGGTCGAAGAGATTCGCGTGCTCAAGGATATGGTGGCGGAGGATGACGCCCTTGTGGACAAGCCAAGCGATCTGGCCAAGGCAAACCGGCGGTTTCACGAGCAGATCCATTTGGCGTCACACAACCGCTACCTGGTGCAGCAACTCAACCTTGTGCATCGCTCAATGGCGCTGATGGCGACCACTTCGCTGGCGGCCGAAGGGCGCGGCGAGATTGCCCAAGCCGAACACAAGCGCATCGTTGCTGCAATCGAGGCACGCGACGAAGAGGCCGCAGGCCAGGCGTTGAAGGACCATATCTCGGTTGCGTTCATGACCCGGCTGAAACAGGATGCAGGGACCCGAGGCAAGAGCTGACGTGGTCCTAACTTATGACGGGTGTGGCAAAACATGGCGCTTGTAAGCGAGCAAGCCGGGGATTTGACAGGATAGTCTCAGTCTATTGATTTTGCTGAATCTGCTCCGAAATATGCGCCTCATCCCGGGCGCTGGGAGGGTGGAAGCCGTGACTGGTCTTGTCCCAGAAAAACGGATGCCACAACAGCTCATAGAGAGCTTTGTAAACCGCGATGACGCCCATCATGAAATAGAAAGACAGACAGGGGGCCCAGATTGCCAAGCTAGGCCTGCCGGAGGCAAAGGCCGCCGTTGCGGCAATGACAATTCCCAGCAGTTCAAAAAACACCAGGGCCACAATCGTCAGGCTGACCACCTGCGGGGGCACCACTGTGGCGCTTGGGTGCGGTAGTCCGATCAGAACCAGCCAATAGGTCCAAAGGAAGGGCGCCAGCAGAAACTGCCCGACAGTGCCCAGGAAAAAAGCCTGAAAGCCGATGAATGCAGCGCTGCCGAGATCCCGCCACAGCTGCACCGGGCGACGCATATGCACCAGATAGGTGGCCATAAAGCCTTTTAGCCACCGCGAACGCTGGCGGATCCAGGTATTCGGGCGACAACTGGCTTCCTCGAAGGTGGTGGTGGGCAGCATGCGGGTGCGATAGCCGGCCCGAAACAGACGCACGCCCAGATCGGCATCTTCGGTGACATTATGGGCGTCCCAGCCGCCAAGATCATCCAGCACCGCGCGGCGCACGAACATGGTGGTCCCTCCCAGTGGAACCACCAGATCCAATTTGGCAATGCCTTGCAGAACGATACGAAACCAGCTGGCATATTCTAGGGTGAAACAGCGCGAAATCCAATTTGCCCGCGGGTTGTAATAGTCCAGAATGCCCTGAAAGCAGACAACCTCTGGTGGGGCAGTTGCAAAGGCACTGGCAACCCTCTGCAATTGATCGGGCAGGGGCGCATCTTCGGCGTCCCAAACGCCAATAATGTTGCCCCGGCAAAAGTTCAGCGCATAGTTCATGGCGCGCGGTTTGGTCCGCAGATCGCCCCAGATGGGGACTTCGATGACCGCAATCCAGTCTGGCAGTTCAGCCTCATCAATTGCGCTGCGAGTCACAGTATCGCCCTCTTCCAAAACCAAAAGGATCTCTAGCTTGTCTTCTGGGTAATCCAGCCGACACAGGCGTTTGAGCAGAGCAGAGCTGATTTCGGCCTCCTGATAGAGTGGGACCAGGACCGAGATTGCAGGCAAGTCCTGCACCGGCAAAGAGCGGGTTTGCGGGCCTGTCCTGTCCAGGTTGCGGCGAAAATGTGCACTGAGGCCCGCCAGCTTGAGCCCGGTGAACATCAGCAGCAGCGCCAGAGCCAGGGCGCAAAAACCCGAAAAAACTTCGATTGGAAACAGCACGGCAAGTGTGAGTACGGTGCTGACCGGCAGGAAATGCCCCATGTTTTTAGGGCGTTGCAGCAATGATCGGGTACTCAGCTCCGCGGCGACGCTCACGCTGGCTTGACGCGCGAGGGGGGCCTTGAAGTGTTGCAACAGCAAATTCGCTATCTGATCTCGTGGAGCAATGACCGGAATAAAAGGGCCAAAGCTTTCGGTCAATTCTGCCGTGAGGGATGCAATCTGCGTGGGGTCGGCAAAGGCGATGGCAACGGTGTCCCCCAGCTGGACCCATGGAATGGCGCAGTTTCGGATCCAGAAGCTGGCTGGCTGACGGGCCAGAAGAGGGGCGCTTGGGCGGAACGCACTGAGATCTACCGGTGCACCGGAGGGTGTGCCAGTGCCAAAACCCGTCTGGTTGGCAACAGGTCCACTTTTCCGGGGCTTGTTTTTGAGGGGGTTTTTGTCGGGTACCGGTCTCTGTTTGGTCACCGCGGGGGGCCGGGTCGCAAAGGGCGGTGCGTTCTGTTCGACAGGCCACGAAGGCTGACTTGACCGCTCGCATCGGGGCGTCGCATTCTGCGCCGTCCGGTCATGCGATGCGGCCAGCGTTTGGGGGTCAAAATCGATCTGCAACCCGCGCAGTCTGCGATTCTGTGCCTGGTGCTGGGCCAGGCTGCGTTTGCGAAGGGTGTTCTCGAAGCCCGGCCGGACAGGCGGGGCATAGGTTTTTGGCCGCGGCATCCGGACTGGATGCCTGTGGCGGTTAAACACCCTGAACTGCGATCCTCTCATACGATTACTCAAACCAAAAACAACCTCGGATGGGGTACACATCCGAGGTTGCTAAGGTGGCCTTAAGAGAGTGTTAACCACACTTTAAAGCGGAGCGATTTGATTTAAAGTTACCTTAAAGTTTACGAGACTTTGCGCTGGGCCATGGCCTCCGCAAAACGCTCGAACAGGTAAAAGCTGTCCTGTGGACCCGGGCTTGCCTCGGGGTGATGCTGAACGGAATAGACCGGACGACCGACGATGCGGATGCCACAGTTGGAACCATCAAAGAGCGACACGTGGGTCTCCTCCACACCTTCGGGAAGGCTCTGGGCATCCACGGCAAAGCCATGGTTCATTGAGGTGATTTCAACCTTGCCGGTGGCGTTTTCCTTTACCGGGTGGTTGGCACCGTGGTGGCCGTGGTTCATCTTGACGGTCTTGCCGCCAAGCGCCAGTGCCAGCATTTGATGACCGAGGCAAATGCCAAAGACCGGCAGATCGGTGTCGTCCAGAATGGTCTTGATCATCGGTACGGCATATTCACCGGTCGCGGCGGGGTCGCCAGGCCCATTGGACAGGAAGATACCATCAGGATTATGGGCCAGCACGTCTTCGGCGGTGGCGGTGGCGGGCAGGACGGTGACGTCACAGCCTGCCGAGGCGAGGCAGCGCAAAATGTTGCGTTTGGCACCATAGTCGAGCGCGACCACCTTGTGGACAGCATTCTCCTGGCGGCTGTAGCCTTCGGGCCAGGCCCAACGCATCTCATCCCAGCGATAGCTTTGGGCGCAGGTGACATCCTTGGCCAGATCCATCCCTTCGAGCCCGGCCCAGGCGCGGGCCTCGGCAACCAGAGCTTCGATGTCGAAATTGCCGTCGGGGTCATGGGCCATGGCCGCATGTGGTGCACCTTGCTGCCGGATGGCGCGGGTCAGACGACGGGTATCAATACCGCCAATGGCGATCCGGCCAGTGCGGGTCAGCCAGGCCGAAAGCTCTTCGGTGGCGCGCCAGTTCGAAGACAGGGTCGGATCCCATTTTACCACCATTCCGGCGGCAACGGGCATCGCGGTCTCGTCATCTTCGGGGGTAATACCGGTATTGCCGATATGCGGGAAGGTGAAGGTCACGATCTGGCCCGCATAGGAGGGGTCGGTCATGATTTCCTGGTAACCGGTCATCGCCGTGTTGAAACACAGCTCGGCCACACATCGACCGGTGGCACCAAATCCGGTGCCATAAAAGACGGTGCCATCGGCAAGCGCCAGGCATGCGGTTGGCTTGGACGGTGCGGTATCGGCCATGACGAGACTCTCCTGAGGGTGAAATTCATCGGCTTTTAGGGGGCGGCGCGCATGGGGTCAAGCCTGCCTGACAGCGCAGGCACCCCCTATTGTTCAGAGTTTGCACTGCCCAGCCCTTGCACTGCCCAGTCCTTGCACGGCCCAGTCTTCGCACTGTCCAGTCTTTGACCGGGGCGACGAGAACCGATCCTGTATGATATCCGCCAACCACTGGAACGGGCCAATCACTGGAACGGGCCGGGCTCTGGAACTGGCCGGGCTCTGGAACTGGCCGGGTTTCGCCTCGGCGTCACCCCGCCGGGCCGGGCGCTTGAAAAGAACAGACCGATTGGATAGAGGTGCGAGTTCCGGTTTCCTCTGAATGGGTAGAGAATATGGATACGCGAACCCTGGTCAACCAGGCTCTGAAGCAGGCGATGAAAGACAAGGCAGCCCAGCGGCTGACTACCTTGCGGCTGATCAACGCAGCAATCAAGGACAAGGAAATCGCCGCCCGCGGAACCGATGGGGAAACCAGTATCGGCGATGCGGAGATCCTGGCGATTCTCGGCAAGATGACCAAGCAGCGCAACGAAAGTGCGCGCGCCTACGAAGAAGGCGGGCGTCTGGACCTGGCTGAGCGAGAGCTGGAAGAGATTACCATCATCGAAGAGTTCCTGCCAAAGCAGCTCGACGAAGAAGAGATCCGCGCTGCTGTCAAAGCCGCGGTGATCGAGACCAATGCGGCATCGATTCGCGACATGGGAAAGGTGATGGGGGCCCTGAAGGCCAAATTCACCGGCCAGATGGATTTCGGCAAGGTCGGCCCCATGGTCAAGGATGAACTTTGCAAGGATGGCGGCTGCTAGGCGGTAGTGGACCGCGAACAATGATGGCGAGCAATGCTGTCGATTTGATGCTGTCGATTTGCCGGGTGGCGCCCTCAAGGGCTCCATTGGGCTGTCGGCGTTGGTAAAATGCTCTGTCACGCCGACCTGAGGGATTTCACAATTGAAGGCTGGCCTCACACTGCTGAAAATAGCAAACCGTTGTGAATTCACGGGGACTTTTCAGGCTTAGGTCAATTGACCATCATCTATGGATCTTTGGGTTTCGAAATCTGGGTTGAGCCACCTCAAAAGAGGGCGGCTCAACCGTTCCTGCGAAAGGGCGCTGGTCCGGATGCTCGACTAACCGAAGACGTAAAAAGTCATCTTGTTGCCGTCAGGATCGCGGACATAAGCGCCATAAAAGCGATCAGGGATACGCTGTCCCGGCTCACCTTCACAGGTTGCACCAAGGGACAAGGCCTTGTGATACAGCGCATCCGCCTCGGCCTTGTTTTCGGCCCTGAAGGCAATCATGTTGCCGTTCCCCGGGAGCGGGTCGTTGCCGTCAAACGGCACGCAGACCGAGATCATTGGCTCCTTCGGGGTTGCTCCGATCATGGCGATGCGACCTGCATCAATCAGAACTTTTGCGCCTCTTTCGGCAAAGAGATCGCAGTAGAATGCTTTGGCTTTTTCGAGGTCCGAAACGCCAACGGTGACATATCCAATCATCAGATTTTCCTTTGAAGTTTGCCAAAGGCTATCGTGTGCGATCTTATCTGAGTAGCCCTGAACGGGGGCGGGATTGAATGACCTTGGGTCGTTTCACCGGATTGTGACATCCCGGTATTTAGACATCCTGGTTCGGGAAAGAGCCCTGGGACGTGTTCCGATCTTGATCAGGTCAGCCTTTGATATCTGTTCGGCTGACCTGTTCGCTCGTTTTTAGCTGTTGGGACGGACGCGCGCAGCACTCTTGTCGGCAAAGGCGGCAAGCCGCGCGCGTGCGTCTGGCTGGGTGTTGACCACACCGGCAACCACCGCCTCGGCGTAGGCGGCATCCATGGCCGACATGTTCTGCATGTGGCTCACGGCGGAACAGATGGCGAAATTCGACAGGGGTAGGTTCTGCGCAGCACGTTGTGCCAGTTCCAGCGCCTTATCAAAGCTGGAGCCTTCGACGATATATTGCGCCAGACCCAGATCGCAGGCTTCCTGGCCCTGATAGACCCGACCGGTGAGCATCATGTCGATCATGCGCGATTTGCCCACCAGATCGGTGACGCGAATGGTGGCACCACCGCCAGTGAACAGGCCGCGCTGGCCTTCGGGCAGGGCGAAATAGGTGGTCTGGTCCATCACCCGGATATGGGCAGAGCTCGCCAGCTCCAAGCCGCCACCGACAACGGCGCCCTGCAGGGCTGCAATCACCGGAACACCGCCATATTCCATCTTGTTGAAGGCCTCATGCCAGCGCAGGCAGACATGCATGAAATCGGCAGGGCTGCGATCTTCGTCGTGATGTTCGATTAGGTCGAGGCCTGCACAGAAGTGATCGCCAGAACCGGCCAGAACCACGGCCTTGACCCCAGCGCGTGGCGCGGTCGAGAAGAAATCCACCAGCTCTTCGATGGTGTCGATGTCCAGCGCGTTGCGTTTGGTCGGGCGGTTCAGCGTCACCACCCAGACCCCATCGTCATGGGCTTTGAGGTCGAGATTGGTGTAGCGGGCGATATCAATGGTTGGGGTCATCATCTGATCCTTGGTATACTAATATAGTCTATGTGCTCAGGTCGGGGCCCCGGAACCGGGCCACCGGAACGGGCCTTAAAGCAGGGCAGAAAGCAGGCTGTCGCCGCCCTCCACACAGCGGGTGCGCTGCATCTCGGCTTCGCAGAGGATGTGGTCGGCGTAGAACCGGGCGGTGGCAATCTTGGCCGCCATGAAGTCGGGATCCTCACCGCGCGCCAGGGCGGCTTCGGCAGCCAGCAATGACCGTGCCATCTGCCAGCCGGAAACAAGATTCCCCGCCAGCATCAGATAGGGAACACCAGCGCCAAAAGCGGCAGGCATTTTACTTTTGCCGAGACCCAGAAGATGGGTCACCACCTCTTCATAGGCGCTGCGTGCAGTACCCAGACGTGCCGCGACCGCCTGTGCTGCGGCAGATCCCTGCTGCAGCTCTTGTTCGGTTTCAGCGATCAGTGCGGCCAGGCGAAGCGCAGTTTTACCACCATCGCGCAGGGTTTTACGCCCAACCAGATCATTGGCCTGAATGGCGGTGGTGCCTTCATAGATCGGCAGGATGCGGGCATCACGGTAGTGCTGCGCAGCGCCCGTTTCCTCAATGAAGCCCATGCCGCCATGCACCTGCACACCGAGCGAGGCAACCTCGACGCCGTTTTCAGTCGAGAAGCCTTTGACCAGCGGGGTAAGGAATTCCGAGATCGCCTTGGCCTCGGCGCGTTCCTCAGCGCTGGGGGCGTGCCGGGCGAGATCCTGACAGCCCGCCGCATAGGTCGCCATGGCGCGAGCGCCTTCAGTGAGGCCGCGCATCCGCATCAGCATGCGGCGCACATCGGGGTGATGAATGATGGTCACCGCCTCGCGGGTTGAGCCATCAACAGGCGCGCTCTGGACGCGTTCACGGGCAAATGCGAGCGCTTGCTGGTAGGCGCGTTCCCCAACTGCAATCCCTTGCAGGCCAACGGCGTAGCGCGCGGAATTCATCATTTCAAACATATAGGTCAGGCCAGCATTTTCTTCGCCAATCAGAAAGCCGGTGGCGCCGTCAAATTCCAGCACGGCTGTTGGGCTCGCCTTGATCCCCAGTTTGTGTTCGACGCTCTGGCATTGCACGGTGTTGCGCGCGCCAAGGCTGCCATCGGCATTGACCATGTATTTGGGCACCAGAAACAGGCTGATGCCTTTGACGCCTGCGGGGGCTCCCGGGGTGCGGGCCAGCACCAGATGCACGGTATTTTCCGCCATGTCGTGCTCACCATAGGTGATGAAGATTTTGGTGCCGCTAACCTTGTAGCTGCCATCGCCTGCCGCCTCGGCGCGGCTGCGCAGCAGGGCCAGATCACTGCCGGCCTGCGGTTCTGTCAGGTTCATGGTGCCGGTCCATTTGCCGCTGACGAGATTTTCCAGATAGGTCGCTTTGATTTCTGCCGAGCCAGCTGTCAGCAGTGCCTCGATCGCGCCATCGGTTAGCAGCGGGCACAGTGCAAAGCTCAGGTTGGCGGCGTTCAGCACCTCGGTGGCGGCCGCACCAACAGCGCGGGGCAGGTCCTGTCCGCCGAATTCGCCGGGGTGTGGTAGGCTTTGCCAGCCCATTTCGACAAACTGCTGGTAGGCGGCGCTGAACCCGTCGGGCAAGATCACTTTGCCATCAGTGAAATGGGAGCCTGCCTGGTCGCCGGGGGCATTCAGCGGGGCGATTTCTTCGGCGCAGAACCGGCCCAGTTCTTCGAGAACCGCAGCCGCGTCGTCCTTTTCAACAGAGGCGTATTTTTCCAGGCCAACGACCTCTGACCACCTTGAGAGATGTTCAATATTGAAAAGCATGTCTTTCACGGGGGCAACAAAGGTCAAGGGTCGGCTCCTACAACTGGCTGGCTATTACTGCCAGATAAGAAGGCTATTACGGCCCCGCAATCTCCCCAGCAGACGACAAATTTGCCAAAAGTGACAAAACCGGCGTAGAAGCAGGGCTATGAACTTTGAACAGACTTCTCCGGTGCTGCCAACCGTTTCACGGGCCTTTCTCGAAGACTGGCTGACGGCCCTGCGGCAGCAGTGCCCGCCGCAGCAGTTGGCGGGTTTTATGGCGCAGATCGGGCTGACCGGTGCTGTCCGGCCCGGCGGTCGCGTCACCCATGACCAGATCGTGCGTCTGTATCAGCTGGTGGCGGTCGAAACCGGCGACGAAATGATGGGGCTCTGGAGCCGCCCAGTGCGTACGGGGGCACTGAAACATCTCTGTGCCTCGGTGCGCGGTGCGTCGTCCCTGTCGGCAGCCCTGTATCGGTTTACCTCCTTTTGGAACCTGTTGCTGGACGATTTCAGCCTGGTGTTTGAAACCGAATCTGAGCGAATGCGCATTGTCTTGGAGCCGCGCGACGGGGCTGTAGCACAGCGTTTTGGCCATATGTTGTTGCTGAAACTGGCACATGGCATTGCATCCTGGCTGACCGGGCAGGAGGTGCCTCTGCGCGATGTAGGCTTTGCCTTTGAGCGCCCTGATTTCGCCGAAGACTATCTGGTGCTGTTCCCGGCGCCGATCCGGTTCGGGCAGGGGGTCTCGTCGATCGTATTCGAGGCTCAGCTAGGAGATCTGCCAGTGGCTCGCAGCGAGGCTGAAATGCAGGAGTTTTTGTTGCGGGCTCCGCGGGACTGGATCTTTACCAGCTACCGCGAACATGCCCTGCCACTGCGCCTGCGCGAGATGTTGCAACAGGCGGATCAGCTCGATTTTCGTCTCGATGATGCGGCGCAGGCGTTGAACCTGACGCCGCGCACTTTGATCCGGCGGCTCGATGCCGAAGGTACCTCTTTTCAGGCGATCAAGGACGGGCTGCGCCGCGATATTGCCATCCGCGATCTGTCCCGGGGGATCAAGAGCATCGAGGCGATTTCACAAGATATCGGTTTCGCCTCGGCGGCGAATTTCCACCGAGCGTTTCGGCGATGGACCAATGTGACCCCAGGGGCCTATCGCAAGCAAAATACCAAGACCTGAGGTGGGGTGAGGTCTTTGACGCTGTACGGTCGCTACATCGAATTGGGCAGGAACAATACCAGCGATGGCAGCAACACCAGCAGCGCCAGACGAATGACATCGACAATCCAGAAGGGGGTCACACCGCGAAAGATTGTGGCTGTCGTGACATCCCCAACCACTCCTTTGAGCACAAAAACATTGAGCCCCACGGGGGGTGTGATCAGGCTGATCTCGGTCACGACCACAACAATGATACCGAACCAGACCGGATCAAAGCCAAGGTCGGTGACCAGAGGGAAAAAGATTGGCACCGTCAGCAGCAGCATCGACAGGCTCTCAAAAACGCAGCCCAGCACCACATAGATCGCCAGGATCATCAACATCACTACCATCGGGGCCAGCCCGGCGGATTGCACCAGCTCGGTCAGGGCCTCTGGCAGGCCAGCCAGATTGACGAAATTGGAAAAGACCCAGGCGCCAATCAGCACGGCAAACAGCGAGGCAGTCGTCTGAACGGTCTCGATCAGCACCTGCAGGGTGCCTTCAAAGGTCAGACTGCGCCGTGACAGGGCGATTAGAAAAGCCCCGGCAGCGCCCATGCCCGCAGCCTCGGTCGGCGAGAACGTCAGATGCAGTGGCCAGAAATCGAGCGCCCCATAGAGGCCACCGATGACGACAAAGAACAACAACAGCACAGCCCAGACTCCACGCAGGGCAGCAGCACGGTCGGTCCAGGTGGTCGGCGCGCCCGCAGGACCTGCCTCCGGGTTGCGCAAAATGGTGTAGCGGACTGCAGCCAAATAGAGCAGGACCCCCAACAGGCCGGGGATGATCCCGGCGATGAAGAGCTTGCCGATGCTGGTTTCCGTGAGCAGGCCATAGATCACCAAAATGACCGAAGGCGGGATCAGAATTCCCAAGGTGCCCCCCGCCGCAATCGAGGCCGTCGAAAGACTATCGGCGTATTTGTATTTGCGCATCTGTGGCATGGCGACCTTGGACATGGTCGCGGCCGTCGCCAAGGACGAGCCGCAGATGGCAGAAAAGCCGGCGCAGGCCACAATCGTTGCCATCGCCAGTCCGCCGCGCATATGGCCAAGGAATGCATAGGAGACCTGATAGAGCTCTCGCGATAGCCCGCCTTTGTTGACGAAAAGACCCATCAGGATGAACAGTGGCACCACCGACAGCCCATAGTCCTGAGCGGTGTCGATTATCAGGCGCCCCACCATGGAGATCGAGGCGCGAAATCCGCGCAGTTCGGCGTAGCCGGCAAAACCAACCAAACCCATGGCAATGGCAATGGGCATCCGCAGGAATACCAGGGCAAGCACGGCAGCAAGGCCGATAAGAGAGGCAAGCATCAGAAACGGACCTTTGAGGGGGCAATTATTCGGGCAACACCGCGCGCCAGCAAGGTCAGCGCGGTCAGCAGGGTAAAGCCGGCAATGAACCATCCGGCATAGTGTTGGGGCAGGTGAAGGTATTCGGTCATATCGCCATAAGACCGTGCGCGCTCAGCCAGCTCCCAAACGCGTTTTGCCGGCCACAGCAGGATCACGCCACACAGAAGGTCAATCAGAATGTCGCGCAGTAAAGCTAAGCGGCGCGAAAACAGCGGGTCCATCAGATCCACAACGATATGGGCCCCTTTCCAGCTGACGATCGGCAAAGAGGAAAACACGATGATGGCCATGGCCAGCCGGGTCAATTCGGTGGCGGCCTCGATCGGGTTGTTGAACAGACTGCGCAAAATCACATCGGCAAAGGTCATGGTCATCAGGCCAAACAGGCTGGCCGCCCCCAGCCATGTCGGCAGAATCGCGATATAGCGCCAGAGGCTTGGCTGTCGCAGCCGCATGTCCCAGGGGAACAGAGCTGCACTGTCGGATGTGGTGTCGTCGGGTTTCACAAGAGATATCTTTCCAGCGTCTGGGCCGACCCTAGCCGGGCCGGGAGAGCGAGAGCAAGACCACAGGTCGGCCATGTCTCGGGTTCAAGGCAGGCCCTTTGCCTGGTCAGGCAGTGCCCTGCCTGGGCATAGATTTCCTGGCAGAGATCTCCTGCGATTTGAAATGTATATTAATAATCATATTTCATTACCCATTACCTTCCGTCAAGCCCCGTCAGGCCACGACAGCAGATCAATGTCTTGTCCGGCAGGTGAATTTGTCTGGCACCTTGGGTGGCAGCCGCGCAGGGCAATGCCCGCGAGGCCTATAAAAAAGGCCCCTGAAATCAGGGGCCTTTTTGCGTTGTTGCCAATCGGTTGCCCAAAAGCCAGTCAGGGGTCAGCTGCGGCCTTTCCAGGGCACCAGGATGTTTTCGGCTTTGCGCATCAGGATATCGATGCCGTAGCCGATGATGCCGATCAAAACGATGCCGAGGATCACGATATCCGTGAGCTGGAACTTGGAGGCGGCAATGATCATCATCCCGGCACCTTTTTGCGCCGCAACCAATTCGGCCGCAACAACCGTGCCCCAGCAGACGCCCATGGCAACCCGGGCCCCGGTAAAGATCTCGGGCAGGGAATTGGGAACGATCACATAGCGCATGATCTGTGCCTTGGATGCGCCCAACGAGTAGGCCGCGTGGATCTTTGAGATATTCACCCCGGACACACCGGCCCGTGCGGCAATGGTCATGATCCACAGGGCCGCCAGGAACAGCAGCACGATTTTGCCTGTCTCCCAAATGCCGAACCAGATGATCACCAGCGGGATCAGTGCCAGCGGTGGCACCGGGCGCATGAATTCCACAATCGGGTCAAACCAGCCCCGGAACCAGCCGGACAGACCCATGGCGTAGCCCAGTGGAATGCCAACAAGCGAGCCAAGAATGAAGCCTGCTATAACGCGGGTAAGCGACCAGCCGAGATGCTCCCAAAGAGAAAAATTCTGGTAGCCTTCGCGGGAAATTTCGAAAAACCGCGCGACGACCTTTTCGGGGGAGGGCAACCAGATCGGGTTCATCTGCATGCCTAGATCCGGCGTATAGATGATGGCCCCCTTGCCGCTGAGGGTGATGGTGCCGTCGCCTGCGTCAAAGCTGCCGTCGGAGGCAGCTGCGGCACCATTGATCGCGACTATTTTTGCACCTGCTTTGCGTTTGATCTCATCGTTTTTGTCAAACAGGATCGTCGCCGAACGCGAGGCTGTCATGGCAATGGAGTCATTTTTGGCCAATCCATCGCCGGGGTCGACGTCGAATTTTTCCGCATCCTCGCCAAAGGGGGCAACGCGCAGGAACACGGTTGCGTCGTGGCGCTGCCCATCCGTGTCTTCGACGGTATAGGTGAAGTCCGTCTCGCCAGTGAACGGGCCGGGCACGTGGAAGGGCAACAGCTTGGAGCCGGTGAAGGCAGCCCAGATCAAAAAGATCACCAGAACTGAAATCACCGAAGCCGCGCGATCGGGTGTCACAGCGCTTTCATCGCCAAAGGTCACAGTCTTGAGACTGGTGAAACTTTTTTGAGCGGTCATGCCCTTGCGGATCATTTTGACCAGCAAAAATGCCCCTACGAACAGCCCGATGTAGAAGAGAAGTACACTCATGCCACGTCCTCCGTGCGGCCCATGATCTCTTCTTCCATTTCCCAGATCATCGACAGGATTTCATCGCGGGTTTCGGCAAAGCCTTCGGATTTTTTCACGTCCCGCAGGTCGGCGTTGACGCCACGTTCGGCAAAGGGCAGGCGGTATTCTTTGTGAATACGGCCGGGGCGTGGTGCCATGACCAGCAGGCGCTCGCCCAGGAGCAGGGCCTCTTCAACCGAGTGAGTGATCAGGATGATGGTCTTGCCGGTCTCTTTCCAGAGCTTCAGCACCAGCCCCTGCATCTTCTCGCGGGTCAGTGCATCCAGCGCGCCAAGGGGTTCATCCATCAGGATAATATCTGGCTCATTAGCCAGGCACCGGGCCAGGGCGACGCGTTGCTGCATGCCGCCTGACAGTTCGTAAACTGCCTTTTCCTTGAAATCCTGCAGGCCAACGACCTCCAGCAGGTGGTCGGCGATCTTGTCGCGCTCGGCTTTGGGCATGCCCTTCATGCGGGGGCCAAAATCGACGTTTTCGCGCACGCTCATCCATTCAAACAAAGCGCCCTTTTGGAACACCATGCCGCGTTCGGCATCGGGACCGGTGACAAGATGGCCATTCAGCTCAATCTTACCTTCGGTCGGGGCAAGAAAGCCTGCCAGAATATTCAGAAGCGTTGTCTTGCCGCAGCCGGATGGCCCCAGCACCGACATGAGCTCCCCCGGTTTTAGTGAAATCGACACGTCTTTCAGCGCCTGTACCGAACTGCCATTGGGCAGATCAAAGCGCATAGAAAGCCCGCTGATGTCCAATCCTGTCATGGCCATCCCCTAGCTGTTTTTTATGTGGAAAATGGCCCGGAAAAATCCGGGCCAAATCAAAGTTTGCAGGGGCCTAGTTGCCAGCCGCAGCAAGTGGGGCGGTCTCGACCGTGGCTGCATAGGAATCGAGTGCGCCTTCGATGCTGCCTGCGTCAACAAAGACGTTGGCGACACCCAGCATAAAGTTTTGGGCTGCACCACCCAGCCACTTGTCCGACAGCTGGTCATCCACGGAAGGGAAGCTGAAGGTGGCGATGGTGGCCTCGGTATCGGCTAGATCCATGCCCGCGTCCTTGGCGATCACCGGCAGCATCACGTCTTTTTTGTCGCCTGCGTTCCACATGGCATTCATGTCGGCGGTGACTTTCAGGAAGCCCGATACCAGATCAGGTTCCTGCGTAACAAAGTTCGACGGCGCAGCAGTAACGTCAAACACCAAAATACCCAGTGCTTCTTTTTCGGCACCGGTCAGCAGGATGTTGCCGTGCTCTTTCATGCGGCGCAACGCGCCACCCCAGCCGCAGACCATGTCCAGGTTGCCCTGGGCAAAGGCAGCAGCGCCATCCGGTGGTGCCATGTCGACGATTTCCATCGAGTTCACGTCAACACCGAAATGCTTCATCTGCGACAGGAAGCCATAGTGAGCGGCGGTGCCGATTGGAACACCAACCTTCTTGCCTGCCAGCTCAGCTGCGTTTTCCTTGTCGATCTCAAGGCCTTCGGCAACGACGCAATTGTCATTTTCGGAATAGCTAACCGCAACATCCAGGGTCTGCAGATCCTGACCTGCCGATGTGGCAACAACGAAAGGCGGAACACCCTGGCTGACCGCGATTTGCACATCCCCCGAGGCCATCGCCGCAGACATCGCGGTGCCGGTATCAAAGGCAACCCAGTTGATTTTGACACCCAGTTCTTTTTCATAGATGCCTTCGGCTTTGCCATACTGGAAGGGCATTGGCCATTCGAGGAAATAGGCCACTGTCAGCTCATCTAGGGCTGCGGCCTGTGAAGCAGTGAGCATAGCGGCAGCAGCTGCTGTCGATGTCATCACGGATTTCATTTTGGTCAGTTTCATTTTTTCACCCTGTTGTCTTTGATCCTTGAGGATCGTTGGTCTTTGGCATGCGGCAGTTTGGCCTGCCTTGTTGCTGTGTTTTGGCTGATTGGCGCGAACGTGCGCTATCGGTACGAAAAAACTAACGAACAAAGCGGCCATGGCTTCACAAATCGCTGTCTTTCTGGAAAGTCGAAATCTAGTATCGGAAAAACCGAAATAGAGGTGTTGCTGGAAAAATGGGCAGGGCGGTGCTTTCAAAAGCTGATCAATAGGCTGATGACCCAGCTGGGCGCGAAGAAGGGTAGGCTGATGGATACTGGTGACCAAACTTTAGGAGAAACCTGCAGATGATGGATCGCTCAAAGCTGAGTATGCGCTGGCTGGAGATATTTCTTTTGGCGGCGCGCACGGGGTCTATTCAAAAGACCGCTGCCGAAAGCGGGCTGTCTGCCAGCACGGTCTCGCAGCATCTGCATAGTCTGCAAAGCAGTCTGGGGGTGGCGCTGCTGGATCATTCCAAACGGCCGATGCAGCTGACCTCGGCGGGGGTGATCTTTGCGCGCTACGTGGAAGACGGCATTCGCCTGATCCGTCGCGGCGAGACCGAACTGACGACCGGCAACTGGGCAGAATCACGTGACCTGCGGTTTGGCATGGTTGATGATTTCGACAGCGAAGTGGCGCCGGAATTGGCCCAATTTCTAGCCACGGCACTGCCGAAATGCCGCTTCATGCACTACACCCGTCCAAGCCATGCGATTTTGCAGCTGTTAGTGGAGCAAAAACTTGATGCCGCCGTCGCCACGCGGCCGTTGAACGATATGCCGGGATTGGTGGAATACCGGCTGCTTCGCGACCCTTTCGTGTTGGCGGTTCCGTCGAGTTCGACCTTCAACGCAGAAGAGTTTCTAAGTGGCAAATCCGGCCTGCCGTTTTTGCGTTACTCCGGGGCGCAGATCATTGGCAATCTGATCGAAATCCATCTGCGTCGCCTCAAGGTGACGCTTCCCAACCGGTTTGAGATGGAGAGCAACCATTCCCTGATGGGATTGGTGGCCGAGGGCAGCGGTTGGGCGATCAGCACCCCCGCCAGCTACTTTCGCGCCAAGCGGTTTCACGACCGGGTGACGTTGTTGCCGTTTCCGGCCAAAGGCTTTGCCCGCAACCTGTCCCTGTTCAGCACCGATGTTTTTCCGCCCGGCATGGCTGAGGTCGTCGCGAGCGCGCTGCGTCGCCTGATTGCGCGCAATTTCACCGAGCCGGTGGTCTCAAAGGTTCCTTGGTTGGCACATGAATTCATGGTTTTGGGGGGCGATGAGCCGGGGCCAGCCAAGACGGAAACCGAGGATTAGGTCACGGTCTGGGTTGTGGTTGCGACTTTCGGAAAAGTCGCGGCAATTCGTAAGTCAGTTTCGGTTTTTTAGGATCAGGGGGGCGGCAGCTTGACCAATCCTGCTGAAAACGACTGATCTCTGGGAGAGACCTTCCTGGAGCACCAATCATGAAATCACGTACCAAAGTAGTTGTCATCGGCGGCGGCATTGCTGGCTGTTCGACCCTGTATCACCTGACCCAGGAAGGCTGGAGCGATGTGGTGCTGGTCGAACGTGACGAGCTGACCAGCGGCACCACCTGGCATTCAGCCGCACAGGTGACCAACTTTGGCATGAATCAGACCATGGTGGGACTCAAAACCCATTCCATCAACCTGTACAAAGAGCTGGCCGAAGACCCGGATTATCCGATCAACTATCACCACGGCGATGGCGGCATTCGCCTTGCCAATACCGAGGCCCAAATGCAGGGCTACCGGCATTTCACCTCGATGGCGCGGGGCATGGATGTCGAGTTTGAGGTGATCAATGCCGAAGAATGCGCGCGGCGTCATCCGCTGATTTCCACTGACAATCTGATTGGCGGGCTGTGGGATCCGATGGATGGCGATATCGACCCGGCGCAACTGTGTCAGGCGCTGGCCCGCCGCGCACGCAACGCCGGGGCAGAGGTCTATCGCAACACGCCCGTCACCGGCCTGATCCAGCACAAAGACGACACCTGGACGGTGGAAACCACCAAGGGCAATATCGACTGCGATATCGTGGTCAATGCCTGCGGCTATCGGGTGAACGAGGTGGCCTCGATGATGGGGGTACATCACCCCGTGGCCTCGATGGAGCATCAGTATTTCCTGACCGAAGAGATCCCCGCGATCCGGGATGCAGGCCACCGGATGCCGCTGCTGCGCTGTCCGATTTCTGACTACTACTGCCGTCAGGAAAAAAATGGTCTGCTGGTCGGGTTCTATGAACAGGACTGCAAAACATGGGGCATGGACGGGATCGATCCCAAATTTGTCAACGCGCTGTGTCCAGATGATCTGGACCGCGTGACGGATGTGCTCGAAGGCGCCTTTGAGCGGATGCCCGCGCTGATGGAGACCGGCATTCACACCGTGGTCAACGGGCCAATCACCTATACCATCGACGGGGCACCGCTGGTGGGGCCGATCCCCGGAAAGCGCAATGCTTACTGCATTATCGGCCTGCGCGCCGGGCTAGGCGAGGGTGGCGGACATGGCTGGCTATTGGCGCAGCAAATCGTGCAGGGTGAGGCGCAGTATGACACCTGGTGCATTGATCCGCGCCGCTTTGGACCGCACAGCAACGTTGAACTCACAGCGCTAAAGGCGATCGAGGACTACCAGAACGAGTTCCGTTTTCACTTCCCACATGAACATCGCCCTGCCGGGCGCAATGCCCGCACCACGCCGCTGACACCGGTAATGGCGGCTGAGGGAGCCGAATTCACTGTGGTCAACGGTTGGGAACGGGTTGACTACATAAAACCAAGCGCCGATTTCCATCCCTCCTTGAGCTTTGACTTTGACGAAGCCTTTGATCTTGTCGCCGCCGAGGTCAAGAATGTGCAGGAAAACGTGGGCCTCTGCGAGGTCAACGGCTTCAACCGGTTTGAGATCACCGGCACGGATGCCGCTGCATTTCTAGATCGGATGTTTTGCGGACGCACGCCAAAGAAAGCCGGTCGTGTGGGGTTGGGCTATCTGCTCAACCATCAGGGCATGGTCAAGGGCGAGGCGACACTGGCCAACCTGCCTGCCTCTGATCGCGGACCTGATCGTATCTGGTATGGCTCTGCCGCCGCATCCGAACTGCATGACATGGACTGGCTGCAAGCGCATCTGCGCCGTGACGAGGATGTGCAGATCAAAAGCCTGACCAATGACCAGACCATTCTGGTCTTGGCTGGCCCCCGGGCAAGGGCGGTGCTCTCAGCCTGCGCCCGGGGCGACTGGTCAAAGGAAGGCTTTCCTTGGCTTTCGGCGCGTGAATGTTTCATCGGCTATGCCCCGGCCACGGTGTTGGGGGTCAGTTTTTCCGGTGAGTTGGCCTATGAGATCCACGTGCCTAATGCCTCGCTCTATGCGGCCTATCAGGCCCTGCGAGAGGCTGGAGAGACCCATGGGTTAAAACTGTTTGGCGCACGGGCGGTGGATGCCATGCGGATGGAAATGGGTTTCCTACATTGGAAGGCTGACTTGATCACCGAATTTGACCCCTTTGAGACCGGGCTGGATCGGTTTGTCAAACTGGACAAGCCAGAATTCATCGGCAAAGAGGCGCTGACGGCGCGTGTCGAAGCAGGGCCAACAAAGCGGTTGGTGAGCCTGGAGGTGGACTGTCGCAAATCGCCAGCTCATCTCGGTGCCTCGCTGATGTTGGATGGCAAGGTGGTTGGCACTGTCACCTCGGGGGACTGGGGGCACCGGGTGACTCAGAACCTGGCCTACGCATTTGTCGATCCGGATCTGGCAGGCCACGGCACTGATATGTCGCTGGATCACTATGGCGCACAGGTGTCTGCGCGTGTCATCGCACCTTGCCCCTATGACCCAGACTTCACCCGGATGCGGAGCTGATCCTATGACCATAACCTATCTGAAACAGGCTGATCCCCGGCCCGCTAGCGAAAACTCCGATCTGCGCGACACCGTGGCGATTATGCTTGCCAATATCAAATCCGAGGGCGAACAGGCCGTACGTCGTTACAGCGAGACGTTGGATGGCTGGACCGGTGATATCGTGGTCTCGCAAGAAGAGCTTCAAGCAGCCTGCGCAAGGGTGTCAGACCAGGTGAAGGCGGACATTCAATTCGCTCATGATAACATCCGCAAATTCGCCGAGGCCCAATTGGCCACCATGGGGGAGTGCGAGGTCGAGCTGTTCCCCGGACATGTCGCAGGCCAAAAGCAGATCCCGGTGTCCAGTGCGGGCTGCTATGTGCCGGGGGGGCGCTACAGTCATATCGCCAGTGCGGTTATGTCTGTCACCACAGCCAAGGTGGCCGGGGTTGCCGATATCACAGCCGTGTCGCCACCTAAACCTGGGCTCGAGCTGGGAGGCGGCATTCCGGATGCAATTCTTTATGCGATGGATCTGTGCGGAGCCGACCGGATCCTGAACCTGGGTGGTGTGCAGGGAATTGCTGCCATGGCCGAGGGACTGTTTGGCGGCAAGGCGGCAGATATTCTGGTCGGTCCCGGCAATAGCTACGTGGCCGAGGCGAAGCGCATGCTGTTTGGCCAGGTCGGTATCGACATGTTCGCAGGCCCTACGGATACACTGGTGATTGCCGATGCGACTGCCGATCCCGAAACCGTCGCCTGGGATCTGATCGGGCAGGCGGAACATGGCGCCGACAGCCCGGTCTGGCTGGTCACCACAGATGTGGATCTGGCCCATACGGTATTGGAGCTGGCACCTAGGCTGGCAAGATCCTTGCCAGAGCCGAACGGATCTGTGGCCAGCATCGCCTGGGCCGAACGCGCCGAGGTGGTGCTTTGTACGACCCGTGAAGAAATGGCTCAGGTCGCTGATAGCTATGCGCCTGAGCACCTGCATGTGCAGGCGGCGGATCTGGATTGGTGGCTGGCCCGGCTCAGCGCCTATGGTTCGCTGTTTCTGGGGGCGGAAACAACCGTGCCCTTTGGCGATAAATCGGCGGGGCCAAACCATGTGCTGCCCACCAGTGGCGCGGCGCGCTATACGGGCGGGCTTTCAGTGCATAAATTCACCAAGACCGTGACCTGGCAGCGCTGCACAGCAGAAGCGGCGCAGGAACTGGCGCTGCGCACGGCACGGATCAGTCGAATGGAAGGCATGGAGGGCCACGCGAGGTCGGCCGAGCAGCGTCTAAAACGGCGCTGAGCTTTCAGGCAGCGCCCCCGTCTTCTTTCGAACTTCTTTCGAAAAAGTGGAGCGCAGGAAATCCCAGATCTCTGCGATCTCGGAGCTTTGTGCCTGCGCCATGCGTACCAAAACCAGTTGTAGAGGGGCCGTCGGGAAGGGAGCGGTCAACTGCCGCAATGTGCCCTCAGCTAGATGCTGGTCGACAAGGGAACTTGGCAGCCAGCCAACCCCTGACCCCTGCAACACCAATTGCAATACCGCATGTGACAGCGGTGTGGTCGCCACCAGATCGAGTGTCCTCTCTTTCGCAAGCTGTGGTAACAGGCGTTGGTTGATCAGGCGCCCAAAAAAGACCTCATCCGGGTAGGTGATAACCGGACAAGTAACAGAAGGATGGGAGGGCTGGGCAGGGGCATCAGGCTCATCGGGCGCATCAGGTAAGGTCATCACCTGCTCAAAAAGATCTCTGGTGGCGACCGGTAGCAACATGTCCTCTCCGATCGAAGCCACATCCACATCAAGACGGCTCAGCACTTCGTTCCCTTCGGCGCTTTGAAAAAACAGGGCAAAATCTGCCTCCCCGGAGAGGAGCGACAGGATGGCCTGATCGCGATCCGCAGATTGTACAGTAACGCCCAGGCCAAACTTCGCGTGGATACCGCGCACCAGCAAAGGCGCCTGCGTGGTGGCCAGTGAATGCGATCCGGCAATGGTCACACGGGGGCGTTGTGCCGCAGCCTTTGGCCCCAATGCTTGTTCCACTGCGCGCAACTGGCTTGCCAGCTCCCGCAGCGTGCTTTCCTGTGCCAAGACTGCAGGCAGAGGTCGCAATGGTTTTGCGGTGCGGTCAAACAGGGGCGCGCCAAGATGGTTTTCGAGTGCGGCAATGCGACGGCTGAAAGCGGACTGCGTGCGCAGCCGTTCTTCGGCGGCCTGTGCCAGAGATCCGGTTTTGAGCACCGCCAGAATATCTTCGATCCATTCCAGCCGCATTGGCCTCTCCTGTGCTTAATATGCATTCTGTGCATTATAAACGTAAGATTTCGCATTTGAAATGCGAATTTCACCGCCACATACTGGCGAAAATATCATCTTTATAAGGGCTCTCTCATGCATCTCGCTCGCTACCCCCGCCGGTTTATTGCCCATCTGCCCACCCCGCTTGAGCGCATGGATCGCCTGAGCAAGGAACTGGGTGGGCCAGAGATTTGGATCAAACGTGATGATTGCACGGGGCTGTCCACGGGCGGCAATAAGACCCGTAAGCTGGAGTTTCTGATGGCTGAGGCCGAGATGGAAGGCGCCGATGTTGTGATCACCCAGGGCGCGACCCAGTCCAACCACGCGCGCCAGACCGCAGCGTTTGCCGCCAAACTGGGCCTGCAGTGTCATCTGCTGCTGGAGGATCGCACCGGATCCAACAATGCCAATTACAAAAACAACGGTAATGTGCTGCTGGACCATCTGCATGGCGCCACAACCGAAACCCGTCCAGGCGGCGCCGATATGGCGGCGGAGATGGAAGCCGTCGCAGAAAAAATGCGCGCGACTGGCAAAAAAGTCTATACGATTCCCGGTGGCGGCTCCAACCCGACGGGCGCGCTGGGCTATGTGAACTGCGCTTATGAGCTACTGGGGCAGGTCAATAACTCCGGCACCAAGATCGACCATATCGTGCATGCGACTGGCTCTGCCGGCACACAGGCGGGGCTGATCACCGGTTTGAAAGCCACCAACGCCAATATTCCACTGCTGGGGATCGGCGTGCGCGCGCCCAAGGCTAAGCAGGAAGAAAACGTCTATAATCTGGCGGTGAAGACGGCGGAAAAACTGGGCTGTGCCGGGGTGGTCAGCCGCGAGGATGTGGTGGCCAATACAGACTACGTTGGCGAAGGCTACGGCATCCCCACCGCAGGCGGCATGGAGGCGATCCAGATGTTTGCCGAACTCGAAAGCATTTTGTTGGATCCTGTCTATTCCGCCAAGGGGGCGGCAGGTCTGATTGATCTCATTCGCAAGGGGTATTTCAAGAAAGGCGAACGCGTTGTCTTCATCCACACCGGTGGCGCTGCGGCTCTGTTTGGCTATGATGCGGCGTTTGACTTTTCTGGGCGTTGGGTTGCGAATTAAACAGCATATCGAAAGGTGACACTGGAGCGGCGCAATGGCAGCATTGCGCCCTTCGCCTATCCAGAGGGTCGGCGAAAGGAGCAGGCAATGACAAAGCGGAAGATCGGTATTTTGGGGGGCATGGGCCCCGAAGCCACAGTGCTGATGATGCAGCGGATCATTGCTGCGACGAAAGCTGCGGACGACTGCGATCACGTGCCAATGATTGTCGACAACAACACCCAGGTCCCGTCGCGTATCGACGCGCTCATTCATGGCACCGGCGCGGATCCCGGTCCGGTTCTGGCCAACATGGCGCAGGGCTTGGAGCGGGCCGGGGCAGAAGCCCTGATCATGCCCTGCAATACCGCGCATCACTATGCAGCGCAGATAAAGGCGGCAACGCCTGTGCCCTTTCTCAGTATGATCGAATGCAGCTGCGCGCAGATTGCAACAGAGATTCCGGTGGGCAGCAAGATTGGCATTCTGGCCTCACCGGCTGTGCGCCTCACCGGATTGTTTGACCGGGCTTTGGGCGAGCTTGGGCTGCGGGCCTGCTACCTTCCCGATGATAGTACGCTGTTGCAGATCATTCAAAGCGTCAAGGCACAGGGGCCCTCGCAGGAGGCACTTGCTGGACTGAATGCAGCCGGGCAGGCGTTGGTCGCTGATGGTGCCTGTTGCCTTCTGGTGGCCTGCAGCGAATTTTCGTTGCAGAGCCGCGACATCACGGCGGCCGTTCCAGTTGTGGACAGTCTGGATGTCGTTGTGGCCGAAGCCCTGCGTTTTGCCGAAGACTGAAACCGGGCAGCTAAGCTTGCAAAGAGTGCCCCCGCATCCCTGCGAGGGCTTTTACTTTTTGAACAGGTGCGCTTTCCGTCAGCGCCGCTCTGGCACTTGGTTCTCGAACCGTTTGAACGCAAGGGCGATCAGCCCTGCGATCACCATATAGGCGGCAGCCAGCAGCAAAAGCGGCTCGTAGACGATGAAGGTATCCGACCGCACACGCGAAGACACGGCGTAGATCTCCACCACGGTGATGGTGGCTACCAGCGGTGTTGCCTTCAGTTGCAGAATGGTTTCTCCACCCAGCGTCGGCAGCACGTTGCGAATGGCCTGTGGCAGCCAGATGCGACGGAACATGGTAAAGCGCGGCATGCCAAAGGATTTCGCCGCCTCCAGCTGGCCCTTGGCGACGCCGGAAAAGGCGCCGCGCATCACTTCGCCCTCATAGCCTGCATAAGACAGGGTCAGCGCCAGCACCGCATAGGGCCAGGCCTGACGCAGATAGGGCCACAGCTCGCTGCTGCGGATCCAGGGGAACTGTGGAAACAGGGAGCCTAGCCCATAGTACAGCAACCAGATCTGCAGTAGCAGCGGCGTGCCGCGGATGACCGTGCAAAACAACCGCGCCGGGGCCGACAGATACCAAGGCCCAATCGCCTGTGCGAGGCCCAGCGGGATTGCCAGTAAAAACCCCAGAACCGTGGTCACGACAAGGATCCAGATCGTGGTCCAGAGCCCTTCGAGCGCAAGTGGAGCATATTTGGGAATCCAATCCCAGCGAAGCGACAGCGCACACCACAACACGAAAGCGCCAAACAGCGCCATCAGCAGGATACGATGGGGCTGCATCAGGGATTTCAGACCGCTCATGATCCGCCCTCTCGCAGGGAGGGCTGGCCGCGCCGCGCCCATTTCTCAATCCGGGCAAACACGGCCCCGGAGCAAAGCGTCACCATCAGGTACAGCCCGCCTGCGGCGAGGAAGAAGGTGAAATAAGCGCGGGTAGAGCTGGCGGCCTGCTTGGTTTCCAGTGTCAGCTCGTTAAAGCCGACGACAGCCAGCAGCGCTGTGTCTTTGGTTGCAATCAGCCAGAGATTGGCCAGACCGGGTGTGGCAAAGCTCATCATGGCGGGGATAGTCACACGGCGCATGGTCAGAAAGGCCGGCATGCCATAGGCGCGGGCGGCTTCGATCTGGCCCGGAGGTACTGCCTGAATGGCGCCGCGCAAGACCTCTGTGGCATAGGCTCCTTGGACGATGCCCAAGACCCAGATGCCGGCCACAACGCCGCTGATCTCGACCCGGCCATAGCCCAGCATCTGCGCGACCTTATTGATGAGATCGGTGCCGACGTAATACAGGATCAGGATCAGTACCAATTCCGGTACCGCGCGGATAACAGTGGTATATATGGCGAGCAGGTCCCGTAGGATTGGCCCGCCATAGAGTTTTCCATAGGCCCCGAAAAGCCCGATCATCAGCCCCATGCCAAAGGCGCCAAACGCGATCTGCAGAGAGTTTGCCAGACCGCGCAAAAGGTTCATGCCCCAGCCGGGAGCCGAGAGCGACAGCAAAGCCGCGCTTTCGGCCAGGCCGAGCCATTCGAGGACCATCGTCACGTCAGTGCCTTAGTAAATGCTGGCAGAGAAATAGCGCGAAGTGATCTCGGCGTGAGTGCCGTCCTCAAGGATCTTGGCAATGCCTGCATTGATCGCTTCGCGCAGGGCGTCATCGCCTTTGCGCACGCCCGCACCTGCACCGCGACCAAGGATCTCCGGATCATCGGCAACAGTGCCCTTGATTTCACAGCAGGCCCCGGTGTCGGAGGCAACAAAATCGGCCATGGCGATGCTGTCGGCCTGGGTCGCGTCAATGCGCCCGGCATAGAGGTCCTGATTGGCCTCGTCCTGGGTCTGGTAGACGCGGATCTCAGAGTCCTTGAAATATTCCTGCGCATAGGCCTGGTGGATTGTGGAGGCCTGAATGCCGATGATCTTGCCTGCGAGCCCTTCAGGGGTCGCCGCGATATCCATGGATTTATCCGCAACCACCACGGCGGGCGTGTTGTAGTAGGGGTCGGAGAAGTCGATGGTCTTCAGGCGTTCTTCGGTGATCGACATCGAGGCCATGATGGCGTCGATCTGCTGGCCGGTCAGTGAGGGGATGATGCCATCCCAGGCAACTGGCGTCAGCACGCAGTCAAGGTTGGCGGCGGCGCAGACAGCACCGATCACGTCAACTTCCCAGCCAACCCATTTGCCTGAGGAGTCCAACGAGGCAAAGGGAGGGTAGGGTTCAGCCGCGATACCGATCTTGACCTGTTCGGCCTGGACGGCACCGGCTGTGAGGCTGGCAAAGGTCAGGCCAGCGGCCAGAATTGCTTTCATAGACATTGTGTATCTCCCTGTTATGGATTTGTTTTGTTGATTTTGTCACGAGACGGATTTGAGGAACTGTTGCAAACGCTCGGACTGGGGGTTGCCAAAGACCTCGGCAGGTGGACCCTGCTCTTCGATGCGTCCCTGGTAAAGATAGACGACATGATCCGCGACCTCGCGGGCAAATCGCATCTCATGGGTGACCAGCAGCATGGTGCGCCCTTCGGCGGCCAGATCGCGGATCACGGTGAGAACTTCGCCGACCAGTTCCGGATCCAGCGCGCTGGTGGGTTCGTCAAACAGCATGACGGATGGATCCACAGCGAGTGCCCGCGCAATGGCGGCGCGCTGTTGCTGTCCACCAGACAAAAAGGCGGGAAAGGCGTCTTCTTTGTCGGCCAGGCCGACCCGCTGCAGCAGTTTTCGGGCGGATGCGATGGCTTCGGCACGGGGCTGCTTGAGCACATAGACCGGGACTTCGATGACATTTTCGAGCAGGCTGCGATGGGTCCACAGGTTAAACGACTGAAACACCATGGCCAGGCGGGTGCGAATACGCTCGATCTGGCGCTGGTTGGCGGGGGTGCCATCCGCGCGCATCTGGATCTCTTCGCCGTCGATTTCAATCTTGCCGGAGGTTGGTGTTTCAAGGAAATTGGTGCAGCGCAGCATGGTGGACTTGCCTGAACCGCTGCCACCGATAATCGCCACCACATCCCCCTGTTTGGCCGTCAGAGAAACCCCTTTGAGCACCTCTAGCGTGCCGAAGGATTTGTGCAGGTCGGTAATGCGCACGGGCTTTGTTGCACAAATCGGGTGAGGGATTCATTTTGTGAATCCAGCATGGTAGCTGGAGTATATGAGCAGTTGGGCCCCTACGAAGTACA
>NZ_CYSG01000006.1 GCF_001457775.1 Phaeobacter sp. CECT 5382
GGGCCACCATTGGTTCGGGGGTGGTTGGGGTTTCCGCGCGAGCCCATTTGCTTGGGCGCGCCCGCGGGCGCAGGCCCTTTAAGGGGACCCCTGCGCGCTGTGTGACGCTGGCCAGGGGGGCGGGGTTAGTGGGGTTAGTTGTCGCTGCCGTACTTGGCGTGTTGGCCTCGGCCAGAGCGGCGGTGATGCTGGCTTGCAAAACGTTCGGATCCAGAACCGGCGCGGTGTGACCGGCGGGCGTTTCGGCGAGGGCTGTCGGGCTGCCTGTCTGCGCCTCTGCCGCATTGGCCACCAGAACGGTGGCATCTGCAGGGCTGTCGGTCGCAGGGGCGCTGATGCCGGGACGTAGTTTGGGGCGCAGGCTGGTTTTCACCAAGCCATTGACGCGAATTGTTTTTCCGGCCCCGCCAGCGGTGGCTTGACCAGCGCTGGCGACAGCAACTGATCCCAAACCGGCATTGCCGACATAGGCGGGGAGACCGGGCGCGCGGACCCTGGCACGAGACGGCGCACGGCGAAAGCCCAGATCCAAAAGCTCTGCCACCTTGGCATTGCGTGAGGTGGAGGATTTGCCGCCAAACACGGTGGCGATGACGCGCTCATTGCCGCGCTTGGCCGACGCAACAAGGTTGAAACCAGCTGCGCGAGTATAGCCGGTCTTGATGCCGTCGGCGCCCTTGTAGGCGGCCAGCAGGCGACGATTCGTATTGGGAACCGTGCGCACACCGGCATCGGCCGTTTTGCGCGAAAACAGGTTATAGTACTCGGGGTAGTCATACAGGATATGGCGGCCCAGATTGGTCATGTCACGGGCAGTGGACATGTGACCCGATTCGGTCAGCCCATGGGCGTTTTTGAAGGTAGTGCGCGACATGCCAAGTGATTTGGCAGTGCGGGTCATGCGACGGGCAAAGGCCGCCTCAGAGCCTGAAATCGCCTCACCGATGGCGGTGGCCGCGTCATTGGCAGATTTCACCGCAGCAGCGCGAATGAGGTAGCGAAAGGCAATGCGTTGCCCGGACTTCAACCCCAGCTTCGAGGGCGGCTCGGCGGCGGCGTTTTTGCTGATGCGGACCTTGGTTTCAAGGGTGATTTCACCGTTTCGCACAGCCTCGAAGGCAATGTAGAGCGTCATCATCTTGGTCAGGGAGGCAGGGTGCAGCCGGGTGTCGGCATTGCGCGAATGCAGCACTTCGCCCGTGCGCGCATCCACGACGACAGCCGCATAGGGGGCCGCAGTGAGCGAGGTTGCGGGAAGTATTGCAATCGCGAAAGCGAGAAAAACGCCCATGATCCACAGCACAGACCGGGCGTGAACCCGCTGTCTGCGGACCAGGCGATTGCACCTGATCTGCACGATATCTGCCATTTTTGCCTCTTGCCGCCGGTTTTCCGACTGACTTTTTTGCCTGCTTTTAAAAAGCCTACCATAGCAAGGGCGCAGAAGAAACCACGGGGATCAGGCGCGGAGAGCCTACAAAAAAAGAGTTCCCCCATATCTAGTGGTCTGCCTGTGGCGGGCTTCTAGATCGGGGTTTGGTTAAAAAAGGGTTGATGATTTTTGCGGTGGATCTTGTCCTTGAATGCAAGGTTTATGCAAAAATGTTCGGGTTTCCGATGCGGGTGTGCAACAGATTGTAAATCTTTCGAACCCCGGCCCGACGCGCGCTTCAGCAATTGCGGCACCGGGCTGCCAGGCAACTCCACCACGCAACTCCACTAGCGCCCAGTTCTGTTCCAGATGCTGCTGAAAGTGGCTGTTTAGTGCGGGCTGTGTCTGCGCGTGACGTAGTAGGGAGAGGCATACTGCAGGCCAAAGGAAAACTCGCAGACCTGCGGAATCATGGCGCTGATGCGCTGTTCCAGATCCGTCAGAAGGGCGGTTGAAAAAGCCTCGTCGCGGTGTGGTTTGACCAGCAGGTTGACGGTGATGGTGACATGGCTGTGGTGGTATTCACTGGTCGGATAGGCGCGCCCCTTGCAGGCGCCGGCACCAGTATCGTGGCGCAGGATAATCGCTTCGATTTCGGCCAGCATGGCCGGGGTGTCGAGGCTGAGGTCATCGGAGTATTTTACTTCTGCATGGGGCATTGCGGATCCTTTGCGATATCTGTGCGTTGAGACGAGATGGCGGTCTTTTTCCTGTGGTTGAATAGTCGATTTTCCAACCCGAGCCAGCCTACAAAGCCAGCCCGCAAAGCCAGTCTGACGGATCAGCCTGACAAGTCAGGCGATCCTGGCGACCAGCTGGGGCAGGGCGCCAAGGCTGGCAAGTTCGTGATAGCGATCATGGCCTTGGGGCGGCTCTGCATGTTCGACTTCCCAGATCAGCCCGTGCGGGACGTAGATGCCCCAGCCGCCGGCCTGAACAATGGGCACCACATCCGACCGCATGGAATTGCCAACCATCATTGCCTGCGCCGGACCATCGCCATGACGCTGGAAAATTTCGCTGTAGACCGCTGCGGTTTTCTCCGACACGATTTCCACCGCATCAAACAGATCGCCAAGGCCCGATTGTGCCAGTTTGCGCTCCTGATCCAGCAAATCCCCCTTGGTGACCAACACGATGCGGTGGCTGTCAGCCAAGATTTCAACAGTTTCGCGGGCATGCGGCAGCAGCTCGATCGGGTAGGACAGCATCATCTGGCCAGCGACAATCAGCTCCTGGATGACCGCTGCGGGCACCTGTTGTTCGGTGACCTCGATGGCGGTTTCGATCATCGACAGGGTAAAGCCTTTGACGCCATAGCCATAGCGGCCGAGGTTGCGTTTTTCCGCTGCCAGCAGGCGTTGATCCAATGCGGCGCGATCCATGATATCCGGAGTATGATCCTGCAGCAGTTCGGCGAAACGTTCCTGGGTAACCCGAAAGAACCGTTCGTTGTGCCAAAGGGTATCATCGGCATCAAAGCCAATTGTTGTCAAATTGCGTGTCACGATGCGCGTTCAATCCCTTTTCCTAAGCTCTCTTTAGGCTATATAAGCTATTGAACGATTTCCATGCATGACCGGAACTTATAGCCAATGCCGCTGCAGCCTGTGATGATGTCTCAGTTTTCGGATGACGACGATACCGATACGGGTCTTTTGACCAAGACACGCCCAAAGACCAAACGCCCGCCGCGCTACAAGGTGCTGCTGCTCAATGACGACTATACCCCGATGGAGTTTGTCGTCATGGTGCTGGAGCGCTTTTTCAGCATGACGCATGCCCAGTCCTTTGAGATCATGCTGACCGTGCACAAAAAAGGTGTCGCGGTGGTCGGGGTCTTTACCCATGAGATAGCCGAAACCAAGGTTGGTCAGGTTATGGATTTTGCCAATCGGCACCAGCATCCGTTGCAATGCACGATGGAAAAAGAAGAATAATACCAACATCAAAGAGGCACTCTATATGTCCCTGCGCCTGTCCCTTGCCCTCGAGACGGGTGGCTGTGTCGTGCCCGATGAGGGCCGCATCGCCGTCTTTTCTCCGCCTGCCGACCTTGATCTTTCCGCCCTGCCAAAAGAGCGCGTTCTGATCCTGCAATCTTTCCGCCCGGCTTTCGAATCCTATGTCGCGGCTGGGTACACCTGCCTGCCGACCCTGCCCGAGGCAGAGCGTTTTGCGGCTTCGGTTGTCTTTGTGCCGCGGGCCAAAGCCGAGGCGCGCCTGCTGGTGGCGCAGGCTTCTGCGGTCACCCAAGGGCCGGTGCTGGTGGATGGCGGCAAGACGGACGGGATCGATTCGATTCTCAAAGCGTTGCGCCAACGCGGTGAAACCTCGGCGCCGATCTCCAAGGCGCATGGCAAGATTTTCTGGTTTCAGGGCGGCAGCAAGGATCTGGACGACTGGATGCCTGCTGCGACAACCAAGGTCGACGGCTTTGTTACCGCCCCCGGCGTGTTTTCGGCTGATGGCATTGACCCGGCCTCTGCCTTGCTGGCGCAGAACCTGCCGGAGAAACTGGGACGGGTCGTGGCCGATCTGGGCGCTGGCTGGGGCTATCTGTCCAGTCAGATCCTCAGCCGGGCCAGCGTCGAAGAGCTGCACCTGGTGGAGGCAGATCATGTCGCGCTTGACTGTGCCCGGCAGAACGTCGCGGATGCCCGCGCCCAGTTCCACTGGGCTGATGCGCGCAGCTGGAAGGCGCCGGTCCAGACTAAACCGGTGCAGATCAATACGGTGGTGATGAACCCGCCGTTTCACACCGGACGTAGCGCAGAGCCCGAATTGGGGCAGGCCTTTATTGCTGCAGCGGCCAAGATGCTGACAGCCTCGGGGCATCTGTGGATGGTTGCCAACCGTCATCTACCCTATGAAACCATCCTGTCAGAGCGGTTTGTCGCCGTGAACGAGGTTGCTGGCGACAATCGTTTCAAGGTGTTGCACGCGCAACGCCCGCGCCGCGTCAAAGGCTAGGCTGGATCTCGCAGAGCGACGTCTTTTTTATTCCCAAGAGCAGCGGTGAGGGCTACCCTCGCCGCCAAAATCAAGGCTGGACCATCTGGGCCATACATACCGGTAGACTCCGGGCTTGGTTGAAAACAAACTGTGGAGCGTGCCGCGCATGTCCTTTTCTATCTCTGGCAAGACTGCCATCGTCACTGGGGCCTCCAGTGGCATCGGGCTGGCGATCGGGCGGCAATTCGTTGCTGCTGGTGCCAATGTGATGTTTGCTGATACCAACGAGGCAGCCCTGGTTCGTGAGCTGGGAGAGCAGGCGGATGAAAGCAATATCCGCTATTTTGCCGGCGATCTGCGCGAACGGCTGACCATTGCCAACCTGCTTTCGGCCACTATCGATGCCTTTGATGACGTGGATATTCTGGTCAACGGCGCGCGTCAGGTGGTCCAAAGTGATCCGTTGGATCCCGAAGACGACTCGCTTGAACTGCTGTTGATGGAAAACCTGTTGCCGACCCTGCGCCTGTCGCAGCAGGTGGCACGCCGGATGATCAAACAAGGCGAGAGCCGCGAAGAGGATGCCCCCCTTGGCGCTATCATCAATCTCTCGTCGATTGCTGCACGCCGCACCCACCCAGAGCTGATGGCCTATTCGGTGGCCTCTGCGGCGCTGGATCAGTTGACGCGTTCGCTGTCGATTTCACTCGCAGCACACCGCATTCGGGTCAACTCCATCGCTTTTGGCTCTGTCATGAGCGCCTCGATGCGCACGACACTGAAGGACAACCGCAGCTATCGTCAGGATATTGAGCAGCACACGCCACTGGGGCGGATTGCGGCGCCCACCGAACTCACCGAGGCGGCGCAGTTTCTGGCCTCGGATGCGGCCGGTTTCCTGACCGGGCAAATCATGACCCTGGATGGCGGGCGCACCCTGCTGGATCCCGTTGCCGCCCCCGTTCACTAATCAATACCCTCTTGTAGAAAGCCTCGTGATGCCTGCCGATTTGCCTGATGACATGAAGACCCAAAAAGCTGAGGCGGCCGCCTGGTTTCGCGCCCTGCGCGACGAGATCGTCGCTGCCTTCGAGGCGCTTGAGGACAGTCATGACACTGGCCCTTTTGCGGATCTGGAGCCGGGCCAGTTTGAGATCAGCGAGACCAAGCGCAGCGCCGATGATGGATCGGACGCCGGTGGTGGTCTGATGAGCGTGATGCGCGGTGGTCGGGTGTTTGAAAAGGTCGGCGTCAATATCTCCGAGGTTTACGGCACCCTTGGCGAACGGGCCCAAAACGCCATGGCGGCCCGCAAAGGCCTGCCTGGCATGAAGGAAGACCCGCGGTTCTGGGCCTCGGGGATTTCGCTGGTGGCACACATGCGTAACCCGCATGCGCCGGCGGTGCACATGAACACCCGGATGTTCTGGACCCCGCATGCCTGGTGGTTTGGCGGTGGCTCTGACCTCAATCCCTGTATTGAGTATGCCGAAGATACTACGCATTTTCATGCCACCCAGCGCGAATACCTCGACCCGCATGGCACCGACCTTTATCCACGCTTGAAAAAATGGGCGGATGAGTATTTCTATATTCCCCACCGAAACCGGGCGCGCGGCGTTGGCGGCATCTTCATGGATGATCACAACACCGGCGACTGGGCTGCGGATTTTGCCCTGACGCAGGACATTGGCCGCGCCTTTCTGCCTGCCTATCTGCCCTTGGTGGAAAAGCGCCGCGTGCAGGCGTTTGATGAAGCTGACAAAGATGCGCAATTGGTGCATCGCGGGCTCTATGCGGAATATAATCTGGTTTATGATCGCGGTACCAAGTTTGGTCTGGAGACCGGCCATGATGCCAATGCGGTGCTGATGAGCCTGCCGCCGCTGGCGAAATGGGTTTGACCTAGCCTCAACTCGCCTGTGCAGCGCCTGCGGGATTGCGCCGATTTTGCTTGACCATCGCCTTTGTGCTTTGCAAGTGCTCCACTTAGCAAGACAGTGAACGCAACCGACGAGAATAACGCCGGTTGCGTTTCTTTTTGAGGGCAGGGTTTATAATGTACAGGCGATTTTTGACCGGCCTTGTTTTTGCTGCGACTACTCTGGTGGCAAGCTGTGGCCCCAAGGCTCCCGCGCCGTTTCCCTCCACGTCTGAAGTCGCGCCGACCCAGCGCCCTTCTAAAGCAGAGCTGTCACGCCTGATCACCTATCCGCGCTTTGGTGATGCGGACCCGCATGAATGGCAGGGCCGTGGCCCGCGCAGCTATGCGATCCACGGCATTGATGTCTCGCGTTATCAGGGGGATATCGACTGGCCGCAGGTGCGCGACGCCGGGGTGTCCTTTGCCTATATCAAGGCGACCGAAGGCGGCGATGTTGCGGACCCCATGTTTCGCCAGAACTGGCAGGGCGCGCAGCGCGCCGGGGTGCCGCGCGGGGCCTATCACTACTATTATTTCTGTCGCACGGCTGCAGAGCAGGCACGTTGGTTCATCAAACATGTGCCGCGCGATGCCAATGCCCTCCCACCGGTGCTGGATATGGAATGGAACCCGCGTTCAAAGACCTGCACCAAACGCCCCGACGGGCGGCTGGTGCGGGCCGAGGCGCGCAAGTTCCTGTCTATTCTTGAGGCCCACTATGGCCGCCGCCCGGTGGTCTACACCACGGTGGATTTCTTCGCTGAAACCGGCATAGGTCGATTGCACGGCACGGAGTTCTGGCTGCGCTCGGTGGCGGGACATCCGCGTCAGGTCTATCCCGGTGCCTTTTGGCGGCTCTGGCAATATACTGGCACCGGATTGGTGCCGGGCATCAAGGGCGAGGTGGATCTGAACGTCTTTCATGACGCGCCCGAAACCTGGCTGCGCTGGTCGGGGCAGTTGGCAGAGCAATCCCAATAGTGGGGACAGGCCGAAAGATCAGGTCGAAAGATCAGGCCAAAAGACTAGGCCAGGATCAGGCGCGTTTCCACCCAGCCTCTGCCAGCGCCTGACCATAGCCACTGGCAATGCGCATTTCCGGGCCAATCCCTTTGTCGAGCAGGGCTTTATGCATATTTTTTAACTGCCAGCAGGGCACATGCATCACCATGTGATGTTCCAGATGGTAGTTGACCCAATAGGGGGCCACAAAAAGCCGCGCGATGGGGCCAGCCTTAGTGGTGCGCACATTCTGCAGTGGGTTTTGCGACTGTTCCACCGCGCCATGTTCGGCAATATTGCGCACCCGCAGCACGAACTGAAACCAGGTGAGGTAGGGCAGCAGCCAGAAGGCCAGCCCCCACCACCAGCTCCCGATCAGGCTCATCACCACGGCGACCCCAACAAACACCGGCAGCGATTTCCACAGATGTGGTGCCTTGAAGCTCTGGGCGAAATCCGAAGCAGCTGCTTCGATCGCGTCGTCGTCGCCAGCCAGGCGGAAACTCATCAGTATTTGGCCAACCAATTGCTTTACCCCCGTCTGGCCAGTCAGATCGCGGGTGAATTTCCGCTGCAATGACGCCTTGGAGGTGGGGAATTTCGAGCTGAGCTTTAGATCCGGGTCCTTGTCGGTCTGGGTAAACCGATGATGGGTCAGGTGGTAGTGGCGATAGGCAGCGAGTTCAGCCAGGATGGGCCGTCCGCATAGCCATTCGCCGACGATGTCGTTCCATTTGCGGGTCTTGAACAGCGCGTTATGCGCCGCCTCATGCATCAGGATCGCCAGACCCAGCTGCCGCGAGCCAATTACCAGAACCGCGATCACAAAGGTCAGCGGATTGGGCCAGAGCGCAAACAGCGCCAGCGCCAGCGCGATGGTGCCCCAGCAATGCACAACCAGCCACAGGCCCATGGCATCGGACCTCTCAGCCAATGGGCGGATTTCTTCACTGCTGAGATAGGACTTTCCAGGTGTCATTTTGCGCTCCTCCTGATGGCAGGGTCGCCTGCATCAGCGGAGCGGTCAAATGGGCCGCCACGTCATACTCTGGCGTATGTCGTGGCGGCACTTTTTGGGAAGAGGCGCGACTTTACTGACGCCAGTCGAAGAACCCAGGGCCAGCCTGGGCCAGCAGTTTGGTCGCCATCGCGCGCCCCAGCTCGGCCCCATCTTCAATGGCGCAGCTCTGATCTTCGGCGATGGCTTCGGATCCATCCGGGCGCAGCACCTCGCCGCGCAGCCGCAGGGTGGTGCCATCCAGTTCGGCAAGGCCCGCAATAGGCGTTTCGCAGGACCCATCAAGGGCCGCCAGAAAGGCGCGTTCCGCCGCCAGCCGCTGGCCGGTGGTCTTATCATGGATCGCGTCGAGCATGGCCGCCACACGGGTATCTTCACCGCGCCTTTCAATGCCAATGGCCCCCTGCGCCACGGCGGGCAGCATGTCTGTTGTCTCGATTTCGGTTGCAGGCACATCCGCCATTGCCAGCCGGTTCAGGCCTGCCATGGCCAGGAATGTGCATTCCGCCACGCCATCATTCAGCTTTTTCAACCGGGTCTGCACATTACCGCGAAACTCTACGACCTTCAGATCGGGGCGGCGGTTCATTAGCTGCGCGCGCCGACGCAGCGACGAGGTGCCGACAACAGCCCCGGCAGCAAGATCCTGCAGGCGGGAGAATTTAGGCGACACAAAGGCATCGCGCACATCTTCGCGCGGCAGGTAACAGTCCAGCAGCAGGCCCGCAGGCTGCATCACCGGCATATCCTTCATCGAATGCACCGCAATATCGATGGCACCGGACAAAAGATCCTCTTCGATCTCTTTGGTGAACAGCCCCTTGCCACCAAGCTCTTTCAGCGGCTTGTCTGCCGCGATCAGTGCCTGATTGTCGCCACTGGTCTTGATCACCACAATCTCGAACGCCTCGGGCGGCAGATCAAAGGCCTCGCTCAGTCGGCGGCGGGTCTCATAGGCCTGAGCCAGTGCCAGCGGCGATCCACGAGTGCCGATTTTCAGCGGAGAAGCGGGGGAGGGCAGGTTCTGTGTCATGCAATGACCTTTAGTAGCGGCGATATGCCGTTGCAAGCACTGGTCAGGCTGCCCTTGACAATTTGCCGCTTTGGGCCGACCTCATACCACCAGATGAGGGCACGCAAAAATCGAGGGTGACATGGCCGAACAAAAGAAAATTCTGCGCGCATTGGCGGGTGAAACACAGGATGTGCCGCCGATCTGGATGATGCGTCAGGCTGGCCGCTACCTGCCGGAATATCGCGCGACCCGTGCGCAGGCCGGGGATTTTCTCAAGCTCTGCTACAATCCGGACCTGGCTGCCGAAGTCACCCTGCAGCCGATCCGCCGCTATGGCTTTGATGCGGCGATCCTGTTTGCTGATATCCTGCTGATCCCCCAGGCGCTGGGCGCGGACCTGTGGTTTGTCACCGGCGAAGGCCCACGTCTTTCGACCATCACAACCGAGGCGAATTTTGCCAAGCTCGGCCCGGCATCAGACATTCACGAGACCCTGAACCCGATCTATGAGACGGTCAAAATCCTGTCCAAGGAGCTGCCTGCCGAAACCACGCTGATCGGTTTTGCCGGGGCACCCTGGACTGTGGCCACCTATATGATTGCCGGTCGTGGCACGCCGGATCAGGGTCCGGCGCATGCGCTGAAACAGGAAAACAGAGCCTTGTTCGAGGCGCTGCTGGCGCGCATCACCGAGGCCACCATTGATTATCTGTCGATGCAGATCAAAGCCGGCGCCGAAGTGGTGAAGATTTTCGACAGCTGGGCAGGCTCGCTCAAAGGCGAAGATTTCCACAAATACGCGCTGGAGCCCTGCCGCCAGATCACCGCCGCCCTGAAAGAGCGTCATCCCGGCATTCCTGTGATTGGCTTTCCTCGTGAGGCAGGCGAAAAATACCTCGGCTTTGCCAAGGCAACCGGTATCGACTGTCTGGCGCTGGACAACTCGGTTGATCCCATCTGGGCGGCACAAAACCTGCAGGTCGATGGCTGTGTGCAGGGCAACCTCGCCTCGCGCCACATGGTCACAGGTGGTCAGGATCTGGTGGATGAGACCCGCGCCATTGTTGAGGCCTTCAAGAATGGGCCGCATATTTTCAACCTTGGCCATGGCATCACTCCGGATGCGGACCCGGACAATGTACAGCTGATGATCGACACGGTTCGTGGCGGCTGAACGCAGCCCATCGCAGATCGGCCTGCGCCCGGCGCGTCTTGATGACGCGTCGAGTCTGGCGGCGCTTGCGATTGAGGTCTGGGTCGGCACCTATCTGCGTCTTGGGGTGAATGCGCAGTTTGCTGACTACGTCTTTGGCGAGCTGACCCCCACCCGGTTCCGCGAGCTGCTGCAGATGCCAAGTGAGACTTTCATCGTTTCGCAAAATCTCGAAGGGATCGACGGGTTTATCCGTATCTCGGATGGGCCTCGGCCGCCCAATGGCCCCGGCTCTGCGGTAGAGATCGCGACGCTTTATGTGCAACCGCGCCATCATGGACGTGGTCTGGGCAAGGCACTGTTGCAAGCGGGTCTGCACCACTGTGCCGAGCTGGGGCGCGACGCGCCCTGGCTGACCACGAATGCGCAGAACAGCGCAGCGATCGCCTTTTACCAAGATCAGGGATTTGTGGTGACGGGCCAGACGCATTTCCGGATCGGGGCAGAAGCCTACCTCAACGAGGTGCTCACCTATTGGGGCGGTGGGCGCTAGCTTGATCGGCCCTGTCGGCTTGCATATATAGGCTGCTTCGGGCATCAGCACGACAACTGAGATTACTCTCATCCCCAGATACGAGGGCAGACCCATGGACTATGGAAAGACCGGAGCCGCGCGCAGAGGCACAAATGCACCGCGCCACGCCGAGCATAATGCCAAAGGCAGCCGCAAGAACCCCTATGACAAAGCCGAAGACAAGTCGGCGCTGCTGGCCCGCATGAAGGCCGCAGCAACAGAAAAGAAAGAGGGCTGATTGCCCTCCATTTTGACGTGATTCAACCCGCGCTACAGATGGTTCTGGCGCGGGTTTTTTTATGCGGTGCCGCGCGCCATTCAGGCTTTCAGGCTGCGGGCGATCAGCTCTTTCATGATCTCGTTTGAGCCACCATAGATCTTTTGCACCCGTGCATCGGCATACATGGTCGAGATCGGGTATTCCGACATATAGCCATAGCCGCCAAACAGTTGCAGGCATTCATCCATGGTGTCGCATTGCATCTGCGTCACCCACCATTTCGCCATCGAGGCCGTGGTGGCGTCCAGCTCGCCGCGCAGATGTTTGGCAACGCAGTCATCCAGAAACACCCGGGCGATATGGGCGATGGTTTTGACCTCGGCCAGTTTGAAACGCGTGTTCTGCATCTCCAACAGGGGTTTGCCAAAGGCTTTGCGCTCCGCCGTGTAGGCCACGGTTTCCTCCAGCGCCTTGTCCATTGCGGCAGCGCCGCCCAGAGCCACCACCAGGCGTTCCTGCGGTAGCGATTTCATCAACTGATAGAACCCCTGACCCTCGACCCCGCCCAGCAGGTTTTCCGGCGGCACGCGCACATTGTCAAAGAACAGCTCTGATGTGTCCTGGCTCTTGAGGCCGAGCTTTTCCAGATTGCGTCCGCGGGCGAACCCCGGCGCATCGGCCGTCTCTACCACGATAAGCGAGATCCCTTTGGAGCCCAGGGAGGGGTCGGTTTTGGTGACAACGATGATCAGATCCGCCTGCTGACCATTGGTGATGAATGTCTTGGAACCACTGACCACATATTCATTGCCATCGAGTTTGGCCGTGGTCTTGATGCTTTGCAGGTCTGACCCGGTGCCGGGTTCGGTCATGGCGATGGCGCAGACCATCTCACCGGTTGCCATCTTGGGCAGCCAGCGTTTCTTTTGCTCTTCCGAGCCATAGTCGAGGATATACCCGGCACAGATCTGGCTGTGTACAGAGTTGCCAAACCCGGAAAACCCGGCGGCGCGGTATTGTTCGGTGGCAATCACTGCCTCGTGGCGAAAGTCACCGCCCATGCCGCCGTATTCTTCGGGGACCGAGGCGCATAGGATACCGATCTCACCAGCCTTGTTCCAGAAATCGCGGTCGATATGGCCCTGCTCCTGCCAGCGTGCCTCATGCGGGACCATTTCATTGGCATAAAAATCGCGCAAGGAATCCTGGAGCATGGTCAGCTCGTCGTCCATCCAGGGAGAAATATGTGCAGTCATGGGATTGCTCAGTCCTTGTTGCGGCCGAGTTCGGCCAGAATGTCTGTTGTGTGTTGGCCGCGCTCGGGGCTTTGCGGGGCTTGCCAGTCAGTTTGATCTGAAAACCTGGGCGCTGGTGCAGCCTGCAAGATGCCGTCAGCCTCAACCCAGGTGCCACGGGCATTCATTGGGTGGTGCAGCGCCTCTGTCGGGCTCAGTACCGGGGCGACGCAGGCATCGGTTGCGTTGAAAATCTCTGCCCAATGGGCGCGGGGCTGGCTGGCAAAGATCCCCGCCAGCCGCCCGGTCAGAACCGGCCAGAGCCTCTTGTCGAACTGGCGTTTGAAATCGTCATCCTGGCTTAACCCCATCCGTGACAGGAATTGCGCATAGAACTTTGGCTCCAGACATTGCACGGTCATGTAGCCGCCGTCCGCGCAGACATATGAGCGGCTCCAATGCGGGCCATCCAGCAGGTTCTGCCCGCGTGTGTCGCCAAAGCCGCCGGCCTGACGGATGCTCATGAGCAGGTTCATCATATGGGCGGAGCCATCGTAGATCGCCGCATCGACCACGGTGCCCTCACCGCTGGTTTTGGCGCGCAGCAGTCCGGCCAGCATTCCGGCGGCCAGATACATCGCGCCGCCGCCAATATCGCCAACCAGTGTTGCGGGCGTCAGCGGCGCATCACCGGGGTTTGACGCATACCAGAGCGCGCCAGAGAGGGAGATATAGTTTAGATCATGCCCTGCGGTTTCAGACAGCGCACTGTCCTGACCCCAGCCGGTCATGCGGCCAAAAACCAGTTGCGGGTTTATTGCATGGCAGGCTTCGGGGCCAATGCCCAGCCGCTCCATCACGCCGGGGCGAAAGCCTTCGATCAGCCCATCGGTTGTGTCCACCAGTGCCAGAAAGGTTTGAATGTCGTCTGGGTCTTTCAGATCCAGCTCGATCGAGCGTTTGCCGCGATCCAGCACGGATCGTTCCGGCATGCCGGGGGTGACGCCGCCACCCTTGCGGTGGACGCAGATCACATCGGCACCCATATCTGCCAGCCACATGGCGGCAAAAGGGCCGGGGCCGAGGCCCTCGACCTCGATGATGCGGGTGCCTTCGAGCATGGTGTCTTCCTCTTTTTTGCCAGCCAAAGACTGGGCTGCGCCCGATCCTCCAACGGGAGGGGCGGGCGCAGTTGTTTTACAGGCTAGGCGGTCAGCCCGCCGCCGACGATCAAAGTCTGGCCGGAAACGTAGTTGCTTTCGGGAATGCAGAACAGATAGACGCCGCCTGCAGCCTCTTCCGGGGTACCTGCGCGCCCGATGGGGATCATCATCTCAAAGCCTTTGACGACCTTTTTGGGGATGCCGATACCGATGGTATTGCCTTCGACCTCGATGGCCTTCTTCTCATCCGTGGCCTCGGTCAGGCGGGTGGAGATCATGCCGAATGCCACCGCGTTGACGTTGACCTTGTAGCGGCCCCATTCCTTGGCCATGGTTTTGGTCATGCCGACAATCCCAGCCTTGGCCGAGGAATAATTGGCCTGGCCCGCATTGCCACCGGTACCGGCGATGGACGAGATATTCACCACTTTGCGGAACACTTCGCGCCCCTCTGAAGCCTCGATTGCGGCCTGTTCAGCAATAAACGGTGCGGCTGCGCGCAGGATCTGAAACGGCGCCTTGAGGTGCACGTCGATCATGGCGTCAAACTGCTGGTCGGTCATCTTGCCGATAAAGCTGTCCCAAGTGTAGCCGGCATTGTTGACGATAATGTCGATGCCGCCAAATTTGTCGATGCCAGCCTGGATGAAATCATTGGCAAAACCGGGTGCGGTGACAGATCCGGGAATGGCGAGTGCTTTGCCGCCCATGGCTTCGATTTCGGCGACGACCTCCTGTGCCGGTTCCACATCCAGATCGTTCAGCACCACATTGGCGCCGTCACTGGCCAGTTTCAGCGCGATGGAACGGCCAATGCCGCGGCCTGCTCCGGTGATATAGGCGGTCTTGCCTGCGAGTTTGGTCATTGTTGGGCATCCTATGTAGAAAACTATTGGAAAATCCCGCCCGGCGGGACGCCGGGGTGCGCCCGAGCCTCCCCGTCAAACCGGAGGTTTGCCTCTGGCAAACGGGAGGGCGCATTCGCTTCCTCCCAGGCTCAGGCGCACCCCGAGTGATTATGGCAGCGCGACCAGCGCCTGACCGGCCAGTTTTACATCACCATGCTGATCGGCGGCCTGGATTTCCAGCGTGACCAGATTGCCTGCGTGTTTTTCCACCACACGCCCGGTGCAGGTCACCACCGCATGGATCTGGGTGATCGCCACAAACCGGGTGGAGAATTCACGCACTGCTGTCTGCGGCACCCAGGCGGTGACCAGATGGCCCAGATAGGCCATGTTCAGCATGCCATGGGCAAAGACATCCGGCATTCCGGCAGCCTTGGCGAAATCGATGTCGATATGGATCGGATTGTGATCGCCTGAGGCGCCGGCAAACAACGCCAGCGTTGTGCGGCTGATCGCGCGCTGGGTGAGGGGCGGCAGGGTGTCGCCAACCGCAACCCCGGCGTAGGTCAAATCATTCACGGCGGTGCTCATGATGGGTTCCTCACGACGATGGTGCGGGTCATGGTGCCAAGATCTTCGCCCAACTGGTTCTGAGCACTTGTTTTCAGGATGACGAATTCCATCGCGCCGCCCTTTTTGTCGTAGATGTCTTCGACCGAGCTGATCAGCGTCACCTGATCGCCAGCACAGATTGGCGCACCATAGGTAAAGGCCTGCTCGCCATGCAGCACCCGGGCCAGATCGATCTTCATCTCATTGATGAAATAGAAGGGATCATCCCGTTCAAGATCCAGCGTGAAAAGAAAGGTCAGCGGCGCGGGGATGTTACGATAGCCTGCCGCCTGCGCGGCGGCAGTATCTGAATAGATCGGATCGCGCTGGGCCGTGGCCCGGGCAAAGGCGCGCAGACGCCCTGCCTCGACCTCGACCGTCAGCGGCGCAAAGCTTTGACCGATGAAGGCTCTGTCAATCATGCGGGCCTCCTCAGGCGGCTTGATACAGGGTGACGACGCAGGCGCCTCCCAGACCAAGGTTGTGCTGCAGCGCAGTGCGCGCACCCTCTACCTGTGTCGCACCAGCGGTGCCGCGCAATTGCCGCGTCAGCTCGTAACATTGCGCCAGACCAGTGGCGCCCAATGGGTGGCCCTTGGACAGCAGCCCGCCCGATGGGTTGGTCACATATTTGCCGCCATAAGTGTTGTCGCCATTCGCGATGAACTTGCTGGCGCCGCCCTCGGGACACAGACCCAGACCCTCGTAGGTGATCATCTCATTATGGGCAAAACAGTCGTGCAGCTCGACCACGTCGACATCGTCAATCGCAATGCCGGTCTGTTCCTGCACCTGTTTGGCGGCAGCGGCCGTCATGTCGTAGCCGACCAGCTGCATCATGTCATGGGCGTCAAAGGTCGAGGCATAGTCGGTGGTCATCGCCTGACCTTTGATGCGCACCGCCTGATTGAGGCCGTGTTTTTTGGCGTAGTCTTCGCTGACAATGATCGCGGCGGCAGCGCCACAGGTCGGCGGGCAGGCCATCAGGCGGGTCATTACACCGTCCCAGATCATCGGGCTGTCCAGCACATCCTGTGGTGACAGCTCTTGGCGGAACAGCGCCAGTGGATTGTTCACCGCATGACGGCTGGCCTTGGCGCGAATGCGGGCCAGATCGGTCAGCGAGCTGCCGTGTTTTTCCATGTGCGATTTGCCTGCACCGCCGAAATAGCGCAGCGCCAGCGGGATTTCGGGGCGGCCAACCAGATCATCGGTTTCCGTATCAAAGGCATCAAAGGGGCTGGGGCGATCCGTCCAATGCGAGGTCAGCGCACCGGGCTTCATATGTTCAAACCCCAGCGCCACAGCAACATCGACAGCGCCGGATTGCACTGCTTGCCGTGCCATGAACAATGCGGTCGACCCAGTAGAGCAGTTGTTGTTCACATTCATCACCGGAATGCCGGTCATGCCCACCTTATAAAGCACCGCCTGCCCGCAGGTGCTGTCACCGTAGACGTAACCTGCATAGGCCTGCTGAACCGCATCATACGAGATGCCCGCATCCGCCAGCGCGTCGCGCAGGGCTTTGGCGCCCATTTCGGTATAGGGCTCATTCTGGCCAGGTTTGGCGAATTTTGTCATGCCGACGCCGGCAACCAGTACCTCTGATGTCATGGTCTCTCTCCTCTAAACCAACTGGGGTGGGCGAACTTTGTCTGGGCGAATCTCGCGTAGGGTCTAACACGAAATTTGAATTACACTTGTCGGTTACTTTTTGCCGGGGCTGGGCAAGAGGTCAAGAATGATGTAACTCAAGGGTGTAATTACCGGGCGTCACCTGCGCGAGTTGACCAATCGGAAAGACAACATGGGCAGAGCGAAGACCGGCATGGGCAACAACACCTGGACCAAGTCCGAGAGTAAATCAGAGACCAGTCGCGACGCGCAGCGAGAAGCAAAGCGCCGGGCGGTATTGCAGGCTGGCGCCCGGCTGTTCAACGATCGGGGGTACGAGCAGACCTCGCTGGAAGAAATCGCCGCTGCGCTGAAAATAACCAAACGGACCATCTATTATTATGTGCAAAGCAAAGAGGATATCCTCTTTGGGTGTCACCAGTTGGGGTTGGAATTTCTGGGCGCGACCATGGCGCAAAGCCAGGATGAGACCCTGCCGGTGCTGGAGCGGATCACGCTGCTGATTCGGGGCTATTGCGAATGGGTGTCGAGTGACCTGGGGGCCACTATCGCCATGGTGCGTGAACACAGCCTGTCGGCAGAACGTCGCAATATTTTGCGTGCCAGCAAGGCAGAGGTGGATTTCCAACTGCGCGCACTGATTGCGGCCGGGGTGGCCGAGGGCAGTCTGCGGGCATGCGATCCAAAGCTGGCAACGGCGGCGATCTTTGGGGCGCTGAACTGGATTCCGCATTGGAACAGGGTCGAAGACCCCGTGCCTCATATTGAGATTGCCGAGCAGTATCTGCAACTGATCCTGACAGGTATGTTGCCACGGGCATAACGACCAAAGGCCTGGTAAAGGCCTAGACTGGCTTGAGTTTTACGCGGCTATTTGGCCCCGGTAACCTGCTGGCGAAAGATCTTTGGCGCGACGCCGGTGCCTTTGGCAAAGACGCGGCTGAAATGGGCCGGGTCGGAAAATCCCAGATCATAGGCAATCTGGGCGGCGGTCAGATTGGTATAGATCAGCATCCGCCGGGCCTCGCGCAGCATTCGATCATTGATCAGTTTCGAGGCGGCTTGACCAGTGGATTGATGCGCGATCCGGTTCAGATGCGTCGGCGAAATCGCCAGATCACAGGCGTAGTCTGCCAGCGGTCGACGCTTGCGAAAATCCCGCTCGATCATGTCTTCAAACCGGGCAAACAGCGGGTTGCCCTGGGTGGGCGCATTGGCGCGGTCGACCTCGAATATGCTGCGGGCAACCAGCGCAGTGAGGGCTCCGGCCAGCGAACGCAGCAGCTGCGCGCGGGCAAAGCTCTGGCTGTGATACTCCTCAGACAGCTGTTCTGCCAGCCTGCGCAGATCGGTATTCAACGGAAGAACCAGCGGCTGTTCCAGTGGCGTACGCACGCCTTCGCTTTCCAGCAGGAAATGATCCAGCAGGTCCGAGGTCAGGGTGATAACCCAACCGTTTGTCTGGGGTTTAAAGTCGAACCCATGAACAACACCGCGCGGAATATTGACAAAGCAGGGCGCGGGCAGCGGGTGTTGCTTACCATCGATTTCGGCGACCCCGCCGCCTTTGGTCATAAACAAAAGCTGATGCAGTCGCGCATGGCGATGCGCCTTCAGGCGCCAGTCGTGCAGGGCCGAGCGCGCGCTTATGGTTTCGACATGCAGCACATCGGCCAGCTCGGCGGTTTCACCAAAGAGATTGTAGCTGCGGATAGGAGAGGCATTTAGCATGTACGAAATGTACAAGAGGTTGCGCGCTCAGTCCATTCGCAAAGTCACCTTTGCTGTGCATATTACAGTCCAGATTACAGCCCAGATGCTGGCTGATCCGCCGCGCAGTCCGTTTTGAAAGGTCGAGTTATGTCCGAAATCACCACCCAGGTTGCCATTATTGGCGGCGGCCCCTCGGGCCTTTTGCTGTCCCAACTGCTGCACCGTCAGGGCATCGCATCCGTGGTTCTGGAGCGCCAGACCCGCGACTATGTGCTGGGCCGGATCCGGGCCGGGGTGCTGGAGCGCGGCTTTGTCGAGCTGATGCGCGAAGCGGGCTGTGCAGACCGGATGGAAGCCGAAGGCGAGGTGCACCACGGCGTCTACTTGGCGCATCAGGGGCGGATGGACCGGGTAGATCTGGCGGCCTCTGCCAATGGGGCGACGGTCATGGTCTATGGCCAGACAGAGGTGACGCGGGATCTTTATGCTGCGCGTGAGGCCATGGGGGGCACGGTCATTCATCTGGCAGACAAGGTGCAGCCGCAGGAATTGAAATCCGACAAACCGTTCGTAACATATGAAAAAGACGGTGAGACCCATCGCGTCAATTGCGATTTCATCATCGGTGCGGATGGTTTTCACGGGGTGAGCCGCAAATCCATTCCAGCGGATGTGCTGCGCGAATATGAAAAGGTCTATCCCTTTGGCTGGCTCGGTGTGCTGTCGGAAACCAAACCGGCGTCACCCGAACTGATTTATGCCCGCCACGAGCGCGGCTTTGCGCTGTGTTCGATGCGCAGTCAGGTCTTGAGCCGCTATTACATTCAGGTGCCCCTGACGGATAATGTCGAAGACTGGTCTGATGACGCCTTCTGGTCAGAGCTCAAGGCACGCCTGCCGCAAGAGGTGGCCGAAGGGTTGCAAACCGGGCCATCTATCGAGAAGTCCATCGCACCGCTGCGCAGTTTCGTGGCCGAACCGATGCGCTATGGCCAGCTGTTTCTGGCAGGCGACGCGGCCCATATCGTGCCGCCAACTGGCGCCAAGGGGCTAAACTCGGCGGCGTCCGATATCTACTATCTCTACCATGGTCTGCGCGATCACTACCAAAATGGCGACAGCGCCGGGTTGGACAGCTATTCCGAAAAGGCGCTGGCCCGCGTCTGGAAGGCAGAACGCTTCAGCTGGTGGATGACCAATCTGCTGCACCGCTTCCCGGATATGTCCGAAGCCGATCTGCGGCTGCAATGTGCTGATCTTGACTATCTGTTCTCATCAGAGGCGGCGCAGGCCTCGATGGCGGAGAACTACGTCGGCCTGCCATATTGATCGACGCCGGTGGCTGCGTTTGAGTGTTTTTGTAAAATGACCTCGTGGCCCGGTTTGGTTGACGCCACGTCGCCTGGCTAGGCGCGAGACCTGCGGCGTGATTTCCTGTCCTAAACCATGGGAGGAAATCATGCCGAATTTTGCCACAGTAGCCTATGAAAAGACCGGTCGGATTGCGCGGATCACGCTCAACCGGCCTGAGGTGATGAACGCCATCGACGACCGCCTGCCAAAGGATCTGGCCGCCGCGGTGGCCACGGCAGATGCCGATCCCGGCGTACATGTCATGGTGCTGGCCGGCGCCGGAGAGGCCTTTTGTGCTGGTTATGATCTGACCTTTTACGCCGAAGGCAACGGCACCGGGGCCGCGACGCAGGAGATGCCCTGGGATCCGGTCAAGGACTACCGCTTCATGTGGGAAAACACCCAGCATTTCATGTCGCTCTGGCGGGCGGCAAAGCCGGTGGTCTGCAAGGTGCATGGGCCCGCCGTGGCCGGGGGCTCTGACATCGCGCTCTGTGCGGATTTGACCATCATGGCCGAAGAAGCGCAGATTGGCTATATGCCTGCACGGGTCTGGGGCTGCCCGACCACGGCCATGTGGGTCTATCGTTTGGGGGCGGAACGCGCCAAACGGATGCTGTTCACCGGTGACAAGATAACGGGCCGCGAGGCTGCAGACATGGGCCTTGTGCTAAAGGCAGTGCCCGCCGCAGATCTGGATGACGCGGTTGAAGAGATGGCCGCGCGCATGGCCACGGTGCCGATCAATCAGCTGGCAATGCAGAAGATGGTGATCAATCAGGCGATCGAGCAGACTGGCCTGATGCAGACACAGCGTCTGGCGACGATCTTTGACGGGATCACCCGCCATTCTCCTGAGGGGCTCAACTTCAAGGCACGCTCCGAAGATATGGGCTGGAAACAGGCGGTGCAGGAACGTGATGAGGGGACATTCGACTGGACCGAAAACGAAGAAATTCCAAAGGGGAATCGCTGAATCGTGCGCCGTAAGGGGACATTTATGAACCCGCCCCTGAACTAGGCAGGCCTACTGTTTGGCTGGGGGAAGATCTGGCGGTTCTTCTGCGAGGTATGCTGTGGGGCACGTCCGGCCTACGGACCGCGCCCCGCAGTGTCAGCTTTGAGTTCAAATCTACACTCAGTTGCCGCGTAAAGCGTTTTCATGGATAGATTGCTCGTCGCTGAAATTTAGCAGGAGCCAGTCGGATGCAACAACATGCAGTTCTGTTTGAGGCGCTTGAATTGCCTTGCGGTGTCGTCCTGAAAAACAGGATAGCGAAATCTGCAATGTCGGACTCCTTGGGCGACGGGACCGGTCATCCGACGTCTGAACAAAACAGGCTTTATCAGCGTTGGGCCGAAGGCGGGCTGGCCGTGTCGATTATCGGCGAGGTTCAGCCCACGCCTGATTATGCTGAAAAACCCGGCAATCTGGTGCTCAACGCTCAGTCTGATCTGGAAAAGTTTCGCGCGCTTGCCGAGCAGGGTGGACAGAACGGTTCACAGCTGTGGCTGCAGCTTGGTCACGCCGGCGCACTTGCTTACGCTCCGATTAGCAGCCCCAAGGGGCCTAGCGCGCTCGATCTGCCCGGCCTTCGGTGTGAGGGGATGACACAGGATGAGATCGATCGCGTGCCCATGGGATTCGCCGAGACAGCTAGGCTGGCACAGCACGCAGGGTTCGGGGGCGTGCAGATTCATGCGGCACATGGGTTTTTGCTCAGTCAATTCCTGTCGCCATTGTTCAACAAGCGCAGCGATGGTTATGGCGATTCAATCACCAACCGCATGAAGCTTTTGCTTAATTCCATCGAGGCAACACGTGCTGCGGTCGGCCCCGACTTTCCAATCGCAGTGAAGCTCAACTCTTCTGACCAGCTTGAAGGCGGGCTGGGCGAAGACGACGCAATTCAGGTTGTGGCCGCTCTGGAAACCTCATCAGTGGACTTGATCGACATCAGCGGCGGGACCTATTTTCCCGGCGCCAAATCGGCATCGGATAGCGCGGGGCGTGGGCCATATTTCATTGAATTTGCCAAACGTGCGCGAAGGGTGACATCCAAGCCCTTGATGCTGACTGGCGGCTTCAAAACCCGTGCGCAGGCGGATGAGGCCGTGCGCAGCGGTGCGGTTGATGTCGTCGGTCTTGCCCGTGCGCTTGTCCTTGAACCTGCTCTTCCCAATCTCTGGATGGCAAACCAGACGCCGGAACCAGCCTTTCCGAGGTTTTCGGAAGCACCGGAGGGCGGAATAACTGCTTGGTACACAATGCGGCTAACGGAAGTCGGCACTGACAATGAAACTGGTGATGTCGGCGACCTGGGGCAGGCTATCAGCGACTATGACGCACGTGATGCGACCCGCACGGAAATTTGGTCGCGCCACTTTGGCAGACAAGCCGGAGATTTAGACTGAAGGACAATCATCATCGATGTCGCTTTATCTCCCGTGCAAACCCCACTTCTGAAACCTGGCTTCGCTGACGTCTGCCGGGCAGATTTTGTACGTCAATTTGGCGGCATGGGTGCACTGAAAAGGCTGCGTATCTGCTAAAGAGCCCGGTATCCGGCTCCGGGGTGTTGCAAAATTTGCACCGAAAGCTTCACCCCGCAGAGAGGTCCTGCGCGTTTTGGTCTGCCGAGGGGGGGGAGACGCCGGCTGTGTCGTCATGACGTTGCGATTTCGGAACCATCAGCACTGATCTGTGATCAAGCACCTGACCGCTGATGCGATCCGTGAGAACCGGGTCCACCTCTTGGCCGCCGTCTCGCGTGACAAAGCGGAAGGGTATTGGCTCCGTGCTGGGCAGGTTTTTGCGGGCCCAATCCTGCATTGCCAGCATCACCGGGGCGAACTCCTTGCCGGATGCTGTGAGGCGGTACTCATGACGCAGGGGGCGTTCCTGATAGGGGCGGCGTTCCAGCACCCCCATGGTTTCAAGCCGTTTCAGCCGCTCCGCCAACAGGTGCCGGGTCACGCCAAGGCGCTTTTGGAAGCTGTCGAACCGGCGCACCCCCAAAAAGCATTCGCGCAGGATAAGCAGCGTCCAGCGGTCGCCGATCACACCCATTGCGCGGGCAAGAGGGCAGGCGTTGTCATTGAGGTCATGCCATTTCATCCCTGATTCCTAACATGGATTGACAGAGTTCTCAAATAGAACTGATAATGAGTTCTAAAATAGAACCTATATTTTTGATTCTGATCGCGACCACAGACGGGCCCGTTCGGCGCCCTGCTACGGTCCGCCAGCCAATGGAGATGTCACCATGACCACAGCCTCATCATCCGGTTCACGCCCGCGTCGGCGCCCTGCAGCTTCAGTGTTCAAGGCGATCCCACTGATCGCGCGGGGCTTCAGCCTGTTAAGCCCCGGCCTGGCGGCGCGGCTCTTTGCCTATTTGTTCACCCGGCCCATGCGCCAGAAACTGCCGCGCCACGAACGGGAGTGGTTGCTGCAGTCAAGCGGTCGACCTTTGCGATTGGCATCAGGATCCTTGCTGCCACTCTATGAATGGAGGTCTTCGCGGTTGGCGGCAGGGGTGCGTGATGAAGCGCCGCTGCCGACCATACTTTTGGTGCATGGCTTTGGCGGGCGCGCAGGCCAGATGGGGGGCTTTGCGGCACCCCTGGTGGCGGCGGGCTACCGAGTGGTGAGCTTTGATGCGCCCGCACATGGCGCCGCTGCAGGCACGCGCAGCTCTCTGCCCGAGATGCTGGAGGTCACCAAAGAAGTCGCGGATCGGCTGGGGCCGCTGGCGGGAGTTGTCGCGCACTCCAATGGGGCTTCGGCGGTGATTGCGGCGCTGGCGCAGGGGCTGCGGGCGGATCGGGTGGCGCTGCTGGCGCCGATGCCGGATCTGGAAAGCTATATCAGCCGCCTGGCAACACAGATCGGGTTTTCCCAGCAGGTGGCCGTCTTGGCGCAGGACCGGGTTGAGCGCCGTTTTGATCTGCCATTTGGGGCACTCAAGGGTAGCACATTGGCGGCGCAATTGTCCCAACCAGCCCTGATCCTGCAAGACAGTGCCGACAAGATCGTCCCATTGTCGGAGGTCGAAACCCTGGCTGCAGCTTGGCCAGGAGCAGAGCTGCTGGTCACTGCCGGGCTTGGCCACAATCGCTTGCTGCGCGATGCGGGTGCAATTGCGGCTGTGGCTGCCTATTTCGGCGCGCCGACGCTGCGTTAGCACTGGTGTGCTCGCTGGGCTCTCTTGCCTAGCGACTTGGCAGAGACCTTGTTGGTCGGGTAGGTCTAGGACAGCAACAGATCGAACGGCCTGGGGTGGGCGGCAATGCCCGTTCTGCGGGCAAACGAGCCAGTCCGATAAGCCAGTCCGATAAGTCAGTCCGTCGAGCCAGACAGTTAAGCCAGTCCAGGGAGACCCGCCATGCAGATGAGTGATCAAAAAGAAATCGCCGCCCCCCCCGCCGAGGTCTATGCGGCCTTGCTGAACCCGGAAGTGCTGAAGGTCTGCGTGCCTGGCGCGCAGGAGGTCAGCGGCAGCGTTGAAGAGGGTTTTGAAGCCAAGGTCACGCAGAAGGTCGGCCCGGTAAAGGCCACCTTCAAGGGGCAGGTGACCTTGTCGGATCTGATCCAGGACGAAAAGCTGACCATCAGCGGCGAAGGCAAGGGCGGTGCGGCCGGCTTTGCCAAGGGCGGCGCGATTGTCAGCCTGGCCGCTTCCGAGACCGGCACATTGCTGTCTTACGAGGTCGAAGCCAAAGTCGGTGGCAAGCTGGCGCAGCTGGGCAGCCGTATCATCGATGGGTTTGCCAAAAAGATGGCGGACCAGTTCTTTGTCAATCTGCAGACCCACCTTGCTCCCGAAGACCTGTCGGGCGAAGAGGTCAAGGAGGGTGAAGCAGACGGTGAGAAAAAAGGCTGGTTCAAGAAAATCACCGGATAAATACCATCGGATAAACACGTCACCATCGCGGCCGACACCGGATCCAGATCTCAACAAGCAAGCCTCCCTGCGCAGGCGCACAGAGGCTTGCGCATGGCTTCACTGGTCACTGCCATGGCCCATCGCTAGGGTGCAATGCGAACAAGCCCCCGAGAAATTCCTCGAGCCAATCAAATGGAGGCCTCATGTCGGCGATCCTGTCCATAACCGATCTGCGCAAATCTTACGAAGGCGGCTTTGAGGCGCTCAAAGGGGTGAACCTGGAGATTGAAGCCGGTGAAATTCTGGCCCTTTTGGGGCCCAATGGCGCTGGCAAGACCACCCTGATATCAACTGTCTGTGGTATCACCACAGCGACTTCTGGGTCGGTGAAGGTGGATGGCCATTGCATTCTCGATGATTTTCGCGCCGCACGCTCGCTGATCGGATTGGTGCCTCAGGAAATCAACCTGGAACCCTTTGAGAAGGTCATCAACTCGGTGCGGTTTTCGCGGGGGTTGTTCGGCAAGGCCAAAAATGAGCCGCTGATCGAGGATATCCTGAGAAAGCTGTCGCTATGGGACAAGCGCAACAGCCAGATCAAAGAGCTGTCCGGCGGCATGAAGCGGCGGGTGCTGATCGCCAAGGCGCTGGCCCATGAGCCGCGCGTGCTGTTTCTGGATGAGCCCACAGCCGGGGTCGATGTCGAGCTGCGCAAAGACATGTGGGACGTGGTGCAAGAGCTCAAAGAGCAGGGCGTAACCATTATCCTGACCACCCATTACATCGAAGAGGCCGAGGCCATTGCCGACCGCGTCGGGGTGATCGCGGCGGGTGAGATCCTGCTGGTCAAAGACAAGGATGAGCTGATGACCCAATTGGGCAAAAAACAGCTCTGTGTGCATCTGAGCGCGCCGGTCAGCGAGATCCCCGCAAGCCTGGCGCCGCATGCTTTGGAAATGAGCAGCGATGGCGCGGCCCTGATCTATACCTATGACACCAAGGCCGAGCGCACCGGCATCACCGCATTGCTGAATGATGTGGCCGCAGCCGGGCTGGTACTGGCGGATGTCTCCACCCGGCAATCCAGCCTCGAAGACATCTTTGTGGGTCTTGTTTCAGGAGAGAAATCATGAACTGGACAGCTATCTGGTCAATCTACCGTTTTGAAATGGCGCGTTTCTTTCGCACTCTGTTTCAAAGTTTCCTGTCGCCGGTTCTGTCGACTTCGCTGTATTTTGTGGTCTTTGGTGCCGCCATCGGCAGCCGTATCGATCAGGTCGATGGCATCGACTATGGCGCCTTTATCGTGCCGGGGCTCATCATGCTGAGCGTGATGACGCAGAGCATCTCCAACGCCTCGTTCGGGATTTATTTCCCCAAATTCATCGGGACAATCTATGAGCTGCTCTCGGCGCCGGTGAATTTTCTGGAAATCGTGCTCGGCTATGTCGGTGCCGCCGCCACCAAGGCGCTGTTCATCGGGTTTGTCATTTTGGCCACGGCAACGCTGTTTGTCGATCTGACCATTGCGCATCCATTGGCCATGGTTCTGTTTTTGCTGCTCACCTGCCTCAGCTTTGCACTGATGGGGTTCATCATTGGTATCTGGGCCAAGAACTTTGAGCAGTTGCAACTGGTGCCGCTGCTGATCGTGACGCCGCTGGTTTTCCTGGGTGGATCATTCTATTCGATCTCGATGCTGCCGCCGATCTGGCAGAAAATCACCCTGTTCAACCCGGTCGTCTACCTGATTTCGGGCTTTCGCTGGTCCTTCTTTGGTACCTCGGATGTGCCGGTCGGCCTGAGCCTTTTGGCCATAGGCGCATTTACCGCACTCTGCCTTGCGGTGATCTGGTGGATCTTCAAAACCGGCTGGCGGATCCGCTCCTAAAAACAGCTTCGGAGCGTAAATTCTCTATTACTTCTGATGTTTAGCGCCGGGGTGGGCGTCATGCGTACGCCTGCCGCCGCGTCTCTGTCAGAGCGTTGCATATTTGCCCAGTGCTCTTCACTTTTTTGATTCCTCAGCCTTTCCGTCGCGGCTTCCCTTGTTTCACCCCCATGGGCCATCTACATCGGCGCCATGATGCTGCGCATACCCTTTGTAAAAAAACCGCCTCTCGTCTCTGTTGTACGCCTTGCGGGCGCCATCGGCATGGCCGGGCGCGGCTCGCTCAATGATGCAACCCTGGCCCCGGTGCTGGAGGCTGCCTTTAGCAAAGGCAAGCCCGCTGCGGTGGCGCTGGAGATCAATTCTCCGGGCGGTTCGCCAGTGCAAAGCTCGCTGATTGGCGCGCGGATCCGACGACTGGCGGCGGAAAAAGACGTGCCGGTTATTGCCTTCGTCGAAGATGTCGCCGCCTCCGGTGGCTACTGGCTTGCGGCCTCGGCGGATGAAATCTGGGCCGATGCCAGTTCTGTCCTTGGCTCCATCGGTGTGATCTCGTCGGGCTTTGGCGCACATGAATTGCTGGCACGCCACGGGGTCGAACGCCGGGTCTATACGGCTGGCGAAAGCAAATCCATGCTGGATCCTTTCCGCGCCGAAAACCCTGAGGATGTCGAACGGCTGAAAGGCCTGCTCGGCGATATCCACGAGAATTTCATCGACTACATCACCGAACGGCGTGGCGACAAGCTGGACGGCAGCCACAAGCTGTTCACTGGCGAGGTCTGGCTGGCCAAACGAGCCACCGAGCTGGGGCTGATCGACGGCATTGGCCATCTGAAACCAGCGCTCAAGGCGCGCTTTGGCGACAAGGTGAAACTGCGCCGCTACGGCGTCAAAAGACCTTTCCTGAGCCGCTTTGGCCTGCAGGTCGCACAAGAGGCCATGATGGGGATCGAGGAGCGGGCGGAATTTGCCCGTTTTGGTCTCTGAGGTGATTTTCAAGATCGTCACCCTGTTTCTGGTCATCATGGCGGTTTTGGCCATGTTCGGAAAATTTACCTTTCCGGGGCAAAAGCGTCTGCAATCGGCGCGCTGCCCCTCTTGTGGGCGTTTCAAGATCGGCAAGGGCCCCTGTGGCTGCAAGTTAAAAGGACCACGTAAATGATGCCTTGGCTGCTCTGTGCTTTGGGGTTGGTAATCCTGCTTCTGGCGGGGGACGCATTGGTGCGTGGGGCTGTGAACCTGTCACTGCGCCTAGGCGTGCCTGCCCTGATCGTCAGCCTGACGATTGTGGCCTTTGGCACCTCAGCGCCAGAACTGCTGATCGCCATCAACGCCGTGCATGAAAACGCTGACGGCATTGCGCTGGGCAACGTGGTGGGATCCAACACCGCCAATATCCTGCTGGTCCTTGGTATCCCGGCGATCATTGCGACACTGCACACCAGTCAGTGCAGCACCCGCAAGAACTATGTCTATATGTTGCTGGCGTCTGTTCTGTTCATCGCGCTGGCATTCTGCGGAACGCTGACAATCTGGTCGGGACTGGTCCTGCTTACGGCCCTCACTCTGTTCCTGCTCGCGGCTTTTCGCGAAGCCCGCGAGCACCGCCGCAATGGCTGCGCCGGAGAGGCAGAGGATCTCGACGATCTGGAGGGGCTGGAGGAAGCTGACCCCAACATGCCATATTGGCGCATTGCACTTTACCTTGGGTTGGGTCTGGTTGGCTTGCCGCTGGGCGCGGATCTGCTGGTCGACAATGCCACCACCATCGCCCGGATGTATCACATCAGCGAGACGGTGATCGGCCTGACGCTGGTGGCAATCGGCACCTCGCTGCCTGAGCTGGCCACCACGGTGATGGCGACGCTGCGGCGACAGGCAGACGTGGCGCTGGGCAATGTCATCGGCTCCAACATGTTCAACTTGCTGGCAATCATCGGGATCGCGACCTTTGTCGGACCGATTTCGGTGGATCCTGAATTCCTGCAGTTCGATCTCTGGGTCATGCTGGCAGCCTCGCTGCTGCTGATCCCCTTTGTGTTCCTGAAACAGGACATCACCCGACTTTGGGGCTTCATTTTGACAGGGCTTTATGTAGCCTATCTGGCAGTCATCCTGTTCTGATCGCCCAGGCCGGATCAGGTCAGGCTGGATCAGCAGTGGCGCGACAAGAGGGGCAGGCCCATGCAAGCATTGGTAACCGGAGCAGGCAAGCGCCTGGGGCGCGCCATGGCGCTGAAACTGGCGCAGGAAGGTTTTGACCTTGCGGTGCACTACGACCGCTCCGCCCAAGAAGCCGAGGCGGTCGCGCTAGAGATCCGGCAGATGGGACGGCGAGCTGTCACCCTGCAGGCCGACCTGTTGTCGCCATCGGCCACGGCGGCATTGCTACCGGCAGCGTCAGAGGCCCTGGAAGGGCCGATCACCTGTCTGGTCAACAACGCGTCGATTTTTGAAGCGGACACGCTGCAAAGCGCAACAGCCACCAGCTGGAATCGTCATTTCGACAGCAATCTGCGCGCGCCTTTTGCGCTGATCCAGGCGATGGCGGATCAGGATGTGCCGCTGGTCTCGGATGCAAACAATGAGCCGCGTGCCTGGGGGCTGGTGGTCAATATGATCGACCAGCGGGTGCGCAATCTGTCGCCTGATTTTATGACCTACACGCTGGCGAAATCGGCGCTCTGGACGCTGACACAGACCGCGGCACAGGCACTGGCACCGCAGATTCGCATCAATGCAATTGGACCGGGGCCAACCCTGGCCAACCAGCATCAAAGCGTCGAAGATTTTGCCAGACAGCGTGCCAGCACCATCTTGCAAAGGGGGGTCAACTGCGAGGATATCACAGCAGCGCTTGGCTATCTTTTGTCCGCACCGGCAGTGACCGGGCAGCTCATCTGCGTCGATAGCGGCCAGCATCTGGGCTGGGAAAATCAAGGCGACTAGACAGCCGGTTGGCAGGTCACTCAGATGACCTAAAGGAAAGTTGTGCACCTAGGGCTCTGTCGTCACGGATCCGTTACAAAAGAGTCTTTGTTTTCAAAAACTTGTCCGCAGTGTAAAAAATTTACCATTTAAAACAAGTGGTTACATAATTGCCTAAAAATTAAGCAAAAGTGAATTTTTGCCCTGAAATAAGGGAAAACCGGGGATAGCCCAAAGATATCTCCATACTTATCCACAAGGATGGTGGATTTGTTCAGGTCTTGATTTCGGACCTGCGACATTGCAGGCAGGCGCAGGGAATCATATGTCTAGGGACATGACAGAACAGCACCCAAATTCAGCGGAAACTGGCCCAGCCAGAACCGGCTATGCCGTGATCCAGGACTACGTAAAGACACTGGATGCCTCACCCGGTGTCTATCGCATGCTCGATGCGGAAAGCCGGGTGCTTTATGTTGGCAAGGCGCGCAATCTCCGGGCTCGGGTGTCGAACTATGCACGCCCCGGCAATAGCCCTCGGATTGAGCGGATGATCGGGCTGACCGCCACGATGATGTTCCTGACGACACGTACCGAGACCGAAGCGCTGCTGCTGGAGCAGAACCTGATCAAGCAGCTGAAGCCCAAATACAACGTGCTGTTGCGGGATGACAAAAGCTTTCCCAGTATTTTGGTTGCCAAGGATCACGCCTTTGCGCAGATCAAAAAACATCGCGGCGCGCGCAAACAGAAGGGCAGCTATTTTGGCCCCTTCGCCGGCGCGGGTGCGGTGAACCGGACCCTCAATCAGCTGCAAAAGGCATTTTTGCTGCGCAATTGTTCCAATGCGATGTTTGAAAGCCGCACGCGCCCCTGTCTGCAATATCAGATTAAGCGCTGCTCGGCGCCCTGCACTGGGGAAATCTCCGAGGCGGATTACAGCCTGGCGGTGCGCGATGCTGAACGCTTCCTGTCCGGGCGCTCCACCAAAATTCAGGAAGAATTGGCCGAGGAAATGATGAAGGCCTCAGAGGAGATGGAGTTTGAACGTGCCGCCGCTTTGCGCGACCGGATTAAAGCGCTGACGCAGGTGCAGTCGAGCCAGGGTATCAACCCGCGCGGGGTTGCCGAGGCCGATATCATCGGGCTGCACATGGAGGGCGGGCAGGCCTGTGTGCAGGTGTTCTTTATCCGGGCCAATCAGAACTGGGGCAATCAGGATTTCTACCCCCGCGTGGACGCCGATATGAGCCCGGCCGAAGTGATGGAGGCCTTTCTGGGCCAGTTCTACGACAATAAGGAGCCACCCCGGCAACTGATCCTGTCAGATGCCATCGAAAACACCGACCTGATGGAAGACGCGCTGGCCAGCAAGGCGGAGCGCCGGGTGGAAATCCTGGTGCCGCTGCGCGGGGAAAAGACCGAGCTGGTCGCGGGGGCTGTGCGCAATGCCCGCGAAAGCCTGGCGCGGCGCATGGCCGAAAGTGCCACCCAGACCAAACTGCTGAAAGGGATCGCCGAAGCCTTTGGCCTGTCGGCGCCGCCGCAGCGGATTGAGGTCTATGACAACTCCCACATCCAGGGCACCAACGCGGTGGGGGCGATGATCGTGGCCGGCGCTGAGGGTTTTATGAAGAACGCCTATCGCAAGTTCAACATCCGCGGCGATGATCTGGTGCCGGGCGATGATTTTGGCATGATGAAAGAGGTTCTGAACCGGCGGTTTTCCCGGTTGAAGAAAGAAGACCCCGACCGTGACAAGGGCCATTGGCCGGATCTGTTGCTGATCGACGGTGGCGCCGGGCAGGTGAGCGCTGTGGCCGAGATCATGGCCGAACATGGTGTCGAGGATATTCCCATGGTGGGCGTCGCCAAAGGTGTTGATCGCGACCATGGCAAAGAGGAATTCCACCGGCTGGGCGAAAACGCCTTTGCATTGCAGCGCAATGATCCAGTGCTCTATTTCGTGCAGCGGATGCGCGACGAGGCCCATCGCTTTGCCATCGGCACCCATCGCGCCAAACGCGCCAAGGCGATTGGTGCCACCCCATTGGACGAGGTACCCGGTGTTGGGGCCTCGCGCAAACGCGCGCTGTTGACCCATTTTGGCAGCGCCAAGGCCGTCAGCCGCGCCGATCTGGCCGATCTCAAGGCGGTTGATGGGGTTTCCAGCGCGCTGGCAGAGACCATCTATGATTTCTTTCACGACAAGGGATAAGTCCCGGTTTCTCAGAGATAACGCCGGGTCACATTCTGGGACGCTGGGTCACAGCAGTTTTTGACCTAAAGTCACTCGTTCTGTTCTGATTATGACTGCTAGGGTCGAACCCCGCATCTGGTGGCCCCGGGCCGCTCTGAGCCGCCATGGATTGTTGAGAAAAAGGAATGCGTTTTGACCCAAGTCGACACTCTGTTTCGCCCCGTTGATCTGGGCAAGCTTAGCCTGAAGAACCGGATTGCCATGGCGCCGATGACGCGCACCTATTCGCCGGGCAATGTCCCCAATAGTAAAGTGGTGGACTACTATCGCCGCCGCGCCGAAGGCGATGTCGGCTTGATCATCACCGAAGGCACCTTTGTCGATCACGCCGCCGCCAGCGGCTATCCCAATGTGCCGGCCTTTTACGGGGACGCGGCGCTGGCTGGCTGGAAAAAAGTGGTGGATGCCGTGCACGCGGCGGGGGGCAAGATCGCGCCGCAGCTTTGGCATGTGGGGGCCATTCGCCGTCCTGGTGTGATGCCGGGTGGCGACACACCCGGCCACAGCCCCAGCGGCATGGCTAAACCGGGCAAGGTCACCGGCCACGCCATGACACAGCAGGATATCGATGACGTGGTGGCGGCGTTTGCCAAGGCCGCGGCAGATGCCAAGGCGATTGGCTTTGATGCCATCGAGCTGCACGGCGCCCATGGCTATCTGATTGATCAGTTTTTCTGGGATGGTACCAATCAGCGCGATGATGGCTATGGCGGTGATCTGGCGCAGCGTTCGCGCTTTGCGCTTGAGATTATCCGCGCAGTGCGCGCCGCCGTTGGCGAAGATTTCCCGATCATCTTCCGCTACTCGCAGTGGAAACAACAGGATTACAGCGCGCGCCTTTGCGAAACACCCGAGGCGCTGAAGGACTTCCTGATGCCGCTGGCCGAGGCAGGCGTGGATATCTTTCACTGTTCCACCCGTCGCTTCTGGGAGCCCGAATTCGAGGGCAGCGACCTTAATCTGGCGGGCTGGACCCGCAAACTGACGGGCAAGCCTGCGATCACGGTTGGCAGTGTCGGGCTGAACGCGGATTTCCTGCCTGAAGATGGTTTTGTGGAGTTCAACGAGGCTGAGCCTGCCAGCATCGACAATCTGTTGGAGCGGATCTCCCGCGATGAATTTGATCTTGTTGCCGTCGGCCGGGCTCTGATTGCCAACCCCGATTGGGCGAAGCAAGTGGCCGCCGGGAAGACCGGCGAGCTGGCAGCCTATGAAAAGGGCATGCTACGCGAGCTGTTCTGAGCCGGGGCATGCCTTTGGAACGCAGTCTTGCGCTCCTTGCCTGCTGGCGGGGGCGGGGCCTGTCCCAGGTCAGCGTGCGCTTTCCCGCCGGGAAAGTGCCATATCCGTCTTTTATGTTTGAAAGGCGCAATGTAGGGTCTGGTCCATGAAATGGACCCTGCCCAATATCCTGACTGTGGTGCGCCTGCTGGCGGCACCGGGTCTCGCCGTTATGTTTCTCTATTTTTCGCGCCCGCTGGCGGATTGGTATGCGCTGATCCTGTTTGTCGCGGCAGCGATCACCGACTGGTTTGATGGCTATCTGGCCCGCGCCTGGAAACAGGAAACCAAGATCGGTGCGATGCTGGACCCTATCGCCGATAAGGCGATGGTGGTGATCGCCCTGATGATCTTGGTGGGCTATGCCGCCGAACACTGGACGCCTTGGCTGGTACTGCCTGCCACGGTCATTCTGTTTCGCGAAGTATTTGTGTCGGGCTTGCGAGAATTTCTTGGCGATACCGCAGGGACGCTCAAGGTGACCAAACTGGCAAAATGGAAGACCACGACGCAGATGGTTGCCATTGCAACGCTGTTCTCGCAGGGGATCTTTGAACACCATGCAGTGATGTCTTCGCTGGGGATGGACGAATTGCTGCGCCAGCAAGTGCTGGAGGGATTGGTGAGCGATGAGGTTGGTCTGCGATGGAAAGTTGCGGCAATCAGTTGGACCGGTTTGTTGGGCCTTGTTCTGCTATGGATCGCTGCTGCGCTGACACTGATCACTGGGGCAGACTACATGCGTAAGGCGCTGCCGTACCTAAAGGAGAACAGATGATGGATATTGTTTATTTTGCCTGGGTGCGCGAACGCATCGGCCTGCCGCGTGAACAGGTGGAAACCTCTGCCGCAACCGTGGCCGATCTGGTGACAGAGCTGGCGGCGCGCGAAGAACGCTATGCGGCAGCCTTTGCCGATCTTTCAGCGCTGCGGGTGGCTTTGGATCAGGAGCTGTCGGATTTTGACGCCTCTCTCGCCGGGGTGCGTGAAGTTGCCTTTTTCCCACCGATGACCGGAGGCTGAAGCGATGCGCGTTCAGGTCCAGGAAGCGGGTTTTGATCTAGGTGCAGAAAGTGATGCCTTTGCCGCCTCTGTGCCCGAGGCTGGCGCGATCGTAACCTTTACCGGTGTGGTGCGGGATGCGGATGCAGGTGGGCTGGTGGCGATGGAGATCGAACACTACCCGGCGATGACACAGAAGGCTCTGGAGGCGATCGCACAGGAGGCCATCAGCCGCTGGTCGCTGGCGGATGCTTTGGTGATCCATCGCTACGGCCGCCTGGTGCCCGGAGCGCGGATCATGATGGTAGCGACAGCGGCGCGGCACCGGAAAGACGCGTTTGAGGCGGCGGAGTTTCTGATGGATTACCTGAAATCCCGAGCGCCCTTCTGGAAAAAAGAGATCCTTGCAGATGGCGAAGCTGACTGGGTTGCGGCCAAAGATGCCGACGAGGATGCATTGAAACGGTGGTAGTCTGTCAGTCTGTCTGGCTTCGGGCTTAGGTTTGGGGCCTGCGGCTCAGGCTTCGCTAGGCCAGGGGGGCTCAGGCAGGATTGATTGGTTCAGGCCGGGGTAGTACAGACTGGGCTGGGTTCAAACGGTTTGACTTACCAAATGCCAGCGGTGGGCTCCCGCCTGTTCCGGCAACATTCAAAGAATGTACCTGCACAGTTGGGCCGCGCTCAGTGCTTCGCACTGAGCCTGATCGCCAGGCTGCATGCCGGTTTGCTAAGCGGCAGTGTTCCAAGCCCTGCGCAATTGCGGCTTTTCAAACTCTTGTGACTTAACGCCTGCCAACGTCAAATATTGCCTGCCAAATTCTGGTCGATTTATTCTGGTCGTTAAATTTTTGGCAGATGAGGTTTGTTGGGGGGGCTGGGCCCAACTCTGACAAGGATGTCCGGACCAGGGATCAGGTCACGGCCTATGACGTCTGTCCTGACGAGGCTTGTTGTGAAACGGAACTTGCGATGGCGCGCTGAGCCGGAATGGTGAAATGGAACGGCGCGATGGCACGGTAAAGCGCCTCGCTGTCAAGCGAGGCGCCAGGCCCAAGGCCTTTCAGAATGGCCTGGGCCATGCTGAGGGCGCGGGAGCCGCCCCTTGTTGAGCGATGAACTGGAAAGGGTGAGCGCCGCGCGGGAGTGTCGCGCAGGCAGAGGTGGCAGGGCAACTGTGGATCCGTGCCGTGCCGGGTCTCAATCCTGTTGCTGGTAATAGTTGCGCAGCTCTTCGGCTTCGCGACGGGCATCACGCAGCCCGTCCATGGCGGCGCGCAGCTCGGCCTCGGTCTGGGTCAGCTGATTGGTCAGCTCTGCTTCGCGTTGTTGTAGGTAGGTGATTGCCTGATCGCGGGTCTCTTCGGCCTCATGCAGCTCCTGGCTCATCCGGTCGAGATCAGCAACATCGCTTTGGCGCACGCGGGTAAAGCGATGCACCAGCCAGTTGGCAAACCAGCCCATGGCAAAGGCGGCAAACAGGATGATGGCGGTGGTGAGGATGAACTCGGCTCTGGTCATTGTCCTGAAGTCTCCTGGTCAGTACTGCTTGTGCTGTCGTCTTCTGTCGGAGGCGCGCTGCTGGCAGCTGCGCTGTCCAGGGTGGTTTCGCCGTCCTGCGTGGTCTCGGGCAGGATCAGATGGAACTCGATCCGCCGATTGGCCTCACGCCCCTCTTCGCTGTCATTGGTCGCAATTGGCTGGCTTTCGCCATAGCCGGTGGCAATATAGGCCGAAGTGCGAATGCGCCGGGCACGCAACTCATTGAGGATCGACTGCGCCCGCGCCTGGCTAAGCGTCTGGTTCATCGCCTCGCGCCCCTGGCTGTCGGTATGACCCTGAATTTCCAAACGGATCTGGCCGCAACGTTCCAGGATGTTGGCAATTCGATCCAACACACCCCGGCTGCCTGCAGCCACAGTCGCCGATCCAGGCTCAAAACTGATCTTGCCGGTGTCGCGCTGCACGGCGGACAGCTGCGCGGCACATAGTTCAGCGCTCAAGGGTTGATCCTTGGGGGCAGGGGGCTCTTCGTAGGTCAGTGCCAGCTCGTAGCTTTCAGCTTCACCCAGTTTGGCCGCCAAAAAGCCCGAAATCTCGGCCAGGGTGTCTTCCTGGTGGCTCATCCCGCGCAGGCGCAGATTGTCCGGGGTGACGGATACCGAGCCGCGCTCCAGATGCGATAGCGCCTCGAGACCCGCCAGAACCCGCACCGGCCAGTCGGAAGGCAGATCGGCAACCACACGTGTCGCCGTATGAACTTGGGCGGAGCCAAAGCGCGCCTTCGCATAGCTGCTGGTGATATCGCGCGAGATCTCATCGTTGATGCGGCCGCGCAGCTGCACCTGGCCTTCGGGGCTGAGCGTGGCGGTGAACTCCGGTGGGCCGACGGCGCTGTCGCTTTCGGGAACCGGTAGGACCGCATGCAGGGCAAAGACCTCAGGGAGGGCGTTTTCCAGCTCTCCTACGACCTTATCGAAGAGTTCAGGAGCCGTGCCATCTTTGGCGACGAGGGTGATGTCGGCATTGGCGATGGTGACTGACCCTGCGCCCAATGTCGCAAGGCTACTGATGCTCAGCTCGGCGGCGCGGGCCCAATTTGGCGAGGGCACGCCCATGCCGATCACACAGTCTGCTTTGCCTTCCAGCCCGGCAGCGCGGGCGGCCTCCAGAATACGGGCGCGGCTTGCGTCGCTTTCGGCAGAGCAGGCATCAAAGCGTGCACCAGAGTCATCAATCAAAAAGCGCAGCGTAAAGGGGGTAATGACCGGGCGCGCTGCAACGATATCGAGGGTCAGTTTCACCTCGGGGGGCGCCAGCCGGGTCAGGCGCTCGTGCAAAAGATCCTTTGCGGCAGCCGATTTTGCCATGGTGGTGATCTTGACCGACTGCGCATCAACGGAAATTTTGGCGCGCGGCAGCAGCTCCAGGGCAGCCACAGCATAGCGCAACGACACGGCCCAGCCTTTGGGTTCCGGGTAGCTGGCAGTTTCCAGCAGGTCGGCGACCTGACCTGCAGCGCTCAATCCGTTGAGCTGTTTTACCAGATTGGTACGGGACGAGGCCGCCGGGATCAGGCCGATGATGGATATGCCGCTGGAGTTGCGTAGGATCTCGGCGGAAAACCGTGGTGGTGCAATGCCTTTGGAGGGGGTGACGGACATGTCATCAATGACCCGGGCGGCATCGACAACGCCCCCGGCGAGCGACAGGGCAGCAAAGCGCGTGGCCTCATCCGGGGCGGTACCCTCCAAAACGACCCGCAGACCGTCAGCGGTGACTTCGGCCCAGCCCATATTGCCTTCGTCCAGGGCGCGGCGCATCGCGATCTCGCTGTTGCGCTCGACGGCGCTGACAGCAAAGCTGGCGGCAATCAGGCAAACCCCTGCCGCCGCGGCAAAGGTCAGGGTCGGAACCAAAAGCGAAGACAAGCGCATAGATCAGCCATTCCTCGAAAAATCTGCAACCTGTCTAAAGGGCGCAGCGCAGCTATTCAATCAGGTGAAGGCAGCCAGAATGAAGAAAATAAGCGGAATCAAGCCGGTATCGCGATTAAGCCGGAAAAGTTGCAGCAGTCGCTGGTTGTTATCGGCATCAAAGATCCGCAATTGCCAGGTCATATGCCACCCCATGGCCCAGGGACCGACCAGCGCCAGCCCCAAAGCCCAGTAGTTGCCCTCCAGATCCAGCGCTAGAATGATGGCAAAGGCCATCAGGCTGACGGTGCCAACAATAAAGCGGCGCAGCCAGGTGGGGGTATCTGTGCCAAACAGCCGGGCGGTGGATTTCACTCCGATCAGGGCGTCATCTTCGGTATCCTGATGGGCATAGATGGTATCGTAAAACAGCGTCCAGCAGATCCCGGCAAGATACAGAAAAACGGCGGGCCAGTGCAAAGCCCCAGTATGGGCCGTCCAGGCCCAAAGCGCGCCCCAGTTGAAGGCAAGGCCCAAAAATATCTGCGGCCACCAGGTGAATCTTTTGGCAAAGGGATAGATCGCCACCGGCAGCAGCGCCAGGATCCCCATCGAGATCGCCATCCGGTTGAACGTCAGCAGGATACCAAAAGAAATCAGCGCCTGCAGGCCCATCCAGATCACAGCACCGCGCACAGAGACCTGTCCCGACGGGATCGGGCGCGACCGGGTGCGTTCAACGGCGCCGTCGAAATTGCGGTCCGAGATATCGTTCCAGGTGCAGCCCGCACCGCGCATCAGCCAGGCCCCCATGGCGCAGGCAATGGCGATCCAGGCGTCTTCCCAGCGCAGGTTTCCATCCCACAACACAGCCAGCGCTAGCCCCCACCAGCAGGGGATCAGCAACAGCCAGGTGCCGATGGGGCGATCGGCCCGGCTGAGCCGCAGATAGGGGCGGCTCCACTCTGGTGCAATTTGATCAACCCAATTGCCTTTGACCGCATCCGCGACCTGACCATCTGGTTTTGACGCTTCATCTTGCATATGTAGGGCCTCATGAGTGCAAAAATCAGACTGTATGTAGAGCACCCTTTGGGTGCAGGGCAATCCATTCCTCTGGAACGGGATCAGGCGCATTACCTATTTGGGGTGATGCGGCAGGCTCTGGGCGGGCATGTGGCGCTGTTCAATGGCGTTGATGGTGAATGGCAGGCCGAAATCACCGAGGCCGGCAAACGCGGCGGCACATTGACCTGTGTGGCGCAGAGTAAGCCTTTGCAGATGCCGCCGGACCTGTGGTTGTTGTTTGCCCCGATCAAAAAGGCGCGCACGGATTTTATCGTCGAAAAGGCCGCCGAGATGGGAGCTGCGCGCATTTTGCCGGTGGGGACGGAATATACCAATTCCGAACGCATCCGTCAGGAGCGTTTGCAGGCGCACGCGGTTGAGGCTGCTGAACAATGCGGTGGCACCTATGTGCCCGAAGTTTGTGATTTGCAGAAACTGTCGCAGCTGCTGGACCACTGGCCCGCAGAGCGCCAGCTGATGTTCTGCGACGAGGCCGAAGTTGGCAATGCACTGCAACTGGCTGCACAAACCCACAGTGCCGCCCCCTGGGCCATTCTCATCGGCCCCGAAGGCGGCTTTTCCGACAAGGAGCGCAAACGGCTGCACGCGATGGAACAGGCCCATGTGGTCAGCCTTGGCCCGCGCATCCTGCGCGCCGATACCGCCGCCGTTGCAGCCATGACCCTGTGGCAGCAGTCGCTGGGTGACTGGTAATGCTGCGCCGTGCCTGCGAGGCAGATCTTCCCGCGGTCAGAGCCTTTCTTGCCTCACGGCTGACGACCTCGATGTTCCTGTCGAGCAATCTGCGCGATCAGGGCTTGAGCACTGGTTATTCTGGCCATCCAGGCGATCACGGCAAATCCATGACGCTTTGGCTGAGCGAGGCCTTGGGGGAAATCACCAATGTGATCGGCTATGCCGCTGCTGGCTACGTGGTGTTCGAGGCCCCCACGTTGACACCTGCGCAGTATCCAATGATCCGGGCGGCGCTGTCGGGGCGTCACCTGTTGGGGCTGAACGGGGCCGAAGACCAGGTGGCGCATCTGATGGCAGCGCTGGATCTGCCCTGCCACGAGGCCGTCATGGATGAGGCAGAGCCGCATTACCGACTACTCCTTTCGGATCTGCGGCTGCCCGGTGGCCCGGGCCAATTGCGTGCGGCAACAGGGGATGATCTTGGCCTGTTGACCGAATGGCGCATGGCCTCCGAGATTGAAATCCTGGGCGCGCGCGACAGCGCCGAAAACCGGGACAGGGCTGCTGAGAGCCTGCAGGAACTGCTGGCGGCAGACCGTCTGCGGGTACTGGAGCGCGATGGTGTTTCGGTTGCTATGACCAACTTCAATGCAGCTTTGCCTGCGATTGTGCAGGTTGGCGGCGTCTATACGCCGCCGCAGCTGCGCGGCCAGGGTTATGCCCGCCAGGCCGTGGCCCTGCATCTGGCTGAAGCACGCGAAACAGGTATCACAGAGGCGATCCTCTTTGCTGCCAACCCTGCCGCGGCCCGTGCCTATGAGGCGATTGGCTTTGCCCGGATCGGCAGCTACCGTATCGTGAATTTTGACCCTGCAATCCGCATCGGAGGTCCATCATGAGTTTCATTCGCCCCGAGGCCCGCGCCACGATCTGGCGCTGGCGCGAATTGATTGTTGCGGCCGTGATGCTGCTGGTGGGGCTGAAATGGGCCTATACCTCCTTTGGGGTGACGGAAGCCACCGGCTGGGCGCTGGTGGTCAGCGGCTTGGTTGTCGCGGTGATCGGCGCGCAGCGGCTGCGGTTTCGTCTTGGTGCCGGGGGCGCGGGTGTGGTGCAGGTGGACGAGGGGCAGATTGCCTATTTCGGCCCACTCACCGGCGGCGCTGTTGCCACCTCCGAACTGGAGCGGTTGCGGCTGGATCATACTGCCAAGCCACCGCATTGGGTGTTGGAGCAGCCCGGCCAGCCGGCGCTGGCCATTCCGGTCAATGCTGAAGGGCACGAAGCGTTGTTTGATGTCTTTGCAGCTTTGCCGGGTCTGAAGACCGAGCGGATGCTGGCCGAGCTGCGGCGCGACGGCCCTCACCAGGTCGTGATCTGGGAACGCGCTCCCAGCCGTCCGGCGCATCACAGGCTGCATTGACACTGGTTGTGATTCCGCTCACGACTGATCTCCCAAGACAACCCTACAGGACGGAGTGCCCGGCATGTCCATTCCCCAGTCCGGCGGCGGACCCATCGAACGCCACGAAGATTTGGCTGAATATCTCGCCAGTGGCTGCAAGCCGCGCGATGCATGGCGCATCGGCACCGAGCACGAGAAGTTCGGCTATTGCAAAGACACGCTGAAGCCGCTGCCCTTTGAGGGGGAGCGCTCGATCGTGGCCGTGTTGGAAGGGCTGCGCGACAGCTATGGCTGGGCCCCTGTCACCGAAGGCGGCAAGCTGATCGGGCTGGAAAAAGACGGCGCCAACGTGAGCCTGGAGCCGGGCGGCGCGCTGGAACTATCGGGCGCCCCGCTGGAGACCATCCACGAGACCTGCGACGAGGTGAACACCCACCTGCGCGAGGTCAAGGATATCTCAGATAAGATCGGCGTTGGCTTCATCGGTTTGGGTGCGGCTCCGATCTGGAGCCATGACGAGATGCCGCTGATGCCCAAGGGCCGCTATCGTCTGATGAACGACTACATGACCAAAGTGGGCACAATGGGGCGCGACATGATGCGCCGCACCACCACGGTGCAGGTCAATATCGACTTTGGCTCTGAAGCCGACATGGTGCAAAAACTGCGCGTGGCGCTGGCGCTGCAGCCGGTGGCGACAGCGCTATTTGCCAACTCGCCATTCTTTGAGGGCAAGCCCAACGGGCATAAGAGCTGGCGCAGCAAGATCTGGCGGCATCTGGATGACAGCCGCACAGGTATGTTGCCCTTTGTCTTTGACGAGGGGTTTGGCTTTGAGGCCTACGTGCAATATGCGCTCGATGTGCCGATGTATTTTGTTTACCGGAACGGCGAATATATCAACGCGTTGGGCATGTCCTTCCGCGATTTCCTGCAAGGAAAACTGCCTGCGCTGCCCGGTGAAACCCCCACCATGTCTGACTGGGCCGACCATCTGACCACTGCCTTTCCGGAGGCACGGATCAAGAAATACATGGAGATGCGCGGCGCGGATGGCGGCCCTTGGCGACGTCTCTGTGCATTGCCTGCCTTTTGGGTTGGCCTGACCTATGATCAGTCAGCATTGGATGCGGCCTGGGATCTGGTCAAAGGCTGGGACGCCGAGACCCGCGAAGAGCTGCGCGTTGCGGCCTCACGTGATGCCCTGCAGGCTGAAGTCAACGGCATCAAGATGCATGATCTCGCGCGTGAAGTGGTCGCGATTTCTGAAAGTGGTCTGAAGGCGCGGGCCCGCCCCGGTGCTGGTGGTCTGGTGCCCGATGAGACCCATTTCCTGAATGCGCTGAAAGACAGTCTGGAAAGCGGCAAAGTGCCGGCGGATGAACTGCTGGAGCGCTATGAGGGCGACTGGGGCGGTGATCTGACCCGGATCTACGCTGACTACAGCTACTAAAGGCTAAAAGACAAAAAAGGGGGCGCCGCTGAGACGCCCCTTTTTCTTGCCTCTGTTGGTCTGAGCGGCGCTGATAGCTTTGGGGCCGGTGGTCAGTGTTGGAGGCGCAAACCGGAACCAATTTGATCCAACCTGACCGGCACTGACCAGCTCTAACTGACCTGGCAGAGTTGGATCGCGCCTCAGATCCGTTAGATGTCGTCAAAATTCCCGTGCCGCCCGGCACCGTCGCGGAACCTGCCTGCGCCAAGAGTACCTTGGCTGCGCAGGGCATCGACACCGTTGGCCCACTCCAGCTGCAGCGCCTGACGGGTCGGCATGCCGCGGCTTTCAATGATTGAACGACGATCAGCCCGCACTGCATCCTGAGGAAAGCGGGCGATCTCATGGGCGAGGTTTTCCGCTGTGGCCCGCGCCTGACCTTCGGGGACGACCCGTTCCGCCAGGCCAATCCGTTCGCATTCCTCAGCCGGAACCTTTCGACCGGTCATGGCAATTTCCAGCGCGCGTCCCTGGCCCACAAGACGCGGCAGGCGCAGGGTGCCGCCGTCAAGAAGTGGAATACCCCAGCGGCGGCAGAACACCCCAAGATACGCCGTATCGCCCATGATGCGGATGTCAGTCCAGAGCGCCAGCTCCATGCCACCGGCGACTGCAGGGCCCTCGATTGCGGCAATGACCGGTTTGGAGAGCTCCATTCTGGACGGCCCCAGCGCTCCGGCTCCGACCGGGGCGGAACCTATGGGTATGGCAAGACGCTGCAGATAAGCCTCTCGTTTGACCGGATCAGACAGTGTGGCGGCCAGGAGCAGATCCCAGCCAGCACAAAAGCTGTCGCCTGCGCCGCAGAGTACGGCAACTGCGGCATCGCTGTCCTCAAAGTCCTGAAAGGCCTCGAAGAGAGCTTCGGCATGTTCGGTATCCATCGCGTTGCGCGCTTCGGGACGGTTGTTGATGATGGTCCAGACGGGACCTTCCTTTTCGATGTCGACGGACATGGGGTATTTCCATTTCAATAACAGTGTTACTGAAATCCAGATAAGAAGGCGTTGAGCGTTGTGTCAACGAGCTTTTGGCCGCTGGTGTTGAGGGATTGATCCCGACGTAGCGTCGTCATGCTGCCAATACCGATCAGGGCGGCGGTCAGGGCATGAGACAGATCTTTGGCGTCGCTAACCGGAGAGAGCGGCGACACGGCGATCGGAGACAGTTGGGCAAAACAGGCCTCGAACTCAGCGATTGTTTGGGCCAGCAGATCATTCAATATCTTGTCCGCGTCTTGCCCCAGGCCTGTCTTCTTGCCGTCTTCGAACTGATAAAGCCCCAGTCGCTGTTCAAACAGGTTCTGGTGGTAGTACAGGAAAAATGCGGTGGCGGCGGCCCGCAGGGCTGATCTGGGGTCCGGCTTGGACTGGGCTGCGGCGGCGACGTGTTGATGCAGGTTGCTCAGGCTTTCTTGCAGCAAGGCCGCATAGATGGCGTCTTTGCCGGAAAACAGGTTGTAAATCGCCCCTGTGGTCTGCCCGGTTCGGGCACTGATGGCGCGCAGGCCGACATCGATGTTGCCGGTTTCGTCAAATATCTGCCGGGCCGCATCCAGAATTTTCTGGCGTCGCTCGGCCTGGGGGATTCGTTTGGGTGCTGTCACGGGTTTGACTAAGTCCTGGGGCCGGATTGTGCCGAGGATGGCTTGGTCCGGGCTGGCAATGCGCTGCCGCGTTTCGGTCCCACCTTGATAGGCCGAAGTCAGCCTTGGTGAAACCTCGGAACGCGCAATTGGTTGCGCTGATCTGCTTGGGCTCTCATGCTCCTGTCACAAGCCTGTCAATAGCCGCCAGTCAGTAATCACCAGTCAGTGCACAGGTCAAACCGGGGGCGGACTGCCGCAGTGCAGGACATAGAAAACCCGGCGATGAGCTGCCTCACCGCCGGGTCTTGTTTTGCCTTTGTCAGGAATATCCCTGCAAAGAGGTTACTGCTGGAGAACTGCGGGTTCTACGTCTGCGATGTCTTTCCAGTTGGTGTCGGCGTTTTTCACCATGCCCGGAATGTCACCTTCCCAGCGTTCCTGAATGTCCTGGGACAGGTTCAGGTAGAGAACATTGTCGACGATTTTCCAGTGGTTTGGATCGCCGTCGAACTTGAAGCCCATGGCGGTGCCAAAGGCGCAGTAGCCGCCGTAGGCGGGCAGATATGCTTCGGGGTTGGCCTCAAACTGCGCTTTGTTCTCTTCCGAGGCAAAGCGGTAGGTCGCGTCATTGAAAAGAGTTGTGATTTTATAGCTGCCTTTTGAGGGGGCGCCGTCGGTGAAATATGCGACGGGGTCATAGCCCTGCATTGCGAGGCCTGTGGAGGATGCGTTGATTTCTACGCCTGCGGCCAATGCCGAAGTTGCCATTGCAACAGAAAGCGCCACGCCGCCCAGCAGTGTCTTGAATTTGTTCATCTGTCTCTTCCTTTTCATAGCCGGCTCCAGCTGTTTGTTCCTCAGCCGGCCGGTGGTTCAACGTGTAGAGTGGGGCCTGTGTGGCCATCACGAAACCGAAGTGGGGAGGGGGGCGATCACGTTCAATCAAACTGTTTTTGATGATGCAGTAGCCCATAGTCGCTGTGCGCTGATGCGCAGAACTTCGCCATCACGTTGTCTTGATGGCACACAGCGGACAGAAGGAACGGGGGCCGCGAACGCGGGGCATTTATACGCCAAAGCAAGGTCGATGAGAGAACGAACAGCCCGGTCGTTCCGTGAAAGAGTGGAGCGCAGCGTACGTTGGGCAAGAGCAGCTTAAGCCAAAGGTGTCTAGGCAAGGCCTTCTAGGGGAGAGGCGTTACTGTGTTCGGAGGATGACGGAAAAGCAGAGCTGGACGGGGGGTATGTATTGAGGTCAAAGCCACTTGGTAGCTTATGGTCAACAGACTTGCGGAGACCTGGGCGACAACCGGATCACGGGTTGGCTGCTCAACGGCAGAAGCAGCAGGTGAAATGTCATCGGCCCTTTTGTTTGCTTCTGCCTTGTCTTGCCTATCTATTTACCCTCCTGGCTATCATTTCTGCCCAATGCGCGGTTCGGTCCCGGTGCGCAACCGTGCGATATTGGCGCCATGACGCCAGAAAACGATGGCTGCCAGTAGTGCTGTCAGCGCAATGCTGGTCTCATAGTGCAGCAGATAGGCCCAAAGCGGTGCCGCCAGGGCTGAAATTAAAGCGCTTAGCGACGAAATTCGGCTGACGGCTGCGGTTGCGATCCAGGTCAGGCAACAGGCAATCCCCACGGGCCAGGCCAGCGCGAGCATCAGTCCAAGGAATGTCGCGACCCCCTTGCCGCCTTGAAACCGCAGCCAGACCGGGAAACAATGGCCGAGAAAGGCCATCAACCCGGCCAGTTGCGCCGCATCTTCGCCGGCCAGAAAACGCGCCAGCAGCACCGCCGCCGCGCCCTTGCCGCCATCCAGGATCAGTGTCGCGGCCGCGGCGGCCTTGCTTCCGGTGCGCAACACATTGGTGGTGCCGATATTGCCCGAGCCGATTTCGCGCAGATTGCCCAGCCCCATCGCCTTGGTCAGCACCAGTCCAAAGGGGATAGAGCCCAGCAGATAGCCTATCACGGCCCAAAGCAGCAGGATGGGCAGGGTTGCTTCGATCAGGGGCATTCTTCAGTCTCTCCGATAGACCGGCGTACCGGTGACATAGGTTGCCAGCACCCTGCCTTGCATGCGCTGCCCATCATAGGGGGTATTTTGCGATTTTGACTTCAGCTGGAAGCGGTCCATCACAAAGGGCAGATAGGGGTCAAACAGCACCAGATCGGCAGGTGCGCCAGCTGCAAGCCGACCCGAGGCGAGACCAAGCCGTTTTGCCGGGTTCAGCGCCAACGCGCGAAACAGTACCGGCAGATCCAGTAGGTCAGCATGATACAGGCGCATGGCGGCAGGCAGCAGGGTTTCCAGCGCCACGGCACCGGCGGCGGCTTCCTCGAAAGGCAGGCGTTTGCTTTCTTCATCCTGCGGTGTGTGCATCGACGAAATCGTGTCGATCAGCCCGGTGCGCACCGCTTCGGCCACGGCCAGACGATCCTCTTCCGAGCGCAGTGGCGGTTTCACCTTAAAGAAGGTGCGATAATCCGCCACGTCCAGCTCGTTCAGGGTCAGATGGTGGATCGAGGTGCCAGCCGTGATGTCGAGCCCGTTTGCCTTGGCGCGTTCCAGTGCGGGCAGGGCGCGGGCGGTGGTGATCTGGTCGGCGTGATACTTGGCGCCGGTCATTTCCAGCAGCGCGATGTCACGGTCCAGCCCCATGCGTTCGGCCATGGGCGAAACCGCAGGCAGGCCCCGCAGAGCGGCAAACTTGCCCGAGGTGGCCGCAGCACCTGCACTCAGCAGCGGCTCCTGTGGATGGGCAATCACCAAGGCGCCACAGCTTTTGGCATAGGTCAGCGCGCGGGAGAACACTTTGGTGTCGCTGACCACATGATCGCAGTCGGAAAATGCCACAGCGCCGGCATCCATCAAAAAGCCGATTTCGGTCATCTCGCGCCCGGCGCGCCCCTTGGTCAGGGCGGCCATGGGCAGCACATGCACTGGCGCATCCTCTTGGGCGCGGCGGGTGACAAACTCCAGGGTTTCCGGGCTGTCGATGGCGGGGGCGGTATCGGGGCGGGTGACGATGGTGGTCACACCGCCAGCAGCAGCGGCGAGGCCAGCAGTCTTGTAGCTTTCCTTGTGGCGCTCGCCCGGCTCGCAGACCTTGACGCCAATATCGACAATGCCGGGTGCCAGGCATTTACCGCCGCAGTCGATGATTTCGACGGCGCTGGCATCAATGTTTCGCGCACGAAACAGTTGCGCTGGCTCCGTCCCCTCGGGCAGGGTTTCGGCAATCTTTCCATCCTGAACCAGCAGCGCACCGAGGCTGTCGGTTCCGGCCTCGGGGTTGATCAGGCGGGCGTTGGTAAAAAGAAGGGTCATGCAACGGGCCTTTCGATGGCGTGCTCTAGCGCCGCAACTGTGGTGCCGGGAGAGGACTGGTATTTGATCAGGTGCTTGTCGCCAGTTTTGGTGATCACTTGCACGTAGCTGCCCATGGTTTTGACCGCCTCGATCTGATTTAGCAGCACATGACGCTCGGCAGGACCACTGAGCGCGCCATCTTGAACGCGCCAGACCACGGCCAGCTCCTCGCTCATCATGTACCAGCCGCGCAGGGCAATGGCCGCCAGACCACCAATTGCGCCAGTCCAGACATGCGGGTTACCCATGGCCCAGAGGATCCCCATGCCCGCAGTCATAGCCAGGGCCGCCATCCAGGCATGGGCGCGAATATAAGCGCTGCGATTGGGGTTGAATTCGATCACATCCATCTCAGAACACCACAACAAAAAGCAAGAGTAGGATCAGCCCCATGACCACCGCAAACAGGCTGGCCCCGATACGGCGGGCTTGATCGCGCGCGGCGCGCGGGCTGGTCGGGGCGGCGGAATAGGGCTTGCTGGAGGCGGTCTCGGGCATCGGTGGCGCGCTCCAGTTGATCGCCCGCTCACCGTAGCTGGCAACAAGGGTGATTGGCGCAGCGGGCGTCAGGCGCATCTCGGCCCCGTCAAAGGCGCGCGAGCGCAGCAGCAACACATGGCCCTTGATCGCTTCAAGTTTGGCGCGGTCTGGAGTGATCTCAGCCTCGGCGATGCCGCACCCCTGGATCAGATAGCCCGCCAGCCCCAGCTCTTCGAGATCAGAGATCGGGAAGATTTCCACGTGCTCCAGATCGATCTCGGGGATCCCCAACACCTGAGCGAGCGCTCCGGGTTCGCGCAAGAATTTGGCCTGTTCGGCGGGCATATCCAGATCAAACACCCGGATTACACCGCGCTCGCCCGCCGGGATTTGAATCACATCCGACATCAGATCAACCTGCCGCCGCATCAGAGCGGGATTTGCGCAGATTTTGCGCCAAGAGATCCATTGCCGCCATGCGCACCGCGACGCCCATCTCGACCTGTTCCTGAATGACCGAGCGGTTGATGTCGTCGGCGATGGTGCCGTCGATTTCAACGCCGCGGTTCATCGGCCCGGGATGCATGACGATGGCGTCGGGTTTGGCATGCGACAGCTTTTCGGCGTCCAGCCCATAGCGGTGGAAATACTCGCGCTCAGAGGGGATGAAACCGCCATCCATGCGCTCTTTTTGCAGGCGTAGCATCATCACCACGTCGACGTCTTTCAGGCCTTCGCGCATGTCGTCGTAGATTTCGGCGCCGAATTCGGCAAACTGTCCGGGCACCAGTGTTGGCGGGCCGATCAGACGGATGCGGTTTTCCATCTTGCCCAGCAGGATCAGGTTTGACCGCGCCACCCGGCTATGGGCGACATCGCCGCAGATGGCGATGTTCAGGCGATGCAAACGGCCTTTGGCACGGCGAATTGTCAGGGCGTCGAGTAGCGCCTGCGTCGGGTGCTCGTGGCGGCCATCACCCGCGTTCAGCACGGCGCAATTCACTTTTTGGCTCAGCAGGTCCACCGCGCCGGAATGCGGGTGGCGCACCACCAGCAGATCGGGGTGCATGGCGTTCAGCGTCATCGCGGTATCAATCAGGGTCTCGCCCTTTTTGATCGAGGAGGCCTGCATCGCCATGTTCATCACATCGGCACCCAGTCGTTTGCCGGCGATCTCGAAACTCGCCTGGGTGCGGGTGGAGTTTTCAAAGAACATATTGATCTGGGTGAGTCCCGCCAGCGCATCTGAATGTTTTTCCGGGCGGCGGTTCAGGTCGACATAGCTGTCAGCCAGATCCAGGATCGCGGTGATCTCATGTGGCCTGAGAGACTCGATGCCCAAAAGATGGCGATGGTCAAAGGATGCGGGTGAGATGGGCGCTGAAGTGGGCGACGACATGGGCGATGACATGGGGGCAGGCTCCGCTCTGTTTGTTCGACCTTATAGGCAGCAAGCCCCCAGCGAGCAAGGCACGCTGTGCCATTGATGAACCCCGGAACAGGGGACAGATTGCCGCCCTTTGGATCACAGCTGAGGCCGCAAAAAGAGCGTGAAAATATGCATCCATTAGGGGAGTTCCGCTCGACCGCGCAGCAGGGTAGCTTGGGGCATGGAATCGGCATTGGATTATTGGAGCGCTAAGGCGCTGTTGGAATGGCAGGTGGAGCTTGGCGCCACCGAGGCGCTGTGCGAAGCGCCGGTCAACCGCTATGAGCTGGAAGCCGCTGCGCCGAAGGTGAAAGAGGCGCAAAAGCCCGGCATGCCGCCGCCTGCGCCGCCCAAGCCAAAACCGGTTGATCCGGTAGCCGAGGCGCGCAAAGTGGCCAAATCCGCCCCCGCACTGCCGTCTCTGCGCCAGGCCTTGGCGGATTTCCGGCATTGTGATTTGAAAATGGGCGCGCGCAATTTGGTGTTCAGCGATGGCCAGCCCGGTGCACGGGTGATGGTGATCGGCGAGGCCCCCGGTCGCGACGAGGACCAGCAGGGCAAGCCCTTTGTGGGCCGCGCCGGGCAGATGCTGGACCGGATGCTGGCGGCGATTGATCTGAGCCGCGAACAGAATGTCTATATCACCAATGTCCTGCCCTGGCGGCCGCCGCAGAACCGCGATCCGCTGGCCGAAGAGATCGCCGTGATGGTGCCCTTTCTTGAGCGCCATGTGGAGCTCGCTCAGCCCGATATTCTGGTGCTGATGGGCAATATCAGCTGTCAGGCGGTTCTGGGTAAACGCGGCATCAGTCGGCTGCGTGGTCAGTGGGATCAGGCCTGGGGCAAGCCGGTGATTCCGATGTTCCACCCGGCTTACTTGCTGCGTCAGCCGGAACAGAAACGGGCCGCCTGGGCGGACCTGCTCGAACTGAAGGCGCGCTTGGGCGCGCCAAACTAGGGATATTTCGCGATGAAAATTCTGGCCTTCTCTGACCTGCATCTTTCCGCGGCGTATGCCACAGCACTGGTCACGGCCAGTGCGCAGGCGGATCTGGTGATCGGTGCTGGTGACTTTTGCAACGGGCGTCAGGGGCTGGATCAGGCAATGCAGATGCTCGACGGGATCAAGACGCCCTTTGTCACCGTGCCGGGCAATGCCGAAAGCGCGGATGAGCTGCGAGCTGCCGCTCTGCCGGGCATGACTGTGCTGCATGGTGAGGGGGTTGAGATCGACGGGCTGCAGCTTTTTGGTCTGGGGTATGGCGTGCCGGAAACGCCCTTTGGCGGCTGGTCTTGCGATCTGTCCGAAGCCGAGGCCGATCTCTTGCTGGAGCGCTGCACGCAGGTGGATATTCTGATCAGCCATTCGCCGCCAAAAGGGCAGGGCGACGTGACCTCGCAGGGGCATTCGGTTGGCTCAAAGTCGGTTTTCAAGGCGGTGCAGCGGCTGCAGCCGAAACTGGTGCTGTTTGGCCATGTCCATGATTGCTGGGGCTTTCGCGGTCGCATCGGTCAGTCGCTAACCGCCAATGTCGGCCCCGAGCCAAGCTTTTTCGAGGTGACCCCGTGATCGACCCACTCAGCCTGCTGGCCTTTGTTCCCGCAGCCCTGGCGCTGAACCTCACACCGGGAGCAGATATGATGTTCTGTCTTGGTCAGGGGCTGCGGTCCGGACGGCGCCCGGCGATTGCGGCCAGTGCCGGGATCTCGGTCGGCAGCATGGTGCATGTGGTGCTGGCCTTTGGGGGCTTTGTCATCAACGGTCTGATCGGCATCTTTGCGGGTACGGCGGGGCGACATCTGATCAGCTCGCCTGCGGTGGCCGTTTGGCTGGGGCGTATTTCAGCCGGAATTTTTGCAGGCCTCGCCCTGAGGCTCGCGCTTTTGCAAAAGACATGAGGTCTCCTATGTCACGTATCGACGAAACCATGGAATTCATCCCCGTCCGCATCGCCATTCTCACTGTTTCGGACAGTCGCAGTCTGGAGCAGGACCGGTCGGGGCAGGTGCTGGTGGATCGGCTGCAGGCGGCCGGGCATATTCTGGCGGATCGCAAGATCATGCCGGATGAGCGCGCCGATATCGCTGATCAGCTGCGCGCCTGGATCGCGGATGACGCCATCGATGTGGTGATCTCCACCGGCGGCACCGGCCTTACGGGGCGCGATGTCTCGGTCGAGGCGCATCGCGATGTTTATGAAAAAGAGATCGAGGCCTTTGGCACTGTCTTCACTATCGTGTCGATGAAAAAAATCGGCACCTCGGCGGTGCAGTCGCGCGCCACAGGCGGCGTTGCCGGTGGCACCTACCTGTTTGCGCTGCCCGGAAGCCCTGGTGCCTGCAAGGATGGCTGGGATGAAATCCTGTCGCTGCAGCTGGATTATCGTCACCGGCCCTGCAATTTTGTAGAAATCATGCCACGTTTGACCGAGAAAGAGCGACGGAAGTAATCTTCGCGCGCGTGTAAATCGTCAAGACGAGCACTATGTTCTGAGATGATAGGTGGTTGGCGGCTGCTTTGGCGGTGGCGAAGTCAGCTGTATTTTGACGCCCATTTGCGAAAGATGCGGTCGCGAGTGGTGCGGTGAAACGGATAAGGTAGCGCGGGGCAGGCCCCGGCCACCAAAAAGGATGCGACATGCGCTTTTTGCGGCATAGTTTGACGGGTTTGTTTCTGGCCGCAGTTACGGCGGCGCTCTTGCTGTATGCAGCACAGTTGGTGATTGGCGCGGTGCAGACACGGATGAATGCAGAACCGCGCAAACCTCCGGCGCGTGAACGCGTCTTTGCGGTGCATGTGGTCGAGGCCAGACTGCAGGCCATCGCCCCCGAACTCACCGCCTTTGGTCGTGTTGAAAGCCGTCGCACCCTTGAATTGCGCAGCGCGCAGGGCGGGCGTGTGGTGACCCTGGCCGATAGTTTTCAGGAAGGCGGGGTTGTTCGCGCCGGTGAGCTGCTGGTGCAGATCGACCCGGCTGACGCGCAGGCCGCCCGCGATCAGGCGGCAGCCGACCTGTTGGATGCGCGCGCCGAAGAACGCGACGCGGGGCGCGATCTGATCCTCGCTAATGATGAACTGGAAGCAACCCAGGATCAGGCGCAGCTGCGCGCGCGGGCGCATCAGCGACAACTGGATCTGCAGGCGCGCGGCGTTGGCACCACCGCCGCTGTCGAAGCGGCTGAGTTGACTGCCGTCCAGGCGCGCCAAACGGTGATCTCACGTCGACAGGCCGTCAGCCAGGCCGAGGCCCGCGTCGATCAGGCTGCGACCCGTGTGGCCCGTAGCCGTATCGCACTGGAAATTGCCGAACGTGATCTGGCCGATACCACGCTGCGAGCGACGTTTGATGGCTCTTTGCAGGCGGTGACCCTGGTCGAGGGGCGTCTGGTGTCGGCCAATGAAAAACTGGCCGAGCTGGTGGATCCCGATCTGCTGGAGGCGGTGTTTCGGGTTTCGACCCTGCAATATGCGCGGCTGCTGGATAGCGACGGGCGCCTGATCAAGGCCCCGGTTCGGGTAACACTGGATGCGGCTGGTGCCGGGCTCACGGCGACAGGCACCCTGTCACGCGCCAGCGGGGCGGTAGGCGATGGTCAGACGGGGCGGCTGCTCTATGCCAGTCTGACGCAGGCGCCGGGGTTCAAGCCGGGCGATTTTGTCACCGCAAAGGTGAGCGAGCCGCCGGTCGCTGATGTGGCGCGGGTGCCCGCTTCGGCACTGGGGACGGATGGAACAGTGCTGGTGCTGGGCGCTGAGGACCGGCTGGAGGCGCTGCCGGTCGATCTGGTACGGCGTCAGGGCGACGATGTGTTGATCCGCGGCGCGGGGCTGGCCGGGCGGCAGGTGGTCACTGGCCGCACGCCGCTTTTGGGCGCAGGCATCCGGGTGCGCCCGCTGCTACAGGACGCACAGGCGAAACAACAGCAGGAGTCTGCCGCAGTCTCTGCTGCTGCCGAGATGATCGCGCTGAGCGACGAACGCCGGGCACGGCTGGTGACATTTGTCGAGGCCAATGATCGGCTGCCTGATGCGGTCAAGGCGCGGGTTCTGGCGCAGCTGGCCAAGGCCGAAGTGCCAGTCAAGCTGGTCGATAGGATCGAAACCCGGATGGGGGGCTAACCCATGCGTGATTTGTCCCGGCCAGCGGGTGGCCTGCTCAGCTATTTCACCCGTCACCGCACGGCCGCAAACCTGTTGCTGTTGGTGCTGCTTATTCTGGGCACGGCCTCGATCCCCAATATGCGGGCGCAGTTCTTTCCGGATGTAATCGTCGAAAACGTCTCGGTTGGTGTCACCTGGGAAGGGGCCGGTCCCGAGGACGTGGATGGCGCCATCGTGCAGGCACTGGAGCCCGCCCTTCTCGCTGTTGACGGTGTCGAGGAAAGCACTGCCACCTCGCGCGAAGGGGTGGCCTCAATCCTGCTGGATTTCGAACCCGGTTGGGACATGGCGCGCGCCGCCGATGATGTGCAATCCGCAGTGGACGCCATCACCACCCTGCCCGAAGACGCTGATGATCCCACCGTGCGGCGCGGTGCCTGGCGCGACCGGGTGACGGATGTGGTGATCTCGGGGCCAATTGCCCCGGCGCAGTTGGGGATTTTTGCCGACGAACTTATTGTGCGCCTCTTTGAGGTTGGTGTCACCCGCACCACCATTCGTGGCCTTGCCGCACCGCAAACCCTGGTCGAGGTGCCCTCGGCCAGTCTGATCACCCATGATATTTCGATGAGCGATATCGCCACAGCCATCGCCGCAGAGGTCGACGCGGATCCGGCAGGCGATGTGTCTGGGGCCAATGCCCGGGTGCGCACCGGGCGTGAAAAACGCACCCCGGAAGAGATCGAAGGCATCGTTTTGCGCACCAATGCGGATGGGTCCGTGCTGACCATTGGCGATCTGGCGCGCGTCACCCGCGAGGGTGTGGACCGCAACCGGTCGTATTTTGTTGGCGATAATCCGGCGATGTCGATCCGGGTGGACCGGTCTGATCAGGGCAATGCCATTGCCATTCAGGCCCAGGTTCAGGAGGCGGTCGACAGCCTGCAGGCGAGCCTGCCATCCGGTGTCACCGCAGAACTTATCCGCACCCGCGCCGCAGCGATTTCCGACCGGCTCAATATTCTGATCGACAATGGGTTGATGGGGCTGGGGCTGGTCATGGCGCTGCTGTTTTTGTTCCTCAACAGTCGCATTGCCTTTTGGGTGGCGGCGGGTATTCCGGCGGCGATGTTTGCCGCCGTGGCACTGATGTATGCCGCCGGTATCACCATCAATATGATCAGCCTCTTTGGTTTGATCATCACGCTGGGCATCGTGGTTGATGACGCCATCGTGGTTGGCGAACATGCCGATTTCCGGGTGCGCCGTCTAGGTGAAAGCCCCATGCAGGCGGCGGAAAACGCCGCCCGGCGCATGGCGATGCCGGTCTTTGCCGCAACGCTGACGACGATCATTGCCTTTTTTGGTCTGGTCTCCATCGGGGGGCGCTTTGGCGACCTGATCCGCGACATTCCCTTTACGGTGATCGCGGTACTTGCCGCCTCTTTGGTGGAGTGTTTTCTGATCCTGCCCAACCATATGGCCCATGCGCTGACCCATGCGCAAAAACAGCATTGGTATGACTGGCCCAACCGCATCGTCAATCGCGGCTTTCGCTGGTGCCGGGATCATCTGTTCCGGCCCCTGATGTCCCTGGTGGTGCAGGCGCGCTATGTGGTGCTGGCGGGGGCGCTGACGATCCTGGCCAGCCAGATGGCGCTGTTCATTGGCGGTGATGTGAAATGGCGCTTCTTCAACGCGCCGGAGCGCGGGTCGGTGACGGGCAATTTCGCCATGGCCGAAGGCGCAACCCGCGCCGATACTCTGGCGATGATGCAGGAGATGCAGCGCGCTACCGAAGCCATGGGGGCAGAGTTTGCCGCGCGCCATGCGGGGCCTAATCCGATCCAGTTTGTCATGGCCGAGGTCGGCGGCAATGCCGGGCGGGGCCTGTCCGGTGTTGATGCCAAGGACACCGACCTTTTGGGCGGTATCTCGATCGAGCTGATTGATGCGGATCTGCGCCCGGAATATTCCAGCTTTGCCTTTGTGGCAGAGCTTCAGGAGGAGGTCCGCCGCCATCCGTTGGTCGAAACCGTGTCCTTTCGCAGCTGGCGGTCCGGGCCCGGTGGCGATGCGCTGGATGTGCAGTTCTACGGCGCTGATGTACAGGTGCTTAAGGCCGCATCAGAGGATCTGAAAACCGCCCTGCTGCGCTATCCTGAGGTGTCGGCTGTCGAAGATAACCTCGCCTATGACAAGGAAGAAGTGGTGCTGGAGCTGACGCCGCAGGGCCAGTCGCTGAACTTTACCATCGACAGTCTGGGGCGTGCCCTGCGCGCAAGGCTGAACGGGATCGAAGCCGCGACCTACCCGGATGGGCCACGCAGCGCCGAGATCCGGGTGGAGCTGCCCGAGGATGAGCTGACAGCGGATTTTCTCGAGCGCACCCTGATGCGCACGCCTGCGGGTATCTATGTGCCGCTCGCCGATATTGTCTCGGTCACGCAGCGCACCGGGTTTTCCACGGTGCGGCGCGAAAACGGCATTCGGGTGATCAGTGTCACCGGCGATATTTCCGAGGATGACCCGGCCCGCGCCGAGGCGATTGTCACCACCCTGCGCGACGAAATCCTGCCCGATATCGCCAGCCGCCGTCAGGTGGAATGGCGGCTCAGCGGCCTGAGTGAGCAGGAAAGCGATTTCCTCAATGATGCGCGCAACGGGCTGATCCTGTGCCTGGCCGGGATCTATCTGGTGCTGGCCTGGATCTTTGCCAGCTGGACGCGGCCATTGGTGGTCATGGCAGTCATTCCCTTTGGTCTGGTGGGCACCATTTGGGGCCATTACATGTGGGGTGTTCCGCTGAGCATGTTCACCGTGATCGGCTTGCTGGGCATGACTGGGATCATCATCAACGATTCTATCGTGCTGGTGACAACCATTGACGAATATGCCGAAAATCGCGGGCTGGTGCCTTCGATCATCGACGGCGCGGCGGACCGGTTGCGGCCGGTTATGCTGACAACCCTGACCACGGTGCTGGGGCTGGCGCCGCTGATGTATGAAAGCTCGCAACAGGCGCAGTTTCTAAAACCGACGGTGATCACGCTGGTCTATGGTCTTGGCTTTGGCATGTTCCTGGTGCTGCTGGTGGTGCCGGCGCTGATCGCGATCCAGCAGGATGCCACCCGCCCGCTGGAAGCGCTGCGTCGCGCGCTGCGCAGCACGGCCAAACCGGTGCGCTGGCTGGTGCTTTGCACTGGTACCTTGCAGCTGGGCTGGCTTGCGGCGACGCTGGGCTGGGCCATGGCCACGGGGGTTTTGCACCCTGTCCTGCGGGCCGCGCTGCCCGGACTTGCAGCGATGGATCCGGTGCGCGCCGGTCTGCTCTTGGCGCTGGGCGGGGCTTTGGTGATTGCCGGTCTGGCCTATGCGGTATCGGCGCTGGCCTATGGGGTTCGCAAACAGCGGCAAGTGTGACGAAAGGCCCGCGTTGGCACCCGTGTCAGCGCAGGCGCATCTGCGCCAATCGTGCGACCTCCGCCACCTGATCAATCAGCTCTAGCCCCTGGGTTTCCAGGCTGTCTACAGCAAGCCACCGGGCCGCCAGCGCGTCATCGGCGGGGGCAGGTGTGCCGCTTTCATAGGCGCAAAGCACCGCCGTCAGCAGGTATTGTTTTTGCACCAGACCTGCTGGGTCGCGCAGGATCACGTCGATATTGGTGAGATATTCAATCGCGCGGGCGGTGACGCCGGTCTCTTCGTGCAATTCGCGCACGGCAGCCTGCATGGCGCTTTCGCCCAGCTCGACATGGCCACCGGGAAAGCCCCACCACCCGGCATTGGGCGGGTTTTTACGCTGGATCAGAATGACCTCATCGCGATGACAGACCACGGCGATGGCGCCAAGCACGGGGCGGCTATCCGGCAGAAGGCTCATAGAGGAAGGCTCATTGGTGGCGGCTCATGACTTGCTCACCCGGCGGTGCAGCCGGTGATGTCGACTGCGTGCTTGCTCCCAAGCACGGTGATCCTGAGCTGTGAGCGATCAACCGAGGCGATATTGCCGGAACTCGCGGGCAGGAATTCGGTCTTGGCCACCAGGATCTGACCACTGCGCTTTGCAGATGTCTCACTCGCATACAGATGCGGTGAACCGGGTTCGATCACCGCAACCTCGGTGCCACCGGCGCTTGGCATGGTGATGCGGGCTTCGACCTCGATGCCGTATTTGGTCGGCTTCAGACGGCAGCTGGCGGCGCGCACCCCGGCCTCGCGGGCGGAATAGGGGCGACTGGCGAGGGCTGCGACAATCGCCGGATTGCGCCCGGCCTTGGCGTCCAGCTGGTGGTCAAAGGACAGCTCAGAGGGCACGCAGACATCCTTGCAGATGCCAAGCTCCATCCGGCCCTTTAGGCGCACAGCACGACCAGGCTGCGCCGGTGTGACTTCGATCGGCAGCACCAGCTGATCATGATAGCCAATGGTGCGATAGCCCGAGGTCGAGAAGACTTCGGGAGAGGGCCAGGTCATCGACATCTCGCCAACATTGCGTGAGCCGCGCCAGTTAAAACGGGGCGGGATGCCTGCGTCGCCGGGGGCACGCCAATAGGTCTTCCAGCCATCGGCCAGCGTCAGTCGCAGCGCGCCGATATAGGTGCCATCTGCTGTCACGCCGCCATCGAGAATTTCCACCTCTACCAGCGCATCCGTCCCACTGGGCAAAGCACTTTGAGCCTGCGTGGCGATCGGAAAGGAAAGCCCGGCCAGCGCCGTCAACGCCGTAAATACGGCCCCGGCGATCTGCGTGACAGGACGTTTCGCGGTGCTGGGGCGATGAAGCTGGGTGTGATATTCAGTCATGCAGATATAAATGGGCGCTTGCGGCACAAATGCCAAGTCACGTTCTGGTCAATTTGCATCTAGCACGCGCCCTGCGGTGATCTGTCCATTTATGATTGAGTCCCTTTATGGCTGCCCCCCTTGCACCTTTTTTTGTCGGGCGGCCTGCTGGAAATGCAGCAGCCGGGTTCTTAGGTCAGAAGCTAAGACATACTGGCAGTACAAAAGGGAAAGGTCGCTTTATGAACCTCACCGGAAAACTATTGATCGCAATGCCGGGCATTGGTGATCCGCGTTTTGAGCATTCGGTGATTTTCCTGTGCTCGCATAGTGACGAAGGCGCCATGGGGCTGATCATCAACAAGATCGCGCCAGAGGTGCAGCTTGGCAATCTGCTGGAACAGCTGGAAATTCCGGTGACCGAGGCAGGGGCTGAAAAGCTGGCCATTCGCTTTGGCGGCCCGGTGGAGACCCAGCGCGGTTTTGTGCTGCATTCCCCGGAATACGAATCCAGCGTCAATTCGCTGGCGGTGCCGCCGGGCTATGCCATGACCGCGACCCTGGATATTCTGGAAGACATTGCGCAGGGAAGTGGCCCGGAAAAGATGCTGGTCATGCTGGGCTATGCAGGTTGGGGGCCGGGGCAGCTGGAGGCTGAAATCGTGGCCAATGGCTGGCTGACCACCGAGTGCAGTGATGATTTGATTTTTGATACTGCTGATGGTGATAAATGGGGCGCAGCGCTTGGCGCCATGGGGATTGATCCGCTGTCTTTGTCGGCCAGTGCCGGCACGGCCTGATACCGCCTGATTTGGCGCAAGTGATCTAGTTACGCGGTGCGGCGGCGCGCCTGAGCCTGTCATTGATGGCAAGGCCCAGCCCGGTTTCAGGAATTGGCGCAACGGCAATGGGCTGGTTAAGTGCGTCCAGCCGGTGCAGATGTCCAAAGAGGTTGGCCGCGGCCTCTGCCAGATCGCCGGTTTCGGACAGGGTGAGGTCGCAGGCGCGGGCGCCACTGTAGCGGCCAAATCCCAGGTAGCATTCGCCCGCGCGCGCAGAGGTGGCATTGAGCCGGACCCGGGCCTGTGGCGCGTAATGTGACAACAGCTGACCGGGCGCTGTCAGGGGATCTTTGATATCGCGACTGGCCAGGGGCTGGCCCAGAACGGCCTCGATCTCTTCGGTGGCGAGGCCACCGGGGCGCAGCAGAACTGCCAGCCCATTAGTTGCCAGCCCGATTATGGTGGATTCAACACCAACGTCACAGGCACCATCATCAAGGATCGCGGCAATGCGCCCATCAAGCCCGGCCCGCACATGGGCAGCAGTGGTCGGGCTGATGCGTCCGGAGGGATTGGCCGAGGGGGCCGCCACCGGACCATCAAAAGCAGCCAGCAGTTTTTGCGCGCAGGGATGGGCGGGAACCCGCACGGCCAGCGTGTCCAACCCGGCTGTCACCAGATCTGAAATGCCATGATCCGGGGCCAGTGGCAGCACCAGTGTCAGCGGTCCCGGCCAGAAGGCGCGGGCCAGAAGCTCTGCCTGGTCAGACCAGATGACGTGACGTTTTGCGGCCTCAATCGAGGCCACATGGGCAATCAGCGGGTTGAAGCTGGGACGTCCTTTGGCGGCATAAATCGCCGCCACGGCCGCCCCCTGCCGCGCATCCGCACCCAGGCCATAGACGGTCTCTGTTGGGAAAGACACCAATTCTCCGGCGCGCAGCAGGTCTGCGGCGCGGGCCAGCCCCTGCGGCGTCGCAGAGAGCATTTCTGTGGCTTTTGGGGCGGTGTTCTGGGGCATTTACGGTGACGCGGCGTTTTGGTTGATTGCAATGTGGGTGCGGTTAGGTAATCGGACAGAGCCCGAAATATATCGGGCCTCAGACATACTGGGCCTCAATGGGAATGCCAAGTCCGGCAAGCCCTCGTCTGGCCCGTGAATTCTGAGCCCATGGATCTGTGTCTTTAGATCTGAGCCAAGAAGCTGCGCCTGTGAAACTGCGCCGTGAGAATCCACAAGGCCGCAAGCCAGGCCAGCAAGAGGACCCCTATGACCTTCCGTGCCCCCGTTTCCGAGTTTGAATTCCTCTTGAAGACCGTGATTGGCTTTGACCAGATCGCCGCCACTGACCGGTTCAGTGAAGCCTCCGAGGATGTTGTCAGCGCAATTCTGACCGAAGCAGGCAAGCTGTGCGACGAGGTGATGGCACCGCTGCAGCGCGCAGGGGATCTGACCCCGGCGGCGCTGGAGAACGGCGTGGTGCGAACCTCGCCCGGGTTTGGCGCTGGCTTTCAGGCGATTGCGGATGGCGGCTGGATCGGCATGAGTGCCCCGGCTGAGTTTGGCGGCATGGCGCTGCCGATGACGCTGACCTCGGCGGTGAACGAGATGATGTCGGGCGCGTGTCTTTCGCTGCAATTGGCACCGCTGATGAGCCAGGGCCAGATCGAAGCGCTGGAACATCACGCCAGTGATGCGCTGAAAGAGCTGTATCTGCCCAAGCTGATTTCCGGCGAATGGTCCGGTACCATGAACCTGACAGAACCACAGGCGGGGTCGGATGTTGGCGCGCTGAGCTCTAAGGCGGAACCCAATGGCGATGGCACATTTGCCATCAGCGGCCAGAAGATCTTTATTTCCTGGGGTGACAATGATTTTGCCGAAAACGTCTGCCATCTGGTGCTGGCGCGGCTGCCCGATGGTAAGCCGGGAACCAAGGGGATCTCGCTGTTTCTGGTGCCGAAGTTCCTGCCCACCGACGCGGGTAAACCGGGTGCGGCCAACAGCCTCGGCGTGGTGAGCCTGGAACATAAGATGGGCCTGCATGGCAGCCCCACCTGTGTGATGCAGTTTGATGGCGCGACGGGCTGGCTGGTCGGCCCCGAACATGGCGGCATGGCAGCGATGTTCACCATGATGAACAATGCACGTCTTGGTGTCGGTGGGCAGGGCGTTGGCGTTGGTGAAGGTGCCTATCAGCAGGCGCTTGGCTATGCGCTGGAACGCAAACAGGGCAAATCTGCCTCGGGTGTGATCGCGGATCATGCAGATGTGCGCCGGATGTTGATGGAGATGAAGGCGGATGTTTACGCGGCGCGCGCCATTCTGCTGGCCTGTGCCCATGCTACGGATATGCAGACTGCTACCGGTGCGGAGGAGTGGAAATCCCGCGCAGCCTTTCTGACGCCGATCGCCAAGGCCTTTGGCACCGATACTGGTATTCGCGTAGCGGATATGGGGGTGCAGGTGCACGGCGGCATGGGTTTCATTGAGGAAACCGGTGCGGCGCAATTCCTGCGTGATGTGCGGGTGACCTCGATCTACGAGGGCACCAATGGCATTCAGGCGATGGATCTGGTGGCGCGCAAGATGATGGACGGCGGCGATATGGCCAACCGCATCATTGATGAAATTGAAGAGCAGGCCGAACGCGCCCGCGCGACCCATCCGAATATGGGCGAAGCCGTCTGGCAGGCCTGCGAGTCTCTGCGCGAAACCACTGAATGGCTGGTCGCACAGGGGGATATGCAGGACCGTTTTGCAGGAGCGGTGCCCTATCTGCGCGCCTTCGCGCGGGTTCTGGGCGGCCACTACCACCTGTCGGCGGCGATTGCCGACAAGGGCGGAGCGCGCGAAAAACTGGCGCGGTTCTACATCAAACGGATGCTGCCGGAACATGCGGGCCTTTTGACCCATGTGCAGGAAGGGGCCGCTGGCACCCTGGCGCTGACCCTAGAAGAGATGGCAAGCTAATATGGCAAGTGTTCCCGAAGTCGGCCCCCGTACGCCCTGGACCGAGCCGCCCGCGCTGGGCGAGGCGATTGAGGTGGCAGAAGGCGTGTTGTGGATGCGCCAGCCACTGCCGATGAAGCTGGATCACGTCAATATCTATGCGCTGGACGAAGGTGATAGCTGGACCGTCATCGACACTGGCTTCAACACCCGCAAAAGCCGCGAGATCTGGGAGAGCCTGATGGCGGGCCCGCTGAAGGGCAAGCCTGTGTCGCGCGTGGTGGGAACGCACCATCACCCCGACCACATTGGCCTTGCGGGTTGGTTTCAGTCGGAACATGGCGCAGAACTTGTCACCAGCCGCACCGCCTGGCTCTTTGCCCGCATGCTGACGCTGGATGTGCAGGACAACTGGCCGGAAGAGACACTGGCCTATTACCGCTCTGCCGGGATGGCCGCTGATATCTATGAAAAGCGCGTGGCTGATCGCCCGTTCAATTTTGCCGATACGGTCTATCCGATGCCGCTGGGATTCACCCGTGTGCAACAGGGCGATACCTTCCGTATGGGCGGGCGTGACTGGGATGTGCATATGGGCAATGGTCATGCGCCGGAACACGCCACCTTTTGGAGCCGCGATGACAATCTGGTGATCACCGGCGACCAGATCCTGGCCTCTATCAGCCCCAATATCGGGGTCTACGCGACCGAACCGATGGCGGATCCGCTGGGCGAATGGCTGGAGGCCTGCGAACGGCTGGCGCCCTTGGCGCGCCCGGAACACCTTGCTTTGGGGGGACATAAACTGCCGTTCACCCGCCTTCCGCTGCGCATGCGGCAGCTGATCGACAACCATCACGGCGCATTGGACCGTCTGATGAATCATCTGGACGCGCCCCGTACAGCTGCGGATTGTTTTGCGCCGCTGTTCAAGCGTAAGATTGGCGAAGGGGAATATGGGCTTGCACTGGTCGAGGCGGTGGCCCATGTCAATCATCTGTACCACACAGACCGCGTCAGCCGCGTTAGGCGCGACGACGGGGCTTGGCTGTACCAACGCAAAGACTAGGCACCGGGGGCACGCCTCCGGCAAGGGGAGTGCCCATGGACAACAAGATTTCAACCAGCGCTGAGGCGATCGAGGCGGCAATTCTGCCCCGCGTCCATGAGGTGCATTCCGACCCTGAGGCCGGTGCGGGCCTGACTGAGGTTCCGAAAAAGCTGCAGCAGTCCGACGAGGCCAAAAGCGAGGCGCGCTGGGCCTATGAGCGGCTGATCCTCTATATCCAGAATTTTGAAAAGCAACTGGACGCAGAACATGAAGTCGCCATGGGCTTTGTTGGTGGCGACGCCGGGGTTCTCCGGATTGAGGGTATGGGCTATTTTGACCCGGACATCGTGACCTTTTATGGCACCGAAGGTTCTGGTGCAAAGACACAGCTGGTGCAGCATGTCAGCCAGATGAACGTGATGCTGCGTGCTCTGCCCAAGGGCAAACCAGAAGCGCCTGCCAATCGCATCGGTTTTCGTCTGGCCAGTGACCTGACGGGTGAGACCGAAGAAACTCCGGCTCAGGACTAAGACCGGCTCAGGACTAAGTCTGGGGCCAGACTGGCACCTGCCAAGTGACAAGAGGCGAGATTTGCCAGACCCAGTGCTTTCAGACCCAGTGCTTTCAGATTCTGTGCTTCCAGACCCTGTTTTGCCAAACCTTGCCGAGACACCGCGCACCGCCTTTCGGACCCGAAACCGGATCCGGGGGCGGTGTTTGTCTTTTTGGGTTCTGTCTGGCGTCGCCTTGCAGCTGGTGTTGCTGCCTGAAAACCTGTCGGCGCAGCACTCAGAGGCAATCCCAGAAGCACCGGCGACATCGATGATGGACCGGTTCGAACTGGATCAGTGGGGCCGGTTCTGGGAGCTGATGGCACATGAACGCTTGCTGGCTGTGATCGCAGCACCCAAGAACACGCTGTCCCCCTTCACCTCGGATGGCTGCAGCGGCGGATTTTCCTCTAGCTGGGAACAGATCGCGGGTTATTGGCCGGGCTTTGCCGACCGCTATCAACAAGAGCCGCCGTTTGAGAGCTGCTGCATCACCCATGACCGGGCCTACCATGATACCACCGGCGCCGCAGATGCAGCCTACAGCTACGGCGCGCGGCTGCGGGCTGACCGGGAGCTGCGCCACTGCGTCTGGCAGACGGCACAGGACCAGCGCGCCGAATTGGCCAGGCTTTACAGTGTCTCGGAGGAGGTGCTGGAGTTGGGCTTTGGCCAGCTTGGCTGGGCGATGTTTTACGCGGTGCGATTCGGCGGCCAACCCTGTTCTGGCCTGTCCTGGCGCTGGGGATATGGCTATCCGGACTGCTGAAACGGCTCAAACGCGCAGCAAAGATGTGGCCATATGTAGTCGGCTCAGGATTTTGCTGCCCCTGTGCGGCAATGACGTGGTGACAGCTAATTTGAAATCCAGTATCCATCTTAGAAATCTACGCGAATAGGACGACCTAATTATGGCTGATCACAAACACGGCACCATGGATATCACTGTTCAGGAAGACACCTACGAAGGTTTCATCCGCTTCACCACGCGCTTTACCATCTTCCTGATCGTTCTCGCGCTGTTCCTTGCTATTTTCGCAACCTGATAGCTGCAAATGAAACTGGGAAGTGTGCTGCGGTGCCAGACACCGGATCGTGTTTCTATGCGTGTTGCCCTGCTGGCGAGCTGTATTGCGCTGGTGGGTTGTGCTGAGCAAAAGAAACCCAATGCGGATGCTGCAACGCTCGCCTCGGCCAGCTATAGCCATAATGGCCCGCCTGCGCTGACGCTTTTTACCATGGTCAACAACCGCACCGGCAGCGGGGGGCATACCTCGCTGATGGTCAATGCCTCCGAGCGGGTGATCTTTGACCCGGCCGGCTCTTTCTACGCCGATGTGGTGCCAGAGCGCGACGATGTGCTTTTTGGCATCACCCCCGGTGTGGTGCTGGCCTATCGCGGTGCTCATGCCCGCAGCACCCATCATGTGGTGATGCAGCGTGTCGAGGTGACGCCAGAGCAGGCACAGCATGCCTATAAGCTGGCGGTTTCAAATGGCCGTGTGCCCGGTGCTTATTGCGCCAATTCGACCTCTTCGATCCTGAGCCAGATCCCGGGGTTCGAGGGGCTGAAGACGACCTTCTATCCGGTCAAGCTGTCTGATCAGTTCGAGACTCTTCCAGGTGTTGTCACAACGAAATACTACGAAGATGACGACGAAGATCTGCAAAAGGCGCTGGCTGAAGGCAATGTCGTTTTGAACAACAGCTGAGGCTTTTGCCGTAGCTGATGGTTTCACGCCCGAACCGGGAGATCGGTTTGGGCGTTTCCATTTGGAGTCGCAAAAAGACCCGCTGCGAGCCCTCTTTGCTTGGCTTGCGTCTGATCAGACGCACAGGTTCAGCTCAGCAGATAGAACAGCAGCAAAAAGCCACTGACTCCGCTCAGGAGCGCCCAGAGCACATTGCGGGTGAGATAACCCACCGCAAAGGTCAGCGCCGCCACAGCCAGATGCGGCAGGCTGGGCTCACCTCCCGTGGTCGAGGGCCAGACCACCAGCGGGGCCACCAGCGCCGGAATGATCGCCACTGCCGTATAGCGCAGATGCCGCATCAGCCAGGCAGGCATGGGCCGCCCGCCCATAAAGCCGATAAAGGCAAAGCGCAGGCCGAAACTGCCCAGGGCAAGCCCGATGATAACAACCCAAAGCTCAAACTGACCAAAACCGTTCATGACTGGCGCTCCCGTTTAGCGGTCTGCCGGGCGGCGGCGCGTTCAAGCCATAGTTCAGCCTGTGCCCCCGCCATCATGCCAGCCAGACCGGCGACAATCAGCCCCAGATTATAGGGCAGCAGGGTAGCGGGCAGAGATACGGCAATGGCGACAAAACAGGCCACCAGATGCGCAGGGGTGCGCAGCATTGGCCCGATCATTGCCAAAAAGGCCAGCGGCAGTACAAAATCCAAGCCCCAGCTCTCGGGGATTTGCGCACCCACCAGTGCACCAGTGATGGTGGCAATCATCCAGCCCGGCGCCACCAGGCCGTTGGTGCCAAAGAAATAGGCCATGCGCTGTGGCACGGTCATGTCGGGCTCTGTCTCGAATTTCACCACCGACAGCGCATAGGACTGATCCACCACCAGATAGGCGGCGCAGGCGCGCTGCCACAGCGGCGCATCCCCCAGATAGGGCGTCAGCGAAGCGGAATACATCGCCACTCGCAGGTTCACCGCCAGCGCCGAGACCAGCACGATCATCAGCGGCGTGTTCTCCTGCAGCAGTTGCAGCGCGGTGAACTGGGCAGACCCGGCAAAGACCGCCAGCGAAAAGGTGAAAGCCTCGGGGACATTTAGTCCGGCCTCCGCCGCCAGCACGCCAAACAATAGCCCAAAAGGTCCAGAGACCAGAAGAAAGGGCGCGCTGTCGCGAACCCCTCGCCAAAAGGCTGATTTCGTGGTGGTGAAAGCCATGCGCGCGTCCTAAGTTCAATGCCAACTTGGTAGGCAGCTTCAAAGGGTTCTGCAATTGGTAAAAACACCTGACCTTCCTGAGATCCTGTCAGAGTATCTGATCGCGCCGGCCCCGCCCCGCGCGGGCCTCCCCCGCGCCGTTGAGGGGCGCGATGAACAGGGCAACCCGGTGGCGCTGTCGGTGGTCGAAGAACGGCCATTGACCATCTATCTGAACCGGCAGGAAATTGTCACCGCCATGACCATTGGCGACTACCCGGAATATCTGGCGCTGGGGTTTTTGCGCAATCAGGGCATGCTCTCGCCGGACGAAGAAATCCTGCGCGTCGATTATGACGATGAACTCGAAACCGTGGTGGTGCGCACCGCGATTGAGACGTCCTATGAGGAAAAGCTGCAGAAAAAGACCCGCACCTCTGGCTGCGCCGTGGGCACCGTGTTTGGCGATATGATGGAGGGGCTGGAGGGCGTGCAGCTGCCTGCGACCCCGGTGAAAACCTCCTGGCTCTATGCGCTGGCGCATAAGATCAACCGCACGCCGTCCTTGTACCTAGAGGCCGGTGCCATCCATGGCACGGTGCTGTGCCACCAAGACCGCCCGCTGGTCTATATGGAGGACGTGGGACGTCATAATGCGGTGGACAAAATCGCCGGCTGGATGCTGTCAGAGCGCATCAAAGCGGCGGATAAGATCATGTATACCACCGGGCGCATGACCTCTGAGATGGTGATCAAGACCGCGATGATGGGTATCCCGGTGCTTGCGTCGCGCTCGGGCTTTACCGCTTGGGGTGTCGAGATCGCGCAGCAGGTGGGCCTGACGCTGATAGGCCGGATGAAAGGGCAAAGGTTTGTCTGTCTTGCTGGGGATGAGAGGTTAGAGCGCGACATGGACCCGAAGGATGCACCGGTTGAGGCAAAGAAGCATCGCAGGAAAAGTGCCGAGGCCCATGATTGATCCATGGTGGATAGTACTTTTTGTTTGCGGCTGGGTCGGGCTGGGGGCCTTTGGTCTGATCGTGTTTTGGAAGACGCGATCAGGTCTTAGTGGCTACTTAGAAAGCATGCGGTCCGTTCCCGCAACTGAGAGAGTAAGATTTGGGCTTCCAGAGGACAATCCTTTACTGCCTAAAATGGGTATGGTTGCACAAATAAAACAAAGACGAGTGCTGAATAGACTTATGATATGGGGTGCTCCCCCTATCCAGGGCACGCCGGATGACGCGCTTGCCGCATTGAAATCGGCCCGTGTGTGGGGCTGTGCCGGGCTACTGCCCGTGCTCTGTTTTCTGGCGTTTTTTGCAATATTGAGTTTGAAAGCATTTCTGTTCTTGGGCGGGATTTGGGCGTTTTGCCTTTTTTGTACCCTGCCTCACAATTGGAGGCGGCATGACCCTGAATAAACCCTTTGGAGTGATTCTCGCAGGCGGTCTCGCCACCCGGATGGGCGGCGGTGACAAGGGCCTGTTGCAGATCGGTGGCCAAAGCCTGTTGACCCGCGTACGCGATCGGCTTGACCCGCAGGTTGCGGGGCTGGCGCTCAACGCGAATGGTGATGCGGCGCGGTTTGACGATCTGGGCTTGCCTGTGGTTGCCGACAGCATCGAAGGCTTTGCCGGCCCCCTTGCGGGGGTGTTGGCTGGGCTCGATTGGGCTGCCGAACAGGGCGCAGACAGCATTGTCACCGCCGCTGCGGATACGCCCTTTTTCCCGACCGATCTGGTGGCGCGACTGCTGGCGGCCTCGGAAGGGCAGGCGCAGCCCTTGGTGCTGGCGACCACGCCGCGCACCGGGGAGGAGCTGAAATCGGGGGGACGCAGCAAGGTAAACCGGCATCCGACCTTTGGCCTTTGGCCGGTGGCGCTGCGCGATGATCTGCGCGCGGCGCTGAATGATGGGCTGCGCAAGGTGGTGATCTGGACCGATCAGCACCAGGGGCGCGAAGCGCTGTTTGACGCGACCCCCTTTGACCCCTTTTTCAACGTCAACACGCCCGAGGATCTTGCGCGGGCCGAGGAGTTGCTGAAATGAAAATATTCGGAATTACCGGCTGGAAGAACTGCGGCAAGACCGGGCTGATGGAGCGGCTGGTGACAGAGTTCACCGAGCGCGGCCTGACGGTCTCGACCATCAAACACGCCCATCACAGCACCGATGTGGATCAGGCGGGGACCGACAGCCATCGTCATCGTATGGCGGGGGCCTCTGAGGTGATCCTGGCCTCGACCCATCGCATCGCAATCATGCAAGAGCTGCGCGGCGCCGAAGAGCCGCCGTTGGCCGACCTGTTGGCGCGGCTCACGCCAGTGGATCTGGTGCTGGTGGAGGGGTACAAGCGTGAGCCTCACCCCAAGATCGAAGCGCATCGCAAGGCGGCCGAACAACCTTTGATCGCCCCCCATGATGCCAGTATCCGTGCACTTGCCAGTGATGTGAGGCTCGAGGTTGACCGACCCGTCTTTGATCTGGACGACACAGGAACGATTGCGGATTTCATTGCCGCAGATCTGAATCTCTGATCCTGCCGGGATATTTGTGAAAGTGAGACCTGGATGACCCTGAAGCCGCCGCCTCTGCGAAATGACTGTTTTGCCCTGCCCGCCGGTGTCGACTGGACCCCGGTGGACGAGGCTCTGGCGCTGTTGCGGGATCGGCTGGATGTGGTGACAGGCCGCGAGATCCTGCCACTGGGGCAGGCCCTCGGGCGGGTGTTGGCCTGCGATGTTCTGGCGCGACGCTCAAACCCACCACAGCCCAATACGGCAGTGGATGGCTATGGATTTGCCGGTGCTGTGCCCGAGGGCGCACATGTTTTGCCACTGGTGCAGGGGCGCGCCGCAGCCGGGCTGGCCTATGAGGGCGAGGTGCCCGCAGGCCGGGCAATCCGTATCCTGACCGGGGCCGCACTGCCCGCAGGGGTCGACACGGTGATCCTGGAAGAGGATGTCACCCTTGGGGCGGAGGAAATCGCCTTTCACGGGCCGTTGAAGCAGGGCGCCAATACCCGCAAGGCTGGCGAGGATGTGGCAGCTGGGGATGTTATCCTGAGCGCAGGCCGGGTGGTGACCCCGGCGGACCTGGCGCTGGCGACCGCCACAGGTCTTGCAGAATTTGAGGTCTATCAGCCCCTGCGCGTCGGGGTGCTGTCTACGGGCGATGAGCTGCGCGACGTGGGCCAGACGGCTGCACCGGGGCAGATATATGACGCCAACCGGCCGATGCTTTTGGCGCTGCTCGGGCAGATGGGTTTCACCCCGGTGGATCTGGGGCGGGTGCGTGATGACCGCGCTGCCCTGCGTGCGCGGCTGAACAGTGCGGCCTCTGAGGTTGACGTGATTCTGACCAGTGGTGGCGCTTCGGCAGGGGATGAGGATCATGTCTCGGCTCTGCTGCGCGAAGCGGGCGCGATGCAGGAATGGCGCATCGCGCTGAAACCGGGACGCCCCTTGGCTTTGGCGATGTGGGACGGCGTGCCAATCTTTGGCCTGCCGGGCAATCCGGTTGCGGCCCTGGTCTGCACCCTGATCTTTGCCCGCCCGGCCATGGGGTTGATGGCGGGCGCCAGTTGGCAGTCGCCACAGGGATTTGAGGTGCCCGCAGGGTTTGAAAAGCGCAAAAAACCCGGTCGACGTGAATATCTGCGCGCGCGCATGCGGGACGGACGGGTGGAGGTGTTCAAATCCGAAGGCTCGGGGCGGATATCTGGCCTGAGCTGGGCCGAAGGGCTGGTGGAGCTGAGGGATAGCGCGGCCGACATCTCAAGCGGAGACCCGGTGCGCTTTATCCCCTATGATAGCTTCCGGCTCTAGCTCAGGCTTTGGCAAAGGCCAAATGCTCCCGCCCGTCCCAAATGCTCCCGCCCGTCATTGGCCCCCAAAAGGGGCCGCTTCCCGTTGGGCGTGGCGCCGCAGCTGCGCTGCGGCGCGGGCTCTGTTTGGCCTGTGATGCGCTAGACCAAGTTTTCCTAGCGCTGGGGGATCTCGGGCTTGGGGGACATCGTCTTCCTATAAATGCCTCCACCGGAAGCTGTCACCCGCGGGACAATTTTTTAGCCGCCAGTATTTTGACAGCCAGTATTTTGACAGCCAGTATCAGCCTCCCGTAGGAATTAACCTCCCGTAGGAACGCCCTCTTTAATCAAAGGTTCCGGCAACCCGGCCCAGCAGCATAAAGGCACGGGCCGTGCGGGTGTCACCAAGGGCTGAGATCTCTCCATCGCTGGCCTGCGCTTCGAATTCTGCGAACATGCGGTCAAAGCGGCGCAGGAAGTGATGCGCCGCATCGCGAAAGATCGGGTCCTGCTTCATCCGTGCCGAGGTCAGCGCCAGTGATGTGCGATCCCGTACCCCGCCCAACGGCGCCACGGCGCGACCGCGCGTGCCCTGGGCAAACTGGCGCCAGATCTCGGGGCGGGCCATATCGGGGCGCAGATCATCCATGTAGATGCCATCCTGGCTGAGCAGGGTCAGAACATCCTGTGCGGCTTGTACCACCTGCGCGGCCTTGCGGTCCTTGAGGGCGGCACGCAGCGCGGCAAAGCCCTCTTCGTCTTCGGCAGTTTCGGGGAAGTTCAGCGCCCGGATGAATTGTTCGGCGGGCAGGGGCAGGGCCATGTCTTCGGCCGAGGTGCCAAGCGCCAAGCTGCCTTGATCTTCGGCGGCAAGCTTGCTGGCTTCGGCCGGAATTGCAGGGCGTGTCGGCGCATGACGACTGCTTTGGAAGGTCGCCAGCGCCGTCTCGGTCTTGCGAGCGGCCTCGGCGATTTCTTCCAGTTTCTGACTTACGGTCGGCTCCCCCGCGGCGGCCGATTGCTGAGCATGGGTGAGATAGCTGTGGCGCAGGTTGTCGATAGCGGCTTGCAGGCGGCGGCATTCAGCGCGCATCACCCGGGCAGAGCGCAGCGCCGAGGTGCCGACCCAGATCATCACCAGCGGCAGAGCCACGGCCAGCGCTGTCAACAGGGTCGGGGTCCAATGCGCAAGTCCCTGGCCCGTAGGGGCCAGCAGATAGAGCGCCAGAACAACCAGCAGCCAAAGGCAGGAGAGCAGCACTGCGATCATTTCCGCGCTGCCCATTCCCCCGTCAGAACGGTCGCCACCGGTCGGGCCAAGACCGGAAGGCGCGTTACCCGTGCGCCCCTCAGGTGTCCCAAGCCCGGTTGGGGAAGATCGGTGATTAGAGGCAGCATCCTGGGCAGTCATGGGCGGGCTCGCAATGCGGGAACAAAGGTGGAGAAACGAAGAAATCTATTGGAAGGCTAGCGCATTCCCGAAAACGGGCAAGAGCAACTGTCAATGCGGGGCAAAGAGCGGCGCAGTTGCGCCACCTTCTTGTTTTTAAGTCCGGCCCGTTTTTAGATCCGGGGTGGGGGCCGGATTTTGCCCGACTGTATCCAATTCTGCCCGGCTGTACTCGGCTGAAAGAGCCGGATTGTTGGTCGGATTTTCAGGCCCTAATTTCAGGCGTATACGATGGACAGAATTTCGTAGCCGCGCACACCACCGGGGGTGCGGACCTCGACGCTGTCGCCTTCTTCCTTGCCGATCAGAGCACGGGCGATGGGGGATTTGATGTTCAGCAGCCCGGCCTCGATATTGGCTTCGTGTTCGCCAACGATTTGCCAGGTTTTTTCCTCGTCGGTGTCTTCGTCCACCACGGTGACCTTGGCGCCGAATTTGATCGAGCCAGATAGTTTCGCAGGGTCAATGACTTCAGAAAGGCTCAAGATACCCTCGAGCTCTTTGATGCGACCCTCGATGAAGGAATGCTTTTCGCGCGCAGAGTGGTATTCGGCGTTCTCCGACAAATCACCCAGCTCACGCGCTTCGGCGATGGCCTGAATGATGGTCGTGCGCTCAACCGTTTTCAGGTTCTTTAGTTCACCTTCCAGTGCGGTGTAACCCGCAGAAGTCATCGGAATCTTTTCCATATCGTGGGTCCAGGTCGTTTGGCTAAGGAGTTTAGCTCTTGGTTGGCTCTTGTCATTTCGACGAATGGCAGAGCCCCGCTACAGCACTGCAGCGGGGCCTTCATTCGTGTTGGCAATTACCTGACCCAATCTGCGCACAAATTTCAAGAGGGCGCGATGCGCTGTCCACAGGCAAATCCGCTCAATCAGCGGATTTTATTGCTTTTATAACCAAGGTTGCGCGGAAAGATGCCGCGATCCGGCAGCTGAGGCAGGCTGGCCTGCCACAAAAGATCAATCATCGTATTGCACCACCTCGAATTCGATCCCGTCCTGATCATTGAAATAGAACCGCCGACCGGGTTCGTAATCCGCGTGGTTTTGCGGTGTGAAACCAGCGGCCTTTACGGCGACCTCAACGGCGTCAATATCATCGACCACCACTGCCAAGTGGTTGAGCCCGCCCCGGGTGGTGTAGCTGTCAGTGGGGTCTTGCGGCGTGCTTGGCGGGGCATAGAGCGCCAGATAGCTGTCGGCGCCGCCGACATGCAGGCTGATGCCGTTGTGGATCGATGACCCTGACCAGCGGGTGTGCCAGCCAAAGACTTGCTGCATCCATTTGGCCGTGGCTTCGGGGTTGGCGACGGTGATGTTGGCATGTTCCAAAATAGCGCTCATCAGCTCTCTCCTTTTTAATGGCATTTTGACCTGAGTCTCCCTACGGTAATTTCTAAACCTAACTTTAGCTCAAGATATAATTTGCAGATCTCTGCATTTTTTTTCGAAAGGGAGAGATGATGGCAAAATCGGCAGGGGTGGCGATTGGATATCTGGCGGAGCGAACCGGGCTGGCGGTTTCAGCGATCCGTTACTACGAAGCACAGGGCCTGCTGGAGCCCTGGCGCAATGCAGGAGGGCAGCGCCGGTTCCATCGCGCCGATATTCGGCGTCTCAGTTTTATCATGATCGCGCAGCAGTTCGGGTTTTCGCTGCCAGACATCCGTGGATTTCTGAAGGATCTGCCGGGCGGGCGCACGCCGACACCAGAGGACTGGGCGCGAATCTCGCAGGGGTTTCGCACCCATCTGGACGCCCGAATCGAAACCCTGCAGAAACTGCGCGACAACCTCGATGGCTGCATCGGTTGCGGCTGCCTGTCTTTGCCAAAATGCGCGCTTTATAATCCCAAGGATCTGGCGGCAGATAAAGGCAAGGGGCCGCGCTATCTGATGGGGGACTCGCCGGAGACTGCACATGAGCCGTCAGCTGAGTCTTAACCCGACTTGGGAGCGGAGTTTTCGCCAGAGACGGGCTCTGAGCCGCAAAAAGAGGCCTGAGTGACGAAAACAGGCGCTCGCCCTGCGGCAAAGCGCGGAACTGTCGTAACTAACGCAGAGTTTGGATTGACCTTGTATGTTGCCAAACGCTAAGCAACCGCGAAAGAAAATTGCGCCCAGGCAAGATGCCGTTCTGGGACCGGTAGCGAATAATATAGCCAAGGAGCACCTCTATGGCCGAGATCGAACGCGAAACGATGGAATATGACGTAGTGATCGTTGGGGCCGGCCCCGCCGGTCTGTCCGCTGCGATCCGTCTGAAACAGCTGGATGCCGACCTTGAGGTCGTGGTTCTGGAAAAAGGCTCCGAAGTGGGCGCGCATATCCTGTCGGGCGCGGTTCTGGATCCCTGCGGTCTGGACGCGCTGATCCCTGACTGGAAGGAAAAGGGCGCGCCTTTGACCGTGCCGGTCAAGGAAGACAACTTCTACATGCTGGGCGAAGCGGGCGAAGTCCGCATCCCCAACTTCCCGATGCCGCCGCTGATGAACAACCACGGCAACTACATCGTGTCGATGGGAAATGTCTGCCGCTGGATGGCAGAACAGGCCGAAGAGCTGGGCGTCGAGATCTTCCCCGGCATGTCCTGTTCTGAGCTGGTTTATGGTGACAAGGGTGAAGTCAAAGGCGTGGTCGCCGGTGTCTTTGGTCTCGAAGAAGACGGCTCCTACGGCCCCAACACCGAGCCAGGCATGGAGCTGCACGGCAAATATGTCTTCCTCGGTGAAGGCGTGCGCGGCTCGCTGTCGAAAGAGGTTATCGCCAAATACGACCTGCAGGCAGGCAAGGACGTGCAGAAATACGGCGTCGGCATGAAAGAGATCTGGGAGATCGATCCTGCCAAGCACAAAGAGGGCACCGTTACCCATACCATGGGCTGGCCGCTGAACTCCAACGCCGGTGGTGGCTCGTTCATCTATCACCTGGACAACAACCAGGTCTACGTCGGCTTTGTGGTGCACCTGAACTACAAGAACCCGCACCTTTATCCTTACATGGAATTCCAGCGTTTCAAGCATCACCCGATGGTTGCGGACCTGCTGAAAGGCGGCAAACGCGTGGCTTATGGTGCACGTGCGATCACCGAAGGTGGTTATCAGTCGATGCCCAAACTGGTCGCGCCCGGCGTGGCCCTGCTGGGTTGTTCTGCCGGCATGGTCAACGTGCCGCGCATCAAAGGCAACCACAACGCCATGCTGTCGGGTAAATCCGCAGCTGAAGCCGCCTATGCCGCAATCAAGGCGGATCGCTCTGGCGACGAGCTGCCCGACTATGAAGCGGCCGTGCGCGATGGCGCCATCGGCAAGGACCTCAAGAAGGTGCGCAACGTCAAGCCGATGTGGTCCAAGTGGGGCATGATGCCATCGCTGGCGCTGGGTGGTCTGGACATGTGGACCAACACGCTCTTTGGTCTGTCGCTCTTTGGCACGCTGAAGCACGGCAAAAACGATGCCGAGTCGACCGAGGAGGCCTCCAAGCACAAGGATATCGACTATCCCAAGCCCGACGGTGTGCTGTCCTTTGACCGACTGACCAATGTGTCCTTTGCGGCCACCAACCACGAGGAAAGCCAACCCTGTCACCTGCGTCTGGCTGATCCAAACCTGCCGATCTCGACTAACCTTCCGAAATTTGACGAGCCAGCACAGCGCTATTGCCCTGCCGGTGTCTATGAGGTGGTGGAAAAAGACGGCAAGCCCGAGTTCGTGATCAATTTCCAGAACTGCGTGCACTGCAAGACCTGCGATATCAAGGATCCAAGCCAGAACATCACTTGGACCACACCGCAGGGTGGTGACGGTCCAAACTATCCAAATATGTAAATCAAGGGTGGCAAAACAGGCGGTGAAACGCCTGTTTCATCGGATGATTGTGGAAATCACGTTAAATTGGGGCGGCCTTCGGGTCGCCCCATTGCGTGTCGGCATGTCCCGCACTACGCTTTGATCCCAAGCGACAAACACACGCATAGGAGAGCTCCGGGTGCCGGTATCTTATCTTCGCAATCTGCCAGCGCTGGCATGGGTTGCGCTTTCTGCAACAGGATCTCTTGCACTGCCCGCAGCGGCACAGTCCGAAGGGGTCTCGAACGGGTTGGCCGGGGCCTATCTGGCGGGACGCGCCGCCACCTATGAAAGCGACTTTTCGGCTGCGGCCGACTATTACACCCGTGCACTGGTGCGCGATCCTGCCAACCCGGTGCTGATGGAAAACGTTATCTTTGCGCAATTGGCACAGGGCAACGTAAAGCGCGCCATTCCCGTGGCAAAACGCCTTGCCGAATCTGGGGTGCGCAGCCAGGTCGGCAATATCGTTTTGGTCGGGGCGCAGGTGCTGGCCCAGGACTATCAGGCGATCATTGAGCGTGACCGCGAGGCGCGTCAGATCCACCCCTTGGTGGATGGTTTGCTGGACGCCTGGGCGCATATGGGCGCAGGCTCGGTTGATGACGCACTCGTCGCCTTTGATGCAATCGCCAAGCAAGAGGGGCTGCGCCCCTTTGCTGACTACCACAAGGCGCTGGCGCTGGCTTCTGCCGGCAATTACGGCGGCGCCGAGGCGTTGTTTGCTGCCGAAGATGGCAAGCTGACCCGGATGTCGCGTCGCGCCGCTCTGGCCCGGATCGAAATCCAGTCGCAGCTGGGAGAAAACGCTCTGGCCCTCGCCACACTGGACGAGGCTTTTGGTGGGGGCTTTGACCCGACACTTGCCGATATGCGGCAGCGCCTTGAAGCCGGGGAGGCGCTTGGTTTTAACATTGCCAGCACCGCACAGGATGGCATTGCAGAGGTGTTTTTCACCCTCGCCGCGGTGATGAATGGCGAAGCTGCCAATGACTTTGTGCTGATGTATGCCCGCATGGCGGCGGCTCTCAGCCCCGAACATGTGGATGCGGTGCTTCTGAGCGCAGAATTGCTGGACCAGCTGGGCCGTTACGAGCTGTCGATCACCACCTACAAACAGGTGCCGCGCGCACATCCCGACTACTACGCCGCCGAAATGGGTCGCGCAGAAGCGCTGCGCCGGGCGGCAAAGCCCGATGCCGCTGTCGAAGTGCTGGAACAGCTGGTGGGAGAATTCCCCACCCTGCCGCAGGTCTCGATCAGCCTTGGCGATCTGCTGCGCCAGCAGGAAGACTACGCCGGGGCCGTGGCCGCCTATGATACGGCTCTGGAACACATGCCCGAAAGCTCTGGCAGTCGCTGGTTCCTGCTTTATGCCCGTGGAATTTCGCTTGAACGCCTGTCGCAATGGCCCCGCGCCGAGGCCGATTTCCGCGCCGCCCTGGTGCTGCGCCCGGACAGCCCGCAGGTGTTGAACTACCTTGGCTATTCGCTGGTCGAAAAAGAAGACAAGCTGGATGAGGCACTCGATATGATCGAGCGGGCGGTCGCGGCGCGGCCAGACTCTGGCTACATCGTCGACAGCCTCGGCTGGGTGCTTTACCGCCTTGGCCGCTACGATGAGGCCGTAGCTCATATGGAGCGCGCGGTAGAGCTGATGCCAGTGGATCCGGTGGTGAATGATCATCTGGGCGATGTCTACTGGGCGGTTGGTCGCCAGCGCGAGGCCGAATTCCAGTGGAAGCGGGCGCTGTCCTTCATTCGCTCGGGCGAAGGTGATGGCGAGGCTGACCCGGATCGCATCCGCAGTAAGTTGGACATCGGGCTGGATGCGGTGTTGCAGCAGGAGGGCGCGAAGCCCTTGCATTTCGCCAATGAAGGCTGAGGCCTTTGCCCCCGCCAAGATCAACCTGACCCTGCATGTGACCGGCCGCCGCAATGACGGCTATCACCTGCTGGATTCACTGGTGGTCTTTGCTGATGTGGGGGATCGGCTGCATCTTGAGACAGGCCCAGAGCTGGGCATCACCCTGTCCGGATTGTTTGCCGAAGGTGTTCCCGAGGATGCCCGCAATCTGGTCTGGCAGGCGGCCGATGGCGCAGGCTGGTGTGGCCAGATTGCGCTGAACAAACAGCTGCCCCATGGGGCGGGGATTGGTGGTGGCTCGTCTGATGCTGGGGCGGTCTTGTCTGTGCTGGCAAAAAACGGCTTTGACATTCCGGCGGACCTGCCGCTTTCGCTGGGGGCGGATGTGCCCGTTTGCATGGGCGCGCGGGCGGCCCGGATGCAGGGCATCGGGGAAAAGATCACGCCAGTGGTTTTACCCGAACTGCATGCGCTCTTGGTGAACCCGGGTGCACATGTGCCGACGGGGGCCGTTTTTTCTGGCCTGCAAAGCCGCGACAACGCCCCGATGCCAGCCGATATCCCGGATTTTGCCTCGGCGCAGGACTGCGCTGCATGGCTGGCAGAGCAACGCAACGATCTGGAAGCCCCGGCGCGGCGTGTGGCACCGGAAATTGATCGAGTGCTGGGGGATCTGAGCGCCAGCAATCAGGCGATGCTGGCGCGCATGTCGGGCTCTGGTGCGACTTGTTTTGCGCTCTATCCAACAAAAAAGGCCGCCCATATGGCGGCCTATGAAATCGGAACAGAACAGCCCGATTGGTGGATCCGGGCTGTCAGCCTCACGTGATGCGCTGCAGAGGCTGAGCTAGAGCTAGAGCTGAAGGTGAATATGATCGTCGTGCCGTGCCGCTCGGCAGCCTTGAAAGCGGATCTTTTCGCTGGTCAGACCCAGCGTTTTTCGCAGGTGCGGCTCGACAAAGATCTTGCTGATACGCCTGTCCTCAACAAGGGTCTGGATCAGCAGGCCTGTCCGATGCCGGTCCAGCGTATAGGGTTTCCACAAGCGCTGCACAGGTGCCAGATCCCAGCGCAGGCTGATCCAGCTGTCCGGGCAATCTGACGGTCCCGGCTCAAAGGCGAAATAGCCCAGCGGGCTGCGGGTCTGTCCCGCCAGAAAGGTCCCGCTCGCATCGCGATAAAACAACGCCAGATCGACCTTTTCGCCGTCATCATGGGACAGATGTGGAAGCAGCGGAAAGCCGGTGAGAAAAGGAAACCCTGCATCCAGAACAAGCGTTTGTGTGCCAGGATGTGCAGCGGCGACAGATGCCGCGACCTCTTGCAAGCTGGCTTTGAGCTCTGGCGTGACATAGGTGCGATTTGTAGCGCAGTAAAACCAGGACTGCACCTGCAGGGGACCCTGTTCAAAACAGGACAGCGCGGTTCTGCCGACCAACGGCGCAATCCAGACCGCGAGGATTGCCAACCCTACATACAGGCCGCCAAAGGCCAGCAGGGGCCTGCGAAACAGCCGCGACAGTGCCCAGGCAATCCCGCCTAGCTGGGTTAGTGCGGTGAGGGCGACAACCGCGAGGATGTGAAAGAAAATACGCAGCATGAGGGAGCATTCGGATGCAGGGCAGGGTGGTCGCACCAAAGCACAAAAGAAAACGCCCGCAAAGATGCGGGCGCGTTTCAAAGTGTTGTCTCAGAGAACCTAGTTCAGGCGGGAGACCACGTATTCTGCCAGATCGTGCAGCATCTGGCGGATTGGGTGCTCGGGCAGCGCATTCAGGGCCTCTGTCGCCTTCTCCGCCCAAAGCAGTGCGTCCTGGCGGGTGGCCTCCAAGGTGGCGTATTTCGCCATCAGCGCCAGTGCCTGCTCCAGATCACCCTCTTGTTGGCGCCCCTTTTCGATGGTGCGCTGCCAAAAGGAGCGCTCCTCGTCGGTGGCCTGCGCCACGGCTTTGATCACCGGCAGGGTCAGTTTGCGTTCGCGGAAATCATCGCCGACATTCTTGCCGGTGGCCTTGCTGTCACCTTGATAATCTAGCAGATCATCGGCAATCTGAAAGGCAATCCCCAGCGCGTCGCCATAGTCGAACAGGGCCTTGATCTGGGCCGCATCGGCGTCGGCGATGACGCCGCCGACCTCTGTTGCGGCGGAAAACAGCGCGGCCGTCTTGCCGCGTACAACCTGCAGATAAACCGCCTCGTCGGTGGCCAGATTTGACGCAGCCGTCATTTGCAGCACTTCGCCCTCGGCGATGGTGGCCGAGGCATTGGCGAGAATATCGAGCACCCGCAGCGAGCCGGTTTCGACCATCAGCTGGAAGCTGCGGGAAAACAGATAATCACCGACCAGGACCGAGCTTTTGTTGTCCCACAGCAGATTGGCGGTGGGGCGGCCACGGCGCTGGCCGCTTTCGTCGACTACATCATCATGGAGCAGGGTCGCGGTGTGGATGAATTCCACCGTGGCGGCCAGTTTGATGTGGTGCTCGCCCTCATAGCCGCAAAGCCGCGCCGCAGCGAGGGTCAGCATAGGGCGCAGGCGTTTGCCGCCGGCCTCGACCAGATGTGCTGTCACCTCTGGAATGCGGGGCGCGTGTTTCGAGGCCATCCGTGTCTGGATCAGCGTGTTCACGGCGGCCATTTCGCCGCTCAAGGTAGCGGCCAGCAGTTCATGTGGCTTCTGCGTCTTGACTTCGTTCATTCCATTCCCGGCTTTCAGGCTCGACAAGGCCACGGCCTTGCCCTTAGATCCATCCCCATGAAAGAACTTCTGCGCAGCACCGATCCAACCGTCCTGGCCTTTGCATCCGCCCTTCTTGAGGGAGAGGATATAGACTGCTTTCAGATGGACGTAAATATGAGCATCCTCGAAGGCGGCATTGGTATTTTCCCCCGCCGTCTGATGGTGCGTGAGGCGGATTACGATCTGGCCCTGCGGGCGATGCGGGACAATGAAATTCCCCTCGGCAACGAGAAATGACCGCCACGCCCTGTGACCCCTCTCTGTCGGGCGTCGGCTTTGCGCCTGATGCGCTGTCGCTGAATGATTTTCTGGGTGGTCGTGTCAGGCTGTGGCAGCCCTTGCAGGGCTATCGCGCCGGGGTGGACCCGGTGCTGCTGGCGGCGGCCGTGCCTGCGCGGGCCGGTGAACGCGTGCTGGAGCTGGGTTGTGGCGGCGGGCAGGCGCTGTTGTGCCTTGGGGCACGAGTGCCCGGCCTCATGCTTTGCGGTGTAGAGCTGCAGGCAGAGTATGCCGATCTGGCGCGGCGTAACGGGGCGCAGAACAACCAGCCGCTCGAGGTTTTCGAGGCCGATCTCAGTGTTTTGCCGATGGCGCTGCGTCAGCGCCAGTTCGATCACGTGCTGGCCAATCCCCCCTATTATCGCGCCGGTGCCCATAGTCCGGCCGAAGACGCCGGGCGGCAAATTGCATTGGGAGGGGCAACGCCGCTTGCGATCTGGATCACCACGGCGGCCAAACGGCTTGCGCCCAAAGGCTATCTTCACATGATCCAGCGCGCGGACCGTCTGCCAGAAATGCTGGTGGCCTGCAGCGGCTGTCTCGGGTCTGTCGAGATCTTGCCCTTGGCGGCGCGACAGGGGCGGGCCGCAGAGCTGGTATTGCTGCGTGCGCGCAAAGGCGGACGCGCAGATTTCCGGTTGCACGGGCCGTTGATTCTGCATCAGGGCGACCGCCATCTGGCAGATGCGGAAAGCTACCGTGATGAAGTCGGCGCGATTTTGCGCCAGGGGGCGGCCTTGGTTTGGCCGACGCTTAAATAGGTATTTGGTGCCGGATGCGCAAGAATGGGCCGATTGATTTTCGCGTTTTGCGGCCAATTCACCCTTGTAAATAGGGTTTTTGGCGGGCTTTGGCCGATATAACAAATTCATGACAAAAACTTTGCGCCTGCAGCGTGACAGACCGCGAAACTTGTGGTCCACTCATAAATGGGCCCGGTGGTTCGGGCCTTTGTCTCGCTTTAAAAGGAGGAACGCCATGAGCCTCAGCTCGCATCTCACCGAACTTAAAAAGAAGCATGAGCATCTGAGTACGGAAGTAGAGCACGCCCAACGATCGCCCAGTACTGACGGGTTGGAAATCGCTGGGTTGAAAAAGCAGAAGCTAAAACTCAAGGAAGAGATTGAGCGCCTGTCGAGCGAAGCTGTGACTGCATAGTTCTGCGTCATTTTCCTACGCCATGACAGCTTGCGCCATGAGGGTGTGACTGGCGTAACAGCGTTTACGGATAATTTCCGGGGCTGCCAGATTTGGCAGCCCTTTTTTTGTTTGCTGATCCTGATACCGGAACTGACCCACAGCTGTGGCGGGCTTTGCGGCGGGTCAGCTGCTTTTGGCGGCGATCACAGCACCCAGGGTGATCAAGGCGGCAGCCAGGGCCAGCGCCCAGCTGGGATCGGCAACCCCAGCCAGCACCAGAACCAGCGTAGACAGCAAAGGTGCCGCATAGGAACTGGTGCCCAGCATCTGGATGTCACCCTGTTTGACGCCGATATCCCAGACATAAAAGGCCAGCCCAACCGGGCCCAGCCCAAGCCCCAAAGTAGAGGCCCAACCCAGTGCGCCTTGCGGCCAGACAGTTTCTTCAACCGCGAAATGCAGTCCCCAGGAGGCGACGGCCGTGACGAGGCAAAACACCGCGACCGAACTGGTCGGCGCAGATCCCACAAGCCGCGACAGCACCGAATAGCTAGACCAGGTCAAGGCACAAAGGAAAGCCAACGCATAGCCGGTGGCATATTCTGCTTGAAAGCCGCCTGATCCACCGGTGATGATCGCTGCGGCCCCGGCAAAGCCAAGCAAAGCCCCCAGTAGATGCCCGGGGCGCAGGCGCTCCCCCGGTAATAGCCCGGAAAACAGCACGATCATCAGCGGCCAGAGATAGGCAATCAGCCCTGCTTCAGCCGCCGGGGCCAAGCGCAGGGCGGAAAAATACAGCGCGTGATAGCCAAACAACCCAATGGAGCCAAAGGCGTAGACCTTCCAGGAGACCTCACGCAGCTGCGCCAACCCACTGGTGCGGGCGGTCCAGACCAGCCCCAAGCTGCCGCCAATGGTAAAACAGATCGCGTTGAGCAAAAGCGGTGGTGTCGGGGCACTGCCCACGGTGAACAGGGCCAGAAGCGCCCAAAGCAGAACTGCGATGAAGCCAATGGCTGTGGCCTTTGAACGGGTCATACTGCGGCGATCTCCTCGACGGGAATAATTTTGAAACCGTCTGATATATGCGCAGTTTTTTCGATCTCCGCCAGAAACCAATCGCGGAATGCCGCAATTTGTGGTCGCTTTTCTGCTCCGGGCAGGCAGAGAAAGCGAAACCGCGCTTTGGTTTCGATTGCCAGTTTGAACGGGGCGACCAGACGGCCTTCCTGAATGTCTTTGATAATCATCGGACGGCGCCCGAGGGCAACGCCCATACCGGCACAGGCCGCGTTGATCGCGTGATCCGCATTGGAAAAATGGGTGCCATGTTTGGGATCGAACGCGATGCCCGCAGCCCGAAACCAGGTGGGCCAGTCGCAGGGCGGCTGCAAGAAATCAATGGAATCGTCAAAGATCAGCGGTGCGTCAACCAGGCTTTCGGGAGTTGGGAATTGCGCTGCCAGCTCGGGTGTCATCACTGGCGTCAGCCATTCCTTGCGCACCGGTACCGAATACAGCCCGTCATCCTGACCGTAGCCAAAGCGGATCGCCACGTCGACGTCGTCGCGTGCCAGATCCATATTGCGCAGGGTGGCAGAAAATCTGAGGTCGATCTCGGGGTGGGCGCGGGCAAATTCATAGAGCCGCGGCGCCAGCCATTTCGCAGTGAGCGCAGGCCCCGCCGTCACAGTCAACGACGAGTTGTCCTGCAGACGTCGGGTCGCCATCCAGGCGGCAGACAGCGTCTGGAAGCCTTCGCTGGCACCAGGGGCCAGGGTGCGTCCGGCCTCTGTCAGCTCTACCGCGCGGTTGAGGCGGCGAAACAGCGGCACACCAAGGTGTTCCTCAAGCGATTTGATCTGAAAGGACAGAGCGGCGGGGGTCACGTTCAATTCCGCTGCCGCCATGGCAAAAGACATATGGCGGGCAGCAGCATCAAAGGCGCGCAGGGCGGTGAGCGGAGGGAGACGATCAGACATGTCAGATAAGTATTACTTAACTGAAGAGATGAAAAGACTCGTTTGTCCCTTTGGGTCTAAAACATCATATTGGCTTCAGATAGACAATTTTGATCCGAACGGAGGCCAAGACGATGGGATACTCAGCAAACAGCAGCGTCAAGCAGGCAATGGAACGGGCACATACAGAGCGCAGCCGGGCGCTGTTTTCGGGCGTTTCGTGGTTGTTTCGGTTCCGTAAAACAGGGACCTCAAAAACTCCGGGTATCAGGTTTTCCCGCTGGGCATAGCGCGCATGTTCTTACGGGATGCAAAAGGGCCGGTCCATATGGACCGGCCCTTGTTTGTTTACAGCATTTGTCGCAGCAAAAGGATCAGACGAAGAACTGACCGCCGTTTGCGCTGATGGTGGAGCCATTGATGAAGCCCGCATCATCCGCAGCCAGGAAGGCCACGCAACGGGCGATTTCTTCGGGTTCACCCAGGCGGCCCGTGGGGATCTGGCTGATGATCGAATCGCGCACTTTTTCGGGCACGGCCATAACCATTTCAGTTGCGATGTAGCCGGGGCAGATTGCATTGGCGGTGATGCCGGCGCGCGCGCCTTCCTGGGCCAGGGATTTCACGATACCCAGATCGCCAGCCTTGGTCGCCGCATAGTTCACCTGAGCGAACTGGCCTTTTTGACCATTGATGGACGAGATCACGATGACGCGGCCGAACTTGCGTTCGCGCATACCGGGCCAGATCGGGTGTACCGTGTTGAAAACACCGGTCAAATTGGTGTCGATCACCTGCTGCCACTGCTCCGGGGTCATCTTGTGGAACGGCGCGTCGCGGGTGATACCGGCATTGGCCACGACAATGTCGATGGGGCCAAGATCAGCCTCGACCTGCGCGATGCCCGCCTGGCTTTCCTCGTAGGAGCCGACGTTCCATTTATAGGTCTTGATGCCGGTTTCTTCGGTGAACTTTGCCGCCGCTTCGTCATTGCCAGCATAGGTCGCTGCGACGTTGCAGCCCTGGGCCTTCAGAGCCGTTGAGATTGCTGCGCCAATGCCGCGTGATCCGCCGGTGACGAGTGCAGTACGTGCCATTCAGTATTCCTCCAGTTCGAGATTCTCTCGGTAATCTTGCTATAGTTTGATAATGCTATACGCAACAATATTGCGCAATGGATTTTTGCCGCAATGCCGCGTAAATTGTCGCACCTGCAGCAAGCGATGATCGTACCAATAAAAAGGGCGCCAAACTGGCGCCCTGTTCTATGTCAAATTGTGCACCCTTTTAGGGGCGCTCCAGGCACATGGCGACGCCCATGCCACCGCCGATGCACAGGGTGGCAAGACCCTTTTTGGCATCGCGCCGCTGCATTTCAAACAGCAGCGTGTTCAGAACCCGGCAACCCGAGGCACCGATGGGGTGACCGATGGCGATGGCACCGCCATTGACGTTGACGATGGCCGGATCCCAGCCCATGTCTTTGTTGACGGCGCAGGCCTGGGCGGCAAAGGCTTCGTTGGCTTCGACCAGATCCAGATCGCCGACGGACCAGCCCGCTTTTTCCAGTGCCTTGCGGGATGCGTAGATCGGGCCAACACCCATGATCGAGGGGTCAAGACCGACGGTCGCAAAGGAGGCGATACGGGCCAGTGGCTGGATGCCGCGTTTTTCGGCGTTATCGGCGCTCATCAGCAGGGTGGCGGCAGCGCCATCGTTGAGACCGGAGGCATTTGCTGCAGTGACAGAACCGTCTTTGGTGAAAGCGGGGCGCAGTTTCTGCATCGCTTCCATGGTGGCACCGTGGCGGATGTATTCGTCCTGATCCACGATGATGTCGCCCTTGCGGGTCTTGACGGTGAAGGCTGCGATCTCGTCGGCGAATTTACCGGCTTTCTGCGCCGCTTCGGCCTTGTTCTGGCTGGCGACGGCGAATTCATCCTGCATCTCGCGCGAGATCTGCCATTTTTCGGCAACATTTTCGGCGGTCTGGCCCATGTGATAGCCGTTGAAGGCATCCCAAAGACCATCGCGGATCATGGTGTCGATGTATTTCATGTCGCCCATTTTGTGGCCGGCACGCAGATGCGCGGCATGTGGCGACAGCGTCATGCTTTCCTGACCACCAGCAGCGACGATATCGGCGTCACCCAGCTGAATATGCTGTGCGCCCAAAGCAACTGCGCGCAGGCCGGAACCGCAGACCTGGTTAATGCTCCAGGCAGCGCTTTCCTGTGGCAGACCCGCGTTGACATGGGCCTGTCGGGCAGGGTTTTGCCCCTGGGCGGCGGTCAGGACCTGGCCGAGAATGGTCTCGGAGACCTCGGACTTGTCGATGCCAGCGCGCTCTACAACGGCTTCGAGAACAGTGCGACCCAGATCATGGGCGGGGGTGTTGGCGAAGGCACCGCCAAAACTGCCGACAGCGGTACGCGCGGCGGATGCAATTACAACATTGGTCATTTATGTGGGTCCTCTGCCATCAAATACTCTGCGGAAATGTGCCTCGGCTCTGGCCCGTCTTGTGGCCTGCTTTGGTACAAATCCCCTCCCTAATCTGGAGCCTCGTGTGGGCCAGACATAGTGCATTGCTGCAGTTGCAGCAATTGACAGGGTGTCTCAGTCAGTGTGCAGGAGTCAACTGGCATATGCGCAAAAAGAAAAACACCGCCTGTCGTAAAGTGACAAGCGGCATGTGGTTGCTGCGATGCAGCGCCGATCAGGAGGTGTCGATCAGGTGGCCGTGTATCTGCGATAACATGGCTGTTACGTCTACCTGCCGCCGAGCATTGTCCCGCCGCCAGCCCGGATCCGTCGTCCGCAAGGCCCGGATCTTAGGCGCGGTTGCGTTCTTTCATCTCTTCCAGCCAGGGCGGAGAGACGGTCGGGGCACCATAGAGGAAACCCTGCAGGCAATCGACGCCAATGGAGACCAGAAATTCTGCTTCGGCCTGAGTTTCGACGGATTCGGCCACCACCAGCATGTCGAACTGCTTGGCAATGCCCACGAGAGCGCGGGTCACGGCCTGATTGTCGAGATTGGAACAGATGCCGCGAATGAACTGGCCATCCACCTTGACGGCATCAAAGAAGAACTCGCGGAAATGGCCGATTGCCGTGGTGCCGGCCCCAAAATTATCCAGCGCAAAGGCGATGCCGTATTTCTGCATTCGGTCCATGAAGTCGATGACCAGTTCGGGCGCATCCATGGCCGAGGCTTCGGTGATTTCCAACACCAGCCGTTCACCGATGTTTTTATCCTTTTTCAGGAAATTTTCCAGCACCTTGGTCCAGCGCCGGTATCCGATGGACCGGGCTGACATGTTGATGGAAAGCCGAATCCGGGGCGAATTGCTCAGGGCGCGCAGCCCGTGTTGCAACGCTAGGCAGTCCAGTTCGCGGCCGATTTCTTTGTCATAGACGACATGCATGAAGTCGCGGGCCGGGATGACCCGACCGGTGGCATCCAGCACCCGCATGTAGCCTTCGTAAAAGGCAGTTTCATGCGGCGGCAGGGCCTGCATGACGGGCTGAAAGGCCAGCATGGTATGATTGTGTTTGACCGCCTCTGCGACCATGTCCAGGGTCGAGACATCCCGTGCCACCACTGCCGATGAAATCGGATCTTCAGCGCCTTCTGGCAAATTGGCCCGTGTCAATTTTTGTTTGCTTATCACTTCGACCCCCTGGGTATGCGCCGTTCAAGCTGTCGTCTTGGCATAGTATGCGTCAGAGGGAACCATCGGGTAAAAGGGTGAATTCTGCCTTAAATTTAAAATCCTAATGGTTTTTTGTTGCGCTGACGCTGGGGCAGCAGAGACGCGCGCGAGCCAGGCCGAAACTACAGGTTGAAACTACAGGCCAGGGCTGCCGGCATCCTTTGGATTGCGCGCCAGATGTTTGGCCTTGATCGTCTCGGAGCTATCCCGGCTGCCATCGTGGCTGTAGCCAGGGGGCGCAAAGGCATAGGCGAGGCGTTGTTTCAAGGTCAGGCCCGGTTGGGTCACGTCCTTGTAGATGGCGACCCATTCGTGAAAGGCGACCCGCAAAGGGTTGAAGGTGGCGATGTTGAAAACCAGGCCATAGTCCACCGGGTCGTCGTCTTGTTCGGGCACAAAGGTTCCGAACATCTTGTCCCAGATGATAAAGACCCCCGCGTAGTTGCAATCGAGGTAGCGCGGGTTGCGGCCATGGTGCGCGCGGTGATGGCTGGGGGTGTTCATCACCGCCTCAAACCAGCGCGGCATCTTTTTGATGGCTTCGGTGTGGATCCAGAACTGATAGACGAGGTTGAGCCCGCCCACGAACAGTACCAGCGCCGGGTGAAACCCCAAAAGCACCAGTGGCGCGCGCACAATCATCATGAAGGTAAAGGTCCCGGTCCAGGTTTGGCGTAGTGCTGTGGTCAGGTTGTAGTGTTGGCTGGAGTGGTGATTGACGTGGCTGGCCCAGACCCAGCGAATGCGGTGGCCAAAGCGATGCACCCAGTAATAGCGCAGATCATCCAGTATGAAACACAGGCCGATCACCCAGATCGAGGTGCCCAGATCGAGCGGTGTCAGTCTCCAGAGCAGCATGAAAAACCCCCAGGCGATAAAGCCCAGAAGAATGCCAGAGGCCACACTGCCTGCCCCCATGATCAGCGAGGTCACCGCATCACGGGTCTCGTAGCGCCCACCGCGTCCTTTGATTGCGATCCACAGAAATTCACCCAGAATGGCAGCAATGAAAATCGGCACGGCCAATTGGGTCACGTCCGGAAGAGTAAGCGGATCCATGGCGTTAAGCCTCTGCTAGGGGGGAGTTGATAGCGGAATGGTCAGCGATCATCTGCTGCCAGCTATTCGTTTCTGTGGGTGTCAGATGCAACAGCACCCGTGGCGCGGAATAATCAGCAAAGCTGAGGCGCAGGCCATCGTTGGTTCTGGCAAGATCAATATCCTGCAAGGTGCGGGCCACCGTGTCGGCACCAAAGGACCACACCAGTCCAAGGGGCGCGGATGCCTCCGCGTCTCGGATCAGGGCTGCATGGCCGTTGTCCGCGACAATCAGCTGAGAAACCCGGCTTTCAGGAAATTGCCGCTGCCAGGCTGCGCGCGCGGAGGCAGCGCTGAGCACCCGCTTGTTGGAGCGCCCGGTCAGATGCAGGAGCACCGCAATTGCAGCGATTCCGCCGATAACAAGGATCAACAGCAGTTCCAGCGGCATTTGGTCCTCCTTAACAACCCGGTACCCGACAACCCGGTACCTGTTCCGCCTGAAAGCGCGGTACCCGTTCAGAATGACGGGCCCCGGGCCGTGCTGTCAAAGGTGGCGTTGCGGCAAGGAGGGCTTTGGCCGAGGAGGGGCGGCCAAAGTCATGTCAAATTCTACAGAGCTGAATTAGCTCTGATCGGCCTCAGCGATCATTGCTGCAATGATTGCCTTGGCGCTTTCGGAATTCCATTCCGCATCCCCCAGCAGGCGCGCGACTTCCTGACCGTCGCGGTTCAGCAATACGGTGATCGGCAGGCCGATCACCGCCATCTGGCGGGCTAGAGCCTGTTTTGGGTCCTGATGACGTGGCAGGTTGGTGATGCCGTTTTCTGCAAAGAACTTCTCGATGCCTGCGGGAGAGTTGCGACCGGTGGCGATGGTCAGAACTTCGAAATCTTCTCCTCCGAATTCTTCCTGCAGCTCGGCGATCTGCGGCATTTCCTTGCGGCAGGGCGCGCACCAGGTGGCCCAGAAGTTCAGCAGCACGACCTTGCCCTTGTAGTCTTGCAGAGAGGCCATGCCGCCCTCGTCTTCGAGGAAGAATTCGGCATCCGAGACATCGCGAGGGCTGGAATGGATCACCAGACGTTTGAGGCTATCCGCACGCAGGGCCTCCAGCGCGGCTACATCCGCAGCAGCCGAAGGCGCGACAAAGGCCGCATTTGCACCCAAGCTCAGGGCCATATAAAGGGAAAGCTGACGTAACAGACGCATATTATCTCCGGGATTGCACCATGACAGATCAAGCCTCGAACCAGATGTGGGGCGGCCGCTTTGCCGCCGGTCCAGACGCGATCATGGAGGCGATCAACGCCTCGATCGGTTTTGACAAGCGGATGGCAGCCCAAGACATTGCTGGCTCCAGGGCCCACGCAGCGATGTTGGCTGCAACAGGCGTTATAAGCGATAACGACGCCGAGGCAATTCGGGAAGGCCTGCTCACGGTCTTGTCAGAGATCGAGACCGGGACGTTCCAGTTCTCCACCGCGCTGGAAGACATCCACATGAACGTCGAGGCCCGCCTGAAAGAGGTGATTGGTGAACCTGCAGGCCGTCTGCACACGGGGCGGTCACGTAACGATCAGGTGGCGACAGATTTCAAACTTTGGGTGCGGGATCAGCTGGATGCGGCTGAGTCGGGTCTGTTGGCGCTGATCAAGGCGCTGTTGGGGCAGGCCGAAGCCGGTGCCGATTGGGTGATGCCCGGTTTTACCCACCTGCAGGTGGCACAGCCGGTGACCTGGGGCCACCACATGATGGCCTATGTCGAAATGTTTGGACGCGATCTGTCGCGGGTGCGCGACGCGCGCAAGCGCATGAACGAATCTCCATTGGGCGCGGCAGCACTCGCCGGCACCTCTTTTCCGATTGATCGCGACATGACCGCCGCTGCGCTGGGCTTTGACCGCCCAGCTGCGAATTCGCTGGATGCGGTGTCTGATCGTGACTTTGCGCTGGAGTTCCTGTCGGCGGCCTCAATCAGCGCCATTCACCTTAGCCGCTTTGCCGAAGAGCTGGTGATCTGGTCCTCGGCGCAGTTCCGCTTTGTGACCCTGTCGGACCGCTTCTCGACGGGCTCATCCATCATGCCGCAAAAGAAAAACCCGGATGCCGCCGAGCTGATCCGCGCCAAGGTGGGCCGGATCTTTGGTGCCAACACGGCGCTGATGATGGTGATGAAGGGGCTGCCGCTGGCCTATTCCAAAGACATGCAAGAAGACAAGGAACAGGTCTTTGATGCCGCCGACAGCTGGATGCTGGCCTTGGCCGCAATGGAAGGCATGGTCAAGGACATGACGGCAAATCGCGAAGAGCTGGCGGCGGCTGCCGGTACAGGCTTCTCAACGGCGACCGATCTGGCCGATTGGCTGGTGCGGGTGCTGGGCTTGCCGTTCCGCGATGCGCATCACGTGACAGGATCGCTGGTGGCACTGGCCGAAGGCCGTGGCTGTGATCTGCCGGATCTGACGCTGGCAGACATGCAGAACGTGCACGGTGAGATCACTCAGGATGTCTTTACTGTTCTGGGTGTTGAAAACTCGGTAAACTCGCGCCTGTCCTATGGTGGCACCGCCCCCGCCCAAGTGCGTGCGCAGGTGGCCCGTTGGACTACGATCCTGGCGGGCTGATTGCCGCCGAGCTGACGAAAATGCTGCGCAAGGAGCTTGTTTAGGCTCTTTGCGTCCCCAGATTGGTGCTACCTTCGCAAGAAGGCATTGAACGGAGGCAAGATGATGCGCGGATGGATCTTTGGCCTGATTGGCTTGGTTCTGGTGAGCGCCTGTGGCGTCGATGGCGAGCCGGTGCGCCCGTCGCTGAATGCCGGCGTTGGTGTCTCCAACAGTGGCGTTCATGCCGGTGGATCAGTTGGTCTGCACAAGGGACCGGTGAATATCTTCCTTGGCTTCTAGCACGAATGGCTTCGATTTGGAAAAATGTCCGCACTAGGGGCCCGCGACAGGTCAAGGAACACGTGATGATACGACTTTTTTTGGTGCTGGGCGTTGTTGCGCTGGCAGCCTGTGATCTGCCACAGAGCTATGCCACGCCGCCCAAAGACGAGCCGAAACAGGAAAAACCAGCAAAGAGCGGTGTTTCCGTTTCTGGCTATGCCCGCGTCGGCGTTTCGCATCGCTTCTGAAATCTGAGGCGCTTGGTGCAGGAAAGCCGGGCGATGAGGTGGGAATCATTTGCCTCAGAACCCGGTTTTGGCTAATCGCCAAGGTATGGATCACTTTCTCTACCGCGACGGCGCGCTTTACGCCGAAGATGTGCCGGTTGCCGAAATCGCGGCTGCTGTGGGCACTCCGTTCTATGTCTATTCCACAGCGACGCTCCAGCGCCACTTCCGGCTGTTTGACGAAGCGCTGGAGGGCATGGATCATCTGGTCTGCTATGCCATGAAGGCTGCGAGCAATCAGGCGATCCTTAAGACTCTGACGCAGGCCGGGGCGGGTATGGATGTGGTCAGCCAGGGCGAATACCTGCGGGCCAAAGCGGCTGGTGTGCCCGGCGACAAGATCGTGTTTTCCGGTGTTGGCAAAACCGCCGAGGAAATCCGCGTGGCACTGACGGGGGGCATTCGGCAGTTCAATGTCGAGAGCGAGCCCGAAATGGAAGTGATCAACGCGGTGGCGCTGGAGCTGGGGCAGGTGGCACCGATCACTATTCGGGTAAACCCGGATGTCGACGCCAAGACCCATGCCAAGATCGCCACGGGCAAATCCGAAAACAAATTTGGCATTCCCATCGCCCGCGCGCGTGACGTCTATGCGCATGCCGCCAGCCTCAAGGGCCTCAAGGTGGTTGGAATCGACGTGCATATCGGCTCGCAACTGACCGAGTTGGAGCCGTTCCGGCAAGCCTATCAAAAAGTGGCCGAGCTGACAGAGACCCTGCGCGCCGATGGTCATGACATCAAACGTCTGGATCTGGGCGGCGGCCTGGGCATTCCCTATACCCGCTCCAACGAGGCGCCACCGCTGCCGGTGGAATACGGTCAGCTGATCAAGGAAACGCTGGGACATCTGGGCTGTGAGATCGAGATTGAGCCGGGCCGCCTGATCGCGGGCAATGCGGGCCTGATGGTCAGCAAGGTGATCTATGTGAAATCCGGTGAGGGCCGTGATTTCTTGATTGTGGATGGCGCGATGAACGACCTGATCCGCCCCGCCATGTACGAAGCCCATCATGATATCGTGGCCGTACAAGAGCCCGAAGCAGGCATTGAAAGTCGCCCCTATGATATCGTCGGCCCGGTCTGTGAAACGGGCGATACCTTTGCCAAGGAACGCAATATGCCGCCGCTGGATGCGGGCGATCTCATCGCCTTTCGCAGTGCTGGTGCCTATGGTGCGGTGATGGCCAGCGAATATAATTCACGGCCCCTGATTCCCGAAGTTCTGGTGCATGGGGATCAATTCGCGGTTATCCGCCCAAGGCCGGACTATGACGAAATGATAAATCGCGATACCATCCCTGAGTGGCTGTAATCATCCGGGGCTTCATTTCGGATGCGCGGCCATAGCGCAAAGCCGGATGGAGGCAGAGCCGAGATGATGCGAAACCGCAAAAGGGATCCACGATTGCAGCCGCTGCGCTGGGCGCTTCGGCTGACCCAGGCGGGCATGGTGGCGGAACGGGCCCTGCGCGCGTTCTGGCCCCTTGCCTCGGTTCTGATGATCACACTGGCTGCGGTTATGCTGGGAGGGCTGGATCTGCTGCCTCTTGGGGTAGTCTGGAGCGGGGCGGTTTTTGTTCTTGTGGCGAGCTTGTGTGCCTTGGCTTGGGGACTGTGGCATTTTCGCTGGCCGCGTCAGTCGGAAACTCTGGCGCGTCTGGATGCCAGTCTGCCGGGGCGCCCCGTGCGGGCCCTGCTCGACAGTCAGGCGACTGGCGCCGGGGATGCCGGATCAATGGCGCTGTGGCTGGCGCATCAACAACGCATGGCCCGGGCCGCAGCCGCAGCAAAACCACCAACACCCAACCTGCGTATCGCTGCGGCTGACCCTTTTGCCCTGCGCTATGTGGCGCTGTTGGCCCTGGTCATGGCACTTGGCTTTGGCTCGCTCTGGCGGGTGGGCAGCCTTGGGGCCATGGTGCCGGGGGGGCAGGCTGGGGTGGTAACAGCTTCCTGGGAAGGATGGATCGAGCCGCCGCGCTATACCGGGCTGCCAGTCCTGTATCTGAATGATCAGCAGGCTGATAGGCTGGAGCTGCCAGAGGGCAGTCGCATCACCCTGCGGTTTTACGGATCGGTTGGGGCGCTGGCCCTGAAGGAAACTGTTTCTGCTTCTGTCGCTGGGACCGTGGGGACTGCGACTGGGGCTGCGATTGGGTCTGCGGCTGGGACGGAGACCGGGGCCACAGTTGAGGCCACAGCGCCAGAACATGCCATTGAGGTGCAGCGCAACGGTGATCTTGAAATCAGGGGCGAAGGCGGGCGCAGCTGGTCTGTCGCAGTCCTGCCGGATAAGCCACCGCAGATTTCGGTGACAGGATTGCCGGAACTGACCGAAGCCGGCGCCCTGTCGCTGCCCTATATGGCGCAGGATGACTATGGGGTGATTGGTGGTGAGGTGCGGATTGCGCTGGATGAACATGCCTTGCAGCGCCGCCATGGGTTGCGACCGGATCCAGAGCCACGAGAGGTAATTACCCTGCCATTGCCTCTGCCTTTGAGCGGCAGCCGACAGGAATTCAGCGAGTTTCTGATCGAGGACTTTGCCGGACATCCCTGGGCTAACCTGCCGGTTGTCTTCAGTTTTACGGTCCGGGATGCTGCAGGGCAAAGCACGACCACGGCCGGTCTTGGGGCGCTGCTGGTGGCGCCGCGGTTCTTTGATCCGCTCGCAGCTGCCGTCGCAGAGCAACGCCGGGATATTCTTTGGTCAGGGGCAAACGCGGGTCGGATTGCGCAGGTTCTGCGGGCGGTGTCGCATCGGCCAGCAAGTATCTTCCGGGAGGCCGGAAGCTATCTGCAGCTGCGCGGCATTCTGCGGCGGCTCGAAGGGTTCACCCAGGCTGAACAGGCCGGACCGGGGCTGTCAGGCCCGCCCAGAGACGAGATCGCGGCGGCGCTTTGGGCTTTGGCGCAGAGTTTAGAAGAGGGCGATATTGGTGATGCTCTGGCGCGCATGCAGCAGGCCAAAGAACGGCTGAGCCAGGCGATGCGGGATGGCGCCAGTGACGAAGAAATTGCCCAGCTGATGCAAAAGCTGCGCGAGGCGACCCAGGATTACATGCGCCAGTTGCAGCGTCAGGCGCAGCGGGACCGGCAATCCGGTGCAGAGGACGGAGAGCAGCAACAGGCGGGCACCACGCTGAGCCAGCAGGACCTGCAGGCAATGATGGATCACATCCAGGAGCTGATGGAACAGGGCCGCATGGCCGAGGCTGAACAGGCGCTCGAGGAATTCCAGCGGATGATGGAAAACATGCGGATGAGCCAGAACCAGCAGGGCGAAGGCGGCTCGCAGGGGCAACAGGCCATGGAAGGTCTGGGCGAGACCCTGCGTGAACAGCAGGGGCTGTCGGATCAGGCGTTCCGGGATTTGCAGGAACAATTCAACCCCAATGCGCAAGCCGGACAAAGCCAGAGCAATGAAGGGCGCAGTGGTGGTCAGGGGCGCGGTCAGCAGCACGAAGGCGGAACTGGTCAGGGCTCAGGTCAGGGAAATACAGGCCAGAATGGGTCTGGTCAGGACGGGTCCGGCCAAGATGGGTCTGGTCAAGACAGCGCCGGCCAGCAGGGGCAGCCGGGCCAGAACGGGAGCGGTGGACAGCCCGGTCAGGGCGGCAGTCTGGCAGACCGTCAGCAGGCCCTGCGTGATGAGCTGCGCCGCCAGCAGGAGGGCCTGCCACTTGGCGATGAGGCGGGCGGCTCGCAGACCCGCGAGGCACTGGACCGCGCCGGTGAGGCGATGGATCAGGCCGGAGAGGCTCTGCGCCAGGGCGATCTCGCCGGTGCAATCGATCGTCAGTCCGATGCTATGGAAGCGCTGCGCGAAGGCATGCGCGCTCTCGGAGAGGCGCTGGCGGAAAACCAGCAACCCGGTCAGCAGCCGGGGCAGGGCCAGATGTCATCTTCCGGTCAGGCGGACCCGCTGGGCCGGGATCGCAACGCTTCGGGGCAAGGCGACGAGCGTGGTGCGCGCATCGGTGAAGGCCGCGCCCACCGCCGGGCCTGGGATCTTTTGGAAGAGCTGCGCCGCCGGATCGGTGAGCAGGGGCGCAGCGAAAGCGAACGCAGCTACATCGAACGTCTTTTGGATCAGTTCTGAGGCAAGCTCTTAAGCATCCTCCCACTGCTGCGGATTGGAAAACTCGCCATGTTCAAGACGTCGCAAAGGTACAAGACGTCGCAAAGGTACAAGACGGTGCACAGGTACAAGACGGTGCTGTGGCTCAACCCGCAGCAGGGCCACAGCAAGGACAGCAAAGGTAGTGCGTCAGGAAGTGCCGGTCCGAGGGTCGTTGAAGCGAGACTACACTCCGAAATCAGAATGTTAGACTATTTTCTCAAACTCAGACGGGCAAAGCTCAAACCTGCGGGGCCTGCAGCGCCTTGACCTGGGTGTCCAGCCAGAGGCGTGCCTGATCAACCCAAGTGACATAGCTGCTGAGATAGGGATCTGCTTGCGGGATCTGTTCAGCAATCTGAGGCGCGTTGCTGTAAACCATCACCATTGCCACAATGACAAGAACTGCCAGAGCAAACCCTCGGGTGAACCCGGATTTACGCGGTGCCGGTAGCGCAGGGCCCGCTGTTGGCATCGGGGCCGTATCATTGGCGCGCAAAGTGGAGTTTATTTCTTCGATATCCGGCAGGACACCACGTTTCAGCCCGCTGGCTTCGGCAGCCAGTCGGCGGGGGTCTTCGCCGCGGATCCGCGCCATGCGGTCCTTGGCCTGACGGGTCCGCCGCGCGTTTTCATCTTCGGGTACGTCATCCAGCCCAAGACCGGGCTGGGTTTCAAGCCCCTGCGGGGGGGCTGCTGCGCGCAGGTTGGCTTCGCGTTCGGCCTCTTCGCGCAAAATACCCGAAAGCGCCGGATCTAATCCACGTTGCTGTGGGGCCGCTGGTTCGCTGCGACTGCCCTGTTGGTCGTCATGAGTATCTGCCTGAGTTTCTGCAAGCGTATCTTCAGGGGCATCAGTATGGGCATCGACCGCGTCGCTCGCCGCATTTGCCTCGGTGTCTTCATGGGCAAAACTGGCCTCGCCCGAGGCATCAGAAGTCGCAAACTCACCATCTGGCGCGGTGCCGATTTCGATCTCGGCCTCCTGCCTCGGGGCTGTCTCTTCGGCACTCTCGGTATCAGTTTCTGGTGCGGTTTCTGCTGACGGCTGCGCTGCGGGTGATGCCGCGTCGGGGGCAGAATCCTGCGCCGCTGCCGCAGCCCCTGGATCAAATCCTGCGGCATGCTGAAACCAGGTGTCACCGCAATTGGAGCACTGTACGTCACGACCTTCTTCGGGAATGACGTCATCCGGCACTTCGTACTGGGCACCGCAATTCGGACAGGTCAGGCGCATCGAGTTCTCCTTGGACCCGGAGACCTCCGGGTGGCTGTCAGCAGTATTTCCAAATGACAATAGGCAGTTCCGGGCCATCGCGAAAGGGTCAATCGCTTCAATTGCCGCATCCGGGCCTGCTTGGGGGGCCGCTTTGACCCCTGACTCGATCCATCGACCATTGAAACTGGCGACCCGCTGAGGCAAAACGGCAGGGCGCAACCAGGGGACTGCCGTGATAGAGCTGGAAAATGTGGGCTACAACTACGGGGGCGGCGAACTGCTGAGCAACCTCTCCGTAAAACTGGCGCCGGGGTCCTTTCATTTCCTGACGGGACCGTCCGGGGCGGGCAAGACCACGCTGTTGAAACTTTGCTATGGCGCGCTGACCCCAACCTCGGGACGGGTGCGCGCGTTCAATATGGATGTGCAGGGGCTGGATCGCGACCAGATGGCGCATCTGCGCCGCCGTGTCGGGGTGGTGCATCAGGACTGCCGGTTTCTGGACCATCTGCCGGTGATCGAAAACATTGCCTTGCCGCTGATCGTGTCGGGCAAGGATCTGGGTGCCGAAGAAGCAAACCTGCGCGAATTGCTGAACTGGGTTGGCCTATCGGATCGCGCCAATGCACTGCCACCTGAACTGTCTGGCGGCGAGCGCCAGCGCGCAGCACTGGCCCGATCGGTCATTTTGTCGCCGGATGTGATCATTGCGGATGAACCCACCGGCAATGTCGATTGGGAAATGTCGCAGCGATTGCTGCAGCTGCTGGTCGAGCTGAACCGCATGGGCAAGACCGTGTTGGTCGCCACGCATGATATGTCACTGATCCGCGCTGCCAAAAATCAGGTGCAGGCGCGGGTACTCAGGATCGCGGCCAAGCAGCTGCACCTAGCGGGGGCAGACCTATGAGCGAAGGACGTTTGCGTAAACTAATCGTCGGCGATGCACAGGCTGACCGGGTTGTTCCCCCCAGCGGCTTTACCGCACAGCTGACACTTTTTGTATCCGGAGCCATGGCCTTTTTGGCGGTCTTTGCGCTGGCGTTGTCGCTGGCCTCGGGGCGGCTGGCGACCCGCTGGGCGGATGAGCTGGCCCGCGCGGCCACCCTGCGGATCAATGCGCCTGCTGATCAACGTTCGGCCCAGACCGAGGCCGCCCTGGCGATTTTGCAACAAACGCCGGGCGTGGCCTCGGCACGGGCACTGACGCAGAAAGAGCAGGCCGCCTTGCTTGCGCCCTGGTTTGGTGCCGGCCTGCCAATCGACAGTTTGCCAGTGCCGCAACTGATCGAGGTGATCGAAGACGATCCCGGCTATGACGGCACTGGCCTGCGCCTGCGCTTGCAGGCAGAGGTGCCCGGGGCGGTGCTGGATGACCATACCCGCTGGCGCGCACCGCTGGTGGATGCCGCCCGCGCGCTGCGCCGCCTTGGTGCGGTGTCGATCCTGCTGATCGCGGGGGCAACTGCGGCGATGATCACCCTTGCTGCCAATGCGGCCCTTGCCGCCAATGCGCAGGTGATCGAGGTTCTGCGCCTTGTTGGGGCGCTGGATAGCTATATCGCGCATGCCTTTATCCGCCGCTTTACCCTGCGCGCACTGGGCGGATCTGCCGCTGGCATGGCGCTGGGTATGTTTGGCGTCTGGCTGATGCCTGCGGCCTCCAACGAGGGCGGCTTTCTCACCGGGCTCGGCTTTCAGGGATGGTCCTGGCTGTTGCCGCTGCTTATTCCGCTGCTTGGCGCACTGGTGGCCTTTGCCGCCACCACCCGCGCGGCCAAAAAACGTCTGGGAGATTTGACGTGATGCTTGCCCTGCAATGGCTCCGGTCGTTTCTTTTTGTGTTTCAGATCTATTTCATGATGCCGATCTTTGGTCTGGTGTTTGCCCCCTGGGCGATCTTCAGCAAACGCGGCGCACGGGCCTGCTGCAAAAGCTATTCGCTCTGGGTGTTCTGGACCGCGCGACTGATGGTGGGCATTCGCTGCGAGGTACGCGGCACGCCACCAACCGGAGAAGTGCTGATCGCCGCCAAGCACCAGTCGTTCCTTGATATCATGATGATCTTTACGGCGCTGCCGACGGCCAAATTCATCATGAAGAAGGAAATCCTGCGCACGCCGGTCATTGGCCAATATGCCAAGCTGCTGGACTGTGTCGCGGTGGACCGTGGCAAACGGGGCGCTGCCATCGACAAGATGGTCGCGGACGTGAAGGCGGGGCGTCAGGATGCCGGTCAGCTGATCATCTATTCGCAGGGCACCCGCGTCGCACCAGGCGTCAAGGCGGATTACAAGGTCGGCACCGGGGTCCTTTATGAACAGCTGAACCAGCCCTGTGTGCCGGTGGCCACCAATGTTGGTGTGCTCTGGCCGCGTACAGGGATCATGCGCAAACCGGGCGTCGCCGTGGTGGAGTTTCTTGACCCCATCGAAGCCGGGCTGGGCCGCAAGGAATTCATGGAAATTCTGGAGCAACGGGTCGAGGCGCGATCTGACGCCTTGATGCGAGAGATAGGATTTGACCCCGATGCAGATTCTTAAAACCATCGAAGACCTTGAGGCGCTTTACGGGACACCGGGAGCGCCTTCTTTACGAAAAGTCGCGCGTCGGATGACGCCGCTCTATCGCCAATGGATCATGGCTTCAAAGCTTTGCATGCTGACCACCGTTGGCCCCGACGGCACTGACGATAGCCCGCGCGGTGATGACGGTCCGGTGGTGTTGGAGCTGGATCCAGGCACCCTGGCGCTGCCGGATTGGCGTGGCAATAACCGACTGGATTCGTTGCGCAACATTATCCGCGACGGGCGGGTTTCGCTGATGTTTCTGGTGCCGGGCTCCAACAATGTGGTGCGCGTCAACGGCAGTGCGCGGGTGACGGCCGATGCTGACCTGCGCGCCCGGTTTGATCGCAACGGCAAACAGCCCGCTACAGTGACAGTGATTGTCATCGATGAAATCTACAGCCAATGCGCCCGTGCTCTGATGCGGGCCGGCACCTGGAAAGGTATCGATGAGAGTACAGGCCTGCCCAGCATCGGGGAGATCCTGGCGGAACAGACCGATGGTGAAGAAGGGGGGCAAGCCTACGATCAGGCCTGGGGCGCACGCGCAGAAAAGACCATGTGGTAGCAGGTCAAATCACGCACGAGGCCTGAATTTAACATAGATCTTGAATATATCTTCATGAAGTTGGAGTATTTGAAAATGCAGCGACGGAACCAATGATTAGGTCCGCTGCGATAGCAACGCGCATCCATGCCCGATGGTTGCGGCAGCACTCACGTGATACAGCCCAACGGCTGTTCAGGCCGGTGGAAATTTTTTACCACCGGCCTATTCTCTATCCCAAACCACCCAGATTCGGTCGCTGACAGGTACCTTAGCTGACGACCTCTCCGATCAGGACCTGTGGCTGCAGGTTGGTGAAATTCGCAACATCTGCCATCACCGGCCCCGACTGCTTCATCGCGGCTGACATAGAAGCCTGATCGGCAAAGACCATTGTTGCCACCGCATGATAGGCAGGGGGCTCTTTGGGGCCACCGGCGATGCCCTTGGTCACCAGAGCCTGGTCGATATACTCTCCCATGTGTTTGGCTACCAGTTTCATATGAGTGTCGGCGTAGTAGTCATGGTCAAATGTACTGCTATCACTGATCGGATAGATCACTTGTAGTGAGACGGCCATGCTGTGTCCTCCTGTGGTTGTCTAACCTGAAGTAGAGCCGGGAAAAACCGCAGTGCCAACCAAAAAAGGCAGCCCCGAAGGACTGCCCCTTTGTGCCGCGAAAAGAAAGAAGGGCGGATCAGCTGTGAATTGCGCCGCCACCACAGGCAAGCGCGGCTTCACGCACGGCCTCGGAATAGGTGGGGTGGGCATGACAGGTGAGGGCGACGTCTTCGGCAGAGGCGCCGAATTCCATCGCAACGCAAAGCTCGTGGATCAGATCGCCGGCGCCGGGACCAATGATGGCGGCACCCAGAATACGGTCGGTTTCCTTGTCTACGATCAGTTTGACAAAACCGCCTTCGGCCTGATGCACGGCCTTGGCGCGGGCATTGGCCATGAAGTTGAACTTGCCCACCTTGATCGCACGACCCTCGGCCTTGAGCGCGTCTTCGGTGGCGCCCACGGTGGCGACCTCTGGTGTGGTGTAGACCACACCGGGGATGACGCCGTAGTTCACGTGACCATGTTTGCCTGCGATCACATCGGCGACCGCCATGCCTTCATCTTCGGCCTTGTGGGCCAGCATCGGGCCTTCAATCACATCGCCAATGGCAAAGATACCGGGCACATTGGTGCGCCACTGGGCGTCTGTTGCGATCTGGCCGCGTTCGGTCAGTTTTACGCCCAAGGCGTCCAGTCCCAGACCGTCAGCATAGGGTTTGCGGCCTGTTGCCACCAGCACCACATCGGCGTCGATGACTTCTTCATCACCGCCCTTCTTGGGCTGGTATTTTACCTTTGCCTTGGTCTTGCTGGCCTCGACACCCTGAACGGCGGCGCCCATGATGAAGTTGAGGCCCTGCTTTTCCAGGATGCGTTTGAAGCCACGCTGGACGTCCTTGTCCATCCCCGGACAGACCGCATCCATGTATTCAACCACGGTGACCTCAGACCCCAGACGGGCATAGACCGAGCCAAGTTCCAACCCGATAACGCCGGCACCGATCACCACCATTTTCTTGGGGATCTTTGGCAGATCCAGCGCACCGGTGGAGGTGACGACGACCTTCTCGTCGACCTCGACACCGGGCAGGGAAGAGGGCACAGATCCGGTGGCCACGACGATATTCTTGGCCGTGTGGGTTTCATCGCCGACCTTGACCTGACCGGCCGCCGGGATCGAGGCCCAGCCTTTCAGCCAGTCGATCTTGTTCTTTTTCATCAGGAATTCTACGCCGCCGGTGTTCTGGCCAACGACATCTTCCTTGTAGGATTTCATCTGGTTCCAGTCGACCGAAGGCGACTTCCCTTTGAGGCCCATACCGGCAAAGTTATGCTCGGCTTCGTGCAGCATATGGGTTGCATGCAACAGCGCCTTGGAGGGGATACAGCCGATGTTGAGGCAGGTGCCGCCGAGGGTCTCGCGGCCCTCTACGATGGCGGTTTTCAGACCCAGCTGGGCACAGCGGATGGCGCTGACATAGCCGCCGGGGCCCGCACCGATGATGATTACGTCGTAGGATGCCATTTTCAGAGGGTCCTTTGCGGTTGATGGGAGAGGAGGGGGCGTTGCCCCCAGCCCATGCGGGCCTCCCCCGGAATTATTATGGAAAGATGAAAGCTCATAGCAGGGCCGCGATCAACATGAATGTCGTGGCGAAGAAGCCGATGGCCCAGACGATGGAGCGCCATGGGGTAAGCCCCAGGGCATAGGCGGGCACATAGAGAATGCGCGCGCCGAGGTAGGTCCAGGCGCAGCCCGTGGTGAAAGGTGTGGACTGATCGCCCAGCGTGACCACCAGGCAGGCGATGGTGAAGAGGATCAGCCCCTCGAAGTGGTTTTCCAGCGCACGTTTCAGCCGCCCGGCCGTGCCAGTGAGCTGCACGGGTTCGTCGCGCGGGCCAAGCGCCACCTTGCGGCTGACCTGTCGGTTGGCGGTAAAGGAATAGGCGAAGAACTGCAGGCATTGCAGCAGCCCAGCGAGGGTGAGGATGGTGAGTTCGGTGGTCATAGTGAGAGCAGTCTTTCTCTAATTGCGAAAAACAGATGCCAGAGGTCATGAGTGCCCGTTTCAGCCAGGGAAAGACACTCTACGTGCTCTTGATCACTTTCCTGTTTCATACTGGGATACATGTCTAGCGCTCGTGCATAACGTTGGTTTTCGATATAAGCGATCGTCGCCCCAAAGGTCAGAAGCAACAAGGCCAACACCAAAACCAGTACATTCTTCATGCGGGCCCCAAAGATTGAAGAACACAAGTTTTGATAGTCTCCCGAGGCTCTCGTCTCGGGAGACTTCTTCATACAAGTTTTACAGATCCATCAGCAGGCGGCGTGGGTCTTCCAGCGCTTCTTTGACGCGGACCAGGAAGGTCACAGCGCCTTTGCCGTCGACGATGCGGTGGTCGTAAGACAGCGCCAGATACATCATCGGGCGGATGACGACTTCACCGTTGATCGCCATGGGGCGGTCCTGGATCTTGTGCATGCCCAAAATGCCGGACTGCGGTGGGTTCAGGATCGGTGAAGACATCAGCGAGCCATAGACGCCGCCATTGGAGATGGTGAAGGTGCCGCCCTGCATCTCTGCCATCGACAATTTGCCGTCACGGGCGCGTTTGCCCTTTTCCGAGATGGCTTTTTCGATTTCGGCAAAGGACATGGCATCGGCGTCACGGATCACTGGAACAACCAGGCCGGTCGGGGTGCCGGCGGCCACGCCCATGTGCACGAAGTTTTTGTAGACCACATCGGTGCCGTCGATTTCGGCATTGACCTCGGGCACTTCTTTCAGCGCATGGCAGCAGGCCTTGGTGAAGAAGGACATGAAGCCCAGACGCACACCGTGTTTCTTTTCGAACTGGTCTTTGTACTGATTGCGCAGCGCCATCACCTCGCCCATGTCCACCTCATTGTAGGTGGTCAGCATGGCTGCGGTGTTCTGGCTTTCCTTCAGACGCTTGGCGATGGTCTGACGCAGGCGGGTCATTTTCACCCGTTCCTCGCGTGACGCATCGTCTGCGGCGACAGGGGCACGTGGCGCGGGAGCTGCGGCGGCTGGGGCCGGTGCTGCAGCGGCTGCTGCCATAGCGCGGGCCACATCGTCTTTCATGATCCGACCATCACGACCGGTGCCTGCCACATTGGCGGCAGAAAGCCCGGCCTCGGCCATGGCTTTTTCCGCCGATGGCGCATTGGCGATGTCCTTGCCTGCGGCGGCAGGAGCTGCAGCTGCAGCGGGGGCTGCGGCTGGCGCCGCCGCTACGGCTGCACCCGCACCCGAGATGACACCAAGCTTGGCACTGGCTTCAACAGTAGCGCCTTCGGCAGCGGTGATTTCTGCCAGCACACCCGCAGCAGGCGAGGGCACTTCAACCGAGACCTTGTCGGTTTCCAGCTCACAGAGCATCTCGTCCTGCGCCACGGTATCGCCGACCTTTTTGAACCAGACAGAGACGGTCGCCTCGGTCACGGATTCACCTAAGGTTGGCACCATAACATCGGTGCTGCCACCGGAAGCTTCTGGTGTTGCGGCAGCAGGGGCTGCTGCAGCGGCTGGCGCTGGGGCCGCGGCGGCACCAGAGGCCGAGATATTGGCCAACAACGCATCAACGCCAACTGTGTCGCCTTCGTTGGCGACGATATCGGCCAGCACACCTGCGGCAGGGGCGGGCACTTCGACGGTAACCTTGTCGGTTTCCAGCTCACAGAGCATTTCATCCTGGGCCACGGTATCGCCAGGTTTCTTGAACCAGGTGGCTACGGTAGCTTCGGTCACGGATTCACCCAGGGTGGGCACACGCACTTCGGTGGTCATGTCTGTCTTCCTCAGATGCTCAGCGCGTCGTTCACGAGCGCAGCTTGTTGGGCTTTATGTTGGCTGGCGAGACCGGTTGCAGGCGACGCCGAGGTGGCACGGCCGACGTAAGCGGGCCGGGTGTGCTTGGCCTTGATGCGGCTCAGCACCCATTCGATATTGGGCTCGATGAAGGTCCAGGCACCCTGGTTCTTGGGCTCTTCCTGGCACCAGACCATTTCGGCCCCCTTAAAGCGCTCCAGCTCCTTGACCAGCGAGATCGCCGGGAAGGGATAGAACTGCTCGATGCGCATCAGATAGACATCATCGATGCCACGGGCGTCACGCTCTTCGAGCAGATCGTAGTAGACCTTGCCCGAACACATGACGACGCGCTTGATCTTGTCATCCGCCGCCAGTTCGGTTTCCGAATGACCCTTTTGGGCATCGTCCCACAGAACCCGGTGGAAGCTGGAACCGGTGGTGAAATCCTCGGCGTTGCTGACGGCCAGTTTGTGGCGCAGCAGCGATTTGGGCGTCATCAGCATCAGCGGCTTGCGGAACGAGCGGTGCAGCTGACGGCGCAGGATGTGGAAGTAGTTGGCCGGGGTGGTGCAGTTGGCAACAATCCAGTTGTCCTGACCGCACATCTGCAGGAACCGCTCCAGACGCGCCGAAGAGTGCTCAGGGCCCTGGCCCTCAAACCCGTGCGGCATCAGACAGACCAGACCAGACATCCGCAGCCATTTGCTTTCGCCCGACGAGATGAACTGGTCGAACATGATCTGCGCGCCATTGGCGAAATCGCCGAACTGGGCTTCCCAGAGAGTCAGCGCGTTGGGTTCAGCCAGCGAGTAGCCATATTCAAAGCCCAGAACCGCATATTCCGACAGGGCGGAATCGATCACATCGTAATGTGACTGGCCCGCGCGGATATTGTTGAGCGGGAAATAGCGCTCTTCGGTGTCCTGATTGATGATACCGGAATGACGCTGCGAGAAGGTGCCACGAGTGGCATCCTGCCCCGACAGGCGCACGGGGAAGCCTTCTGTCAGCAAGGAGCCGAAAGCCAGCGCCTCGCCGGTGGCCCAGTCAAAGCCCTCGCCGGTCTCAAACATCTTACCGCGCGCGGCCAAAAAGCGCCCGACGGTCTTATGCATCGGGAAGCCTTCGGGCACGGAGGCCAAGCTCTTGCCGATCTCGGCCATGGTTTCCGGCGCGATATCCGTACGGCCGCGCTGGTAGTCCTCATCCTTTTTGTCCAGATGCGACCAGCGCCCGTCCAGCCAGTCGGCCTTGTTGGGTTTGTAGTCCTTGCCGATCTCGAACTCTTCGTTGAGATGGGCCTGGAAGGTCGCCTTCATGTCCTCGATTTCGCCCTCGGGGATCAGGCCATCCTTGACCAGACGTTCTGTATAAAGGCTGAGCGTGGTTTTGTGACCCTTGATCTTCTTGTACATCAGCGGGTTGGTGAACATGGGCTCGTCGCCCTCGTTGTGACCAAACCGGCGATAGCAGAAGATATCCAGCACCACGTCCTTGCCGAATTTCTGACGAAACTCGGTCGCAACCTTGGCGGCGTGCACCACGGCTTCGGGGTCGTCACCGTTGACGTGGAAGATCGGTGCTTCAACCACCAGCGCATTGTCGGTGGGATAGGGGGAGGAGCGCGAGAAATGCGGCGCGGTCGTGAAGCCAATCTGGTTGTTCACCACGATATGCATGGTGCCGCCGGTCTTGTGACCTTTGAGGCCCGACAGCGCAAAACACTCTGCAACCACGCCCTGGCCTGCAAAGGCGGCATCGCCATGCAGCAGGATCGGCAGAACATTGGTGCGGCTGCTGTCGCTTTTCTGGTCCTGCTTGGCGCGCACTTTGCCCAGAACCACCGGGTTCACCGCCTCGAGATGCGAAGGGTTGGCGGTCAGGCTGAGGTGAACATTGTTGCCATCAAATTCACGGTCTGAAGAGGCGCCGAGGTGATATTTCACATCGCCCGAACCATCGACATCTTCGGGCTTGAAGCTGCCGCCCTGGAATTCGTTGAAGATCGCGCGATAGGGTTTCTGCATCACATTGGCCAGAACCGACAGACGGCCCCGGTGCGGCATACCAATGACGATCTCTTCGATACCAAGATTGCCGCCGCGTTTGATGATCTGTTCCATTGCTGGGATCAGGCTTTCGCCACCATCCAGACCAAAACGCTTGGTGCCCATGTATTTGACGTGCAGGAATTTCTCAAAACCCTCGGCCTCGACCATCTTGTTGAGGATCGCTTTGCGGCCTTCACGGGTGAATTTGATTTCCTTGTCGTAGCCTTCGATACGCTCCTTCAGCCAGGCGGACTGGCCGGGGTCAGAGATATGCATGTATTGCAGCGCAAAGGTGCCACAATAGGTACGCTTGACGATATCAACGATCTGGCGCATCGAGGCGACCTGCAGGCCCAGAACATTGTCGATAAAGATCGGGCGATCCATATCGGCGTCCATAAAGCCATAGCTTTGTGGATCCAGCTCGGGGTGCGGCGCGTCACTGCGCATCGACAGCGGGTCAAGATCGGCGGCCAGATGACCCCGGATCCGGTAGGCGCGGATCAGCATCAGGGCGCGGATCGAATCCAGCACGGCGCGTTGGATCTGCTCATCCGAGACCTCAACGCCTGCTTTTGCGGCCTTGGCGGCAATTTTCTTGCCGGCGGCTTTGGTCTCGACCGGGGCAGGCCATTCGCCTGTCAGCGCCGCTGTCAGATCATCACTGGGTGCAGGTGGCCAGTCGCCACGCGCCCAAGACGGGCCCTGGGCCTCGGCCTTTACGTCGAGATCTGCATCGCCCATCTGGCGGAAGAACTCAGCCCAGGCGGCATCCACCGCGTTTGGGTCACTGGCGTATTGCGCATAGAGCTGCTCGAGGTATTCGGCATTGTGCCCCTGCATGAAAGAGGAGGCGTGGAACAGGTCGTTGGGAGAGTTATCTGTCATGGATGTTCTCACTGCAGAGGATCAGAAACTGGAAATCAAAAGGAATAAGCGGTGTCGTGCGAAAGGGGTTCGCAGACTGGTATATTGCAGATGTGTTTCGCAATACTTACGGCGGACAAAGCGGAACAAAGGCAGTCAGCGCAATTACTTGCGACGCCTGTTGCGATTTGCCTCGGGTATCGGAAACTCTGTGCCATGTGACCTGCCATATCCGGGTAGAGTGTTTGGGGCGACCAAGGCCGCCCCAAAAGATCTTTAGCCTTTGATCGCTTTCAGAACCGCTTCGCCGAGGCCTGCGGGGCTTTCGGCGACAACGATGCCTGCGGATTTCATCGCTTCGATCTTGTCTTCAGCGCCACCTTTGCCGCCAGCGACAATTGCGCCCGCGTGGCCCATGCGACGGCCGGGAGGGGCTGTACGACCGGCAATGAAGCCAGCGACGGGTTTCCAACGGCCTTTTTTGCGCTGCTCGGCGAGGAATTCTGCGGCTTCCTCTTCGGCAGAGCCACCGATTTCACCGATCATGATGATCGACTGGGTTTCGTCATCGTCCAGGAACAAGTCCAGCACGTCGATGTGCTCGGTGCCCTTGATTGGGTCGCCACCAATGCCAACAGCCGAAGACTGGCCCAGGCCGATGTCAGAGGTCTGCTTGACCGCCTCGTAGGTTAGGGTGCCGGAGCGCGACACAACACCGACGCTGCCGCGCTGGTGGATGTGGCCAGGCATGATGCCGATCTTGCAGGCGTCAGGCGTGATGACACCGGGGCAGTTAGGGCCGATCAAGCGCGATTTAGATCCGTCCAGCGCGCGCTGAACACGCATCATGTCCAGCACAGGAATGCCTTCGGTGATGCAGACGATCAGTTCCATCTCGGCGTCGATTGCCTCGAGGATAGAATCGGCGGCAAAGGGGGGCGGCACATAGATGACGGAAGCGTTGGCTTCGGTCACGTGCTTGGCTTCATGCACGGAGTTGAAAACCGGCAGGTTCAGGTGGGACTGGCCACCCTTGCCTGGGGTGACGCCGCCGACCATCTTGGTGCCATAGGCGATGGCCTGTTCAGAGTGGAAGGTGCCCTGCGAGCCGGTAAAGCCCTGACAGATAACCTTGGTGTTTTCGTCGATGAGGACTGCCATGAGTCTGGTCCTTGCTTAAGAGTTGGTTTTGCGCAGAAGCACCGTGATATTGTCGTCGACCGGCAGGGAGAACTTGTTCACCAGATGGGTGGTGAACCCTGCGCGCGCGGCGACATCACTAAGGCTTTGCAGCGTGAAGTAGTTGACGTGATCGGGGTAGCGGAAACCGCACCATTTTGGCCCGATCACACGGCGATTAAAGGAAGCATAGTTGGGAACCCGGATGAAAACCCCGCCCGAAGGTTTTAGGGCCCGGTACGCCCCATCGAGCACTTTCATGACCGCGCTTTCATGTTCCAGATAAGAGAACATGACAACGCCATCAAAGTGTTCAGCGGGGAAATCCCAGATTGCTTCGGCACCCGGCCCATGCAGGCAATAGCCGCCTTGCTGGCGCATCCAGGCGTCCGCTTTGCTGTGCATCTCAACCGACAATTCAATCCCGAAAGGGGTCATTGGCGATTTGATGCGCTGGCCCCAGCCGCAGCCGATATCCAGCACCAGCCCATCGTTGAACCACTTGCGAAATTGCGGGGTTTTATCCCGGTACATCCCCAAGCCGTTGCGGATTTTGCGTGCCATGGGGCTAAAGGGCGTCGAGCCATTTGAAGCCGATTTCTTGGCCTCATAGGTCTTTTCCCAGGCAAAATCCTCTTCGAGGGCTTCATAGGCGGGCGGGTTGCGCAGAAAGACGAACTGGCACGGATCACAGCTGACAACGTCCCAAGGTTTCGGCGAATAGGCCGAAACCGAGTTCGCGTCCTTGCTCCCGCAAGCGGGGCAAGTGCGATTTACGTCTGTATGATCCAATGCCATGCTCGGTTCAGCCTTTAACCGCTTTCACGATTTTCTCGGCGCCGTCGGACAGGTTGTCGGCAGCGATCACATCAAGACCGGAGTTGTTGATGATGTCTTTGCCGGCTTCCACATTGGTGCCCTCAAGGCGAACAACCAGCGGAACTTGCAAGCCAACTTCTTTCACCGCGGCAACTACGCCCTCGGCGATCACATCGCAGCGCATGATGCCGCCAAAGATGTTGACCAGGATGCCTTTGACCTGTGGGTCCGAGGTGATGATCTTGAAGGCCTCGGTGACTTTCTCTTTGGTGGCGCCGCCGCCAACGTCAAGGAAGTTTGCAGGCTCTGCACCGTAGAGTTTGATGATGTCCATGGTGGCCATCGCCAGACCCGCGCCGTTCACCATGCAGCCGATCTCACCGTCGAGCGCGATGTAGTTCAGGTCGTACTTCGATGCTTCGAGCTCTTTGGGGTCTTCTTCGGTGGTGTCGCGCAGTTCGGCCACATCGGGGTGGCGATACATGGCGTTGCCGTCAAAGCTGACCTTGGCGTCGAGCACTTTCAGATCACCGGTGTCCGACACGATCAGCGGGTTGATCTCCAGCATCTCCATGTCTTTTTCGACGAAGGCTTGATAGAGCTGACCCATCAGTTTGACGCACTGCTTGATCTGCTGACCCTCAAGACCCAGCGAGAAGGCAACGCGGCGACCGTGGAACGCCTGATAGCCGGTGGCCGGATCGACGCTGAACGACAGAATCTTTTCGGGGGTGGCGGCTGCCACTTCCTCGATGTCCATGCCGCCCTCGGTGGAGCAAACAAAAGAGATGCGCGAAGTCTGGCGATCAACCAGCAGCGCCAGGTACATTTCTGTCTGAATGCCGGAACCTGCTTCGATGTAGATGCGGTTCACTTGCTTGCCGGCTGGGCCAGTCTGATGCGTGACCAGGGTGCGGCCCAGCATCTTCTTGGCTTCCTCGGAAGCCTCTTCGACCGATTTGGTCAGGCGGACACCGCCTTTTTCACCGGCATCGGCTTCTTTGAAGGAGCCCTTGCCGCGACCGCCGGCATGGATTTGTGCTTTTACCACCCAAAGCGGGCCGTCAAGCTCGCCTGCGGCGGTTTTGGCTTCGTCGGCCTTCAACACGATGCGACCGTCGGAAACTGGCGCTCCGTAGCTGCGAAGAAGGGCCTTGGCCTGATATTCGTGGATGTTCATGAGAAACTGTCCCGTCTGGCTTCAATAATCTCTGTCATAACGCCGTCATAAGACGAATGTTTAAAGGGTTTTTTGACAGTTCACGGGGAAATGATGAAGATTTTCCAGATATGTGATCACACTTTTGGACCGTGTGATCACATATCGAAAAGCGGTTAAATCTTGTCGATTCGTTCGGTGTAGTCCCATGACGCGTCGCTGGCGGCGACGGGTCAAGTTCATTTGCGATGGCTCAGACTGGCTGGCCTTCGGCCGCGTCGCACGTGACGCGGGGCAATTGCGGGTGCGTTTGTGCGGCGACACGGATTGGACCGGTGCAGAACAAAGAACACCCGGCAAAGACTGGTTCTCGCAGGCTGTCGATACCGTTGCTGCGGGGAAAGGATCTGTCAAACGATCCAAAAGAGAGAGCCGCCGCCTCCAGATGCAAGCGATGTTGCAACGTTCTATGGTAAATCGTAAACCGGACTGGCGGTTTTTATGGACTGATCGTTCTGCCGTGCCCTGACAAGACGCTCGTAGGTTTTCGGAGAGACAAATTCCCGCAAACTAATGGGCTTTTTCGGGGAAAGCTGTGGCGCTTGATGCAATGGGCGAACGTGCAGGCAGCGCACCGCTCCATTGTGGGGCCCCCACCTATCCAGGATGGCCAGTTTGATCAGGTTGTACTCTTGGCCCAGAACTAGCGGAATGAATTTGTGGCGAAACAGAACCCCCCGGAGAATTGGCTGATCCTTCCTGAGAGGGGAGTTGTGGAAGCTATGGTCCCAGTCTGTCAGGATATCCTTTGTGATCTTACATTTTTTGATACCCACGAAACCGCCGTTCAAGAGCGGAAAACCGTGCGGAATTCCTTTCATATAGGAAATCATTTCGACGCGGCGCCGCGAAACACCCAAGGCGCCAACCATTGGCCTGATTTCAAGGAGATCAAAAACATCTGACAGGTCTTCCAGGACGACAATATCTGCATCCAGATAGATCGTTTTGTCAAAGCGCGAATTCAGAAGCGAGCACATTTTGGGGCGTGGGCCGCTGCGATCCACCGGGTGGATCTGGTTGAAAACGGGATCCGAAATCTCCTGATCAGTGAAAAGGTCAATCTTGGCCTCTGGCATGGCCAGACGGAGGGTTCGCGCAGCACGGCGGGCAAGGTTGGTATACTCCAGACCAGTCGTGGCAAAAACAAACCCGTTGTTCCGGTTTTTGGTCTTGGTCGAAGCCGAAGCTTGCGAAGCAATTTTCCTAAAAATTCGTTTAAAGAACATGTCGGCCTGCTGCTGGCTGGTGAAAATCAAATGGCGGCTTGCTGAGCGAAAGCCGACTGCTCAAAACCAAACTAAAAAAGCAAAAAAAGCGCATAAGCCCGGAATGCTCCGGGCTTATGGACAACATCATTTCTAGGTTGTGGCTTATGCCAGCGAGCTATCAATACCTTTGCAAGCTTCAACCAGGCCCTGAACAGCCTTGACCGAGGTATCGAACATGTCCTGCTCTTCTTTGTTGAGCTTGATGTTGACGATCTTCTCGATACCACCAGCGCCGATCACGGTGGGCACGCCCACATACATGTCTTTGACACCCAGATCACCGTCACAATAGGCAGCACAGGGCAGAACGCGCTTTTGGTCTTTCAGATAAGCTTCGGCCATTTCGATCGCCGAGGCAGCCGGGGCATAGAAGGCCGAACCGGTTTTCAGCAGACCAACGATTTCGGCGCCACCGTCACGGGTGCGTTGAACCATGGCGTCCAGTTTCTCTTGCGTGGTCCAGCCCATATCGATCAGATCGGGCAAGGGGATGCCTGCAACGGTGGAGTAACGCACCGAAGGCACCATGGTGTCGCCGTGGCCACCCAGAACAAAGGCGGTGACGTCGCGCATGGAGACGTTGAACTCTTCGGCCAGGAAGTGGCGGAAGCGAGCGGAATCGAGCACTCCGGCCATGCCGCAGACCTTGTTGGCGGGCAGACCAGAGAATTTCTGCAGCGCCCAAACCATCGCGTCCAGCGGGTTGGTGATGCAGATCACGAATGCGTCGGGCGCGTGGGCTGCAATGCCTTCGCCAACCGATTTCATCACTTTGAGGTTGATACCCAGCAGATCATCGCGGCTCATGCCGGGCTTGCGGGCGACACCTGCGGTGACGATGCAAACATCAGCGCCGGCAATCGCGGAATAATCGCTGGAGCCGGACATGTCGGCGTCGATTTTCTCGACGGGGCCGGATTGTGCGATGTCGAGTGCCTTGCCCTGGGGCAGGCCGTCAGCGATGTCAAAAAGAACAACGTCGCCAAGTTCTTTGAGGGCTGCGAGGTGGGCGAGCGTGCCGCCGATGTTGCCTGCGCCGATGAGGGCGATCTTGGATCTGGCCATGGGGATTTCTCTCCGGTCCGGTTGAAATTGGGGGGATGCCTACGATCTCTCGTGCGCCCGCGCAAGGGTTCTGCGCTGCGGCATAGCTTGCCGGAGAAGAGTGGAAGATCGGTGGGATAGCGCTAAAGCGCTTGCAAACAAGGGATATCCGGCAGTCATTTTTTGCAACAATTGCTGTAATGTTTTTCGTGTTTTCATTCCGGCGCGTCGTATTTGGCTGTCTGTCAGGGGCTGCTGCGAGAGCAAATCCCGACTGAGGCGCTTCGATTCTGGTGGCGGATTGAGAGCATCGTGGCGGCATTCCGGCAGGTTCCTGGCGTATGCAGGCCATTGGATGGCGTTAGAAGGGCTGGTCAGAATAGGCATTTCTGAGTTTGAATATCGGCAGTCAATTTCAGTTCTGGCCAGACAGGTCTGACCTTAGGTGATCGGAAATGAGATCCGCCAGAAAACGCCAGAAAACGCTTGGGAATGGACAGGAGGGCAGCAGTGTCAGATATCGTCACAACGCGGGCATTGGCGGCAACAGATTACGACGATCTTATTTCGTTGTATCGAGAGCTTATGGGGAAGTTGCCAGTACTGGCCGGTACACAAGGATATCGCCGCTTTGAGGAGATCCTGACCCATCCTGGAACGCATATCATTGGCGCAGTTGCAACGGGGCGCAATGATGGCGGCCAGTCAGCGGGACGGGTTGTTTCTGTCGCGACCTTGCATGTTTTGGCGAACCTTACCCATGAAGGACGGCCCTATGCCTTGATTGAAAACGTGGTCACATTACAGTCCTGGCGCGGGCAGGGGCTGGCCCGTCAGGTTATGTTGCACGCACAGGATCTCGCCTGGCAGCGGGATGCCTATAAGATCATGCTGTTGACAGGGAAAGCGGCGGGGGCACGGGCTTTCTACCAAAAACTTGGCTATCGAAGCGATGAGAAACACGCCATGACTCTGCGGCGAGCCCCGCTACGGATCACTGAGTGAGCGGGGGCGCTTCAGGCGGGCGGGCACTGCGCTTCAGGCGTCGTTGTCGACAGTAGGAACGGCTTCGGCCAGGGCCTCAAATGACTGCCCAGAGGCCATCAGACAGGTCATGCCGGTGGGCATCGTTACCGTGATGGTCCAGCTGCCACTCTCAGCAGAGGCAAATGTCTCCATCACCATGCCCTGCTGGCCAATGCCGATGGCCTGCCGACTTTCGCCGTATTTTTCGGCCAAACGCTGCACGACAACTTCACGCGGCGCGCAATTGCGGCCCTGTGCAGTTGCCGGGGCGGCAGTGATCAGTGTGGCGGTAAGACCCAGGACAGTCAGGGCAGTCAGGCCAAATGTGGTTTTAAACATCGTCTTCTCCATGGGTTTTACCCTTTGCAGAACGGCCATCCTGAAAGAGAGCAGTCACTTGACCTCTCTGCGAACCCATCAGGCTGGGGCCGGTTACTGTGTGACGTAATCGTTATGCGAGCCTTTGGCCCAGTCTTTCCTAAAGGGGCATTTTGCCCACGCAGTGAAAGATCACATTGTCAGATCGCGCCCCTGTTCGATGGGCTGTGATCGTGGTTTTTGATCTCCGGCCATGGGCCTGTGCGATAGGAAAAGTTTGCCAAGGAGTTTCTGACATTTGGTTAATGCACAGATCCGGACCGATCTTGGGGTTTGGGCAGCGGATTTTTTTCTTTTTGGAAGGCGGCTTAGGTCTGTGTCGTCAGGTCGTTTCTGCAATGCGGCGTAATTTGCCTTGAAAGTTTACGCCCGAATCTGTAGCCGTTTGCGCAACAAAATAACTTGGAGATTCCCTCATGGATCCGCGCAGCCGCCCCTATCGTTCGGTTCTCTATATCCCCGGTTCCAAACCGCGCGCACTGGAGAAGGCCAAGACCCTGCCGGTGGACGCGATCATCTTTGATCTCGAAGATGCGGTCTCCGCCGAGGAAAAGGACAACGCCCGCGAGACCCTCGCGCAGGCGCTGAAAGAGGGTGGTTATGGCGCGCGGGTGAAGATTGTGCGCATCAACGGGCTGGATACCCAATGGGGCGAAGCTGACGCAAAAGCCGCCGCCGAAATGGATTGTGACGCGATTTTGCTTCCCAAAGTGTCAGATCCGGCAGACCTGGATGCGCTGGCGGCCCTTACCGGTGACAAGCCGCTCTGGGCGATGATGGAGACCCCGCGTGGCATGCTGAATGCAGCTGCGATTGCGGCTCATCCCAAATTGCAGGGCATGGTCATGGGCACCAATGATCTGGCCAAAGAGCTGCAGACCCGGTTCCGGGCTGACCGCCTGCCGATGATGGCAGGGCTTGGCCTGTGCCTGCTGGCTGCCAAGGCCGAAAGCCTGATCATCGTTGATGGCGTTTACAACGCCTTCAAGGACGCCGAAGGCCTGATGATTGAAAGCACTCAGGGACGTGATATGGGCTTTGACGGCAAGACCCTGATCCACCCGGCGCAGGTCGATGTGGCCAACGAAGCCTTTGCTCCGAGCGCCGAGGAAATCGATCTGGCCCGCCGTCAGATCGCCGCCTTTGAAGAGACTGAGGCCTCGGGTCAGGGGGTTGCTGTGGTTGATGGCAAGATAGTCGAGAACCTGCATGTGGTGACGGCGCGGGAAATTCTTGCAAAAGCAGATGCAATCGCCGCGATTTCCGCCTAGGTGTTAACCAAGTTAACATCTTTGGGAGACTGACATGACACTTCTGGTCCTAGGCATCCTGCTGTGGTGGGGCGCGCATCTGTTCAAGCGCGTGGCCCCCGGCATCCGCGAACCAATGGGCGACAAGGGCAAGGGCCTCGTCGCCGTTGTCTTGGTGCTGAGTATCGTTCTGATGGTGCTGGGCTACCGTTCGGCTGAAAGCTATGAGCTGGCGCTGTATCCACCGTTTTTCCAGCATATCAACAATCTGTTGATGCTGTTTGCGTTGTATTTCACTAGCCCTGGCCCCAGCAAAGGCGCGATTTTCTACAAGATGCGCCACCCGATGCTGACGGGCTTTGGCCTTTGGGCGATTGCGCATCTTCTGGTCAACTGGGATCCTGCGTCCTTTGTGCTGTTTGGTGGTCTGTGGGCCTGGTCGATCGTCGAGAAAATCGTTATCAACAAGGCGGAGCCAAACTGGACGCCAAACCCCAAGGGCAGCATCAAAAAGGATGCGATTTTCCTTGTTGCATCCGTCGTGCTGCTGGGCGTGATCGGCTATGTTCACGGCCTGCTTGGCCCATCGCCCTTTCCAGGAGGCTGAGGCATGAAGCTCTATCGGTTCCTGAGCGAAGACGACACATCCGCCTTTTGTCACAAGGTGACTGATGCGCTGAACAAGGGATGGGAGCTGCATGGCAGCCCCACCCAGACCTTTGACCCCGTCAAGGGTATCATGCGCTGTGGTCAATCTGTGGTGAAAGAGGTGGATGGCACCTACACACCCGATACGAAACTGGGAGAACACTGATGGCCAAGACCAGCGCGGCAAAAACCAATTCAGGCCGATTTTTTGAAGACTACGCCCTCGGCGATGTGATCACCCACGCGGTGCCGCGCACCGTTTCGGGCGGCGAGCGCGCCATGTATCATGCGCTCTACCCGGCGCGTCATGCGCTGTATTCTTCAGATGAATTTGCCCGCCGCTCTGGTCTGCCAAAATCGCCACTGGATGATCTGGCGGCTTTCCACATCGTGTTTGGCAAGACGGTTCCCGATGTCTCGCTGAATGCGGTGGCCAATCTGGGCTACGCCGAAGGCCGCTGGCTCTTACCGGTCTATGAAGGCGACACGTTGCGCTCGACGAGCGAAGTGATCGGCGTCAAGCAGAACTCCAACGGCAAATCGGGCGTGGTCTATGTGCGCACAAAGGGCCTGAACCAGCGCGACGAGACTGTGATGGAATATGTCCGCTGGGTCATGGTGCGCAAAGGCAATCTGGACGCGCCTGCGCCTGAAACAGTGCTGCCGGATCTGGCCAAGGTTATCCCGGCGGATCAGCTGGTGGTGCCTGCAGGGTTGGATTTCAGCGACTATGATTTTGATCTGGCCGGCGAAGCGCACCGCTGGGGCGACTATGTCGTGGGCGAGACCATCGACCATGTGGATGGCGTCACCATTGAAGAAGCAGAGCATATGCTGGCCACACGTCTGTGGCAAAACACCGCCAAGGTGCATTTTGATAATACAGCCCGCCCCGACGGCACCCGGCTAATCTATGGCGGTCATGTGATTTCCATGGCGCGCACGCTATCGTTCAACGGCCTGGCCAATGCGCAGATGATTGTTGGCCTGAACGGCGGGGCACATGCGAATCCCTGCCTGTCGGGGACAACCATTCGCGCCTGGTCCGAGGTGCTGGACAAGGCCGACACCGCAGCCCCCGGCGTTGGTGCCATTCGCCTGCGTCTGGTCGCCACCAAAGGCGGCGCGCCTTTTGATCTGAAAGGTGAAGACGGAAAGTACCAGCCTGACGTACTGCTCGATCTGGATTACTGGGCCCTGATGCCGAAATAAGCGGCAAGCCAAGCAATCTCAAAAATCACTCCGAAAACCATATGGGGCTGCGTGAGAAACCACGCGGCCTTTTGCTTTTGATGCCACCCGCTTGGATCAACACTTCTGTGAGCACGGTGCAAATTGCGTGACGGTGCAGGATTATCCGGCCTAGACTTCCTTTATGAGCATCAGAATGAGGATCAAACCGCATATTCTGGCAGCGGGTCTTGCCTTGCTGCCTATGGCTGCGGGCGCCTGTGATCTAGCGCTGGTGCTGGCGGTGGATGTCTCCGGCTCGGTGGATGCCGGGGAATATCGGCTGCAGATGGATGGGCTGGCCACGGCACTGCGCGATGGTGTCGTATCCGAAGCCCTTGTGCGGGCCGAAGCACAGGTCAGCCTGATCCAATGGTCAGGGCAGGCCCGCCAGGAGGTTTCGATCCCCTGGCAGCCAACCCGCAGCTTTGCCGAGGTCGAAGCCTTGGCGCAGATGATCGAGGCGACACCACGGCCCTGGCGCAACTATTCCACCGCCATCGGCGAGGCGTTGTCGCTTGGTTTGGCGCAGTTCTCGCAGGTGCCGCAGTGCAGGCGCCGGGTCATTGATCTGTCGGGAGATGGCTATTCCAACGAAGGTATTGAGCCCGCCGCGCTCAAACCTGCACTGGATGCAGCTGGGGTTACGGTGAACGCCATTGCTATTGAACAAAGCGAGCCGGAACTGACCGCCTATTTCTACGAGCAGGTCATCTGGGGAGAGGGTGCTTTTGTTGAGACGGCGTTCAGCTTTTCCGACTATCCAGAAAAGATTCGCCGCAAACTGGTACGCGAGGTGGCGCGTAAAACAGCCGCAATCCTGTCGCCGTCGGACGGCAGAGTGGCGGTTTTGCGGAAATTTCAACAAGGCGCGGAGCAGCGGAGGTCTGATTCTGCAAAAGATTTTCAGTAAGGTATTTTTGTGATCACTTGACTGTGAGCTGTGATCACAAAGCCACTGTTTTTAACAAAACAGGTCAAATAACCGCAGAAATTTACCTCTGGTTTGCGTGACAGCAGGCAAAAATCAGCTAAAACACCCGTAGCTATTCTGAAAGGAGCCAACATGGCCGATGTAAATCGGGGCGATCGCCCGCTTTCGCCACATTTGAAGATCTATCGCCCGCAGATGACCTCAATGTCTTCGATCCTGACCCGGATCACCGGCAATGCGCTTATCATCTCGGTGATGCTGATCGTCTGGTGGCTCCTCGCAGCGGCGACGTCGCCTGCCTATTTTGCCACCGCCAACGGGGTGATGACATCCTGGTTTGGCGATATCGTGCTGGTGCTGTCGACACTGGGCATCTGGTATCATTTCCTGGCCGGGCTGCGTCACCTCTATTTTGATGCAGGCCACGGGCTGGACATCGAAACCGCCGAGAAACTTGGCTGGGGCATGATGATCGGTTCAGTTGTTCTCACGGTTATCACCGTGCTTGTGGTTTGAGGAGCAAGACATGCGTTATTTGACCGCTCGCAAACGTGCTGTCGGCAAAGGTGCCTCTGGCACCGGTACTGAACACCACTGGTATATGCAGGTAAGTGCTGTGGCGCTGGCCTTTCTGGTGCCAACATTTATCTACATCGTGGGCTCTGCCATTGGCGGCACCCAGGAAGAGGTGCTGGCGACCTTTGCACGCCCCTTCCCGGCCATCCTCACGGGCCTGACGCTCTATGCCGGGGTGATGCATTTCAACAAAGGCGCGCAGATGATGATCGAAGACTATGCGCGCGGTTCGGCCCGCAAGATTCTGATCATGTTTGTGATCGGCCTCAGCTACGCCACCATCGCCACCGGGCTTTTTGCCCTGGCCAAGATCGCGCTGTAAGGGACAAGTAATATGGCTGCATACGAATACGAGACGCATGACTATGACGTCGTGGTCGTGGGTGCCGGTGGTGCCGGACTGCGCGCAACGCTCGGCATGGCCGAACAGGGTCTGCGCACCGCCTGCGTGACCAAGGTTTTCCCAACCCGTTCGCACACGGTTGCGGCGCAGGGCGGTATTGCCGCCTCGCTGTCCAACATGGGCCCGGATAACTGGCAGTGGCATATGTATGACACCGTCAAAGGCTCTGACTGGCTGGGTGACACGGATGCGATGGAATACCTCGCCCGCGAAGCCCCCAAGGCGGTTTACGAGCTGGAACATTACGGTGTGCCGTTCAGCCGCACCGAAGAAGGCAAGATCTATCAGCGCCCCTTTGGTGGTCACACCACTGAATTCGGCGAGGGCCCCCCGGTGCAGCGAACCTGTGCTGCCGCCGACCGCACCGGCCACGCCATCCTGCACACGTTGTATGGTCAGTCGCTGAAGAACAACGCTGAATTCTACATCGAATATTTCGCCATCGACCTGATCATGTCCGACGATGGCCAGTGTCAGGGTGTTGTCTGCTGGAAGCTCGACGATGGCACCATGCATGTCTTCAACGCCAAGATGGTTGTTCTGGCCACCGGTGGCTATGGCCGTGCCTTCTTCTCGGCGACCTCGGCCCATACCTGCACCGGTGATGGTGGTGGCATGGTGGCGCGCGCCGGTCTGGCGCTGCAGGATATGGAGTTTGTCCAGTTCCACCCCACAGGCATCTACGGCTCTGGCTGTCTGATCACCGAGGGGGCGCGCGGCGAAGGCGGCTATCTGACCAACTCCGAAGGCGAACGGTTCATGGAGCGCTATGCGCCCCAGTATAAAGACCTCGCCCCGCGAGACTATGTATCGCGCTCCATGACCATGGAAATCCGCGAAGGCCGCGGTGTCGGCGCTGATGGCGACCATATCCACCTGAACCTCAGCCACCTGCCACCCGAGGCCTTGGCCGAGCGTCTGCCGGGTATTTCGGAAAGCGCCAAGATCTTTGCCGGCGTCGATGTCACTAAAGAGCCGATCCCGGTTCTGCCAACGGTGCATTACAACATGGGCGGCATTCCAACCAACTATTGGGGCGAAGTGCTGAACCCGACTGCCGACAACCCAACCGGCGTCGTGCCCGGCCTGATGGCCGTGGGCGAAGCGGGCTGTGCCTCGGTGCACGGGGCCAATCGTCTGGGGTCGAACTCGCTGATTGACCTTGTGGTCTTTGGTCGGGCTGCGGCCATCCGCGCGGGCAAGATCGTCGATGCCGAAGCACCAAACCCAGTGCTGAACCAAGCGTCGGTTGATCAGGCCTTTGATCGTTTTGACGGGCTGCGTAATGCCAATGGCGGCACTGCCACCGCAGATCTGCGTTTGGAAATGCAGCGCACCATGCAGTCGGATGCTGCGGTGTTCCGCACCGACAAGTCGTTGAAAGAGGGCGTCGAGAAGATGACCGCTATTGCCGGCAAGATGGGCGACCTCAAGGTCACCGATCGCTCGCTGGTCTGGAATTCGGATCTGATGGAGACGCTGGAGCTGGCCAACCTGATGCCAAACGCGCTGGCGACCATTCACGGTGCCGAAGCCCGTCGCGAAAGCCGCGGCGCGCATGCGCACGAAGATTACAGCACACGTGATGATGAAAACTGGCGGGTCCATACCGTCAGCCGGGTTGACGACACCAAGGTGGACCTCACCTATCGTCCGGTGATCCTGGACCGTCTGACCACCGAAGACGAAGGCGGCATCAGCCTGGCGAAAATCGCGCCAAAGGCACGTACCTTCTGATATGGCACGTTTCTGGGATATCAAAATGGCCCTGCTTGGCTGTTTGGCTTTGCTCTCGGCCTGCGCCGGGACCAAAGCCGTGGTATCCCAGACGCCGCTGCTTTGGGATTATCCCCTTATGCCCGGCGTTACAGCCCTTTGGGAAAGGCTTGCCAAGGCAGCCCAGCGGCGCGCCCTGACCTATCTTGCCGATGGATCGACCATCCGTTCTTCGCTAAATGGAGAGTGGTCACCGTGCTGACACAGACCCACAGCTCCCCTGCGCGGGCTTGGCCCGCACTTGGTATCGCCCCCGGACAGGTCCTGCGGGCCTTTGGCATGCGTCGCTCGGGTAATCACGCGATCATCTCCTGGCTGCAGCGCAATGCGCCGGAGGGCAGGTCGGTGTTCTTCAACAACTGCAAACCGGGTCAGCACCCTTTGCAATCCTTTCGTGGCATGGAAGTCAACGGCGCCCATGCACCGCAAAACAAGGCCCGGCGCGACATGGCTTCGGTCACCGGTGCGGCAGGGGACGGTGCACTGGTGCTGATCTCCTACGAGGACACCAGTCCGGCGGAGTTTGGTGCAGACCGGCAGGTATCAGGCACATTTGACGAGACACGCTTGTCCCGCAATGTGCTGATCTATCGCAGCTTTCTGAACTGGTCGGCGTCACTGTTGAAAAAACTGCAGGCCAATGAAGGCTATTCCTTGGTGCGCCGCAATGCGATCCTGCTGCGCGCCATGGATACCTATACCCGGCTGCTGGGGCTGGTGCGCCAGGCCAAGGAGTTGGCGCTGGTGGCGATTTGCTATGACAGCTGGGTCGCCAAAGACAGCTACCGCACGGCGGTTCTGACGCAGCTTGGGCTTGCAGAACCGGGGCAAGCACCGCGCGACAACAGTCTGGGTGAGGTGCAGCCCTATGGTGGCGGCTCATCCTTTCAGAAACAGGCCAAAACGGCCGCTGAATTGCAGGTCGACCGGCGTTGGCAACAGATGCGGGGCGATGCTGAATTTCAAGCACTCTTGCATCTGGCAGCGCGCGATACAGCACTGATCGACGAACTGACGGTACTGTTTCCGCAGGATGCGGAGTTTCTGGCGACGGTGGCGCAGCAGCCCCCATTGCCACAGGCGGTGCGCGCATGAGTGCCGCCACACTGGTTTTGAACACGAATACCGCCTCATCCGAGGTGTCACATGATTTTCGGCAGGGCCCTGCGGCGCTGTTGTTTTATCCTATCTCCTGCCAACCGGTGACTGCGGTCTCTGGTCTGGTGGGCAGCTAAGCAAGGAGAACGATCTATGGTCCAATTCGCACTTCCGAAAAATTCCAAGATCACCACGGGGAAGACGTGGCCCAAGCCGACCGGCGCGACAAATGTGCGCAAGTTCAAGATCTATCGTTGGAACCCCGACGATGGCAAGAACCCGCAGGTCGACACCTATTTCCTCGATATGGACAAATGCGGTCCCATGATCCTGGACGCGCTGATCAAGATCAAGAACGAGATCGATCCAACGCTGACTTTCCGCCGGTCGTGCCGCGAAGGGATCTGTGGGTCTTGCGCGATGAACGTCGATGGCATCAACACGCTGGCCTGTATCTACGGGCTGGATGAGGTCAAGGGCGACGTCAAGATCTACCCGCTGCCCCACATGCCCGTGGTCAAGGATCTGATCCCTGACCTGACGCATTTCTATGCGCAGCATGCGTCAATCATGCCCTGGCTAGAGACCAAGACCAACGCCCCGGCCAAGGAGTGGCGTCAGTCCATCGAGGACCGCAAAAAGCTCGACGGTCTTTATGAATGCGTGATGTGTGCCAGCTGCTCAACCTCCTGCCCGAGCTACTGGTGGAATGGCGACAAATACCTCGGGCCAGCAGCCTTGTTGCATGCCTATCGCTGGATCATCGACAGCCGCGATGAGGCCACACCTGAGCGCCTTGACCAGCTCGAAGATCCCTTCAAGCTGTATCGCTGCCACACCATCATGAACTGCACCAAGACCTGCCCCAAGGGTCTGAACCCGGCCGAGGCGATCGCGCATATCAAACACATGATGGTTGATCGGGCGGTCTGATAGCGCTTGCGGGTCTGTGTTTCGGCCCAATCGGTTTGACTAAAAACCCCGGACAGTGATCTGTCCGGGGTTTTTAAATTCTGCATTGCAGCAAGCGCATGGCAAGACTGCATTTTTGTCCGATGTGCCGGTGAAGCTGACTGCCTATGTTGTGCGCAGGGGAGAGGTTTCAAAACCGATCAGGACGAAAGACCATGAAAACAGTAGAATATTTGCCCAACGCCAAAGCTGTCGCAGAGGCCGCATTGAAAGATCTGGAACAGGCTTGGGCCTATTACACGCCAGAAGTGCTGCCGGAAATGACAAGCGACGAACCCGTCGAAGGGACTGAGGGTTACATGCCTTACTACGCCGCCGCCTGAGCTGCCGCCCGAGCCGCAGCGCGGGTTCACCGTGCCCACGTGTGTGTTACAAGTGATTTGTTGCTTTAAGCCCCCGACCTCCCTCGGTTCGGGGGTTTTTTGTTTGAGATTGGCCCCTGTAGCGGGTAAATGCCAGCCATGCCTATTCTACTTCTTCTTTTGCTGACCGGCGTGTTTGGTTATTTTATCTGGCGTCGTAAGACGACGACATTGACTCGTGATTGCCGGTGGCGGCTGGAACGCTCATTGGGGCATTGGCGCTGCCAGAGTTGCGGCGAGGTCAAGCCCGGCGAGGCAACACCGCGTGACTGTCTGCGGGGCCGTTAGTCTGAAGCTATGCCATGTTTTGAAGTTTTGAGAGAGCCTTTGCCAGGTTTTGTTGGCCGGTTGAAGAAAACGCTTGATCGACTCGGATCTTTGCCCGATATGGCGGATCAAGACGCCAACGCACGCGCCTCTGTCCCAAGGGCCTGAAACCCCCATGGTTACGTAGCGACGGTAACGTCTCTGATGGAACTGAGCGGCCATATATGGCCGGGTCTTTTGGAGATGACCATGAACGCACAGGTAACCGGGGCTGCAGTCGCTGCAGACCAGCCCCTTTTTGACTCCCCTTCAGTGAAACAGTCTGATCTGCACTCCACTGTGCAGGCGCGGCATCTGGACTATATCGCCAGCCACAGCTTTGAACGCCCGACGCTTGTGGTCGACCTTGAGGCCGTGTCGGCGCAATACCGTGCCCTTGCGCGGGGCCTGGGACGGGCCAAAATTCACTATGCGGTCAAGGCCAACCCCGAGGCTGCAATCCTGCGGCGTCTGGTACAGCTAGGCGCGCATTTTGACGCCGCCAGCCGCGCCGAAATCGAGATGTGCCTAGAGGCCGACGCCACTCCGGCGCAGATCAGCTTTGGCAATACCATCAAGCGACCTGCCGACATTGCCTTTGCCCACGACCTTGGCATCACCCATTTTGCCGCCGACGCACGCGAAGAGCTGGACAAGCTGGCCACCCATGCGCCCGGTGCGCATGTCTGTCTGCGTTTGATCGTAGACAACAGCGCTGCCGACTGGCCGCTAAGCCGGAAATTCGGCTGTACACCGGATAAGGCGCTGAAACTGATGAGCTATGCGCGAGATTTGGGCCTGCAGGTGGAGGGGCTGTCCTTTCACGTTGGCTCGCAAACGCGCGCGCCAGAGATGTGGGACGGAACGCTCGATCAGGTGGCCCAGCTGTGGCAGCGCGCCCAGTCTGCCGGGCACGCGCTGCGGCTGCTGAATATCGGCGGCGGCTTTCCTGCACAGTATGACCGCGCAGTGATGCCGCCAGAAAGCTACGCCTCGGAAGTGATGAAGCGGGTTCAGACGCGTTTTGCTGATGTGGCGCATATCATGGCAGAGCCGGGACGCGGGCTGGTCGCAGAAGCTGGTGCGATTGCCGCCGAAGTGCTGCTGGTGTCGAAAAAGCACGAAAACGATCTGCACCGCTGGGTCTATCTGGATATCGGCAAGTTCTCTGGTCTGGCCGAAACCATGGACGAGGCGATCCGCTATCGGATCACTACGGCCCGAGACCATGAACCCGTGGGGCCTTGCGTGCTGGCCGGCCCCTCTTGCGATAGTGCGGATGTGCTGTATGAAAAACAGCCCGTTCTGCTGCCGCTGGGGTTGCGGGCTGGGGACGCGGTGGTGATCCATGCCTGCGGGGCCTATACCTCGACTTATGCCACGGTGGGTTTCAACGGCTTTCCACCCCTTGATGTGATCGTGATCTGAAAACGACGCCGGGGGCGAGGTCCCGGGCTTGCACTGGGTCGGGGAAACGGGCCTAGTTGGCAAAACTACAGGAAGGTTTTCCCATGTCTCAGGTTCCCAGCCCGTCTCAGGCCTCTTGTCCGGCGCCTGCCGATGCGGCAGCGCGTCGTGCCATAAAGCCGGTGATTTGCTATCCCAACGAAACCTTGCCAAAGCCGGATCTGGATCTCTACAGGATGGCGCGGCAGGGCGCGATCAAAACCGCAGAGGTGCAGGTACCCGCGCGGGATGCGGCTTGTTTTGAGGTGCCTGCCGGGCATTTTTTCCGAATTTCATCCATCGAAGGACCGCAGGTTGGGGATCTCAACTTGTGGAACTGCGAGGACCTGACTGAACGGTTCTATTCTGGCAAGACCCGCGCGCTGCACGGCACCCATATCACTACGGGAGAGCAGATGTGGACGAGCTTCCCGACGATGCGGCCCATGGCGACCATCATCGAGGACACGCTGGGCTGGTATGGCATCGATGAATTCGGTGGATCTGTACACGATGTGATTGGAACTCGCTGTGACCCCTATACCGGCAATCTGCTGGCAGGCAGCCAATACCACCATTGTTGCCATTCAAACCTGACTCGGGCGCTTGCGGATCACAAGGGTATCAGCCTGGCGGAGGCAGAACCCTATGTGCATGACGTGCTCAACGTGTTCATGTGCACCGGGTTTACGCGTGATACGGGCCAGTATTTCATGAAGGCCAGCCCGGTGCGACCGGGAGATTATCTGGAGTTCTTTGCTGAAATCCCTCTGCTGGGTGCGCTGAGCGCCTGCCCAGGCGGTGATTGCTCATCAGAGCATTCCAGCGATACCGCCTCTTGCCATCCGATGCTGGTGGAGGTCTTTGCCCCCGAAGAGGGGGCTTTGCAAGATTGGCAGAGCCCCGCGACAAATGGATATGACGGCAGTCACGGCCGCTAAGGCACTACCAACGAGAAAACGGGGAACTCCCGCGCGGGGCGGGCGCATCAAAGATACGCGCAGCCCCCCTTGGGCCCGGCAGCGCGCCTAACGGCGCGCTGTGGCACCGTTCAAAGGAAAGAACTGGCCCAGCCGGAAAAGTCAGGGATTTAGGCAACGCGCAAAAGAAAAGCGGCTCCTGGGTCGCTTGACCAGGGCCGCTTGCACAGTGTCGAAGTCAAGGAAATTGGCTAGGCGAAGGCCGCTTCCAATGCAATCTCGACCATATCGCCAAAACTACGTTCGCGCTGATCTGAGGGCAGAGCCTCGCCAGTGCCGAGGTGATCTGAAACGGTGAGAACCGCCAGCGCACGGCATTGGTACCGCGCCGCCAGCGTATAGAGCTCAGCGGCTTCCATTTCGACGCCAAGAATACCGTGACGCACCATCTGTTCGTTCAGGTCTGGGCGTTCATCGTAAAACGTGTCGGAAGAATAGATGCCGCCGACATGCGTGCCGATGTCGCGGGACTGGGCCGCCACAGCTGCGGCTTGCAGCAAAGACCAATCGGCAGCGGGGGCAAAATTCAATTCCTTGAATATACTTTGCGAGGGGGAGCCGAGGGTTGTTGCTGTCATCGCCAGAATCACATCACGCAGTTTAACCTGCGGCTGCATCCCGCCGCAGGAGCCAATCCGGATAAGTGTTTTAGCACCAAAATCGCGGATCAATTCATTGGCGTAAATGGAAAGGGAGGGCATTCCCATGCCGCTGCCCTGTATCGTAACGGAATGACCATTCCAATTGCCGGTGTAGCCCAGCATTCCACGCACTTCGTTCACCAGGCGCACATCTTGCAAAAAGTTCTCAGCCGCCCATTTGGCGCGATAAGGATCGCCAGGCATTAGAACAGTTTCAGCAATGTCACCTTTTGAAGCGCCTATATGAATGGTCATGCGTTTTCTCCACTGCCGGAATCAGATTTCCAGTTCAGAGATATCCATACCAGAAGTCAGTGCGGTATGCACCCAGTGCGGCTTACGCCCGCGCCCGCTCCAAGTTTCCTCTGGGTTGTGGGGGTTACGGTATTTTGCTGCCGCTTTTTGTTTCTTCCCACTAGCGCGCTGAAGGCCCGCAATTTCGTCCAGAGAGAAACCATACTTAGCCGCCGCTTCTTCGGCAGCTTTAATTGCTTCTTTACGTTCCCGCTGTTCTGCTGCTTTCAGGGCGTCTTCAATGCCGTCTTTCAGCTCAAGAAGCTCTTTTCGGGACATGGCTGAAAGGTCGAGGCTCATTTTGATACTCCAATTGTAGAAAACGCACTCCATAACGTAGCGCGTTTTCTATTCATGCCCAAAGAGACGGAGAGTTTCATCCCTATTCTGCAATTAATGTGAATTTTTTTAGAAAAACACGCTAACTTGCAATCTTTGGGTGCTTTGCCAAATCAACAATGTCACCCATAATTGAATTCAACTCGAAATCTTTTGGCGTATAAACCCGTGCAACGCCGATTGAGCGTAGTTTTTCTGCATCCTCATCTGGAATAATGCCGCCAACAATGACCGGAATATGACTCAGACCAGCTTCTTTCATCCGCTGCATGAGATCTTCGACAAGCGGCAGGTGGCTGCCGGACAGGATCGAAAGACCTACAACATGGGCGTCGTCTTCCAGAGCCTGGGCAACCAGTTCTTCAGGGGTCATGCGAATGCCATCGTAGGTGATGTCCATGCCGCAATCACGGGCCCTGAAAGCGATCTGTTCAGCGCCATTGGAATGTCCGTCCAGACCCGGCTTGCCAACGACGAATTTCAACCGGCGGCCGAGCTGGTCACTGACGGAGTTGACGGCCTCACGCAGGTCATCCAGACCTTCGGTCTTGTTCGAGGGCGACCCCGAAACGCCAGTCGGACCACGATACGTGCCGTGAACCTTGCGCATTTCTTCGGCCCATTCGCCCGTTGTTACACCGGCTTTGGCGGCCGCGATCGAAGGCTCCATGATATTGGCGCCAGACCGGGCTGCAGCGCGCAGATCGGCGAGAGCGGCGGTCACCGCATCATTGTCGCGGCTGGCGCGCCAGTCATTCAGACGCGAGATCTGTTGCTGTTCTACGGCGGGGTCGACCACCATGATGCCGCCATCTTCGGTCTGCAGTGGCGAGGCTTCGCCCTCGGTCCATCTGTTGACGCCGACAACGATGGTCTCGTTGCGCTCAATCCGGTTGATGCGTTCGGCATTGGAGTCGACCAGCCGTGATTTCATGTATTCGATCGAGGCAACGGCGCCGCCCATGGATTGCAGGTTGGCGAGCTCGGCGCGGGCGCCTTCTTTCAGGGCTTCGACCTTTTTGCCGACGGCCGGGTTGCCTTCAAACAGGTCTTCGTATTCCAAAAGATCTGTTTCATAGGCAAGGATCTGTTGCATCCGCATCGACCATTGCTGGTCCCAGGGGCGCGGCAGACCCAGTGCTTCGTTCCAGGCGGGCAGCTGCACGGCCCGGGCGCGGGCCTTTTTCGACAGGGTCACCGCCAACATCTCGATCAAAATGCGGTAGACGTTGTTTTCTGGCTGCTGCTCGGTCAGGCCCAGCGAGTTCACCTGCACCCCGTAGCGGAAGCGGCGGAATTTAGGATCCTCAACGCCATACCGGTCGCGGCATATTTCATCCCAGAGATCGACAAAGGCGCGCATCTTGCACATCTCGGTGACAAAGCGGATGCCGGCATTCACAAAGAACGAGATCCGCCCCACCAATGCCGGGAAATCCTCAGGAGCAATACGCGGCTTCAGCTCGTCTAGAACCGCTTGTGCCGTCGCCAGTGCAAAGGCCAGCTCTTGCTCCGGCGTGGCACCTGCCTCTTGCAGGTGGTAGGAGCAGACGTTCATCGGGTTCCACTTGGGTACATTCGTGTAGCAGTATTCGGCCACATCCGCGATCATCTTCAGGCTCGGCTTGGGCGGGCAGATATAGGTGCCGCGGCTCAGGTATTCCTTGATCAGATCATTCTGAACCGTGCCCTGCAGTTTGCTGACATCGGCGCCCTGTTCTTCGGCCGCCGCAATATAAAGCGACAGCAGCCAGGGGGCTGTGGCGTTGATGGTCATCGAGGTGTTCATCTGTTCCAGCGGGATCTGGTCGAACAGGCTGCGCATATCGCCAAGATGGCCGACGGGCACGCCAACCTTGCCCACCTCGCCGCGGGCCAGAACGTGGTCACTGTCATAACCGGTTTGGGTGGGCAGGTCGAAAGCCACCGAAAGGCCGGTCTGACCCTTGGCCAGATTGGCGCGGTACAGTGCATTCGATGCCTCAGCAGTGGAGTGGCCGGCATAGGTCCGGATCAGCCAGGGGCGGTCTGTTTTGCGGTCATTCTGCATCTGCGACATGGCGGGCCTCACGATTCTGGGTCGGTAATAATATTTCGTTGCGCTGATCTAGACTGCAATTTTACACCGGTGTCAATTCGCTGCGTTGCGGCAAATGCTTCTGACCGGAGGGCCTATGTGCCAGTTTGAGGCATCGACCTGGGCATTGAGCTGCCGTGAGGGCGCTGACCTGTGAAGATGCCAGAGCGCAGGAATTGCCGCATCGCGACTTTGCTGCCAAAGTGCCGGGGATGCGTGAAACAATTGAACTCCCTTTATGGCTCTTTGTGCTGATCCTCCTGTTTGCAGCGGTCACCTTTGCGTCGCATTTCCTGTTTCCCTCGGTGCGCTGGTTCTTTCGTCGTCGGCTGGAGCGGGCGGTGGCGCGGCTAAATCAGAAGCTGGAGCGCCCGATCGAGCCTTTCAAGCTGGCGCGCCGTTATGACATGATCCAACGCCTGATTTATGACCCCGAAGTGGCCCGCGCAGTCGCGGCCCATGCTGCTGCCGAAGGCATTCCGGACAACGTCGCCTTTGAGCAGGCTCGGCGCTATGCGCGCGAAATCGTGCCGTCGTTCTCTGCCTTTGCCTATTTCAGCTTTGCGATCCGTCTGGCACGCTGGCTGTCGAACACGATCTACCGGGTGCGACTGGGCTATCAGGACGAGGAGGCGCTGCGCAGGCTGGACCCCAATGCGACCCTGGTTTTTGTGATGAACCATCGCTCCAATATGGATTACGTGCTGGTGACCTATCTCGCGGCGCGCCGCTCGGCCCTTTCCTATGCAGTGGGCGAATGGGCCCGCGTCTGGCCATTGTCGCGTCTGATCCGGGCGATGGGGGCCTATTTCATTCGGCGCAAGTCCCGCAATGACCTCTACCGGCGGGTCCTGGCGGCCTATATGCGGCTGGCAGCCCAAGGGGGAGCAACTCAGGCGATGTTTCCCGAAGGCGGGTTGAGCCTGGATGGTGCTCTGGCTGAGCCACGCCTGGGGCTGCTCAAGTATATCGTTGAAGCTGGCGCGCCTTTGGGCGGTCAGCGCCGGGCAACGGATCCTGATCAACGGGATGTGGTCTTTGTCCCGGTGGCCTTGAACTACGACTGGGTGCTCGAGGACAAGATCCTGACTTCGGCGGCGCGTGCCGGAGAACGCCGCTTCAGGGCGCGTATTGGTGTGGTCATGGCCAAGATCCTGCGTCAGCTATGGCTGTGGATGACGGGGCGCTATCACCGCTTTGGCTATGCCGCAGTGAACTTTGGCCGCCCGCTGAGCCTGCAGGATTTTGCCGCTTCCCGCGCCGAAAGCCAAAGTCAGAGCCTGTCGCAGGATCTTGGGCAGGAGTTGATGTCGCGCATCGGAGAAGCCGTGCCGGTCCTGCCGGTGCCGATGGCGGCCTGGCTGTTCTTGCGGCATGGCAGCATGAGCAGCGCCGCGCTGGAGCACCGGATGCGGGCTTTGGGAGAACAAATGGCCAATGCCTCGGTGCATCATCCGCGGGCGAGCCTGGCCTACGCCGGCGAGGCTGCGCTGCGTATTCTGCTGAAGCGAGGCATGGTGAGTCGTCAGGGCGGGCTCTACCTGCCAGTTACAGAAAAGCGCGACCTGCTGGCTTTTTATGCCAATTCCATTGCACATCTGGTGCCTGATAGCGTTCTGGTGGCGGAAGAAACGTGATTTTGCTGCGGTCGCTAAGAGTTTTTCTGCACTTGCAAGGTCATAAAATTACAATATGACCCCAAAGGGGGTTGCAATATTACTCCGTGATTTTTATCCATCAGAGGACAGCCGCGATTCTGCACTGCGGCAAAGACGCTTGATAAAGGAGGCCACCATGGCTCTGGACACGCAAAACGGACCCCTGTCTTACGAGGCTCCCGAAAAAGATCTCTATGAGGTCGGTGAGATGCCCCCCATGGGTTATGTGCCCAAGAACATGTACGCTTGGGCGATCCGCAAGGAACGCCACGGTGAACCCGATACTGCGATGCTGCAGGAAGTGGTCGAAGTGCCAAAGCTCGACAGCCATGATGTGCTGGTTCTGGTGATGGCAGCCGGCATCAACTACAATGGCGTCTGGGCTGCCCTGGGTAAACCGATCAGCCCCTTTGATGGTCACAAGCAGCCTTATCACATTGCAGGCTCGGATGCCTCGGGCATCGTCTGGGCCGTTGGTGACAAGGTAAAGCGCTGGAAGATCGGCGACGAAGTGGTGATCCACTGCAACCAGGATGATGGCGACGACGAAGAATGCAACGGTGGCGATCCGATGTATTCCCCCAGCCAGCGGATCTGGGGCTACGAGACACCAGATGGCTCGTTCAGCCAGTTCACTCGTGTGCAGGCGCAGCAGCTGATGCCACGGCCCAAGCACCTGTCTTGGGAAGAGAGTGCGTGTTACACCCTGACACTGGCGACCGCCTACCGGATGCTGTTTGGTCATGAGCCTCATGATCTGAAGCCCGGTCAGAACGTTCTGGTCTGGGGCGCGTCGGGTGGTCTGGGCTCTTATGCGATCCAGCTGATCAACACCGCTGGTGCCAATGCCATCGGCGTGATCTCGGACGAAAGCAAACGTGACTTTGTCATGGGGCTGGGCGCCAAGGGCGTGCTGAACCGTCGTGATTTCAATTGCTGGGGCCAAATGCCCACCGTGAACACGCCGGAATATGCCGCCTGGTTCAAGGAAGCGCGCAAATTTGGCGCTGCGATCTGGGAAATCACCGGCAAGGGCAACAATGTCGACATGGTGTTTGAACACCCCGGCGAGGCAACATTCCCGGTTTCGACTTTCGTCTGTAAAAAAGGCGGCATGGTTGTGATCTGCGCCGGGACCTCCGGTTTCAACCTGACCTTTGATGTACGCTACATGTGGATGCACCAGAAGCGTCTGCAGGGTTCGCACTTTGCACACCTGAAACAGGCGGCCTCCGCAAACAAGCTGATGGTCGAGCGTCGCCTTGATCCCTGCATGTCGGAAGTGTTCTCCTGGGCGGACCTGCCTGATGCGCACATGAAGATGCTGCGCAACGAGCACAAGCCAGGCAATATGTCGGTGCTGGTACAGGCCCCAAAGACTGGCCTGCGCACCCTGGAAGAAGTTCTGGAAGCCGGTCAGTAATAACTGTTCACGGGGGACCATCCCCCACCGATGCGACATGAAATTGGGCGGCACGAGGCAACATTAGTTGATTCGTGCCGCCCTTTGCTGTTTTGGCTTGGCATGATTTTCACGAGCTTACCGCAGCCTCCCTCACCAGATATGGGGAGGGAGGGGAAAGGCGGTAGAATTTTCACGATGCGTTAACCGTGACGCGAGGTATCGGCCATTTCATCCCCGGATATGAGGAAAAGATGTCTGTAAAGTGCAGGATACCGTTGACGTAAAGTGGTCGTACACTGCACAAGAGCTGGGATGATGGGGGAGCAGGTCTCGCGTCAACCTGCGGGTTGGGCGCGTTCTACCGCGTTTCTTCCAAAGAAACTGACGCGTGATCCAATGGCAAAACAAGCAGATCTGGACAAAATTCTCGAGGCTTTGGATGCCACGAAAACCCTTCCGGGGTTGCAAGATATCATTGATAGCATCTGCTCGGTTTTTGGGATCGACCATGCCATGTACCATTGGGTCGACAGCGCCGGAGACCACTATTATTTCGGCACCTATTCTGATGCCTGGACCGAACAATACCAAACCAAGAATTACACCCGGATCGATCCGGTCGTGGCGGGCTGCTATCAGCGCTTTCACCCGGTGGACTGGAAGCGCCTGGACTGGTCTTCAAAGCCGGCGCGGGACTTTCTGAAGGATGCGCTGGCCCATGGGGTTGGCAATCAGGGCTACTCCATTCCAATTCGCGGTCCCAATGGCCAGTTCGCCCTGTTTTCGGTCAGCCACAACTGTGACGACGAAACCTGGGAACGGTTCACCGAAGAACACAGCCGCGATTTGATTCTGATGGGGCATTACTTCAACCGCAAGGCGCTGGAATTCGAACCTGACCGAGCGCCCGATCATGCCCAGCCGCTGTCGCCGCGCGAAATCGATGCGCTGACACTGCTTGCGATTGGCTATAGCCGGGCGCAGGTGGCCAAAACACTGTCGATTTCCGAGCACACTCTGCGCGTCTATATCGAAAGCGCCCGGTTTAAGCTGGGCGCACTGAACACCACCCATGCGATTGCACGGGCAATTAGTTGTGGCATCATAATCGTCTAGCGGCCGGTTTCAAAAATTTGCATTTATTAAGCCTTAGTTAAAACCCAGGGGTTGCGCATGCGCCTTGGGCAGACTCGCTTTGCGAGCGTAGGCTACCCCTGCATTTCTAGCAAAAGGGGACTAATGCAATGCTTCGTTATATCTATGCTCATGACCTGAACGCTTTCTCTGATCTGGCACACTCCATGTTCACCGACCGGGCGGACCAGTTCAGAACCCGTCTCGGGTGGGATGTGAATATCGACCCAAATGGGGAGGAGCGCGATCAGTATGATGCCCTGGATCCACTTTATGTGATCTGGGAAATGCCAGATGGCAGTCATGGCGGCTCGATGCGGTTCTTGCCTACAACCGGCCCTGTCATGGTAAATGAGGTCTTTGGCGAACTTACCGGTGGCAACCCGATCAGCAGTCCGCTGATCTGGGAATGCACCCGGTTCTGCCTGGCGCGTGAGGCCACTGGCAATGTGGCAGGCGCGTTGACGCTTGCCGGGCTCGAGATCATGCGCAATCTGGGGGTCGCGCATTTTGCCGGTGTCTTTGATCGTCGCATGGTGCGGATCTATCGCAGCCTGGGTTTCAGCCCGGAGGTGATTAGCAGTTCAGGATCCGGGCGGGATCAGATCAGCCTTGGTCTGTGGGAATACGATCCCGACAGCTATCAGCGGGTGGCCCAGCGGGCCGGGATCACGCCAGAGGTTTCACAACTTTGGTTTGATCTCTCCTTTGGCGGTGCCAAGGCCGAGACACCGATGCGCATGACTGGCTGATGTCCAAATTCATGCCTGAAGATCAGGCATGAAGGTTGTAACGGGAGGGCCGGTTGCTCTGGCGCAGCCGACCCGCCCCCTGTAGGGTCGCGCCATGACAGATATGACCGTGAAATTCTCTGATGATCAGGCTGTTGCCTTTGACAGTGTCGCATCCCTGCTGCGCCAGGCTGGCGTCGATATGGAAGACGGGTTGCTGCAGCCGCCACAGGGCGAGGCCGGGGTCATGGCGGTTATTGGCAAGGCGGGATCAGGCAAAACGCTTTTGCTGGCAGAGCTTTACAAGGCGCTGGAACAGTCCGGCGTCGAGGTGGTCTCGGGCGATTATGAAAGCCGCAAAAAAACCGGACGGCGCAGTCTTGCCATTCTGGCACCGACCAACAAGGCGGCCAGCGTGCTGCGCCTGCGCGGCGTGCCTGCTACTACCATTCACCGTATCCTTTATACGCCAGTCTATGACCCCGAATATGAACGTATCGCCGAGTGGTTGACCGGCAATGGCGATGCCCCCGAGATCGAGGGCCTCAGCGAGGAAGCACTTGCACGGGCAGCCGCTTTCTATGCCAACAACAAATCCATTCCGGGTGCGCTGGCCGCGGCCGGGCTGCGCGGGTCCGATTTTATCACGGGCTGGAAGCGACGCGACGATCCGCTGGATATCGGCTTTGTCGATGAGGCCTCGATGCTGGACGACCGCCAGTTCGAAGACCTGAAAGAGATCTTTCCCAACCTGGTGCTGTTTGGCGACCCAGCTCAGCTGGCGCCGGTGAACCAGTCCGGATCCATGGTGTTTGAAACCCTGCCAGCGCCGCGTCAGCTGGTGCTGCACCGGGTCCATCGGCAAGAGGCAGACAACCCGATCTTGGATCTCGCCCATGCGCTGGCCGATCCGGCACTGGGGTTCGAAGACTTTGAACGCATGATCGAAGACACCGCCCAGCGCGACGAACGGGTGGTCTGGGGGCAGCGGGTCGAGGTCGATCTGATGGCGCGCAGCCCGGTTCTGGTCTGGCGTAATGCCACTCGCATTCGGCTGATCAATGCCTTTCGCGCCGTACATGGCGCGCCGGAGGACGCACTTGTCGAAGGGGAGCCGCTGATCTGCGACGGGATCGAGCTGCCAATGAAGCACCGCAAAAAGCGCCTCGATCTGGAGGCGCGTGGGCTGATCAAGGGCGCACAGGTGATCTACCTCGGGCCCGGGCGCAAGCCAGGATTTTCCCGCCTGCATGTGATGGGGGCCGAAGATCCACAGGTCTCAGCAGCGTCGATCGTGAAGATTGAAAAGCCGGACGAGGAAGAGCCGTTTATTCCCTTTGCGGCGCGCATGGGAGCGACTTTTCTGCATGGTGCTGCAGTGACAATCCACAAGGCGCAGGGCTCACAGTGGGATACCACACAGGTCTTTGCTCCGGATATCTATGCCGCTGCCCGCATGGGGCGGGTCGAGGCGGGTCAGCCGCTGTGGAAACGCCTGGCCTATGTGGCCATCACCCGGGCGCAGGAGCGCCTGATCTGGGTGGTGCGCAATCGGCTGTCGAAACCGACCGGCCCGCTGCGGGTCGATGATCTGAAAGCCGCACCTGCAGCGGCGCTGACCCTGGAAGTGCAAGAGGAGGCTCCGCTATGAGCAAATCAATCCTGATCACTGGCGCCAGTTCCGGTATTGGCCGGGCGGTGGCCGAGCTGTTCTTGGAAAAGGGCTGGCAGGTCGGACTTCTGGCACGTCGTCAGACCATCCTGGAAGAGGTTGCGATGGGACATGTCAATGCCATGGTGCTGCCGGCGGATGTGACGGATGCCACAGCGGTGGATCACGCGGTCAATCAGTTCGCCATGCAGGCGGGGCATTTGGATGTGCTTTTCAACAATGCCGGGATTTTCACAGCGGCAGGCACAATTGACGAGATCTCGCTGGAGGATTGGTATGCCTCGGTCAATGTGAACCTCAACGGGATGTTTCTGGCGGCGCGGGCGGCGTTTCGCCAAATGCGGCGGCAAAACCCGCAAGGTGGCCGGATCATCAACAATGGGTCCATTGCCGCGCATGTGCCGCGACCGAATTCGGCCCCCTATGCGGCCACCAAGGCAGCGATCACCGGGCTGACCCGCAGTCTGTCGCTGGACGGGCGCGATTTTGACATCGCCTGTGGTCAGATCGATATTGGCAATGCCCGCACCCCCATGGTGGAAGAGCTGAGCGCGCGTCAGGCAGCGACAGTTCCGGCAGCGGAACCAATGCAGAGCTTTGCGGTGGAAGATGCGGCCCGATCCGTGCTGCACATGGCGGAGCTTCCGCTGGAGGCCAATGTGCAGTTCATGACGGTGATGGCCACCAAGATGCCCTTTATCGGTCGCGGCTGATCCGCAATTGGGCGGGTGCTCCCGCCCGGCTTCAAAGCCCTTTGGGCATTTCACCCCGTTGGGCCGGGCGCCGTGCTTTGCACGGCGTAACAGGAAGATCTGCTGAGAGGCCCTGATCAGGCAGTCTGCCCGATCAGGGCCGCCCCAATTGTTTTCTGTTTGATATGGCCTCAAGGGTGAACCGCGCCTAGGCGCGGCCGCCACAGGCGGCCCTTGACCCCACAGCAAACAGGGACTTCACTTCAAACAGGTGCGGGCGGAAGAAAGGTCAGGAGCCTGGAGTTTAATTGTTGCGCAGCAGGCGGAAGGCGGCGGAGGCGCCCCAGCCAGCGGCAATGGCGATCGCCAGAGACATCAGGCCATAGAGAAAGGGCTGTTCGCGCGACATAGCGTAGAGAAACCGTTCCAGTCCCACCTTGCGCACATCGATATCGGTCTCGAAACTTGAGACCACCTGACCTGCACGGGTCAACAGGATGCGGGCGGTGTAATGGCCTTCGGTCAGGTCGGCTGGCATCTCGATCGCGCTGCGAAACAGGGTCTGCTGATCTACAGCGACGGTGTTTTCACGCAGTGAATAAAGGCCTTCGTCTTCGCGAATGCGGACCACGGCATCAGCAAAATCCTGTGCACCGCGTATATGCATGGCGGCACCAACAGACCGGATGGCGCGGGCAATGGACACACGATAGCGCAGGTCCTCGGTGGCTGAGATCACCTCGTTAAAGGGCGCACTTGTGGCGATGGCATAAAAACTGGGCGCAGAGTCGACCAGAACACTGTCGGTATTGACCCAGATCCCCAGTTTCTTTTCCTTGCGCCGAACCGTGACGGGGGAGTTTGGTCCCGATACGGCGACGATGACCTGCAAGGGATCGCCCTCGGGAATGGGGGTTTCGCGTTTGACAGCGCCAAAGATCAGGATCTCGGAGCCATCAAAATTTGCGGTAATGGCGACGCGATCCTGGCTGAGGCCAAGCACGACTTCTTCGGTGGTTGCCTGAGTAGCGGCCTGAGTAGCGGCCTGTGCGGGGGGAGCTGATGTCAGCAGAAGGATAGCAAAGGACAGGGAAAGCAACAGAGAACGGATCATGATCAATGCCCTCCTGCGGCGCCGAGCGAATAGAGCTCGGAGGGCATCAAAAGAAGGTCCAGACCCAGTTTTACGCAGACCACCATCACCATCAGTGCCAGTAGGATGCGCAGCTGTTCGGCCTTGAGATAGACGCCGATACGGGTGCCGATCTGCGCACCAATGACGCCGCCGATCAGCAGCAGAACCGCCAGTACGATATCGACTGTATAGTTGGTGGTGGCATGCAGCATGGTGGTAAAAGCGGTGACCAGAATAATCTGGAACAGCGAGGTGCCGACAACCACCTTTGTCGGCATACCAAGGATATAGATCATCGCAGGCACCATGATGAAGCCGCCGCCGACCCCCATGATCGCCGCCAAAATACCAACCACGACGCCAACGAGGATCGGTGGGATGACCGAGATATAAAGCCCGGATGTGCGAAACCGCATCTTGAAGGGCAGGGCATGAACCCAGCCACGCTGCCGCCGTGGAGCCGGAGCACCGCCTGCGCGCTTGGATTTGAACATGGCGTTGAGGCTCTCGATGAACATCAAGGTGCCAACGACGCCCAGAAAGACCACGTAGCACAGGGTGACAAGCAAATCGACCTGGCCCAGGCTTTTGAGGTAGTTGAAGACCACAACGCCGAGTGCGGCACCAATCAGGCCGCCGACCTGCAACACCATCCCCATCTTGATGTCGACCGTGCGCCTTCGGAAATGTGCCAAGACCCCGGAAAAGGATGAGGCGACAATCTGGTTGGCCTCGGTGGCAACTGCGACCACCGGCGGGATGCCGATGAAAAACAGCAGGGGCGTCATCAGAAAGCCGCCGCCGACCCCGAACATGCCGGAAAGAATGCCAACGATCCCTCCGAGTCCCAGAAGAAGGAAAGCGTTGACCGAGACTTCGGCGATGGGGAGGTAGATTTGCATATTTCTGTTAGAGCGTAGCGTCACAACAAAATCAACTGGCGATGCCGCCTTGCAGCACGCAGGACTGATTTGAAAAGGGAAACTGGACTTATCGCAACAGTCGCCGACTGTGGATCGGGCAAGCCGTTTGTCGCAAAACAGGTCTCATTCGTCGCCGCTTAATCATCGCGTAGGAATGCGCGCTTGACTGAAAACCCTCCCGCGCCGCCAAAGCCAGCACGGGAGGATTTTCACGAACCAGCTCAGGTGGTGGCAGCCTAGCGTTCTTTTACATAGGGCTCGCCGCCGGCCTTTGGCGGCACGGCCTTGCCGACAAAACCCGCCAGAATCACCACGGTCAGGATATAGGGCAAGGCATCCATGACCTGTACAGGTACCACGATGGGGCCGATTTCAATATTCTGGAACCGCAGCGCCACGGCCTGAAGCAGGCCAAACAGCAGGCAGGCGCCCATGGCCTGCCAGGGGCGCCATTTGGCAAAGATCAGTGCTGCCAAGGCGATGAACCCGCGTCCCGCCGTCATGTCTTTGACAAAACCCGCCTGCAGCGCGGTGGCCAGATAGGCACCGGCGATGCCACACAGAACCCCACAGATCGCGACCGCTGCATAGCGCAGGCCAATGACCGAAACTCCGGCTGTATCTACCGCTGCGGGGTTTTCTCCAACGGCACGCAGGCGCAGGCCAAACCGGGTTCGGTACAGGATCCACCAAGTTGCAGGCACGGCCAGAAAGGCGAAATAGACCAGGATGGAATGCCCGGACAGCAGTTCCGAATAGATCGGCCCAAGGATGGGCACCCCTGCAAGGCTGTCGGTAAAGGGCAAGGTGATCGGGCCAAAGCGTCCGCTGGTCAGCAATGATGGTGTGCGGCCACCTTGCTGAAACCAGTCCTGCGCGATCAGTACCGTGAGGCCCGCTGCAAGGAAGTTGATTGCCACGCCCGAGATCAGCTGGTTGCCTCGAAAGGTGATCGAGGCCAGCCCGTGCAGCCCTGACAACAAAAGCGACGAGGCGATCCCGGCCAAAAGGCCAAGCCAGACATTGCCGGTAACGGCAGCAACGGCTGCTGAAAAGAAGGCCGCCATCAGCATCTTGCCCTCAAGGCCGATGTCAAAGATGCCGGCGCGTTCGGAGTATAGTCCGGCGAGACAGGCCAGCAGAAGCGGGGTCGCCAGACGTACAGTGCTGTCCAGCACCTGAATCAGAGTGAGGAAATCCATCAGCGGGTCTCCTTGCGCAGGGCCAGGAAGATCCGCTCAAGCGGCATCCGCACCATATTATCCAGCGCGCCGGTAAACAGGATCACCAGCGCTTGAATAACCACGATGAGTTCGCGCGGGATCTTGGTCCAGAGCGCCAGTTCCGCCCCGCCTTGATAGAGAAAGCCAAACAGGATGGCGGCCAGAAACACGCCAAAGGGGTGATTGCGCCCCATCAGCGCCACGGCGATGCCAATGAAACCGGCTCCTTCGGTGGAGTTGAGTACCAGGCGTTCTGCCTCGCCCATGACGTTGTTGGTGGCCATCATGCCTGCCAAAGCGCCGGAGATCAGCATGGCAATCATGGTGATCTTGATTGGCGAAATCCCGGCATAGCGGGCACCGGCTTCGGATTTGCCAAAGGCGCGGATCTCAAACCCAAGCGGGGTGCGCCAGATCAGCAACCAAACAAAGATGCAGGCAGCAACCGCGACGACAAGGCTGACATTGGCGGGGGCCGATTTTGAGAAAGCAATGCCCAGTGGTGCCAGCAGTTCGTGCAGCGAGGGCAGATGAACGGCTTCGGGAAAGCGGGCCGTTGCCGGATCCATCGAGCCTTCGGGGCGCAGCACATTGACCAGCACATAGTTCAGCACGGCGGCTGCGATGAAGTTGAACATGATGGTGGTAATGACGATATGGCTGCCACGTTTGGCCTGCAGATAGGCAGGAATAGCGGCCCAGGCGGCACCAAACAGGCCGGCCCCTAGGGCGGCAAAGATCAGCGCCAGCGACCAGTGCGGCCAGGGAATGAACAGGCAGACCACGGCGACACCGAGCCCGCCCAACATGGCCTGACCTTCGCCGCCGATGTTGAACAACCCCGCATGGGCCGCCACGGCGACCGCCAGTCCGGTGAACATGAAATTGGTGGCGTAATACAGCGTATAGCCCCAGCCATAGCTTGACCCCAAAGCGCCATCGACCATGAGTTTTACGGCTGCAACCGGATCTTCACCGATGGCCAGGATCACCAAAGCAGAAAGGGCAGCCGCAAGGAGCAGGCTGATCAGCGGGATCAGCACTACATCGGCCCATTTAGGCATTTTTTCCATCTACGCGGCCTCCCCCGCGACGCCGGCCATCAACAGGCCCAGCTCTTTTTCATCGGTCTGATCAACGGCGCGTTCACCCATGATCATGCCGTCAAACATCACCGCCACCCGGTCGGCCAGCGATAGGATCTCTTCCAGCTCGACCGAGACGAGCAGGATGGCTTTGCCCTGGTCGCGCAGCTCGACGATCTGTTTGTGAATGAATTCAATGGCGCCAATATCGACGCCGCGGGTGGGCTGACCAATCAGCAACAGGTCCGGGTTGCGCTCGATCTCGCGGGCTACCACGATTTTCTGCTGGTTGCCGCCCGAGAAATTCTTGGCCGCCAGCCACGGATCAGGCGGGCGCACATCGAATTTCTGCATCTTTGCTTCAGTATCCGCCCTGATCGCCGCGTTATCCATCAGCAGGCCGTTTTGGTATTCCGGCGCATGGTGATAGCCAAAGGCGGTGTTTTCCCAGGCGTGAAAGTCCATGATCAGGCCTTCGCTCTGACGGTCTTCGGGGACATGGGCGACATGGGCGGCACGGCGGGCGCGGGCATCAGAGCCTGCGCCGTGGATGGGCAGCGCAGCGCCATTGAGCCGGATCGCACCCTCGCCGGGGCGCATGCCGCCCAGCACCTCGAGCAGTTCTGACTGGCCGTTGCCCGCAACCCCGGCAATGCCGAGAATTTCACCGGCGCGCACGGTCAGATCAATGCCTTTGACCCGTTCAACACCGGCCTCATCCACCACCCGCAGCTTTTCGATTTCAAGAATAGGCTTGCCGGGTTTGGCGGGGATTTTATCCACTTGCAGCAGGACTTTGCGCCCCACCATCAGTTCTGCCAAATGTTCCGGGCTGGTCTCTTTGGTTTTTACCGTTGCCGTCATCTGCCCGCGCCGCATCACCGAAACGGTGTCTGTGGCCTCCATGATCTCGCGCAGCTTGTGGGTGATCAGGATGATGGTTTTGCCTTCTGCACGCAGACGGTCCAGAATGCGAAACAATTGATCCGCCTCGGCCGGGGTCAAAACGCCAGTGGGTTCATCCAGGATCAGGATATCGGCCTGGCGGTACAGCGCTTTCAGGATCTCGACCCGCTGCTGCATGCCAACGCCGATCTCATCAATGCGTTTGTCGGGGTCAACGTTCAGTTCATATTCCGCAGCCAGCTGTTTCAGGGTCTTACGCGCCTTTGCCAACGAGGGCTTCAGCAGCCCGCCGTCTTCGGCACCAAGGACGATGTTTTCCAGCACGGTGAAATTCTCCACCAGTTTGAAATGCTGGAACACCATGCCGATGCCGGCAGCGATTGCAGCCTGGCTATCGGGGATTTCGGTCTGTTTGCCGTTGATCCAGATTTCGCCCCTGTCGGCTTTGTAAAAGCCGTAGAGGATGCTCATCAGGGTCGATTTTCCAGCGCCGTTTTCCCCGATAATACCGTGGATGGTGCCGGGCGCGACGCTGATCGAGATGTCTTTATTTGCTTGAACGGGACCAAAGGCTTTTGAAATGCCTTTAAGTTCGATGGCGGGGGCGGTCAATTGGGCTCTCCCATGCCTGTAAATCCAATCACACGTTGCAGTTTTCCGTCTGCCAAGTCACCAAAATACTGCCCGCGCATCATGCGTTGGCCGTCTTTTGAAAAATCCACGGTGGCGCGCAGGTGGCCGTGATGGCTGCTGAGTGCAACCACTTCGGCTGCGGCACCGGGCATCCTCGCTGCAAACTGGGCGATATAGTCCAGATAGGCGTCGCGCCCCTGTATTGGGTCTGGCGCATTTGGATCGGAATAGTAAAAATTGTGCCCGATCACTGCATCGGTTTTAGCAGCGCGCGTCTCGGGCAACGGGTCACCCCAGGCCGAAAACAAAGTATGAAGACACGTTGTCATGGCCTGGGGCATTTGCATCAGAAGCTCAGCGAGGGGCAGCTGTCGTCGGACATATAGTCATGCACCTTGATCTCGCCGGTGGCGATCTTTGCAGCCGCTGCATCCACCATGGCCTGCATTTCTGCGGAAACCAACGGTGCGTTGTTGTCGTCTAGCGCATAGCCGACGCCACCATTGGCCAGACCCATGACAGAGAAGCCGGTCTCCATGTCGACACCATCGGTGAATGCGTCAAAAACAGCATTATCGACGCGTTTCATCATCGAAGTCAGAACCTTGCCCGGGTGCAGGTGGTTCTGGTTGCTATCCACGCCAATCGACAGGATGCCTTCGTCGGCGGCGGTCTGTAGCACGCCAACACCGGTACCACCAGCTGCGGCATATACCACATCAGCACCCTGGCTGATTTGTGCTTTTGTCAGCTCGGAACCTTTGACCGGGTCATTCCAGGCCGCAGGCGTGGTGCCGGTCATATTGGCAATGACCTTGGCATCGGGGTTGGCGGCCATGACGCCCTGAGCATAGCCACAGGCAAATTTGCGGATCAGTGGGATATCCATGCCGCCGATAAAGCCGACGGTGTTGGATTTGGAGGCTTCTGCCGCCATCATGCCAACCAGGTAGGAGCCTTCGTGCTCGTTGAAGACAACAGAGCGGACGTTGGGCGCATCAACGACCATATCAATGATGACAAACCGGGTGTCTGGATAGTCGCCTGCGACCTGACCCAGAGCATCCCCAAAGGCAAAACCGGCCATGACGATCGGGTTGGCTCCCGCTTCGGCAAAACGGCGCAGGGCCTGCTCGCGCTGGGCTTCCGACTGCAGTTCGATCTCGCGGAAGGAATTGCCGGTCTCGGCTGCCCAACGCTCAGCACCACCAAAGGCGGCTTCGTTGAAGCTCTTGTCGAATTTGCCGCCGAGGTCAAAGATCAGCGCCGGCTCTGCCAGAGATGCTCCGGCAGAAAGCGCCAGGGTGGCTGCGGCGCCCATCAGGGTTTTCATCAGCGTCATAAGGGTACTCCCGGTTTGTTATTCCTGCGCGGGCCGAAAAAATGTCGCGTCGAAAATCTCGCGTCGACCGGGCAAGGGATTGTTTTAAGGTGCGGCAATTTAGCCCTTTGCGCGGGCAGGGGGTCAACCGCTTTTTGACCAAGCGGTGCGAAATCCGCGCAGGTGGCCTAACGTAAGGCCTTTCGCATCACGATTGCATCCACCGAAGGGGCAGTCTTGCGGCTGTAATAGCCTGTGCGGCGCCCGCAGGAGGCGAATCCATCAGATAGATACAGCGCCTGTGCCGGGGTGTTGTCAGCGGCAACTTCCAGAAGAGCGTCCTCTGCGCCACGGGCGCGGGCTTGGTCTTGCCAGGCGCCCATGATGATCCGCCCGAGACCCTGACGTTGATGTAGCGGATCCGTGGCAATGGTCAAAAGTTCAGCCTCATCGGCGATGACCCGCACCAGTGCAAATGCCCGGGCATCGCCGACAGCAAAGATCAGTGGGCTGTTCAGAAGATCCGCAAACTCCGCTGCGCTCCAGGGACGGGACTGGGTGAAGGCCGCAGCATGGATGCGGGCCATCTCATGCGGAGGCAGGGCGGAGCTAGCCATCAATCAGCTGTGGCGGCAGATCGCGTGCAGGAGCGGCGTCTGCGGCACGCAGATACAGCGGGGCCGGGGCCTTTGTCGTGTCAGGATAGCGCTGTGCTGCAAGCTCTGCGATGCGCTGGGCCAAATCTGCGGGAGAGGCCTCAGGCGCAAATGTCAGCCCAGCGACGCGGGCGGCATCGGTCGCCTCGAGGAGGGGCATCAGACGCGGCGCCTCCCCTGGCAGGGCAGCATAGACCTGATCACGCGGGGCAGGGATCGCGGCTAGGCTACCCGGTGCCCTGCGGACCTCAAACCCGTTCACCCCAACGGCTGGTATTTGCAGCCCCAGCGCCAGACCGCGTGCGGCAGAGACAGCAATGCGGATCCCGGTGAAATTTCCGGGACCGACCCCGACACCAATGGCATCAAGCGCGCCCCAGCTGACCCCGGCTTCCTCGAGAATGTCTTCCAGAATAGGCATCAGGCGCTCTGCCTGACCGCGTGACGTCTCTTCAAAGCGGCTGGCCAAAACGGCAGGGCCGCGCAACAAAGCGGCCGCGCAATGCGCGGCCGATGTGTCAAAGCCAAGAACCAGAGGCTCACTGCTCATTGATTAGTCCTTTGTAGGGCCGGTGGCTTGGCGCGCATCGGCCGTGTCCGGCCGCCTGTGGCGAGTGATCTGGCCAGCAAGACGGCTTAAACGGCTACGGGGCGCACCTCGGTCACTTCGGGAATATAGTGGCGCAGCAGGTTTTCGATGCCCATTTTCAGGGTCAGAGTCGACGAAGGGCAGCCGGCACAGGCCCCCTGCATGTGCAGATAGACCACACCGCGATCAAAGCCATGAAAGGTGATGTCGCCGCCATCCTGCGCCACGGCAGGGCGCACACGGCTGTCCAGAAGGTCTTTGATCTGGTCCACGACTTCGGAGTCTTCACCGCTGTGTTCGGCATGACCCGAGGCCTGCTCGCCCCCGGCGCTGATCACGGGCTGGCCGGATTGGTAATGCTCCATGATTGCGCCCAGAATAGCGGGTTTGATATGGTCCCATTCGATCGCATCTGTCTTGGTGACGGTGACAAAATCATTGCCGAAGAACACGCCACTGACGCCAGATACCGCAAAGATACGTGTGGCCAGCGGCGAAGATGCAGCGGCTTCGGCAGTGGCAAAATCTGCGGTGCCTGCGTCCAGGACGGTCTGGCCCGGCAGAAATTTCAGCGTCGCCGGGTTGGGCGTGGATTCAGTCTGAATAAACATTTCGGGCCTCCAAGTGATGTCTTTGCGATATGCGCCTCAGGCGGTGCCAAGTCAAGCGGTGCCAAGCTAAGGTTTAGAATTATTCTAAGTTGATGGAGCTTTCAGCGCAACTGAATTTTTTGGTCTTTAGGTCTGAGCATTCGGCCCGGACGTTAGGCTTGGGTATTCGACTGGACTTGTCGACTGGGGCCTTTCGGCAAGGGGCTTGAACCCAGAAAGGCTGGCTATCCTGCTCGGGGTGACCGAAGAAGGACTGTCTGAAAGACAGCTGCTATGCAGGTCGATCAACCCACGATGGGGTGCACTGGCTATGCACTCTGGCTATGCATACTGGCTAGGTGATCGCGTCCAGGCGCTCTTTTGAAAGATCACCCGGAACGATCGTGATCGGTACGGGCAGGCTGCCTGAGGACTTGCTGAGCTGGCTCACCAGTGGCCCGGGGCCTTTGCGGTCATTGCCGGCACCAAGCACAAGCACGCCGATTTCGGTGTCCGCTTCGATCTGGGCCATGATCTCCGGAACGGCATCGCCTTCGCGAATGACCAGTTCCGGGTCGACACCCTGCCGGTCACGCATCCATTTGGCGAAGACTTCGAAATGAGCGTGTATACGTTCGCGGGCCTCTTCGCGCATCACTTCGCCGACGCCGATCCAATGGTTGAAATCATCTGGCGGGATGACCGAAAGGATGGCGACGCCTCCCCCGGTTTTTGCCGCCCTCATGGCGGCAAATCGCATCGCATTCAGACATTCGCGGCTGTCATCCAGCACAACTAGGAATTTGCGCATTTTCGGCCTCTGGTTGCTCCAAAGCAGATCATGGCGCATTCGTGGGCGCGCAACAACAACGAATGTTTCCCCGAGAGGATTGCGCCGCCTCAAACCAAGGGATCTGTCTTGCTGTTTCGTCCAGTCGCACAGTAGAGGGATACAGTAAGGCACAGGCTGGAAAACGTTGCACAGGGCTACTGGCTGCACCGTGAGCTCGCAAGACAGGGGCGGCACAGGTTTTTTATGAAGATAAGGCAGAGACCGGGCGACAACCGCGCCGTGCTTCTGCACGGCGCCCGGCCCAACGGAAGCATCGCATCTTTGATGCGATGGCGACGGGCGGGAGGGGCCTGTCGCCTGGATTTTGCCAGTTTGGGTTTTGCCAGCCGGATTTTGCGGTCAGGTCACTGTCTGCGCACAAACCCGAAAAGACAGAGGTGTCTAGGCTGAAGTCGCTGCCCAGTCCCAGTAGAGGTCGCGCACCCGCTTGGCCACTGGCCCGACCTGATATTGCGTGTCGTCAAAAGCTGTGACCGGTGTCACCTTGCTCATGTTGCCTGACATAAAGACCTCATCCGCGGCTTCGAAATCCTGATAGCCAAGCACGGTTTCATGCACGGTGATCCCATCGGCACGCAAGTTCCTAATATGGCGCGCACGTGTGATCCCGGCAAGGAAAGTGCCGTTGGGAATTGGCGTGAAGACTTCGCCATCACGCACCATAAAGATATTGGCCGTCGCCGTTTCGGCGACACTGCCCATGGCGTCGAGCGCCAGCGCATTGCTGAATCCTTTGGCACGGGCCTCTCGCAACATGCGGGCATTATTGGGGTAGAGGCAGCCTGCCTTGGCATTGACAACCGCATTCTCCAGCACGGGGCGGCGAAACCTGGTCCGGGTCAGTGTGGCGCTGGTGGCCGCAGTCGCCATGGGGATTTCTTCCAGGCTGATTGCAAATTCGGTGCTTTCAGGGCCGGGGGCAATCAAAGTCGCATCGCCCCCTGTCGCCCAATACATGGGCCGGATATAGACGGCGGCATCCGGGGCAAAGCCCTGCAAGCCTTCCAGGGCGATTTCGACCATTTCGCTGGTCTGCAATGTCGGCTTCATCATCAGGGCTTCGGCCGAGGCATTGGTGCGGGCGCAATGCAGGTCTAAATCCGGCGTCACCCCGTCAAACAGCCGCGCCCCGTCAAACACCGAAGAGCCAAGCCACATTGCATGATCTGCGGCCTTGAGAACTGCCAGGTCGCTGTCATGCCAGCTGCCCTGGAAATAGGTGCGAATGTTTTTGCCTACGGCCATGATCTGTGCCCCTTTGACTTCATCAGGGCAAACTAGGAGGGAAAAGGTCATAGGGCCAGACCTTTTTAGCGGATGTTGTCATCCATAGTGAGAGCATCGGTGAAACGGCCTCCTGAGTTGGTCAGGGTCAGGACCGGCCCGACTGTCAAGCAGAGGTGGCAAATGAGGTATTAAAAAGGTGGCTGCATTCGCATTTGCGCTGCCAAACCTTTGTCGGCTAGCTCTTGGGCTCTACAGTATCGGCTTTAAGCGCAACAGCGCGCGCCGCAAGGCGCGCGCTGGGCCCAACAGGGGCGTAGCCCTTGGCGGGAGGATTTGTTTTCTGTCCCCTGTACATGCGTAAATTCAAGCCGCTGGCCATTCAGGCAGTCAGTACCTGCGGCGTCAGGTGCCCGGTTGGAGCCCGAGCCGACTTAGAATTGCGCCTGCTTCGGCCTGCCAGCGGGTTCTTAGCTCGCCATTGGGGGTGCGGCGCAGGCCCATGGCTTTGAGGCCCTCGAACTTCTCCGACGCTTCGGCACCAAAACTGGCTGCCACGCGGGGCCACCAATAGTCGATCGCTTCTTGCAGGCCGTCCTTGCCAGCCTCTTCGATCAGGCGCTCCAAACCCTCTTCAGCGAGTTCAGCATGGCGGGCCTCGATCGGAGCGATGGCGCGAAAGGCTTCGGCTAGGGGCTGGTAGGAAACCAGCGAGAACTCCGCCAGTTGCACCGCCACGGCGCGCCCCATCAGCAGGTTCATCACCACCGCATCTGCCCAGCCTTCGATTGGGTAGTTGAATACGGCCAGCCGCATGTCATGATCCGAGCGGTTCTGGCCGATATCGGCGTCGCGCTGCAGCCGTGCAGTCCAAGGGTGGTGATCGGCGTAGCGTTCGGTGTCGGCGCCGAAATCGCCCATGATCGCAAGCACGCGATCCGCGTTGTCGCTTTTCTCCAGAACGATCTTGGCGGCAGCGATACGGGCCTTGATGCCGGGGCCTTCGTTGATGATATCAGCGAAACCAGCGGCGCCTGCCAGTTCGCTATCCACAAAGGTCGCCATCAGTTTCAGCAGGGCGGCGCGATAGCGCGGAGGAACATTGGCGGGATTGCTCAGCATGCCGCCCTGGGCAAGATAACTTTCGATGCTCATGTCTTCGGTCATGAAATAGCCTTCCTCTGGAACCTCTGAAACGCGTTACTGGTCGTAGTCGACGACAACCTTATCGGTGATGGGGAAGGCCTGACAGGACAGCACATAACCCTTTTCGACCTCGTAGTCCTCCAGCGCGTGGTTGATGACCATCTCGACTTCTCCCTCGACCACCTTGCAGCGACAAGTCGAACAAACACCGGCCTTGCAGGCGTAGGGCGCATCCATCGCGTTCTCCAGGGCGGCGTCCAGGATGGACATATCCTTGCCCATTTGAATGGTCTGGGTGGCGCCGTCGAGGGTGATGGCTGCTGTCGCCTGATTGCCAGCACTGGCTGCATCTTCAGCGCTTACTTTGCGCTTTGCACGCCCTGGCTGGGCCGAGGCAAACAGTTCAAACTTAATTTGGCTATCGTCCAGACCAGCTGTACGCAGGGCCGACGCAATGCCCAGCATCATCGGTTCCGGACCGCAGATAAAGGCGGTATCGACCGATTTGATGTCGATCCAGCTTTCAAACAGTTGCGCGCATTTTTCCTCGGTGACCAGACCGGTGAACAGGTCGATCTCCTGCGCATCCGATTCCAGAATATGGATCACATTGAAGCGCCCCATATAGGTGTTTTTCAGATCTTCCAGCTCCTCGCGGAACATGATCGTGTTTACACCTTTGTTGGCATAGACCAGCGTGAAGCTGGATTTGGGCTCTGCCGCCAGGGTGGTCTTCAGGATCGACAGCACTGGCGTGACGCCAGAGCCGCCAGCAAAGCCGAGGTAGCTTTTCTCGGCAGTGGCATCCAGCGGCGTAAAGAACGTGCCCATTGGCGGCATGGCTGCAAGGGTGTCGCCAACCTTCAGTTCGGTATTGGCCCAGGTCGAAAAGGCACCGCCGTCGACCCGTTTGATGCCGACCTGCAGGATGCCGTCGTCTTTTCCGGCGCAGATCGAATAGCTGCGGCGCAGCTCTTCGCCGTCAAAGTCCTGGCGGAAGGTCAGGTACTGGCCCTGGGTGAAATCAAACTCAGAAGCTGAGCCATTTGTGGGTTTCAACGAGACCACTACCGCATCGCGGATTGTTTTGCGGACATCGGTGACTTCGAGATCGTGAAAGCGCGCCATGGAGGTCTCCTCAGATGCACTTGAAATAATCAAAGGGTTCAAGACAGTCCTGGCAACGCCAGTGTGCCTTACACGGGGTGGAGCCGAACTGGCTCACACGGGTGACATTCTTGCTGTGGCAATTGGGGCAACGCTCAGGCCCACCTGCGGCCTGAGGTGGGGCGATGCCGTATTCTTCCAGTTTGGCGCGGCCCTTCTCGCTCATCCAGTCGGTGGTCCAGGCTGGGGCGATCTTGGTTTCCAGCCGGATCTTGTCGAGACCGTGATCGCGCAGGGCGGTCTCGATATCGAGATTGATGATCGCCGTCGCAGGACAGCCGGAATAGGTCGGTGTGACCGCGACCACCAGGGTATCGCCCTGCCATTCCACACCACGGATGATGCCTAGGTCCACCAGGCTGATCACCGGGATTTCCGGATCGGGCACAGCATCGAGCCATTCCCAGATCTGGTCTACACTTGGCTGCTCTACACTTGGCTGAGTTGTGACTTGGCTCATTCGATTGTCCTCTTTGGCCATCCTGCCCGGCAATATGCCGGGCAACGCCCGTCCCACCCCCATGGGGCGGACGTGTGACGCCCACCCCGCGGGACGGACGTCGCCCTCTTCATGATGTTGCCGCTTTACCAGTTGGCGCCGGGATAGGCGCGCTGCAGCCACTGCATGTGGGTCAGGAGATGGCCCAGATGTTCCGTGTGCATCGCGCCCGTACGGCCGCCTTTGTGGGCAAACGTGCTCTCGGGAATATTCAGCGTTGCGTCTGCCAGAACCCGCCCGACGAGCGCGTCAAAATCGGCGCGCAGTGAGGCCGGATCAGGTGCGATGCCCGCCTTGACCATGGCAGCATCGACATCATCAGAACTAAACATCTCACCGACATAGGGCCAAAGATAATCCAGCGCTGCCTGCATGAAGCCGTGGCTCTCCGCTGTGCCATCGCCCAGGCCCACAACCGTGTCGGCAGAGCGTTCTAGGTGATAGGCCACTTCTTTGCTGGCCTTGGCGGCAATGGCTGCGATACGGTCATCCGAGGAGGTCATCAGATGCCCCAGCTGGATTGAATGCCAGGCGTCAAACAGGAACTGGCGCATCAGAGTGCGGCCAAAATCCTCGTTTGGCACCTCAACCAGCAAAACATTGCGGAAATCCCAGACGTCACGCAAAAACGCCAGATCATCAGCTGATTTCTCGTCGCCTTGAACCTCTGCCGCAAGCCCCAGCCACATCTGGGTCTGACCAATCAGATCCAGTGCGGTATTGGCCAGGGCGATGTCTTCTTCCAGAACCGGCGCATGGCCACACCATTCGCTGACCCGATGACCCAGGATCAGGGTGTTGTCGCCCATGCGCAGTAAGAACTGAAACAGGGCCTCATCCTTGGTGAGCGTGGCGGCCATTACAGTGCTCCCACTTCTTCGGGAATGTCAAAGAAGGTCGGGTGACGGTAGACTTTGCTCTCGGATGGCTCATAGAGCGGGCCTTTGTCGCTGGGCGATGATGCGGTGATATTGTTGGCTTCGACCACCCAGATCGACACGCCCTCATTTCGACGGGTGTAGACGTCGCGGGCGTTTTTGATGGCCATTTCGGCGTCAGGCGCGTGCAGCGAGCCGACGTGACGGTGGCTCATGCCGTGCTGGCCGCGGATGAAGATTTCCCAGAGGGGCCATTCGTTTTTCATAGCTCAGTTCTCCTGGCTGTAGCGGCCCTGCTATCGGCAGCAGGGCGCAAAATCGTTAGGTTACTTGGCTGCCGGTTTGGCTGCTTACTCGGCGGCGTGCTTACGGGCGGCCTTTTTGCGGGCATGTGCCAACAAGCCGTCACGCACCCATTGGCCGTCTTTCCAGGCCTTGTTACGCGCCGCGAGGCGATCCGTGTTGCAGGGGCCATTGCCTTTGATCACGTCAAAGAATTCTGACCAGTCGGGGTCGGAATAGTCGTAGTGGCCGCGCTCTTCGTTCCATTTGATGCCGGGATCGGGCAGGTCCAATTTCAGGAATTCGATCTGTGGCACGGTCTGATCAACAAACTTCTGACGCAGCTCGTCATTGGTGTTCATCTTGATCTTCCAGGCCATCGACTGGGTCGAATGCACCGAATCCGCGTCAGAGGGGCCAAACATCATCAGCGCCGGGAACCACAGGCGGTTGACCGCATCCTGAGCCATCTTCTTTTGAGCGGGCGTGCCTTCGGCCATCTTGCGGATGGCGTCAAAACCCTGGCGCGCGTGAAAGCTCTCTTCTTTGCAGACCCGGATCATGGCGCGCGAGTATGGCCCGAAAGAGGTCCGCTGCAGCGGCACTTGGTTCAGGATGGCGGCGCCATCGACCAGCCAGCCCACGGCGCCCATGTCAGCCCAGTTCAGCGTCGGGTAGTTGAAGATGGAGGAATATTTCATCCGGCCATCCAGCAGCATTTCCGTCAGCTCATCGCGGGAAACACCCAGCGTTTCGGCGGCGCAATACAGATACAGACCATGACCGGCCTCATCCTGTACCTTGGCCAGCAGGATCGCCTTGCGCTCCAACGTGGGCGCGCGGGTGATCCAGTTGCCTTCGGGCAGCTGGCCAACGATTTCGGAATGCGCGTGCTGACCGATCTGGCGGATCAGGGTCTTGCGATACCCGACAGGCATCCAGTCCTTGGGTTCGATTTTCTCACCGGCATCAATTCGAGCCTGAAACGCGGCCAGCTTTTCAGGATCATCGGTGCTCGCTTCGGATTTGACCATCTGTGCATACATGACTTGCTCCTCCCGTATAGGGTTGCTGGCTTAAACGCGTTCCAAGATCAGGGCGGTGCCCTGGCCGACGCCAACACACATGGTGCATAGCGCGTAGCGCCCACCAGTGCGTTGCAATTGATAGGCGGCTGTCAGCACCAGACGGGCGCCTGACATGCCAAGCGGATGGCCAAGCGCGATGGCACCGCCATTTGGGTTCACATGGGGAGCATCATCGGCCAGGCCAAGTTCGCGCAGGGTGGCAAGACCCTGGCTAGCGAAGGCCTCATTGAGCTCGATCACATCCATCTGTTCAATCGTCAGGCCGGTACGGGCCAGAACCTTGCGGGTGGCAGGCACCGGGCCAATGCCCATGATACGTGGCTCTACCCCGGCGGCGGCCATACCAACGATGCGTGCCATCGGCTTTAGTCCGTTTTTGGCAGCCGCCGCTTCATTTGCCATCAGAATAGCAGCAGCACCGTCGTTGACGCCAGAGGCATTACCCGCTGTCACGGTCAGATCCGGACCGTTGACGCCCTTCAGCTTGGCCAACTTGTCGGCACCGGTGCCGGGGCGGGGATGCTCGTCAGTGTCGACAACCAATGGGTCGCCCTTGCGCTGTGGCACGGAAACCGGCGTGATCTCGTCGCCAAAGACACCAGCCTCATGCGCGGCGGCCCAGCGGGCCTGGCTGCGCGCGGCAAAAGCGTCCTGATCGGCACGGTTGATGCCGTAGTCGGCGGCCACGTTGTCGGCGGTTTGTGGCATCGAGTCGGTGCCATACATTTCGTGCATCTTCTTATTCACAAAGCGCCAGCCGATGGTTGTATCATAAACGGCATTGGCGCGTGTAAAGGCGGATGTGGCCTTGGGCATCACAAAAGGCGCGCGGCTCATGCTTTCGACACCGCCTGCGATGGCCATGTCATAATCACCGGCGCGAATGCCACGTGACGCCATGCCCACGGCATCCATGCCAGAGGCGCAGAGCCGGTTGATGGTGGTGCCGGGCACATCTACTGGCAGACCCGCCAGCAGTGCGGCCATGCGGGCGACGTTGCGGTTGCTTTCACCGGCTTGGTTGGCATCGCCAAAGATCACATCATCAATGCTGGCCCAATCGACCTGCGGGTTGCGCGCGGCCAGCGCGGCAATCGGCGTTGCGGCCAGATCATCGGTGCGGACCTGGGAAAGAGCGCCGCCGTAGCGGCCAATTGGGGTTCGGGTGGCATCGCAGATGAATGCATCCATGGTGTTCGCGTCTCCTGAACTGGCGGCGAAATAAGCCGACCGTTGGGTCGGTATTACGTCAAATGTCGATTCGTGGCAAGTGAAACGTAACGAGTTAAGTTGTCGCGGCGCAATCTTGTAACGTATCACCGATGATCGTGACTTAACGTCGTGGCGGCGGTGGGGCTGATTTTGGTTGCGAGGACCGCATTGCTTCCGTCACATTAAAACAGAACGATCGGTCTGTTCACTTGTCTTTCCGGTCTGGGAAGTTCCGGCGCCAGCCATGCACAGGCTCAAAAGGTCGCCAAAAAGGGGGGAGAGGATGTCACAGCATTTGCGCATTGGCGGAGCCAGTGGATTTTGGGGCGACGCCAGTGCGGCGACGCCGCAGCTGCTGGCGGCAGGTGGGTTGGACTTCATCGTCTATGACTACCTTGCAGAAATCACCATGGCGATCCTGGCGCGGGGTCGTGCCAAGGATCCCGAAGCCGGATTTGCGGCGGATTTTGTCACCGCGGCGATGGCACCGAATCTGAGAGAGATCGCCCGTCAGGGGGTGCGCATCATTTCCAATGCAGGGGGCATGAACCCTACGGCCTGTGCTGAGGCGCTGCGAGCTGAGATCGCCCGTCAGGGGCTGGCACTCAAGGTTGCTGTGATTGCGGGCGATGACCTTTTTGCGCAGCGCGACGAGGTGGCAGCAACAGCCCCGCGTGATATGTTTCGGGGCACAGCCCTGCCTCCGGTCGAAAAAATCGCCAGCATCAATGCCTATCTCGGCGCCTTTCCAATTGCGGCAGCCTTGGACCGGGGCGCTGATATTGTCATCACCGGGCGCTGTGTCGACAGCGCCGTGACGCTCGGCGCTGCGATCCACTACTTTGGCTGGACGCCAAAAGATCTGGACGCGCTGGCGGGTGGCAGTCTGGCGGGGCACATCCTGGAATGTGGACCGCAGGCCACTGGCGGCAATTTCACGGACTGGCGCGCGGTGGCGGATAATCTGGCCGACATTGGCTATCCGATTGTCGAACTCCAGGCCGATGGCAGTTTTGAAGTTTCCAAGCCCGAGGGTTCTGGTGGCTTGGTGTCGCGCGGCACTGTGGGCGAGCAGATGCTTTATGAGATTGGCGATCCGCAGGCCTATCTGCTGCCGGATGTAGCTTGCGATTTTTCTGCCGTGACGCTGGAACAGACCGGACCGGACCGGGTTCTGGTTGCAGGCGCACGCGGGTTGGGCGTGCCCGACAGCTACAAGACCTGTCTGACTTGGGCCGACGGCTATCGCTCGGGGCATATCTTTACCTTTTACGGGTTGGAGGCCGAAGCCAAGGCGCAGCATTTTGCCGACACCGTGCTGCAACGCTGCCGTGCCACGCTGAAACGGATGCAGGCGCCGGACTATACGGATGTAAGCGTCGAGCTGATCGGGACTGAAAGCCAGTTCGGACTGTTGCGCAGCTCTGCCCCGGCCCGCGAGGTTGCGGCCAAGATTGCTGTGCGTCACCCGGATGCCCGCGCAGTTGGTTTGTTTCTGAAAGAGGCGACAGGGCTGGGACTGGCCACGCCACCGGGGTTGAGCGGCTTTGCTGGCGCAAGGCCCAAGCCTTCGCCCGTGTTGGCGCTGTTTTCATATCTGACCCCCAAGGATCGGGTCGCCGTGCACTTGTCAGATGACGCAGGCACGTTGGAGTGCCCTGCGTTACAGGGGGCAGAGGTTCGGGTCGCGCCGCGCCCCGCGCTGCCCGCAGCCCCAAGGGCGGAAAACATCGTCGAGGTGCCTCTGGTGGAGATGGCCTGGGCGCGCAGCGGCGACAAGGGCGATATCGCCAATATCGGCGTGATGGCGCGTGATCCGGACCTCATGCCGTGGATCTGGGCGGCGATGACTCCGGCGCATCTGCAGGCGGTCTTTGGTCATTTCTTGCAGAGTGAGGCCAGCCAGATCGAGCGGTTCTATCTGCCAGGAAGTGCTGCGATGAATATCCTTTTGCATGGGGCATTGGGCGGCGGCGGCACCTCGTCGCTGCGCAATGATCCGCAAGCCAAAGGCTATGGGCAATTGCTGCTGGCAGCCTCCATTCCGGTGGATGCCGACCTGCTGGCGCGGCTGAAGGGCGGGCAGGGATCTATTCAACCATGATGTATCAAACCAATGTGGCAGGGCAGACGGCGCAAAGCCGGAGCACCCAAAGCCAGAGTTCCCAATGGGTCGTCCTGACCCGTGCGACGACCCCAGTGAGGATGAATTGATGAGCGTTTTTCAAAGCAGGATCAGCTCTGGCAGCGAAAGCTTTGCCCAGAACCGCGCCGATATGCTGGCACAGGTCGAACGGATGCGAGACCTGGAAGCACGCGCTGCCGCCAAGTCCGAAGAACGCCGTCCGGTGTTTGACAAACGCGGCCAACTGTCGCCGCGCGAACGGCTTTCGGCGCTACTGGATCCCGGCATGCCCTTTGTCGAACTCTACAACATGGCCTCTTATCTGGTGGACGACCCCAACCCCGAGACCTCGATCCCCGGTGCTTCGATCATTCTGGGGATCGGCTATGTTTCTGGCGTGCGCGCACTGGTTTTCGTCGATGATGCAGGCATCAATGCCGGCGCCATGACCGGGAAATCAGTGGACAAGGCGCTGGGCGCGATCGACATTGCACTGAAGCAAAAACTGCCCTTTATCCATCTGGTCGAAAGCGCTGGCGCCGATCTGATGCGCTACACGGTTGAGCTCTGGGCGCACGGTGGCGGCATGTTCGCGGGTCTGGCAAAGCTGTCAGCAGCAGGTAATCCGGTGATCACCGTGCTGCATGGGGCCTCGACTGCTGGCGGGGCCTATCAGCCTGGGCTGTCGGACTATGTGATCGGTGTCAAAGGTAACGGCATGGCGATGCTGGCGGGGGCTGCCCTGGTGCAGGCCGCGACGGGTGAAATTGCCAAGGATGCCGATCTGGGCGGGGCTGAAATGCACGCCGAGGTCACCGGTCTGGTGGAATACCTCGCCGAAGATGACGCCCATGGTATCGAAATCGCCCGCGATGTGGTGGCTGGGCTTGGCTGGCAGGGTTGTGCTGCGGCCCCGGCGGATTGTGACGCACCTCGCTACCCGACAGATGAGCTGGCAGGTGCCATCCCGGCGGATTATCGCAAACCCTATGACATGCGGGAATTGGCGGCACGTCTAGTGGACGGATCCGTCTTGCGCGATTTCAAACCCGGTTATGGTTCTGCGACGGTCTGTTTGCAGGCGCATATAATGGGGCAGCCAGTGGGGATCCTGGGCAACAACGGGCCAATTGACCCTGATGGCGCAACCAAGGCGACGCATTTCTTGCAGGTGATGGATCAGGCGGGCACTCCGGTGATCTTTCTGGGCAATACCACCGGCTACATGGTTGGCACCGAGTATGAGCGGGCGGGCATGATCAAACATGGCTCCAAGATGATCCAGGCTGTAACCAATCTGCGGGTGCCCAAGATCTCGCTTTATACCGGGGCCAGCTTTGGCGCCGGGAACTATGGTATGTGCGGCCACGCCTTTGGTGCCGATTTTCTGTTTACCTGGCCCAATGCCATGACGGGCGTGATGGGCGGCGAGCAGGCCGCGCTGACCATGGAGCAGGTGGCGCGCCGTACTGCCGCGCGCAAGGGCGTCGAGGTCGACGAGGCGCGTCTGGCCAAACAGAGGGCTGGAATCACCGCGCATTTTGACAATCAGTCGGATGCGTTTTTCACCTCGGGGCGGATGCTCGATATGGGCATGATTGATCCGCGCGACACGCGAGCGGTGATTGGCTTTTGCCTCGCCACCTGCATGGAGGCGCGCAGGCGCAACCTCAACCCCAATGCCTTTGGCGTGGGGCGGGCCTGATGGGAGAGGGCAAGGATATGACACAGTTCAACTCGATTTTGGTGGCCAACCGCGGCGAGATTGCCCTGCGTATCATGCGCACGGCCCGCGCCATGGGGATGACCTGCATTGCGGTCTATACCGAGGCCGACGCGCAAAGCCCGCATGTGGCATTTTCCGACCGCGCCATCTGCATTGGGGCCGGCCCCGTCGGCGACAGCTATCTGGATGCGGCCAAGGTTCTGGCCGCCGCCACGGAAGCCGGGGCCGAGGCCATTCATCCCGGCTATGGCTTCTTGTCGGAAAACGCTGATTTCGCCCAGGCCTGTCAGGATGCGGGCCTCACCTTTATTGGGCCCAGTGCCGAGGCAATCGCTCTCATGGGCAACAAGGCCGCAGCCAAACGTCGCATGATCGCGGCAGGGGTGCCCTGCGTGCCGGGCTACGAGGGCGCGGATCAGACTGCGAAGAGCTTGCAGGCTGAGGCGGACAAGATCACCTACCCGGTGATGATCAAGGCGGCTGCTGGCGGTGGCGGGCGCGGGATGCGGCTGGTCACGACAGCGGATGATTTTGCCAAGGCGCTGGATCTTGCCAAAAGCGAGGCACTGGCGGCCTTTGGCTCGGATGAGATGATCCTCGAAAAGGCGGTGCTGCGCCCGCGCCATGTGGAAATTCAAGTCTTTGCCGACGCGTCTGGTCACACAATCCATCTGGGTGAACGCGACTGTTCAGTGCAGCGCCGACACCAAAAGGTCGTGGAGGAAGCGCCTTGCCCGGTTATGACCCCGGATCTGCGTACCCGCATGGGGGCTGCCGCCGTCGAGGCCGCCCGTGCAATAGGCTATCTTGGTGCCGGGACGGTTGAATTCCTGCTGGACGAAAGTGGGGCGTTTTACTTCCTCGAGATGAACACCCGCCTTCAGGTCGAACACCCTGTGACCGAAATGATCACGGGACAGGATCTGGTTGCCCTGCAGATCCGTGCCGCCAAGGGAGAACCGCTGGGGCTGACGCAGGAAGAAGTCACGCTGACAGGGCACGCGATTGAGGTCCGGCTTTATGCCGAAGATCCAGCACAGGATTTTCTTCCGCAATCCGGTCCGATCAGTCTGTGGAAACCTGCAGAAGGTGTCGGTCTTCGCGTCGATGCGGGGATCACGTCTGGGCAGGAAGTATCTGCCTTTTATGACCCGATGCTGGCCAAGGTGATTGCCCATGGTGCCACCCGCGCCGAAGCCCTGCAGCACCTGCGCGCGGCCCTGTCTGATACGGTGCTGTTTGGCCCTGTCTGCAATCGGGATTTCCTGATGGATGTGCTGGCGCATCCTGTCTTTGTCGCGGGAGAGGCGACCACCAGCTTTATCGGCGAGTATTTTGACCCTCTGCCGCAGCCCGAGGTGGCAAACGCTGATCTGGCGCTGGCCGCAACGCTGATCTATGGCGCCGATCAGCGCGCCCTGGCACAGCTGGCGGATATCCCGGCGGAACTGCTTGGTTGGTCCAGCCAGGGCGTCTTGCAGGCGCGCATGGTGCTACAGGCGGGCGGCGATCCGGTGACCGCGCTGTTGCGCCATTCGCCTGATGGTATTCGGGTGCAGGTCGGCGCAGCGCAGCACCATTTGGTGCAACAGGGCGACTGCCTGCGGCTGGATGGGCTGCGCGTTGATTTGCGCAACCATCTATTGGTCGACGACGATCTCTACCTGGCGACCGGCGCGCGGATGTTGAAACTGACCCGCCTGCGGGCCGGGGCCAGCGCTACAGCCGCTGCAGGTGGCGGCGAGGTACGCGCACCGATGCATGGAAATCTGCTCGAGATCTGTGTCCGCGCAGGGGATCAGGTCGAACCTGGCACTAGGCTGGCGGTGCTTGAAGCGATGAAGATGCAGCATGAGATCCTGGCCGAAGTAGCAGGCACCGTGAGCGAGGTCGCTGCTGTGGCGGCCAGCCAGGTCAAGGCAGGGGATCTGTTGGTGCAGATTGAACAGGATAATTCGGCACAGGAGGCCAAGATATGAATTCTGACCTTTGTAAACGGCTCGGCATCGAGTTTCCCCTTTTTGCCTTTTCCCATTGCCGCGATGTGGTGGCGGCGGTCACCAATGCCGGTGGCATGGGCATTTTTGGCGCAGCGATGATGTCGCCCGAAGAACTGGAGGAGGAGCTTGCTTGGATTGATGCGCATGTGGATGGCAGACCCTACGGGGTTGACCTGATTGTCCCGAACAAGTTCGAGGCCAAGGGAGAGGATATTCCTGACGCGGCAATCCTCGCCATGGTGCCCGAGGGTCATAAAGAATTTGCCGATGGCGTGATGCAGGCGCATGGGATGGGGCCAGGCGAACTGGAAGCAAAACGTGCTGAACAGCTGGTGTTTCGCGAAAACATCAGCGCAGAGGGGGCGGCGCGCAGTCTCGATGTTGCTTTTGCCCATCCAATCGCGCTGATCGCCAACGCACTTGGCTTGCCGCCGCAGGATATGCTGGACCGCGGCAAAGCGCAGGGCGTGGCTGTGGGCGCACTTGTGGGCACCGCAGAACATGCCCGCGCGCAGGTTGCTGCGGGTGTGGATGTGATCATCGCAGCAGGCGGTGAGGCCGGCGGCCACACGGGTGAGATCTCCACAATGGTGCTGGTGCCCGAGGTGGTACAGGCCATCGCCGGATCAAATGTCCCGGTGCTGGCGGCAGGCGGCATTGCCACGGGTAGCCAAATGGCGGCAGCCATGGCCATGGGCGCGGCGGGGGCCTGGTGTGGCTCTGTCTGGCTGACCACGGCCGAGGCGGAAACCAACCCGGTGGTGAAGGAAAAGATGCTGGCGGCTAGCAGCCGCGACACAGTCAGGTCGCGCTCGCGCACCGGTAAACCCTCGCGCCAGTTGGTCAGCGCCTGGACCGAGGCCTGGGAAGGCAAAGGTGCCCCCAAGCCGCTGCCAATGCCGCTGCAGACCTTGGTATCAGAGCCCGCACTGCACCGTATAGATCAGATGTCCCAAAAGGGCCACGAGGGCGCGCAGGATCTGGCAACCTATTGGGTCGGGCAGGGCGTTGGCCTGATGAACCAGGCGATGTCTGCAGGGGGCGTGGTGCAGGAATTCAAAGAGGATTTCCTGACGGCCTATGAACGCCTGCAAAAGGCGTTGGAAGGATAGGTTAGGGCACTGGGTTTCGTGGATTGGCTATACAGAGAGTCTAAGCGGAAACCGTAAGGCGGGCAGGAAATGAACACCCAGAGCCCGTCCGTCGGCCTTGTTGATCACGACCCCAGCAGCTTCAATCGACCTTGTCCAACCTTCCTCAAGACCAGTCTCCCGGACGCGGTGAACTTTCGCTGCAATTGCAGCAATGTCACCTGTTGGTAGGGGTGTATCAGGGGGGGGGATATTGAGCCGAATTCAGTGTTGGCTTACAACAAAGCCGTAAACTCGTTTGAATGATCAAACTTCTGGAAAGAAGCACCAAGCATGATTGCCTACGTCACAGTCGGTGCGGATGATATCGCGCGCGCAAAACGGTTCTATTCCGCATTCTTGCCAGCCCTTGGCTTCGGACTGGAGGAAGGGCCTGAGGGGCTAAGCTACGCGCTGCCCCTGCAGCCGGGGCAGTCTCCCGCTCTGCCTGATTTCTACGTGAAGCCAACCTTTGATGGGGGGCCGGCCTCGGCTGGCAACGGTTCCATGATCGCCTTCGAGGCGCGCAATCAAAAGCAGGTGCGTGACCTTCACGCCGCAGCACTCCTTGCGGGCGGATCCGACGAGGGGCAACCGGGCTTTCGTGCCTCTTATGGCCCTCAATTCTATGTTGGCTACATGCGCGACCCTCAAGGCAACAAGATCGCACTTTTCTCCAGCGATCCGAGTGAACCTGGACGAGACGGATAAAACCAGTTCCACGGCCAGCAGGACGGTTCGCACGTTCCTTTTGGCAATGCCCGGCAGTTTTGGCGGGCCAGAAATATTGGCATTTGTCTCGCCATTTTGCTTCACTTGTTCAATAGTCGAGCACAGTGAGCAGAGAGGGAGCAGGGAGGCCCGCGATGAATATTCTTTACATCATGTTTGACCAACTGCGGTTCGACTATCTGAGCTGCGCAGGCCACCCGCATCTGAAGACGCCGCATATCGATGGGCTGGCCGAAAAGGGTGTGCGTTTTACCCGCGCTTATGTACAGTCGCCGACCTGTGGCTCGTCCCGGATGTCGAGCTATACCGGGCGGTATCCGTCGAGCCATGGGGTGCAGTTCAACAGCTACCCGCTGAAGGTGGGCGAGTGGACCATTGGCGACCATTTGCGCAAAGCGGGCATGAGCTGCAGCCTGATCGGTAAGACCCATATGGTGGCCGATGCGGCCGGTCTGGAGCGGCTGGGGCTGGCACCGGACAGCGTGATCGGGGTTCGGCAAAGCGAATGCGGCTTTGATCCCTATGTGCGCGACGATGGGCTCTGGGCTGAAGGTCCTGCGGGTTTTTATGACCAGAAACGCAGCCCCTATAATGAATACCTCAAAGAGCAGGGCTATCCTGGCGACAACCCCTGGAACGACTTTGCCAATGCTGGGATTGAAGGCAATGACATTGCCTCGGGGTGGTTCATGGTCAATGCCGACAAGCCCGCCAATATCAGCGAAGAAGACAGCGAGACACCCTGGCTTACCACCAAGGCGATTGAATTCATGGAAGAGAAGCGCCTCAACGGAGCAGGCCCATGGTGCGCGCATCTGAGCTATATCAAGCCGCATTGGCCCTATATTGTGCCGGCCCCCTATCACGACATGTATGGGCCAGATGATGTGCTGCCGGTGGTGCGCTCGGATGCGGAGCGTGAGGATGCGCATCCGGTGTTTGAGGGTATGATGAACAACCAGATCGGCAAGACCTTCAGCCGCGAAGAGGTGCGCCAAAAGGTGATCCCCGCCTATATGGGGCTGATCAAGCAGGCGGATGACCAGATGGGAAGGCTCTTTGCTTATCTCGAAGAAACCGGACGGATGCAGGACACTATGGTGGTAGTGACCTCGGATCATGGCGACTATTTGGGCGATCACTGGTTGGGGGAAAAGAACCTGTTCCATGAGCCCTCGATCAAAGTGCCGCTGATTGTGTATGACCCGCGCGCGCAGGCAGATGCGACGCGCGGCAGCACCTGTGATGCCCTGGTCGAGGCGATTGATCTGGCGCCAACATTTCTGGAATTCGCAGGCGGTGCTCCGGTCGGGCATATCCTGGAAGGGCGCGATCTGACGCCCTGGTTGCAGGGAGAGACACCCGAATGGCGCGATTTCGCTGTGGCGGAGTTTGATTATTCGACCATGCCGCTGTGTGCGAAACTGGGCTTGGCCCCAAAAGATGCACGCCTGTTCATGGTGACGGATGCGCGCTGGAAATTCATGCACGCCGAAGGCGGGTTGCCTGCGATGTTGTTTGATATGCAGAACGACCCCGACGAACTGGTGGATCTTGGTCGTAGCGAGGCCCATCAGGAGGTGATCACCCTGATGTATGATCGCCTGCGGCAATGGGGGTTGCGCATGTCGCAACGGACTACGCTTTCTGATGCACAGATCGAAGCCGGGCGGGGCAAATCCGGACAAAAGGGCATTCTTCTGGGCGTGTATGAAGCTGCGGATGTCTCATCGGAACTGACAGAAAAGCTACGTGGACCGGTGCCGCAGGGGTGAGTGGCATAGCCCAGGTATGATTGCCTTGCTCTGACTTGCTGCCTATGTTGGCGCGAAAATGGCAACAGATCAAACAACAGATCTCAGAGACAGGCAGCAGGACGATGGCGGGGCAGACAGAGCAGCTTTTGAATGCGATCCTCGCAGACATCGACGCCGGGCGCCTGAACCCTGGTGATGTGCTGGATGAGGCCGGTCTGGCGACACGCCATGGGGTGTCACGCACGCCCATTCGCGAAGTGTTGATCCAGCTGGAAACTGCCGGTCTGATCCGTCGGCTGCCCCGCAAGGGGGCTGTGCTATTCAAGCCGACTTTGGAAGAGTTTCTGGCCATTCTGGAGGTCCATGCCCAGCTGGAAGGTCAGGCGGCTGGCCTTGCCGCACGCCGCATGACCCAGGCGCAGGCGGCAGAGCTGGAACAGATCGTGCAGGCCTGCGAGGCTCACGCCGCGCAAAAGGGGGATGGTGATCCCAACGGTTATTATCAGCTGAACCTGCAGTTCCACGGTGCCGTCGCCACAGCTTCGGGCAACCCGTTTCTGGTTGAGATGATCAAGACCAATGCCCGTAAGTTGATGGCCTATTATCGGGCGCGCTATCAGTACCCTGGATCCATTGCCCAATCGGCGACAGAACACCGCGAGATTGCTGAGCTAATCTTTGCCCATGATCGCGCAGGCGCGGCTGCAACAATGATGCAGCACGTGCAGTTTGATCAGGTGACAGTGATGGATTTGTTGGCAGCGCTGGGCTGAGGCGATGCTGCCTCCGGCGGAAATAATAGAAGAAAGATGATAAGGTAGGGATCTGTTCCGTCAGCGGGCCTGTTCGAAGAAACGCGCGAGGCTTTCGGCAAAGGGCGCCTGATCGGAGAGTTGGCGCAGGCCTTTCAGGGCTTGAACGTAGCCGTCGGTGCCAAGGCTCTGTTTCATTTCTTCGGTCAGTGCAGTGATGAAATGATGGCTCATTTCCGGGTGATGCTGGCTGGTCCAGATATGCGTGCCGATGCGAAAGCCTGCGTTCAAACCACTGCTGGTCGCTGTTTCCTGCGCCTGTTCTGGAAGCTGGGCGACATATTCGCTGTGCGATCCGTATAGGTCGGTTTGCTGTGGCAGGTCTTGTGCCCATTCAGGCCGAGCAGTCATCTGGTTTGAGATCAGTCCATGCACCCAGCCACATGGATTGGATGCGACAGCGCCCCCGAGCGCCAGCGCAATGGCCTGATGGCCAAAGCAGGCGCCAAACAGCGGTTGTTTGGCCCGGTTCATATCTCGAATCAATTCCAGCAAGGGCGCAATCCATGGTAGCTCACTTCGGGTCGAGGCCGGGCTGCCAGTAATCATCACGCCGTCAAATTTGGTGATATCCGCAGGAAACTCACCGGCATGGATCTGGAATGCCGTAGTTGGCCAATCCGGGCGGGCCAGATGGATCAGATCGGCGAATTTTTCTGCGTCCTTTGGGTGCTCTTGGGCAAATGCGCTTGTATCCGTGTTGGTGACAAGAATGGCTAAGTGCATGGATTGCCTCGTGAGTTTTATATTTACATATTTATGAACTCCAATAATATACACAAAGCAAGTATTCGGGAAGCCCATTATGACGATCTGGACACCTCAGGATGACGGCTATGCCGATCTCAGCAGTCACGACACTTTTGCAATGGGCGCACCGCATAACACTTTCGCCCGCCTGCGGCGCGAAGATCCGCTGCACTGGACGGATTATGCCGGTGGTGAAAACTATTGGTCAGTGACCCGCTATGACGACATCACCCGGATGAACAAAAACACCGAGGTGTTTTCCTCGGCACGCGGCATTCGCATGGAAGACCAGAGCTATGAGGAATATCTGGCGCGGCGCACTTTTCAGGAAACGGACCCACCCGAGCATTCCAAGGTGCGCATGAAGCTGATGAAGGCGTTTTCGAAGACCAGCATGGCGCAGTATGAACAAGAGATCCGCGACATCTGCGCCGAGATTCTGGACCCGGTTTTGGAGCAGGGCACATTTGACGCCACCAAAGAAATCGCCCGGCAATTGCCAATGCGGATGCTGGGGCGTGTGGTTGGCCTGCCCGAAGCGGATCTACCCTGGCTGGTGGAAAAAGGCGACGCATTGATCGCCAACACGGACCCGGATTTCACCGCCCATGTGATGGATAAATTGCAGACGGATGAATACCGCATGATGCCCTTCAACTCTCCGGCGGGGGCCGAATTGTATGTCTATGCCAAGGATTTGATGGCGGATAAGGCAAAGGCGGGCGACACCTCGGGTGTGCTGAATATGATCCTAGAGCCAGCCAAGGATGGCAGCACCATAACCGAGACAGAATTTCGCAATTTCTTTTGCCTGTTGGTGGCGGCGGGCAATGATACGACACGCTATTCCATTGCGGCTGGCATTCAGGCCATGTGCCATCAGCCAGAGCTTTTGGCACAGATGCAGACGGGGGGGGCGATTTGGGAGACAGCAGCGGATGAGATCATCCGCTGGGCAACACCGGCGCTCTATTTTCGGCGCACGGCGACGCAGGATGTAGAAATGCACGACAAGCTCATCCGGGCCGGTGATAAGGTGCTCTATTGGTTTATCTCCGCCAATCGCGATGACAGCTATTTTGCGGATCCCTTTCGGGTTGATCTGATGCGCAGTCCCAATCGGCACCTGTCTTTTGGCCAGTTTGGCCCGCATGTCTGCCTGGGCATGTGGTTGGCCCGTCTGGAAGTCACCGTGCTGTTTCAGGAGCTAGCCAAACGCATCAGCCATATCGAGGCGGCCGGGCCGCAAAAATTCCTGCGCTCCAATTTTGTCGGGGGGATCAAGGAGCTCCCCGTGCGGGTGGTTCGGCGCTAGTCAGCCCGGCGCGCACCCAACTTGGTCTGGGGCGCTATTTGGCGACAGAGCAAACCTGCACTAGGCTGCTTGCAGTAGGCCGCCTGCCGCCTGGAGCAAGACCATCTGTGTCCCGTCAAGAGGCGGACCAGTCTGGACCAAAACAGATTTACAGGCACATTTAAGATGCCGAAACCAACAACAGAGAAGGGCCCGCCCGATGAAAACCCGCCTGCGCGCGATGTTTTGCGACCACCTGAGTATCATGCGGGGAAAATACCTGCCCAATTCCAAGATCGGCGATGACGGCACCCGGTTCTGCCGGTCCGTCTTTGGCACTCATTATGACCGTGATCTGCTGGACGCGCCGGGCTCTTTGGTGAAGCAGGGCATGCCGGATATGGAGCTGCGCTGGCAGCATGATGATATCCGCGACAGCTGGCATGCCTCGACCAAGGTAGTGCTCGGTGATCTCTATGATGTTGAAGGTGAACCACTGGCGCTGTGTCCACGTGGCGCGCTGAAGCGTGCGGTTGCGGCCTGGCAGGCACGCGGTTTGAACCCGAAGGTTGGGATCGAGCTGGAAGCCTATGCGCTGCAGGCGGATGATCGAGGGCGGTTGATGCCCTATGATGCACCCGGAGGCGTGGTTTACGGCACCGGACCCTTTGCTGATCCCCTGCGGTTCAACGACCGGATCTGGGCTATGGCGGATGAGATGGGGTTTAGCCTTGATATGATTACGGCGGAATTTGACAGCCCGCAGTTTGAATACACCCTGACCTTTGATGATGCGGTGAAGGCGGTGGATGACATCGTGCTGTTCCGCCTGATGGCGCGTGAAATCGCGCTGGAATACGGTGTCGTTCTGACCTTCATGCCGAAACCGGTGGCCGAAGCTGGTGGCTCTGGCATGCATATCAATTTCTCTTTTGTGGATGAGGCAGGCGGCAATGCGCTGTCGTCGGGGCCACGGGGTGGGCCCGAACATATGAATGATCTGGCGCGGGGCTGCCTGGCGGGGGTGTTGCATCACCACAAGGGGCTCGCCGGACTGATCGCTCCCACAGCCAACAGCTATATGCGCCTGCAACCAGGATCGCTGTCCGGCTATTGGCAGAACTGGGGCGGCGATCATCGCAATGTGACCACCCGGATCAGTTCCGAAGGCGGCGCTAAGGCGCGACTGGAGCATCGCATGGCGGATGCATCCTCCAATCCCTACACTGCTGTGGCTGCGGTTTTGCAGGCGTCGCTGTTAGGGTTGGAAAAAGGCTATGTGCTGCCAGCAATGGAAACCGGGGACGGCTTTGATCGCACTGATGCGCGCGAAGGCACAGCGATTGATCTGAAAGGTGCGACGATGGATCTGGAGAACGATAGCGTGCTTGCGGAGGCTGTCGGTGCCGAACTGGTTGCAAATCACGTGTTCATGAAACGCAAGGAAGTGCGCAAGACCCGAGATCTCGAAGGGGATGGGATGCGAGATTTCTACGTGCACTTCATTTGATTTCCCCAGACCTGATTATCCCAAATTTGATCGCGCGAGAGTTGATTGGCTATAGTCATGGCCGGAAATGCTTGGGTGTGAGACTCGGCAGGAGGAACGCAGAAGGTTTCGCAGGAGACTGATCCGACCAAATGTGATTTTCGGGCCCGCCATGGTATCTGGTGGCAGCCGACCTTTGGTCGGCTGCGGGTGCGTCTGTCGCCTGCCTCAGCTCACCGCAGCAAAGCCTGCGTCCAGGGCAGACAGGATGCCGGAGACATCGTCTGAGGTTAGCACCAGTGGTGGCGACAGAATGATGTTTGGACCGGACACCCGTACCATGGCACCCTTCTGATAGGCCGTTTCCTGCACTGTTCCTGCGGCCTTTTTGTCGATGGGGGCCTTGGTGGTGCGGTCCGAGACCAGCTCCAGCGCCGACATCAAGCCGTGGCCGCCGCGCACATCGCCAATCAGGGCAAATTTCTCCTGCAGCGCTTGCAGTCCTTGATGCAGTTCGGTGCCGCGGGCTGCAGCGTTTTCGACCACATTCAATCGTTTGGTTTCGGCAAGACAAGCCAAGGCTGCCGCCGCCCCCACTGGGTGGCCAGAATAGGTGTAGCCATGACCGATCGCGGCGCGACCGGTTTCATCCTTTTCGAACACCTCGGCCACATGTTCGGCGATCATCACGGCGCCAAAGGGGAAATAGCCGTTGGTGATAGCCTTGGCGGTGCACATGAAATCAGGCTTTACCCCCCAGTGGCGCGAGCCGGACCAGGAACCGGTGCGGCCAAAGGCGGTGATCACCTCGTCGGCGATCAGCAGAATGCCGTGTTTGTCACAGATCGCGCGCACCTCTGGCATGAAGCTTTCGTGCGGCGGGATCACGCCGCCAGCCCCGAGGATCGGCTCCATGATGAAGGCAGCAATAGTGCCTGCACCCTGAAAGGCGATTTCATCCTCCAGCGCCTGCAGACAAAGTTGCGCCAGCCGTTCGGGATCCCGCTCATTGAATGGGTTGCGATAGGTATAGGGCGCGGGGACATGATAGCATCCGGGCAAAAGCGGCTCATACTGGGTGCGGAAATTGGCGTTTCCATTGACCGAAGCGCCGCCCATGTGGGTGCCATGATAGCCTTTCTTCAGGCTCAGGAACTTGGTTCGCCCTGCCTCGCCGCGGACCTTGTGATACTGCCGCGCCAGTCGCAGCGCCGTTTCCACGGAATCCGACCCGCCCGAGGTGTAAAAGGCGCGTGTCAGCCCGTCGGGGGCGAAGAAGTCGCGCAGCTCTTCAGCCAGTTGGATGACCTGATCGTTGGATGTGCCGCGAAAGGTCGAATAATAGGGCAGCACGTCCAGCTGGGCGGCAATGGCATCCTTGACCGGCTGGCAGGAAAACCCGAGGTTGACGTTCCACAGCCCGCCAACCGCATCGATCACCTCATGGCCATCAATGTCGCTGATCCGCACGCCCTGGGCAGCGGTGATGATTGCGGGCGGGTTGGCCAGACTGTCGGCGGGATGCGCCATTGGATGCCACATGGATTTGGCGTTGTGTTCCTTGAGGAAATTGGAATCTTTCATCGGTGTCCGCTCCTGGCAGAGACCCGTTTCGGGTCGCAAAGAATGAGATGGGAGAAAGGCAGCATCATGGGGCCAGCTCCTGCGGGTAGTCCGCCGGGGGTGAGCCGCCAATGCGCTGCGTGAGAGTGAGACCGGCCCGGTGCAGGGCTTGGGGGATCAATTGCTTTTGCTCCGGGGTCATCCGCGACAAGGGCGCTGCAACAGCGAGGGCTCCAATGACCTGTCGATCAGGGCCAAAGACCGGCACGGCATGGGAATGCACTTCGGCCTCGAACCCGCCAATGGACTGTGCCATACCCGTCTGGCGCACCTGTGCCATGGCGGCTCTGATCTCGTCAGGATCGGTGATCGTGGCGGGGGTGTGATGATGCAGCGGCTGTGTCAGGATGCTATCGGTGAAGCCGGGCGTGGCATAGGCAAGCACCGCCAGCCCTGATGCGGTGCCGTGATAGGTCAGCACCTCGGCGTCTTCCATCATGACCTTGGTTGCGTGGCGTGGCGAATAGGCGTGCGATAGTGAGTTCAGCTGCTCTCCCTGCACCAGAGATAGGTGTGTGGTCTCTGCGGTTTCATCGCTGAGGTCGCGCAGCACTCGGCGCGACACAGAGAGGATTGGAACGGCGGCTTCACGCAGGGCGGCGAGGCGCAAGACCTGCGGCCCCAAGCGGTAGGAGCGGTCATTTCCGGCTTGTTCAACGAATCCTGCTTCCTGCAGCTCGCTCATCAGGCGATAGACGGTTGCTTTGTTCAGCCCGGAGGCGCGCGTCAGATCGCTAAGCCCGATTTCGGGCCGCCCATGGTTGAAATAACTCAACAGAGACAAGGCTTTGGTAACAGTTCCCATGGGTGGATTCAGGCTCCGTAATGACCAGACCGACGATCAGGTTTTTGGCGCTGCTTTGGAAAAACAAACACCCAAGATGATATTTTGTTGACAGATAACGGGGTGGCCTGTCAATCTAAATTCAAACCAATGGTTCAAATAATGAACCGACTAGCTGAAGCAACAGCATCAACCGGGAGACTGCAATGAAACTTACCCATCTCGTGAAAGGCGCCGCAGCTGCGGCGGCTCTGGGCCTCAGCGCCGTGGCGGCGCAGGCTGAATATCCGGAAAAGCCGGTGAACTTCATCGTGCCCTGGCCTCCCGGTGATCTGGAAGACGTGCTGACCCGCATGATCGCCGATGATTTTCAGGCAAAATATGGCGTTGCAGCGGCGGTGGTGAACAAGCCAGGCGGCGGCGGTGGACCCTTTCCCGGCGCGATCGAAGTCGCCAATGCGCCGGCGGATGGCTACACTGTGGGCTCATTTGTGATCGGGGTTCCGGTCATGGGGCATCAGATCGACATTCCGCCACTGACGCCGGAAAAGTTTGACCCACTGGGGATTTTCCTGACCTATCCCTTTGTGATCGCGACTTCGGGTGACGCGCCCTATTCCACAATGGAGGAGCTGGCTGCCCACGCAAAGGAAAACGACGTGGCGCTGGGCCATTTTGGCGATGTGCTGACACCGACCCAGGTGACCAAGGCCTTTGCCAAGAACGCCGGTTTCGAGTGGGGATCCGACGCCGCCTTTGATGCGCTGGATTGCAATACGCTGGCCTCGGGCGATGCAGATGTGATCAATACCACGCTGCAGCTGATCCTCCCCTGTCTGGATCAGGTCAAGGTTCTGGTCTCCATCACCGATGAGCGCATTCCACTGGTGCCGGATGCCCCCGCCATCGGAGAGCTGGACGCTGGCCTGAACATCGCCCTGTGGAACGGTTTGTTTGTGACCAAGGACACGCCGCAGGATGTGCGGGACAAGATCATTGCCGTGGCGCAGGAAACCATGATGAGCGATCGGGCCCAGGCTGTGGCCAAAGAGACCGGCGCGCTGGTCTACTGGCAGGATGCCAATGACAGTGCGGCCCGGGTTGCCGCGGATATAGCCACTATGGGCAAGATCGGCACGATCCTGGAATAGGAACTCTCCCCAACTGGCCGGGGCCTGCATGGTCCCGGTCTTTTTGAACTCGCGCGAAAAAGACCCCCTGATATGACTACCGAACGAGAACGCCGTTTTGTCGGTCCCCGGCGCGGGCAGCTGATCTTTGCGCTGGTTTTTCTGGGCCTTTCGGCCCTGCTGCTGGCACTGATCGGCGAGCAAACCGCCTGGGTCAAAAAGACCCGGCTGTTTGCACAGCCCCGGTTCTGGCCCGCTGTCAGCCTTGGCGGCATGGTGCTCTTGGGCGGGCTGCATTTGTACCAACTGCCCTGGCGCCGGGTGTCGCGCTATGACCTCTGGGAGGCGCGGCAGTGGGGGCGGAGCCTGGAATACGCGCTGTGGTTTCTGGCCTATGTGTTTTTGGTGCCCCTGATTGGCTACCTTCCGGTGACGCTGGCCTTCGTGCCGCTTCTGGCGCGGCGCATGGGGTATCGCAGCCGTTTTATGATGGGCATCTGCCTGTGTTTTGCCGTGGCGGTGGTGGTGCTGTTCAAAGGATTTCTGTCGGTCAAGATCCCTGGCGCGCTGCTCTATGAATACCTGCCCGCTGGTTTGCGCAGCTTTTTCATCCTCTATCTCTAGGTCACGGGGTTCCTGATGGATCTGATCCTTTCCGCAATTGATATCCTGATGCGTTGGGACGTCGCTTTGGCGCTGCTTGCAGGGTCCGTGGGCGGCGTGCTGATTGGCGCGATCCCCGGTGTTGGCCCGGCGGTGGCGATTGCCATTCTGCTGCCTGCGACCTTTTCCATGGATCCGATTGTTGGCCTGACGGTGCTGTTGGGGATCTATGGATCATCGATGTATGGCGGTGCTATTCCGGCGATCCTGATCAACACACCCGGCACCGCAGTCAACGCGCTCACTACCTATGATGGCTATCCGATGACCGCCCGCGGAGAACCGCGCCGGGCACTGAGCCTGGCCTATTCCGCCAGCTTTTTTGGCGGTGTTTTCTCGGTCATCTGTCTGATTCTGTTTGCGCCGGTGCTGGCCAAGGTGGCACCGATGTTCGGCAGCCGCGAGATCTTTCTGGCAGCACTTCTGGGCCTTATCCTCGTGGTGGTGGCCCATCGCGGGCAGGCGCTGATTGCCGGGGCACTGGCCTGTTTTGGCATTTTTCTCAACTCCATCGGGATGGAGCCGGTGAAGTACACTCAGCGCTACACCTTCGGGCAGGATTTCCTGGGCGGCGGCATCAATCTGATTGTTGTCGTGCTGGGGTTGTTTGCCCTGAGCCAGGCCTTTGTGCTGTTGATGGACGAAGACGAAAAAGTACATCTGACCAAACTGCGTGGCGGTATGTTTCAAGGGCTTCGGGAACTGGCCCGCCATCCACGCGTGGCGGGGGTTTCTGCCAGCTTTGGCGTGTTGATGGGGATGGTGCCGGGCGTTGGCGAATTCACCGCGCAGTTCATGTCCTACACCTACGCACAAAAGAGCTCCAAGCGGCCGCAGGATTTTGGCAATGGATCGTCCGAAGGGTTGATCGCCGCCGAGACGGCGAATAACGCGGTGCCGGCGGCCGCCATGGTTCCCTTGCTCGCCTTGGGCATTCCGGGCGAAGCGCTGACGGCGATGATGCTCAGCGTGTTTTACGTGCATAACGTGGTGCCGGGGCCGGGGCTGTTTCAGAACGACATGGATTTTGTCGTCGCACTTTATCTGGCGCTGCTGATCCTCAATGTGCTGGTGCTGATCTTCCTGCTCTTTGCGACACGGTCACTGATCCAGGTGGTGAAAATCCCCAATCGGTTCCTGGGCGTGGCGATCCTGACGCTCAGCTTCGTTGGGGTTTATAGCCTGCGCAATTCAGCCACGGACTGCATGGTCGCTGCCGCCTTTGGTATCCTTGGCTTTATCCTGAAACGTCTGGCCCTGCCTGCGGTTCCCATCATCCTTGGCATGGTTCTGGGCGGCATCATGGAGGTCAAGCTGCGCGCCGGAATGGCACGGGTCAAAGAACCCTGGGACTTCATCAACCGCCCCATCGCATTCATTCTATTCACTATCATCATCTTGGTTCTTGCCTCGCATATCTTCCGGGTCTGGAAAGAGCGCAAAGAGCTGAAGGAGGCCGAATGGCAGAACAAAACCTCATCAACCAGCTTCGGCAGACTCCTGTCGCGCCGCAAAAACTCTTTCTTGAAGGATCGTGGCAAGGAGGTTCGGGGACGCCACTCGAAGTTACTTCGCCGATTGAAGGGGCTGTTCTAACCACGCTTGAAGGCGCCTCTGCCACAGATGTCGAACGCGCTGTCGCCTTGGCGCGGCGGGCGTTTGACGATGGCCGCTGGGCGGGGCAGTCCCCCGCCGCACGTAAAAAGATCCTGCACCGCATCGCCGACCGGATCGAGGCCGAGGCGGTCGCGCTGGCGGTGCTGGGTGTGCGTGACAATGGCACCGAATTCAACATGGCGCTGAAGGCAGAGCCAGGATCGGCTGCGGGCACCTTTCGCTACTACGCCGAAGCCCTGGATAAGGTGGCGGGCGAAGTCGCGCCCACGCAGCCGGATGTTTTGGGGCTGGTGCATCGCACCCCAGTCGGTGTGGTCGGGGCCATTGTGCCGTGGAACTTCCCGCTGATGATTGGCGCCTGGAAGCTGGCACCAGCCTTGGCTATGGGCAATTCCGTGGTGCTGAAACCAGCCGAGACCGCCTCACTGACGCTGTTGCGTCTGGCGGAAATCTGCGTCGAATGTGGCCTGCCGGATGGGGTCTTCAACGTGGTCACCGGCAGCGGCGCGGAAACCGGCGCGGCGCTAGCGATGTCGATGGGGGTCGATGTTCTGACCTTCACGGGCTCTGGCGGCACAGGCCGCAAACTGCTTGAGGCCTCGGCGCGCTCCAATCTGAAACGCTGCTATCTGGAACTGGGCGGAAAATCTCCGAATATCGTCTTTGCGGATGCGCCGGATCTGCAAAAAGCCGCCAAGGTTTCGGCCATGGGGATTTTCCGTAATTCCGGTCAGGTCTGTGTGGCGGGCTCGCGCCTGTTGGTTGAGGCTTCAGTGCATGATGAATTTGTCGCCCTGCTCAAGGCCGAAGCCGAGGCGTTGCGCGTGGGCGATCCGCTGGATCTGGGCAGTCAGATCGGCGCGGTGAACTCCGAGGACCAGCTGCGGCGCAACCTGTCCTTCATGGATATGGCCCGCGCCGAAGGTGGCCAGGTGATCACCGGCGGGCAGCGGATATTGGAAGAGACAGGTGGCAGCTATATGGCGCCGACCATCGTCACCCATGTGGCGCGCGATCATGCCCTGTTTCAGCGCGAAGTCTTCGGCCCGGTTCTGGCGGTGACAAAATTTGAAGGTGAAGCCGAGGCGCTGGGCCTGGCCAATGCCACCGATTTTGGTCTGGCCGCAGGTGTCTGGACTGCAGATCTGTCGCGCGCGCATCGTATGGTTGCAGGCATTCGTGCGGGCGTGGTGCATGTGAACACCTATGGCGGTGCTGACAATACCGTGCCTTTGGGTGGCGTTGGCCAATCGGGTAATGGCCACGACAAGTCGCTGCATGCGCTCGATAAATATGTCGATCTAAAAACTGCCTGGATTCAGTTGTGAGGCTGCTATGAACAAGAAAACCATTCTGGTCGCAGGAACCTATGACACCAAAGACGATGAGCTGCACTATCTGGCCGAGGTGATCCATGGTCAGGGTGGGGCGGTGCTGTCAATGGATGTGAGCGTGCTGGGAGATCCCAGCCGCCCTACGGATGTCAGTAAACATGCGGTGGCCGAGGCCGGTGGCAGTTCGATTGAGGTGGCGATTGCAAGCGGCGACGAAAATTCGGCGATGCAGATCATGGGGGCAGGGGCTGCCGCCAAGGCACTGGAGCTGTACCGGGCAGGGCGGATCGACGGGGTTATTGTGCTGGGGGGGACGATGGGCACCGATCTGGCGCTGGACCTTTGTGCAGCCCTGCCGGTGGGGGTGCCAAAATACGTGGTCTCGACCGTTGCCTTTTCGCCTTTGATGCCGCCAGAACGGATCCCGGCGGATGTGCAGATGATCCTCTGGGCTGGTGGGCTTTATGGGTTGAACTCGATTTGCAAAGCCTCGCTGAGCCAGGCGGCCGGAGCTGTGCTGGGTGCTGCGCGCGCGGTTGAGCCTCCGCGTCGCGAGCGGCCGCTGATTGGGATGACGTCGTTCGGCAAGACGGTTCTACGCTATATGGTGACGTTGAAGCCGGCACTTGAAGCGCGGGGCTTTGAGGTCGCCGTGTTTCATGCAACTGGCATGGGCGGACGGGCGTTTGAAAGCCTCGCGGCAGAGGGAGCCTTTGCGGCCGTGATGGATTTCGCACCCCAGGAAGTGTCGAACCATCTGTTTGGTGGGCTGTCGGCCGGCGCAGATCGGCTGACGAATGCAGGCTGTGCAGCGACGCCGCAGATTGTGGCTCCTGGTTGTTATGATCTGGTTGATTTTGTTGGCTGGCAGGGCGTGCCCGTGCAGTTTGAAGGGCGACCGGTGCATGCGCACAATCGTTTGTTGTCCTCGGCAGTGTTGGACGCAAGCGAGCGTGAAGCCGTGGCGCGCTCCATCTGTAGCAAGCTGTCGGCGGCAAAGGGGCCGGTTGTCATGCTGCTGCCTAATCAGGGCTGCAACGAGTGGGACCGCCCCGGGGGCGATTTGCATGATGCGCAGGGGTTGCAGGCCTTTTGTGCCGAGATGCGGCGGTCCTGTCCGACCTCTGCCATGCTGACTGAATTGGACTGCCACATCAACGATGCGGCATTTTGCGAGGCGGTGTTGAAAATCTTTGATGCCTGGGTCGCAGCAGGGCTGGTCAGCAAGGCTGTATAGGCGCAACTACCGAATTCTATAGCTCTGAAAATGCGTGCCTTCTTGGGGGCTCCTGCGATGGCAGGAGCCCCTTTTCTCTTTTCATTGTCTGTATGCGTGCAGCGCAGCAATGATATTTGGTCGTGATAGATTCTTGCTTGATCACCAGCGTGGGCTTGCCTAGTGTGACCTGAAATGTTTGGAACCAAGTTCTGCATAGTGGAATTTTGAATTCGATCCTGTGCGGCTCTTTCTGCCTTTGGTCCCGGTGGCCACCAGTTGGGCCCGTGACGCGAGGTTCTGGATAAACACATAGGGCAGGGGCTTGGCGCAAAGACGCAGCCTATGTTGAGATCGAAACTGAAGAGGGCAGGATCGGGCAGGTGCCCAGAATTCGCCCGGCGCGAGAGAGGAAAAACGAATGACGGATGCCATCGCATATGAGCGTATTGGGGATATTGCGGTTCTGAAGGCGCAGAACCCGCCTGTGAATGCCCTTGGTATTGATATTCGCACCGGTCTTTTGGCCGGGATTGAGCGGGCTGAGAGCGAAGGCGCCAAGGCTGTGCTGATCTATGGCGATGGTCGCACCTATTTTGCAGGCGCTGACATTCGTGAATTTGGTCAGGCGCCAAAGGATCCCTATCTGCCCGATCTGTGCAACCGCATCGAGGCCTCACCGCTGATCGTGGTTTCGGCCCTACATGGCACGGCCCTTGGTGGCGGGCTTGAGGTGGCGCTGTCGTCGCATTATCGTGTTGCAGTGCCAAGCGCCAAGATGGGCCTGCCCGAAGTGCATCTGGGCATTTTGCCCGGCGCTGGGGGGACACAACGTCTGCCGCGTGTTGCCGGCACAGAGGCCGCGCTGGAGATGATCACCTCTGGTCGTCAGGTCGGTGCCAAAGAGGCGCTGGCGGCGGGGATCATTGACAAAATCGCCGAAGGAGAGCCACGCGAGATAGGTCTGGCCTACACGCAGGAGCTGTTGGATCAGGGCGCCCCACGCCGTGCCGTGGGCGAGATGCCCGCACCGCAAGCTGTTGATTTTGATGCGATCTATGAGGCGACCTTGAAAAAGGGTCGCGGCCAGTTGTCGCCTGCAACCTGTGTGCGTGCGGTTCAGGCCGCAGCGGAATCGCCCAGCCTTGAGGCCGGTCTGAAACGCGAGCGTGAATTGTTCATGGAGCTGATGAACTCAGACCAGCGTCTGGGTCTGATACACGCGTTTTTCTCTGAGCGTGCTGTCAGCAAACTGCCAGAGCTGAAAGGTGTTGCCCCCCGTGATCTGAATGCGATCGGCGTTATTGGTGGTGGTACCATGGGTGCGGGCATTGCAACTGCGGCGCTGCTGGCAGGCCTGTCTGTTGTTATGCTGGAAATGACTCCCGAGGCGGCAGAGGCTGCCAAAGGCCGCATCGCTGGCAATCTGAAAGGCGCGTTGAAACGCGGCAAGATTTCCGAAGACCAATTTACGCAGATGACCGAAGACGCTCTAACACTGGCGACGGATTATGCAGCCCTCAGCGATGTGGATCTGGTGATCGAAGCCGTGTTTGAGGAGATGAGCGTCAAGAAAGAAGTCTTTGGCAAGCTGGATGCGGTTTGCAAGAAAGGCGCCATTCTGGCCTCCAATACGTCATATCTGGACGTCAATGAGATCGCTGCCTGCACCTCACGCCCCGAGGATGTGATCGGGCTGCACTTCTTCTCACCGGCGCATGTGATGAAACTGCTGGAGGTGGTGGTCGCCGACAAGACCGCGCCGGATGTGGTTGCGACAGGGTTTGAGCTGGGCAAGCGGCTGAAAAAGATCTCGGTTCGGGCGGGTGTCTGTGATGGGTTCATCGGCAACCGAATCCTGTCGACCTATCGCAAGGCGGCGGACCATATGATCCTTGACGGGGCCTCGCCCTATCAGATCGACAAGGCCCTGACGGGGTTTGGCTTTGCCATGGGGCCCTTTGCGGTTGCCGATCTGGCGGGTCTCGACATTGGTTGGGCCATGCGCAAACGCAAGCGGGCCGAGGGCATGGATCCGCGCGAACGTGACAGCGCCTATGTCGACAAAATGTGCGAAGCGGGCAATTTTGGTCAGAAGACCGGCAAGGGCTACTATGTCTATGAGGCCGACAAACGCGGTGGCACTCCGAATCCTGAGGTCAGCGATCTGATTGCGGCGGAACGCGCCGAACAGGGCATTTCCCCGCGCGTTTTCTCGGATGAGGAAATCATCAGCCGCTACATGGCTGCGATGGTGAACGAAGCGGCCAAGGTTGTCGGCGAAGGCATCGCGCGCCGCCCGCTGGATGTCGATATGACGCTGCTCTTTGGCTATGGTTTCCCGCGTTATCGGGGTGGGCCGCTGAAATGGGCCGATATCGAAGGTTTGGACAAGATCCTCGCCAATATCAAATCCTATGCCAAGGAAGATGACTTTTTCTGGCAGCCCGCGCCGCTGCTGGAGCAACTGGTGGCCGAAGGCCGCACATTTGATGATTTGAACAAGGAAAACAGCTGATGAAACAGGCCGTTATTGTCTCTGCCGCCCGCACTGGGCTGGCCAAATCCTTTCGGGGTTCTTTCAACATGACCCATGGTGCGTCGATGGGCGGTCATGCGGTTGAAGCTGCGGTGGCCCGCGCGGGGCTTTCTGGTGGTGAAATCGAAGATTGCATCATCGGTTGCGGCCTGCCCGAGGGCGAGACCGGCGGCAATATCGGCCGCCAGATCGCCATTCGCGCCGGGCTGCCGGTGACCGCCTCGGGCATGACCGTGAACCGGTTCTGCTCGTCGGGTCTCCAAAGCATTGCACTGGCAGCGCAGGCGATTACCGAAGGCGGTTCCGGCCCCATGGTGGCCGGTGGTGTCGAAAGTATTTCGATGGTGCAGTCCAAGATGCGCCCGGCGGCTGATCCCTGGATCCTGGCGCATAAGCCTGCGATTTATATGTCGATGATCGAAACCGCTGACATTGTCGCAGACCGGTATGGCATCAGTCGCGAAGATCAGGACGCCTATGGCCTGCGCAGCCAACAGCGCATTGCGGCGGCACAGGCAAACGGCGTGTTTGATGATGAAATCGTGCCAATGAATACGACCATGGCCGTGAAGGACCGCGAAACCGGCGAGATCAGCCAGGTTGAGGCCGTCGTGGACCGTGACGAATGCAATCGCCCGACAACAACACTCGAAGGCCTGGCAGGTCTGGATCCGGTGCGCGGCGAGGGCAAATTCATCACTGCCGGCAACGCCAGCCAGCTGTCTGATGGCGCCGCAGCCGTGGTGTTGATGGACAGCAAAGAGGCCGAGCAGCGTGGCATTGAGGCCATGGGCGCTTTCAAAGGCTTCTGTGTTGCAGGCTGCGAGCCTGATGAAATGGGCATTGGCCCGGTCTTTGCTGTGCCGCGCCTGTTGGAACGCCATGGTCTGACCGTTGACGACATCGATATTTGGGAGCTGAACGAGGCTTTTGCGAGCCAGGCGCTGTACAGCCGGGATCGCCTAGGTATTGACGACGAGAAATGCAACGTCAATGGCGGCTCGATCGCCATCGGTCACCCCTTTGGCATGACTGGCGCCCGTATGACCGGCCATATCCTGCGCGAAGGAAAGCGTCGTGGCGCCAAGCTGGGCGTTGTGACCATGTGCATCGGTGGTGGTATGGGCGCGGCAGGCCTGTTCGAGATCTACTGATCGTCAGGACACGAAGAGGGAGCGCGCCACTGACCCATCGAGGGCCAGCGGCGCGCGCCCGGCCTTTGGGCCGGGGGCGGCTTACGGGGAGGTAAAGCACCAAATGGATCTGAATTACTCGGTTGAAGAGCAGGCATTTCGCGCAGAAGTGCAACAATTTCTAGCAGAGAAACTGCCTGCGGAGATGTCGGAGGCTATCCGCGTTGGGCGTGAGCTTGGCAAGGACGGCCACGACCAGTGGCATGCAATTCTGAACGCACAGGGCTGGCTGGCCCCGAATTGGCCAAAGGAGTTTGGCGGCTGCGAATGGAATGCCGTGCAGCGCCACATCTTTGAAGAAGAGTGCTGCCGCGCGCACGCGCCACGCATTGTGCCCTTTGGCCTGTCGATGCTGGCACCTGTGCTGCAAAAATTCGGATCCAAAGAACAGCAAGATCACTATTTGCCCCGCATTCTGTCCGGGCAAGACTGGTGGTGTCAGGGATATTCTGAGCCCGGTGCTGGATCTGACCTGGCCAGTCTCAAGACCCGCGCTGTGCGCGAGGCGGATCACTATGTGGTCAATGGCCAAAAGACCTGGACCACGCTGGGGCAATACGCCAACTGGATCTTCTGTCTGGTACGCACTGATCCTGAGGCCAAGCAACAGTCGGGCATTTCCTTCCTGTTGATCGATATGGCCACGCCGGGGATTGAGGTGCGGCCTATTACCTTGCTGGATGGCACCCACGAGGTGAATGAGGTCTGGTTCACCGATGTCAAGGTTCCGGTGGAAAACCTGGTTGGTGAAGAAAACATGGGCTGGACCTATGCGAAATACCTGCTGACCCATGAACGCACAAATATCGCGGGTGTCGGCTTTAGCCGGGCCGGTTTGGACGCGGTCAAGCGCATGGCACGCAGCCAGATGCACCGGGGGCGTCCCCTGATTGACAACCCGCATTTTGCGGCCCGTATGGCGCGGGCTGAAATTGACCTGATGGCGATGTCCACAACCAATCTAAGGATTATCTCGCGCGCTGCAGCTGGGCAGGCACCGGGGGTCGAAAGTTCGATGCTCAAGGTTAAGGGGACTGAGATTCGCCAAGAAATCAATGATCTCGCCCGGCGCGCTGCGGGGGCTTATGCCATGCCCTTTGCCTCTGAGGCGCTGGAAGGTGGCAATGAGCCAGAGATCGGCCCAGAGGGCAGCGCGGCGGTGGCAGCGCAGTATTTCAACAATCGCAAACTATCGATCTTTGGCGGCTCTAACGAGATCCAGAAAAACATCATTGCCAAGGTCAAACTGGGAGGTGGGGCATGAACTTTGATCTGACGGACGAACGCCAGATGCTGCAGGACAGCCTGCGCCGTTTTTTGCGCGACAACCAAGAGGCACTGCGCGCCAGTACCCGCCTAGGCGAGGCTGCGACTGAAACGGGTTTCAGTACCGAGATCTGGGGCAAGCTGGCCGAATTGGGTGTCATCGGCGCGCTGTTCAGTGAAGAAGATGGCGGCTTTGGCGGCGCAGGCTTCGACCTGACGACGGTCTTCGAAGAACTGGGCCGCGTAGGTGCGGTGGAGCCTTTTGTTGACACGGCCATTCTGGGCGGCGGCCTGATCGCGGCCCTTGGCAACAGTGACCAAAGAGAGCTGGTCGAACAGGTCATCGCAGGCTCGCTCCAACTGGCCCTGGCCCATGGTGAGCAAAACAGCCGCTATGATCTGGCGCAGGTGGAAACTACGGCCACAGCCGAGGGCGACGAGATCGTCTTGAACGGGCGCAAGGCAGTGGTGGTGAATGCTGAAGCGGCGGATCATTTTCTGGTTTCCGCACGTGAAGCCGGGGCCACGGGCGACGAAGAGGGTATCTCTTTGTTTCTGGTACCCCGCGATGCAGCTGGGCTGTCGCTGCGCGGCTATCCGCTATTGGCTGGCGGACGTGCGGCTGAGGTCGATCTTGACGGTTTGCGTCTGCCGAGCTCTGCCCGGCTGGGGGCTGCCGGTGCGGCCTATCCTGCCTTGAAACGGGCGATCACCCGGGCTGAGGTCGCGCTGGCGGCAGAGACATTGGGAGCAATGGAAGCGGCGACAGATCTGACCCGCGAATACCTGTTGACCCGGCAACAGTTTGGTCGCCCCATCGGCAGCTTTCAGGCATTGCAGCACCGAATGGCCACTTTGCTGATCGAGCTGGAGCAGGCCCGGTCCGCTGTGATCAATGCAGCTGGGCACTTGGACGCAGACCCGGCGCAGCAGGCTTTGCAGATTGCCGCAGCGCGTAACTTGATTGGCCGAGCCGGGCGTCTGGTCGCCGAGGAATGTATCCAGCTGCACGGCGGCATTGCCATGACCGAAGAATATGCTTTGGCGCATATCGCCAAGCGCATCGTGATGGCCGATCACCGGTTCGGTGACACCGATACCCAGCTGGAGCGGTTCCTTGACTACAGCGCCGCATAGCCCCCTGCAGTCTGACGGCAAAGACAGCTTCAAGATCGAAGACCCTGGTTGCCAGCAGCTGGTCGGTTATGAAACCATAATCGACCGGCGCGACGGCAGTTGTACTGTCATGCTTGATCTGGAGCCGCGTCATCTCAACAGGGTCGGTATTTTGCATGGAGGCATGGCTGCGACCCTTTTGGACGTGGTTTGTGGCAATACAGCCTCGCAGCATTTCGACCCTGAAAACCACCCTACACTGGTCACGGTTTCACTGACGCTGTCCTATGTGGCGGCGGCCCGAAGTGGACGGGTGACCGCGCGGGCAAAGGTGACAGGGGGAGGGGCCTCAATCGTGCATGTCTTTGGTGAACTGCGCGATGCGGACAACCAGTTGCTGACGACGGCAACAGGTGTTTTCAAAAGGATACGCACATGACCGCGCTTGCCCGGCTGGAGGATCACGGCGACCACGCGGTGGTGATCAATATGAACAGCACCCGCCGTGGGGCTCTGTCTCCGGATCTGTACCAGGCCATCGCGAGGGCCGTGAATCTGGCAGAGGAATCGCGCATTCGTGCCATTTTGCTGACCTCGGAGGGCGGCTTTTTCTGCGCAGGCGGCGATCTCAACGTGCTGATCGATCGACGTGAGCTGAGCGAAGAACAACGGCGCGGCAAAGTGGATGAACTGCACAGCCTGGTCCGGGGGTTGCGCGCTGCCCCTGTGCCGGTTGTTGCGGCCGTCGAAGGTGGTGCAGCCGGGGCCGGTGTGTCTTTGGCTTTGGCGGCGGATCTGATCGTGGCTGAACAGGGGGTGAAATTCACCGCTGCCTATGTGAAGGCGGGGCTGGTGCCCGATGGTGGCTTGACCTCGGCGCTGGCGCGGATGTTGCCACGTCCTCTGGCGATGGAAATGTGCTTGCTGGCGCGCCCAGTGGCGGCTGAACGCCTGGCAGCCCTGGGGGCGGTGAATTCAGTGGTTCCCGCCGCTGAGGTGTTGCAGACGGCGCAGGATCTGGTTGCGGCATTAGTTTCAGGTCCGCCGGATGCGCAGCGTGTCATCCGCCACCTGGTGGCCACAGCCTATGAAGAACGCGAGACCGCGCAGCTCGACGCCGAACGCGACGCCATGGCGCGCGCCGCCGGAGGGGCTGAGGCGGGTGAAGGTATCGCCGCGTTTTTAGAAAAGCGGCTGCCAAACTTCGGGAGCGAGAAAGGCGACATTTAACAGGCGATATTTAACAGGTGGCGCAGAACAGGCGGCGTCTAAAAGACGGATAGTGTTCGATTCACAATTTGGGAGGATGGGTGATGAAGCTTTGGCATGATCTTTTGCAGGCGCAGGTAGAAGCACAGCCCGCAGCCTCGGCATTTTCGGACAGCCTAGGAAACGCCTGGAGCTATCAGGAACTTGCAGAGGCCACCGAGGCCCTGGAGGCAGAGCTGACAGCGGCAGGTGTGGCAGCAGGTGACCGGGTAGTGGTGTTGGCAGAGAACTGCTGCGCCGTGGTGGCGGGTTTGATGGCCACCTCGCAGGCGGGTGCAGTTGCTGTGCCTGTCAATGCGCGCATGAGCGCAAGCGAAGTGGATCGCATTCTGGAACACGCCCGCCCTGCGGCGGTGTTGTTTTCCACCGGGGTTGCAGGTGGCGCGCAGCATCACGCTGATCGCCTGTCAGCGTGCGTGATCAGCGGCAGTTTTGGCCAGATGCATCTGGCAACTCCGTTTGCCAGTTCCGGTGACGCCCCAGATGAGGTCGCAGTGTTGCTTTATACAACGGGTACCACGGGCGCGCCAAAGGGCGTGATGCTGAGCCATGACAACCTGCTGTTTGGTGGCAAAGCCTCGGCTGAACTACGCGACATGGCGCCGGGCGATGTGATCTATGGTGTTTTGCCGATGACCCATGTTTTTGGTCTGGCGTCGGTGATGACAGCGGCGCTTTATGCGGGGGCTGAGGTCTGGCTGGAGGCACGGTTTTCGGCAGAAAAACTCTATCAGGCGCTGCGACGCGGGGTGACCCGGCTGGCGGCTGTGCCGCAGATGCACGCGCTGGTGATGCAATTTGCCAAGGAGCAGGGGCTGGAACGGCTCGACAGTCCGCATCTGAAATATGTGTCGTCCGGGGCGGCACCGTTGGATCCAGATTGGAAGCGCCGGGCCGAAGCCTTTTATGGCGTGGCTTTGCAAAATGGCTATGGCATGACAGAAGCCACCGCCGGGATCTGCGCCACCAAGAACAGCACCCTAGGTGATCCGGATATTTCAGCAGGGCCCGCGCTTGCGGGCGTGGAAGTGCGCATAGATGAGACCGTGACCGGTGGCGGTGACGGTATTGGCGAGGTGCTGGTGCGCGGCGGCAATGTCATGCTGGGCTATTATCGCAACCCCGAAGAAACCGCGCGCACGCTAGATGCCCAAGGGTGGCTGCGCAGTGGCGATTTGGGGCGGATGGATGAACACGGCCATTTGCATATCGAAGGCCGCTCCAAGGAGCTGATCATCCATGGCGGTTTCAATGTTTTCCCGCCCGAAGTCGAGGCGGCGCTGAACGCCCATCCACAGGTGGTGCAATCCGCTGTTGTCGGCAGACGCAACAAAGGTGACGAAGAGGTTCTGGCCTTTGTTCAGGTCACTCCGGATGACAGCCCCGATGTTGCTGATCTGATGGGATTTGTGCGCGGGCAACTGGCTGGGTACAAATGCCCGGCTCGCATTGTTCTGACAGAGACGCTGCCTGCGGCCCCAACAGGCAAAATCCTAAAGCACAAGCTCCTGACGCATTTTGCAGCGGAACTCGGCGCTTAGGCCTGACGGTCTGTGCATAAAAGAGATCACGCTGACACCAGCACGGCGGTCTATGCGCGTGGGGGGCAACTAAGGGGCCAATTGCGAGGAGCTAGAAGTCCTGCCATTTGCTGTCAGTGCCAGTCGCCGTGCCGGAGCTGCTAGTCGCCAGCTCGGTTTCATCGCCCCAGTCCAGGTAATCATGGGCAAGGGATTCTTTGACAGGCGTGGTCTCCACCTGGGGGAAGTCTGGCATTCGCGGCTGCCCCATATCGCCTTTGAGGCCGCCCTGGAATTTGAACCCCGCGACCACCTCGGTGAGTTTGATGGCATCCGCCTTGAGGAGATGTCCGGCGGCGGTGGATTGTTCCACCATGGCCGCATTTTGTTGCGTGACCTGATCCAGCTGGGTGACACCGATGTTGATTTCGGCCAGCCCGGTGGATTGCTCCACGGCACCTTCGGTGATGCCAGAGACCAGCTCCGAGATCTCGCTCACCCGACCGGCAATTGTGGTCAGGGCTTCGCCTGCTTTGCCGACCAGATCGACGCCGCGTCCGACCTGTTCTGAACTCGAGGCGATCAATCCTTTGATCTCCATTGCAGAATCTGATGAGCGCTGCGCCAAGGCGCGAACTTCGGCAGCAACAACGGCAAAGCCGCGCCCAGCTTCACCGGCGCGGGCGGCCTCAACCCCGGCGTTGAGCGCCAGAAGGTTGGTCTGAAAGGAGATCTCGTCGATCACGGTGACAATCTTGCCGATGTGGGTCGAAGATTCTTCGATTTCTGTCATGACAGACACCGCATTGGCAACCACTTGGTTGCTGTTCTCGGCCTCCTGCTTGGCCTCTTCCATGGTGGCCTCAACGCTGCGGGCGCCGTCGGCGGCGGCCTTGACGCTGGCTGTCAGCTCATCCAGGGCGGCGGCCGTCTGTTCCAGGGTTGCAGCCTGGCTTTCGGTGCGGTGTGACAGATCATCCGAGGCATGGCTGATCTCGGCGGCACCATTGCGGATACTGCTGGAGGCTTCGGTCACCTGCGCGACCGTACCGCTGAGCGTGTCGATCGTCAGGTTGAAGTTCTGCCGCAATTGTTCGTGTGATCCGGAGAAGGGGTCATCTATGCGCTGGGAGAAATCGCCCTTGGACAGGCGGAGCAGGCCGGTGCTCAGGTGTTGCACAACATCATGTTGTTCCTGTTGCAAAACAGCGCGGCGTTCCTCGCCTTTGCGTGCCTGTTTCAGGTCGCCCTGCATGGCAACGAGGGCCTTGCCAATCTTGCCGATCTCATCTTTGCGGCTGGCGGCCTCGACCTTGATGTCGAGTTCCCCATCAGAAACTGCAGCGAGATCTGCACAGATCTGATTGATGGGCCGTGTGATTGACCGGGCCACCGAGATGGCGACGATCAACAGCAGTGATCCGGCCAAACCAAGCGCGATTAGGATATTGCGCGACAGGGCCTCTGTACTGGCCAGAACCGCGTCAACATTGCGACGCACCTCTACGATACCGCGCAGATCCCCCAGCACCCAGTCGGTTTTGGGCGAAGCGGCATGGGCGTTGTGACAGGCCACACAGACTTCGGAAACCATGGTGTCGCCCACCGCGACACGCAAAAACGTGCTGCTCCCAACTGTTTCAAGTTGCTGATAGCTCGAGCTGGGATCCTGCGACAGCGCCTTCCAGGCGTCCTGCATGAAAGGGTCCATCGGGCGTTCGGCGCTGTTTGCAAAGGGAAACGGGCTATACAGCGCCAGATTGGTGTCTTCCTGTTCCAAAATCGTGCTGATGTCATGAATGAAGGTTGCAGGCAGAGGAACAACACCTGGATCAGCCTGATGATCTACGCCCAGAGACAGGCCTTCGGAGGCTTTGACATCACGCACCACATAGTCGGTGTAATAGCCGCGGATGGTTTTCATCTGGTTGGCGGTCTGCGTCGCCGCCTCGGCGGCGGCTGTCAGCGCATTGTCCTTCATGGCCTGCGGAAGAAACAGTCCGGCAACCAGCAGGCAGAGACACAGGCACACTGGAATTGGCATCGCCAATTTGAACAGGAGTGAGTCTTTATTCACAGTCATAGATTTCACAGTCACAGACCTTTTCGACACCAGAGCCAAGCTGGGCCGTCAGGACAGGCAGCGCAGACCAAAGCAAATCAGATTGAACGAGATTGGCGTGATTCGGTTAATTTACTAGAAAATTGACTTAACTTTGCGCCTAGGTCGGTGATGGAACCAGCGAAGCAATCAGCGACCGGGTAATATCGAAAGATTGTTGGTTGATTGCCGGAGGTTTGATTGTGCGGGTCTCAGATTTTTTATGACCTTCGTCGACTGTTCAGTCTGAAAACGCAAAAGAGCAGGCTCTGGCCTGATCTTTGTTTTAGATCTTCTTGGGCGTTGTAGCCTTTGTGCCTCGTCTATGCCCAGTGGCCTTCGGCAGCGGCACGGATGTTGCGGATGTTTTCGCCATAAACTTCGGGTTTGCTGACAGAGCCGCCTTTGAACACGGCTGACCCGGCCACCAGCACATCAGCGCCCGCTTCGACCACCAAAGGAGCGGTCTTGGGATCAACACCGCCATCGATTTCGATATGGACGGGACGATCGCCAATCATTTGACGCAGCTGGCGGACCTTGCCGGTCATGTCGATGAACTTTTGACCGCCAAATCCCGGGTTTACCGTCATCACGCAGATCAGGTCCGCGAGATCCAGAAGATGTGCGACCGACTCTGCGGGGGTGCCGGGGTTCAGCGCAACGCCAGCCTTCATGCCTGCGGCACGTATGGCTTGCAGAGTGCGGTGAATATGGGGGCCGGCCTCAATATGAGCGGTCAAGACATCTGCACCGGCATCGGCGTAGGCGTCGATATAGGCATCCACAGGAGAAATCATCAGATGTACGTCCATCACGGTTTTCACATGTGGCCGGAAGGCTTTGACGGCCTGCGGACCAAAGGTGAGGTTGGGCACGAAATGGCCATCCATCACATCCACATGCACCCAGTCGGCGCCCTGGGATTCGATGGCCTGAATTTCCTGACCAAAGTTGGCGAAATCGGCGGACAGGATGGAGGGGGCAATCTTGATCTTGCGGTCAAAGGACATTGGGCAGCTTCCTTTTGGAAAGACAAAAGAGGAGGGATTTGCCGCCATATACCCTCTTGCTGGCGCGCTGGACAGGGCGAAGTTTGTAAACGACGTGAGGCGGTTTCACTGAGGCTTCACGCACTGCTTTACAAAAACTTCACTCATTCGACACAAATCATTTGAACGCCGTGCTTAGTCAGTCCCCGAAACGAAGGGAACTGATTGTGCTGCGTATCGAGAAACTGACCAAACGCTTTGGCGACAAGATTGCGGTAGACACCGCGACACTGGATATCGACAAACCCTGCATGATCGGGGTGATTGGGCGCTCTGGTGCAGGCAAATCGACCCTGCTTCGGATGATCAACCGCCTGTCGGATGCCAGCGACGGTCAGATCCTGTTCGAGGGCCGTGATGTTACCAGCCTGAAAGGCAGTGATAAACGCGCCTGGCAGTCCGAATGCGCGATGATCTTTCAGCAGTTTAACCTGGTGCCGCGCATGGATGTGGTGTCCAACGTGCTGCACGGAACGCTCAATCGCCGTTCAACCTTTGCGACGATGTTCAACTTGTTCCCAATGGAAGATATCCACACCGCCATCGATATCCTCGACCGTCTTGGTATTGCCGAGCATGCCGCCAAACGTGCCGAGGCCCTTTCTGGTGGCCAGCAGCAGCGGGTCGCCATTGCGCGGGCTCTGATGCAGGACCCCAAGATCATCCTGGCGGATGAGCCCATTGCCTCGCTGGATCCGATGAATGCGCAGACCGTGATGGAGGCGCTGCGCCGCATCCACGAAGAAGACGGCCGCACAGTAATTGCCAACCTGCACACCCTGGATACCGCGCGCCGCTACTGTGACCGCGTAGTGGGCATGCGCGATGGCCGCATCGTCTTTGACGGCTTGCCCGAACAGCTGACCACTGGCGTTGCCCGCGAGATCTACGGCGCAGACGCCAATTTCTCGGAGGCGGCAACCTCTACCGAGATCGACACGCTCGAGGCCACGATCCGCGCCGAGATGGCCGAGGCCTGATCCACCCGAACACCCTAATTTCATCACCCGCACCCGATGGGGGGACGGGAAAACTTAACCGGAGAAAAAAGATGAAAAAACTGCTGCTGGCCGCTTTGGCCTCTACCGCCCTGACCACACCAGTCATGGCCGAAGAAATCACTCAGTTCCGCATCGGTCTTCTGGGCGGCGAAAACGCTCAGGACCGTCTGAACAACAACGAATGCCTGCGCGAAAAAACCGAAGAACTACTTGGTGTTGAAACCAAGCTGTTCGCCCCTGCCGACTATAACGGCGTGATCCAGGGCCTGCTGGGCGGCACGCTCGACATGGCCTGGCTGGGTGCTTCTGGTTATGCCAAAACCTACCTGTCCGACCCCGAAGCGGTTGAGCCGATCCTAGTCAAGGTCAACGTTGATGGCGGCTACGGCTACTACTCGGTTGGTTTTGCACGCGCCGACAGCGGCATCACCTCGCTGGAAGACATGAAGGGCAAGACCTTCGGCTTTGGCGATCCCAACTCCACCTCCGGTTTCCTGATCCCGTCGATCGAGATCCCTGAAGTGACCGGCGCGACCATGACCTCGGGTGACTACTTTGGCGAAGTCAAATTCTCCGGTGGTCACGAGCAGACCATCGTTGGCGTCAACAATGGCGACTTTGACGGCGGTGTGACCTGGGCCGATGGTCTGGGCAACTGGGAAGATGGCTACAACTCTGGCGCGCTGCGTCGCGCTGTGGATGCCGGCCTCGTGGACATGAACGACCTGGTTCAGATCTGGCAGTCCAAGCCGATCCCAGAAGGCCCCATCGTTCTGCGCAAAGACCTGCCAGAAGACGTCAAAGTCAAGTTTACCGCCCTGATGGCCTCGCTGCCAGCGATGGATCCTGAATGCGCCTACGGTGTGCTTTCGGGTGAGGCCAAAGGCGTTATGCCAATCGGTCACGACGCCTATCAGGTGATCATCGAAGCCCGTCAGCTGAAGTCCAACTAAGACCTCTGATCTGCTTTTGGCGGGGTTCGGGTTTTATAACTCGGACCCCGTTTTCCAATCAGCCGCGACCGTCGGAATGATACGGCTTCTGGTCGGGCTGCCTCACACAATGTAATAATTCAGGACGGCAATGATGGCAGATCTGACCGCAGCGCCTCTCACGACTGCGGACATCCACGCCCAATACGGCGAGATGACCCGGCGCAAGCGTCTTTATGGCGGCATTCTACTGGTATTGTTCGTGGCCCTGATGGCTGCGGGGTTTCGCACCGCGGACGGCCGCAACGCGGGCTCGTTCCGCGATGGGATTACCCATGTCTTTGACTACCCTGCCGAAGTGCTGGCCGAAGCTGGCGAAAAGCTGACAGAACTGCCCGGCCATCTGGTCACTTTTTTCCCAGCGCTGATTGAAACCCTGAATATTGCTGCGGCCTCTACCTTGGTCGGGCTGGTGTTCGGAACCCTGCTGTCGCTCCTGTCCACGCGCGGCATGGCGGCCTGGCCGAGATTGATCCCGCTGTTTCGCCGGATCATGGATATCAGCCGCGCCATTCCGGAAATCGTCATCGCCCTGGTGCTGATCTTTTTGCTGGGTGGCGGGCCGGTGCCTGCCATGATCGCCATTGCCATTCACACGGCCGGCGCACTGGGCAAGCTGTTTTCCGAGGTGAATGAAAACGCCTCTCTCAAACCCGTCGAAGGGCTGGAATCGGTTGGCAGCAGTTGGGGCCAGCGCATGTGGCTGGGCGTGATCCCGCAGGTTGGTCCAAACTACGTAAGCTATGCGCTGCTGCGGTTTGAGATCAACATTCGCGCCTCTGCCATTCTGGGCTTCGTGGGGGCAGGCGGCATCGGCTACGAGCTGAAAAACGCTATGTCCTGGGGCCAGGGTCGCTATGACGAGGCCGCCGCCATCTTCCTTTTGCTTTTTGTCACCATCACCGTGGTCGATCAGATCTCGAGTGCCCTGCGTGACCGCCTGATCCATGGAGCCAAGGCATGACTATCCTAGAGGCTGAGCTGACTCCGATGATGCTGAAGCAGGACATGGACCGCCTGTTTCTGAAAAAGAAACTCTTTAACTTTGCGCTGCCCGCATTGGTGCTGGCCTATATGGCCTATGTCTTTGTGGCCTTTGATGTGGCCGGGCTGTGGCAGCGGGTCAGCTGGCAGAACGCCCAGACCCTGGTCAGCGACAGCTACAGCTACAAAACCCATGTGACGCGCGACAACCGTGACGCTTCCGTGTCGGTCGCCATCGAAGGAGAGCGCAAGGGTGCCTATCCCGAAGGCGAAAGCCCCGCCTGGGTCAGCTTGGGCAAAACTGCTCAAAGCGACACGGTGATTGATCTGGAGAACGGTCACCTGGTGCGCTTTGGGCCCGAAAGCATCGAATATGACATTCCCGGCTACGGGTTGGTCAGGGCCACGCCGAACCGCAGCAAAGGTGTACAGGCAGAACTGCCCGCAGGGGATGTGCCGGATTGGATCAGCGTGTCCAAGAATCGTCTGGCCATCAAAACCGATGCAGGCCGTCTGACCGTCACCCGCAACCGCAGCGAAGTTTTCCGCTACTTCACTGGCTGGGAGTTGTTCTTCTTCACGCTCGACAGCCCCTATCATGGGTTGGGGTTTGGCGAGTTGATGAGCCGCGCCGCAACAGGCGAAGCCGGCGCGATCTTTCAGGATTTCTGGACCAACAAGATGTGGCGCCACCAGGACGTGGCCTGGGCCATTGCCGAAACCCTGCTGATGGCCTTCCTAGGCACTATTGGTGCCGGTATCTTTGCTCTGCCGCTGGCCTTCATGGCGGCGCGCAACTTCACCGCCTTTGGGCCCCTGCGCTTTGTCATGCGCCGGTTCTTTGACTTTTTGCGCGGCGTGGACAGCCTGATCTGGACCGTGGTTCTGGCGCGGGCCTTTGGCCCCGGCCCCCTGACCGGGGCGCTGGCCATTCTGGTGACGGATACCGGCACCTTTGGCAAGATTTTCTCTGAGGCGCTGGAGAACGTCGATGAAAAGCAGATCGAAGGCGTGGCCTCAACCGGGGCAAAACCGGCGCAGCGCTACCGCTTTGGGGTGATCCCGCAGATCACGCCGGTGCTGCTGAGCCAGCTGTTGTATTTCCTTGAATCCAACACCCGCTCAGCAACCATCATCGGGGCGATCACCGGTGGCGGTATTGGCCTTCTGCTGACACAGGCGATCATCACCCAAAAAGACTGGGAAGAAGTCGCCTATTACATCGTGCTGATCATTCTGATGGTGATGATGATGGATTGGCTGTCGGGTTGGCTACGCCGCCGCCTGATCAAGGGCGAAGGCAGCAGGGCCAAACGCAAGGCGCGCGCGGACGGCAAGGCTTTCCTGCTGCCCTGATCTGTACGCTTTAGAGATCCCAATCCGCTTGTACTGAAACCCCTAGCCGTCACATCTGTAAGGCTGGGGCACATTCCTGGAGATTGACCCGTGGCGCGACTGACTGCCCATACCCCCTTTTTTCACCCCGATTGCCAGATCAGCGACAGCAGCTTTGGTGCCTATGTCGAAATTGGTGCGGGCACACGCGTCGCCAAAAGCCATTTTGGGGATTACTCCTATTGTGATCGCTCCTGCGATATTGCCAATGCCGAAATCGGCAAATTTTCCAATATCGCCAGTGCCACCCGGATCGGAGCGACGGACCATCCGATGGAAAAGGCCTCGCTGCATCATTTCCATTATCGCTCATCATCCTATTGGGATGATATCGAAGATGATGCCGACTGGTTTGCCCTGCGCGCTGGGCGCAAGGCACGGATTGGGCATGACACTTGGATCGGTCATGGCGCACTGATCAAACCCGAAGTGACAATCGGGCATGGAGCAGTGGTTGCCTCGGGGACAGTGGTGACCAAAGATGTTGCCCCCTATACGATTGTGGGTGGCAACACGGCAAAGGTCATTCGCCGCCGCTATACAGAGGTGGTGGCAGAGCAGATGTTAGCGTTGGCCTGGTGGGACTGGGATCACGACCAATTGCGGGACTGCCTGCAAGATTTCCGCAGCCTCAGCGCTGAAGCATTTTTGGAGAAATATAGCTGACAAGAGTGCTGCGCAGGAGGGGGGTATTCACTTTTTGCTGTTGCGCAGTGGCACAGGAAGCGCTCCCGCGCCCGCAGGTGCTTTCGGCTTTGCCGAAATCCCCTTGGCAGCCTTGGGCGTAGCGCCGCGACGCGGTGAAAAAGAAAGAGGAAAAAGGAACTGAGATGCCCTTGAAGGGCAATACTGCCCCTCAAAGGCGGTCTCGATTATGTATGCGCCGACACCGCGTAAAGGGTAAACCCTGCCTGCGGCAGTGCTACAGATGTGGCCCTTGACCCGGCTGCCCCAGCGACGTCGCAGAGCCGAACCAGAGAGCGAGAAAACCGCCGGAGATACGCCCCGGATACTGGCCGGGGAGGGCGATGCCTGGCTATGAGGAGGGATTGCGCCGCGTAGCGGCGCCGGGCCCAACGGGAGGAGATCCTGAATAGGGTCGACCGACGGGCGGGAGCCTCCGCCTTGCCCTCTCTAGCCCTCAATAAGATTATTCCCCGGAGTTTGCAGCCAGAGTTCGCAGAATGTGGGCATCTAGGCGTCTGGCGAAACGTGCAGTGCGAATTGTTCCAGACCGGCAGACTGTGCTTCAATGCTGCGATAGCTTTCGCGCACCCCTGCCGGTGTCAGCTCGCGCGCAACCGTCAGCAGGGTATTGGCCGCATGGTCGGCGCAGGTTTCGCACATCTGCGCCAGCTCCTCGCGTGCAACCGGGCGCGCGGCTTCCAGGTCAGGGGCCCCGTAGTAGCTCACAAAGTGACTGGCCAGCAGGTCGGTCAGACGTTCCAGCTCCGCGGGCTCAATCTTGGTCACCGCGACAAAGGTCACCCGCCCGGCGGTTTCAAGCCCGAGCCAGCCATTGGCAAAGGCCTGACGCTGCTTGCCGGTCAGATCCCCTTCAACCCAGTTGGAAAACTCGAATCCGCCGGAAATGCACCATTCCCCGGTACGGGCCGGGCTGGCAAAGACGTTCTGGTCGCTTTCGTCGAAATGGATGGCACGGGCGAGCTGCATCAGCTGGTCTCCAATAGGGTGGTGAGAGGGATGAGGTCGGTGGTCTCTGCCTGTCGCAGCAGCATGCCAAAATTTTCGTCGACGCCAAGGAAGGTGCCGGATTTCCCCTGCAGCTGCACCTCTTCGCCCAGTCCCTGGGCAAGTCCGCGCCATTCAGCGTGCAGTGGCTCTGTACCGTCTTCTTCCCAGCGGCTGATCCAGTGCAGGCTGTGCCGCGCCCAGCTTTCCAGCAGGGCGGGGGCCTCTACATCGGCGCAGCCCTCGGCATAAAGGGCTGTGTCGTCGGGGGTGTCGCCGCCATCGCCATTGGCAGGCCAGAGCGGCATTTGCAGACCGACCACCAGCCAGTCGGGTACAACATCCGGATCCGTGCCGCTTGCAGCCACCCGCAGTGTGCCGCAGCGGCCGCCATTGATACGCAGCCCACCGCCCCATTCCAGATGCACGGCGACTTCTGGCGGGGCGAGTGCTCCGAGGGCATTTTGCAGCCCAACCGCGCAGGTGGGCAGCATTACCATGGCCTGTCGCAAGGGTACTTCTGGTGCGAACACCAGGGCCGCGCGTAACTGATCTGCAGCAAGGTTATAGACCACCAGCCCCGCATCACAGCCCAGAACCGCCTTTTGACAGGCAGTTTCAAAAGGATCTTCCTGTCCCGTCACGGATAGCCCGGACATCAAAGGGGGGAAGGCGGGCTCGCTCATGCGGCGCCCCGTTCGACCAGCGCAGCAGCAACCTCGAGAAAGGCCTTGGCCTGGGGGCTGTCTGGTTTGCTGGCAACGATCGGAGCCCCCCCATCTGCCGCGAGCCGGATGTCCAGATGCAGCGGGATCTCGCCCAACAGCGGCACGTTCATCTTGGCGGCTTCGGCGGCAACACCGCCATGACCAAAGACATGTTCTTCGTGGCCGCAGTTGGAACAGATATGTGTCGACATATTTTCAATCATGCCCAGAATTGGCACGTTGAGCTTGTTGAACATATCGATGCCTTTGCGCGCATCGATCAGCGCCACATCCTGCGGGGTGGAGACGATCACTGCCCCATCCACATGGGCCTTTTGCGCCAGGGTCATCTGCACGTCGCCGGTGCCAGGTGGCAGATCGACGATCAGCACATCCAAAGCGCCCCACTGCACCTGCATCAGCATCTGTTGCAGGGCACCCATCAGCATCGGCCCGCGCCAGACAACGGCCTGATCATCATTGGTCATCAGCCCGATCGACATCATGGTGACGCCGTGATTGCGTAGCGGCAAGATGGTTTTGCCATCGGGGCTTGCAGGGCGACCGGAAACGCCCAGCATGCGGGGCTGAGAGGGGCCATAAACATCGGCATCCAACAGGCCGACGCGGCGCCCCTGTGCGGCCAGTGCACAGGCCAGATTGGCTGATACGGTAGATTTTCCCACCCCGCCCTTGCCGGAAGCCACGGCAATGATCCGGTCGACACCGGGGATTTTCTGCGGCCCCTTTGGGGCTGCGGCTTTGGCGGGCTTTAGGTCCGGCGGCGGCGCCTGCGTCGAATGGCCGGTCAGCATCGCGGAGACCTTTTCCACACCCGGAAGGTTTTTGACAACGGCTTCGGCCTGATCGCGCACCGAGCCATATATTTCGGATTTGGCCGGATCGATCTCGAGCACGAACAGCACTGAGGTGTCTTCGATGTTCAGGGCGCGCACGATGCCGGCCGAGACGATATCGTCCCCGCTGACAGGATCGGAAAGGGTCTTGAGTGTCTCGAGGACGGCTTCTCGGGTTATGGACACGCGGGTCTTGCTCCTATGCTGGTGGCCTGGCAGGCGGGCTCTTATTGGGTCCGGGCTATCTTGCGACGATGGCAGATCGCTTGGTTTTGTTATTTGTCTATCTGATCTGCAGCTTTGGCGCATCTGCCAAGTGCATCTTGTGGCGCAAAGCTGAGACTGATCTGGACCTCCCCGAGATGCAAAGGGGCGGCCAGACAGGCGGCAGGCCCTTGGGAGGGGGCAGATGCGGTACCCTCAGTGATCGCGCCGTTTGCTCAGATAGTCTTCGGTGGTGCGCACCTTTGGGCGGTCTGCGGCGGCAAATGGGCTGTCTTTCTGGTGAAACTGCACTTGTACACGGCAATCATCGCACATCTGGATCATCCGCAGCGTCTCGGGTCGAGAGAACATGGCGTGATTTCCGGCCAGCTTTTCGGTGATCTTGTCGATGGTGGATTTCACCCCAAAGAGCGCACCGCATTCGACGCAGGGAAAGGGCTCTTCCTCGTGCAAGACAGTCTGCGACAGCGCCTCTGGGGCGAGGTTCAGTTGAGGCTCCAGCGTGATGGCATCCTCGGGGCAAGCACTGGTGCAAATTCCACACTGCAGGCAGGCGTCCTCCTGAAAGCGCAGCTGCGGCAGATCAGGGTTGTCACCAAGAGCGCCAGACGGACAAAGCGAGACACAGGACAGGCACAGGGTGCAGCTGTCCTGATTGACCAGAACCGCGCCATAGGGCGCGTGGTCCGGCAGTGATATCTGTTGCTGGTCGGGGCGCAACGCAAGGGCGGCCTGCCGGGTGATCTGGCGACGTGATCCCATGGGGCGTATCGGGTCGGCAATCAGACTGGACGGAGGGCCATCCTGTGTTTGTTCAAACAGAACGGCGCTGAGGGCTTCGGGATCATCAATATCCAGCAGGGTGGCCGTATTGGTAGCTGCATTGTCCTGGGCAATGGCCCGTGCCAGCGCCAGCTCACCCTCTTGTACATCGCGGTCAATGCCGGGGGCCAGTAGGATCGAGACATGGGCGAAGCCCGCAGCCAGCGCGGCCAGGATTTCAGCGTGGCCAAAGGCGTTTAGCGCCTCAACCTCGAGCGGGATAACGTCTGCGGGCAGGCCGCGATCAAAACGGGCGGCCAGCGTAATCATTTCACTGCCATGGGCATTGACCACCAACAGCCGTGGCGCCGTCCCTCCGGCTGCCTTGTAGGCCTGCGCGAGGGTCTGGATGCGGCGAAACTGCGCCTCTGCCGGGGGGGCGTCATAGGTGATCGCCCCCGACGGGCAGAGGGCTGCGCAGGCGCCGCAGCCGGCACAGACCATCGGATCAATAGTCACATGATCCCCGGTCGAGGCAATGGCGGATGTCGGGCAATGATCCAGGCATTTGCTGCAGCCTGCCTGTCCGGCGCGTGAATGGGCACAAAGCAGCGGTTCATGGCGCAGATACAGCGGCTTTTCGAAGGTTCCGACCATCTGGCTCGCGGTCAGCACAGCCTCGGCCACGGCGGTGGCGCTTTTGGGGTCTGCGCGCAGATAGCCTTCGCGCTTTTGCGGTGCCGGAAACAGCGGCGTGTCGCCGCGCAGATCCAGAATGATATCGCAGTCGGAACTCCCACCCTCGCGGGGGGCGGTCCAGGACCAGCTGCGCCCGGTGACATCCAACTGTTCCAAAGCGTCGAAACTAACGCTGAACTGTCCCAGCGCACCCTTGGCCCGGCGCAAACCTCCCCGGATGACATCGTACCCCCGCCCCAGTGATGCTTCGATTGGCGCTTCGGTTCCGGGAGGCAAAAGGACGGTGACGCCGAGACTGTCCTGCAACTGTTGGGCCGCCGCCAGAGTTATGTCGGGCGGGCCCAGAATCAGGCACAGACCTTCTGAAATCACATCCAGGGTCTTCGCTGCGGGTACATCAAGGGCGGCCTCTGCCACCAATGCGGTCATTTTGGGTAGCAAATCCCCGGTATCGGCGGTCCATCCAGCGCGGTCGCGCAGATCCACATAGGCGGGCAAGGGGGCTTCGATCTCTGCGGCTAAAGCGTCAAAAAATCTTTTTTCCTGAGCGCAGCAAATGACGGCTTCACCGGTGGAAATGGCCGCGGCGGCGGCCTCGGTCTGGGTGGTGCACAGGGCGGAATGGACTGAACTGCAGTCCAGACCCGTTGCTGCAGAAAGGGCCTTGGAGTTGAGCGTCTGAGTTCCTGAACAATCGCACAATATCAATTGCTTGGCCATGGTTTTCCTCGCGTGGTTTTGGGCGCAAATGACCGTAGATCGCCGCCTGCTGGGGGCTCAGACTAGTCAGGTTTCGCCGCCCAGGTAAACCGCTTTTGAAAGCCTGGGCAGGCTAATCTGGGCGATGAATAGGGCAAGTGATTCGCGGCGCTGTGGCAGTAGTCATATCCTGAGTTTTTCTGTCGAATTAGACATTTCGACCGCAGTGCCCTGAGGGCAGGGGGGCGGCGCCCCAATTTGTCCCGGTTGAGTGGAATTCGCAAAAAACGCGCAAATCTTCCTTTCGTAAGGGAAGCGACCTGCGGCAGTCTGAATTCAACAAGCGACAAAAGTTTGGGCGCCCATCGTGGTGGTGAAGAAAAAATGGGCGAACCTTAAAGAGGCGCCAAGGGAAAACAGGGTGAAACAGAGCGTGAGCCAGATCTCGCAGAAAACAGACGTGATGCCGGTGGGCGTGGTGATGCGCCGTGCGCCAGGCGTGACGCGTTGGGAGAAATGGCACTGGACCGTCTCGGGGCTTTTGCCTGCCGCCGCTGATGCGCACTGGCAGCTGCTCCGTGAAGAAGCGGGCGTGAGCGAGTTTCACGCCGCCACCCTGCCGTTGGAGCTGCATCGTGCCGAGGCCGAGGCCTATCGGCAGGCGCTCACCTCTGAGCCGCCCTGCCTCTATGTTATCCTGCGCGATAGCGAAACATCAGAGCATCCTTGGGAAGTGACGTTGATAACCGCTTCTCCGTTTGAGGCACAGGACTACGCCGACAGCGGCGAGGAGCTGGTCGAACGGGTGGCGATGCCCACTGGACTGGTGGCTTGGGTACGGGAATTCACCCTGGCGCATTTCCATGAGGAAGAGTTCAAGAAACGCCGTCGCGACAAGAAAGACATTGGCGCGCTGGAGGATGGCATCGGTGATCCGCGTATTGCGCAGCTGACCGATGTTTACCGCTCACCTGCACTGGGTAAGTTGGGCAAAAAGGAACGTCTGCAATGAGCGCGCGTGATTTCTGGTCCCGTCGCCGCGCCGCTGTCGAAGCCGAGGCTGATTCCGAAACACGGGTGCTGCAGGAGCAGGAAGCCGTGGCGCGCGAGACCGCAGTGGCCGAACGCAGTGATGACGAAATACTGGCGGAACTGGACCTGCCAGAGCCCGAAAGCCTAGGTGAAGGCGATGACTTTAAGGTGTTTCTGACGGAGCAGGTGCCGGCGCGTATCAAAACCCGTGCGTTGCGTCATTTGTGGCGGGCCAATCCGGTGCTCGCCTGCGTCGATGGGCTAGTGGATTATGGTGAGGATTTCACCGATGCGGCCTGCGTGATCGAAGGGATGCAGACCGCCTATCAGGTCGGCAAGGGCATGACCGCCCATGTCGAAGAGCTGGCGCGCCAGGAAAAAGCTGAACAGGAACAGGCTGACGCAGAACAACAGGTGCAGCCCGCGACACAGCCTTTGGCCGACGAAAACGGGGCAGAGGTGGTTGCTTTCCCCCCTGAGAACGACACAGAAAATACGCTGCAAAATGAAATGCCGGAACCTGATGCGAAAACGCTTGAACTGGCAGAGCGGGGAGACAGTTCCGTTCAGTCTCATTCCTCTTTGCCCGCGCCCTACGATGGTGTGGACCCGGCGCCCCAGAGTGAGGAAACATTCCCAGCGGCGTCCCGCCGAATGCGGTTTTCCTTTGTAGAGGCGCAGGGTGAGCTATGATTGCAGCTATGCAGACTGACATGAATGCAGGACCAGAAACTTGCAAGGAGACTACAATGACCGCTCAGGCAGAGGCCGCATCCGTTGCACCACCCCGGATCACCGCCGAGGATCAGATGCGCGCCGATCTCTATAACTACCTTGGGCTGATGCTGGCGCTGCCACCGGATCAGATGCTGTTGCAACAGACCGCCGGGCTGGAAGGCGACGAAAGCGATCTTGGCAGTGCGATCAACGCATTGGCAAAACTGGCCCGCCACAGCAAGCCAGCCGCGTCCGAGCGGGAGTTCAACAAGCTGTTTATCGGTCTGGGGCGTGGGGAACTGTTGCCCTATGCCAGCTACTACCTCACAGGCTTTCTCAATGAAAAACCACTGGCGCAGCTACGCCAGGACATGGCCGCGCAGGGCCTGACCCGGGCGCCAAATTCATATGAGCCGGAAGACAATATCGCGTCGTTGATGGAGATGATGGGCGCGCTGATCGCTGGCCGCTTTGGCGATGCAGCTGACCTGGGCCAGCAAAAGACGTTTTTCAACAAACACATCGGCCCCTGGGCCGGACATTTCTTTTCAGATCTCGAAACGGCCAAATCCTCGCTTCTCTATGCGGCCCTCGGCACTGTCGGGCGCCAGTTCATTGAGATCGAGGCCGAAGCTTTTCGGATGAGCGCGGAGTGATCCGCACAAGGGCGCGTGGCAGCCTGCTGCGCGTTGCAACCCGTGAAACAGGAACCCGGATCACGCCCGGGAGGAGGAGTTCACATGAGCAAGAAAGATGAGGGGGCCAAAAGCCGCCGCGACTTTCTGAAACTGGCGGCGACATCAGCGCCACTGGCTGCGGTGGCAGTAGCCACCACAGGGGGCGCGGTTGAGGCTGCCGAACCTGATCTTGCATCCGACGTGATGCAGGATACGGCGCATACCCGCGCCTATTACGACAGCACCCGGTTCTAACCAGCGCCGGTCGCAGACCAAAGACCCTTCATTGACCACAGGCAACTGGTAGCGAGACGCCCGACCGCCACGTGGTTTTCCCATGAACCCAGCGCGCCCCTTTTTCCAAGGGGCTAGCAAGGGAGGTTTAAATGCTTAGGAAAAAGACCAACGGGGTTGCGAGACGCCCCCAGCGGACCTCGATCCTCAAAAATGTCGCGGAAACATCCGTTGACCGCCGTGCCTTTTTACGCGGCTCTGGCTTGGCCATTGGTGGCCTGGCTGCCATCAGCGCCACCGGCGGGTCCGTAAGCTCGGCCAATGCGGCCACGGCAGCGGCAGGGGCCGTTGAGACCATCAAATCCATCTGCACGCATTGTTCTGTCGGCTGTACCGTTGTTGCCGAAGTGCAAAGCGGCGTCTGGGTCGGGCAGGAACCCGGTTGGGACAGCCCGTTCAACCTGGGCGCACATTGCGCCAAGGGGGCCTCGGTGCGCGAACATGCGCATGGCGAGCGCCGTCTGAAATACCCGATGAAGAAAGAGGGTGGAGAGTGGAAGCGCATCAGTTGGGACCAGGCGATCGACGAGATCGGCGGCGGCATGATGAATATCCGCGAGGAAAGCGGCCCGGACAGCGTTTACTGGCTGGGCTCTGCCAAGCACAACAACGAGCAGGCCTATCTGTTCCGCAAGTTTGCCGCCTATTGGGGGACCAATAACGTCGACCACCAGGCGCGGATTTGCCATTCTACGACGGTTGCGGGTGTTGCAAACACATGGGGCTACGGCGCCATGACCAACTCCTACAACGACATTCATAACTCCAAATCGATCTTCATCATCGGTGGCAACCCGGCTGAGGCGCATCCCGTCTCGCTTTTGCACCTGCTGAAGGCGAAGGAGCAGAACAATGCGCCGGTGATCGTTTGTGATCCGCGCTTTACCCGTACGGCGGCCCATGCGGATGAATATGTCCGCTTCCGTCCCGGCACCGATGTGGCGCTGGTCTGGGGTATCTTGTGGCATATCTTTGAGAACGGCTGGGAAGACAAAGAGTTCATCCGCACCCGTGTCTGGGGCATGGAGCAGATCCGCGATGAGGTGAAAAGCTGGACCCCTGAAGAGGTCGAGCGCGTCACCGGTGCCCCCGGTGAGCAGTTGCGCCGCGTCGCACGCACTCTGGCCAACAACCGTCCCGGTACCGTGATCTGGTGCATGGGTGGCACGCAGCACACCACGGGCAACAACAACACCCGTGCCTATTGCATCCTGCAGCTGGCGCTGGGCAATATGGGCGCCTCCGGTGGCGGCACCAATATCTTCCGTGGCCACGACAACGTACAGGGCGCCACCGATCTCGGCGTGCTGTCGCATACGCTGCCCGGCTATTACGGCCTGTCCAAAGGCGCCTGGGCCCATTGGGCGCGAGTCTGGGAGGAAGATCCCGACTGGCTGGCAAATCAGTTCGATATGCTGAAAGGCGCGGACGGCAAAGACAAGAGCCTGCAGAACCTCAAAGGCATTCCTGTTAGCCGCTGGATTGATGGCATCCTTGAAGACAAGGACAACATCGATCAGCCCAACAACGTGCGGGCGATGGTTCTGTGGGGGCATGCGCCCAATTCGCAGACCCGGATGACGGAAATGAAAACGGCGATGGAAAAGCTGGATATGCTGGTCGTGATCGATCCTTATCCAACGGTCTCCGCTGTTTTGCAGGACCGCACCGATGGGGTCTATCTGCTGCCGGCCTGTACCCAGTTTGAAACCCGCGGCTCTGTCACGGCGTCAAACCGGTCCTTCCAGTGGCGTGATCGCGTTGTTGAGCCGCTGTTTGAGAGCCTGCCAGATGAAGTCATCATGGCCAAGTTCGCCAACAAGTTCGGCTGGGCTGACCGTCTGTTCCGCAACATCGAGATGGAAGACGCGGAAACACCCAATGTTGAAAGCATCACCCGTGAGTTCAACAAGGGTCTCTGGACCATTGGCTATACCGGACAAAGCCCTGAGCGGCTGAAGATGCACATGGCCAATCAGCACACCTTTGACCGCACCACCTTGCGGGCGGTGGGTGGCCCGGCTGATGGCGACTATTACGGTCTGCCATGGCCCTGCTGGGGCACCGCCGAGATGAACCATCCCGGCACGCCGAACCTCTATGATATGTCCAAGCCGGTTTCTGAGGGTGGCCTCACCTTCCGCGCCCGTTTTGGCGTTGAACGTGACGGGGACAACCTGCTGGCCGAAGGCGTCTATTCGGTGAATTCGGAAATCCAGGACGGCTATCCGGAATTCACCATGCAGATGCTGATGGATCTTGGCTGGGATGGCGATCTGACCGACGAAGAGCGTGCCTCGATCGAGGCTGTGGCCGGTCCCAAGACCAACTGGAAAACCGACCTTTCCGGCGGTATCCAGCGGGTGGCGATCAAGCACGAATGTGCGCCTTTCGGCAATGCCAAGGCCCGTGCTGTGGTCTGGACCTTCCCGGATCCGGTGCCCATTCACCGCGAGCCGCTTTATACCAACCGCCGTGATCTGGTTGAGGACTACCCAACATATGAGGACCGTCAGGCCTATCGTCTGCCAACCTTGTATGCCTCGATCCAGAAAAACGATGTCTCCAAGGACTATCCGATCATCCTCACCTCCGGGCGACTGGTGGAATATGAGGGCGGCGGCGACGAGACGCGCTCCAACCCCTGGCTGGCGGAATTGCAGCAGGACATGTTTGTCGAAATCAACACACGCGACGCCAATAACCTGGGCGTGCGCGACGGCGAACAGTGCTGGGTCGAAGGCCCCGAGGGCGGCAAGGTCAAAGTCATGGCCATGGTCACCGAACGGGTGGGGGCGGGCGTTGCCTTTATGCCCTTCCACTTTGGCGGCCATTTCCAGGGCAAGGATCTGCGGGACAAATATCCCGAAGGTGCGGATCCCTACGTGTTGGGCGAAAGCGCCAACGTGGCCTTTACCTATGGCTATGACAGCGTCACGCAAATGCAAGAGAGCAAATGCACTCTTTGCAAGATCACTGCAGCATAAGGAGAGAGAGAAATGGCAAGAGCAAAGTTCCTCTGCGACGCCGAACGCTGCATTGAATGCAACGCCTGTGTGACCGCCTGTAAGAACGAGCACGAAGTCCCTTGGGGCATCAACCGCCGCCGCGTTGTCACCATCAATGATGGTAAACCCGGTGAACGCTCGATCTCGGTCGCCTGTATGCATTGTTCCGACGCGCCCTGTATGGCTGTCTGTCCCGTGGATTGCTTTTATCAGACCGATGACGGTGTGGTACTGCACTCCAAGGATCTCTGCATCGGTTGTGGGTATTGTTTCTACGCGTGCCCCTTTGGTGCGCCGCAGTATCCGCAGGCGGGCAGCTTTGGCAGCCGAGGCAAGATGGACAAATGCACCTTCTGCGCCGGTGGCCCCGAAGAGAACCATTCCAATGCGGAGTTCTCCAAATATGGCCGTAACCGGATCGCCGAAGGCAAGTTGCCGATCTGCGCCGAGATGTGTTCTACCAAGGCCCTGCTGGCGGGCGATGGCGACATGGTGTCTGCCGTCTACCGCGAGCGCGTCGTGGCGCGGGGCTTCGGCTCCGGCGCCTGGGGCTGGGGCACGGCCTATGAGCAAAAGGGCGGCTAAACGTCTGACCTTGCTCAACTGAAACGGAGGTGGCCTGCGCGAAGTGGGCCACCTGCGATCTGGTATTTTCAAATTCGCGACCTGCAAAGGAGTGTGGCCCATGCTGCGCCTGGCATTTGTCTTTTTCATGCAGCTGATGCTGTGTCTTGCTGTCACCCCTGATGGGGTCATCGCACAAGAGGTGGCTGTGGACCGCAGTGCGACAGGTGGGGCGCAGACGCTGGACGATATTCTGGCGCGTCAGCGTGGACAGGCACTGGATGAGAGTTTTCGCAGTGATAATATTGGCGATCCCAATGCCGCTGCCGCGATGACCGAACAACTCGGCACGCTTGGGGGGGCTTCTGATCCCGAACTCTGGCGGCAGCTGCGCTATGGGTCGGCTGAGGTAAAGGTCTCCAGCGGCGGCGAGGTTGCGACCGTTCTGGTGCAAGATGGTGGCATGCGCTGGCTGCAGTTCCGCGCCGGACCGTTGCGCCACTATGGCGGCTGGCTGCTGCTTGGAACTATTGGCGCCTTGCTTTTGTTCTTTCTGCTGCGCGGCAAAATCATGATTGATGGCGAAAAAACAGGACGAACCGTGACCCGATTCAAGGCGGTTGAACGCTTTGGGCATTGGCTGTTGGCAGGGTCGTTCATCGTGCTCGGCGTGACCGGAATCCTGTCACTGTTTGGGCGCGTTTTCATTGCCCCCTATCTGGGGAAGATGCCCAATGCGGTGCTACTGGATGTCGGAAAGTGGCTGCACAATGTGGTTGCCTGGGGCTTTATGGTCGGGCTGGTGATGATCTTTGTCATGTGGGTTCTGCACAATATCCCGAACCGGACTGACCTTGTCTGGCTACGCCAGTTTGGCGGCATCATCGGCTCGGCGCATCCTCCAGCGAAAAAATTTAACGCTGGCCAAAAGCTGATCTTCTGGTCGGTGGTTCTGTTTGGGTTTTCGATTTCGGTCTCTGGCCTGTCGCTGCTGTTTCCTTACGAGTTGCCACTTTTTGCCAAGACGTTTGCCGCGCTGAACGCGATTGGCCTGCCCGACGCCATGGGGCTGGGTCTTTTGCCAGCTGAGTTGGCACCGCAAGAAGAGATGCAGCTGGCGCAGGCCTGGCACGCGATACTTGCCTTTGTGTTGATGGCGATCATCATCGCCCATATCTACATCGGATCGGTTGGGATGGAAGGTGCCTATGACGCCATGGGATCGGGCGAAGTCGATGAAGCCTGGGCGCAACAACACCATTCCATCTGGCTGGAAGAAGTCCTGACGGAAGAGCAGACTGCAAAGCCCAATGTCGCGACCGGGACCCCGGCAGAGTAGTCATCCAGCGGCTCTTGCTGAGACAGTCGGCAGGGCGTGGCACGAAGGTGCCGACAGCGGAAAAATCTGGACAGTGGCAGCGATTGCTGCACTGTCTGGTCCTCGCGTTGATCTTCGCGACGGGACGGGTTTCGAGAAACCGAAGTCAGTGCGCCGGTAGCGACAGTTGGCCTCGATGGTGATGTCGGATGGAAAGGGCTTTGGCATGAAGGGTGGGGCAGTGGCAGCAGCCGCAGGAGCGCAGAGCGCAAGCGATGAATATGGTGAAAACTTGGCGGGTGCCTCGATCCTGGTGATTGATGATGAGCCGGGCATGCGTAACTTTCTGACCAAAATTCTGGTCCCGCGCTGTAAGCGGGTTGAGCAGGCGGCCTCGGCGGCCGAGGCGTCGACCATTCTGGATCAGGCGCATTTTGATCTGATCATTCTCGACAATGTCATGCCGGGTAAAACCGGATTGGAATGGGTGCAGGAACAGCGCCGGGTCGGGTTGTTTGCCGACACCATTCTGGTAACCGCCTATGCCGATCTGGAAACAGCTATTCTGGCTCTGCGCACGGGTGTTGCAGACTTTGTGCTCAAACCTTTCAGGGCCAATCAAATCCTGAACTCTGTCGCCCGCGCGCTGGACCGCAAGTATCTGCGTCGGGAAAACTACCTGCTGAAACATGAGCTCTCCGCCGAGGGCTCTGCGGCGCGCGGGCGGCTGTTGGGAAAATCCCCGGCAATCTGTCAGGCGCGCGACATGCTGCACCGGTTGGGGCCTTTGCCCACGCCGGTTTTATTCACTGGCGCCAGCGGTACCGGCAAGGAAATCGCGGCGCGCACGCTGCATTCGCTATCAGAGCGGGCAGGCCAGCCCTTCGTGGCGGTGAACTGTGCGGCCATCGCCCCGGATCGCATTGCTCATGAGCTGTTCGGGCTGATCGACGATCAGAATCGGCGCAAGGATGGTCTGTTCCTGCATGCCGATGGCGGCACATTGTTCCTGGACGAAGTGGCGCAAATGCCGGATCAGGTGCAGGCGGCGCTGTTGCGGGTGCTCGAAGATCAGCGGGTGCGCCCTGTTGGGGCCGAACGTGACATTCCGCTGAACCTGCGGTTTTTGTTTGCCACCAACGCAGACCTGCATCAGGCCGTGGCCGAGGGACGGTTCCGGGCGGATCTGTTTCACCGGATCAATGTGGTTGAGATCAAAATGCCGCCACTAAAGGATCGGGTCGAAGACATTGTCGAGCTGGCAGCCCTATTCATGGAGCAGTTCGCCAGCAGCCTTGGCATGCCCGCGCTGGAGCTCAATGAGGAAACCTTGCTGAAGTTTTCGCGCTATGACTGGCCCGGCAATGTACGCGAGCTGCGTAACCTGATTGAACGGTCAGTGATCCTAGGCGAGTTCCCGGAGGAATTTTCCGGCAAAGGAGTGATCACCGGTGCGGCGGCAGTGGAATCGCTGGATCTGGTGACCCAGCGCCACATCATGCATGTGCTGGATGCCTGTGATGGCAACCGCGCCGAGGCATCGCGGCGGTTGGGGGTCTCACGTAAAACCATCGATCGGAAATGCGCCAGCTGGGGGCTGTGAACGCAAAGTACTTGGCCGAATGGCCGTGTGCGTTCACTCAGGCAGCGATGGTCGTCACGGCGCTGCGGTGTAGCCGGGCGCGAAGGTTGTTGTGTCGCTGTGCTGCGTTTCCTCAGCGGCTGGCAGCCAGATCGAGAAAACCGCACCGCCCGTGTTTTGGTTGCCTGCGGAAATGATACCACCAGCGCGTTGAACCAAGGTTTGGCTGATCGACAGGCCCAAGCCTGTGCCCTCGCCGAGCTTGGTAGTGTAAAACGGGTTGAAGACGGCCGTGATATGTTCTTCAGGGATACCGCATCCGCTGTCTGCGACCGTAAGCAAGGCACCTGCCTGACCATTGCGGGTTGCGGCTTCCAGCGTCAGGGTCAGCAGTCCTTCACCAGCCATGGCCTGGGCGGCGTTGAGGATCAAATTGATGATCACCTGTTGTAGTTCACCGGGATCAATCCGCACCAGGGGCACCGGCGCAAAGCTCTTTTCAACCCGGATTGCTTGGCGCGAGATCACATGATCGACCAGCACCAGACAGTCACTGACCACTGGGGCCAGATCGAGGCTTTCAGCGAAGGTGCCAAATTCTGAGGGGCGGGCAAATTGCAGCAGCTTGCCGACGATAGCCCCGATGCGCATCACCTGGTTGTCGATGAGGTCCAGTTCCGTGACGACGGCATCCGCGTCTTCCGCAAGGGTCATCCGTATTACGTCGACGTTGCCCTGAATGACCGCCACAGGGTTGTTGATCTCATGGGCGACCCCGGCGGTGATCTCGCCAATAGAGGCCAGCTTTTCGCTCAGCACCAGCTGTTTGAAGGTTTCTTCCAGTTTCTCGTTGGCAGCGCGCAGCTCGCCGGTGCGTTGATCGACCCGGTCGTTCAGCTCTGCTGCCCAGTCGCGTAGCCGCTGGTCGCGTTCCTGGATCTGGTCCAGCAGAGTATCCAGGTGCCCCGCCACCTGACCGATTTCGTCGCTGCGGTTGACCTGACCATTGCGCGCCGTCAGGTCGCCACGCTCAACCCGTTTCATGGTCTGACTCATGCGTTCAAGCGGCGAGAAAATCCCCTTTGCGAGCCAAAGGAACAGGGGGGCCGATAACACTAGAACCGAAAGGAACACGGCAACGATCGTCCAGTAGGCTTCTCGTTTTGCGGCACTATAGGGGGCTTCGAGAAAACCAACATAAAGCATGCCGACACGCGCGCCAAAGCTGTCGGTCAAGGGCAGATAGCCAGAGATATACCAGTCATTGACCACAAAGGCGCGATCAAGCCAGGTCAACCCCTGATCCAGCACCTTGCTGCGCACTGCGGCTGAAACCCGGGTGCCAAGCGCGCGAACGTCTTCGAACAGGCGGACATTGGTCGACACCCGGGTGTCTTCGAGAAACAGCGTTGCGGTGCCTTGGCGATCCTGCGCGTGGCTGGGCCCCCCCAGATAGACCAGCGCGTTGAGAGTATCGATGAAATCGAGGTTCCGGTTCAAAAGCCGTCCGCCGCGCAGCACCCCGTGATGACCAAGGGCTGCGACCGGCGCGGTGGTGTGCAAAACCATACCACGATCCTCTACAGCACGCGTGGTGGGGGCGGCAGCCTCGGTTTCGATCAGGGGGATGCGTGCCTGAGGCGGCAATGCTGCCGAGGCCTGCGCCAGATCGCTGGCAGAAAAGATATCAATCTCCGATGCGCGCTGCCCTTTGGTTGCGGCCTGGATGACTGGCCATTTCCCCAAGGGGCCTGAGAGGTCGGACAGGGTCAGATAGTCCAGAAAATCAAGCTGCAACTCCTGGCGCAGTGCTTCCAGATGAGCCCTGGTCGCGGCGGGGCCTGCGTTCAATGCGCGCTGAAAGTCAGTGGAATCCGCGATACTGTGCAGGCTTTCGGCGCTGCCACTTTGCAACTGGCCAAGATACTGTTCGGCGATACGCAGGTCGCTTTCGACCTTGGCGATCAGGACTGCGTCATAATCTGCATTCCAGCGGGTCATTGCCAAAACCAGCAACAATGGCATCAGGACAGAGAGGGGCAGCAGCGCCAGCAACAGCAGTCTGAGACGTACAGATTTCACGGTGAGCTTCCCCCTGGCTTGGGCCGGTCAGGCCCTGGCAAACCATTTGCTTTCAGCCGCTAAGCCTTTGCGCCAAAATGGTTGTTGCCACGATGCCACCTGCCCCCGGCGCTAGGCAAGGGAAAGGCTGGAGAAATTGAGCATTTGTTGGATGAGGCGAAAGCTGGCAGGGGTGCCGTCGACCCATCTTGATATCAGCTGGCCAAAGGCATCGGTGCGGCAGCCATCAGGCGGCCCATATGACGCCCGGTGTCGAGCATGCGATTAGAAAAGCCCCATTCATTATCATACCAGCTAACGACGCGGACCAATCCACCATCGGTGACCGTGGTCTGAGCGGCCGCAAAACAGGAAGAATGCGGATCATGATTGAAATCAATCGAAACCATCGGGTCTTCTTCGTAAGAGAGGACACCTGCAAGTGGGCCTTCGGCCGCAGCTTTCATCGCTGCATTGACGGCTTGTGCTGTGGCGGGCCGTTCTGGCATGAACGCCAGATCCACCATGGAAACATTTGGCGTCGGCACCCGAATGGCAGAGCCTTCGAGGCGGCCTTTGAGCTGTGGCAGCACTTCGGCAATGGCGCGGGCCGCCCCGGTTGAGGTCGGCACCATGGACAGGGCGGCTGCCCGCCCGCGATAGAGATCCTTGTGCGGGCTGTCCTGCGTGGGCTGATCACCAGTATAGGCGTGAATTGTGGTCATATAGCCTGTCTTGATGCCAAAGCTCTGATCCAGCACCTGCGCCACCGGCGCCAGGCAATTGGTGGTGCAGGAGGCATTGGAGACCACGAGGTCATCTGCGGTCAGATCCATGTGGTTCACGCCATAGACCACGGTGCGGTCGGCACCTTTGCCGGGGGCTGAAATCAGAACCCGCTTGGAGCCATTTCGCAAATGCGCGGCGGCCGCATCATGACTGGTGAACAGCCCGGTGCATTCATAGGCGATATCAACATCCTGCCAGGGCAGATCTTTCGGATCGCGTATGGCGCTGAGACGGATGTCCTGGCCTGCGACCTGCAGGCTATCCTCGCTATGCTTTACCGGGGTGCGCAGTCGCCCATGTACGGAATCAAATTTCAACAGATGGGCCAAGGTCGCGGCGGGCGCCAGATCATTGATTGCCACAACCTCGATGTCTTGTCTTTGGCTTTCGAGCAGGGCGCGCAGGACGCCACGGCCAATGCGTCCAAATCCATTGATTGCGATTTTGAGGGTCATGGGCTGTCTCCATAGCTGCGATAGGTGGCGTCAACGAGGGGGTGTGAAGAAATGGTAGCGATAACGGCTGCGATATCGGTATCGATAACGGTTGTGAAAATCAAGGCTAAATGCGCAGAGCCTGCTTTGCTGCCCTTGCAGCGGGGCGCGAAGTGCAAGACCATGCGCCCATGACCAAAAAGATGCTTCTCAAGGATGTCGCCCGGCTTGCCGGTGTCAGCGAAATGACCGCCAGTCGCGCGCTGCGTGGCGCACCGGATGTTTCTAAATCAACCCGGGCCAAGGTGGAAGAAATCGCGCGGGCCCATGGATATGTGCCCAACCGCATTGCCGGATCATTGTCGTCGCAGTCAGTCAACCTTGTTGCGGTTGTGGTGCCGTCGCTAAACAGTTTTGTTTTTCCCGAGGTGCTGTCTGGGATCTCCTCGGTGTTGAAACAAAGCCCGCTAAAGCCGGTTGTTGGGGTGTCGGGTTATGAGATGGACGAAGAAGAAGAAGTCATCCGCGAGATGCTCAGCTGGCGGCCTTCGGGGCTGATTGTGGCTGGGTTAGAGCATAACGATGCCACCCAGCGTATGTTGCTGCAAGCGGACTGCCCCGTGGTCGAAGTCATGGATGTGGACGGCACGCCCCTGCGCCACTGTGTTGGCATTTCCCATTTGCAGGCGGGGCGCGATATGGCAGCGCAAATCCTGGCCCAGGGCTATCGGCGCATTGGTTTTATTGGCACCAAGATGCCGCAGGATTTCCGGGCCCGTAAACGCTTTGATGGATTTTCCGAAGGGTTGTCCGCGCAGGGCATCGATCTGATGGATATGGAACATTACGCCGGAGACAGCTCTATCGAGACCGGACGGCAACTGACGGCTGCCATGCTGGCGCGACAACCGGATCTCGACTGTATTTACTATTCCAGCGATGTGATGAGCGTTGGCGGCTATATGCATTGCCTTGCCACGGGGCTTTCGGTGCCGGGGGATGTGGCGCTGGCGGGGTTCAACAATCTGCAGATCCTGGCAGGGCTGCCGTTGCAGCTGGCGACAACAGATGCCTGTCGTCGCGAAATCGGTGAACGTGCCGCAGAGATTGTCCTCAAGACGCGGGACAGTGCGTCGGAATTGCCTGCCATCTGCGAAACGCTGAGCCCGACTATTAGCCTTGGTGGCTCCCTGTAAGCTGGCTTTGGCGCAAAGACGGCTGCGGCATGTTGATTGCCCTCGTTTACGCACCGCCGTTTGACCCTTGCCACCTCACGAAAAAAAGGTCCCCCAGTCAGACGAGGGGACCTTGTTGAAATTCCTTGAGGCTCAGAGTTCAGAGCGCAGCTTTGAACAGCCCTGTAAGGTTTTCTTCGGTCAGCTCAATCGGGTTGCCACCGCAGGAGGGGTCGATGATGGCGCCTTTGACCAGTTCAGGGATGGCGGCCTCGGTGACGCCCAGATCGGACAGCCCGCGTGGGATGCCAAGGCTGTCGTTCAGCTCCTGCACGTAAGCGCAGAAGCCGTCAAAACCGCCCGCGATGCCAAGATAGGCCGCCGCCATATTGAAACGGTCGGCGATCTCGGGGGCGTTGAAGTCCAGCACGGCGGGCATGCAGACAGCATTGGTGGTGCCGTGGTGGGTGTTGAACACCGCACCAATCGGGTGGCTCATGGCGTGGATCGCGCCTAGCCCTTTTTGGAACCCTGTGGCTCCCATGGCAGCGGCCGACATCATCTGCGCGCGCGCCTCGATATCGGTCCCATCGGCATAGGCGCGCGGCAGGTAGTCTTTGACCAGACGCATGCCTTCCAGCGCGATGCCCTGTGACATTGGGTGGTAATGCGGGCTGGAAAAGGCCTCAACGCAGTGGGCAAATGCATCCAGACCGGTGCCTGCGGTGATGAACTTGGGCATACCCACGGTCAACTCCGGATCGCAGATCACCACCTCTGGCAGCACCTTGGGGTGAAAGATGATCTTTTTCACATGGCTGACACTATCGGTGATAACGCTGGCGCGGCCCACTTCGGATCCGGTGCCGGCAGTGGTGGGGACGGCGATGATCGGCGCGATGGCATCTGCATCGGCACGGGTCCACCAGTCGCCAATGTCTTCAAAATCCCAGATCGGGCGGGTTTGTCCGGCCATAAAAGCGACCATCTTGCCCAGATCCAGACCGGACCCGCCACCAAAGGCGATGACACCATCGTGACCACCGGCCTTATAGGCTTCGACCCCGGCCTCGAGGTTTTTCTCATTTGGGTTGGGATCCACCTCAGAGAACATGCCGCGACCCAGGCCTGCGGCCTCCATGATATCGAGCGTGCTTTGGGTGACCGGCAAATTGGCCAACCCCTTGTCCGTGACCAGCAGTGGTTTTTTGATACCGGCAGAAGCACAGGCTTCGCCCAGTTCCTTGATCCGGCCTGCGCCGAATTTGATTGCGGTCGGATAGGACCAGTTTCCAACGAGAGACATCTCTTCGCCTTTCATATGTGGCCGATTTGGCCAGCGTCACAATCTACCCTCGGACAGTTTACCAAGGGTCGTGTTTGCCCACGCAGCGCACCGCTTGGGCAGGAGGAGTTAACCGGCCACCTTTTTCAGGTGGTAGCTCTTGGGACGGGTCAGGTTTTGATAACCAATGACCGAAAGTCCTCCGCCGCGTCCGGTATTCTTGCAGCCGGTCCAGCACAGGCTTGGATCCAGATAGTCGGCGCGGTTCATGAAGACGGTACCGGTCTCGATCTGGTCGCCCACGCGGGCGGCGCGGTCCAGATCGCAGGTCCAGAGCGAGGCGGTGAGGCCAAACTCGCTGTCGTTCATCAGTGCAATCGCCTCTTCATCTGACGCGACCTTCATGATGCCAACCACGGGGCCAAAGCTCTCGTCGCGCATCACCCGCATCTTGTGGGTGACATCGGTCAGGATCTGCGGTGTCAGATAGGCACCGCCATCATCTTCAGCCATGATATCGATGTGCGCCTTGGCGCCCTCGGCAACGGCCTCGGTGATCTGTGCACGGACTTCGGCGGCAAAGCGCACATTGGCCATCGGACCCATGGTGGTCGCCTCATCCATGGGATTGCCCAGGGTGTAGCCTTTGACGATCTCGACTGCCTTGGCGACAAACTCATCATAGAGGCTTTCGTGCACATAGATGCGTTCAATGCCGCAGCAGCACTGGCCCGCGTTGAACATCGCACCATCAATCAGCGTGTCCACGGCCGCGTCCAGATCAGCGTCTTCCATGACATAACCGGGATCTTTGCCGCCGAGTTCGGTGCCGACGCCGGTAAAGGTGCCGGCAGCCGCGCGTTCCATCGCCTGGCCACCGCCAACGGAACCGGTGAAATTGACAAAGTCAAAAGCATTTCCAGCGATCAAATCATTGGTCACATCATGGCTGAGGAACACATTCTGGAACACGTCTTCCGGTACACCCGCCGCATGGAACGCCTGCGCCATGCGCTCACCCACCAACAGGGTTTGAGTTGCATGTTTCAGCACCACAGTATTGCCGGCAATCAGCGCGGGGGCCACGGTATTGATCGCGGTCATATAGGGATAGTTCCAGGGCGCGACCACAAAGACCACGCCATGCGGCACCCGCTTGATATAGCGCTTGAAGCGTTCGTCTTCGCTCACCTTGATATCCGCCAGCGCGGTCTCGGCGATTTCGGCCATGTGGCTGGCGCGTTCATTGAAACCGCCGAATTCACCGCCATAGCGCACCGGACGCCCCATCATATGGGCAAGCTCCGGCACGATTTCATCGTTCATGGCGCCAACGGCAGCGACGCCCGCCATCACCAGATCAATACGTTCCTGCAAGGGACGCGCCGCCCAACCCTTTTGGGCTGTGCGGGCACGAGCCGTGACATCTTGCGCCGCCTGCAAGGAGAGCACAGCGCGTTCCGCATAGACCGATCCATCGATCGGAGAGATACATTTCAGGGTCTGGCCCATGGTCTTCCTCATCTCGTTTGAAAGGGGAGCCCCCCTTCATCTTTCCAAAAATAATCCTGCCGGAGGCCGCGTGCCGTCAGGCGCGCTCAAACCCGCGTGCAATTTCATAGTCAGTGACGACCCGGTCGAAGTCTTCGATCTCTACTTCGGCGGCGCGCACATAGTGATCAACGACGTCATCGCCCATTGTGGCGCGCAGCATTTTAGATCCCTTCAGGCTTAGCCGTGCCTCGCGCAGGGTCTCTGGAATCATGCCGCTATCGCCCTGATAGACATCACCGGTGGCAGGGGCCTGCAGCTCCAGCCCTTCTTCGATACCAGCGATACCTGCAGCCAGCATGGCGGCCATCGCCAGGTAGGGGTTCATATCCGACCCCGGAATGCGGCATTCAACCCGGATCGATTTGCTGCCAACACCGCAAAGGCGGTAGCCAGCGGTGCGGTTGTCAACGGACCAGATGATGCGTGTGGGGGCAAAGGTGCCCTTCATGAAACGTTTGTAGCTGTTGATGTAGGGGGCCATGAAATAGGTGTAGTCCGGCGCGTATTTCAAAAGACCTGCCATGTAGTTTTTCATCAAGGCTGACATGCCCAGCGTATCATCGGCGTCATAAAAGGCGGGTTTGCCGTCTTTCCACAGCGACTGATGCACATGGCTGGAGGAGCCGACCTTGTCGTGGTTCCATTTTGGCAAGAAAGTCACGGCATGGCCTTGCTGCCAGGCGATCTCTTTGGTGGCATGTTTGGCAATGGTGTGGAAATCGGCAGTGTCCTGGGCGCGGCCGTATTTGATGTTCAGCTCTTCCTGGCCGGTCTCGGCCTCACCCTTGGTGCATTCCACCGGGATGCCCGCGTTCCACAGATGATTGCGCAGCGGGCGCATCACGTGCTCTTCCTTGGTGGTCTGCAGGATATGGTAGTCTTCGTTATAGCCAGAGATCGGCTGCATATCGCGGAAATCCGCTTTGCGGATCTCGTCAAAGCTTTTCTCGAACAGAAAGAACTCCAGCTCGGTCGCTGTCATGGCGTCAAAGCCAAGCGCGTCTAGCCGACGGATTTGTTTCTTGAGGATCGCACGCGGGCTGTGGGGGATTTCTTCGTGGTTGTGATGATCCAGCACATCACAAAGCACCATCACCGTGCCATCGAGCCAGGGCAGGGGTCGCAGGGTGGCGAGATCCGGCTTCATGACATAATCGCCATAGCCGCGTTCCCAGCTGGTAGATTCATAGCCTTCCGGTGTTGCCATCTCGAGATCGGTGGCCAGCAGATAGTTGCAGCAATGGGTCTCTTCCCAGGCACCGGCGATGAAGTGGCCTGCATGAAAGCGTTTGCCCATCAGGCGGCCCTGCATGTCCACAAGGCAGACCAACACGGTATCTACGTCACCGCTGGCGACTTGGGCTTTCAGATCGTCAAAACTCAGAACACCGGTCATGAGGTCGCTTCCTGTCTAGTTTGGGCAGTTTGATTAGGGAGGAGAATCCCGGCGCGCGTGATGCGCCGGGATCCGTTGAGTTTAGCCGTAACGGTAGGGACGGCCAGCCTTGTTCATGTCGTTGTTATACTTCTTGAAGATCTCGACAACCTTGGCCTTGGTTGGGCTTTCGGCCGCGATTTCATCCCAGAATTTGACCGCGGCGCCTTCGACCTGGGCCCACTCTTCGTCCGGAATGCTGGTGAGCTCCATTTTGGGGCCATTGACCCGCAGCGAGGCTTCGCCACCCCAGTACCACCACTGACGATAGTAGTGCGACTGGTCACAGCAGACGCGGAACAGGGTCTGCAGATCTTCGGGCAGCTCGTTCCAGCGACCCTGGTTGGCAAAGAAAGACCCAGCCCATGCGCCCGAGATGTTGTTGGTCAAGAAGTAGTTGGTCACATCGGCCCAGCCAACGGTGTAGTCTTCTGTGATGCCGGACCAGGCAACGCCATCCAGCTCGCCGGTTTGCAGGGCGACTTCGATGTCTTCCCAAGGCAAGGTCACAGGCACGACGCCAAACTGGCTGAGGAAACGACCTGCAGTTGGGAAGGTGAAGACGCGCTTCCCTTTCAGGTCCGCGAGGCTGCGGATGGGGTCCTTGGTGGCAAAATGGCAGGGATCCCATGCACCAGCAGAGATGTGTTTGACGCCAACCTTGGAGTATTCCTCGTCCCAGATCTCGTTCAGGCCATACTGGTTGAACAGGACGGGCACGTCCAAGCTGTAGCGCGAGCCAAATGGGAAATAGCCGCCAAAGACGGTGACTTCGGTGGGCGAGGCCATCGAGTCATCATCGGACTGCACCGCGTCAATAGTGCCACGCTGCATGGCGCGGAACAGCTCACCGGTGGGGACCAGCTGGTCGGCATAGAACAGCTCGATCTGCATGCGGTCGCCTGCGATCTTGTTGAACATGTCGATTGCGGGTTTCACCACATGCTCTGCCAGGGCGGTGCCGGCATAGGTCTGCATCCGCCATTTGATGGTGGATTGCGCCAGCGCGGGGGTCGCCAATGGGGCGGCCATTGCCCCCACACCGGCGGTTTGCAGAAACTTACGTCTTGTTGTCATAGCTCTCACTCCATGTTGTCATAAATGTTGGAATCAGGCCCCCGAGCGGGGCTCTTCTTGGGTTATCTGGGTGTCTCATCAATTCCCGTAGACCTGCTCTGGTAGCCACAGGGCGATTTGTGGGAAGGCCATGATCAGGGCCAGGGCCACCACCATGACAGCGGCAAAGGGGATGATGGAGATATAGATGTCTTTCAGGCCGATCTCTGGCGGGGCCATGGCCCGCATCAAAAACAGATTATAACCAAAGGGCGGTGTCATGTAGGCGATCTGAGTGGTGATGGTATAAAGCACCCCATACCAGATCAGATCAAATCCGAGCGCGCCGACCAGTGGCACATAGAGCGGTGCTACGATGACCAGCATTGCGGTGTCATCCAGGAAGGTGCCCATCACGATGAAGCTGAGCTGCATCAGGATCAGGATCATCCAAGGCGACAGGCCCAGCTGAGAGGTGAAGAGATCTTCGATCGCCTTCACAGCCCCAAGCCCGTCAAAGATGGCACCAAAGCCGAGCGCTGCTAGAATGATCCACATGAACATGCAGGAAATCCCAAGGGTCGACCGCACGGTGGTTTCAAACACCTGTTTGTTCATGCGCCCCTTCAGAATAGCGGCGATAAAAGCAGTCATGGCGCCAATGGCCGAGCTTTCGACCAGCGAGGTCCAACCGTTCACAAAGGGCACCATCATAGTGGCAAAGATCGCCAGCGGCAGCACGCCGGAAAACAGCAGCCGGTGTTTTTCCTTCAGGAAGACATCGCGGTAGAACAGCGGCATGGCGCGGGTCACAAAGGCCAGCGCGGCTGCACCAAGGGCAAAGCCAATGGCGGACTTCGGCGCAATCACGTCCAGCTTGACCATCAAGGGCACCAGTACGATCCCAGCCAGCACAATGAAATTCAACCGCAGCGGATGAGTGCTGATCTCGTCGTATTCTGCCAGCTCTTCATGGGTCATGGCGGGACCCAGATTGGGCTGCATTTTGGCGCGGATATAGATGTAGATGATGAACATGGTCGCCATCAACAGACCGGGCACCACACCAGCCAGCCACAGCTGGCCTACGGGTTGGCGCGCGATCATCGCATAGAGCACCAGTACCACCGAAGGCGGCACCAGAATGCCCAGGGATGAACCGGCCTGGATGGTGCCGGTCACCAGGATCTTGTCATAGCCCCGGCGCAACAATTCCGGCAGCGCAATGGTGGCCCCAATGGCCATGCCTGCGACGGATAGACCATTCATGGCCGAAACAAGAACCATCAAGCCGATGGTACCAATGGCAAGCCCGCCCTGCACCGGCCCCATCCAGACGTGGAACATACGGTACAGATCGTCTGCGATTTTGGATTCTGACAGCACATAGCCCATGAAGATGAACATCGGCAGCGTCAGCAGCGGATACCATTTCATCAGTTTCATCGAGGCGGCAAAGGGGATCTCAACCCCGCCAGTGCCCCAAAGCAGCATCCCAGCGACAGCGCCGACAAAGCCGATGGCACCAAACACCCGCTGGCCGGTCATAAGCATCAGCATCATGCCGGCAAACATGACAATGGCGATCAATTCATAGGGCATCAGAGGTCAACTCCGCGAAGACGGCCGATATCGCGGAACAATTCGGCAAGGCATTGCAACAGCATCAGGAAGACGCCGAAGCAGAGAATGGATTTTACCGGCCAAAGATAGGGCCGCCAGGCGGTGGAGCTGCGTTCGATGTAGCCGATTTTGGCCCAGGCCGCACTCGGGCCCTCGCTCACCAGTGTTCGCAACAGGTCGCCAAAGAAGGAAAACGGCTCCAGTCCAAAATAACCAAGGCTATAGGCCATCGAGCTGACCGCGCCATAGAGCAATACACCGAGATAAAACATCAGAAACAATACGGTGAAGGCATCGACCAGCGCCTTGGTGCGGGTGGTCCAGCCGCCATAAAACAGATCCATCCGCACGTTCGATCCCATCTGCATCGAATAGGGGCCACCAAGGATGTAATAGGCCACCATGATGAACTGGGCCATCTCCAGCGTCCAGAGCGAGGGGTTGAAGAAGGTCTTTGAGATCGAGGACCACAACAGCACGCCAATCAGCGCAAAGATCAGATACATGGCAAAGCGGCCAATCACCCGGTTCATTGCCTCAATGGCGCGAATATAGCGCACAATTAGTCTAGGCATCTGCGCCTCCTGTGGATTGCAGGGCTGCCAGCGTCGGGCGCAGCAGAACCAGCAACTCCTCTGCCATCTGTGTCTCTTCTTGCGGGGTACGCATCAGATCGTTGCGCACCTCGATCATGACATTGGCCAACCCGTGGCGGATACCATGCAGCTGCAACGAATGGGTGACACCATCTTCGGGGCCGTAGGGAGCGTTGCGTTCCACCCGACGATGGGGCAGGGCGTCGGCCTGGTCCAGCATCGCATCGGCCATGCGGCTGTCCCTGTCATGCAGGATGCCGATCTCGACGGTGCGCGGGATGCCGTAGTACACCGGGGTAAAGCTGTGCATGGTTATTAATACAGTTTGCAGACCGGCTTGTTTGCGCGCCTCGATCAGGCGGGTGACAGCATCGCAAAAAGGGCGGTAGACGGTGAGTTCCCGCTCGTCGCGCTGATCGCGGCTCAACCCGACGTTTCCGGGAACTTCGACGAGTTCAGATTTTTGCGGCATCGCGGATGCGGCTTCTGGCGGACGGTTGCAGTCATAGACCAGACGCGACACCCGCGCGGCGATCAGGGGCGCATCCAGGGCCTGCGACAGGCCTAGCGCAACGGCGCGAGCGCCTGGATCCCAGGCCGCGTGGCTTTTGCGATCGGCCTCAGCCAGCCCCAGACCGGCATAGCGGTGCGGGATGCGGTGGCTGGCATGCTCGCACAGAATAATCGCCCCGCCTTGCCCGGCCCCATTGAGCACCTCATAGGCCTCGCAGCGAGCGTTGGAATCGCTCAGTGACATTCAACACTCCCAATTTTGGAAAAATCTTTTCATGAAGGGATAATTCTGTCAATATAATTTCAGAAGAGATTTATCCCGCGCCGCTAAGGCGCTGGTGTTCAGCGGGGCCTATCGACTATGTCTTGACCCTGTTGCCTGTTTTTCGCTCAGCCTGAGGAAGGTGCCCTGCCGTGACGAAACCACCGCTGACTGTCCGAGAGCTGATCCGCGATCAATATGCCTCGCTGACCCAATCAGAGCGCAAGTTCGCAAATTCTCTGCTGGAGAATTACCCGGCAGCCGGATTGGCTTCGATTACTATCGTGGCGTCAAATGCGGATGTTTCGACACCCACAGTTGCCCGCATGGTGCAAAAGCTGGGGTTCAAAGGCTATCCGCAGTTTCATCAGGCTCTACTCAAAGAGTTGGAGGCCAAGGTGTCTGGCCCGACCCAGCGGCGTGAAAACTGGGCATCAGAAGCCCCCGAAGGCCATTTGCTGAACAGGTTTTCTCAGGCCGTGACCGATAACCTTAGCCAAACCTTTTCCAATGTGGACTCTGCCCAGTTTGACGCGGCAGTGCGTCAGCTCGCTGATACCGAAGGCAGGCTCTATGTCGTGGGGGGGCGTATCACCCGCGCTTTGGCCGACTATGCCTTTACGCATTTTCAGGCGATCCGGCAACGCGTCACCCATATGACCTCCTCATCAGCCACCTGGCCGCATTACGTGTTGGACATGGAGGCTGGTGACACCTTGCTGATGTTCGACGTGCGCCGCTATGAAACCAATCTGCAGCGTCTGGCTGAGCTGGCGGCTGAGCGTGGCGTCAAGGTGATCTTGATCACCGATCAATGGGCCAGCCCTGTGGCTTCGGTCGCGGAACATGCCTTTAACTGCTGGGTGGAAATCCCTTCGGCTTGGGATTCCAACATTTCAACCATGATGCTGCTGGAGGCAATGATTGCGGCCACCCAGGAAGAAAGCTGGGATAAAACCAAGGATCGTTATGATCGTTTGGATGAGTTGTTCGATACAACGCGCCTGTTTCGGAAATTTTCCTGACCTATGGTGCGTTGCTTTCTGTCTGTGTTGCATGGACAGGGCACGGCACATGCGCCATGCTGCGGGTGTTCAGCGCGTTTCGGGTTGGATTGATAGCATTCTTTCAGGTTGAGATATGATGACTAAATCGGCTGCCCTTCTTTCCGCTCTTGTTTTTGCTACGGCTTCTGCGGTCTGCGCCGCGCCGCTCGCCGCCAAGCCGCTCAGCCGCATTCTGGCACAGTCACCACTCAAGCCTGGAGACTTTGATGCGATGCGTGCTGCTGAAGCTGCGCTTTATGGGGCGGCTGGCGTTAAAACGGGCAGTTCCGTCAAATGGAGTAATCCGGAAACCACAGCGCACGGTCAGGTCAAGGTGACGGCGCAGCAGGGCAATTGTCTGGTCTTTGGCCATATTGCCTATCCCGGCAGTGGGGCGCAGCCCATGCAGGTGGCGCGTAAATTCTGCAAATCCGCGACTGGCAAGTGGCTTTTGGTGGACTGATCGTTTGTTGCGGCAGGCGCCTTAACGATCACGCACCCTCTTCGTTTAGTCTTCTTATAACTTCCCCGCACAACGTCGCCCGGTTCGGGGCGCCTGTGCTCAATCAAACCAGGACACATATATATGTCAGATATCACCCGTCATCACACCGGCACCCGTATGAGCCAGATCGTCACCCATGGTGACACGATCTATCTGGCGGGGCAGGTCGGCACCAAGGGCGCCAGCGTTGCTCAGCAAACTCAGGATTGCCTGGACCAGATCGACTCACTTCTTGCAGAGGTCGGATCGGACAAGACGCGACTGTTGCAGACGACGATCTGGCTGGCTGACATGAAGGACTTTGCCGAAATGAATGCGGTCTGGGATGCCTGGGTGCCCGAAGGCCAAGCTCCCGCCCGTGCCTGTGGCGAAGCCAAACTGGCCCTTCCGGAATTCCTGGTGGAGTTCATGGTGACTGCAGCCAAAGCATAAGGCTTTCGAAGGCAGATCTGTCTGCTTTCAAAAGAGGGGTCCGACCATCTGGTCGGACCCCTTTTGTATTTTTGTCAGGCCTGTTTGGCAGCGATGATCGAATTTCGTCGTGTTCCTCAGTAGGTTCGTCTTCCCCGAGTCGGTTTGCTTTGTTTTTGTGAGTGTGATTCCTATGAGTTTTGTTGAGTTCTGTTGGTAAGTCTGTGGGTAAGTCTTGATGTTTGGTGTGACTCGGGTTTGATCTTCTGGTTTGGTGAAGGTTTGGCGGGATTTTGCTTTGACTTTGGGGCAGGTTTGCTGACTTTATCTGTGTGTAAGATGTTGTTTTTGTTTTATTTTCACATTTGTTTTGCAGAAAAGTGTGATTTTGTTGATTTTGGTGTTGCGGGTGTTTGGAGTTAACACTAGAACCCCCTCTACCGGCAGCGACGATACGCAGCTGGGGCGCGG
>NZ_CYSG01000007.1 GCF_001457775.1 Phaeobacter sp. CECT 5382
AAAGAGTAGCTTAAATCACGCCAGATCCTGTCCAAGGATTGGGGAGTAGCTCAGCCCTTCAGACGACTTGCGCTACAAAGCTAATTGGAGCCTTTGCGCGGGCAACTGGCTTCATTTGTGTGTGTGCTTGCAGCTGACAAAACACACCAACCGGAAAAGTTCTTGTCTTTTTTTTCCACTACCCTAAGGACAATCGCCGTGCCCCCGCGCGATTTGACCTTACAGACGCGTAGGAGTAGTCCTGAGACGTTCCAAGACAGCCGAACACGCGAAAGCCGAACACAGGGGGCCAGATGCAGGTCATTTTCCATTGCGGAGCACACGGTACAGAAGAAGACCGCTTGCTGAAAACCTTGCAACTCAACAAAAGCCTGCTCAAAAGCATCGGAACAGCGGTCCCGGGCCCCAAGAAATACCGCAGTCTGATCAAGGAAAGATATACCGCCCTACTAGAAGGCGCTCCAACCACCGTGGATCAGGAAAGCCTGTCGCAACTGATACTTGCAGGAACGCAGGCGGATCGGGCGGTCCTGTCAAATGCGCATTTCTTTGGGTCACAACGCCAGTCGCTGGAAAGCAATCAATTCTATCCCGAAGCTGAAACGCGTGTGCAAGCCTGGCAACAGATGTTTCCCTTTGATCAGCTTGAAATCTTCCTTGCATTGCGCAATCCTGCCGCACTTGTTCCGGACCTGTTGAAGCGGGCAAGTCCGCAGCGCAAAAAGGAAGTCCTGCACGCGCTTGACCCCTACCAGCTGCGGTGGTCCGACCTTCTGATCCGCCTGCGTCAGGCCGCACCCAATGTGCCGATTACCATCTGGTGCTTTGAGGATATGCCGATGATTTGGGATCAGATCATCCGTGACATGACCGGCATCGAGATACAGCAGGAAATTGTCGGCAGCATGAGCCTGCTCTCTGCGATCATGACCGACGAGGGCATCGACCGGCTGCAACAGTATCTCGGACAGCACCCCAATATGACCGAGATTCACAAACGCCGGGTGATTGCTGCCTTCCTCGACAAATTCGCCGATCATGAGGCGCTGGAAGAAGAAATCGACCTACCTGGTTGGACCGAAAACATGATTGAGGCCCTGACAGATCTTTATGAGGAAGATATGGAACGGGTCAATCGGATCCCCGGCGTGACGCTTATCGCCCCCTAGATCCTCCATTTCCGCCATCAATTGCCCCCGCCTCTGCAGCCTTCTCCCCTGCGGAGTGGGCATGGTCGATCTTCGATAGGGCCGTCTCGCAGGATAAAGCCCCATGGGTTCATTGGTTCATTCAGGGTGAAATCGGGTGCCCCTGTCGATCTACGGTCAGTGTTTCCACTGTCTGGTCGTCGTAAAAAACATCAATGGAGATGTTCTGGATCGACTGCAATGGATAGGCCTTGTAGGGCGGACCGTCCCCCTCCAGAATGGCGTTTGGCGCGGCTTGATCCAGATGACAGTCCGGCAAGGGCCAGTTTTGCGGTGCAGCGCCATTTATTCCGATACGAATCGCATCCAAGCCGCAGCGCCAAGACCACAGGTGCGTCACATAGAGCAGGTCTTGTCCCTGGTATTCGCGCACCGACACCCAATTGGCACGTGTCGCAGCAAGGATCGGCTTGACCTCGCCCGCAGTTGTAAACGGGCCTGCTGCCGCCTGATCCGAAGGCGCAAAGACCCCCGCGCCAAGTGCCATCACTGAAAACATGCGAAACATTACTACCTCCAAACTGATACCAAACATTACTACCTCCAAACTGATACCAAGATGACGCTGCGCCGTAACAGTGTCACCGCAGTGCCGCGAAATCTCAAAGATTAACTTTTGTGCCCGGGTCGCAGTGATTATAGCTGATGAGACCCCAAAGCCCCAACCGCTCATGAGAGGCGGAAGACAGGAAAAACGATGGCACAGCAGTCTTTCAATGTCATGATCATCGGCCAGGCGGGCCGCCTGCAATATGAGGCACTGCTTTTCGCCGCCTCGTTGCGTCACAGTTCACCGAATTTTTCGGGTCGGGTGTTTGTCGCCGTGCCTCAGCCTGGCCCGCTGTGGGACAAAGACCCCAGCATCCGCAGCGCCCCGGTGCTCGAGGTGCTGCAGCGGCTGGACGTCGAGATCCTGCCTTTTGAAAGCAAGATCTTTGGCTCCAAGTATCCCTATGGCAACAAGATCGAGGCACTACAGGCCCTGCCCGAGGGCGAGCCTTTTGTGTTTTTTGACAGTGACACGCTGATCACTGGCGATCTTGAAGCGGTGCCATTTGATTTCTCCCGCCCCTCGGCCTCGTTGCGGCGCGAAGGAACCTGGCCCAAGCCGACGCTGTATGGGCCAGGCTATACGGAAATCTGGCGTGCGCTCTATGAACGCTTTGGCCTGGATATGGACGCCACTTTGGATCTGAGCCAGCCGGATGAGTTTTGGAAACGCTATCTCTATTTCAATGCCGGGTTCTTTTATGGCGCCTGTCCGCGCGCGTTTGGTAAACGGTTTGCCGTCTATGCTCAGTCCATTCTGAAAGACCCGCCGCCAGAACTGATCGGCCAGTCATTGGACCCCTGGCTGGATCAGGTCGCCCTGCCGCTGGTGATTCATTCCTTTGGGGGCGGGCGTGACGCCCTGCCGACCGGCTATCTTGATGGTGAGACCAGCTGCCACTATCGCCTTTTTCCGCTGCTCTACGCTCGTGAAAGCAATGCCGTTGTGGACCTGTTGCAACAGGTGGCCGCACCCAACTGGATCAAAAAGGTCCTGAAGGCCTATGACCCGATCAAACGTCTGGTCTACCAGGGCCGCGGAGAACGGGTGCGCGCTCTGTTCGACCAGAACCACCTGCCCCGGCGCGAGCAGGCTATTCGAAACCGCATCAAATCCGAAGGCTTGTGGGAACGTTAACCCTTTCACAACCGTTTAGACAAAACCCGCCGGGATGATTTCCTTTGAAACTGGGCTTTGGCGACGCGGACGTTCCGAATTTGATCCCTCGCGTTGTACCACAGGACAAGCTGTCCTACACATTTGGCAACAGAGTTTTCAAAGGGAGATAATGACATGAGTGATGCACCTGCCTACGGTTTTGACACCCTGCAGATCCACGCTGGCGCCAAGCCTGATCCGGCGACCGGCGCCCGCCAGACGCCGATCTATCAGACGACCGGCTATGTGTTTCGCGATGCAGATCACGCCGCAGCCCTGTTCAATCTACAGGAAGTCGGCTTTATCTATTCGCGCCTGACCAACCCCACCGTTGCCGTGCTGCAGGAACGCCTTGCCACGCTCGAAGGTGGTGTTGGCGCGGTGTGCTGTTCATCCGGCCATGCGGCGCAGATCATGGCGCTGTTCCCGCTGATGGCTCCGGGTTGCAACATCGTAGCCTCAACCCGCCTTTATGGTGGCACCGTCACCCAGTTCAGCCAGACCATCAAACGTTTCGGCTGGTCAGCGACATTTGTCGACACAGACGATCTGGATGCCGTGGCTGCAGCCATCGATGAAAACACCCGTGCGGTATTTTGTGAATCCATCGCCAATCCCGGTGGCTATGTGACTGACGTACGTGCATTGGCCAATGTTACCGATGCGGCCGGCATTCCGCTGATTGTCGACAACACCACCGCCACACCCTATCTGTGCAATCCGATCGCACAGGGCGCGACCCTGGTGGTGCATTCGACCACCAAATACCTCACTGGCAATGGTACGGTCACGGGCGGTGCAGTGATCGACAGCGGCAAGTTTGACTGGTCCGCCAATGACAAATTCCCATCGCTGTCGGCACCCGAGCCTGCCTATCATGGGTTGAAGTTTCACGAGACCTTTGGCGCACTGGCCTATACGTTCCATGGCATTGCTATCGGGCTGCGTGATCTGGGTATGACTATGAACCCACAGGCGGCGCACTACACTCTGATGGGCGTTGAAACCCTGTCGCTGCGCATGCAGCGCCACTGCGAAAACGCCATCGCCGTTGCCAGCTGGCTGGAGCAGGATGACCGGGTTGACTACGTGACCTACGCCGGGCTTGAATCCTCGCCTTATTACGCTCGCGGCCAGGAGTGCTATCCCAAAGGGACTGGCGGCCTGTTCACCTTTGCAGTGAAAGGCGGCTATGATTCCTGCGTCAAACTGGTGGATTCACTGGAAATCTTCAGCCATGTGGCCAACCTTGGCGACACCCGCTCGCTGATCATCCACTCCGCCTCGACCACCCACCGTCAGCTGACCGCCGAGCAGCAAGAAGCCGCAGGCGCAGGTGCCAATGTGGTGCGAATCTCCATCGGCATCGAAGATCCGGCGGATCTGATCCGGGATCTGGATCAAGCCCTGGCCAAAGCCTGCGGCTGATCTCTTTCAAGCGAACAAAAAGGCCGGGGAATTGCCCGGCCTTTTTACGTTTTCGGCTATTATCCAGCCCTGTTGTCAGGCCTCTATTCGGCTTCGGGCACCAAAAGGTCAAAAACCATCTGCACCGAATGGGAGTAGTTCAGCTCCCCTGCCTCGATCGGCATGGCGGAACTGCGCGCCATTTCCATCGCCATCATCGGGCGCCCACCGCCCTGATCGTGGTCGCTGATCATGCGCACCGGCCCCAGTACCATCTGCGCGGCCTTCGCCAATTGGCGTGCTTTGCGAATGCCATCCGCCACGGCCGCATTGCGCATCTGATCTTTCACCTCCTCCAGATCAGCGACGCCAAAGCTCAGCCCCTGAAACTGATTGGCCCCGGCCTCCAACACCAGGTCTAGAACCGGCCCCAACTGATCCAGATTCCGCACCTTCAGCGCCAGATTATTAGACGCAGAAAACCCGGTAATTTTATGCGCCGTGCCCGAAACCAGAGACCCGGTTTTCGACCAGATCGGCTGCAACGAGACCTGCCGTGTCTGTAAGTCTGCGGGATCAATCCCCGCCCCGCGAAGCGCTGCAACAACAGCAGACATTTCCTTTGAAACTGCGGCCATAGCGGCATCAGCCTCGCTTGCTTCTTTTGTCACACCCAGGGTGATAACCGCCTGATCCGGTGCGACTGCGAGTTGCCCCTCGCCGGTCACGGTAATCTGGCGCAGGTCTTCCCCAGCGGCAGCCAATCCGCCCATTGTACAAGCTGCCAAAACAGCGGCGAACAAAACATTCTTTGTTTTCATAACTCAGGCTCCAATCCTTTGCCCCAAGATGGGGATGGCAGATCGCCGCTGACAAGGGGAAACCCTGCTCTTTTCCTTTCACTCGGCGAAGTCCTGCTTTATGGTCTGCACAGACGACTTGAATGGACTCCTCGCGGTCCGGGCACTTAAGATTTGGATGGTTTGACCGCAACATGAAACCGGGGTTTGCTCTTTCTCTTTCCTCAGAGGGTATCGTTCTGCTGCACCGCGCTGCCGGTGGCTGGCGCAATGTTGGGCTGGTGCCACTGGACAGCCCTGATCTGCCGACCGCACTGTCGGATCTGCGAACCCGCGGCGATGCGATTGAACAATCAGGCTGCTGCAAGCTGATCATCCCGAATGAGCAGATCCGCTATCTGACCATTGAAACCGGCACCCATGACAGCATTACCCGCCGCGAGATGGCACGCACGGCGCTGGAAGGGGCAACCCCCTACCCGGTGGATGATCTCGCATTTGACCTCTCTGAAGACGGTACACAGACCCATATTGCTGCGGTGGCGCTGGAAACCCTGGCCGAAGCCGAGAGCTTTGCGCTCGAAAATGGCTTCACGCCGGCATCTTTTGTGGCCGTTCCTGGTGAGATGAATTTTCTGGGGGAGCCGTTTTTTGGCCCTGCCCCATCCTTTGGAGGTGAGCCGGTCGACACAGACGGAATTGCCGTTGTGGATATCGGCCCTGCTGCAAAGCCTTCAACAGAGCCGGCTGCGAAACCACAGGGTAAGTCTTCTTCCAAGGGTAAGAAATCGGTCAAATCGGATGCCGCGTTGAAAAACGCGCCAGTCAATGGGCCAGGCAACGCACCAGGCAAGCGAGTCAAACAGACAACAGCCGAACTGAACATCCCCAAAGCCCTTGAGAACCGCCCTTCTGCCGGGCTCAACACCCCGGCAAAGGATTCTCCAGTTCAGCCAAACGTCCAGACGGGCCTGACGAAATCCGCTCCTGGCAGTGGCTCTTTGGAAGAATCTGGGCGTTCGGATGAAGACAATGGTCCGGTCCCCGGATTCAGCAGCAGACGCCGCAAAACCACTGACACGGGCCCGATCAAACTCCGTGCTCCGTCTCTGGGCAATACCGAAAACAGTGCCACTGCCGGAGCAACACCCGCGCTCGCCGGAGCCAGCCGCACCCCGCCCCCAGCGCCCGCGCAGGCTGGCAAGTCGGCTGAAGCTACGGCGGCACCAACAGGTATGTCGACGCCACCAGACAAGTCCCCATCTGGCAAAGCTTCACTTAACACATTGGCGTCTGGCCCGTCGTTAAAGTCTGGCCCATCCGAACAGCCCACGGCGACAACAGCCGTCATGACCTCTGCTACTCACGGAAAAGTACCGGCCGCTCCGAAGAGTTCTGCCGTGACGTCAACGGCAGCGGTTGCTGATCAGCCAAGTTTGGCCATCGCCAAGGCCGAACCCACCAGTGCGGCCGACAGCGACGCCAGAAAATCCGTTGAGACCCTGACGCAGGTATCGCAAACATCTTCGAACATGAGCCAGACCGGAGGCAAGCCGCGCCATTTGGGCCTGATACTAACAGTGGTGCTGTTGCTGGCCATGGCAGCCGTTGCCGCCTTTGCGCTTTTAACCGAGGGGGAAATCTTTGGGTCTTCTTCCGAAGAGGGACAGCGACAGCGTCCTCCGGTTGTTGAAGAAACGCCCGAACGCACCCCACCACCAGAAGTTAAGCCAGAGGATTCGACAGCTTCGCCTGAGGTGACGCCTGAAGCTGAGGTCGAGGAACCGCCCGCAGCAATCGCGCCCCAGGTCAGTGCCATCCCCAGTCAACCAGATCCGGGCGTTGTCGACTTGGTTGAGCCAACCTCCCCTGCGGCCAGCCAGCAAGCCAACCTAGGAACAGAAGTTGACGCAAGCACGGATCAGTCCGTGCTTGATGCGTTAGACGGTCAGCCAATTCAAGATCCCGAGCCCCAGAGTGATGGAACCACCGAGGGTTCCATTGGGAGCGAGCCCGCCTCAGAACAGGCCGATCAGAACCTTGAACAGGCTGCACTTTATGCTGCCACCGGCATTTGGCACACGGTCCCTCAGATTGCCGAAGCCCCGGCATTGATCAGCTTGGATGACATCTATATCGCCTCCATTGACAACAGCAGTCTTTCACAAGATGCCGTCGCCCTGCCGCCCGCCACGGGGCTGGTCACCGATGGTGCACCGAATTCCGTCAGCTCTCCGGCGGCTGTGGGCAGCGCTTTTGCCTTGGACAGCCGTGGCTTGGTTATTGCCACCCCGGAAGGCACCCTGAACCCGGACGGGGTGATGGTTTATCTTGGGCGCCCACAGAAGACACCTCCCGCCACACCTGAGCGCGCCGATCCAACCCTAGCCGAAGCAGAAGCCGAACTGGCCCGTCAGCAAGCCCGCCTGGCGGCTCTGGCCAGCAAACGCCCGCGCCCGCGCCCCACCGATCTGGTCGAACAGGCCGAACGTGCTTTATTGGGCGGCTTGAGCCGGGAAGAACTGGCAAGCGTGCGCCCCCGCGCCCGCCCGGCCGGGCTGAAGACCGAAGAACAGGAAAACCAACCAGTCAGCGATCTTGCTATTGTCAGTTCGGTCTCCCCCAGAGGGCGGCCTGCCAATTTCGCCAACCTCGTGGACCGGGCTAAACGTCGGCAAGCAGCTGCCCCCGCAGCCACAGCTGCGGCAGTGCCGACAATTGCGCCTCGAACAGTGACGCCCAGCCTGCCCAGCTCTGCTTCCGTGGCACGACAGGCCACCGTGAACAACGCGATCAATCTGCGGCGTCTCAATCTGATCGGCGTCTCTGGCCCCCCTGCTGACAGGCGCGCGCTCGTACGCCTGCCAAGTGGGCGCTACAAGACAGTCAAGGTCGGAGACCGCATTGACGGCGGCACGGTCGTGGCGATTGGCGACAGCCAGCTTCGCTATCAGAAGCGCGGTAATAACACGACGCTGGAGATGCCCGGCGGCTAAGCCCCGCAGGCAAGTCCGGCAAAAGCCCCACATAATTCCCTCTGACAATGCCCTTGTAGGCAATGCCTCAACCCATTGGCAGACCTGCTGCAGGTCCGGGCCGGGACGCCGACCCGGATCAAGCAGCAATTTGCCCGCTTTAGAAAGCGCAACAGGCAGAGCAAGAACCGAACAAAAAAGACCGAGTGCACGAGGCACCCGGTCTTTTGTCGTTTTACCGGAAACACAGCCGCCCGTTTGAGGCAGGTTATTCAGCCGCTTCGATTTCGCCGTTGTCGATCTGCTCCTGCTCGATGGATTCGAACAGCGCCTTGAAGTTGCCCTCGCCGAAACCATCGTCGCCCTTGCGCTGGATGAACTCGAAGAAAATCGGGCCGATCACCGTCTTGGAGAAAATCTGCAGCAGGATCTTGGTCTCACCACCATCCACGACGCCTTCGCCATCGATCAGGATGCCGTGTTTCTTCATCCGGTCAAGCGGCTCTTCGTGGCCAACGACGCGGTCCTTGCTGAGATCATAGTAGGCCGCCGGGGGGGGCGGCATAAACCGGATGCCGCGTTCGGAAATCTCATCGGTGGCGCTATAGATGTCTTCGCTGCCGACGGCGATATGCTGGATGCCTTCGCCTTTGTATTTCTTCAGATAAGCAACGATCTGGCCGGTTTCACCACGATCTTCGTTGATCGGGATACGGATGCGGCCACAGGGAGAGGTCAGCGCCCGGCTCAAAAGCCCGGTGAACTTGCCCTCGATATCAAAGAATCGAATCTCCTTAAAGTTGAACAAATCTCCATAGAAATGAAACCATTTGTCCATATTGCCCTTGTAGACGTTATGGGTCAGGTGATCGAGGTAGTAAAACCCAACGCCGCGCGGCTTGGACTGTTTGGTCCATTCGAATTCTTCGTTGTAAGGCGAGGTCTCATAATACTGGTCAATAAAGTAGATCAGCGAGCCACCAATGCCCTTGATCGCGGGCACATCCATGGTTTTATCCGCGCCTTCATAGGCTTCTGCCCCTTTTGAAACCGCATGGTCAAAAGCCTTTTGCGCATCAACGACCCGCCAGCCCATGGATGGTGCACAGGGACCATGTTCGGCGACAAATTTGTCAGCGAAACTGCCTTTTTCAGCATTGAGGATATAGGTGATATCACCCTGTTGCCAGAGCTCGATCCCTGGCTTGGTCTTGTGATGGCCGACCTGCTCGTAGCCCATCTTGGTAAAAAGATCGCGCAGTTCTTGCGGTTCGGGGCTGGCGAATTCAACAAATTCAAAGCCGTCGGTGCCGGCGGGGTTTTCTTCGCTGATGACGGATTTCGGGGCGTTGTGCGGGAATGGACCCATGGTGGTCTCCTCCAAATTGCGCGTGCTGCGATGTTGGTATCTGTTCCCGACCAGAATAACGCAAACCAGATGCTTGTTTTGCGCGTTTCTTAGCGTATATCGGATCTCATATGCGCATTTTTATCACTTTTCTAGACAATTAGGAGAATACCACGCAAATGCTAGACTCTGCCGACACCAAACTCCTTGCTGCGCTGCAAAAGAATGCACACCTCACGGCGCAGGAATTGGGCGAGATATTGAACCTGTCACCAAGCCAGGCTGGCAGGCGGCGCCAACGGCTTGAAACCGAAGGGTACATACAGGCCTATTGCGCCCGCCTGGATCCGGCTAAGCTGGGCCTTACAGTGCAGGGCTTTGTTCATGTCAACCTTGGCAGCCATGGCCCGGAGCAATCCAAAAGCTTCAGTACTCTGGTCAGTACCCGCCCCGAAATTACCTCGGCCTGGACCATGACCGGCGAAGCAGACTACCTTTTGCGGGTCTATTGTCGCGACTTGCAGGCGTTGAATCAGCTCATTCATGAAATCCTGCTGCCACACCCGGCAGTTGCACGGGTCCAAAGCCAGATCGTCATGGCGCAATTAAAACGCGACGCCCCCCTGCCGACTTAACAATAAAGGAAGGTTTCACCGTTAGAGGTCGAGGTCGCATGATATAGAAGTGGAACGCTCCATTGTCCTTTGTAGACCGTCGCCTAGAAACCCGCCCCTCAAACGGCGAAGCGCCTTTTGCCTTGCATGAGGTTTTCTTTTCACGCACCGATGATCGAGGGGTTATTCAGGCAGGCAATTATGTTTTCAAACGGGTTGCCAACTATGAATGGGACGAATTGATTGGCGCTCCACACAAAGTTATACGTCATCCGGATATGCCAAAAGGCGTCTTTCAGTTGTTCTGGGATACACTGAAGGCCGGTGACAGCATTGGCGCCTATGTCAAAAACAAGGCCAAAGACGGGCTGTATTATTGGGTCTTTGCTGTAGTCATCCCCTGCAAGGGCGGCTTTTTGTCAGCGCGCATCCGTCCCAGCAGCAAACTCTTTGAGGAAGTGAAGCTGGCCTATAGCCAGATGCTTCAGGCCGAGAACAACGCAGGTCTGGACCCGGAAGAAAGCAGTGAACAGCTGCTGCAATGGATCCGTGAAAAGGGTTTTGAGAACTATCATCAGTTCGCCACCCACGCCCTGAGCGAAGAGCTTTTGTCGCGGGACGTCAATTTGGAAAAACCCAAAGACCCCAAGATCACCGACCTGCGCAAGATGCTGTCAAACGCCGAAACTCTGGTGACCGAAACCCAGGGGCTGGTGAAGGATTTTGATGCCATGCACACCATCCCGCATAACCTGCGGGTGATCGCCTCCAGGATCGAACCTTCGGGTGGGCCTGTCACGGTCTTGTCGCAAAATTATGGCGCCATGTCGCGTGAAATGTCAGACTGGTTTGCCGCTCATGTGATGGGGGAAAACAGCAATTTCAACACGATCAAACTGGCGGTCACCAACAGCCTTTTTGTCGAAGGCATGGCGCGCATCCTCAATGAATGTGACGCTCAGCTCAAGACAGAGCGGCGTGGCCTTGGTAAAATCGACATGGAGAGCGAACGTCAAATTCTGAGCGACCTGGTCAAGAACGAAACCGATCGGGCCCACAAAGGCGTCGAAGAAGTAGATCACGAAGCCGAACGCATTATGCGGGCCTGCCAGGTAATGCATCGCCAGTTTCTCGGGCTCAGCTCAACACGGGTTCTGTGCAAAATCGAAAGCGCGCGCCTGCCTGAATCCGGAGAAACCCTGTCTGACATCATTGATCAGCTTGGCGTTTTCCAGGAACGGATTTCGCGACGTCTGGACAACATCACCAAGCTCAGCAACGAGATTAGGATGATGGAACACTAGTCTTTCAATCGGGTGGCGCAGGATCTCTAGGCGCCACCCGTTTTCCTCTCCGGTCTCCCCCTGTGTGGAGATTTGGCGAGCTGTCAAAGTAGTCAGTAAACCAGTTACATAAAAAGAGGAGAATTCCCTTGTCTTTTGTCGAACGTCGACGGGAATCCCGCCCAACAAGTGGTGAAGCCCCCTTTGGGCTGCATGAAGTTTTCTTTTCACGTACGGATGACCGCGGGGTCATTCTTGCTAGCAACTACGTTTTCAAACGCGTTGCCCATTTCGAATTCGACGAACTGATCGGTGCGCCTCATAAGATCATCCGCCATCCAGACATGCCGAAAGGCGTCTTTCAGCTCCTCTGGGACACGCTTAAACGTGGCGAGAGCATGGGTGCCTATGTGAAGAATAGGGCCAAGGACGGGCTCTACTACTGGGTCTTTGCGGTGATCATTCCCTGTCCGGGCGGGTTTCTGTCAGCCCGTATCCGCCCCAGCAGCGCTTTGTTCGAAGAGGTCAAACTGGCCTATGACGAGCTGCTGCAAGCGGAGCAAGAGGGCAATGTCAGCCCGGAAGAAAGCGCCAAGACGCTTTTAAAATGGATTCAGGACAAGGGTTTTACAACCTACAATCAGTTTGCCACCCATGCGCTCAGTGAAGAACTGATAGCGCGGGACATTGGCCTGGAACGCCCGCAAGACCCCAAGATCGCAGAGCTGCGACGAATGCTGTCAAATGCACAAACTCTGGTCGAGGCGACCCAGGGCTTGGTTCAGGACTTTGAGGCCATGCACACCATCCCGCATAATCTGCGGGTGATCGCCTCCAGGATCGAACCTTCGGGTGGGCCTGTCACGGTCTTGTCGCAAAACTATGGGGCCATGTCACGGGACATGTCCGACTGGTTCGCGACCCATGTGATGGGTGAAAAGAGCAATTTCAAAACCATCGAACCGGCCGTAAACAACTCTCTGTTTGTCGAAGGTATGGCTCGTATCCTCAATGAATGCGACGCACAGCTAAAGGCGGAACGGCGCGGTCTTGGTAAGATCAACATGGAAAACGAACGTGCGATCCTCAGCGATCTGGTCAAAGAGGAAAGCGAACGCGCCCGCAGTGGTGTTGAGGAAGTCGAACGCGAAGCAGAACGCATCATGCATGCATGCCAGGTGATGCACAGGCAGTTCCTCGGCCTAAGCTCGACACGGGTTCTTTGCAAAATCGAAAGCGCACGTTTGCCGGAAACCGGGGAAACGCTTTCTGACATCATCGACCAGCTCGGTGTTTTTCAGGAGCGCATTTCACGGCGTCTCGACAATATCACCAAGCTCAGCAGTGAAATACGAATGATGGAACACTAGCGCCAACTCCTGATCGAAATGCGCAGGCTGCCTGAGTGGCGGCCAACGCCTTGTTTCATGTTCCTGCTTTCCACTGACTTTTAGCCGATCCACGCATATTGAAGCTAAAACCGTTGCCAAGCTTTCTGCTGCTTGCGATACAAAATCCATGGACGCATTTCTCTATCAAGCCACAATCTACCTTGCCGCCGCAGTTATCGCGGTTCCTCTTGCCGCGCGGCTCGGGCTTGGGTCGGTTTTAGGCTATCTGGCAGCCGGCATAATTATTGGCCCGATCCTGGGACTGGTCGGGGCCGAGACCGAAGACTTGCAGCATTTTGCCGAATTCGGCGTAGTGATGATGCTCTTTCTCATCGGGCTGGAACTTGACCCGCGCGCGCTCTGGGCGATGCGACACAAGCTCGTCGGATTGGGTGGTTTGCAGGTCCTGCTCAGCACCCTTGCGCTGATGGTTGCTGCCACTGCCGCAGGCGAGACCTGGCAGGTCAGTCTTGCCGTCGGCTTGGCGCTTTCGCTATCTTCCACGGCGATCGTGCTGCAAACCCTATCGGAAAAGGGACTGATGCAGACACGGGGCGGGCGCGCGTCATTTTCGGTGTTGCTGACCCAGGATATCGCGGTCATCCCCATTCTGGCCTTCCTGCCACTGCTGGCCATGAGCGGCGTTCCCCAAATCAGCACCGATGGGTCTATTTCGCGCAGCGAGGCTTCAAACCACGCCAGTGACGGCCATGAGGCCCTGTCGCTGGTGGCAGGGCTACCCGGCTGGGCCGTCACCCTCACTACCATCGCAATGATTGCCATCATCATTCTCGCTGGCATCTACCTTACCCGGCCCTTGTTTCGCTTTATCCACGCGACCAATCTGCGTGAGATGTACACGGCTCTCGCCCTGTTGATCGTCGTCGGGATTTCATTTCTGATGACCCTGGTTGGCCTGTCCCCGGCCCTTGGCGCCTTTCTGGCCGGGGTGGTTTTGGCCAACTCCGAATTCCGCCACGAGCTGGAAAGCGATCTCACCCCCTTCAAAGGGCTGCTTCTGGGGCTGTTTTTCATCACCGTCGGGGCGGGCATCAACTACCGACTATTCCTCGCCAGCCCCGGCGATTTCATCGGCCTTGCATTGCTGGTCATTGTCACCAAAGGGGTGATCCTGTTCTTTGTTGGTCGCGCCTTTGGGCTGCGCCGCCGCAATCACTGGCTGTTTACTCTCAGCCTGGCGCAGGCTGGTGAATTCGGCTTTGTCCTGCTGGCCTTTTCAAAGCAACAAAACGTCATTCCAGCCGCCTTGGCTGAAAAGCTGCTGTTGGTGATTGCCTTGTCGATGCTGATCACCCCGCTGCTTTTTATCATCTACGATCTGTTGTCGCACCGTATGGGCGAGACCCGTGTGGAACATGAGCCCGACGAAATTGATGAACAGGGCCCGGTGATCATTGCAGGCATCGGTCGTTTCGGGCAGATCGTTAACCGGCTGGTCCGGGCCAGTGGCTACAAGACCATTCTACTGGACAATGATATGCAGGCCGTCCAGCTGATGCGGCGCTTCGGGGTCAAAAGTTTTCTGGGAGATCCGACCCGCCCTGAATTGCTGAAGGCCGCTGGCATTGCCAAGGCACAGGTGCTGGTGGTGGCGCTGGACGACCCGGAAAACACCGTAAAAATGGTCACCTATGTCCGCCGAACCTACCCTGACCTTCACATCATCGCCCGTGCCTATGATCGCAACCATGTATTTGAACTCTACAAGGCTGGTGCCGATGATATCGTGCGGGAAATGTTCGACAGCTCATTGCGCGCCGGGCGCTATGTTTTGGAAAAAATCGGCCTCAGCGAATATGAAGCGGCCCAGGCAGAGCAAACCTTCTACGCCCATGACCGACTGACAGTTCGCGAACTCGCAGCCCTTTGGGTGCCGGGTGTGCCCGCCAGTGAGAATGAGGCCTATATCGAAAAGGCCCGCGCATTGGAAAAAGACCTGGAAACCGCACTGCAGGAGCTGGCCGAGAAAAAAGATCATAAATCCAACTAGGTCAGAGCCCCTTGCAACGATGCCCAAATGCAAACGCCCCGGAAAAAATCCGAGGCGTTCTGAAATTCTATCGGGAGCGCAAACCTTAGCCGTCTGACACACCTGCCTCGGCAAATGTCGCCATTCCGCTGTGGCAGGCTATCGCCCCCTTAAGCACCTGAATGGCCAGTGCCGCGCCGGAGCCCTCGCCAAGGCGCAGCCCCAGTGACAGCAAAGGCTCTTTTCCCAGCGCTTTCAAAACAGCTGCATGCGCGCTTTCGGCGCTCTGATGCCCGGCAATGGCGTGATCCAGCGACGTGGAGGATGTGCGTTGCAGGCAGGCTGCGGCCGCACAACAGATAAAGCCATCCAGAATAACCGGGATATGCAGCACGCGCGCGGCGGCAATGGCCCCCGCCATGGCCGCTATCTCGCGGCCACCAAGCCGCTGCAATGCATCCAGCCCATCCGCAATCGCAGGACCATGCAGAGCCACGCCTTCCGCCACAACGCGAGACTTGTTTGCCAGCCCGGCATCATCTACCCCGGTGCCGCGCCCGGTCCAATCCGCCGCCGCGCCGCCATACAGTGCATGCGCAAGCGCTGCGGCAGGTGTTGTGTTGCCAATGCCCATCTCGCCCACGACCAGCAGATCCGCGGTGGGGTCGACCGCACTCCAGCCCGCTTCCAGTGCGGCCAGAAGCTCGATCTCGCTCATGGCCGGGGCCTGGGTGAAATCCTTGACCGGCGTCTCCAGATCCAGCGCATGAACATCCATGCGGGCACCTGCCAACTTGGCCAGCTGGTTGATCGCCGCGCCGCCGTGTTCAAAATTGATCACCATCTGCGCTGTGACCTCAGCCGGAAAGGCAGACACGCCCTGGGCAGTGACACCATGATTGCCGGCAAAAACGATCACCTGTGGGCTTTGCACCTCTGGCCGGTCGGTTTTGCGCCAGCCACCATACCAGATCGCAAGGTCCTCAAGACGTCCCAACGCGCCGGGCGGTTTGGTCAGCTGGCCATTGCGCGCCGCCGCCGCATCAACAGCGGTCTGATCGGCTGCACTGGCCTTGGACAGCTGGGTACGGAAATCATCAAGGGAAGTCAGGGGTGGCAGCATGTAAAGCCTCGTTGCATCTGAGTGAAGGACGCGCGTAAATCGGATTTCATCCTGTTTAGCGGCTCATCGCCGCTTCGCAAGTCCTGCAAGAGGCCCGCCCATGCGTAAAAACGACATATTTTTGCTGGATATTCCTCTGGCACTGGTTTTGCTGACCCGCCTGCCCCTGCCCCGACTGCCACAGGCAGCCTTTACCCGTCAGGCTGCAGCGGTCTGGGCTTTTCCTGTCGCCGGTCTGGTCGTAACCACCATCGCCTGTCTGGTGGCAATGGCCTGTCTCGCCCTTGGCCTGTCGGCCCCGATTGTGGCCGGGATTTTGCTGACCGTGCAAGTATTGTTGACCGGAGCCATGCACGAAGACGGTCTGGCCGATTGCGCCGATGGCTTCTGGGGTGGGTTTACGCCTGACCGTCGGCTCGAGATCATGAAGGACAGCCAAATCGGCACATATGGAGTTCTAGCACTGCTGATCTCGCTTGGTTTGCGCTGGCAAGCCATAGCGGTTGTGCTGGATCTCGGTGCCATGTGGTCGCTTCTGGCACTGGCGATGCTCAGTCGGGCCGCCATGCCCTTTGTCATGCTGTGGTTGCCCAATGCCCGCCAATCCGGTTTGTCACAAAGCGTCGGTCGACCCAGTGCCCCGACAGTTTGGGTAGGCCTTGTCTTGGCATTCGGACTGTCATTGCCTGTTCTTGGCACCGCAAGCCTGTTGCTGTCCCTGATCATGGCCCTGGCTGCCTTGGCCTGGGCCGTGGTGGCAAAAGTGAAGATCGGAGGGCAAACCGGGGATGTTCTGGGGGGCTGTCAGCAGATCTGTGAATTAGCCGGGTTGCTGGCTCTGCTGCCACTGCTGCCACTGCTGGCCTAGACCTCACTGCCGACAAAAAGGCCCGCACCAATCGGTACGGGCCCTTAAATTTTTCACCAAAGTATCCACTGCCCCATCCCGTCATTTCCTGCCATGAACACGGCAGGCAAACAGGGTTGGAGAAACAGGCAAGCCCTATGGTCAGGCGGCGACGCGAGAGGTCAAAACCTCGTCCACCTGTTTGGCCGCAAGGATTTCATCCCCACCAGCCACAGCTGCCACTTCTCGGGTCAGGCGCTCCAGTGCTGCTTCATACAGTTGACGCTCCGAATAGCTCTGCTCGCGCTGATCATCGGTGCGGTGCAGGTCGCGGACCACTTCGGCGATCGCGATCAAATCACCTGAATTGATCTTCTGTTCATATTCCTGGGCACGACGCGACCACATGGCGCGCTTGACCTTGGCCTTGCCTTTCAGCGTTTTCATCGCCTGATTGATCACATCAGGCGAGCTGAGCGAGCGCATGCCCACTTCGACGGCCTTGTTGGTTGGCACCCGCAGGGTCATCTTGTCCTTTTCAAAGGTGATCACGAAAAGCTCCAGCGCAAAGCCGGCGACTTCCTGCTCCTCGACAGAAATGATCTGGCCAACCCCATGGGCCGGATAAACCACAAATTCGTCAGGGCGGAATGCGAGCTTCTTCGATTTTGTCATATAGGTCTTTCCTTACTCTGAGGTCGAGGCAGCCAGCCGGGCTGCAGCTTCGACGCAAGAACGGCAACGCTATCGCTCCCGAGGCGCATTACACGCTTCGCGAGGTCAATCGTCGCCGTGGGTCAATTTCCGAAGCCGCCCAAAACACACCATGAAGAGGGCCGCCGAGGTTTCACAATCATATACATCTAACGAAAGAGTATATCACAAAAACGCCCCCCCCGAAAGTCGAGGAAGGCGATGATCTGTCGCTTTCATGAGGGTAATACCAGGATCTAGTTGTTTTCCAGCCAGAAAATCCCGAAAAAGCAGGGCAATTTGACACAAACCAGCCTACTCAGTCTGGGGTTAGCCGCCCTCTCCGGGAGCTTCAGAGAAGTATTTCTCCATCTTGCCTTCTTCGCCATCACGTTCTTCGGCGTCAGGCATGGGATCCTTTTTCGAAACGATAACGGGCCACATTTCGGAATATTTGCGATTGAACTCGACCCATTTGTCCATATCCGGCTCTGTATCCGGGCGGATCGCGTCGGCCGGGCACTCCGGTTCACAAACACCGCAATCGATGCATTCATCCGGATGAATCACCAGGGTATTTTCACCCTCGTAGAAACAATCGACCGGGCATACCTCTACACAATCGGTGTATTTGCAGGCGATGCAGTTATCCGTAACGACATAGGTCATGTGGGCTCAGTCCCGTTTGCTGTTTGCCACTAGCTAATTCAGAGCGGCGTCTTCTTCAAGACGTCAAGTTGGGCCCCTCTCACGGGAAAGGTCAAGCGCTCTGCGAGTCTTCTTGTCCGGGCGCCCTTTTCCCTCAAATCGGGGATTGGCCGGAACCACGTCCTGTTTCGGCGTCTTATCAAGGTACAGCGCCTGAGCTTCCGGAGCGGGACCACGCCGTGTTCCAATGCCCCGCACCTCGACCACGCGATTCTGTCTGCCCTGCGGAAAGCTCAGAACATCACCAGTGGTGACGCTCTGAGCTGATTTTGAAATCTTGGCCCCATTGAGGCGCAGATGTCCGGCGCTGACCTGTTTGGCGGCCAGGCTGCGGGTCTTAAAAAACCGTGCATACCATAGCCACTTGTCGATCCGGATCTTCTCCGCTGTTGGGTCCCTCACCGGATCCATGACAGGTCAGTCGCCCTGCTTCAGCCCCATAAGAGCTGCGGCAAAGGGATTGTCAGGATCGATCTGCTTTTCCTTTTTCGGCGGACGTGCCGAATAGGTTTTGCCACCCTGCTGTCCCGGACGCTCGCCGCGTTTGCCACCAGGCTTGCCGCCACCAGAGCGGCCACCAGGTTTGCCGCCGGAACGGCCCTGGCCACCCTTGGCGCCACGTGGTTTTCCATCGCCACGCGCCTGATCGTCACCAGCATCCTGAGCCTGACCTTGGTTCTGGCCATTGCCCCGGCGCTGTCCACGATTGCCACCGGCCTGACGGGCACGGCCACCCCAGGCAAAGGTGTAAAACACCTCCATCTCGGCGGGGGCCTCTTCGGCCGCTTCAGAAGCGACTTCGGGCTTTGCGATCTCGGCGTCGGCCTGGACCTCAGCGGATGCGTCAGCATTGCCTTCGGCGACAGGTGCCTCCTCAACTGCAACTGGTGCTTCGGCAGTGTCTGCATCAGCACTTTCTGCGACAGGCACTTCGACAGCGGCCTGTTCGGCCTCTGCTGGTGTCTCCGCAGCCTCCGCCGTGCTTTCAGCCGCCGGATCCGCCGCTGGTGCCGCATCTTTTGGCGCATCGGCCGCGGCTTTCACCTTGGCACGTTCACTTTTTTCGGCGCGGTAACCGAGGCCCTGCATCAGATCAGCGAATTGTTCCAGCGTCATGCCGGTGATCGACAACATATCTGCCTTGGCTTCAAAACCACCACGACTGTCTTCGGAGCGCAGCATATCGGCCAGACGTTCCAGCATGTCGATACGGATCATCCGCTCACCCGCTTCGCGGTAGCCGGACATGGTATCATAGCCCTGCGGCGCACCCTTGGCGGCTGGCACTGTGACCAGGCCGGGAGGCGGCGCTTCGGGGAATTCCTGCAAACCATTGGCCAGCGACCAAAGCACCAGACGCAGACGCGTCGGCGCCGGTTTCAGCAAGAGTGGCATAAAGATCGTGAACTGACCAAAGCGGATACCGTGCTTGCGCAACGCGCCACGGGCGTCCTGATCTAGGTCCTTCACTTCCTGCATCACCGAATGGCGCTGCAAAAGACCCAAGCCTTCGACCATGCGGAAGGCGAAGCCCCGCGCGAGACCGGTCAGCTCTTCGTCTTTCTGTAGGTTGATCAGCGGCTCGAACAGAGCCTGAACCTTGCGCGAGATAAAATGCTGCAGTCGGCGTTCCACCTTTTGCGCAACATCTGCCCCGGCAGCGTCATCGACAAAGACCTCGACCTGTGGAGCCAGCGGATCGGCCCCGGCCACAAGTTTGCCAACGGCAGCATCGCCCCACATCAGGCCACCCTGCTCGGTGAAATCGATTTCGGTATCGGGCGCATTGTAAAACCGGTCTGCGCGCAGATGGAATTGCGGCGCCAACGCTTGCAGCGAGGCAGACTTCAATGTCTTTGCCTCTGCCCCTTGTGCGCTTTTGTCCGGGGTAAACCGGAACCCGTCCAACCGTCCGACAAATTCGCCCTCGACGGTTACTTCACCCTTGTCATTCACTTCGGCCAAAAGGGCCTCCTTCTGTTTGAGCCGGCGCAGAAGCACGGATGTGCGCCGGTCCACAAATCTTTGAGTCAACCGCTCGTGCAGCGCGTCTGACAACCTGTCTTCTACAGCGCGAGTCACGCCACGCCAATGGCTTTCGTCACGCAGCCAGTTTTTCCGTTGTGAGACATAGGTCCAAGTCCGGATAAAGGCCAGCCGTTTGGAAAGTGTATCAATATCACCATCGGTGCGATCAATACGTTTGATCTGACGCGCCAGCCAGTCATCCGGAACCACGCCGCCGCCATGCAAATACTCGAATATATTGCCTATCAGCGACGCATGCTCCCCATGCGAGATGCCGCGAAAATCAGGAATGCGGCACACATCCCACAGCAGGCGCACAGATTGCGCATTTGTGGTGCGCGATATTATGCCGCTATCGCGCGACAGAAATTTCAACGCACTCAGATCATCAGCTTCGCGGGCCCGCATCAACACCTCGTTTTCGGGGTTTGATTCGAGCGACCGGATCAGCGCCTCGACCGTGCCGAACTGAAGCTCCGACGAACGCCAGTTGAGCTTTTTCAACGGTGCAAAGCGATGTTCCATGATTGCCTCGGCGACCTCATCGTCCAGCGGAAGAGCGTCCCCTGTGACACCAAAGCTGCCATGGCTCATGCCGCGCCCGGCGCGACCGGCGATCTGCGCCAGCTCGTTCGGGGCCAAGGGGCGCATGCGCCGCCCGTCGAACTTGGAGGTGGCCGAAAAGGCGACATGATCAATATCAAGGTTCAGCCCCATCCCGATGGCATCAGTGGCGACCAGATAGTCGACCTCGCCGTTTTGATAGAGCGCCACCTGGGCGTTGCGGGTGCGCGGGCTGAGTGCGCCCATGACGACAGCCGCACCGCCCTTTTGGCGTTTCAGCAGCTCGGCGATGGCATAGACATTATCTACCGAAAAGCCGACGATTGCAGTGCGGGGTGGCATCCGGCTGATTTTTTTCGACCCGCCATAGACCAATTCAGACATACGTTCGCGGCGCAGGAATTCCACCTCTGGCACCAGCGCTCTGATGGGGCCACGCATGGTGTCAGCGCCTAGAAAAAGTGTTTCATTAGTGCCGCGTGATTTCAGTAACCGTTCGGTAAAAACATGACCACGTTCCGGATCAGCACAGAGCTGGATCTCATCAATGGCCAGAAAGTCACAGCCCATTCCGGGCGGCATCGCCTCGACGGTGCAGATCCAGTATTTCGCCCGCGGCGGCACGATACGTTCTTCGCCGGTGACCAGCGCGACAACTGAAGGTCCGCGAATGGCAACGATTTTGTCATAGACCTCACGCGCCAAAAGGCGCAGCGGAAAGCCCATGATGCCGGTGCGATAACCCAGCATGCGTTCGATTGCGTAGTGAGTCTTACCGGTATTGGTCGGACCGAGAACGGCTACCACCCGAGATGCGCCTGCCATCTATTCAGCCCTTGTTTTATCTCTGACCCTAGACGTCGTTTATGACAAAAAAGAGTTCAGCGCGGCTAAAGATCCTTGCCTGCAACATCGGGCCGCAGGCGTTCCAGCGCGTTGAGTACTTCTTCGTGATGTGGATGTATAGCCTTGGCCCGCAAATAGGCCGCATAGGCACGCTTGGGTTCGCGGAACTGCTCAAACACTGTGCCCAGCGCATAGATTGCATTGTAGTCATTCGGATTGAGCGCCAACGCACGTTCAAGATCAGCCACCGAAGGCCCATACAGCCCCGCTGCATGATAGGCGCGCGCGCGCTCGAACCATCCGCGGGCAAAATCCGGGGCGTGGTCCGTCAGCGCAGTGAGATGTTCGATTGCCGCGTCGACATCGCCTGCCTCAAACGCCTTGGTCGCGCGTGACAGCAACAGATCCATGGCTGGGGATCCGCTTTTGCGCCACAGCGCCTGCAATTCGCGGTCCAGTTTGCGGGCCGTTTTGGCATCGGCGGAAACCAGCGCAGAAAGCAGTGCAGATTCGTCGCCCTGAGATTGTGCCGATGTTGCCAAAGGCACGGAAATCGTGACTGTTAGCAGCGTTGCCGCCACGATAGCTTTGAGGTTCAGGTGATTTGCAATCATGATGGTGCCCAGTGTAACCCTACGCCGCATTTTTTCCAGTGCTGGTAGCAATTGCTTCACGCAAACTTGCGAAACCCGGACCAAAGCGCGGTACAAATGAACAAAGGACGAAACGATGAGCGAAACACTTGAACAGGCCGCAGCAGCCATGAACGAAAAACTGAGCGGCAGCGATTTTGACGCATCAGCCAAGTTCGAAATCGAAGGTATGGGCGCAATCGTGCTGGATGGTGACGGTGCGCGTGTGAGCGATGACGAAGCCGATGTTACCATGTCCGCAGATGCCGAGACCTTTCAGGCGATCCTGACCGGCGACATCAACCCCACCAGCGCCTTCATGTCCGGTAAACTGACAATCGACGGTGACATGGGTACCGCAATGAAGCTGGCTTCGGTGCTGGCCTGATGGACAAAAGCCTGATGGACCTGACCCCAGCCCCCTATTTTGCTGAAATTGCACAGGGACCAGCCGCCGGTCAGGCCCATTGGGCGACCACTGATGACGGGTTGCGCATTCGGGTCGGCCACTGGCGCCCCGAATCCACAGAGCCGGTCAAAGGAACTGTGCTTATCTTTCCTGGTCGCACAGAATACGTCGAGAAATACGGCCCCGCCGCCATTGATCTGGGCAAACGCGGCTATGCCAGCCTTGCCGTGGACTGGCGCGGCCAGGGGCTAGCGGATCGCATGCTGCCAGACCGGCGTCTGGGCCATGTCGAAGACTTCGGCGATTTCCAGAAGGACGTGGCCGCAGTTGTTAAGCTGGCCCAACAGCTGGACCTGCCGCAACCCTGGTTCCTGCTGGCTCATTCGATGGGCGGTGCCATCGGCCTGCGCGCCCTGATGCAGGATCTGCCGGTCAGGGCCTGCGCCTTTACTGGCCCCATGTGGGGCATTCAAATTCCAACCGTGATGAAGCCACTGGCCCTGCTTTTGGGCACCTTGGCACCGACCCTTGGTTTTAGTGCACGACGGGTTCCAACCACGACCCAGGGCCACTATGTGGAAACCGCCCCCTTCAAGGGCAATACCCTGACAAATGATCCAGCGATGTATCAAATGATGATCGATCAGCTGACTGCCCAGCCGGATCTGGTGCTGGGTGGCCCGACCATTAACTGGCTGCTCGAGGGGTTGAAGGAATGCGAAGCCCTGGCACAGGAAGCATCGCCTGCCCTGCCCTGCATCACCTTTCTTGGCACCCAGGAGCAGATCGTCAATGCGGAGGCGATCCACAACCGCATGGCCCGCTGGCCCGGTGGCGAGCTGGAACTGGTGGACCCCGGCCAACATGAAATCATCATGGAAGGCGAAGCGACGCGCGACGCCGCCTTTGACAAGATGACACGACTGTTTGATCAGTACGGCCAACAGCAATAGCCCCGGGTCCACGCCTGCAAACACTGCGCACCAGCCTTCGGCCTAGGCTGGCGCAGTAAAGGCGCGTTTGCGTAAAAATCACGCTGTTCTTTGCCGTCAATGCTGGTCGCCAGGTCGGCCCTTGCTTGTGATCCCGTCACGCGCCCCTTAGATATTGTGCAAAGCCAAAAAACACCAAACATGCCCGCCAAGGAGGCCCCATGTTGAACCTGCCCTTTCCCGCCCTCTCTGCAACCAAAATGACCCTGCTACGCGATGCTAATGCATCCTCTGGCTCTGAGGGGCTGGGCAACCTGCCGGAATGGGATCTGAGCGATCTCTATACCTCGGACGAGGCGCCGGAACTCGACCGTGATCTGGACTGGCTGGAGCAGGAATGCGCTGCCTTTGCCGGTGACTACGAAGGCAAGCTGGCAGATTTGGATGCCGCAGGCCTGCTGAACTGCATCCTGCGCAACGAAAAGATCAACGCTATTGCCGGGCGTATCATGTCCTATGCCGGTCTGCGCTACTATCAGCTGACAACGGACGCGGATCGCGCCAAGTTCATGTCCGACATGCAGGAAAAGATCACCGTTTTCACCACGCCGCTGGTGTTTTTCACGCTGGAGATCAACCGCATTGATGATGACGTGCTGGCAGCACATTTTGCCGCCAACGCAGATCTCTCTCGCTATGAACCGGTGTTTGAACGCATCCGCGCCATGAAACCCTATCAGCTCTCGGACGAGCTGGAAAAATTCCTGCATGATCTGGGCGTCGTCGGCGACGCCTGGGAGCGGCTGTTTGACGAAACTATTGCAGGGCTCACCTTCACCATCGACGGCCAGGAGCTGAACATCGAGGGCACGCTGAACCTGCTGACGGAACAGGATCGCAGTAAACGCGAGGCGGCTTCGCGCGAATTGGCGCGGGTGTTTCAGGACAACATCAAAACTTTTGCTCGTGTGCACAACACGCAAGCCAAGGAAAAAGAGATCGTTGATCGCTGGCGCGGCATGCCAACGCCGCAGACCGGGCGCCATTTGTCGAACCATGTCGAGCCCGAAGTGGTCGAAGCCCTGCGCGAAGCCGTTGTGGCCGCCTACCCCAAACTGTCGCACCGCTATTATGAGCTGAAGCGCAAATGGCTGGGGCTGGACCGGATGCAGGTCTGGGACCGCAACGCCCCGTTGCCAATGGAAGACAGTCGCGTGGTGGATTGGGATACCGCCGAAAAAACCGTGATGGAGGCCTATACTGCCTTTGATCCGCGTATGGGCGAGATCGCAGCCCCGTTCTTTTCCAAAGGCTGGATTGATGCGGGCGTGAAACCCGGCAAGGCTCCTGGTGCTTTTGCCCACCCCACCGTGACCGACGTGCACCCCTATGTGATGCTAAACTATCTGGGCAAGCCGCGCGATGTGATGACCCTCGCACATGAGCTGGGCCACGGCGTGCATCAGGTTCTGGCCGCCGATCAGGGCGAGATGCTGTCATCGACCCCGCTGACCCTGGCCGAAACCGCAAGTGTCTTTGGCGAGATGCTGACCTTCCGCAAGATGCTGGACGGCGCCGAAACCAAGGAACAGCGCAAGATCCTGCTGGCCGGCAAGGTCGAGGACATGATCAACACCGTGGTGCGCCAGATCGCGTTCTACGATTTTGAATGCAAACTGCATGCTGCCCGTTCTGAGGGTGAGCTGACACCGGATGACATCAACGTACTCTGGATGTCGGTACAGGCAGAATCCCTGGGCGAAGCTTTTGACTTCATGGAAGGCTACGAAACCTTCTGGGCCTATATCCCGCACTTCGTGCATTCGCCCTTTTATGTCTATGCCTACGCCTTTGGCGACGGCTTGGTGAACGCGCTGTATTCGGTCTATGCCGAGGGCGGTGAAGGTTTTGAGGACAAGTATTTCGACATGCTCAAGGCTGGCGGCTCCAAGCACCACAAAGAGCTGCTGGCTCCTTTTGGCCTCGATGCGTCGGACCCAAAATTCTGGGACAAGGGCCTCAGTATGATTTCCGGCATGATCGATGAGCTGGAAGCCATGGAGGACTGATGCCCATCAGCCTGCGCCCCGTTTCGCCCGAAGACTTTGATCTAGTGTGCCACATTCAGGTGGAAGCTGATCAGATACTTTTTTCAGGCACCGTAGCGCAGGCCTTTGCAGCAAACGAGGAAGGCGTGGATTTTCACGCCATCCTTGACCAAGACAGGCCCGTCGGATTTTTCAAGCTGGATTGGCTGTTTCACCAACAGTATGGTTTTGCCCAAGCGAATGAGCTGGGCCTGCGGGCCTTTATGATCGACCGCCGCCATCAGGGCAAAGGTGTGGCAACGGCAGCGGTACGGACACTAAAATCCTATATCCCTGGCCTCTATCCATCCCACAAAGCCGTGGTTCTGACGGTGAACATGCAGAATGTTCCAGCCATTCGCTGCTACAAGGCAGGTGGATTTGTAGATACTGGTGATATCTACCCACATGGTATGGCAGGTCCGCAGCATATTATGCGTTTGGACCTTTAAAGCCCGGAATTCACTTGAACAGCGCGCCATCCGCCGGGTGGCGGATGGCCAGTTTTCCCATTCCCAACAGTGCCTTACAGATTGGGGAAGTAGTCTTCGCACTCGCCATCGCGATAGACGTCGGCGGTGCAGCAGTGCAGACCACCGCCAAAGGCATAGGCGTCGCGCAGCTCGACCTCGACCACTTCCATCCCCAGCTTGTCCATCTGCTCAGCCTGATAGACCTCGGATTTCTCGACACAGACGGTTTTGGGATCCAGCACCAACACATTCATGCTGAGCCAGGTGGAGGAATAACACAGCGCCGGTGGTGTGTTATGTGCGGGACGTACCGCGTCGACGATCTCCCAACCGTTCTTGTTGAACATCTCACGCTGCTCTTCCGGCAAGCGGCGCTGTGGGTTGTTCAGGATAAGGCCCGGGCGCAACGGCGTGAAGGTGGCGTCAATGTGGATCGGGTAGGGGTCACCGGGGAAGTTCACCGTGTGCACGCGGTGATCCGGGAAATGGCGGCGCAGCCATTCGATGCCTTTGAGGTTGGTGGTAAAACCATGCTGCACCACCAGATCCTTGCCAAAGCGCAGCACGTCAGCGGCATCAAACAAAGGCTCTTCCTCGGTGGTCACAAAGAATTTTTCGGCAGCCCATTGCAGGCGTTTTTCTTCACCAATCTTTTCGCTCAGATAATCCGGGTGGTAGTCCGCATCCGTCAGGCGCGGCTTGGGCGCCGCCTCATGACGGAATTTCGGGTCCTCTTCCCAATACTGTTTCAGCAACGGGCGATAGTTCAGATATTCGAACCAGCGGCACCGATAGGACATGGTTGCTTCCAGCATCTCGTGGCCCACTGTCAGCAACACATCGCGCGGCGGCATGCAGCCAAACTGGCTGTCAGTGTGGAAATCCGGTGTCGTCACGGGCTGCGAATGATCGATAGAGCTCGGGCGGTCAACGCGAATGTCACGCTTACGCAGCTGGCTGGCAAAGTTGTCCAAAAGCTCGTTCGCACGATCAATGGTTTCCTGCGGGCGACGGCCCCACTGGCCACGCATGTCGCTGTCTTCGGGAACCTTGGCATCCAAGGCGGGCTCTTCTGGCGGAATGTGGCAATCATCTGCCCGCCCCACGATCACATGGCGCAGCGTATCCCATTCATTCCAGCTTTTGACTTCTGTTTTATCCGGCGACCAGGCCATGGATGCCTCCCGTTCTGATGGGAGACAAAGGCGGGGCCTTCAATCTCCCGATTGAAAGTCCCGGCGTACAGGAGCGTGATTTGAGGGCAAAAGCAGACTACTCTCTGGCGACGCCATCGCCTGTGAACCCAGAGCAAGATATAGCATTGTCAAACTGCACGGGAAAGACGTTTCAGAGACAGGAAGAGCCCCGCGTATTTAGGTCGCAGGTCATGTTTCACTCCAAGCACAAAACGGTTTCAGACATTTCTGATGATTTTTTTTGAAATTCGTCTAAGCTGAGCCTGTCAGGTCCTCAAACTGATAGGTTGTGCTTTTATGTCTAGGAAATTCGTTCATTTCATTGAAGACATCTCTAGCAAGATGGTCTCTGCTGTCACACCAGATGACCGATGGGCCCAGTTCGGTGCCATTTTGGCAAAGTTTGGGGCCAATGCTGTGAATGCCGCCGAAATAGATGTCAAAGCCGGAGCACCGCTCTGGTTTCGCAGCTCACTCAAAGAACCGATCCTTAAGACCTATCTTTCCGAGGGTCACTTTGAGAACGACATTGTTGTAAGGCACGCAGCGCAGGATGGCGCTCCCCTAGTTTGGTGTCCTCAAAACCAGTTGCGCCACATGAGTGACAAAAAGCAGCGAAGCTTTGGCAAATTCGTTCTGAACTCGGGATATCATTCTCTTGTTTCTCACACCATGAATGGGCCTATTTCGGGGCGTGTTCGAAATTTGACTTTCTGCACCCAACACGCCCCGCAAGAAATCCTGCAGGCGACAAACCTCAAGCGTATTCAGCTGGCTCTGAACCTCCTGTTGCCCTGGCTTGAATGGCCAAAGGACCAAAGCCAGCCCCAGTGTATCCCCATTGCCCGCCCCGCCCTGTCGCCCCGAGAGAGCGAAGCGCTCAGCTATCTTGCCAATGGGTTGATGAACGCCCGCATTGCCAGGGCGATGAACATCACAGAAGCAACGGTTGCCAAACATCTGAATGGGGCGAAGCTCAAGCTTGGCGCTAAGACACGCACCCAAGCGGTTGCCATCGCCATCCTAGAGCATCGCATTCAGCTGTAAACATAGCGAAACCACTACCTGTTCCTACCCTCTCAATCCGCCCACACTTTGAGGCGTGATTTCGCAGTTCAACAGTTCTTGATTGTAAGAGGGAATGCATATGTTTGATTTTCAAAGCTCAGCCAAATTTATCACGAGTGCGGTTTTTGCCTGTCTTGTTGCAGCCACACCATCAAAGGCCGTTTCGCCGGACCGGCAACGCCCCGTCAGCGGTGAAAGCGTCATCGAGATCTACTCCGGGAAGACCTGGATCTGGGAACACGGCGGATCCTACTGGGGTAGAGACGGCAGCTTTCGCGGTCTTTGGAAAGAAACGAACGTCGGGATCGGCAAATGGTATGCCACCAGCAAAGGTAAACTTTGCTACGAGGCCACTTGGTATGGCGCCAAAGATTCGCCAGGCGAAGACATCAAGCGCTGCTGGCGTCATGTGGTCGATAGCGAGGGGGCTATATGGAAACAAAACATGGATACTAAAGATTGGTACAGGCCAACAAAGGAATTTTCCGAACGCTTGCAGGCCGGCAACAAGGTCCAAGCCGCAGTCAATCGTCTAGTCCGCAGATACGGGATCTAGTTGAGGGTTCGTCGGACTACTTTAATTGGCTGTCTTTTGAACCACGTCGATTGATACCACCGCGCGTCTTATGCGCGCCGTCACGCTCCTGCTGACACTCGATGCAAAGCTTTACCCCGGGAACTGCCAAACGGCGCTTCTCGGGGATCTCTTCCTCACATTCGGCACAATGGCTCAGGCTTTCCCCCTGGGGCCGTTTTTGTGCCTGCATCCGCGCCAGCTCATCCTTGAGTGTCGCCTCGATCTGCTCACTCACCGCGCCGTCCTGCGCCCATCCACCTGCCATGAAACGTCCTCCTGTCGCCACATAGGCCTGCCCTTCATGAGACACGACCCTAAACCAAAACTGATCCGGCCCGCAAACCCGCCCATTTGGCGCCAGCGCCGCCGCGTTTCATTTCCGTAAAACGGGCATGCCACCTAAATTAGTGAACCACGGAATATCTGACAATTACAGTCAAATATTTGAAATTGAACGCTTTTCCCACACACCGCTATTGACGGCGCGGCCACTGCACTTTATTCAAGTTACAGGAACTGCAGCTAGCCGGATCACTAGGCAGCAAGCAGCACGCTAATCCAGCCAGTCCAGGCCCCCCTGGACAAGCCAGACAGCCAGCCCCGCCAGCAACTTAATGATCTTAGCCAGCCGTTCCTCTTCGTTTGGAATTTAGACTTATCCTGATTTCGGTCCAGCGCCCTGATAGCTTTGCTGCCGACAGGGGGGGGCCAGAAACATCGATCAAAGCAAGGTACGCCCTACGCCCGCCAGCCCTAAAGGCCAGCCCGCTCGCAGTTTCAGATTTCGTGACAGCTCTCTATCGCCAGCTGACAGCAAGCCAATAAGAACACAAGGTAACGCGACCACAGCAAAAACAGAGGGCGAAGCGCGTCGGCTCCGCCCCCTGTGGCTAAATCCTAACCTGTTATTGCAGCGCTGGTCGTTTTGCCGAACCATCCATTTCGGAACACGGCAGGCCTACGACTTGGTTACTGTGTCGCCAGCATGCCTTTGGCGGCGGCCAACTCGCGCATTTTCTTTTGCAGTTTTTCAAAGGCGCGCACCTCAATCTGACGGATCCGCTCCCGGCTCACATCATATTGCGTGCTCAGCTCTTCCAAGGTTTTGACCTTATCCGCCAAACGCCGCTGGGTGAGAATATCCTTCTCCCGGTCGTTCAGCACATCAAGGGCCTGCCCCAACAGTTCGCGGCGGGCTTCCAGCTCATCACGGGCTTCATAATCGCCGGCCTGGTCCGCATCCTCGTCTTCGAGCCAGTCCTGCCACTGCATGGTGCCCTCGCCCTCGCTGCCAACTGTGGCATTGAGCGAGGCATCCCCACCGGACATGCGGCGGTTCATTGAGATCACTTCAGCTTCGGTCACACCCAGATCATGGGCAATCTTGGCGACGTTCTCAGGACGCAGGTCGCCCTCTTCCAATGCGCCAATACGGGCCTTGGCCTTGCGCAGGTTGAAAAACAGCTTCTTTTGCGCCGAGGTAGTGCCAAGTTTCACCATCGACCAAGACCGCAGGACATACTCCTGGATCGAGGCACGGATCCACCACATGGCATAGGTCGCCAAACGGAAGCCTTTTTCGGGATCAAAGCGTTTGACCGCCTGCATCAGACCGACGTTTGCTTCGGAAATAACTTCGGCCTGTGGCAGGCCATAGCCGCGATAGCCCATGGCAATCTTAGCGGCCAAGCGCAGGTGCGAGGTGACCATCCGATGCGCAGCACCAGTGTCTTCCTTTTCCACCCAGGCCTTTGCCAGCATGTATTCTTCTTCCGGCTCCAACAGAGGGAATTTGCGAATTTCCTGCATGTAGCGGTTCAGACCACCCTCAGGGGTTGGTGCGGGCAGATTTGCATAATTAGCCATTCAGTCGGTCCCTCCCAAATACATCTGGTCTCGATGTTTATTAACTTAACATTACTTCATATGGGTTAGCGCCAAACACCTTTCAAGAGGTGCCTACAAGAAACACTATATATTTCGCCATCAGAACTATCTGTGACATCCGTCACAGATAGCAAAATTTAATATCACTTAGTTTCAGGAGCTTGTCTCAAAACGGCAATCAAGCCTGCCATGTCATCCGGCAAGGGCGCTTCAAATCGCATTGCCTCACCGCTGACGGGGTGAATGAACCCCAAGACCGCCGCATGCAGTGCCTGTCGGGGAAAAGACTGAACTGCTGCAATAGCGGCCGGGGTCAGCGACTTGGCAGCCAGTTTCCGTTTGCCACCATAGGTCGGATCCCCAACCAGACTGTGGCCCGCATGAGTCATATGCACCCGGATCTGATGGGTACGCCCGGTTTCCAGCCAGCATTCAATCAGGGCTGCTACTGGTGGGGTGCCAAAGGGCTCGACAATACGGGACCGCGTCACCGCGTGGCGTCCGCCCTGAAACAACACCGCCTGGCGCTGCCGGTCATGTTTGTGACGTGCCAGCTGGGTCGTCAGCTTCAGAATGTTTCCGGTCTCGAAACTGGTGCCCCGCACACCGCGCAGACGCGGGTCATTAGCATCGGGCACACCATAACAAATGGCGCGGTAGTAGCGTTCTACCGTGTGTTTCTCGAACTGGGTCGCCAGCCCCTGATGTGCCACATCGGATTTTGCGACAACCAGCAACCCCGAGGTTTCTTTGTCGATGCGGTGCACGATACCGGGGCGCTTTACACCGCCAACACCCGACAGGTTTTCACCACAGTGATGCAGCAGCGCATTCACCAATGTGCCCGACGGTGTGCCCGGTGCCGGGTGCACAACCATGCCAGCAGGCTTGTTGATGACAATCAGATCGTCATCTTCATAAATCACGTCCAGCGGGATGTCTTCGGGGCCGATATGGCTGTCTTCGGCCTCTTCCACTGCAATGCGGATCTGCGCGCCTTCGGCAACACGCGCCTTGGCATCCGTGACCACGACATCATCCACCATCAGGCTACCGGCCTCGATCAGGCGGGAAAGACGCGTACGCGACAAGGTCGCTTCCTCTGGCACATCGCGCGAAACCGCTTTATCAAGCCGCTTAGGCGGGTTTTCCGCAATGACAAACTCAATCCGGCGGCTGCCCATGACTGATCCTTCCAAGCCTGAAATCCAAGATGAGCCTCCGCAGCTCAAATTCCTGCGGCGACTGGTCACCACTTTGACTGTGGTGATGATTGGCGGGCTTGTAGTGGTTATCAGCCTGCTTGTCATCCGCTTGTCTGCTGATGGCCCCAGCCTGCCCGCAGACCTGACACTGCCCGCAGGTGTCACCGCGCAGGCTGTGACCTTTGGTCAGGGCTGGGTCGCGGTTGTGACCACCGACAACCGGATCCTGATTCTGGATCCCGAGACCAGCGCGCTGCGCCAGGAAATCGCGATCACCCCGCCAGCGACCGATTAAGCCCGCATCTCGTCAGCGACCTCCAGTGACCTCCCGCTACCAAAGGCCCTGCTAGGCGGTCTCATCCACCAGCTGCACGCCCCAGCTTTGCTCGACCAGATCCTGCCCGAACGAATGCACTGGCTTGCTACTGAGCAGCTGCCAGCCGAAGGCCGTGTATAGGGCGCAGGCTGCATGGTGGCTTTCATGGGTCCAAAGCTGCATGTCGCGATACCCTGCGCTGCGCGCAAAATTCATACACTGACGCAGCAGCAGTTTTCCCAATCCCTGACCGCGAGCCTCTGGCGTGAGCAGAAACAGCCGCAGCTTTGCAGTCTGCGAGCCTTGGCGCACACAAAAGATCGACCCCAGGCGCTGATCGCCACGGTGGGCGATCCAGCCCTGTTCGCAAGCCGGGTCATGATCAAGGCAGAAGTCATGTAGAATTTCCGCGACCAGAGGGCCAAAGCTTTCATCAAAGCCTTCATCACGCGCATAGAGATCCTGATGGCGGGCAACCAGCCACTGGCTATCTGTAGGAACGAATCGGCGGAGCGCAATTTCGGACATGCCCCATCAAAGCCCAGAGCCCGCTTGCCTTTCAACCCTCTGCGGTCTAGCACCTAAGACTGGCAATAATATGCGACCGCAGGAGTGCAAAATGGGTATCAATAGCGAACGCGATATCGAAGCAAACATGCAGATCGGCCCCACCGATCAGGGTATGGTGCGTCTCTTTATTCAGGCAGGCGACGTCGAGATCCCGATGGATTTCGACCCCGAGGAAGCCGAAGAGATTGCCGAAGAAATCCGCGCCGCAGCCCAAGCTGCCCGGATTGTCGCAGGTTAATCACAGGTAGGCTTATCAAAGGCAGGCCGGTTACGCCTCCGTCTCTGCTTTACCATGGGCCCCTGCCACAGTATTTGTGGCGGGCGGCATCACATCAGATTTAGCCCCCAACCACCGCTCTGTCGCTCATGTCCGGCCCGTCACGGCTCTCCAGTCACAGCTCTGAAGAGGGCTGGGAAATCAAAAGCCCGTCACGCCCAAAACGCGGATCGCGCAGCGACTGTAAACGCCGCGCTGCATCCATGGCAAATTTCTGCACCAGCTTCTTGCGCCGCGCCCCTGCCAGCTTTTCCTCTGGCGCCATGCGTACCACCTCGCCATCATAGTCATCCGCAATGATCAGGCCGGTCTCATCCGGCAACAGCTCGACCGGGAATTCCAGGTCCACTGCCCAGAAATAACGGTCGCACCAGTCCAGATAACCCTGCCACTTATTGTCTGACTGAAAATCAGCGCGGCTGGATTTGCATTCGACCACCCACAGCTCGCCCTTGGGGCCCAAGGCCATCACATCCACCCGCAGCCCGCGCATGGGGACAAATTCCTCCAGCACGGCAAAGCCAAGCCCGCGCAGATGCCGCGACACACCACGGGCCAATCGCTGTCCTGGTTGCAAGTCACTAGCCATACCCAAATGTGAACAATAGGAGAACGAATTGCAAGCCCTCCTATAGCGTCCAGTCCCCATCCCCCGAACCGCAGCACCGCTATTTCATCGCGCGGCGGCTCCATTTTGACAGGACTGTTTTGCCAAGCCCCCTTGCTTTGGCTCTCGGCTGTGACTACCTAGTGTCGTGGCGGGTTCTGCCCTTCTCGTGACAGGCAGCATTCCAGTGGCCTTAAGCAATTCCACGGGAGCTGGCTCTGTTCGGATCCTGGTCCGTTTACCTGGCGCCCACCTGTACATACAGGTCCCCGGGAATCAAAGCCGCACGGATGTTTGGTGGTCCCGTCACATTTCATGCCAGATGCTCCAGACGTAGCTGGCACAAAACAATAGTCGGCAAAGAAAAACCCGCGCCTCTCTTCAGAGGGCGCGGGTTTTTCTTTATATGACCACAGATGTTCAGATCCGCAGCAGCTATCAACGCGCGTGCCTTAGTGGCGCCGCGTCAACTGGCGATGTTGTTTTGATTCGGCCTTTGCCCGTGCGGGAACCAGCGCTGGTTCAAAGCGATGCGCGACAGGAGTGCCCCCACGAGGGCCTGATTTTTTCTCGGCCATCGACATGATCACCCAAGCAAACTGCACGCCTGCAAAAACGATCCCATTCATGAACCACAACAGGAAGACCGCCAGAATGCCATCGCTGGACTGGCTAACCAGCCCCCAGAGGTTCATCACATTGAACCAGAGCAGCATCGCGACAAAGCCAGCGGCAATCGCAAATCCGATGATGACGTTCTTGATATAGAGTTTGACCAGTTTGGGCATCTCGACCTCATTTCGTTGCATAGATAAGCTAAGCACTCAAAGGTCGGACGTCCAGCGCCTGCGTCAATATTGGTGGATTTTGGCTTAGCGCCAGTGTCGCAGCCCACTTCCATTCCGGCTCCATTCCGGCAACCTTTTGCCCAGACAAAGAAAAACGCCCCAGGAAAAACCGGGGGCGCGTTTTCTGTCATTGCCGTTTTTTGGTCTCAGAACGCTTCGGGCTTTGCCTCGCGCGCCATGTGATCCAATACGCCATTGACGAATTTCGATTCCTTGCCTTCGGGAAAGAAGGCCCGGGCAATATCGACGAACTCGTTGATCACCACCTTGGGCGGTGTTTTCGACTGCGTAAATTCGGCGCCGGCCGCGCGGAACAAGGCTCGCAGGGTCGGATCAATTCGGGCAATCGGCCATTTGGCAACCAGCGCGCGGTCGGTCATCTGGTCGATCGGGCCCTGATAGTTCACCGCATCCTTCACCAGTTTGCGAAAAAGCGCGGTGTCACCTTCGGCCATCTCGTCGCCCTCATAAACCGCGCCAAAACGGTGGTTTTCGAATTCAGCAATCACCTTGTCAAAGGTCTGATCGCTGTGTTCCATCTGGAACAGCGCCTGCACGGCATAAAGCCGGGCTGCAGATTTCATCTGGGTCTTGCCATTGCCCTTGGGGGCGCTGTCCGAATTGGTCATGCTGTGCGGGGTCCGTTTTCTGTGCCAGCCAGCTGAATGGCTTCGGAAGGCGCCTTAAAGCCGACTCCCTTGGTCTGGGCGCCCCACTTACGCGTCAGCGCAATAAGATGCAAGGCCGCAGCTGCAGCACCGCCACCCTTGTTCTGATCCCCCGGATCAGCGCGGACCTCGGCCTGTTTGCGATTTTCAACAGTCAGGATACCATTGCCAATGCACAGCCCCTGCAGCCCCAGCAACTGGATCGCCCGACTGCTGTCATTGCAGACGGTATCATAGTGGGTCGTTTCGCCACGAATGACACAGCCCAGCGCCACAAACCCATCAAAGTTGGAACTGCGGTCAGCAATCGCAATAGCGGTCGGGATTTCCAGCGCTCCGGGCACTTCGACCACCTCAAATGTGCCACCGGCAGCCTCGATCTCTGCCTGCGCACCAGCGACCATGTTGTCCGCGATATCCTTGTAATAAGGCGACACAACAATGGCCAGTTTCACTGGCTTATCAAAAGCGGCACGGGGCATGATGTAGTGCTGTTCGTGTCCAGCCATATCACTTGTCCTTCAGAATGGGGCGGGTGCCAACAATCGAGAGCCCATAGGCATCCAGACCGAGATAAGTCGTGGCAGGCGAATCCGTCAAGAGCTCCAGCTCATCCAGCCCCAGCTTTGACAGGATTTGAGCGCCCAATCCGGTTTGTTTGATGGTGCGCGGGCCCTCGTCTTCGGGCGCATAAAGCGCATGACGCGGCTCGCGGAACAGGCAGACAACACCGCGTCCCTCTTCGGCGATCAGCTCCATAGCGCGCGGCAGCTCACGCACAGGTTTGGGGCCAAGCCCCAGAATGTCAGAGGCTTCGTGCAGCGCATGGGTACGCGTCAGCACCGGGCCGCCGCTGGTAATGTCGCCTTTGATCAGCACCACGTGTTCCACACCATATGTCTGGTCGGTGAACAGGCGCATGTCCCAGTCGCCGCCAAACTCTGAGGTGACAGTACTGCGCGAGGTTTCCACCACGAGATTGTCGTTGCGGGCCCGATAGGCAATCAGATCCGAGATCGTGCCAATCTTCAGTGCGTGTTTCTCGGCGTAGTCAACCAGATCCGGAAGGCGCGCCATAGTGCCGTCTTCATTCATGATCTCGCAGATCACCGACGACGGGTAATGACCCGCCAGCCGTGCCACATCACAGCCTGCCTCGGTATGGCCAGCCCGCATCAAGACACCACCGCGCCGTGCGCGCAGCGGGAAGACATGACCCGGCGTGGCGATATCAGCAGCGGTTTTTTCCGGATCAATGGCCGTGGCCACAGTCAGCGCGCGGTCCGCAGCCGATATCCCGGTCGTAACCCCCTCGCGAGCCTCAATCGACACGGTAAAAGCGGTCTCGTGACGCGAAGAGTTGTGCATCGCCATCATCGGCAGGCCCAGCTCGTCAATCCGTTCAGCAGGCAGCGTCAGGCAGATCAGCCCACGCCCATGGGTGGCCATGAAATTGATCGCAGCGGCATCCGCACTTTGGGCCGGGATCACCAGATCGCCTTCGTTTTCGCGATCTTCGTGATCGACCAGAATGAACATCCGTCCCTCGCGGGCCTCGGTGATGATCTCTTCGATCGGGCTGATCGCCGCGCGCAAACGGGCCTCGATCGGCCCCGGTGTTTCAAAGCTCATGTTTCAGCCTTTCGATACGCATGCTCCAGGGCCCAATCGCCCGGCAGGTTATACAGGGCGAAATAGCCCACCCCAGCCGCAAAGACCAGCCCCACAAGCGGCACAGCGCGGGCTGGACGCGGCGTCCGGCTTCGGGCAGAAAGGTTAAATTGGATACAATATTCACAAAGCAGGAGAGGCCGCCATGCGCGCATCCCGTATACTTCAGGCCGTAGATGCCCACGCCGAGGGGGAACCGGGCCGTGTGATTACCGGTGGTATGCCCTTGCTGAAGGGTGCCACTGTTTTTGAAAAAATGCAGGACATGGCAGTACATTACGATGATATCCGCCTGCAGATGCTGCGCGAGCCACGCGGCAATCCGGGCCTCTGTGGCAATGCTATCGTGCCGCCTTGCCACCCGGATGCCGACGCTGGTTTCATCATCTTTGAGCAGACGGAATACCCGCCGATGTCCGGCTCCAACACCATCTGCGTGGTCACTGTGCTTCTGGAAACAGGCATTGTGCGCATGGTCGAACCCGTGACCGAACTGACACTGGAGGCCCCGGCGGGTCTGATCAAGGTGCGCGCCGACTGTCACGATGGCAAAGTAACCCGTGTTACCTTTGAAAACGTGCCAGCTTTTGCCATGCATCTTGATGCGCCTGTGGAGGTTGCTGGATTGGGCACGATCAAAGTTGACGTGGCCTGGGGCGGAATGTTCTTTGTGCTGATCAACGGCGAAACAATCGGCCTGGATCCCAGCGCCGAGAACGGTACCGAGATCGTCCGCGTCAGCGAAGCGATCCGCCACGCCACGGCAGAACAGCTGCCCGTGGTGCATCCGGAAAATCCCGATATCACCGGCCCGACCATCACCAATCTCTGGGCCCCTGCCCAAAATCCCGAAACCGACGGGCGTGGGGCGATCACCATCTCCACGGGAGCATTTGATCCCGCCCGACCGCAGGACGCCAGCGGCATTCTGGATCGCTCCCCCTGCGGCACGGGCACCTGCGCCAAAATGGCGGTTCTACATGCGCGCGGCCAACTTGCCCTGGGCCAAGACTATGTAAACGCAGGCCCGTTGGGCACCACCTTCACCGGCCGCATTCTGAAGACAACGACGGTGGGAGGCTACCCCGCCATCGTGCCTTCGCTTTCAGGTCAGGGCTGGATCTACGGGCTTGCCTCTTACACCCTGGATCCGAGCGACCCTTTCCCGCAGGGCTATACCGTTGGCGACATGTGGTGACGCGCGCGCCGCGCAAGCGGTGCGCGCCCGACCCAACGGGCCATTCTGCATCTTGGATGCTGAGTGGCTGGGCGGGAGCCCCGCCCTTGCCGCAAACCAGGTGTCCAAAACAAAAAATGTCCGGCAATGCAGCCGGGCATTTTGATCCGTCACAGGAATTTCTGTCACAGGGAAGGTCGCGACCTAGTCGGCCTCATGCAGCCGCGCCACATAACGTGCAAGTGTGTCGATCTCCAGATTGATCTGATCGCCCAACTGCACGTCCCCCCAGGTGGTCACATCCTTGGTGTGTGGGATGAAATTGATGCCGAAATCGCAGCCGTCGACATCATTGACCGTAAGCGAGGTGCCATTGAGCGCAACCGACCCTTTGGGTGCAATGAACCGCGCCAGCTCCTTTGGTGCGCGCAGGGTCACGCGGGTGCTGTCACCCTCATCCACCATTGCGACCACCTCAGCGACGCCATCCACATGGCCGGAAACGATATGCCCGCCAAGCTCGTCTCCCACCTTCAAGGCGCGCTCCAGGTTGACCCGTTTTCCGACCACCCAGGCACCCACATTGGTTTTCGAGACCGTCTCTGCAGAAATCTGCACATCGTAGAAATCCGCGCCCAACTCGATCACGGTCAAGCAGACCCCATCCGAGGCGATTGAAGCCCCCAGATCAATTGTCGCCGTATCGTAGGCCGTTTTGATCCGCGCCCGCAGATCACCTTGCTGATCCAACTGGGCAATGGTTCCAATGTCAGTCACAATACCGGTGAACATGGGTCAGCTCTCCTTGGCTACGGCTGGGGTCTTTTTCCCAAGAGGTAGCTGAGCCCGAAAGCCTCTACAAGTCCTCACAGCTCTCCTCAGGTCTTCCCAATCCCTCGCAAGCGCCCCCGGCGGCTTCCTTTGCTGGGATCGCCCAAGCCATTGCCCGGCAGCCGGAGGCGCGATATGGCTGTGGTACTATACAATTCCCCCGCGGTTCAGCTGCAGACTTGCCCTCCCGGTCCTGCGGAAAACCAGAACTGACCGTCTCTCAAACCCGGCTTCCCGATGTCCGAACACGCCAGTACAACACGCAGCTTTCTCTTTTTGCAGGGACCACACGGGCCGTTCTTTAGCGGCCTGGGAAGAATGCTGCGCGCCGCTGACTGCAGTGTCTGGCGCATCGGGTTCAACGCCGGCGATCAAGCCTTTTGGCGCAACAAGACAAGCTACCTGCCCTTTCGTGGCACGCTTGCGGAATGGCCAGAGTATTTTTTGCAAACCTGTCGCGACAAAGGCATCAGCGACATTGTGCTCTACGGCGACACCCGCCCGATCCATGCCAAGGCCATTGCTGCCGCCAAATCTGCTGGCCTGCGGGTACATGTCTTTGAAGAAGGCTATATGCGGCCCTATTGGGTCACCTATGAGCGCGACGGATCCAACGGCCACTCCCGGCTGATGCAGACCTCGGTGAAGGACATGCGGACAAGACTTGAACAATCCGATATCGAAACCCCACCGCCCCCGGCGCACTGGGGTGATATGCGCCAGCATGTTTTCTATGGGGCGCTCTATCATTGGTTCGTCATGTTTCAAAACCAAGGGTACCGCAATTTCCGCCCCCACCGCGCGATTTCCGTCACCCGGGAGTTTAAGCTCTACCTCAAACGCCTGCTCCTGATGCCTGCGCAGGCCATCGAACGCGGTCTGGCAACCCGGCGCATTCGCAACGGTGGCTTCCCCTATCATCTCGCCCTGCTGCAGCTGGAGCACGACAGCGCCTTCCAGATGCATTCCCCATTCGAGACCATGGTCGATTTTCTGGCCGAGGTGATCGCCGGATTTGCTGCTGGTGCACCGCGTCATCATCATCTTGTGATCAAGGCCCACCCTCTTGAGGATGGGCGCGCGCCCATCCGCCGCGCTTTGCGCCGGCTTGCCCGCAGCCATGGCATCGCTGACCGGGTTCATTATGTGCGTGGCGGCAAGCTGGCGGAACTTCTGAACGATGCCCGCAGCGCGGTCACCGTCAACTCCACCGCCGGGCAACAGGTTCTGTGGCGCGGCATCCCGCTCAAAGTGTTTGGCACCGCCGTCTATGATAAGCCCGAATTCACCTCGGATCAGTCTCTGGTCAAATTCTTTGAAGCCCCTGATAGACCGGATAGCCGCGCCTACCGGGACTATCGGCGCTATCTGATGGAGACCTCGCAGATGCCCGGAGGGTTCTATTCGCGCACCGGGCGCAAGCAACTGCTGCGCCATGTGGTTGATATGATGCTGTCGCCTCATGACCCATATGAGGCCCTGCGTCATGGCACAGCGGCACCAAGGCAACAGTTATCCGTGGTGCGCTGAGCGAAACAACCAGCAACACTGGATTTTTCCCGCACTGCTGGCTAGACTGACCAAAAAACTGAGGCAGAACAATAATAGGTCGAGGAGACCGAGCAGTGAAAAACGTCCCCCTTCGTTGGGCGCGGCCCGTGGCGATTCTCGTTGCACTGTCGCTTGCGGCTTCGTGCAGCCTCCCAAGAGTCGGACCGAGCAAGCGTGAAATCTTTGCCGGATCCGTGCAAAAGGAAGGCGATGCCTTCATCGTTTCCGTCAATGACCGGGTCACCCGTGCCACGGCTGTTGTCCCCGCCCTAGGTTTCTCGAAAAGCTTCACAAACGCTGGTCGCCTGACCTCCGACACCATTCGCCCCGGCGATGTTCTGGGTCTGACGATCTGGGAAAACGTCGACGATGGGCTGCTTGCGGGTGAAGCAACCAATGCCACCGCCCTCGAAGAAGTCCAGGTCGACAGCGCCGGCTACATTTTTGTGCCCTATGCCGGGCGGCTGCGCGCCTCTGGCAACACACCCGAACAGCTGCGCGAAATCATCACCAAGAAACTCGAAGACCAGACTCCTGACCCGCAGGTTCAGGTGCGCCGCATCGCCGGTGATGGATCTACCGTAAGCCTGACCGGCGCCGTGGGTGGACAGGGTGTCTATGCCATCGAACGCCCGACCCGCACACTTTCGACCATGCTGGCCCGGGCTGGCGGTGTCTCGATCGAGCCGGAAATCACCCAGATCACCGTGATCCGCGGCAAGGAACAGGGCAAGATCTGGCTGCAGGATCTGTTCAAACACCCCGAGCTCGACATCGCCCTGCGCGGGGGGGACCGCATTCTGGTCGAGGCCGACAGCCGCTCCTTCACCGCTTTGGGAGCGACCAGCGCCCAGGCCCGTGTTCCCTTCGAAAGTCAGGATCTGTCGGCCCTTGAAGCCATTGCTCAGGTTGGTGGTTTGATCTCAACCACCTCTGATCCCACTGGCGTATTCGTTTTCCGCAATGAGCCCGGCGAAATTGCCAATCACGTTCTGGGGCGAGATGATCTGGTGGGAGCGCAGCGCATGGTCTATGTGCTGAACCTGACGCAGCCCAACGGGCTGTTCGTCGCGCGCGATTTTGTGATCCGTGACGAAGACACGCTCTATGTCACCGAAGCGCCCTATGCGCAGTGGACCAAGACGATTTCACTTCTGGCCAGCCCGCTGACGCCGCTTGCCAATGTCGAGACCCTCTTTGGCGGCAGCTGATCGGATGAATCCGCTGGCTGAACAGACACAGGCCGGGGGCAATGGCTCCCGGCTTTTTGTTTATAACGGCGGTTTTCTGACCCAACGCCGTTTGCGTCGCATCCTGGGCTGTACGGGCTACAAATTGCGCCTTGGGTTGCCTGATCGTGGCGATCTGGTTGGCATCTGGGGCAATTCGCCCACCGCACACCGCGGCCGTAAGGTCGCAAAGGATCGCGGTGTCGGACTACTCAATGTAGAAGATGCCTTCCTGCGCTCGATCCATCCCGGCCGCGTCCACAAAGAGCCCCCCCTGGGGTTGTTGCTGGATCGCCGGGGCATGCATTTTGACCCCAGCAGGCCCTCGGATCTGGAAAACCTTCTGGCAAGCCATCCGCTGGATGACAGCCACATGAACGGGCGCGCCCGCGACGCCATTCACCGGCTGAAAGAGCTGCACCTGAGCAAATACAATGCCTTCTCCCCTGAAGCGCCAGTACCCGCCCCCGGCTATGTCTTGGTGGTGGATCAGCTGCGTGGTGATGCCTCTGTGGCGGCATCCAAGGCGGATCGTGCCCGGTTCTGCGAGATGCTCGTCTTTGCCCAGGAAGAAAACCCCGGCGCGCGGATCCTGATCAAGACCCACCCGGAAACCCAGGACGGTCATCGCCCCGGTCACTACAAAACCCAGGACGCGCAGGACGCCCAAGGCAGGCGGGGGCGCATCGAACTGTTCAGCGATCCGGTCTCACCCTGGGCGCTGCTCGAGGGGGCAACGGCCGTCTATACAGTCTCGTCGCATCTTGGCTTTGAGGCCATCCTGTCGGGCCACAAGCCCCGCGTCTTTGGCCAGCCTTTCTATGCCGGATGGGGCCTGACGCAGGACGAAGACCCGGTGGCCCGCCGCCAGCGCAGGCTGACGCGGGCACAGCTGTTTTCCGCCGCAATGATCCTTTATCCAACCTGGTATGATCCTTTCACCGACCAGATTTGCGAGCTGGAGCGGGTGATTGACACGCTGGAGGCCCAGACCCGCGCTTGGCGCCAGGACCGAAACGGCTGGACGGCTTCGGGTATGCGTTTGTGGAAGCGTAAACCGCTGCAGGATTTCTTTGGTCAGTACAAGAAAGTGCGGTTCATTGAAGACCCGCAGAAAGCCCATATCAGTGGGCGCAACCGTATGGTCTGGGCAGGTAAAGCCACCAAAAATCACGCCGGGGCCGCCAAACTCGAAGACGGTTTTCTGCGCTCCCGCGGGCTTGGGGCCAAACTGGTCGCCCCGATGTCGCTGGTGCTGGACCGTCAGGGTATTTACTACGACCCCAGCCAGCCTTCGGATCTGGATAATCTCATTGCCGCAAGTGTCGATCTGGAGCCGGAAAAGGCCCGCCGCACCGAGGCCCTGCTACACGAACTTATCCGCAATAGCCTGTCGAAATACAACCTCGGCGGTGAGACCCACGAACTGCCGACCGGACGCCGCATTCTGGTCCCCGGTCAGGTGGAGGACGATGTCTCGATCCTGCTGGGCGCAGGCCCCATCAAGACCAATCTGGACCTGCTGCGCGCCACCCGCGAAGCCAACCCAGACGCGGTCATTATCTACAAGCCACACCCTGACGTAGAAGCCGGCCTGCGACCCGGGCTGATCCCGGAATCGGAACTGGCCAATCTGACGGATCTGGTGGCCCATCACAGCGATCCAATCGCCCTTCTGGATGAAGCACAGGAGGTCTGGACCATGACCTCACTTTTAGGGTTCGAGGCGCTGATACGCGGTGCCAAGGTCACCACCTTTGGCCTGCCCTTCTATGCTGGCTGGGGATTGACGCAGGATCGCTGCACCGCACCAAGCTGGCGCAGCGCCCGCCCGGATTTGCTTGGGCTCGCCCATGCGGTACTGATTGATTATCCCCGGTATTATGACCCGGTGACCAGACAGCCCTGCCCGCCCGAAGTGGTGGTGGAACGGCTGGTCACCGGGAACATACCCAAGGCAGGATTTGGCAACCGGACCCTATCCAAGCTCCAAGGGCTTTTTGCGACCTATACGCATCTCTGGCGCTGACCGACCCAAAGATAGAGAGAAAGCCAGAGATCGGGACCTGGATCAAGAATACAAACAAACAGCAGCGATGGCGGCTATTAATGCTCAGCTGGACCGCCGCCAACGATGCATCACATCGCCCCCCACCGCCGCAGTCTCGATCAGATCAAACCGCGGCGCGGCTTCAAGACGTTCAAGACCTAGTGCGCCGATGGATGGCAGGCCTTCAGCGCCGATACCAAGACCGGCGGTAAAACCGATCAATTCATCCACCAGATCAAAGGCCAGAAGTGACGCTGCAAGCGCGCTGCCCCCCTCGCAGAAAACACGCGTCAGACCAGCCTTGCCCAGTTGCTGCAGGATATCATGTGCGTCCAGCTGCACGCCTCTGCTGGCGCAGGGAAGCAATCGCGCGCCCAAACCTTCCCAGGCCTGCTTGCGCTCTGCATCGGCTCCCTGCCCATGGCACAGCCACAGCGGTACATGTTTTGCAGAGGTCGCCAGCTGACTGATCAGCGGCAGATCCAGGTGGCGTGAAGTCACCACCCGCACCGGCTGATGCACAACGCCAAGATCACGCACCGTCAGCGTCGGATCATCTGCCCGTGCCGTCCCGGCCCCCACCATGACCGCATCATGGCGTGCCCGCATGGCATGCACAGCACGCCGTGCCTCAACGCCAGTGATCCATTTGCTTTGGCCCGCGCCCGTGGCGATACGCCCATCAAAACTACTGGCCATTTTGAGTGTCACAAAGGGGCGGCCCTGTTCGGTTTTGTAAAAGAACCCGGCATGATCGCAAGCAGCCTCCTCCGCGAGGACCCCGGTTTTCACGGTGATCCCGGCGCGGCGCAACATCTCGAACCCCTGCCCCGACACCCGTGGATCACTGTCACCGATGGCAGCCACCACATGCGCCACACCCGCGTCGATCAGCGCCTGAGCACAAGGAGGGGTCGCGCCTTGATGCGAACAGGGCTCCAACGTCACATAGGCGGTTGCCCCACGCGCCAACACACCCGCCTGATCCAGAGCTTCGGTTTCTGCATGGGGCCGACCGCCGGGTTTGGTCCAACCGCGCCCGACAATCCGTCCATCTCGTACCAGCACACAGCCAACCGCCGGGTTGGGCCAACAATTTCCCTGCCCGCGTCGGCCAAGCGAAAGCGCCAAGGCCATGTACCTGGTATCCGTATCCGTCACGTCTGATCTGCCAATTCACTTTCAGCAGCGTCCTGTTCCGGTCTTCGTCAAAATCCCGGCATAGGCCTGCTGGTTGCTCTTACTCTGACCTATCGCAGCGCCAATGCGGCACGGCAAGAGCTGGTCAGTCTTCTCCAGGTGTCATCGGGCGAAGTTCGTGGACAAAATCTTCGAAATCATCAGCCGCTTGAAAATTTTTGTAAACACTTGCAAAGCGCACATAGGCAACCGTGTCGATCCGCGCCAGCGCCTCCATCACGATCTCGCCGATCTTCTTGGAAGAAATGTCCGTCTCCCCCATGCTTTCAAGGCGCCGCACAATGCCCGAGATCATCTGATCAATCCGCTCGGGATCAATCGGACGTTTCTGCATCGAAATCCGGATAGAACGTTCCAGCTTGTCACGATCGAAATCTTCGCGTTTACCATTGGTCTTGACGACAACCAGATCGCGCAACTGCACCCGTTCATATGTGGTGAAACGCCCGCCACAGGCAGGACAAAAGCGGCGGCGGCGGATCGACACGTGATCCTCTGCAGGCCGTGAATCCTTCACCTGAGTGTCGATATTTCCACAAAACGGACAGCGCATCAGCCGTTCCCCTTTTCCCAACACCTGTCATTTGTGCGTAGTTGCGCACAGTTATCCACAACTATAGGGCAGCCGCTAGGAATTGGGTAGAGGGGAAATGAAACCGCAAGATAAAGCGATCTTTCCCCCTTGCTTCCTGTCAGAGGCTAAGGTGCGCTACGACCTGCCGTTGGTGCGGAGCATCCCGGTGTTCAAACAAGTAAACGCCTTGCCAGGTCCCAAGGGCCAATACCCCATCACGCACTGGAATGGTCAGGCTTACAGGCATCATGGCCGCCTTGATATGCGCAGGCATATCATCCACCCCTTCATAGGTGTGGCGAAGATAGGACATGCTCGGATCATTGCTCGGGGGGACCAAGCGCCTGAAGAAGGCGCGCAGATCTCTCTGCACATCAGGATCGGCGTTTTCCTGGATCAGGAGCGAACAGGAGGTGTGGCGGACAAACAGGGTGAGAACGCCATATTTAGCCCCAGACCCAGCCTTGAGCCCACTCCCCTGCTTGCAACCACCTGAGGCAAGCCAGCGACGCAAGTCATCTGTAAACTCATAGAGACCCTGACCCTGGGTCGAAATCAAAAAATCATTCTGCATCCTCCAGCCTTGCCGGAGCTCTGCAGCAGCTGCAAGGTCAAAGCCGGGCTGTGATACCCAGAGTTGCAGTTTAGTTGAACGGGAAAAACCGATCCCCAAGCCGATCGGTGCAATGATTGCGGGCCAGCATAGCATTACGATTGTCGCCCACATGCTTGACGTTCAAAGAGACCGTCGGTTTGGTATCCACCCCTGGCGGTGGGGTCAGAGAAAAATGCACAGATTTATTTCCCGGGCGGTTCACAGCCGGTCCAACACCTCGCCAGATATAGATCCGTTGCGTCGCCTGGGTCCGCAGCTGTCGAATGGCAAAATCACCGATGGCACACCAGTAGTCCTGCGCCCCCGACCCCACTTCGTTCACAACCTCCCAAACACCCTGCGAAACCGGTAGAACCTCGTGCCGGTTCCAGGCTCTCCAGGCCTCGGCCGTGACCGGAACCGAAAGCGCTACGGCCATACAAAGAGCAAAGTTTAGAATGCGCCGTGTCATGTTGTTCTCCTCTACCAAGAGTCCTGGTTACAAACTGCACGAAACGTGATCCTATCTCAAACCAATGCCTGAACTGGGAGAGAAAGGGTCAAAACCCCGCCGGTAATTGATTGCAATAGGCATAGGCATCCCGCACAAGCCGACTATCGCCCCGCGCCAAGCTGTTTACGCTGCCAGTCTGCCCGCTGTCCGACCCACCACCCGCCAAGCCAGCCTGCAGTGTGAACTGCACAGCGGACCGGCGGTTGCTGGTCTCACTTGCCCCGAGCCCTCTGTAGACAAAGATGCGCGCATCCCAGGGTGCTTTGAGGGCACGGTGCGCATAGTCTCCGGCTGCGCACCAGTAACTCCGACCATGCCCGCCAGACCGAGGAACAACTTCGTAAACACCATCCTTGACCGGATTGACACGCGTCCCCTCACGAGACGTAAACGCACTGGCACTGCCGGGAAAGCCAAGTGTCAGAACAGAAAAAGCCGCTGTAACAAAAACAGAAAAAACCAATGAAACCCGTGAGACATTCTTCATAGCACCACCCCTAACATTGCGCATAGACGCCCAAACCGGGCGTTCTCGAACAACAATAGTATCTCAGCAGAGCCTGACCATTCACAGTTCCGTGCAAGCCGACCTTCTGACAAGAACGTGTTTGCGCCTCAGCCTCTGGCCTGGCTTTAGTCAGACCAGAGGTCCTTGCAACCTACCGGGCGGCACACGCCACGCGGAATATTTTTCGGATGCCACCCTATCTGAAAACGAATAGCCCCGGGCTAGCGTCGCTCGGTCTCGCGTTGATGACAGTAACCGCGTGCTTGTTGCACGGACATCCTGTCACCTGGATTTATCCCCCAACGCAACCACCCTTGTGGTCTTGGAAACTCGGCAACTTCAGCAGGCGACAGGGTGAACTGAACCGCAGTCCGACGCCCCGTGGTCACACTGGCACCGCGTCCGCGAACGACATAAACCTGATCCGTCCAGCCGGCACCTTTGACCCGACGGGCGTATTCTGCCGCGCCGCACCAGAAATCCCGCAGATCTCCACCCGATGTCGGAATAACTTCGAAAACCTGGGAATCTACCGGATTGACTCGGACTCCAGGTTTGGCGGTGAAAGCCTGAGCAGAAACCGGTTGCAAACTACCTGCTGCCAGACAAAGCATGATCAGATGTCGTTTCATGGTGTATATGTCCCCTATCTGACGCAAATATATGCAAGCCGTCAAAGGGTTCCAAGGGCTGGTGGGACGCAACCGCAAAAACTATACCCGCCTGCGGATAGGTCGCCTTCAGGGCATCGTTTGTGTATCTCACAGAGAGCGCGGACAACCTTTATCAACTGAGAGCCTAGCCAAATTGCCAAGACGCCCCGCCAAGTTTGCAGTTCAACTCCTTGGGTCAAATCCAGGGGCTAGACCTGCAAGCCGGGATTACGCCCCTCCGGCAGCCGGGAAGGCAATGATCTGTGCCGACTGACCAGACCCGAGAGATTTTTCCAGGATCGCCAAGACCGCCGGGTTCGGGGTACTGCCACCATCCGGGCTGAACTTTGCTCGGGCTTGATCGCGCAGCATTTTCCGAGCGGGCCCTGCCGCCATGGCCTGCAATGCCTCCCCCTGCTCCTTCAGGGCTTCGACCATGAATTGATTGGCATCCGTCAGGGTTTTCAGCGTCTCAAGTTTGCTTTCCAAAGCACCAAGCGCAGCATTCAGGTTTTGATTGGCAGACATTTTTTCCCCTTACGACAGCACAGAGCTTCGATCATCACGACCTATTCACCCAAGTTTAGAGGCCAATAGAGGTTGCAAACAAGGCATTCGATTAACAATTGGTTAATCCTTAATTCAATCCTCTACGGATCAAGCGAACCCCCTCAAGTATCTATGAAAAATGCACCCTGATATCGGATCAGCAGCCCTACAAGCGGCAGGCTGGCAGAAATATCAAAGCCAAACTGACCTTGAGCAGTAGCAAATTCACGCGCAGCCGATCTGGGGTTCATCCATCCAGGCAAAGGCAGGCCAAAGATCCGCGCGCCAATCACCCGGACCAACAGATCGTCAACCTTAACCTCAAGGGTCAGATCAATGGCAAAGGGGCCAAAGCGCTCGACGGCGCAGCCACGTCTGCGGTCATAACTCAGCACGGATGTGGTAACCGCAGATGCAAACTGTCGCCGCCAGATCTGGCCTTTGGCATGTGGCGCGACCTCGATCTCAAAGGGAACATTCTGTCCTGCGGCTGGAAACCCCGCAAGACGGGTAACGCAGCGCGCCAGCCAGGACCCGGTTTGCACCTGCGCTCGCCCACTGTACTTGCCAGCCGTGTTATGATGAAACCGCGCAATCTGCACCGGAACCTGCAAGCCCTTGGCTGCAATGATCTCACCAAATGCGTCGCTCATGGTGCTGGTTTCCAATCCAAAAAACGCGCGCGCAGATCGTCATCCGGCACCAGACAAGTTTCCGTCCGCCCAAAGAGCAGATAGCGGTTGCGTGCCACCGCATGATACATCGGATCCTTCAGCCAGACCGGCAGAAACCGACACAGCCCCAGGATCCACCAAAGCCCAGGCAGCGCCCGCATCGCGGCGGCAAACGCATCCAACCGCTGATAGGTCTGACCGTCAACAATTACCAGATTGGTTTCAAAATCGTCTGTCGGCAGCCCCCGTTCACGATAGAGCTGCTGGCCAAGCGCAGACTGTGCCGTGGCAAAAGAAAACCGCTGCGCGCGGTCATGGCGCAGCATGAACCGGAAGAAATGCGAGCACAGCACGCATTCGCCATCAAAGACGATGAGATCACAATCCGGTTGCTTACAGGTCCCCAAGGAGCCCCCCGTATTTTCAAATCAATGCCAGCTTTGGCTCTCATGAGCATAGGTCTGACCAACGGCCTCCTTGGCCGCAAAAAGCGGCAGCGGGTAGCCTGCGCTTGTCACGGACCCGACATCGCAATCCAATTGCGCCAGTGTCTTGCCATTCTGCACAACCGTCACACCACCATAGAGAGGAGACTGGACCTCTTCGCCCCTGCGCTCAAACCCATAGTGGACAAGGTAAAGCACACCTTGGTTTTCAACTGTGAACTCTTCCCAGATGGAGCGACCGATCCCAGGCCAGGGCTGCAGATCGACTTCGCTCACATGCCGAGACAGCTGCAAATCCGGGGTCGCCCCCTTTGCACCAAAGGCATACGAGACCTCATGTCCCTGTAGGCAGGTTTGCAGGGCTTTGCGCCCCTTTTTCAAAGTACAGGAAACCAGGGTTTCTGCCCCAACCGGGCAGGCAGCAACCGGATTGCTAACAAATGTCAGGCTCACGACAGCAGAAAAAAGGAACTGTGAAAAAAATCGCATCAGGACGGCCCCGATTGAATAGCAGCAGTGAAAAGGGCGCCTCCGAGGAGACGCCCATGTCTTTATTGATCCAGGAAGCTGCGCAGCTTGCGGCTTCGGCTGGGGTGCTTCAGCTTCCGCAGCGCTTTGGCTTCGATCTGGCGGATCCGTTCCCGCGTAACCGAGAACTGCTGGCCGACCTCTTCCAGCGTGTGGTCGGTGTTCATGCCGATGCCAAAACGCATCCGCAGAACCCGTTCCTCGCGTGGCGTCAGGGAGGCCAATACCCGCGTGGTGGTTTCCTTGAGGTTTTCCTGAATGGCGCTGTCCAGCGGCAGCACGGCATTCTTGTCCTCGATGAAATCGCCCAACTGGCTGTCTTCTTCGTCGCCAATCGGCGTCTCAAGGCTGATAGGCTCCTTGGCGATCTTCATCACCTTGCGGACCTTCTCCAGCGGCATCTGCAGCTTTTCGGCCAGCTCTTCCGGGGTTGGCTCGCGGCCAATCTCGTGCAGCATCTGGCGACCGGTACGAACCAGTTTATTGATGGTCTCAATCATATGGACCGGGATACGGATGGTGCGGGCCTGGTCTGCGATCGAGCGCGTGATGGCCTGACGGATCCACCAGGTCGCGTAAGTGCTGAACTTGTAACCCCGGCGGTATTCGAACTTGTCTACCGCCTTCATCAGGCCGATGTTGCCTTCCTGGATGAGGTCCAGGAACTGCAGGCCACGGTTGGTGTATTTCTTGGCGATCGAGATCACCAGACGCAGGTTGGCCTCGACCATTTCCTTTTTCGCCTGACGGGCCTCTTTTTCGCCTTTTTGAACCTGCTGCACGATGCGGCGGAATTCAGAGATATCAAGACCAACATACTGACCAACCTGCGCCATGTCTGCGCGCAGCTCTTCGACTTTCTCGGTGGAGCGTTCGATGAACATCTGCCAGCCACGGCCGGGCTTTTCACCCATGTCCGACAGCCAGTTAGGGTCAAGCTCGCGGCCCCGGTAGGCTTCGACGAATTCGCGACGGTTGATACGGGCCTGATCCGCCAGCTTCACCATCGAGCTGTCAATCTGCATGACCCGGCGGTTGATGCCATAGAGCTGGTCGATCAGGGCGTCGATACGGTTGTTATGCAGATGCAGCCCATTAACCAGCTCGACGATCTCGGACCGTAGCGCCTGATAGGTTTTTTCGTCCTGCGAACTGAACGATCCGTCTTCATTGAGGGTCGCCGAAATCCGGCTATCCTGCATCTCCGACAGCTGGGCAAAATCGGTTGAGATCCGCTCCAACGTCGTCAGAACACGGTCTTTCAGGGCCGCTTCCATCGCGGCGAGCGACATATTCGCCTGCTCGTCCTCGTCATCATCGTCATCCGAGGCAATCGGGTTGCCATCCGCGTCGAGCTCTTGGGTTTCTTCCTTGGCGGGTTGCGCCGCAGGGGCGGCGCCAGGTGCGACAGGCACGACCGGCTCATCGGATTCGCCGTCTTCGTCCATCTGGTTGCCAAAAGTGGCCTCCAGATCGATCACGTCGCGCAACAGAATATCTTCGGACAGAAGTTCGTCATGCCAGATGGTGATCGCCTGAAAGGTCAACGGGCTTTCACAAAGCCCGGCGATCATGGTGTTGCGCCCGGCCTCGATGCGCTTGGCGATGGCGATTTCGCCCTCACGGCTGAGCAGTTCAACCGAGCCCATCTCGCGCAGATACATCCGCACCGGGTCGTCAGTGCGATCCAGTTTTTCAGCAGCGGCACCGGCAACAGCGACTTCACGCGGGCTATCGGCGGAAACCAGTTCGGTCGAGCCCTTTTGCTCTTCCTCTTCGACTTCCTCGTCTTCGATAATATTGATGCCCATCTCTGACAGCATCGACATCACGTCTTCGATCTGCTCAGAGCTCACCTGTTCGGGTGGCAGCACCTGATTGAGCTGATCATAAGTGATGTAGCCCTTCTCACGGGCTTCGGCGATCATCTTCTTGACCGCGGTCTGGCTCATGTCCAGCGAGATTTCAGCGTCCTGATCGTCAGGCTTACGGTCGTCGTTATCTTTGGCGGCCATTCATTGCTCCCCTAAGAGGCTGGGCGATTCGGATGCGCGAATCATTAGCGCGATCTGGTGATTCGTCACCCGGTTTAGCGAATTTTCTTTAGCTCTTCCTTAGCAAAACGACTCGTGGGCCTCACGAATCACTTTTGAGAAAAGCCAATTCTGTCCAAAAGGGCGCCAAAGGCATCACGTTCTTCGCGATCAAGACGTGCTCCATTCTCGCCCACATCATATGTGGCCTTGTCCTCATTCTCGCTGCGCACAGCGCGATTGCGGGCTTCTGCAGCCTGCTTCAAACGCCAGGTCAATGCCTCATCAGCAAGCCCTGTCAGATCCTCTGCGGCCTCGGCCAGTTCTGCATCCAACCCCCGCATTGCTTCCAGCTTGGCAAATTCTTCGGCCAGAGTCAGTCGGGCCGCTTCGGTATCGCCGGGTTTACGCAGGCACGGAATGATTGCCACATGGCGAAGGGTCATCAGGTTTTCAAGAGCCAGTGGCCCGAGGTTGTCGAGAATGCGATCCTTGAGGCCCATTGGAGCATCAACTGATGCATCGATACCATAGCGCAGCACCTGATCACGCAGCGCGCCAAGGTCCGGATCGGCACAGTGCATCCGTTCCAGATTGCTTTCGAACTCACCGATGACATCTGGTGTGGTGATCGCCACCGCCAGCACCACAGCTTCGCGGACCCGCGCCAGCGCCGCATCATCAGCCGCCGCCACCAATGAGCTACGGGTACTGGCAAGCGGTGCAGGTGTTACCCCCTGCCCTTTCCAGGGCTTGCGCGCGCCATCGCCAAACCCGCCCTTGCGACCTGGCTTCCAGCCATCGCCGGACCTGCCGCCCTGCACGCCCCCCTGCATGAAGTCACCGCCAGCGCCTTCGGGACGATTGCCTCGAAACAAGTCCCAACGCAGATCCTTGATGTCTTCGCCGTAGTGTTTGCGAATAGAGGGGTCACGGATCAGTTTGATCTTTTCGCGCAGCGCTTTATCCAAAGCAGCCTTGCGTTCGGGACTGTCAAAGACCTTGCCTTCGGTTTCGCGCTGCCACAGCAATTTGACCATGGGCATCGCCTGGTCCAGCACCGCCTTCACCGCTTCGGGGCCCTTGGATTTGATCAGGTCATCCGGATCCTGGCCATCCGGCATCACCGCAAAGCGCAGGGATTTTCCGGCCTGCAATAGTGGTAGGGCCAGATCGATCACACGCATGGCTGCACGCAGCCCGGCCGTGTCGCCATCCAGTGCAATGATCGGCTCATCCGCCATGCGCCACATCATCTGCAGCTGGTTTTCCGTCACTGCCGTTCCCAGAGGGGCGACTGAGGACTGAAACCCGCCTTCGGACAGCGCGATCACATCCATGTAGCCTTCGGCCACGATCAGCGGCGTGCCCCGCCCGGCCGCCGCACGTGCAGGGGCGTGATTGTACAGACTGCGCCCCTTGTCGAACAGTTCGGTCTCGGGCGAGTTCAGGTATTTGGCGTTGTCATTTGGATCCATTGCGCGACCACCAAAAGCAATGGCACGCCCACGTGCATCCCGGATCGGGAACATGATCCGGTTGCGAAAGGTATCATAGGATCTTCCGCCCTTGGTTGACGGCTTGGCAAGCCCTGCCGCCATGATCAGGTCTTCGGGCACATTCTTGCCGCGCAGATGATCCCAAAGGTTCTGCCAGCCATCCGGGGCAAAGCCGATCTCCCAGCGATCCAGCGCCGGAGGCGTCAGGCCGCGTCGCTGCAGATAACTGCGCGCCATTGCGGCGTTGTTCGTTTTCAGCTGCAGACGGAAAAACTGCACCGCCTGTTCCATCACCTCGATCAACAGGGTGCGTCGGTCCTGTTTCTGCTGTGCCTTGGGATCCCGCGCAGGCATCTCCATTCCGGCTTCGCGCGCCAAGATTTCCACCGCCTCCATGAAGCCGACATTCTCGGTTTCCTGGACGAATTTCAGCGCATCCCCTTTGGCCTGACAGCCAAAACAGTAATAATAGCCCTTGCGGTCATCCACATGAAAAGACGCGCTTTTTTCATGGTGAAAGGGACAGGGCGCCCAAAGATCACCCTTGCCCATATTGGATTTTCGCTGATCCCACATGACTTTGCGCCCCACAACATCTGAGATGCTGATGCGGCTGCGCAATTCATCCATGAAGCCGGGTGTCAAAGACATATCAGTTGGATTTCAGCTGTTGCTGCATCGCCTGGATCTGGTCCCAGTTCTCAAGACATTGCTGTTCGAGAAGGGGGCCAAATTCGGTCACTTTCAGGTCACGACGCTTCATCGCATAGATATGCGACACAAGCTGCGGAATCGCCTTGGAATACTGCGCGGGCCATGCGGGGTTACTGTCGAGAATAACCTGCTCTGCCTGAGCATGTTTCACGCGATCCAGACGCGCGGCCTGAACGGCGGCCATGACCTGGCCCTGGTACTTGCAGCTTTCCTCTTTCTTTTCAGCTGCATAGACAGGCGTAGCCAAAAGAATGGCCGCGAGGGTGATGCGGATCATGGATCGCTCCCGGAATCAGTTGATGATTGAGAGAGATTACCCGCGCGCCGCCCAGGCTTCCATCGCTGTTTTCAGATCATGTAGCAATGTGCGCGCCATTGACCGGAACACCGTGATCATAAAGGCATCTTCGCCAACGCGTGTCACCGAGGCCATCATGTGCCTGGCCTCTGTGCGCACCGTGGCCCCCACGGCAAACTGCGACAGCCGCAGATCGACCGGGCAGAGCCGCGCCAGCACATCTGTGGCCCCGTCGCCTACCAGCTCCATCATGGCCCAGCCCTGACTTTGGTCCGTCAGGGCCGCATATTGCGCAAGGCCCGCATCCGGTTCTGGCCCCAGCAACAGCGCCATGTCCCGGCCAAACCAGATAGCACGCGCATCTGAAGCTGCGCTGGATCCGTTTACTGTGGGCAAGCCCAGCCCATGGGCAGCTTTCAGCGCCTTGTCCAGCGCTGCCGCTTGGCCTGTGTAGGCGGCAATCGTGGTCATCGTCACCGGTTTTGCTTCATGCAGAGTAAGCCCGGCAATTTGCAACGGCAGCAGGCCCTCGCAGGCGGTTTTTGCGAGCAGTTCAGCCACGGGCCTTACCTCCTTCAACATCGTAAAACACCGGCTCCATCACCTGACAAAGCGTATCTATGCCGCGCATATGGTCAACCAGTCGGATCTCATCACCGATGCGACCCGCGCCGCCCTTCAGAAAAGCTAGCCCGATCATGTGGCCAAGCAGGGGCGAAAAGCCGACCGAGGTGACATACCCCTGATCCTGGATCCGCTCCACCGGGTCTTCGGGGTTGAACAGATGCGCGCCTGCGCTCAACTCTTTGACCGCCCCAACGGGCTTCAACCCCACCATCTGCATGCGATCCGCATCGATCAGGCCGGGTCGGGCCGCCATCGCCTTGCCGATGAAGTCTTTTTTCTTCGACATCATCCCCTGCATGCCCAGATCAAAAGCCGTCACCGTCCCGTTGATCTCGGCGTGGGTGATGAACCCCTTCTCGATCCGCAGCACATTCAGCGCCTCCATTCCATAGGCGCCACCGCCCAGCGCTTCAGCCCGTTCCAGCAGGATGCGGAACAGACTGTCACCATAGGAGGCAGGCAGCGCCAGCTCATAGGCCTCCTCCCCAGAGAATGAGATCCGGAATAACCGCCCCTTGATGCCCATGACAGAGACTTCACCGCAGGCCATAAATGGCCAGCTGTCGCCATCGATCGGCTGGTCCAGCAGGCCGTTTAGCAATGCCCGTGCCTTGGGGCCTGCGATCGCAAACTGCGCCCAATGCTCTGTGACCGAGGCAAAGCGCACATCCCATTCGGGGTGAAGCACCTGTGCCACAAATTCCAGATGCGCCATGACCTCTCCGGCGGCGGCCGTCGTAGTGGTCATCACATAGTGGTTTTCACCCAATCGCGCGGTGGTGCCGTCATCCATGACAAAGCCGTCTTCGCGCAGCATCAGACCATAGCGCACCCGCCCCTGCTTCAGCGTGCTAAAGGTATTGGTATAGACAAAATCCAGCAGCCGGACCGCGTCTGCGCCCTGAATGTCGATCTTGCCCAGGGTCGACACATCGCAAATACCAACGGCATTGCGCACATACATGATCTCGCGATCACAGGACTGCCGCCAGCTGGTCTCGCCTGGTTTGGGGAAATAGGCCGCGCGGTACCACAGCCCCACTTCCAGCTGGCTGGCGCCGCGTTCCTCAGCAACGGCATGCGATGTGAGAAACCGCTGCGGTTTGAACCCCTGGTCCGCCGCCCCGGCCCCCATGGCGCCAATGGCCACAGGCACAAAGGGCGGGCGAAAGGTGGTGCTGCCGGTTTCCGGGATGGACCGTCCGGTCACATCCGCCAGCACTGCCAAAGCTGCCACATTGGAATTCTTGCCTTGATCCGTGGCCATTCCCTGCGTCGTGTAGCGCTTCATATGTTCGACCGAGCGGAAATTCTCATCTGCCGCCTGGGCCACATCCTTAACAGTGACATCGTTCTGAAAGTCCAGCCAGGCGCGCCCCTTGCCCGGCACCGCCCAAAGCGGCGCAATGCGATAGGGCGCATCATCCGCTTGCGGCAAGGCTGCAGCCACGCGCGCAAGCCCCAGGTCTTCCAGTGCCGCCGCAGCCGCCGCCTCACCTTCGCTGAGGGCACCATGGGTAGAAAAGGCACCGTTGCAGGCCCCAGCCGTACGCAAACCCGGCACCGCGCCCGGCGTCGGTACAAATGCCAACAGATCCCGCTGCCAGGTTGGACGTGCATTCAAATGGCAGGTCAAATGCACCGAAGGGTTCCACCCCCCCGACATCGCCAGACAGTCGGTCTGGATCTTTTCTTCCCCACGCACCGAGCGCACAGTAATGCTTTCGAGCTGTCGTCCGCCTGACGAATTACACACCTGTGCCCCTTTGATCACCGGGAACAGATCACTGTCCGGCGCGTCATGGCGACTGTCGATCACGGCTGCCAAATGCACCCCGGCCTGCGCCAGATCACGCGCCGTGCGATGGGCATCGTCATTGTTGGCAAAAACCGTCAGGCGCTCTCCCGGGGCCACGCCCCAACGATTGAGATAGGCTCGCACAGCTCCCGCCATCATCACGCCGGGACGGTCATTGTTGCGAAAAGCCACAGGCCGCTCGATCGCACCGGCGGCCAAGACCGCCCGCTTGGCAGCAATGCGCCAGAAACATTCGCGCGGACGATGACTGCCTTTCAGGGAATGACTGCGCGGCAGATGATGGCTCACCCGCTCCAGCGCGCCATAGGTGCCCTCATCATAGGCCCCGGTGACAGAGGTTCGGGTCATCAAGCGCACGTTGTCCATCGACCTCAGCTCAGCCAGCACAATCTCAACCCAATCGACAGCCGCCAGGCCGTCGATCTCTTCCTGCTCCACCAAAAGACGCCCGCCCATGCGGCTGTCTTCTTCCAACAGAAGAACGTCCGCCCCTGCCCGCCCAGCGGTCAAAGCCGCCATCAGCCCGGCAGGACCTGCGCCAATGACCAGAAGATCGCAAAAGGCATAGGCCTTCTCGTAGCTGTCGGTATCCGCTTCTCCAGACAGCGCCCCCAGACCGGCAGCGCGACGGATCATCGGCTCATAGAGTTTTTCCCAGAAGGCGGCTGGCCACATGAAAGTCTTGTAATAAAAACCGGCACTAAAAAACGGCGCGGCCAGATTGTTCAGCGCCAAAATATCATGTTCCACCGACGGCCAGCAATTTTGACTGCGCGCCTCCAGCCCATCAAACAGCTCCTGCGTGGTGGCACGCTGATTGGGGTCCTGGCAGGTGCCATGCCCGACGGTGACCAGCGCATTCGGCTCTTCGCTGCCTGCGGTCAGAATGCCGCGCGGACGGTGATATTTGAACGAGCGCCCCACCAGATGAATATCATTGGCCAGCAGCGCCGAGGCCAATGTATCGCCCTCCTGCCCCATCAGATGGCGCCCGTTGAACGTGAAGCTGACCGATTTTGGCTGCGTCGAAAGCCCCTTGCCTGCAATCCTCATGGCTTGCCTCCCGAAGCTGCACCCGGCTCAGCGTCTGACGCTAGCCGCACATCCAGGATTTCATGCGTCGCCGTGTTACGCATAACAGTAAGCCAGCTACCGCAACCCATCTCGTGGTACCAAAGCTCAGCCAGTGGCCCTGCCGGATTTTCCCGCAGATTGACATAGGCATGCCATGCCTCAGGCTCTGCATCTTCGGCGGGACGATCAAGGGCTGCACCCTTGTAATAGAATTCGCGGCGATCCCGCTCACCACAATGCGGACAGGTGATCCTCATGACCAACGCTCCCGTTTCATCTTGCCCCAAATACCTCCGCCAGAGGTCTCACTGATCAACCCCCAAGGCCTAGTGCAGATTATGTTGCGCACCGGTGCCCTCCTCGTCCATCAGGCCATGACCAGACCGGAACCGGTCCAGTTTGAATTTACGCGCAGCCCCATGCGGGCGATCCGTAGCAATCAGATGCGCATAGGCATTGCCCGATCCGGGGGTCGCCTTGAAGCCGCCGTAGCACCAGCCGCAATTGAGATAGAGGCCATCAATGGGCGAGTGATCAATAATGGGCGAGCCATCTGGCGTCATGTCCATGATCCCGCCCCAGCTGCGCAAAAGGCGCGCCTTGCTGACCGCAGGCACCATCGCCACGCAGGTCTCCATCGTGTGTTCCACCATCGGCAGGTTGCCGCGCGCTGCGTAAGATGCGTAGAAATCCAGATAGCTGCCAAAAACCAGCCCGCCCTTGTCGGACTGGCTGATATAAAGATGCCCCTCGGCAAAGGTGATCACCTGATCAATCAGCGGCTTCACCCCTTCCGTGACAAAGGCCTGCAAGACATGGCTCTCAATCGGCAGGGTCAGTCCCGCCATCGCTGCCACCTGCGAGCTGCGCCCAGCCGCCGCCAGCGCCACCTTTTTGGCGCGGATCGGCCCACGTGCAGTTTGCACGCCAGTAACCTTGCCACCCTCGACATCAATGCCGGTGACTTCGCATTTCTGGATCAGATCGACCCCACGCATATCCGCCCCGCGGGCAAAGCCCCAGGCCACCGCATCGTGGCGTGCAGTGCCAGCGCGGCGCTGCATCAGCGCGCCCATGATCGGAAAGCGGTTGTTGTCAAAATTCAGATAGGGCGCCAATTTACGCACCCCGTCACGGTCCAGCAACTCCGCATCATCCCCTTGATTGATGATGGAATTACCACGCCGCACAGCCGCATCCCGTTGCCCGTCATTGTGATAGAGATTGAGGATCCCCCGCTGCGACATCATCGCATTGTAGTTCAGCTCCTGTTCCAAGCTTTCCCACAATCGCAGAGAATGAGAATAGAACTCAGAGTTGCCTGGCAGATAGTAGTTCGCCCGCACGATGGTAGTGTTGCGGCCAACATTGCCGCCGCCCAGATAGCCTTTTTCCAACACGGCGATATTGGTGATGCCATGTTCTGCCGCCAGATAATAGGCCGTGGCCAACCCATGACCGCCACCGCCAATGATCACCACATCATATTCGCGTTTGGGTTCCGGGTCACGCCAATGCGGGCCCCAACCCTTGTTACCGGTCAGCCCCTCTTTGAGCACCCGCCATCCAGAAAACCGCATCACGCCCCTCCCCGTTCGTATCCCGTCCGGATTTTGCCAACAGACGATGATAAACCTGTGATATTGCTAGCGGCTTTGCCGCAAGCCGCCTAGCCCCAGAGGTAAAATTTTCCACAACAGGCGTGCTCTTGCTGGTCTTTGCACAGGAAACAGACACATGTGTCTAGCTCGAAGCGCGACGTGCCGTGCCGCTTATGAACCATGGTCAAAACCAGGCTGGCACCTTCAACCACGCCAGCCTTCTGCATCCAGCCAAACAGGCCCCGCTATTTTTCAAGAGATGTACAACGAAAATTCAACGTCTCGGCAGCACAGCTCCCCGCCCTCCCGCACTCGCTAAAAAGGCCATTGGCTTCCGTTATAGCCCCTTCAACTTAGGGCAAAACCTGTATGCTTGACCTCTGAGCCACCTGTGCGCTCTGCCATCTTGTAATGGTCACACACCCCCGGTCCCTTAAGTCCCTTAAGTTTCTTAAGTCTTTTAAGTCTTTTAAGGCCCTCAAGGCTGTATGGATATCAGTCGGCGCCTCGACAAAAAAATGGCGGGCACAAGGCCCGCCAAAAAGACCAGAAAACTGGCCAGAGCTTTGTGCAAAACCTCAGAGCCCCTTGGCGCGATAGCTGGCGGCCACCTTGCCAATGGAAACCAGATAGGCCGCAGTCCGCAAATCGGTCACGTCATCACGGCTGTGCCAGACTTCGCGCATCGACTGATAGGCAATCCGCATGGTGTCATCGAGCCCCGAGCGCACCAGCTCCAACTCATCGGCACCGCGCAGATACTTCTCTTTGAAGCCCTCGTTCAGCGTCCAGGTTTTGCCCATGCTGTCCGAAAGCCCCTCCAATTCGTCCACCACCAGCTGGTGACGCGCCTCTTCCTGGCGTCGCTGCATGCGACCAAAACGAATATGGCTGAGGTTCTTGACCCACTCAAAGTATGACACCGTCACACCGCCGGCATTGGCATACATGTCCGGAATGATCACCGTGCCCTTTTCGCGCAGGATTTCATCCGCACCCGCAGTCACCGGACCGTTGGCGGCCTCGATGATCAGCGGTGCCTTGACGCGGTCTGCATTGGTGAGGTTGATCACCCCCTCCAGTGCCGCCGGGATCAGGATATCGCACTCCTGCTCCAACAGCTCTGCCCCGTCTTCGGTCAGTTTGGCATCCGGGTAGCCAGAGATGCCGCCATGTTTAACGATCCAGTTGTGGACAGCTTCCACGTCAAGACCTTCGGCACGGTACAGGCTACCATCGCGTTCGATGATACCGGTAATCAAAGAGCCATCTTCCTCGCTGAGGAATTTGGCCGCGTGATAGCCCACATTGCCAAGCCCCTGCACGATGACGCGCTTGCCCTTCAGCTTGCCCTCAAGACCGGCCTTGGCCACGTCTTCCGGGTGACGGAAGAATTCCCGCAGGGCATATTGCACGCCGCGACCGGTGGCCTCGACCCGGCCGGCGATGCCGCCCGCATTGAGCGGTTTGCCGGTCACGCAGGCCTTTGCATTGATGTCGGTGGTGTTCATGCGCTGATACTGATCAGCAATCCAGGCCATCTCGCGCTCGCCGGTGCCCATATCGGGGGCTGGCACGTTCTGGCTGGGATTGATCAGGTCGCGCTTAGCCAGTTCATAGGCGAAACGACGGGTGATCAGTTCCAGCTCATGTTCTTCGTATTTGCGCGGGTCAATGCACAGACCCCCCTTGGATCCACCAAAGGGCGCTTCCACGAGGGCACATTTATAAGTCATCAGTGCCGCAAGGGCTTCGACTTCATCCTGATGCACGTTGATGGCATAGCGGATACCACCTTTTACAGGCTCCATATGTTCGGAATGCACCGAACGATAGCCGGTAAAGGTCACCATCTCACCCCGCAGTCGCACCCCGAAACGCACCGTATAGGTGGCATTGCAGACGCGAATTTTCTCCTCCAACCCAGGTGGCAGATCCATCAGTGCGACGGCTCTGTTGAACATGAGGTCAACGCTTTCGCGGAAACTGGGTTCTTGGGGGCTGCTCATGGGCGGTTCTCCGTACTCTTAAAACGACTGATTCCTATCGTTACGGCAACTCTATGCACGGAAGTTTAAAGAGTGCGACCTTTTTGACCATTCCCTTCCAAAGATTTTTCGGAACGCCATCGCATACTGATTCTGTTTTTTCAAAGCAGGACGGCCAGGCTCCTTTGTTGACAAATCGTGAACAGTCAGCGGCATCGGTTAAAGATTGCCTCACTCATTAAGAAAATTGAAACTAAATGGACCTAACCGCGCCCCATTTCCGCCATCTTCCCCAACCAAATATGAACAACACGAAATCTCGTTCCACACTGACGCCCTGAATCCACGGGGCAGATGAGGCTGTTGTCCATGACCCTGCGTTCCAAGACTACTACAGCTCTGCCATACAATGTCCTGCAAAAAGGCGCTGCACATCTGCGCGCCTTTCGACAGGACGAAAGTGGCGTCATGGCCTATCCCACGGTTGCCTTCTTTCTATCGATGCTGGCGGTTGGCGGGATTGGCGTGGATCTGATGCGGATGGAGCGCGACCGCACCATCCTGCAATACACGCTTGACCGCGCAGTACTGGCTGCGGCTGACCTCGATCAGACCCTAGCCCCGGCCATTGTCGTCAAGGACTACCTGAACAAGGCCGGCCTGGGTGACTATTATCAGGATCCGATCGTCGAGTCGGGCCTTGGCTACAAACGGGTGCAGGCCACAATCGACCAGACATTCGAAGCCCACCTGCTGAAGTTTTCCGGCGGCGGTGACCTACCAGTCTATGCAACGTCCAAAGCCGAGGAAAGCATCGACGGGCTGGAGATTTCTCTGGTGCTGGACGTATCCGGGTCGATGAATTCCAACAGCCGTCTCACCAACCTGAAATCCGCAGCCAAAGATTTTATCGACACTATGGTGGCCAATACCACCGATGGCAAAATGTCGGTATCGATCGTGCCCTACGCAACCCAGGTCTCCCTGCCGGATGACCTGTTCGGCGAATACACGACCACCGGCGGGAACGACTATTCCAATTGTGTAAACTTTGAAGGATCTCAGTTCAGCTCTGCGTCATTGCCGACCAGCCAGTCCCTGGAAGCCTCGATGCATTTCACCCCTTGGGGGTATAGCAACCGGGACATGCGAACCTATTACAGCACTCAAAATCTGGTCAGGAGTCCGGTTTGCGACGATCGTGACAGCCGCCAGATCCTGCCGTTCCAGAAAGACGCAACCAAGCTGAAGACCTTCATTCAGAACCTGTCGGCAGGCGGCAACACCTCGATCGATATCGGGATGAAATGGGGCACCTCGCTGCTGGATCCAACTGCAAGACCGGCAATTCACGCCCTTTCCACAGGGTTTGAAACCTCGGTTCCTGCTGATTTCACCGAGCGCCCAGCAGATTATACTGACTCCGACACATTGAAGATCATCGTGTTGATGACCGACGGTCAGAACACGTCGCAATACTATGTCGAGGATGAATACCGGGATGGTTTCAGCGGTGTATGGTACAACTCACACTACAAATCCTACTCGACCTATGACTCCCGGTATGGCGGACGCTACTTCTTTCACTACAACAACAGCTGGTACGACCATCCCTATGGCAATGAAGGCAGTGAATCAGGCACCGCTGTCAATCTGACCTACGCCGAACTGTTCGCCCGCACCTCGCTAAAATATTTGTATCGCTACATCTACGATGAGTGGATGGATTTCTATGATGCGCGCAACAAGTGGTACTATGACGTTTTTGGCTCCTACGGCAACTCGACCAAGAACGCCCGCACCCGCAGCATCTGCACGGCCGCCAAGGCTAAAGGGGTCATCGTCTATACCATCGGCTTTGAGGCCCCCAGCAACGGTGTCGCCGTCCTGAGAGACTGCGCCAGTTCTGATGCTCATTACTTCGATGTGGACGGGCTGGAAATCAATGATGCCTTTGCATCGATCGCCACCTCCATCCGCCAACTGAGGTTGACCCAATGACCCAACATGGACCCCTTCGCGCCCTGCGCCGGTTCCGGCGCGAAGAAGATGGCAATGCCACATTGGAATTTGCCATCCTCATCCCGGCCTTCCTGATGATCCTGATGTCCACGGTCGAATTGGGGCTGATCAATATCCGCCAATCCCAGCTTGAACGCGCCTTGGACATCACGGTCCGTAGCATTCGCCTCTCGACTGGTGCGGTGCCACAGCATGACGCAATCCGCGATCAGGTCTGCGAGGTTTCCGGCTTTATCGACAATTGCAGCACCTCGCTGCGACTGGAAATGGTGCAGCTGGATCCCTTCGCCTGGGCAGGCGTCGATCCAGAGCCCGATTGCATCAGCAAGGTCGAAGACGTCCAGCCTGTACGCAACTTTACCGGCGGACAATCCAACGAACTGATGCTGATCCGCGCCTGCATGAAGTTCCGCCCGATGTTCTCTGACTGGGGCCTGGGCGGAGATCTGGGAAAAGACAGCGATGGACGGGTCAGCCTGTTTGCGTCCTCCGCCTTTGTTCAGGAGCCAAGATAAGCCATGTTACATGCTTTCCTCCAGCGCCTGCGCGCCTTCCGGCAAGAGACCTCCGGTCTGGTCTCCGTTGAATTCGCTCTCTATGTTCCGCTGCTTCTGTGGCTCTTTGCGGCAATCTACACCTTTTTTGATGCCTTCCGTCAGGAAAGCGTCAATCTGAAAGCCGCCTATACCGTTTCGGATCTGATCTCACGCGAGACGACAACGCTGAACGAGACCTATATCGACAGCATGTACGAGATGACCAAACTGCTGATCCGGTCGGATTCGCAGATCTCGCTTCGGGTCTCGGTGGTGCGCTGGGACGAAGACAACAATCGCTACTATGTGGACTGGTCAAAGGTACGCGGCAGCAATCTGCCAGTCTGGACCAACAGCACAATCAGCGAGGTCAAAGATGACCTGCCGGCCATGCCCGACGAAGAACGCGTAATTCTGGTGGAAACCCGCAACGAGATGGTGCCCGCCTTCAAGGTCGGCCTGCCGGATCTGGACATCAACAATTTTGTCTTTACCCGCCCCCGTTTTGCACCGCTGGTACATTTCGAAGGCGAAGACCTGGGCGGTGGCGATCACAACGATGGATCAGACGAGCTGGATTGATGCAGACTTGAACTGTTTCAGGCTTGGCCCGGTTCAGACTTAGTCTGACACCAATCAGGACTTCAGACTTAGTCTGACACCAATCAGGGCGGGGCAGTTACAGACACTGCTGGCTACAGGCTGCGCTGAGCAATCATGGCGGCGAGGATTTCCGACATCGCCTTGCTGTGCGAGCCCGGCGTCACACCGCCAATGCCGATACGACGCCCTGCGCGCCACCACAGACCCGGCATCCAGATCCGACTTCCGGGTGTCGCAGTGCGGATCAAAAACCCGTTCGAGGGCTTAAAGGCAAAAAAACCACGATCAATGGTCTGGATGTCTTCCACCCGAGCAATGACGGTCCCGTCGGTGCAACGCAGCTCACGTTCGGTCAGCTCAATCTGGTGCTCTGTGGCCTGCCACATACGCACGGCCAGCCACAGCGCGCCCAGCCCGACAACCAGCAAAAACACCAACCACCCCATGGATGGCGGCGTGGCAACCGCAACATAGAGCAATGTCGCACCAATTACGGCCAGCATGCTCACGCCCATGACACGCCGCAGACCCGAGGCCTCAACCGTTACCAAGACTTCGTCTGTCATCCGTTGTTCTCCTGCCATCATCTGTCACAGCACTCCTTTTGTCAGCGCCATGGGTCGGCCCAACCTCTGGCCGGACACTGGCGGGAGGCATAACCTGAATTTACAAAAACGAACAGCCCCACTCCAATCCCGTCTGAACTTCGCTTCCCACAAGAGCAGCCGACCTTGGCACTGCAACGACAAAAACTGAAACAGCTCTATTGTGCGCGCCACTTAGCCTCACTATCGTCGCGCCATGAGCTGGCCACAAAATACCCCCCCGCGCCAAGACAGTGATGCCGCTGCTGGCATCGAGATCTCAGATAATTTCGAACGCTTCACGCAGCGCAACGATATCTTCACCCGCGCCTTTTGGGACCCCAGCGTCACATCCAAACATACCGCCAAATTCTTTGCCTCCTATCGCATGGAGGCAGCACCCCGGCGTGGTGACGGGTTTGCGCAGCGCGATTTTGCCCTGCGCAATGCAGCCTGGCTGGTGTCGGATGTGATTTCCAACCGGCGCGGTGATCAGGGCATCCGCGAGGGGTTTCAGGCTCCGATTCAAAACGACACCCCCGTCGCACCTGACCCTTTGGAGGTCGAAGACCCTGCCCGCATGAGCGCCGAAGTGAAACGCATTGCAGAGTTTTTTGGCGCCGATCTCTGCGGAATCACTGATCTGGATGAACGCTGGCTTTATGCCTCCCGCGTGGATACCCGTGATTTTTCAGAAGCCCCGCATGATCTGCCCGAAGGGCTGAACACAGTGATCGTTCTGGGCCACGAGATGGAAGCCGATCTGGTGGCCACCTACCCTTCGGCGCTGGCCGGAGCTGCGACCGGGCGCGAATACAGTCACGAGGCCTCGGTGGTGATGCAGCTGGCCGCCTATATCCGCAATCTCGGCTACGAGGCCGTTCCGTCGATGAACGACACGGGTCTGGTGATCCCCTATGCGGTCAAGGCTGGTCTCGGTGAATATGCCCGCAATCAGATGGTCATCACGCCAGAGTACGGCCCGCGTCTGCGGTTTTCCAAGATCTTCACCAATCTGCCGCTGGCCCATGATGCCCCCAAACCCAAAGGTGTGCGCGCCTTTTGCGATATCTGCACCAAATGCGCCGAGGCCTGCCCGGTCAAGGCGCTGCCCTTTGGCCCACCGCAAGAAGGCGGCAGCAATGTCTCGGCCATCAAAGGCGTGCGCAAATGGACTTCGAACGCAGAGAAATGCTTTTCCTTCTGGGCCAAGATGGCCTCGGACTGCGCCATCTGCATGCGGGTCTGCCCGTTCAACCGCGACTATGAAAAGCCAGTCAACCGCCTGTGGTTGCGACTGGCCCTGTCCCGGTTTCGCAAACTGGCTCTGCGGCTGGCAGAAAAACACGGCACCCGCCTGAAGCCCGGAGACTGGTGGGCGCAGAGCCAAAAAGGCTCAAAGTGAGGCTTGCGCCTGACCATATCTGTGCATTTTCGCGCAGACGTGGTGATGAGATCGGGGTTTTGTGAAACCATGTAGCGTCCTAGCTATTGGGGGCACCAACCCCTCAGGAGGCGGAACATGTCCCTTCAATCCGGCAAAGCAAGGCCTATTCTCGAAACCCGGGCTGCCCGACCCACGCTCGAAGGGGCGGGTGTGAAACTGCACCGCGCCTTTGGCTTTCAGGATCCGAGTGAACTCGACCCCTTTTTGCTGTTTGACGATTTTCGCAACGAAGATCCTGTCGACTACATGCAGGGTTTCCCGTGGCACCCGCATCGCGGAATTGAAACCATCACCTATGTTTTGTCCGGCGAGGTCGAACACAGCGACTCTCTTGGCAATACCGGCAGTCTTGGGGCTGGTGATGTGCAATGGATGACGGCTGGATCCGGCATCCTGCATCAGGAAATGCCGCGCGGCAACGCACAGGGACAGATGCACGGGTTTCAGCTCTGGGGTAATCTGCCTGGGGACCAGAAAATGTGCGCCCCGCGCTATCAGGACGTGGCCGCGCGCGAGATCCCGGAAGTTATCGATGATGACGGCACCCGGGTGCGGGTGATCACCGGCGAGTTCTGGGGCAAACGCGGCCCAGTGGATGGCATTGCCGCGGATCCCCAGTATCTTGATGTCTCGGTTCCGGCTGGGGTGACCAAGACCTTTCGCATCGACACCTACCGGCGCGCCTTTGCCTATGTGTTTGAGGGGGCCGGTGCCTTTGTCGATGCCTCTGCTCCGCAGGGCGTGCTGCTGGAAAAGGAAGTCGCAGGCCAAGAGGTCAATATCCGCGACCTGTCAGGCAATCGCACTCTGGTACGGTTTGGCACCGGCGATGAGGTCACCGTGCAGGCAGGCCCTGACGGGCTGCGTTTCTTGCTGATTTCAGGCGCGCCAATTGATGAACCTGTCGCCTGGCACGGCCCCATCGTGATGAATACAAAGGCCGAATTGCAGCAGGCCTTCAAGGATCTACGCAATGGAACCTTCATTGCTCCGACACATTAACACCTCTCGGGCGGGGAGTTTCTCCGCCCAATGCGCCCTTCAAGCGGTGACTGATTTTCGCACCATGTCCCAATAGACGCTTTCAACCTCGTCCAGCGACAGACGGCCGCCACTGCGATACCAAGTCATCACCCCGTTCAGCATGGCAATCACCGCAAGGGTGGCGATCTTGGTGTCCGGGATGGTGAATTGCCCCGTCGCGACCCCCTGCTTCAGCACCGCCTCCAGCGCGTCCTCATAGGCTCGGCGCAGGGTCTCGATTGCGGCAAAATTTTCCTCGGTCAGATTGCGCAGCTCCATATAGGCGATGAAAACCGCATCCGGGCGCTGCATGTGAAAGCCGATGTGAAAGCGCACAAATGCCTCCAGTTGCGCCATGGCATCATCGGGCTTGGCAGCGGCCTGCCAGGCCGCCAGCAACTCGCGCATGTGGCCCTCCATCAGGGAATGCAGCAGGCTTTGTTTGTCTGGCGTGTAATTATACAGAGCCCCAGCCTGCACCCCGACCTCTTTGGCGATCTGGCGCATCGAGACCGCAGCATAGCCATGCTGCGCAAACAGATGCAGCGCCGCATCACGAATGCGCGGGCCAGTGATATCGGAATGAGAACCTTGAGTACGTGCCATGGCAATGACGGTAACTGAACATTTGTTCAGAAAAAAGCCCCCAAGCGGTAAAAACACCCCAACGCAAAGGCCCAGCTTGTGCCTATCCTGACAATTGTGCATCAAGGGGCATCTCAAAGGAAATGTGATATGCGCCGTCCTCTTGCTCTGCTGCCAATATGTGCTGTTCTTGCGATTGGATTGCTGACCGGCTGCACCAACGAGCCGGAACTTGAAAATCGCATCTCGCCTGCCCTGCGCAAAGCGGACTATCCTGATCTGGCGCCGATTGATCAGCTGCTGGAACCGCTGCCTGCACCACAGGACCAGGCTTTGGAATTGGAACAGGAGCTTGAGGCCCGCAGCAACAGGCTGGAACGCCGCGCCGAGGCGCTGCGCCGGGCAACCAACTGACCCCAGCTGCGACCGCATCAAATCTGCGCAAGCCACCCTTTCTTATTTGGGCAATCACTCCTTATTTCCCGGCGCTTTTGCCAGCGCCGTTGCACCCTTTCTCTGAACCCGCTAAGGCGGGACAACACAGATGGATAAAAAAGGATCTCCGGCTATGACAAAACCGCTTCGTCTTGGGATTGCAGGTTTGGGCACGGTTGGCGTGGGCGTTGTCAAAATCGTCCGCCGCCAGGCTGAAATGCTGGAGATGCGCACCGGTCGCCCTGTGGTGATCACAGCCGTTTCTGCCCGCGACGCCGACAAGGATCGCGGTGTCGCCCTGACCGGTTATGCCTGGGAAAGTGACCCAGTGGCATTGGCCAAACGCGATGATGTCGACGTCTTTGTCGAACTGATGGGCGGCCACGAAGGCGCTGCCAAAGAGGCAACCGAGGCAGCGCTTGCCTCTGGCAAGGATGTGGTCACCGCCAACAAAGCACTTTTGGCCATCCACGGTCAGGCCCTCGCAGAACAAGCCGAGGCCGCAGGTCAGGTGATCCGTTTCGAGGCAGCTGTCGCTGGCGGCATCCCAGTGATCAAATCTCTGACCGAAGGTTTGGCCGGCAATCAGATCACCCGGGTGATGGGCGTAATGAACGGCACCTGCAACTATATCCTCACCCGGATGGAGGCCACCGGCGAAGGCTACAATGTGTTGTTCGACGAATGCGCCCGCCTCGGCTATCTCGAGGCTGATCCAAACTTGGACGTCGGCGGCATTGATGCAGGCCACAAACTGGCGCTGCTGTCGTCGATCGCCTTTGGCAGCAAACCCGCCTTTGACGACGTGGTGCTGCAGGGCATCCAGCGCATAGAGCTGGATGATATCCGCCATGCCGCCGATATGGGCTACCGGATCAAACTGCTTGGGGTTGCCCAACGTACCGCCCGCGGGCTGGAACAACGCATGACGCCCTGCCTGGTGCCTGCAAACTCGCCCCTGGGTCAGCTCGAAGGCGGCACCAATATGGTGGTGATAGAAGGCGACGCAGTCGAACAAGTGGTGCTGCGCGGCCCTGGTGCCGGCGAAGGCCCTACCGCCAGCGCTGTTCTGGGAGACATTTGCGATCTCGCGCGCGGCTTGCGTATTGCCACCTTTGGCCAGCCCGCCACCACCTTGCAGCACATCCCGGCCGCACAAACCGGACTGCCTGCCCCTTACTATTTGCGTCTGGCACTTCAGGACAAACCCGGTGCGCTGGCCAAGGTCGCTGCCGTGTTGGGGGATGCGGGGATCTCCATCGACCGGATGCGCCAATACGGCCATTCTGAGCCCACCGCCCCGGTGCTGATCGTCACTCACAAATGCACCTCCGCAATGCTGGATATTGCGATCGAAGCCCTGGCAGACACCGGTGTCGTGGATGGCGACCCCGTCGCCCTGCGCATCGAAGAGTTGTAATTTGCCGCCCAATCGGAGCGAAAAGACGAAAAAGGCGCGCAAATCTGCTCCCTTCAGAGCACAGAGCGCGCCTTCCCGCCAAAGCTAACGCTATCATCCCTTGCCCGCGGCCCCAGCAAAAGGCTATGCGACAGGCAGCCCGTACGGATTGTAACAGGATTTTGAGTATGACCTCGACCGAGACCGCCACCGACGCCCCTTTCCATGACCGCATGCTGTCCCTCGGCCTTGCCCGTGTGGCAGAACAGGCCGCTCTCGCCTCTGCCTCGCTGATTGGCCGTGGTGACGAAAAAGCCGCCGATCAGGCCGCCGTCAACGCCATGCGTGAACAGCTGAACCTGCTCGACATCAAAGGTGTCGTTGTGATCGGCGAAGGCGAGCGCGACGAAGCGCCCATGCTTTTCATTGGTGAAGAAGTCGGTACCGGCAAAGGCCCCGGCGTTGATATCGCGCTGGACCCTCTCGAAGGCACCACGCTGACCGCCAAGGACATGCCCAACGCCCTGACCGTGATCGCCATGGGCCCGCGCGGCTCAATGCTGCATGCGCCTGACACTTATATGGACAAACTAGCGATTGGCCCCGGCTACCCCGAAGGCGTTGTCTCGCTCGATATGTCGCCCCGCGCACGTGTTGAGGCCCTGGCTGCCGCCAAAGGCTGCGCGCCCTCTGACATCACCGTCTGCATTCTCGAACGTCCCCGCCATGAGGCAATGATTGCCGAAGTGCGCGAAACCGGCGCTTCGATCCGTCTGATCACCGATGGGGATGTGGCTGGCGTCATGCACTGCGCCGAATCTGAGACCACCGGCATCGACATGTATATGGGCCAGGGTGGCGCCCCCGAGGGCGTTCTGGCAGCAGCCGCGCTGAAATGCATGGGCGGTCAGATCTTTGGTCGCCTGTTGTTCCGCAACGACGACGAAAAGGGCCGTGCCGCCAAGGCCGGCATTACCGATCTGGACCGCATCTATACCCGTGACGAGATGGTAACACAGGACGTGATCTTTGCGGCAACCGGCGTCACCGGCGGCTCCTTGCTGCCCGCAATCAAGCGCCAGCCCGGTTGGGTCGAGACAACAACCCTGCTGATGCGCTCCAAAACCGGGTCGGTTCGGCGCATGTCCTACCGCACACCCGTTGATGCGCTCGAGGCCTGAAGACCTGCGTTAGCGGCAGGCACGACTTCCAGAAAAGGGCCGGATCCATCGGGGTCCGGCCTTTTTCAGTTTTGAAGGGAACAACAGATGAGCTTTCACAGATGAGCTTTCTAGGGGTAGAGACATCTCTGACCGGGCGTCGCTGGCTGGGTCTTGGCATTGATCTGGAACGCGCCGCCGAACATATGGTGCAGCAGACCGGCCTGCCCGCGCCGCTGTGTCAGGTGCTGGCCCGTCGTGGCGTCCCCGCCCATGAGGCCACAGGTTTCCTGACCCCACAGCTGAAAGAACTGCTGCCCGATCCACGCAGCATGAAAGATATGGAAGTGGCCGCCTCCCGCTTCCTGCAGGCGGTGGAAAAGCGTGAGCGCATTGCGATTTTTGCCGACTATGATGTTGATGGCGGCAGCTCAGCCGCGCTGTTGATGGTCTGGCTGCGCGCCATGGGGCTGCAGGCCACGCTCTATATCCCGGACCGCATCGACGAAGGCTACGGCCCCAATGACGCCGCCATGTCCGGGCTGGCGCGGGATCACGACCTGATCATCTGCGTCGACTGCGGCACCCTTTCGCAGGGGCCTATCGCGGCCGCAAAAGGCGCAGATGTCGTAGTGCTGGACCATCACCTAGGCGGTGAGACCCTGCCTGACTGTGTCGCGGTGGTGAACCCCAACAGACAGGACGAAGACGGCGATCTGGGCTATTTCTGCGCCGCAGGCGTGGTCTTTCTAATGTTGGTCGAAACACGTCGTCAGGCTCGCGATAAGGGGCTTGGCACCGGGCCGGACCTTTTGAGCCTGCTGGATCTGGTAGCGCTGGCGACGGTGGCTGATGTCGCGCCCCTGATTGGTGCCAACCGCGCTCTGGTGCGACAGGGGCTCAAGGTTATGGGCGCACGTCAACGCCCCGGTCTGGTGGCGCTGGCAGATGTATCGCGTATGGATGCGGCCCCCTCGACCTATCATCTGGGATTTCTTCTTGGGCCACGTGTCAATGCTGGCGGGCGCATCGGCAAGGCCGATCTTGGCGCGCGGCTGCTGGCAACGGAAAACCCACACGAAGCGGCAGCGCTGGCGGAACGCCTGGATCAGCTCAATACCGAACGGCGTGACATCGAAAACGCAGTACGCGCCGCCGCCATGGAACAGGCTGAGGCCCGGGGCTATGACGCGCCTCTGGTCTGGGCCGCTGGCGAAGGCTGGCACCCCGGCGTGGTCGGCATTGTTGCCTCGCGTCTGAAAGAGGCTGCAGGACGTCCTGCCGTCGTTATTGGCCTGCAGGATGGCGAAGGCAAGGGATCGGGCCGGTCTGTCAGCGGCATTGATCTGGGCGCTGCGATCCAGCGCTGCGCCGCTGAGGGACTGCTGATCAAAGGTGGTGGACACAAAATGGCCGCTGGCCTAACGGTGGCCGAAGACAAGCTGGAAGCCGCCATGGAACGGCTGAGCGACCTGCTGGCAAAGCAGGGTGCCGCAGACCTAGGACCAGCAGATCTAAAACTGGACGGTATGCTGATGCCGGGTGCGGCAACCGTGGATCTGATCGAACAGATAGAACAGGCTGGCCCCTTTGGGGCAGGTGCCGCCGCCCCTCGCTACGCCTTTCCTGATCTGGCTGTCCGATTTGCCAAACGTATCGGTGAAACGCACCTGAAGCTGTCTCTGACCGATGGGATGGGCGGTAATCTGGACGCGATTTGTTTTGGTGCCTTTGACACCGATCTTGGCCCGCGCCTGCTCGAACATGGAGGCGCGAGATTCCATTTTGCTGGCCGACTTGAAATCAATACCTGGGGCGGCAGACAAAGTGCACAGCTGCGTCTTGAGGATGCTGCTGCCACCAGCTGAATCGGCAACGGCTCACTAGATCCAAGACGAAATTCGCCGCAGAAAAGAATCTTTCGCCAGACGCATTTTTTGTCTTGCGGCTTTGGTCTGGAATAACTAAACACCGCTCCACAGCAAGTGGCCCGTTCGTCTATCGGTTAGGACGTCAGGTTTTCAACCTGAAAAGAGGGGTTCGACTCCCCTACGGGCTGCCACTTTACTTTCCTTGACAAAATGCTCCCTCCTACGAGGCAGTCTTCCAGTAAGACAACCTCGCAGATAAGACAGCGGGTAAAATCCAAGCCTTTGTGCTCTGGCGGGACGCGTTGCCCGCTCGTGGTGTGGTCCGGACTGTCTATCGGATTCGGCCTGCCTATTGGCACTGAAGTGGTGAGCAGCCTGGAAAAACGGCTCCCCCATTTGAAAAGCCACGAGGCGGTGGAATGTCTCGATTTTTCAGGAAGTTATCCAACTTCAAAAAAAGTCAATTTCTCGCAAAAACCCCCTTGCGCTGCCCCGTCGGACTGAGTAGAAACCGCTTCACAGAAAGTGGCCCGTTCGTCTATCGGTTAGGACGTCAGGTTTTCAACCTGAAAAGAGGGGTTCGACTCCCCTACGGGCTGCCACTTTACTCCCTTTCGTTTGAAAAAATGAATGCGCTTGAAACGCCTGCATCAGTGATCACTGAGCCAAGAAACGCGCCTTGCTCTCACGCCTGGTTCTCACGGAAGAGATGTCTTGTTCGGGTGATACTCTTTTCAGACGACACTCATGATGCATGCAGTGTGCGTGCGGCACGTCCCACAGGAAAATCTGGCCGCAACACCAGCCCGCCAGTCCTGAGCAGAACCCCGCCCTATAGAAGCACCACTTGCCTTTCTTAGGGGCCTTAGGGGGTTGCCAGCTGCTCGTCTTTTTCCATGCCCTGCTCATAGAAACAATGCCGGGAGCGACCAGCCCGCTTGGCCGCATAGAGGGCGACATCGGCCTGATGCAGTATTTCGGCAGCTTCAAATGGCACGGTATTCCAAACAGACAGCGTCGTACCGGCACTGGCAGACACTTTGCAAAGCCGCCCTCCATAGGGAACAGGCTCTTCAAGTTGGGTAATCAGACGCGTCGCCAAAGTCTCTAGTATCTTCGGCTCTCGTACGCCTTCAAAAAGCATCACAAACTCATCGCCACCAACGCGGGCGACAGTGTCGGTTTGACGGGTACATTCCACCATGACCTTGGCTACATTTTGCAAAACAGCATCACCGGCAGCATGCCCCAGAGTGTCATTGACCTCTTTGAAGAAGTCGAGATCGACATGCATCAGGGCAAAATCGGCCCCGGCCCCAATCAGACGCCCCAGAATGTGATCCATAGCGCGGCGATTCTTTAGACCTGTGAGCGTGTCGGTAAAGGCCTGCTCCTCCGCCGCAATCATCGCCCCCTGCAGACGCAGGTTCAATTGACGCGAGGCCTCCATCGCGGCCGACTTCGCCTCCACCAGGTAGAGCATTTCAATGGTCAGATCCGTCGGCGAGAAATCAGCACTTGTCAGATCATAGTCGCGTACAGCCTCCAAAACCGAAATCCCAAAGGACAGGTTGATCAAAGCACCTTCACCATCGGGCAAAGGCACCAGAACCCCTTTCAGGCTGGTATGCGGAGAATCGCGAAATTGCAGATGCAACTTGGATCCGGCAGTCTGCAGCAGATCATCCATTGAACGCACCCAACGCGGGCGCAACAGATCAAAGACCCGAAAGAACCGCCTCCCCTCCCACTCAAAGTCGGGGCGGAGCTTTTTCAGTGTTGGTCCAACACCGCGCAACCGGCCATTGCCGTCCACCAATGCGTACATCGGGCAGAGCTGGTCAGCCATCGCGAGGAGGTCGGCAGACGTCATCATAAGGAATGTGCCCCAAGATCGAAGGCGCGGCCTTCTGCAAAATCGGTTTCAACCAGGGTAATCGAAATCACCTCCGCACCATCTTGGGTTCCGCGATGATCCAGAATGACCAAATCACCGTAGTCATCCCCCATGGCGCGTAAGACACCCATCATCACAAAGGCGTACCCCGGCAACCCGGGCTGACAAATCAAGTCGAACTGGCCAGGCGAATGCTCTACCAGCTCCAGTGCGGGCAAGTGCAGGTCGGCGACAGCCAGACGAGCGCGATCAGGCAAGTCATCCAGTGAGTGTAGAAACTCCACATAGTTTACTCCGCCAAACCGCAACAGGCGGCGAAGGGCCTCTACCTGTGGATTTGAAACCAGAAACGTCCCCATATCCTCGAGAATTTCGGGCAGAGGGCGCTCCAGAACCTGCTCCATGGCGGAGAGCATCGTATTTGATTGTTCATCCGTATAGATCAGCATGGCTTCGAACTCGGCAAAGCCAAGTCCCGCAAGATCCATGACGTCACGCCACCGCTCTTCCCCGTAGGTACTGGCGACGAACACCTGAATAGCCCTGTTGATCAGACCATGCATACATTGGCCCCTTGTTTCACTACACTCATGTTTGGCGCTGGATTGTTAAGATACGCCCAACAAGTAAAAATCGACAGAGTTTCCGAGGCAAATTCCGCCCAATAGTTCTAATACAGCACAAACATTCCTGCGAGCCACAGTTTTTATCAGATCTAAATCGAGATTCGCTCAAAATACCCCCTCCGATGGCACTCAGCTTTTGCAGAAAAATGTGAACCATTCGGCGACTCCTCCCGAGCACTGCCTTTTGGCACCAAGATTTTTCAAATCGGCTGAACCATCACTTGGGGGAGGGTCTTATCCTGTCCGGATGCCGCGCGAAAGAAAAAACTGCCCAGATTACCTGCCTGGCTACAGGTCCCCTGAAGGCAGCTGCTGTTGACTTCAATACAATCTAAACGAGGCGGCCGCTTCCTGCCGCACGCCCGGCCGTCGCCTTGCGCAGGGCGACTTCAGAATCCGCCCAGACCAGGCTCTGAAATCATCACACATATCGAGCATGAAAAATGGCGCCGGAAGACGCGAAAGGATGCCTCGGCCTGCGATCCGGAAACACGTCTTGATAGACCGCTCGCAAGGATCCTCGCGCTAAAAATCTGTCGGTGCGCCGCCCTGGGATTTACGCCGGGCGACAAAATCCTTCAGCTCATCATGAATTGCGTCTTCCAGGGGCGGCGCTTCAAATTCAGCCAAAATGTCTTTGAACACCTTATTGGCCCGCTCCGGGGTCCAGACTGCCCCTGCTGCCTCCCAGGCCTCATAGTTTCGCCAATCGCTGAGAAAGGGCTGATAGAAAGCCGTGGTGTATCGATCCTGGGTGTGCTGGATGCCAAAGAAATGCCCCTCGTTGCCGACTTCGCGAATGGCGTCCAGGGCGATCTCTTCGGGGCCCGTCGCGCAAATCTCGGGCTGCATATAACGCTGGATCTGCTGCAGGATTTCGCAATCCATGATGAATTTTTCCGGGCTGGCGATCAGCCCCCCCTCAAGCCACCCTGCCGCGTGATAGACCATATTGGTGCCAGACTGCACCGCCGCCCAAAGCGAATTCGACGTCTCCCACATGGCCTGCCCGTCGGGCACATTGGCAGCACAAACCCCGGACGAGCGCATTGGCAAGCCGTAATAACGTGCCATCTGCCCAGTCATCTGCGTGGCCCGCATATATTCCGGGGTACCAAAGGCAGGCGCGCCAGATTTCATATCCACATTTGAGGTAAAGGTGCCGATCGCGCAGGGCGTGCCAGGACGCACATATTGAAACAGTGCAATGGCACAAAGGGCTTCGGCCAGCGATTGCGCCACGGCCCCCGCCATGGTCACCGGTGCCATGGCACCTGCCAGCGTAAAGGGGGTGACGACAACTGCCTGCCCCCGGCGCACCAAACGCAGGCAGCCGTCGATCATCGGATAGTCATGTTTCAGCGGGGAGGTAGAGTTGATATTGGTATACATACGCGGTGTGGCTTCAAATTCAGCCTCGCTGAGCCCGCCGGCGATCCGCACCATCTCCATCACGTCTTCAACGCGTTCCTTGCCCAGCGAATAGGCATGCATCACCTTGTCGCTGAGTGTCAGCTTGTCATAAAGCACATCCAGATGCCGTACAGAGGCATGGATATCCACCGGCTCCACCGGATAGCCACCGGCAAAATGGATGCAGTTGAAATACTGTGTCAGCTTCAGCAGGTTGCGGCACTGTTCACGGTTGCCAGCCACCTTTTTGTTGAGATCCATATCCCAGTAGTTCGGCGGCGAAGACACATTGCCAAACAGGATATGATTGCCCCCAACCGGCAGGGTGCGATCCGGATTGCGCGGCGTTAGCGTAAAGGAGCTGGGGGCCTTACCCACCATCTCCATCACGAATTCGCGGTCCATGCGCACCAGATCCCCTTCGACCCGGCAGCCGGCCTCCTTCAGGAGCTGCAGTGCTTCGGGGTTTAGAAAGACAACACCGATTTCCTCAAGGATGCGCATCGCGCCATCATGGATGGCAGCCACGCCGTCTTCGCTCAGCGGCTCAATCGGGCGGTCGATATTGACCGGAATGGACCAGGGCATCTGCTGCAAGGCCGCCTTGCCGCGCCGTGCCGCTGCTCCGGCTCTGCCGCCGCCTCTTCTGCCTGCTTCGCGCGCCATGACATTCTCCCTGCGTTCTATTCTGGTACCTTTCCTTTCAGCAGGCCCAATCTGACGCCCCGAAACCTGTCCATTCACGACACCTGCCGTCGTTTTTCAACTACAATCCGCCGTGAAGCTGCTTTTCTGTACAGAAGTGCCCAGTATTCAGAAAACCGCCTCTGCAACGCCGCTGAACACCTTTCCGGGAGAAGAAAAAAGGCGCACCCTTAAAGATGCGCCATAGGCAAACGTCTGACAGAATCACCAGAGGCAGCTACCGATTGGGTTGTGCTCTCCCGTAGCGTGGTTGGCTCAGCGATCCAGCCAGCCTGGGATATGGCCGATATTGGGCAACACGACATCCGCATGGGGTGCCAGGTCTTCGTGTAACGCCATGCCGGTCAGCACACCGATTCGGGTCATACCAGCGGCAGCGCCCGCCTCCAGATCGTGCAGGCTGTCGCCTACCATTGCGGTCCGCGCCGGGGACACACCGGTTGCGGTGCAGAACGCCAACAGCGGATCAGCGGCTGGCTTTTCCCCGTGGCCACTATCGAAACCGGCAACAAAGGCAAACCGGTCCAGCACACCAGAGCGTTCCAGCTGGCTGATGGCGGAAATCTCGGCGTCATTGGTCATCACCCCCAACACCTTGCCTCGCGCCAAAAGCCCGTCAAGGAATTCCGCCAGCGGCACAGCCTCGCTCAGCGCGGCCGTCGCCGCACTGCGGGCCAGAAAGCGTTCCAGCTCAGCCTCTTGCATCTGCGGCACCAGGGGGGCAAGCACTGCCGCGACTTCGCCATTGGTGCCGGCAATCACCAGACTGTCAGGGTTGAACTCTCCCTTGCTGCGATCGAAACTGATCACTTGCGCCATAGCTTCGGCGCGGGCCTCGTCGCCCTGAGACAATTCCTTCAGCATCTCCTGTGCCCAGGAGTTCCAAGTCTCGCCAAATTCAAAAAGCGTTCCGTCTTTGTCAAAGAGAAGAGCATCCACCGGCATTGCATATCCTTGCGCGTTTCAGGTTTGGCGCGAACCGTATCGGCAATTGCCGACAGCGCAAGCCAATAGTCCTGTTATTCCTATCGTGGTTCCTGTTGTGCGCGTCCTCCCCCCTACGAGAGAGCCCCGGAGGGATGGAAAAGTCGCCAATCTCAGGTCCAGTGCACCTGATTGCCGCCAGGCAAAGCCATGCGTGCCATCAGCGGTGTCTCATATGTTAACCCGGCTTGGTCGCAAAATGCGATCACCCAGGCATCGTCCATCGTTAAGAAATCGAGCAGAGAGCCCAAAAACTCTGGCTCGGCAGCGCGGACACGCAAATCTGCTTCGGAAATGCCCGAGGCGCCCATAAATACTGGCAATAGCTCATCGTTTCCCATCAACCAGGCAAGCGCTTTTAGGCCTATGACCTCGGCTTGGTCGGCGGAAATCTGCGTCTTGGACATCTTCCTGACACCTTGTGAACAATTTAGTAAAACCCCGAAACAGTTTATTAACCAGTCTCGCGGAAACTTCCAAGTGTAGGAAGTGCAAGGTTTGAAAGGCGTGCGGCGTGCAAGGTACCATCCTCGTCATAGACGGTGTATCCACCAACCGCATCTTGTTGAAGGTGCAGCTCGCCGGTGCGTATTACGCGGTTGAGCAGGCAGGATCTGTAGCCGAAGCCATGACAGCCGCGCGTGCCAGTCGTCCTGATCTGGTCCTCACCGCCATGTCCCTGCCCGATGGCACCGCCGCGGATGTAAAAGAAGCACTCAACAGCGACGAGATGCTGGCCGAGATCCCGGTGATTGCCATCAGCCACTCCAACGCGCCCGAACGCCGTCTCAAGGCATTGTCGGCCGGGATTGACGATGTTCTGCCGCAGCCTGTTGACGATGTCATCCTGCAGGCCCGTATCCGCAGTCTGCTGCGCGCCCGCAGCGCCAACGAAGAACTACACATGCAGCGCGATGCCTCCCATGGATTCGTCCTGCCGCTGTCAGACCGGACCGGCGCGGCCGAAACCGCCAAGGCCCGCGTGGCACTGGTAGCTCAGGATCCACAGACGGCGCGGAACTGGGCCAAGCGTCTCGGGGAGCAGGTGCCCTATGATCTGTGCTGTCACCAGCTCGATGATATTCAACCCCTGATGAGCGAACCTGTCGCCGATGTCTTTGTCATTGAACTGAACGAGCTCTCAGCCGGCCCCGGCCTGCGCCTGCTGGCCGATCTGCGCGCCCGCGCCGCGACCCGGCAATCGGTCGTGATCGCGGTGCCGAACCCGGCAGATCCTCATATTTCCGCCGAAGCTCTGGACCGTGGTGCCCATGACGTGCTGCAATCCGGTTTCGATGTAGACGAGCTGGCGCTGCGCCTGACCACCCAGCTGCAATATAAGTGCCGCAATGATCGTTTGCGCGACAGTGTACGCAATGGCCTGCGTGCAGCCGTGCAGGACCCGATGACCGGGCTGTACAATCGCCGCTACGCCAAGCCCTTTCTCGACCGCACCGCCAAGCGCGCCGCCGAAACCGACGAAAAATTCGCGCTGATGCTGGCTGATCTGGACCACTTCAAGCGGATCAATGATCAATACGGCCATCCGGCTGGCGACGCGGTTCTGATCGAAGCCGCCCGCCGCCTGCAGGCGGAGCTGCGCCCGGTTGATTTGCTGGCGCGTGTCGGCGGGGAAGAATTCATGTTTGTGCTGCCAGGCGCCGACGAAATCGCCGCCGGCATGGCTGCGGTGGATCTGTGCAACGCCATCAACAGCAAACCTTTCCAGGTTCCTGGACTGGACACGCCGATTGAAGTCACGATCAGTATCGGCGCGGTCATCGGCGGCGGCAAAGATCAGGCCGAAGGATCGGCAGTAGCCCAGGTTGCCGAGCTGATTTCCGCCGCAGATCGGGCGCTCTATAATGCCAAGAACGCAGGTCGCAATCAGGTCACCCTTGGGTCTGGCAATACAGCTGCCGCCTAGCGCTCAAACCTTACAAAAAAAGGCGCAGCAAGACAGCCGCGCCTGTTCTTTGATTGGCATTCAGGTAACGACAATCAATCGGAAAGATCACCGCGGCGCCCTTCATGAAAGTCATCATGCGAGCGTCTGGAATGATGTGGGTCATGCTCCATCCGCCGCTGCATGCGGTCGGCAAGCCTGCGGCGGTCTTTCAGGCTCATGCCCTCCAGGCGCTGCCCCCAGGCCTGCACCACCGAACGCATAAAGGCGCTGGTTTCCACAATATGGGCATCCAGAACCGCATTCATTGCAGGGACATCCAGTGTCTCGGCCTTGATCAGCGCAATCACCTGCCCCATCTCGGCGCGACGTCGGTCTGGTGCTCCGCCGGTTGCTGCCGATCCCTCACGCAGCAGACGACGGATCTCCTTGCGGCCCAGATCCTTGAAAACAAAGCGCCCGAGCATTGGCGGCCCCTCCGCCATGGGAGGCCCGTCGCGAAACCGCCAGGCCGCACCGGCCCCAAGTCCCACTACCGCCAGGTTCAGCGCCAAAGAGACGCCAAGCAAGACCTTGAGCCAAGGGCGTAGACCACGTTTCGTTTCCTGGCTTGTTCCATCCTGGCTCATTCAATCACCTCTTCGCCGATCAGCAGGCTCACGTCATAGCCCAGGTTTGATATCAGTTGCGAGCCATTGGACAGCTCTGCGATTTGCGCCACCGGGTCAGGCAAAAACGACGGAGGTGCTAGGCCAATCCAAAGCCCTGACAGGCTTGCCGCAACCATACCGCCCAGCGCCGGCCAGCCACCAACAGCGCTGGTGAACTGCCGCCAGAGCCTGCGCACCCCCTGATCCTGCTGCGCAGAAACAAACGAAACCGCTGCAGTCTTGGCTCTCTCATCCAGCACATTAGCGGCATCAGACAGGATGGCCGCCGTCAGATCCTGCGACATCCGTGGCGGTGTATGCCGTGCCACCGCGAACAAATCGTCCAGTTCTGTCATTGCTTCATCTTTATCAGACATCGCTATACCCCAACTCATCACGGCGCTCGGCAAGGATCTTGGCCAGAGCGCGCTTGCCGCGGGCGGTCAGACTTTCGACCGCCTCGACAGTAATCTCCATAATCCCGGCAATTTCCGGGTTTGTAAGTTCTTCTATGTGGCGCAGAACCACCGCCTGACGCTGACGTTGCGGAAGCTGCATCAAGGCCTGCTGCAAAGCATCCTGACGCGCCGCCTCCTGCAGCTGTTCCGGGGCCGAAGCCGCCGTGTCCGGTGGTTCCGGAATGGCATCCAAGTCCAGAAAACCACCGCGCTGACGTCGTTTGAGGTCAATGCAGAGGTTCATCACCACCCGGTAAAGCCAAGTCGAAACCTTGGCCTGCCCTGGCTGCCAGTCCGGCGCCATACGCCACAGACGCATCATTGCCTCCTGGGTGACATCCTCTGCCTCGGCATTGTTGCCAAGCACCCGCATAGCGACACCAAAACTACGCGGCGCCAAACGCTGCATCAATTCTGACGCAGCAGCGGCCTCGCCATTGGCGTAAAGCACCAGCAATGCGTCATCGCTGAGTGCAGCTTCCGCAGCCGCAGTATGGACGGTGGCTGCGGTCACCTCAGGCCCCCCCATAAGATGGGAGTGCCTGTGGGATATGGGTTCTGAGTGAAACACCGGTCTCTGATCAGTTCTGCTCCGTAGCCGGGCCCCAAGGACAGCCACCGAAATTGCGACCGGGGCGTTTGCCGCCGCGATACATGGCGGCCTCCTCGAATTCGTCTTTCGAGATCCCGCCACTGCCATCGGCATCCATGCGCTTGAACATATCACCACGGCGACCCGGTTTGGGCAACTCGCTTTCGCTCAGCGCGCCGTCGCCGTCGGTGTCAAAACGCTTGATCATCTTCTGCGTGCGGATTTCGGCGCGTTTCTGCGCCATTGCCAGCATTTCTTCGGCCGAGAGTTTGCCGTCGCCATTGCTGTCGGCAGTCTTGAACCGGGCCGCCTTGTGAGCATCCATTTCAGCCTTGGTGACCTCACCGTTGCCATCGGCGTCAAGTTCTTCGAACTGCATCATGGGACCACACCCGCCAAAACCTGGCTTGGCCATGACTGCTGTCGCACCCAAAACACCTGCTGCGGCAATGATTGCGGCGATGGTTTTGATCTGAGATTTGGTCTGTGTCATGTCTCTATCTCCTGTGCGCTTCAAAGCAGCCCCTTGCTGCCGAAGACACAGACTAAACGGCACCTAGCCGGGTTTCCGTCGCCTGAGCCGTAAAAAAATTTCAATTCGCTGTCTTGCGGCATCGGGCCGCAGAGATTTGCTTGGGCTTTCCATTTCCCCATATAGGGGCAAAGATGCTGGCAAAACACAGGATTTAAAATGGTTGAATCTCAGACTTCGGCCCCCGGTATAATGGCCAATGGTGCGACGGTAGAGGGTGTCACGACTGGCGTAAGGGCTGCTGCGCAGGATGCGCGCGCAACCTGGCCTGCCCTTGCCAAGGGCTGGTCCCGTAAATGTCCCGACTGCGGTAAAGGAAAGCTGCTGCATTCCTACCTCAAAGTGAACCAGAGCTGCAGCAATTGTGGGTTGGACCTGTCGCAGGCGCGCGCCGATGACGGACCTGCCTATCTGACCATCCTGCTGGTCGGTCACGTGATGGCGCCGCTGATGCATGTGGTCTATTTCACCTGGCGTCCGGAACCTCTCGTAACGTTTTCCGTTTTCTCGATTGGCTGTATCCTTTCTTCCCTCTATCTTTTGCCACGACTAAAAGGGGTGGTCGTCGCCTACCAATGGGCGCGCCGGATGTATGGGTTCGACAGCAAAAGCTGACATCCCTCCAAGATCAAGAACAAGCGGGAGAGGCACATGAGCAAGACAGCAATCCAGGGTGTGACATCCGAGGACAGAACGGCAATCCGCAACGCGGCAACGATCATCGCCCTGCGTGACCGGATGGGTGACAACCCCAAGGTTCTGATGGGCCAGCGCGGCGCCAAGGCCGCCTTTATGCCCAATAAATTCGTCTTTCCCGGTGGGGCTGTCGATCTGGCTGATGCCGACATTCCTTTGGCAGAACCCCTGCCCGAAGTCTGCCGCAACCGTCTGGCCGATCAGGCCAGTGCCGGTCTGGATCACGCCTTGGCCGTGGCGGCCATTCGCGAGCTTTGGGAAGAGACCGGATTGATCCTCGGCTATCCCGGTGCCTGGCAGGGAGAGGCCATCCCCGACTGGCAGGGCTTTGCCGCAACCGGCCATCTGCCTTCCGCCCGCGCGTTGCAATTCGTTTTCCGCGCTCTCACGCCTCCGGGTCGCCCCCGACGTTTTGATGCCCGGTTCTTCCTTGTGGATGCGGATGAGATCGCCAGTGACCTAGATGATTTCTCGCAGGCCTGTGATGAGCTGTCGCATCTGCAATGGATCCCGCTGAGCGAAGTCCGCAGCTTTGATCTGCCCTTCATCACCGAGGTGGTTCTGGCCGAGGTCACGGGTCGCCTCAAGGACCGTACACCGCCGCAAAGTGTGCCCTATTTCTGCAACAACGACGAAGAGAGCCTGTTTTTACAGCTTAAAGGCCATATCATGCCCCTGCATGGATGAATGACCGGAAAGCGGCACCGGGAACGGAAAGCCGCCCGCTGTCTCGACGTTACTCTTAGATTGCCAGTCCCAGCGCCAAGATCGACAGGACCAAAAGCGCCATGCCTGCCATCTCGCGACGGCTGATCTTTTCCTTGAAAAACAGCACCGAGGCCAGAACTGAGAGCAATAGCTCCACCTGACCCAGCGCCTTTACATAGGCTGCGTTCTGCAGGGTAAAGGCCCAGAACCAGCAAAAAGACCCTCCCAGACTGGTCAGCCCAACCCAGACCGCAACGCGGCGGGCCTGCCAGACGCGCATGATCTCTCCCTTTTCGCGCAGCGCGAGCCAGATCAGCATCAACACTGTCTGCAGGCTGACCACCGCAGCCAGCGTTACTCCGGCGCGAAACACGGGGGCCAGATCGCCCAACTGCAACGAGGCCCCGCGATAGCTGACGGCCGAAAAGGCGAATAGAACCCCTGCCCCCAACCCCAACTTTGATGCTTTGTTGGTCAGATGCGTCCACCAAGCGCCACTTGCCTCAGGTGGCTTTGACAGAACCAGCACGGCGCAAAGGCCAATCAGGATCGCGACCCACCCCCAAGCGCTGATGCCATCGCCAAGAATAACCAGCCCGACAATGGCAGTCTGTATCACCTCGGTCTTTTTGAAGGTGATCCCAACCGCAAAATTGCGCTGCTTGAACAGGGAGACAACGCAGACGGTCGCCAAGATCTGCGACACGCTGCCAATCAGCCCAAAGATCCAGAACTGTAGTCCCAGATGGGGCAGGCTTTGGCCACTCAGCCAGAGATAGATTGCCAGACCGCTCAGGATGAAGGGCGCCGAATAGGCAAAGCGCGCAAAGGTGGCGCCGCCCGGTGACAGCGTGACAGAGCTCAGCACTTTTTGCAGCATGAAGCGCAGGGTCTGAAAGGTGGCGGCCGCCAAGGTGACGGGGATCCAGGTCAACATGCGGTGGTTATGACGCTCTAACCCTTGGATGACCAGAGCGGATGCGGCACAGGGTCTTTGCTGCGCAAAAGGTAGCGCCAGAACACCTGTCCATAATTACGGTAAAGATAGCCGTCATTGGCCGCCAGAAAGGTATTCTTTTCTGCGCGATAAAGCCTGGGCAGCGCATACCAGGGCACCCCTGGATGCAGGTGATGCACGACGTGCAGATTGTTGTTCAGAAACAGCCAGGCCAGAGGACCACGATCTTCGATCACCACCGTGCGCCCGTGACAATCTGCATGGGCGCGGTGCTCCAGAAAGGTGCGGATCTTGACCAGCCCCAACCCGATATAGGCCCCGGCGACAAGCGCCCATAGCGGCGTTGGCGTCTGCAGGACAATCCAGATCACCATCGCGAGGCCCAGCGCGTGCAGCAACCAATCGCGGACTACGCTGGTGTCTCCTCGCCACGCAAGACGCCAATCTCCGGCCATGAAAGCGGCCTGCCCCATTAGCGGGCCCAACAGCATGCGCCCCAACAGCGTATTGTTCAGCCGCAGCAACAAGCGGCGTGCTGCGCACATCTGCGTCCAGACGATTGGGTCCTGAAAATTGGTTTCGGGATCGTCATAGGGGTCGGTCAGGCTTTCGTCTTGATGATGCGCCAGATGGGTATCACGAAAGCGGCCATAGGGGATGAACAGGGTCAGCGGCAAAAACAGCAGTGCCTCGTTGATCAGACGATTGCGAAACGGATGGCCGTGCAGCGCCTCATGGGTCAGTGACGAATGCAGCGCTGCCACGATGCCAAGGCAGATCACCGTCAGTGCCAGACTCTGTGCAGGCAGCAAAACCAGTACCGCCAGCCAAAGCCCATAGCAGACCAGGATCAGCGCGAAAGTGCCCCATTCGATGCCCTGTGGCATATAGGCCTTGCGATCAGCCTTGCTCCCGGCCTCAGACATTGGCCCGGCCCCATGTGATCCGCGTCCAGACCCGCTCGTAGATCAAATAGCAAGCAAAGCCCAATCCGGTGTTGATCAACGCCATGGCCCCGCCAAGGCTTACAGATCCGGTTGCCGCCAGCCCCACCAGGGTCATGGTCAGAAACCCGATCGTGTTCCAGACCAGCGCTTTTACCAAGGATCGCTTGCGCGTTTCCATCTGTTCATCTCTCCTGCTCATGTGATTGCAGCAGACTAAGCGGGCGCAGCCCTGTGCAGAATTCTGAATATGATTAACATTTCTAACGGTCCGTGATATTTATGGACACATGTCGCAAAAAATTGACAAACGCTTGCGCGCCGAACAATTTCGTCTCCGCCTCAACCGCGCGCTCAGCGATAGCGGCATGAGCCAGAGCGCATTGGCGCGCGAAACGGCTGTGGATCGTTCCACCATCTCGCAACTGCTAAACGACGATGGCGCGCGCCTGCCCAATGCACATGTGGTCGGGGCTTGTGCCTCAGTGCTGGGGGTGTCTGCCGACTGGTTGCTATCGCTCTCGGATCGTCCGGAAAGTGCCGCCGAACTGCTGGCTTCCAGCCTGTCACTCAGCGAAGCGCCGCGCGCCCTGGTGGATCAGCGGATCTTTGACTGGCACCGAGAAGCCGCCGGCTACAAGATCCGACATGTACCGGCAGCGCTGCCAGACATGTTGAAAACCCGCAGCCTTTTGGAATGGGAATATGCACCACATCTGGGCCGCACTGCAGATCAGGCCATTGGTGCCTCCGAAGATCGCCTGTCCTGGATGCGGCAATCGCAGTCGGATTATGAAATCGCCATGCCCATTTATGAACTGGAAAGTTTTGCCCATGCCACCGGATACTATGCCGGTCTGCCGCTGGAGATCCGGTTGGAGCAGCTAGAACAGTTCGAACGCCTGACCAGCCAGCTCTATCCACGACTGCGGATTTACCTGTTTGACGCCAAACGACTGTTTTCTTCGCCATTAACCATATTTGGCCCACTACTCTGCGTGTTTTATGGCGGCAGTCACTACATGGCCTTTCGCGACCGCGAACGGATCGAGACATTCACCCTGCATTTTGATCAGCTTATCCGCGAAGCTGATATCACCGCGCGCCAAATTTCCGGCCGCCTACGGGCGTTGAAATCAGCCATCAGCCAATAGCCACCGCAATGTACTGCGACACCCCTTGCGCCCAGCGTCAGGCGCGCCTTGGCGCGCCGCTCAGGCTCAAAGCGCGGCAGCGCTTTGAGCCTGGTTTGCTATGGCCGCTTCAGATCTTGGGATCGGGGTTCTCCGTATGGCCATCCACCGCGATCACCTGACCAGACACCAGCCGTGCCGCGTCCGAACCCAGGAAGACCGCCATATTGGCAATGTCACTTGCCTCCACAAAAGACCGCATCGAAGTCCCCTTGGCATAGCCTTCATAGACGGCATCGCGGGTCATGCCCTTAGCCGCCGCCTCGCGTTCCAGCACGCCTTCCATGCGTGCTCCCTCAACGGCACCAGGACAAATCACATTGGCGCGGATGCCATAGGGGCCCAACTCCATCGCCAATGTTTTGGTGAGACCGACCATAGCCCATTTGGCGGCCGCATAGGGCGCACGGTTCGGATAGCCATATTGACCAGCGGTTGAAGAGGTCACGATGATTGACCCAGCCCTGGCTGCCTTCATCAGAGGCGTGGCATGTTTTGCCGCCAGAAACGCCCCCTCCAGATTGACGCTGACGCAATTTCGCCAATCCGCAAGCGCGACGTCCTCGACCAGCGCTGTGGGCCCGGCAATACCGGCATTGGCACACAGCACGTCCACCCCGCCCCAAACTTCGGAAATCTCAGAAAACAGTGCCTTTACCGCTTCCTCATCCGCCGCATTCGCAACCGACCCCCGCCACCCCTGCGGCAGATCCGCCAGGTTGTCAGGGTTGAGGTCAGTGACCCAGACCTCAAACCCAGCCTCGGCAAAACCCTCTGCCATGGCGCGACCAATCCCGGATCCGCCAGCCGTGATCAGAACCCGCTTTGAGACCTCACTCATCTTGGGGCACCAATCGCGCGACCCAACCCGTCTGGGGCTGCCAATGCGGCATGGGCTGCGGCCAGCTTCACCAGATTGGCCTCGATATGGGCTGTGGGCGGGGCAGAGCGACGGGTTTTCAGATCCACATGCAAAAGCATATGTTCCCCGGTCGCAAGCAGACGTTCGCCAGCATACATCTCGTGCCAGAGATGCATCTTCTTGCCCGCCCCCATGATCACCCGGGTTTTCACCTGAATGGCATCGCCCGCGTGCACTTCATCGATATGGCGGATATGGGTTTCTGCAGTGAAATAGCTGCCGCCATTGGCAATATATTCCGCATCACAGCCAATGATGGCCATCAGCCGGTCAGTGGATTGCGCAAAGGCATCCAGATAGCGACTTTCGGTCATGTGCCCATTATAGTCGGTCCAGTCCAGCGGCACGATCCGGCTCTGCGTCAAGACAGGCTCGCTAAGGTCCGCGATTTGGTCAATCTTGTTGACCAGCCCAGCGCCGCTTTCAAGGCTCTGGTCATGGGCGTTTTGCAAGGCACCCGTGCCCCAGTCATTGGCCCCCAAAGCACGCATCATACCCACGAGGTTATCGTCACGAATGCGCTCCATCTCGCGGATCGACAAATGACCGGACTGCGCATCTGACTGTCCTGCAATCAGATCCACCAGATCATCTGTGAATTCGGGCACATCCATCAGCTTGGTCCAGGGCGAGGTAAGACAAGGACCAAACTGCGCCATGAAGTGTTTCATGCCCGCTTCGCCGCCCGCCACCCGGTAGGTGTCAAACAGACCCATCTGGGCCCAGCGAATGCCAAAACCATAGCGGATCGCATTGTCGATCTCTTCGGTGGTGGCGATGCCGTCCTTGACCAGCCAAAGCGCTTCGCGCCAGACAGCCTCCAGGAAACGATCCGCCACATGCGCGTCGATCTCGTTCTTCAGATGCAAGGGGTACATGCCGATGCCCGATAGGATCTCCTTGGCGCGCACAATCACCTGTTCCGTGTTGGCAGGCGTGGTCACGACCTCGGCCAGCGGCAGCAGGTAAACCGGATTGAACGGATGCGCGACGACGATCTGCCCTGCATTGCCGCGCTTCTTTTGCAGCTCTGATGGCTTGTAGCCCGAAGTAGAAGAGCCGATCACCGCATCGCTGTCACAGTGTTTTTCCAGCTCGGCGTAGACTTTTTGCTTCAGATCCAGCCGCTCCGGCACGCTTTCCTGGATCCAGTCCGCGCCAGCAACGGCCTCGGCAATTGTCTGGTGAAAGCTCAAACCGCCTTCGGCAGGCAGCGCCACATTGCCCAGCCCCGGCAAGGACCGGCGGGCATTGTCCAGCACTTCGCCTATTTTGCGCGCGGCCTCTGGGTCCGGGTCAAACACCCGCACATCCCAGCCATTAAGCAAGAACCGCGCGGCCCAGCCGCCGCCAATAACACCGCCACCGATGATTGCTGCTGTTTTCATGATTTCACTTCCACTCGCGATTGCCCCGTGCATCTGCACGGGCAGCGCCCGACCCTCCCCACGGGAGGGCGCTTCGCGTCCTCCCAGGGCCGGGTCCAGCCCTCTGTTCTTTGTCAAAACACCACCTGGTCAGTCCACACGTGCTGCACAGGCGATGCAATGGGGAGCACATATGCTCCCCAATTTCACTGTTTACTTCGCCACTGGTGCGCGTTTGGTCAGGCCCAATTGTTCGCGGACCTCTGCCGGTCCCATCAGCTTGCTGCCCATGTTCTCGATGATGGTGCCCGCGCGCTCTACCAGCTGGTAGTTCTCGGCCAACACACCTTTGTCCAGCCAAAGATTGTCTTCCAACCCAACCCGCACATTGCCGCCCGCCAGGATCGCCGCTGCCACATAGGCCATCTGATCACGGCCCAGCGAGAAGGCCGACCAGTTCCAGTCCGCTGGCACATTGTTGACCATAGCCATGAAAGTGTTCAGGTCATTCGGCGCGCCCCATGGCACCCCCATGCAGAGCTGAACCAAGGCGGGGCTTTGCAGGATGCCCTCTTTTTCCAACTCTTTGGCAAACCAAAGGTGGCCGGTGTCAAAAGCCTCAATCTCGGGCTTCACACCCAAATCGGCCATCATCTGCCCCATGGCGCGCAACATGCCAGGCGTGTTGGTCATCACGTAGTCTGCTTCAGCAAAATTCATGGTGCCACAATCCAGCGTACAGATTTCTGGCAGGCATTCCGCGACATGCGCCATACGGGCTGTGGCCCCGATCATATCGGTCCCGGACTCATTCACAGGCAGCGGATTTTCAACATCGCCAAAGACCATATCGCCGCCCATGCCGGCGGTGAGGTTCAGCACCACATCTGTGTCGCTGTCGCGAATTCGGTCGGTCACTTCGCGGTACAGCGCCAGATCACGCGAGGGCGCTCCGGTCTCGGGATCGCGCACGTGGCAATGCACCACTGCGGCTCCGGCCTTGGCCGCAGCAATGGCGCTTTCGGCGATTTGTTGCGGCGAGCGGGGCACATGAGGGCTGCGGTCCTGGCTGCCACCAGAGCCGGTGACGGCGCAGGTGATAAAGACGTTTTTGTTCATATTCAGAGGCATTTTGGTTTTCCTCGCAATGTACAGGGTTTTGCCTAGAGTTATCCCCAGGCTCTTCCCCAGATTCCTATTTGCTTCACTTGCCACTGTGCCTCAGCATTTGCGCAGACAGTTTACACCAAGCGAATCGAAGTTGATGAAATCCGCAAAAAACATCCTGCAGCCCGAACATCGCCCGCTGAAAACAGCGGTGCTGGTGCTTGATGAATGCAACACGCTTTCCTTTGCGGCCGCGGTTGACCCGATGCGCGCCGCCAACCGTCTGGCCGGGCGCTGCGTCTTTGACTGGGACTATGTCAGTGCCACCGAAGACCAGCCGATGCTGACCAGTGGCCTCACCGTGCCGGGCTTTCCGCTGGCCCGCCTTGAAGACTGCGAGCTATTGATCGTGGTGGCTGGCTTTCAGCTGGCACGACAGGCTACCCCCAGCCTGCTGGCCGGTCTGCGCCGCTTGGCCGCCAAAGGTACCACCATTGCCGGCATCGATGGCGGCCCCTGGCTGATGGCAGAGGCTGGCCTGCTCGAAGGCCATCCCGCCACCACTCACTGGGAAGACCTGGAGAATTTCGCCGGCCGCTTCCCTGATGTGGACTGCCGCAACGACCGTTTTACCGTCTCCGAAGGCCGTCTGACCTCTGGCGGCGCCACCCCGGCGATCGAGATGATGCTGCATATCATCAGCACCCGTCATGGGGCCGGTTTTGCCGCCCGCGTCGCCGGATTGTTCCTCTACGATGGCCCGGCAGCGCCAGCACGCCCGCAAAGCCGCCTGGGCAACCACAAGCACAATGCCCTCACCGCCAAGGCCAATGCCCTGATGGAGGCAGCCCTGGACGAGCCCCTGACGCTCTCCACCATTGCCGACCGCCTGGGCACCAGCCCTCGCAGCCTGCAGCAACAGTTCCGCCTGCGTCTCAACACCACGCCGCAGGACCACTATCTGCAGCTGCGCCTCTCTGAGGCCCGCCGCCTGGTCAGCGACACGGATCTCTCCTTGATGGAGGTGGCTTTGGCCACGGGTTTCACCTCCCCCTCCAGCTTTGCCCGCGCCTTCCGGGTGGCCCATGGCACATCAGCGCGTGAGCTGCGGCAAAATCGCGACGCCATCAGCCGCGCCAGCCTGAGATCCTCAGGCCAGCCACGCCCGGAAACACCGCGCCCCACCACACATTAGTCCGATGCCTCGCGTACCCGGCCCGCACAAATCCCGGGTCAAGGGCCGCTGCGCGGTCCTGCCCAGCAGGGTTTACCCTTGAGACGGAATTTATGCGGCGGAATTTGCGGGGTTATACTTGCGCTGGCCTCTGAAGGGCAGACCTGCTCCTCAGAGGCGTCTCAGCAGCTTTTCTTTTGCGCCGCGCAAAGCGCGGCGCCGGGCCCAACAGTGCGCGGGCATGAAATGCACGCAGAACTGGCGGGAGCCACTCCCTTTCGAGTTTTAAGAGGGCATGGCTAGTAGGGCATAGGATGGGCGCGATGCGCCTGATCAATCTCTTCCAGAACGTCCTGCGACAGCTCCAACGCCACCGATTTCAGCGCGTGTTCCAGCTGGTCCTGTCGGGTGGCCCCAAAGATGGCAGAAGCCATGAAGGGCCGCGTGCGGCACCAGGCCAGCGCCATGTGCACCGGATCCAGCCCATGGCGGCGGGCAATCTCCAGATAGGCATCAACCGCACCGTAGACGCGGGGTGAATGGCGCCCGCCCAGCTCTGGCACCAGTGATTTGCGTGACCCTTCTGGCACCGCACCTTGCTGATACTTCCCGGTCAGCAAGCCAGTCCCCAACGGCGAAAACGCCAAAAGTCCGACATCCTCGTTGACACTCAGCTCTGCCAGGTCGGTGTCATACATGCGACAAAGCAGCGAGTATTCGTTCTGGATTGAGGCCACCCGTGGCCCCACGCCCTCTTCCGCCAGCCGCAACCATTGCGCCGTGCCCCACGCACTTTCATTGCTCAGACCAAAGGCCCGGATCGTGCCCCGGTCCACCTGTGCCTGCAGCGCCTCCAGGCAGTCGCGCATATTGTCGAGAGTCTCTTCGCGATTCTGGCTTGAAGGATCAAAGCTCCAGTTTTTGCGAAACATATAGCTGCCGCGATTGGGCCAGTGGAACTGATAGAGATCAATGTAATCCGTCTTCAACCGCTTCAGCGAGCCTTCGATGGTGCTGGCAATGGTCTTGGACGTAATCGCTTCGCCGTCGCGCACTGCCGCAAGGCCTTCGCCGGAATGTTTGGTCGCGAGGATGTATTCCGCCCGCCGCCCGGTCTTTTCGTGCCAGCTGCCCAGGATCTCTTCGCTGCGGCCAATGGTTTCCTTGCTGACCGGATTGACCGGATACATCTCGGCGGTATCAACAAAATTCACCCCAGCCGCCAGCGCATAGTCGATCTGGGCATGCGCCTCAGCTTCGGGTGTCTGCGTGCCAAAGGTCATGGTTCCAAGGCAAAGTTCCGACACCATCATACCGGTGCGTCCAAGCGGGTTCATCTTCATCGCGCGTTCCTTCTCTTGACGGTTGCCGTAGCGGCCTCTTGCTCAGCCTGCTGTTCTGAACGGCGACCTTAACCTGCCCTGTTCCAGGTGCAAGCGCTGCAGTCTGAGCATCTTGTACTCCCTTGCAGAATAAGAGAGCTTAGCCGCCAAATCCGCTCCGCATCTGCAGCTGGAGTACAACCCACAGTGTCCGAAAGGAAGCACCTATGGCGCAGAACATCACCAAGGGTATTAAGGCCCTGCTGGCCGAGGCCAGTCACGTTGTCACCACCATGTCGGTGGCCGAAGCCAAAGAGAAGGCGCAGGATCCATCTTACGTCTTTGTTGATCTGCGCGACATTCGTGAGTTGCAGCGTTCGGGCTTGATTCCCGGCGCGTTTTCCTGCCCGCGTGGCATGCTGGAATTCTGGATCGATCCGGACAGCCCCTATCACAAGCCGGTTTTCAATCAGGACAAAACCTATGTGTTTTACTGCGCCAGCGCCTGGCGGTCGGCGCTCAGCGCCAAACAGGCGATGGAGATGGGACTGGCACCGGTGATGCATCTCGAAGGCGGCTTCACCGCCTGGGAGAAAGAAGGTGGGCCCATCGTCCCCCGCAGCAGCTGATGGCGCGATCTTCATGATTTCCCGCATGCACCGCTGACAGATCTGCGGTGCATGCAGCTCCACTGAAACGCGCAGGAAAAACGCACTAAGAAACATTGAGAACAAAAAGTGAACAGTGTATGATTTCCCCATGTCGACTCACCTGCTCTCCCGCCACAGCCATACCCCCCGCGCCAGCCTCTCTTTGCTTGCAGACATCAGTCTGACCTGGGGGCGCGCCCATGAGGTCTGCGGACCGGCCCGCCGTAGCTTTGCCGCCTGGCTGGCCAGCGCAACCCGCGGGCCGGTTATATGGATTTCCACCACTTGGGAGGGGCATTCTCTCAATCCCGATGGGATGATGGATTTTGTTGACCCTGCCCGGTTTCTTTTTGTCACCGCCAGTCGCCGCGAAGATCAACTCTGGGCACTGGAAGAAGCGCTAAGGTCAGGGGCCGCACCGCTGGTGGTGGCCGACCTAGCGGCCCCACCTGCCATGACGCCAGTGCGTCGCCTGCATCTGGCGGCGGAACAGGGCGGCGCGTCTGGACCAGCCCCGTTGGGGCTGCTGCTGACCCCGAATCAAGGTGGCGCTGCTGGGATCGAAAGCCGCTGGCACATGCGTGCCGCCCACAACGGCCAGCGCCGGATCTGGCACTTGGAGCGCCTGCGCGCCCGCAGCCAGCCCCCGGCCAGCTGGCGGCTGGAACAGAAAGCCCCGCGCATGGCGCTACAAATCTGCCCAGACGGATCACACCAGCCAACAGCGACAACACAAGGCGCCTCCCAGAATGCCTTCCCGTATGCCTTCCCGGGGCCACAAACAGCATCGTGATCCTACAACCTCTATCGGCGTTTCTGAATTTCGCTAAGATAGAGCAGAGGAGACCACATTATGCGCACCGCCCCCACACCTATCACAGGGCGCAAAATCAACAGACGCCAAGCTCTATTCGGGGCTGGTGCCGTTGCGGTCTTGCCTGCAAGGCTTTGGGCTAAATCAGCTGACTACCTGCTGGATCCGCACGAAACTAAAGTAGGATTTGGCTTTCGGCTAAACGGCATCTGGCAAACTGGCAGGATGCCCATTGCCGCCTCGTCAGTAGACCTGGCCCCCAGTCAATTACAGGCTACAAAAGTCGCCGTCTCTCTGAATGCTCGCGCCGCGAGGACCGGCTTGATTTTTGCCACCCAGGCGATGAAAAGCCCGGACGTGCTTGACGTGGAGCGCTATCCGACAATTGCCTTCACATCGCGCAGGATCCGCCTTGGCCCGGACCGGCGCTTGTCTCGCGGGGCTGAGATCATCGGTGATCTGACCCTGCGTGGCATTACCCGCCCCGTCGCCCTGCAGGCCGCTTTGTATCGTCCGGCAGGGACAGACCCGGATGATCTCAGCCGTCTTGATTTCACCCTGACCGGGCAGATCAGTCGAAGGGCATTTGGAGCCACCGGTTTTGCGGCCCTGGTGCAGGACAAAATACGCCTTAACATTCAGGCCAGCCTCAAACGCCAAACATAAAGAGCAGAAAAGGCCCCGATGCGACATTCGCGTCGAAAAACAGCTTGCCTTCACCCGGATCAGCAGCGTTGATGCCCAATCATGCGTATGATCATTTCCTTTGCCGCCCTATTTCTATCCGTCGTTCTTTTGCAGCTCGCAACTGGTGGCGTTGGACCATTGGATGCGCTTTCAGGTTTTACTCTGGGATTTGACAAAGAGCAGATCGGCCTGCTCGGCTCGGCTCATTTTGTGGGCTTCTTTGTCGGCTGCTGGTGGGCGCCGCGCCTATTGGGCACCATTGGCCATTCCCGCGCCTTTGCCGTTTGCACAGCCCTGGGCGCGATGGGGTTGATTGGCCACACACTGACCAATGATCCCTATGCATGGGCCGTCATGCGCATCGCTTCAGGTCTATGTGTGGCGGGCAGCTATACGGTGATCGAGGCCTGGCTTAACGCCAAGGTCACCAATGAAACCCGTGGGCGGGCCATGGGGACCTATCGACTGGTGGATATGGGCGGCTCGCTTGGCGCACAGCTGATCATCGCGGTGCTGCCCCCTGCCTATTATGTTTCTTACAACCTTCTGGCGCTGCTATGCTGTGCGGCCTTGTTGCCGCTGACACTGACCCGCGCCAGCCAGCCGGAAACTCCGGCCGCGCCACGCTTGCGGCCCCGTCTGGCCTGGAACTGTTCGCCGCTGGCCGTTGCGGGCGTCATTGTCGCCGCGCTCAGCTCTGCCTCCTTTCGTATGGTCGGCCCGATCTATGGTCAGGAAGTTGGTCTTGAGATCGACCAGATCGCCTTTTTCCTGGCGTCCTTTGTGCTGGGGGGGGCAATGGCACAATACCCGATGGGCTGGCTTGCCGACAAATATGACCGTCGCTGGGTGCTGATCTGGCTCTCGGCTGCAGCCGTCATCAGCTGTTTCATCACCATGGCGGCCAGCCAGGCGGGCACCATCGGCGTGATGCTGGCAGCCGGGCTTTTCGGGCTGACGACCTTCCCGATCTTTTCGGTTTCTGCCGCACATGCCAATGATTTTGCCACCTCGGAACAGCGGGTTGAACTGTCTGCAGCCCTGATGTTCTTTTTTGCCCTTGGTGCGATTGCCGCCCCCTATGTGGCCTCCAGCCTGATCAGCAGCTATGGCCCACCGGCGCTGTTTGCCTTTGTGGCCTGCGGGCATCTTTTGTTGATTGTCTTTGGCTTGACCCGGATGCAGGCCCGCCCGGCCCCGGAAATAGAAGACAGAACCCGCTACGTATATGCGCCGCGCACTTCGTTCACGATTGGCCGTCTGCTGAAGCGGTCACGTGAGCGTAAATAGAAAAGGGCCGGATCACCCGCCCCTTTTCCTAAACTATACCCAAAATCAAACTGGCTTTGTTCAGGCTGATGCGCCCGGCTCGGCCTCTGCTTCAGCATCAATCTGTGCCCGTTCCATCTTAGAGGTTGCGATTACCTCTGCGAGACGGCGCATACCAACTGCGTTAAAGGCATTGTTTTCATCCAGTGCTTCGAATGGGGTCTGATCCAGCGCGGTCAAGGAAACCGATTCCAGCGAAAGGCCGTTTTTAGTCAAATCTTCAGAGACTGCGTTTTGCACTTCTTGTACGAAATCAGCCCGGTTTTCATGCAATCCATCCATGGTCATCTGCGCGGCAACAGCCCGCAGGCCGTCGATCAGCTTACCTTCGATCATCTCACGCAGCTGTTCCACATCAAACGTGCGGTCCCCAAGGGTCTGTGCTGCGCGCGAAATCCCTTCGACCGAGGCCATCACCGAAACATAGAATTCAACGCCCACATCCACCCGCATCCGGTCCTGGGTGATCAGCGCCGCATCTCCGCTGCGCTGCACTTCCAGACGCAGTGTCTTCATGTTGACTGGGCTGACTTCGTGCAGCAAAGGCACCACGATCGTGCCACCATCCATGATGACCTTTTTGCCACCCGCGCCAGTCTTTACCAGGCTGACTTCACGGGTAGAGCGGCGGTAGAGACGGCCAAGAACCAGGCCAAGAACCAACAAACAGACCAATATGCTGGGTACGGTAACTATCAAAAAATCCATAGGATTTCCTCCATCTATCAAAGACGTATCAAATTTTTCCTTGGTCATGCAAAGCCAGCCAACGGGGCAATGGGCAAGCGCTTAGCCATGACCTTCATTCGGACAGCGGGATCAGAACATAGGTCTTCTGACGCCGGTCCCGGATCACCAGAACCTCGGTTCCCTGGGCTATTTCTTCGCCCTTGGCAAAGGGTTCTGCACGCAGGTAGTGCGCGTTGCCATAGCTATCAATGACGCGCACCTCCGCCGGCCGCCCTTTGGCGGCAGTCCCCTGAGTGACGACACCGCGTCGACGCCCAAGACTGCGCTCCGACACAGCCTCGGTCTCTGTCTGTGGCAGAACCCGTGCAAAAACGATCGCAAAACTGCGGGCAAACCACAGCCCAAAGGCACCCGCAGGCAGCACCGCAAGCCAAGCTGGTGCCGCAGCGGAAAATGTCGCCTTAAGGCCCATTTGCAGACCCACACCCGAAAGGCCAAAAGCAAGCAGAAAAACTGCCAGCCAGATCAGCATCGGGACCTGCCCCAGACCAAGCCAGTTGCTCACCCCTAGCGGAGTTTCCACTGTAGGGCCGACCTCAGCCACATCAAAACCATCGATATCGGTAAGGTCGAGTTCGCCCAGATCCCCAAGATCGCCCATACCATCCAGACTATCCAGACCGTCCGCATCAAGAGAGAAATCTCCCAGATCGGCGCCGTCGAGCCCCTCGGGACCATCAATGCTTGTATCCGCGTCACCGCCCAGAAAGCTTGCCCCGATCAACAATGCCGCCAGTTCCAACCCCGCCAGGCCAAAAAGCAGCGCCAGCGCAAAACTGAAAGGCAGCAGGGCCGGGTCAAACAGAAAGTCAAACATCTACAGGCAAAATCCTCAATTCAGTATACAACGGCATACAGTCAATCTGATAACCCACCCGTGACTTTTCAAGACGCTGGTACAAAAAAATTCCCGTTATAGGTGCGCCAGCGGTAGTGGCAAAGCAAGTCAAAGTGCTTCCAAGATCCAAAAATGTGCGGAATATCCCAGCCGGGGTTTTCGCGCCGCCCCGCTTGGGGTAGACGGGCCTTCGACGTTATACATGGGTGGATGGCATGGCACGCATTCTGATCACTTCGGCAATTCCCTATATCAACGGGATCAAACATCTGGGCAATCTGGTGGGCAGCCAGCTGCCGGCCGATCTCTACGCCCGCTACCAGCGCGGCATCGGCAACGAGGTTCTGTTCCTCTGCGCCACGGATGAACACGGCACCCCGGCCGAACTGGCTGCTGCCAAAGCAGACAAACCAGTGGCTGAATTCTGCGCTGAAATGCACGATGTGCAGGCCGAAATCGCCAAAGGCTTTGCCCTCAGCTTTGACCACTTTGGCCGCTCGTCCAGTCCGCAAAACCACGCGCTGACCCAACATTTTGCCGGCAAGCTGGCCGAAGCCGGTCTGATCCGCGAAGTTGAAGATCGCCAGGTCTACTCCAATGCGGATGGCCGCTTTCTGCCCGACCGCTATGTCGAGGGCACCTGCCCAAACTGCGGCTTTGAGAACGCCCGCGGCGACCAGTGCGAGGAATGTACAAAGCAGCTGGATCCCACCGATCTGATCAACCCCCGCTCGGCGATCTCTGGCTCGACCGATCTGGAAGTGCGCGCGACCAAGCACCTGTTTCTGTGCCAGTCACAGATGAAGGATCAGCTGGAGGCCTGGATCGACAGCAAGGCTGACTGGCCTGTTTTGACCACCTCCATCGCCAAGAAATGGTTGCATGATGGCGACGGCTTGCAGGACCGGGGCATTACCCGGGATCTGGATTGGGGCATCCCGGTCAAAAAGGGCGATGAGGACTGGCCCGGCATGGAAGGCAAGGTCTTCTATGTCTGGTTCGACGCCCCCATCGAATATATCGCCTGTGCGGGTGAATGGGCAGAAGCCAACGGCAAAACCGATGCCGACTGGCAGCGCTGGTGGCGCACCGACAAAGGCGCGGATGACGTGAAATACGTTCAGTTCATGGGCAAGGACAACGTGCCGTTCCATACGCTGTCCTTCCCGGCCACCATTCTCGGCTCGGGCGAGCCGTGGAAACTGGTCGATCACCTGAAAAGCTTCAACTATCTGAACTATGACGGCGGCCAGTTCTCCACCAGCAAGGGTCGTGGGATCTTCATGGACCAGGCCCTGGAAATCCTGCCCGCTGATTACTGGCGCTGGTGGCTGCTCAGCCACGCGCCTGAAAGCTCGGATTCTGAATTCACCTGGGAAAACTTCCAGCAATCCGTGAACAAGGATCTGGCCGATGTTCTGGGCAATTTTGTCAGCCGCATCACCAAATTCTGCCGGTCCAAATTCGGCGAGGAAGTTCCCAGCGCCGGAGAATACGGCGCACAGGAACAGGCTCTCATCGAGGAGCTGAGCAAGCGCATCCGCGCCTACGAGAGCCATATGGAACATATGGAGGTTCGCAAATCAGCACAGGAACTGCGTGCCATCTGGGTCGCGGGCAACGAGTACCTGCAAAGCGCCGCCCCCTGGTCCGTCTTCAAGACCGATCCGGATCAGGCAGCAGCCCAGGTGCGTCTTGGCCTCAATTTGATCCGTCTCTATGCGGTGCTGAGCGCACCCTTCATTCCAAATGCCTCCGACCGGCTGATGGACGCGCTGAACTGCGATGATCGCAGCTGGCCCACAGATGTCGCGGCAGCGCTTTCAGCTTTGCCTGCCGGACATGGCTTTACTGTCCCGGATGTGTTGTTTGCCAAAATCACGGACGAGCAACGCGAGGAATGGCAAGAGCGCTTTGCGGGCACGCGCGACTGACAACGGCCTAGTACAAAGCCGCCAAACGAACGCAGAAGGTTGCAACCAGACGCCAACCCGGAGCGCCTAGTGCGCTCCTAGACCTGCAAAACCCGTCTCGCAAGAGGCGGGTTTTTCCGTTTGGATCCGGCCAGCGCCTCACAATCTGGCAAGTACAGCAGCACCAAAACCAACAAAACGCCTCATTTTTTGCCATTTCGGGAGCGACATCCACAAAGGTGACTTTTTTCTGACTAATTTACTCAGGATGGGTTTCCTGATGAAAAAAATCAGGTATATATCCCCACAGCCAACCTGCTTTCAGGCCAGCCCGATTCACAACACCACAAATAGAAATCGCCACCATGTCGAACGGAAAACCCAGTTCTGCGCCCTACTCCCATCAGCCTGAACCTCAGGATGGTTTGGGAGATCTCTGGGCCTCGGTTTTTGCCCCCAGCGGGTCTCTGTCCGGCTTCTGTCTGGAATGGCTTCTGGACAAGGCGGAATTCAACAATGGGCGACCCTCATGAACCAGATGACATCCGATCCGGTGGCAACCACCGCTACCACAGAAGTTTTCCCAACCTATCATGCCGAAGATCTGACCCGCGGCGGCATCCAGGCCCGTATTTTGTTGAATGGCCAGATCTACAGCCTGCGCATCACCCGCGCTGGCAAGTTGATCCTGACCAAATGACCACTGGGCAGATGAGAGCGGGCATCGGCCCGTCGCGCGGCGGCACCTCCGTCGGCCTGATCAGCGACCTTCCGCCGCTTGAAGCAGCTGCAATCCGTTATCTGCGCTACTGGTTTAGCGGTGCAGGGCCACGCTCCGACCTGCACCAGGCCTTCTGTGCCTCGCTCGGCCCGGATCTGGCCGAAAGCGCCTATGAAAGCTTCGGTGAACTTTGTGATTACTGCGTCCAGCATGGTCGCCGCCCGCTGGTCCGTCATGGCCTGACCTGCTCCTGTCTTGGGGCGGACGAGAACTGCTTTGCCAATCTGGTGGCCGCAGCGGCCCAGGGCGAGATTGCAGATGCCGACTTGCTCGCGTCACTTTTGGTCGTACCACAAAGGGCGCGCACTCTGAGTACGCTCGCAACGCAGTCTGCCCTGTTTATACAACAAATGACCCCGGGCCAGCCGCCACGACGCATCTATCGCCCAGGATCGGCCAGCCTGCATTGATTAAACCGCCCGAACTCATCCCCCATACCCACCTAGTATCACTATCAAGGACTTCACAGATGAAATCTCTGTTTCTCACAGGCACTGCACTGGCAGGTATCGCACTCGGCACGACCCCGGTTTTTGCCGACACCAAGACCGATGTTGTCATCAATTATGCCAATATCGCTCAGGCCAAATATCAGGACAGCCTGACCACCGCAAAAACCTTGCAAGCCGCAGTGAACAGCCTGATCGCCTCCCCCTCGGCCGAAGCGCTGACCGCAGCCCGCGCAGCTTGGCTGGCGGCGCGCGTTCCTTACCAGCAGTCCGAAGTGTTCCGCTTTGGCAATGCCGTGGTTGATGACTGGGAAGGCAAGGTCAACGCCTGGCCGCTGGACGAAGGCCTGATCGACTATGTCGATGCCTCCTATGGCGGCCCCAATGATGAAAACGCCTTGGCGGCGCTCAATGTTGTGGCAAATCCAGCGTTTGAACTGTCTGGCAAAACCATCGACACCAGCACCATCACCCCAGCCTTGCTGGCGGACACCCTGCATGAAGCAGACGGCGTCGAGGCCAATGTCGCCACCGGCTATCACGCCATTGAGTTCCTGCTCTGGGGGCAAGATCTGAACGGGACGGATCACGGCGCCGGTGACCGCGCCTGGACGGATTATGGCCAGGGCGATGTCTGCACCAACGACAATTGCGATCGCCGGGGCGACTACCTGAAAGCCGCAACTGATCTGCTGGTATCGGATCTTGAATGGATGGCTGCGCAATGGTCTGAGGCAGGCGCGGCGCGGACCACGCTATTGGGCGACGTCGACGCCGGTATTTCTGCAATGCTGACCGGCATGGGATCGCTGTCTTATGGTGAACAGGCAGGCGAACGCATGCGTCTGGGCCTAATGCTGAATGACCCTGAAGAAGAGCACGACTGTTTCTCCGACAACACCCACAACAGCCACTACTATGATGGTCTTGGGGTGCAAAACGTTTATCTCGGCGAATACGTCCGGGTAGATGGTGCGCTGGTCTCTGGCGCTTCCCTGTCTGATCTGGTTGCATCTTCGAACCCCGCACTTGATGCCGAAATGCGCAGCAAGCTCTCCACGACCATGCGTGCACTTGGCCGGATCAAGACCACGGCCGAGGCCGGTTTTTCCTATGACCAGATGCTGGAACAGGGGAATGCCGCCGGTGAAGCCCTGGTGATGGGCGGCGTCAACGGTCTGGTTGATCAGACGCAATCCATTGAACGTGTTGTAAAACTGCTCAACCTCGATGGTTTGGAATTTGAGGGCTCCGACAGCCTTGACAATCCATCGGCTGTCTTCGAATAAGAAGCATGCACGTAATAACATAACAGAATCAAAACCAGAGGAGCCTGACTGAAACCAGCAGTCAGGCCCCCTCACCTGAAAGAAGAAGTCCTATGACAATCAAAACAACTGCGGCGCTGGCCCTCAGCGCCCCCGTCTTCCTGTGCGCTAACGCAGCCCTAGCAGAACAAGGTTTCTCCTGGGAAGGCGAAATCGAAATTGGCAACGAGCAGGTTGTCTCTTCGGATGTTGCGGGCAATGAAATTCGCGATACCTATGCCATCATCACCGCCACCGGCACCTATACCTTTGGCAGCGGCATCGAGATCTTTTCGACTCTGACAGCAGAAAGCGTCACCGATGCCACCCTCGATCGCACCTTTGATGACATGGGGATCTATGTCGAAGAACTGGGGCTGAGCTTTGGCCTGGGTGAGGCGACCACCGTCACCATCGGTAAACTGCATCCCGTATTTGGCACAGCCTGGGATGATGCGGCAGGATTCTTTGGTGGCACTCTAGCCGAAGACTATGAGCTGGCAGAGCAGATCGGTGTTCTGGCCGATGTTGAGCTGAACGGCGCAGGCACACTGTCCTTTGGCGTCTTTTATGCCGATGATACCGGGCTCAGCCGCTCTTGGGGCGAAAACCGCGGCCGCAACCGTGCCAGCGCCGGCGGTGCAGGCAACACAGGTGAATTCGACAACTTTGCGATCCAGTGGGCGCATGAAGTCGATGGCACCCGTTTCCACGTCGGTGCCCGCCATCTGAGCGCCAGCGCTGGTGACGTGGATGACGAACAGGGCTTTGTCGCCGGTATCGGGCATTCCTTCCAGGGCGGCTTTGACGTCTTTGCTGAAATCGCCTCCTTCTCCAACTTTGGTGGCGGCGCAGATGATGCCACCTTTGCTACCCTGAACGCGGCCTATGCGATTGGCGAGCTGACCCTGTCAGGCACCCTGGCACAGCGCGATCTGGATACCGGCGGCAAAACCGATCTCTACTCGATCGCGGCTGAGTACGAATTCCAGAACGGCATGACCCTGGGTGGCGCGCTGGCGCTGCAAGACGACAATGGTGTCGAAGACACCATTCTTGGCGTCAACCTTATCATCCCACTGGGTAGCTAACTGGGTATCCAACGGAATGCCCGCCTGACCAGCCATTCGTTCCCTCGGAGCTGGCAAGGTGAGTCGACGGAATCCCGAAGGGGTCGCAGTTTCTGCGGCCCTTTATTTTGTGCAAATAGCCTTACCTGATAAAAACAATCAATTTTTAAAACTTGTAACCCGATTGTTTTTGTCAGATATTGTGGCATGTCGGCGTTGTTCGACATGAAACACCCTAGGGACCACGCGCATGATCATATGTCACTGCACCCAGATCACTGATCACGATATCCACGCGGCAATCGACTGGATGCGAAACGCGGACCCCGAAACCATCATTACTCCGGGCAAGATCTACCACGCCTTGGGCAAAGCGGCGGATTGTGGCGGCTGCATGCCACTGTTCCTCGACACGATGCGTTCCAATGATAAGATGGAGGTTCCGGCACAGTTGCGAAACATGCGCCGCAGAACAACTCAGGAGAGCACCTATGAAGGGCGACCCCAAAGTCATCGACTACCTCAACAAAGCGCTGCGTCATGAACTGACTGCAGTCAGCCAGTACTGGCTCCACTACCGTCTGCAAGACGATTGGGGGCTGGGCAGCATGGCCAAGAAAAGTCGCGAAGAAAGCATCGAAGAGATGCAGCATGCGGACGATCTGATCGAGCGGATCCTGTTTCTGGGCGGCCATCCAAATCTGCAAAAGCTGGACCCGCTGCGCATCGGCCAGACCCCTAAGGAAACTTTGGAATGTGACCTCGCCGCCGAAGAAAGTGCGCGCGCACTCTACAAAGAAGCCCGCGATGTCTGCAACGATGCGGGCGATTACGTGACGATGAAACTGTTCGAGACGTTGATGGCCGATGAAGAAGGGCATATCGACTTCCTCGAAACCCAACTTGACCTCCACGACCGGATTGGTGCCGAAAAATATGCACAACTCAACGCCACCAAGATGGAAGCGGCCGAAGAGTAACCTTTTTCTGGCTGCCGCCTTTGCGGCAGTCACACCCGCAGCGGCACTCGACCTGACCAGCCTGTCGCTTGGTGATCCGCACCTGAACACCCTGCCCCGCAGCACCGCGGAACTAAACCGCATCGCCAAGGTGACCGCGCCGACTAGGGATTTCACCGGGCCCGAAGCCTTTGAGATGAACCCGGCCGGCAGTGCCACCGTGCGCGCCCTTGATGATGAAGAGGCCTTCTCGCAGCACGCAGCCAACCTGTCGTTTGAGCAGGAGCTGGAATTCAAGCTCGGCAATGGGTTGTTCAAAAAGATCTGGGTGTTTTCTCCTGCGTCGACCCGCGCATCAGACGGGCTGGGGCCGCTGTACAACGCCCGCTCCTGCCAGCGCTGCCATATCAAAGATGGCCGGGGCGAGGTACCAGAAGATCCCGACTACCGCTCTGCTTCGATGTTTCTACGCATCTCCATTCCAGCCACTCCACCGCTAAACCTTCAGACCGTCAACGACTATATCGGCACGGCCCCCGATCCCAATTATGGCGGCCAGCTGCAGGACTTTTCGCCGCCGGGACTGACACCGGAATACCGGCTGCACGTCAGCTATACTCCGCGTAAGATCTCGCTTGCCGGTGAGGAAAGCGTCACACTGCGCGTGCCGAGCTATACCGCCGCTGAACTGGGTTATGGGCCCTTGCACCCCGATGCGATGCTGTCACCACGGCTTGCCCCACCGATGATCGGTCTGGGACTGCTGGAGGCGATATCCAGCGCTGACATCCTTGCCAATGTGGACGAAACAGACCGCGACGGTGACGGAATTTCTGGACGCGCCAACCTGACCTGGTCCCGTGAATTCAACCAGATCATGCTGGGCCGTTTTGGCCACAAGGCAGGTATGCCGACACTGCATGAGCAATCTGCTGCGGCTTTTTCCGGCGACATCGGCATTTCAACCCCGCTGTTTCCCGCCGCCGCTGGTGACTGCACCGAGGCCCAGACTGACTGCCTTGCTGCACCACACGGAGACCGCGATACTCGCGGCACTGAGATTGACCAGGCCAATATGGATCTGGTGACCTTTTATGCCCGCAATCTGGCCGTGCCCGCCCGGCGCGACGTCGCAGACCCAGAGGTGCTGCGCGGCAAGGCCGTGTTTTATGACAGTGGCTGCACCAGCTGCCACACACCGAAATTTGTGACCCAGCGCCTGGCAGATCGCCCCGAAAACAGCTTTCAGCTGATCTGGCCCTATAGCGATCTGTTGCTGCACGACATGGGCGCAGGTCTCGCTGACAATCGCCCCGAAGGACGCGCCACCGGGCAGGAATGGCGCACACCGCCGCTCTGGGGGATTGGCCTGACCCAACAGGTAAACCCCCGTGCCACCTATCTGCACGATGGCCGCGCCCGCAGCCTGATCGAGGCGGTGCTTTGGCATGGTGGCGAAGCCCAGGCCGCCCGCGACACAGTCGTCCAGCTCGCCCCTTCTGACCGAAATGCCCTCATTCGTTTTCTGGAAAGCCTTTGACGTGAAAAACTATATTTTGATCCTGACCACCCTCGCCAGCCTGACCGCAGCCCCTTTGCAGGCCAGTATGGTAGACGAGGTTCTCGATGACCAAATCCTGCCCGGCATGCAGACCCTTGCTGAAATGAGCGATGATCTGGCCCAGACAAGCCAAACCGCCTGCCAGGCAGGTGATGCCAGGTTGCAAAACGCCTTTGGCGCCGCCTTTGATGCTTGGATCCGAGTCAGCCATCTGCGGTTTGGCCCGACCGAAACCAACAACCGTGCCTTTGCGCTGTCTTTCTGGCCTGACAGCCGCGGCAAAATCCCCAAAACGCTAGCAGCAACCCTTAGTCGTGAGGACACCTCCCTGCTGCCCCCCGAAGCCTTTGCCCAAACCTCGATCGCCGGACGCGGCTTTTATGCACTGGAATACTTGCTTTTTGATCCGGTGCTGACAGCCGAACCCGAGACCCCGTTCAAATGCCAACTGATACAGGCCGTCTCGCAGGATATCGCACTGACATCCGCCGCGATCCAGGCCGACTGGGAGCAAACCTATGCCAACCAGATGCGTGAGGCGGATGGGCGCTACAGTGACGAGAGCGAGGTCAAACAGGAACTTTTCAAATCCCTGAACACCGGGCTGCAGATGCTGTCTGACATGCGTCTGGGCCGCCCATTGGGCAGTTTTGATGCGCCCCGCCCCAAACGGGCCGAGGCCTGGCGGTCTGGCCGCAGCCAGCACCATATTGTTCTGGCGCTGCAATCCCTGCATCCGCTGGCCGTGGCACTGGCCGATGGGGATCAACCCCTGATCGACGCGCTGGATGCGGCGTTTGAGAAACCAATCACCCGCGCCCTACGCCTTGACGACCCCAGCCTCGCCGGTGTGGCAGATCCCGCCAAACGGTTTCGCATCGAGGCCCTGCAACAAGAGATCCGCGACCTGAAACTGCTTGTCGAAAGCGATCTGGGGCCATCTCTGGGTGTGCAGGCAGGGTTCAACTCACTGGATGGCGATTGAGCCTTTCTGAACCAAGAGTAAGAAAGGCTGGGCACTATGACCTCACGACGTGGATTTCTCGCAGGGCTTCTGGCCAGCGGTCTGGCACCACAGGCCAGCTGGGCGGACCTTGGCGCGCCCGCATTTCTGTCGGCCGCGCGCGCACCGGACGGCCGGTACCTGCTGGCCGGGCTTTCATATCAGGGCGATATCCGCTTCACCTGCCCCCTGCCCGGCCGCGGCCATGCTGCCGCCGCCCACCCCAATCGCCCCGAAGCTATAGCCTTTGCCCGTCGCCCAGGGCGCTTTGCCGAGGTCATAGACTGCCTCAGCGGAGCAACTCTGGCGCAGCTTCAACCACCAGCTAGCCATCACTTCTATGGCCACGGCTGCTTCACCCCTGACGGAAAACGGCTGTTCACCACAGAGAATGATTTTGAAAATTCCCGTGGAGTGATTGGCGTCTGGCAAGTCGGAGCCTCCTACCAACGCATTGGCAGCTTCAGTTCAGGTGGCATTGGCCCCCATGATCTGATGCTGCGCCAGACGGATAGTTCAGTGGCACTGGTCGTTGCCAATGGCGGCATCGAGACACATCCTGACAGTGGTCGCGCCAAACTGAACATCCCCGACATGCGCCCAAATCTAAGCCTGCTATCGCTGGATGGCACCATGCAAGACCAGATGCAGCTGGGCTCCGACCTGCGGATGAACTCAATCCGTCACCTCGCCTTGGCAGCGGATGGAACCATTGGGTTTGCCATGCAATGGCAGGGCGACCAGGGGAGCGATCTGCCCATTGTCGGACTTTACAGCCCCGGCAATGCTCCACGTCTGATGGCACAAGAGGATCCCCGCCTGCGCCATCTGAACGGCTATGGCGGCTCGCTCGCCTTTGCGGATCAAGGTCGGCAGATCGCGGTCACCTCTCCACGCGGTGGCGTGGTGCAGGTGATGAACACCGGCAACGGCACAATTGTGAATGAACACCCCCTGACTGATGTCTGCGGTCTGGCCACAACGGACAAGGGACTGGTTGCCAGCACCGGAACCGGACAGCTGATATCGATCGCTACAGGTCAGGCCCGCCGCCTGCAGAGCCACGGCTTGGCCTGGGATAACCACCTGATACCGCTGATCTAGGCTCTGTCAGGGCTCTGTCAGGGCTCAATCCCACAACACTGGACATTCGCAACTCCAAAGGGCGCAGCCTTCGCTGTGCCCTTTTCACATTTCACAATTATCGAAAGCATAACGAAAGAATTCGAAATCAAAGATGACAATTCGAAGAAATTCGAATAGAGCTGCTCGGCGAAAGGACCACACAATGGATTCCACGACGCGTCAAAGCGCCATTCTCGAACAGCTGAACACACAGGACCGGGTCGAGGTAGAAGAGCTCGCAAACCTATTTGGCGTCTCGTTGCAAACCGTGCGCGCTGACCTGCGGGATCTGTCCGCGCGCGGGGCACTGTCGCGCGTGCATGGCGGGGCTGTTCGGGTGAGTTCAGCCGCCAATCGTGCCTATGCGGATCGGCGGCGCCAAAATGCTGCGGCGAAACAGGCCATGGCGGCAATGGTGGCGGATCTGATCCCTGACAATTGCTCGCTCGCGCTCAATATCGGCACCTCCACCGAACAGGTCGCACGGGCTTTATCCGGGCATCGCGGCCTCACTGTACTTTCCAACAATATTAACATTATCAATATAATGATGGGTGGTGAAGCCAAGGAGTTGATCCTGGCAGGCGGCACCGTCAGGCAAAGTGACGGGGCCATTGTCGGCGAAGACGCGGTGGAATTCATTTCGCGATACAAAGTCGATTTTGCCATAATCGGCGCCTCGGCCTTGGATGCAGACGGTGCAGTTCTGGACCATGACGCCCGTGAAGTTTCTGTGGCGCGCGCCATTGTGAAAAATGCCCGCACGCGAGTTCTGATTTGTGATGGCAGCAAGTTCGCCCTCTCCGCACCTGTGCGTATTTGTGACCTCTCGGATCTTGATGTCGTGGTCACAGATCGCGCGCCCCCTGCCGAATTCATCAAGGCGGCCCGCGTCGCAAACACCCGTATCCTCAGCACCGCAGATCGCACCGACACAAACGAAAGTCGCGAAAATGAATGACCCCAAAATTACCGACCTCTTTATCATCGGCGGCGGCATCAATGGCTGTGGCATCGCCCGCGATGCGGCTGGACGCGGATTGTCGGTCACCCTGGCCGAAATGAATGACCTCGCCTCGGCCACCTCCTCTGCGTCGACCAAGCTGTTTCATGGCGGGCTGCGCTATCTGGAGTATTTTGAGTTCCGCTTGGTGCGTGAGGCCCTGATTGAACGCGAAGTGCTGCTGCGCGCCATGCCGCATATCTCCTGGCCGATGCGGTTTGTGCTGCCTTTTCACCGGGACATGAGGTTTGACGGTGACACGCCTACGTCGAAACTGCTGACCACCTTTATGCCCTGGATGAGGGGACGCCGCCCGGCCTGGCTGATCCGCCTGGGACTATTTCTTTATGACAGCCTTGGCAAACGCGGCATTTTGCCGGGAACCCGTACCGTTGACCTGACGACGGATCCGGCGGGCAAACCTCTGAAGAACAGATTCAAAAAGGCATTCGAATATTCCGACTGCTGGGTTGAAGATGCTCGGCTGGTGGTCCTGAACGCGCGCGACGCCGCAGCGCGCGGCGCCCGCATCATGACCCGCACAGAAGTGCTGAGCGCCCAGCGCAAGGCCGATTACTGGGTCGTCACGGTAAAAGACCACGCCAGCGGTGAGGTCACCGAGCATCACGCGCGAATGCTGGTCAATGCGGGCGGTCCCTGGGTGGCGAACCTGCTAAGGCAAAAACTGGGACAGAACAGCCGCGAGACGGTACGCCTGGTGCGCGGCAGCCATATCGTGGTGCCAAAACTGTTTGACCATGGGCGCTGCTACTTTTTCCAGGGGGAAGATGGCCGCATCATCTTTGCCATTCCCTATGAGGAAGATTTCACCCTGATCGGCACCACGGATGCGGATCACCCCGATCCGGAAACAGCCCCCCAATGCACACCTGACGAGCAGAAGTATCTGGTCGATTTTGCCTCGCAATATTTTGAGAAACCACTGAACCAGTCTGATATTGTCTGGACCTATTCCGGGGTGCGCCCGCTCTATGATGACGGGGCCAGCTCGGCCACGGCAGCGACCCGCGAATACGTGCTGACACTGGATCAAGCACAGGCACCACTGCTGAATGTTTTTGGCGGCAAGATCACCACCTATCGCAAGCTGGCCGAGGCCGCTTTGGCCAAAATCGGCGCGGCTCTGCCCGGCGTTTCGGGAAACTGGACCGCAGGTGTCCCCATGCCCGGCGGGGATTTCGCGGTTGAGGATGTGTCAAAGCTGACGGCGAAACTGGCGCGTGACTACCCCTTCCTGTCGGCCTATGCGACCCGGCGTTTGATTCGCGCCTACGGGCTGGAGGCCTGGGAGGTGCTGGGGGATGCCAAAACCGCGGCCGATCTGGGCGAGGATTTTGGCGCCACCATTACCGCGCGGGAACTGGACTGGGTAATTGCCCATGAATGGGTCCGCACGGGTGAAGATTTCTTGTTGCGGCGTACCAAGCTGAACTTGCGACTGGATGATGCTCAACGCGCAGCGGTGAACAGCTATGTGGCCGGACATGTGGCAGGGCTAGCCGCGTAGCTGAAAGGGGCGCCCGGCCTAATGGCCGGGCAAACCAATTAAAATTCAACGCCCTTTTGCGCTTTTACACCAGCACGGAAAGGGTGCTTGATCTGGCCCATTTCGGTCACCAGATCGGCGATCTCGATCAGCTCTTCCTTGGCATTCCGACCGGTTAGCACCACATGGGTCATTGGTGGCTTTTCTTCCACTAGGAACTCCAGCACCTCATCCAGATCCAAGTATTCATAGCGCAGCGCAATGTTGATCTCGTCGAGCAGCACCATGGTGTTGCGCTCGTCGCGGATCATCTCCTTGGCCTTTTCCCAGCCCTTTTGCGCCGCGGCAATATCTCGCGCCTTGTCCTGGGTCTCCCAGGTGAAGCCCTCCCCCATGGCATAGAACTGGCACAGATCACTGAAATTCTCTTCGATCAGGGTGCGTTCACCGGTCTGCCAGGCGCCCTTGATGAACTGCACCACTGCCGAAGGCATGCCATGGGCAATACAGCGCATGATCATGCCAAAGCCTGAGCTGGATTTGCCCTTGCCGGGGCCGGTGTGGACGATGATCAGCCCCTTTTCACCATCCTTGGTTTTCATCATGCGGTCACGGGCGGCCTTCTTCTTGGCCATCTTGGAGGCGTGACGTGCCGCTTCCTTTTCTGAAATGCCGGTTTCGGACTTCTCACTCACGGGGTTCACTCCTGCTGTTTGAGCAAGTCTTGACAAGGAAGGCCCCAATAGCGCAAGGGGGTTTTCGTTGGTTCCTGCAAATTGCAGGCGAAGAGGGAATGTGACAGGCTCGAAAGCGCATAAGCGATCGGGTTTCAAGCACAGCCGCCCCCGCGACCGTGACCGGAGAGGTCTCTGATGCCACTGGGCCCGTGAGTTTCACGTCCCGGGAAGGCAAGAGTACCGCAAGCAGGCTTCAGGCCTGTTGAGATCCGCAAGCCGGGAGACCTGCCAACGAATGAGACAACGGGCGGACGGGGTGTTTCGCGACTGGTTGTGGGAGTGCGAATATGCCTCCCCCTACTGGCCCAGCCCCGATCCGTCACCACAAAGGACGCGCGCGCTGATGGCTGAAGATATGGCGGATCCCCCTGCCCTGAATACCGCAGAAGTCACCCTGACGATTTGCACCACCTGTCGGCGCGAAGACGTTGACCCCGAAGCGACGCGCCCCGGTGCCATCTTAATGGCCGCGCTGGACGAGGCCACTCTGCCCGCCGGTGTCACTGTGCGCGGTGTTGAATGCCTGTCAGCCTGCAAACGTGGCTGTGCCATGGTGCTGACCGGCGGCGAAAACCGCTGGAGCTACATCTACGGCGATCTTGACCCTGCAGCCCATGTCGATGACATTCTGGCCGGGGCCGCCGCCTATGCCGCCACGACCGATGGCCTGGTCCCCTGGCGCGAACGCCCGCAGGTGTTTCGCAAACAATCCATCGCCCGCATTCCCCCGATCAAACTGCCTTCCAAGGACGAATAAGCCATGAGCGACCTTAACAAAATCCCCGTCACCGTCATCACCGGCTTTCTGGGTGCGGGTAAAACCACGCTGATCCGCCACCTGATGCAGAACCCGCAGGGCAAACGTCTTGCAGTGCTGGTCAATGAATTTGGCACCGCAGGTGTCGACGGTGACATCCTGAAATCCTGTGCCGATGAGAACTGCCCGGAAAACAACATCGTTGAGCTGGCCAATGGCTGCATCTGCTGCACCGTAGCGGATGATTTCATCCCCACCATCGAAGCCCTGATGTCGCTGCCGGAACAGCCAGAACACATCCTGATTGAGACCTCTGGCTTGGCCCTGCCCAAGCCCCTGTTGAAGGCCTTTGACTGGCCCGCGATCCGCTCGCGCATCACTGTTGATGGCGTCATTGCCCTGGCAGATGCCGAGGCCGTGGCTTCGGGGCAGTTCGCCCCTGACCTGGCCGCTGTTGAAGCCCAACGTGAGGCGGATGATAGTCTCGATCACGAAACCCCACTGTCCGAGGTTTTTGAAGATCAAATCTCCTGCGCCGACATCGTTTTGCTATCCAAGGCCGATCTGGCTGGCGAAGCAGGACTGGAAGCAGCGCGCAAGGTGATCGAGGCCGAAGCGCCGCGCCAGCTGCCTATCCTGCCGATGAGCGAGGGCGTGATTGATCCGCGCATTATTCTGGGTCTGAATGCCGCCGCCGAAGACGATCTGGAGGCTCGCCCCAGCCACCACGATGGTCATCACGACCACGAGCATGACGATTTTGAAAGCATTGTTGTCGAAATGGGCGAAGTATCCGACCCAGAAGCGCTGCAAAATGCCATCGTGAAACTGGCCCGCGAACGCAATATCCTGCGTGTCAAAGGCTATGTCGCAGTGGAAGGGAAGCCGATGCGTATGTTGGTTCAGGCCGTCGGCGAACGCCTGCGGGCACAATATGACCAACCCTGGGGTGATGCACCGCGTCGCACCCAGCTGGTGGTGATTGCCGAACACGACAATATCGACGGCGCCGCTATTCGCGCCGAACTCGGGGCCTGAACGCCATGGCTCTGCGCCCGACATGCCAATCTCTCATGCGGAAAGGATCGCGCCCGGCCAAGCCTGGGCGCAGTCGCGCCCGCCATGAAGGCGGGTCGGGCGCGATCCAGAGCTTTTGCGATGGAATCGAACTCTCTTTTACTCCGCGAGGCAAAGCCTGATGCATGTCGTCTTTCGCGAAAACCATGGGCTGGATGAAACCGATACCCCGCAGGATTTGGGGCAAACGCCTGCAGATCTTGTGGCGCTGTCGTTTTCCGACAGCGATCTCGGCGCTTTTGCGGCGGGTTGGCATCGTGCCGACGGCAAGCTGCCCTCGCTGCGGCTGGCCAATCTGGTTGCCCTCAAACATCCCCTGTCCGTAGACACCTACGCCGAACAAACGCTGGACGGCGTCAAAGGCATTCTGGTGCGCCTTATCGGTGGCGAAAGCTACTGGTCCTACGGACTGGCGACACTGCAGGATCTGGTGCGCCGCCGCGGCATTGCCCTAGCCATCCTGCCCGCAGATGGCCGCGAAGACCCGCGCCTGGATGAGCTTTCGACCCTGCCGGTTTCCACGCTGCGACGCCTGCAAGCCTTATGCGATGCTGGCGGTGCCGTTGCCGCGCAGGCCGCGCTGGCGCAGCTGGCGCTGGCGGCCGGGCTCTATGCCGGTCCGGTACTCGGACTGAAAACCACGCCAACCCACGGATTCTATGACCCCGAAAAGGGTGTGATCGCAGCCCTGCCGCAGGATGACGCCCCCTTGGTACTGGTGAGCTTTTACCGCTCCTACCTGACGGCGGCCGATACCGCGCCGGTGGATGCCCTGATCGCTGAGCTGCGCGGGCGTGGCTATGCCGCCTATGGTGTCTTCGCCGCCAGCCTCAAAGCGCCTGATACGGCCAGATGGCTGCGGGAACACCTACCAGCGCTGGCACCGGCCTCGATAATCAATGCCACCGCTTTTTCCGCGCAGGGCACCGACGGCAGTGCCTCGCCGCTAAACACCACCGGCTGTCCAGTGTTTCAGGTCGCCCTGTCGACCGCGCGCAAAAAGGACTGGGCCGAGGCCGCTCGCGGATTGTCGCCCGCCGATCTGGCCATGCATGTGGTCCTGCCAGAGGTCGACGGCCGCATTCTGGCAGGCGTGGTCAGCTTCAAATCGCCGGGCAAGAAGGACCCGGATCTACAGTATTCCCGCTTTGCACATCGCGCCCAACCAGATCGCATCAAGGCGGTTATCGATCGGGTCGAAGGCTGGCTGCAGCTGGCCACTTTGAAAACCACCGAGAAGCGCCTGGCACTGGTTCTGTCGACCTATCCCGGCAAGGGCTACAATCTCGCCCATGCCGTGGGATTGGATGCGCTGGCGTCATGCACGGAAATCCTGCGCGAACTCAGCGCTCAGGGCTATGCTGTCACGCCGCAAGACGATATTGGCCCCCGCCTGATGAGCGAAAGTATCAGCCTGCCCCTGGCAGATTACCGTATCGCCCTGACGGCCCTACCGTCCGCGCTGCGTGATCCGCTTGATGCGGCATGGGGTGCGCCAGAGGAAGACCCCGATTGCCAGAATGGCGCCTTTCGTTTCAAGGCCATCCGTGCTGGCAAGGCCTTGATCGCGCTACAACCCGAACGCGGAGAGGTGAAGACCCGCGTTGATGACTACCACGATCTGGAGCGCACGCCGCGCCATGCCTATGTCGCCTTCTACCTGTGGCTGCGTCAGGAGATCGACGCCCTCGTCCATATCGGGGCCCACGGTACATTGGAGTGGCTGCCCGGTAAGGCCGTTGCCCTGTCACAGGACTGCTGGCCCGAGGCGCTGACCGGATCGCTGCCAGTGGTTTACCCCTTTATTGTCAATGACCCCGGCGAGGCCGCACAGGCAAAACGGCGCATCGGGGCTGTCACTCTGGGTCACTTGCCACCGCCGCTGGCTCTGACAACCCTGCCCGAGGGCATGGGTCGGCTGGAAAGCCTGCTGGACGAGTATTCCACCGCTGACGGGCTGGATCCGGCACGCCGGGATCGCCTGATCGACGATATCCGCGCCGAGGCTCAAGGCACCGGAGTTGAGGCCGATCTGGGTCTCACGCCCGACAGCTCCGCTGCAGAAGCCATCACCCGCATCGATGCTTTTGTCTGTGACATCAAAGAAAGCCAATATGGCGAGGGCTTGCATATTTTTGGCACTGGCGAAAGTGGCGAGAGCGAGCGCGCCGGGCTTGTTGCAGCACTGAGCGGACAGTTGGTGCCGCCGGGTCCGTCCGGCTCTCCCTTTCGCGGGCGCCGTGATGTTTTACCCACCGGGCGCAACCTCTTTACCACCGACCCACGCGCGGTGCCCTCACGGGCGGCGCAGGCGCAGGGGGTCAAGCTGGCGGAAGAGTTGCTGCGCCGCCACCTGCAGGACCATGGCGACTGGCCGCAGGGTCTGGTGATAGATCTCTGGGGCTCAGCCACTATGCGCACGGCCGGTGAAGAATTTGCCATGGCGCTGCATCTGGCTGGGCTGGCTCCCAAATGGGATGAAAACTCGGAACGCGTCTCAGGCTTTGAAGTGCTGCCTCTTTCGATGCTGGGGCGCCCCCGTATCGATATCACTCTGCGTGTCTCCGGCCTGTTTCGCGATGTCTTTCCCGGCCTTGCCCAGATGTTCGATGCCGCCGCCGCAGCACTTGGTGCCCGCGAAGAGGCCCTTTCTGACAACCCCTATCTGGCCCAGGCCCCGCGTGTCTTTGGTCCCAAACCCGGTCAATACGGGTTATCTATGGGGGCTCATATCGAAGACTACAGTGACGAGGCTCGCGCAGCGGCTGGCGAAGCCTGGCTGGTCGCCTCCTCGCATGCCATCGATGCCAAGGGTGAAATATCCGAAGCCCGTGAGGCACTTGAGGATCGACTGAAGACCGCAGACAGTTTTGTGCATCTACAGGATCTGCCGGAAACAGATGTTCTTGTCGCCTCAGACTATGCCGCTCATGAGGCAGGATTTGCCGCTGCGATGGCCCGTCTCGGAGAAGCAACCCCCACGCTCTACCATCTGGATGCCACCCAACCGGATCGCCCAAAGGCGCGCTCACTGGGCGAAGAAATCGCCCGTGTCACCCGCGCCCGGGCGATCAATCCCGACTGGGCCACAACGATGATGAACCATGGCTTTCGCGGCGGTGCAGAAATCGCCGCGACGCTCGATCACATGGCGGCCTTTGCCCATCTGGCGCAAGTGGTGCCTGCGCATCTGTTTGATCTCTACTTTGAGGCCACATTGGGTCGCGAAGACCTCGTCGCCTTCCTTGAGGCAGAAAACCCCGCAGCCCTGCAGGCGATGCGCGACAGATTCCGCACTTTGGCCGAGGCTGGTCTTTGGGCGACGCGGCGCAATTCGATCATCGCCACGCTTGAGGGGGCCGCATGAGCTGCCCGCCCCTCAAAAAAGCACTACAGGACAAAGCCTCTCCGGACGGCGTACCAAAGGTCTACGGCTGGTGCCCGGGGGCACTGCGCCCGATGATGTCCGGCGACGGATTGGTGGTACGCATTCGTGCCCCTCTGGGGCGGCTTAGCCAGGAACATGCACGCGGCCTTGCACAGCTCTCGCAGCACTTTGGCAATGGGTTGATAGACCTTTCGGCCCGTGCCAATCTGCAAATGCGCGGCGTAGCGCCAGACCAACATGCGACTCTCATTCAAGGGCTCCGCGGCCTTGATCTGGTGGATCAGGACGCCGCAGTTGAAGCCCGGCGCAACCTGCTCCTGACCCCATTCTGGAAAGTTGGAGACGACAGCCACCGGATCGCCTGCGATCTGGCGCAGGCCCTTTCCCAAGCGCAAGATCTAGACCTGCCGGGGAAGTTTGGCTTTGCGATTGATTGCGGCAACCGGCCTGTCCTTGCAAATGCGGCAGCAGATATACGGCTTGAGCGACAGGGAAAACAAATCCTGTTGGTTGCCGACGGCGCCGACAAAGGCCTGCCTGTCAGCCCGGAAGACGCAGCCGAAGCAGCTATTGCGCTTGCTCGCTGGTTTCTTGCCCAGGGCGGCGCGCCTGAGGGGCGTGGCAGAATGCAAACGCTCATTGCACGCCGCGGGCCTCCGGCACCGCATTCCTCGCCGCGGGCGACCAGCGCGCCCCAGCCGCCTTTGGGCTTCAGTGCCACTGGTCGCCTCGTTGCACTGGAATTTGGACAGATCCGAGCCGAGGCGCTTGCAGCGCTGGCTGAAGCCGGAGCGCTGCGCCTTACACCCTGGCGCATGCTGTTGGTTGAGAACGCACAAAACCTTGCCCCACTGCCCGGTCTGATCCTGGATGCAACCGATCCCCGCCTGCAGGTGAGTGCGTGCACCGGGGCGCCCGGCTGCCTGCAGGCGCTGTCGGCCACCCGCGATCTGGCCCGCGATCTGGCTCCGCATCTGCCCAATGGCGCGCATCTGCACCTGTCGGGCTGCGCCAAGGGCTGCGCCCATTCCGACAGTGCCGATCTGGTCTTGACTGCCACCGGCCCCGATACTTTCAACCTGATCCACCATGGCAAGGCCGGGGATCAGCCGCTAAAAGAAACCCTGAGTGCGGACACATTGCGTGCCACACCCGCAATTCTGACAGAGGGCAGCTGACATGCTCCATACCTATGAAACCAACGGCGCCGCCATCTATGCCGAAAGCTTTGCCACCATCCGCGCCGAGGCCAATCTGGCCCGGTTCAACAAGGATGAGGAAAGCGTTGTTGTGCGCATGATCCACGCCGCCGGCATGGTCGGCCTAGAAGAGCACGTGCGCTTTTCCCCCGGCATGGCCGAGACCGCCCGCGCCGCGCTCTCAAAGGGCGCGCCAATCCTCTGTGATGCCTATATGGTTTCAGAAGGCATCACCCGCCCGCGCCTTGCGGCAGATAACGAAGTCATCTGCACGCTACGTGACCCCAAGGTGCCCGATATGGCCAAAGAGATGGGAAACACCCGCTCTGCCGCCGCGCTGGAGCTGTGGCGCCCCAAGCTGGAGGGCGCAGTTGTTGCCATCGGCAATGCCCCCACCGCCTTGTTCCATTTGCTAAACATGCTGAAAGATCCCAACTGTCCGCGCCCCGCAGCCATCATCGGCTGCCCGGTCGGCTTTGTTGGTGCGATGGAATCCAAAGAGGCCCTGATGGAGGATCTCCCCGTGCCCTCGATGATCGTCAAAGGCCGCCTGGGTGGCTCTGCCATAACCGTCGCCGCTGTCAACGCGCTTGCCAGCTGGAAAGAGTGATCATGAGTTCCGCAACAGGCTCCACAACAGGCAAAGTCATCTGCGCGGGCCTCGGCCCCGGTGATCCGGAACTGATGAGCGTCAAATCCTGGCGCGCCATTCAGGGCGCCGGCCATGTGGCCTATTTCCGTAAGGAAGGCCGCAAAGGACAGGCGCGCACGCTGGTAGACGGGTTACTGCCCGAGGGCGTCACCGAACATGCGATGGAGTATCCGGTCACCACTGAGATCCATTTCTCCGACCCCGAATACAACCGCATCCTGAGCGAATTCTATGACCGCTGGGCCGATACCCTGGCCGAGATCGCCCAAACTGAAAACGTCGTGGTCCTCTGCGAAGGCGATCCTTTCCTGTATGGCTCGTACATGCATCTCTATACACGTCTGCAGGGGCGTGCCGCGCAGGAAATCATTCCCGGCATCACCGGCATGTCCGGCTGCTGGACGGCCTCGGGGCAACCTATCACCTGGGGTGATGACGTGGTGACCGTGGCCATGGCCACCCTCAGCGAGGACGAACTGGTCCAACGCGCCACCGAAACGGATGCGCTTGTGGTAATGAAGATCGGCCGCAACCTGCCAAAGCTGCGCCGCGCGCTGGAGCGCGCCGGAAAACTGCAGGACGCCTGGCTGGTGGAACGCGGCACCATGCCCAGCCAGACCGTGCAAAAACTCACCGAGCTGACAGGCGACGTGCCCTATTTCTCGATCGTGCTGGTGCACGGACAGGGGCGCAGACCATGACACAAGACGCTGCAAACGGCTGGGTCAAGATCGCAGGCCTCGGCCCCGGAAATGAAGCCATGGTGACGGCTCAGGTTCAGGAGGTACTCGCCGAGGCCACAGATGTGGTCGGCTATATCCCTTATGTGAAACGCATCCCCGAACGCCCGGGCCTGACGCTGCATGCCACCGACAACCGCGTCGAGGTGGAGCGCGCTACCCATGCGCTGGAAATGGCCGCCGCAGGCAAGCGCGTTGTGGTCGTCTCCTCGGGCGATCCCGGCGTCTTTGCCATGGCATCGGCTGTGTTCGAGGCACTGGAGGTAGCAAACAAACCGGACTGGCTGAATCTGGACATTCAGGTATTGCCCGGCATTACCGCCATGCTGGCCGCCTCGGCCCGGATTGGCGCGCCCATGGGGCATGATTTTGCCGCCATCAACCTCAGCGACAATCTGAAACCCTGGTCACTGATCGAAAAACGCCTGCGGCTGGCCGGGGAAGCCGGTTTTGCCATGGGGTTCTATAACCCGCGCTCCAAATCACGGCCGCACCAGTTTGCCCGCGCGCTGGAAATCCTGCGCGAAGCCTGCGGTGGTGAGACACTGATTTCCTTTGCCCGCGATGTCTCCAAACCGACCGAAGAGATCATCACTGTCACCCTCAACGAGGCGCGGCCAGAAATGGCGGATATGCGCACCGTGGTCATCGTCGGCAACAAGGACACCCGTCGCATTGGCGCCCATGTTTACACGCCGCGCTACGCGTCAGACGCATGAAACAGCCAGGCCATAACCTCTGCCAGATCGCCCAGCACCTGCCGGGTCGGCAGCTCGGGTCTGTTGATCATCACGATCGGCAGGTCCAGCTTGCGTGCGGCGGTGAGTTTGGCCATGGCCCCCGTGCCGCCTGCGTTCTTGGCCACAATATGGGTGATGCGATGGTGCCGCAGCAACTCCAGATCGCCCGCCAGATCAAAGGGGCCACGCGCCAGTTCCACCGCGCAGTCGGGCAGCGGCAGCTCCGTCTCCGGTGCATCGACCAGTCGCAGCAGATAGTGATGCTGCGGCTTGACGGCAAAGACATTCAGGTTCTGTTTACCGATGGCCAGAAACACCCGCATGGGCGTCTCGGGCAGTGCCGCAACGGCCGACGCCATGTCGGCGACATGGATCCAGCGGTCTCCTTCTGCAGCCTGCCAGGCTGGGCGTTCAAACGCACAAAGCGGCACGCCTGTCGCGTCACAGGCAGCAATGACATTCCGGCTCATCTGCGCGGCAAAGGGATGGGTGGCATCGACGACATGGGTTATGGCTTCGGCGCGCAGGTAGTCGACAAACCCTGCGACCCCGCCAAAGCCGCCCACGCGAGTGGGCAGAGGTTGCGCCACTGGGCTATGGGTGCGCCCCGCATAGGAAAACACCGCATCCGCACCGGCCTCTGCCAGCGCTCTGGCCAGTCTCGTGGCCTCGGTTGTGCCGCCCAAAAGAAGGGTGCGTGTCATGTCTGATCCTGCTCCGAAACCTGCAAAGGAGCCCTGGCTCACGGTGATTGGTCTGGGCGAAGATGGACTGGCAGGCCTCTCGGAGGCAAGCCGCAAAACGCTGGCAGCGGCCAAAACCATTTTTGGCGGACCGCGCCATCTGGAATTGGTCGGCGCAGGTGATCGGGGCCAAGCTTGGCCCGTGCCGTTTTCCACCGCACCTGTATTGGCCTTGCGGGGACAGCCCGTGGTGGTTCTGGCCTCGGGGGATCCATTCTGGCACGGCGCTGGCGGGTCCCTGGCACGCGATCTTGCCGCTGATGAATGGACCTCACACCCGGCGCCATCGGTGTTTTCGTTGGCGGCCAATCGCCTGCACTGGAAAATTGAGCAGAGCCTCTGCCTGGGCCTACACGCTGCGCCCTTTGAACAGCTGGTGCCGCTGCTTGCGCCGGGGCGTCAGATCCTCTGCACCCTGCGTGACGGGGCCGCCGCCGCTGAGCTTGCCGCATGGCTGACCACACAGGGGTTTGGAGCCTCAGAGCTATCTGTACTGGAACGGCTTGGTGGCGCGCAGGAATGCATTCGCAAAACCACGGCAGACGGATTTGACCTGACGGATGTTCAAGCACCAGTTGCCATGGGTATCCTCCCGGCGGGCCGCAAGGGCTTGCCTCAAGCTTCCGGGCTTGCAGACGCGCAGTTCGCCAGCGACGGGCAGATCACCAAACGCCCCATTCGCGCCCTTACCCTTTCAGCTCTGGCACCGCGGGCGGATGAATTGCTGTGGGATATCGGCGGTGGCTCGGGCTCTATCTCAGTCGAATGGTGTCTTGCAGCGCCCGGCGCCCGCGCCATCACGTTTGAGCCACGTGCAGCCCGGCTGGAAAACATTCGCACCAATGCCACCTGTTTTGGTCTGTCCCGCCACATGGCCGCGGTCCATGGCAAAGCCCCCGAGGTGTTAACTGGCTATGAGCTGCCCGATTGCGTCTTTATCGGTGGCGGCGGATCACAAGCCCTGCTGGACCATCTGTGGATGATCTTGCCGGAAGGCACGCGTATTGTGGCCAATGGTGTGACGCTCGAGACCGAAACCCTGCTGATGCAGGCCCATGCCCAACACGGCGGGCACCTGCTAAAGGCGGAAATAGCCGAGGCCGGGCCTTTGGGGTCGATGCGCGACTGGCAGCGCGCCCGTCCTGTTATCCAGTGGAGCGTCACCCGATGAAGGTTGCAGGCATTGGATTTCGCGCCACCGCGACCCTGGCTGATCTGCGCGCGGCATTGGCCCTTGTCGGCACCCAGCCCGATGCGCTGGCCTCTGTCACTGACAGGGCAGACATGCCCGCGCTGAAACAGCTGGCCAAGGAGATGCAGCTGCCCCTCTTGGCTCTTGCTGAAACCGATATCGCCGGCGAACAGACCCTGACCTGTTCGCCCCGCATCAAGGCGCGGTTTGCCACCGGATCGCTGGCCGAAGCCTGCGCCCTGGTGGCGGCCCGCAAAGGAACACCGGGCATGGCGCCCGCGAGATCGCGCCTGATCGCCCCAAGAAGTGTCACCGCGGATGGGCTTGCCACCGCGGCTATTGCAGAAAGACTTGAGCCATGACCGTTCACTTCATTGGCGCCGGCCCCGGTGCTGCCGATCTTATCACCCTACGCGGACGCGACCTGATCGCCGCCTGCCCGGTCTGCCTTTATGCTGGCTCTCTGGTGCCAGAGGCCCTGCTGCAGCACTGCCCCGAAGGCGCAAAAATCGTCAACACTGCTTCGCTGTCCCTGGATGAGATCATGGCAGAGATCAAAACAGCCCATGATGCGGGGCATGACATTGCCCGGCTGCACTCCGGTGATCTGTCGGTCTGGTCAGCACTTGGCGAGCAACTGCGCCGCCTGCGCACGCTGGACATCCCCTATGATATCACCCCCGGTGTGCCCGCCTTTGCCGCTGCCGCGGCCACCCTTGGCGCTGAGCTGACGCTGCCCGGTGTGGCACAATCGCTGGTGCTGACGCGCACCTCCGGCAAGGCGTCGGCCATGCCCGACGGTGAAACACTGGAGAACTTTGCCCGCACAGGGGCGACACTCGCCATCCACCTCTCGGTGCATGTGCTTGAGGACGTGATTGCGCGCCTGACACCGAGCTATGGCGTGGACTGCCCAGTAGCTGTGGTCTGGCGCGCCACCTGGCCGGATCAAAAGGTGGTCAAAGCCACCCTTGGCACCCTGGAAGAGGCCACCGATGGCCTGCGCGGTCGCACGGCGCTAATCTTGGTAGGTCATGCCCTTGGTAATGAAGACTTTGACGAAAGCTGCCTTTATGCGCAGGATTATGACCGCCGCTACCGACCACAAAGCGCCGATAGCCAATGGGCAGACTGGAGCGAAGGCGATGACTGATCAGTTTCCAAATGGCTTCCCTCCGGGGCTGATGATTTCAGCGCCTGCCTCTGGCACCGGCAAAACCACCGTGATGCTGGGCCTTTTGCGCGCACTGGCCGAGGATGGCCTGAAGGTGCAGCCCTATAAAAGTGGTCCCGACTATATCGACCCGGCTTTTCACTTTGCCGCCGCCAAACGCCCCAGTTTCAATCTTGATACCTGGGCGATGGATAGCGGATTGCTTAATGCGGTCGCCGGACAGGCTACAGGAGCTGAGATCTGCATTGGCGAAGGCTCGATGGGGCTGTTCGATGGCGTTGCTACCCGTGGCCAGACCGGTTGTGGGTCCTCCGCTGAAACCGCCAAACGCATGGGCTGGCCGGTTGTGCTGGTGATTGACGTGGGTGGTCAGGCGCAGTCTGCCGCCGCCACCGCACTGGGGTTCAAATCCTATGACCCCGACGTGCCATTTGCGGGCGTGATCCTCAATCGCGTGGCCAGCCCCCGCCACGAGCGCCTGACCCGGCTCGGCATGGAGCGCGCAGGCGTCAAGGTGCTCGGCTCGCTGCCGCGTCGCGGCGATCTGGCCCTGCCCGAACGCCACCTTGGCCTCATTCAGGCGGTTGAGCACCCCGATCTAGAAGCCGCAATCGCGGGCTATGCTACCTTCCTGCGCGACCATGTCGACCTGGAAGCCATCAAGGGTGCCGCCATGGGCGCCGCCGCCCCTGCCCCCAGCACCCTGCCAAGCCCCCCGGCACAGCGCATTGCACTGGCGCGCGATGCTGCCTTTTCCTTTACCTATCCGCATCTTTTGACCGGCTGGCGGGAAGCAGGCGCAGAAATCCTGCCCTTTTCGCCACTGGCGGATGAAGCCCCAGCTGCCGATGCCGATCTGGTCTGGCTGCCCGGCGGCTATCCCGAGTTGCACGGGGGTACCCTTGCCGCTGCGGAGAACTTCCGCGCGGGTCTGCGCAAACACGCGGAAACCAAACCCGTACACGGTGAGTGCGGTGGTTACATGGCTTTGGGTGAAGCCTTGATCGACAAGGAAGGCAACCGCCATCAGATGGCAGGCCTTCTGGGATTGGTCACCTCCTATGAAAAGCGCAAATTCCACCTTGGCTATCGCCGGGCAGTGCTGCAGGCACAGATGCCCGGCTTTGATACAGGTGCGGCCCTGCGCGGCCATGAATTCCACTATTCGACCATTCTGGATGAACCCGACGCGCCACTGGCCCAGGTGATGGATGCCGATGGCAACCCGGTGCCGGAAACCGGATCGATCAAGGGCCATGTCACTGGCACCTTCTTTCACCTGATCACCGGAGAAGGCGTATGAGCGGATTTGTCAGCTTTGTCTCGTCAGGCCCGGGCGATCCAGAGCTGTTGACCGTCAAGGCCGTGAAACGTCTGGAAACTGCAGATGCGGTGCTGTTTGACGATCTGTCCTCTGGGCCGATCCTGACCCATGCCCGTTCTGATGCCGATCTGGTGGGCGTGGGCAAACGCGCCGGGCGCCCTTCGCCGAAACAGGATCATGTGAGCCAGCTGCTGGTGGACTACGCTCAGAACGGCCTGAACGTGGTACGCCTGAAATCAGGCGATTCAGGCGTCTTTGGCCGCCTTGAGGAAGAGATCAGTGCCCTGCGCGCCGCCGGTATTCCGTTTGAGATTGTGCCCGGTGTCACCGCTGCCTCGGCCGCCGCTGCTGCCGCCAATATTCCGCTGACGCGTCGCCTGACGGCCCGACGGATGCAGTTTATCACCGGCCATGATGTCACTGGCGGGCTGCCCGACAGTCTCAATATGACCGCGCTTGCCGATCCGGACGCCACGACTGTGGTCTATATGGGTAAACGGACCTTTGCTTCCCTGGCGGAAAAGCTGGTCGAGGCGGGGCTGCCATCAGAAACCCATGCGCTGGTTGCCCTTGGCGTGTCGACCCCCGACCAACAGCTCAGCTGCCATACGGTCGGAGAGCTGCCACAGGTCCTGCGCCAAATGGAGACCACAGCCCCGGTGCTGATACTTTATGGACCCTTGGCGGATTCGGATCTGCCCGCTCTCGGATGAACCTATGACTGGCCCCACCCTGACCCTTTGCAACACCTGCCAGGGCGCGGATCCCACGCTGGCCCAACAGCTGATGGATACGCTGGCCGAGGCAGGCCAGAACGCAAAGGTGCAGCAGGTGGACTGCATGTCTGGGTGCAAACGCCCGCAGACGCTTTCGCTGCGCCAAAGCGGCAAAACGGCCTATCTCTTTGGAGAGATCACATCGGCCGATCTTGCTGACATCGTTACCTTGGTGCGATTGTTTGCAGACAGCCCTGACGGCAATTTTGCCGACGCCCGCCCATTGGGAGCACTGCGAATGAAGGCTATCGCGCGAATCCCTGCCGATATAGGCGCGCAAGCATACTGAAACTTCTGTCGATTTGGCCGCACAAAAGTCGCATCCAACCTTATGCAGGCCGGATTCAAACTTGACCCCCAGACACATCAAAGGGCACAACAGACAGACATGGTGTCCAACGATGCAAAGCATCAGGGCTGAAACGGGAATGAGGAATGGTGGACCCAATTGCGGCACCGAGACCTCGACCGCCCCCGCGACTGTGAGCGGCGAGCGGTTTTTCATCACCCACTGGTGGCTGGTCTGGCCACTGGGAAGGGGAAAAGCTGCTGAGACCTGCGAGTCAGGAGACCGGCCATGTATGGGACGCAATTTTTGCCGTCGGGTGTGACGGTATGGAGAATGATATGACGACGAAGACACTGAAAACATCTGTTTCTGGCACGCGCTTCATGCCTGCTCTGTTTGCCGTGATCCTGGGCCTGGGTGTTATCACCCTCACCGGTCACGTACAGGCCTCCGCGCTGCATGACGCCGCACATGACGTGCGTCACGCCACCGGCTTCCCCTGCCACTAAGCAGATGTTCAGCCGAATTTTGACCAGCGCGTTGTTCGCTGGTGCTGCAGCAGGGGTGTTGATCGCCTTGCTGCAGCTTCTTTTTGTTCAGCCTGTGCTCTTGCATGCCGAACTATATGAAACAGGGGCGCTGGTGCATTTTGGCGGCACCGCTGTCTCTGCCCATCCCGAGCTGCCTAGCTTTGACGCCGTGCGTGATGGTCTCAGCATTGTTTTCACCATGCTCACCTACACCGGCTATGCGCTGGTGATGGTTGCACTGATGTCGATGGCTCAGAATCTGGGCCACAGCATCACGGCACGCAGCGGGCTTCTCTGGGGGATTGCGGGTTTTGTCACCTTCCATCTGGCGCCAGGGTTTTCGCTGGCCCCGGAAGTGCCCGGTGTCGCGGCAGCCGATGTCGTGGAGCGTCAGATCTGGTGGAGTGCAACTGTTGCCGCCGCCGGTGTGGCGATGTGGCTGCTGGCCTTTGGTGGCAATATGGTCAGCTATGCAATCGCAGCTGCCCTACTGTTGCTTCCTCATCTGGTTGGCGCCCCGGAGCCCGATACCTTTGCAGGACCGGTTCCGACCGAAATTGGCGCTCTTTTTGCCGCGCGTGCCTTTGGTGTTGGCCTCGCAGCATGGAGCCTCTTGGGCTGTTTTGCCGGCTATTTCTGGAACCTAGAAGAAATATCTGACGCCACCACGTAACTCAAACTTCAGCTCCTGCCCGGCAGAATGACGCAAACCTTGACATTGCGGCTGGGCAGGGGCCTTCTAGTCCCAAAGGATACTAAATGTCGCGTCCCCTCGCTCTTTTTGCCATCGGTCTCGTCTTTGGGGGGGGAATCGGCTTTGTAACCGCCGCCGGCAATGGCGTGACCTTCACCGGGCATGACCACTCCGACCCTGCTCAGCATGGCACCAGCGCAGAGCAGCATGCAGCAATGGGGCATGCTGAACAACATGGAGCAGCCGGGCAAAAGGCCGAGTTGGCAGCCCACAACCATACCAAAGCCATTAACTTCCCGGCCGGGCCTGATGCGCCTGGTCTCGAGGTCGCCGTGATCAAGGACCGCATGGCAGGCTGGAATCTTCAGGTCGTGCCGCACAACTTCCGTTTCGCTCCTGAAAATGCCTCTTCGCTTGATAATCCCGGTGAAGGCCACGCACATGTCTACGTCAATGGCAGCAAACTAGCCCGGCTTTATGGCACTTGGATGCATCTAAGCGAACTACCCAAGGGCAAGGTTGAGGTCAAAGTCTCGCTCAATACCAATAGCCACAGCACCCTGACGGTTGACGGAAAAGCTGTGGATGCAAGCGTTACCGTCGACAATCCCTAGTCTGCATCAAGCCCCGAGATACGGTCGGCGACGCCACCTACTTTGCGCTGATCTTTGGAGCACATTGGTTCAGAAACCAGCCAATTCAGAGACCCGCCCGCTCTCCCCCCCCTTTAAGAGACTGCCGCCTAAGATCCCGGCCAGAACGCCCGCATTTGCGTTCGTTTTCCTGTCCCCCCTGCGGCTTTGGCGCGCGGTGACGCAAATGAACAAGAAACGCCGCCTCCTAGGAATTGACAGAGCAAGCCAGTTCGTGACACCTCTCTGACCATCGACGGTTCCATTGGGGTCTCAGACCCCTGGATGAAAAGGGAATACGGTGAGGTGTAGCCAAAAGGCGCCAAAACCGGAACTGCCCCCGCAACTGTGAGCGGCGAGCCATCGGGAACAGCCACTGATCTGCACAGCAGATCGGGAAGGTCCCGGCCCGGCCCAGACCCGCAAGTCAGGAGACCTGCCGTTGCGAGCTGGCACCCCCAGCTGTTCATAAACCCAATAAAATGTCGCCGGGGAGGCGACAGGGAGACAGACCTATGCATATCGAACCCGGCGTCGTCGACGGCGCAAAAATGACCTTGGCCTATGCGACTGCCGCAGGGGCCGCGACCTATGCCGCAAAAGAAACCTTTGCGGATCTGCGCAACAGCAGTCTCGCCTCATACGCCGCGCGCTCAGCGATTGCCGCTGTTGGCGTGTTCCTCTTCTTCGAAGTGCTGCCACATTTTCCGGTTGGTATCTCCGAGGTCCATTTCATCCTCGGCTCCACCCTGTTTTTGATCCTTGGCGCCGCCCCTGCCGCCTTTGGTCTGGCCGCGGGCCTGCTGATTCAAGGCGCATTCTTCGCACCCAGCGACCTGCCGATGTATTTCGTGAACCTCACCACCCTTTTGGTGCCACTGTTCGCACTGCACGCATTGGCTAGCCGTATTATCCCAGCAGGCACTGCTTATGTGGATCTGAAGTACAGCCAGGCGCTGGCGCTTTCGACTGCCTATCAGGGCGGTGTTGTCGCCTGGGTCGCCTTCTGGGCCTTTTACGGCCAGGGCTTTGGCGCCGAAACCATGACATCGGTTCTGACCTTTGGCGGCGCCTATATGCTGGTGGTGCTGATTGAGCCCCTCGCAGATCTGGCGGTTCTCGCCGCAGCAAAAGCGCTGCGTGGCGCCGAAAACAGTGGCCTAGTGACGCCCCGGCTCTACAAAGCGGCTTGATCCGGCAAGGCGCTATGATCGAGACTTGATAAAATCCGAACACGGCCCTATCGCGGGCCGTGTTTCTTTTTGGCAGGAGCCTCGCCCCATGATGAACAGCGGCAAGATCGAACTTTCCCTGATCGGTATTGGCACCGGCAACCCCCAGCATCTGACCTTGGAGGCGGTTGCGGAGCTGAATGCCGTGGATCTGATCCTGATCCCCAACAAAGGCGCTGGCAAAGACGATTTGGCGGGCCTGCGGCAAGAAATCTGCGCCCGCGCCATCTCTACACCCGCACCCGCTTCCGGCGCAGAACTGCGCACAGCGCCCCGTCCAGCGCCTCGTATTGTCGAATTCGATCTGCCGGTGCGAGATCCTTCCATCACCGACTACAAAGCACGTGTTGACCGCTGGCATGACGCTATCGCCCGCATCTGGCTCGAGACAATTCGCGCCAATCTGCCTACGGGTCTGGCCAGGGTCGGATTTTTGGTCTGGGGGGATCCTTCGCTCTATGACAGCACCATGCGCATTGCTGAACGCCTGAAAGCCGTCAGCGATATCAGACTGAAGATTTTTCCCGGCATCACCTCGATTCAGGCACTGACGGCGGCCCATGCAGTACCGCTCAATGAGATCGGTGCGCCCTTCACCGTCCCCCCCGGCCGTCAGCTGCGCGAGACCGGCTGGCCCGCCACTGCCGACACAGTGGTGATCATGCTGGATGGGGAGTGTTCCTTTCAGGCCATCGACCCCAAAGGCGTAGAAATCTGGTGGAGCGCCTATGCCGGCATGGAAAACCAGATCAGCCTGTCAGGTCCACTGGAAGACGTCGCACAACAGATCATCGCAACTCGCGCCAAGGCCCGGGCCGAGCATGGCTGGATCATGGATATCTACCTGTTGCGCAAATCCCGGATCTGAGCCTTCTCAGGCTCCCCCATAGTCAGGCCCGCGCAACCGGTCGCCCCGCCAGCCAGAGCGAGGAGAGCCCCGACAGGATGATGACTGCCAACCCGGCCAGTGCCACAGAATCGGGCAAATCACCAAAGACGACAAATCCAATAATCGTGGCGGCCAAAAGCTGGCTATAGACCAGTGGCGCCACAACATTGGCAGGCGTATGGCGGTTGACGCGCACCAATAGATAGTTGCCCGCCGCAGATCCCAAGGCGCTGATCAGGATCAGACTGGAGCCTTGCAGATCAAAACTCTGCGGCATGCTTGCAAAACAAAAGGGCAGCAAAACCACTCCCCCAATGGCCAGCTGCGAAAACAACAGCACGCGCGGTCGGTAGCGACCTGCAAGCCAGCGTGTCGCCACAAGGAACGAGCCGTGAAAGCAGCCCGCCAAAACCGCATACCCCATGCCAACCTGCATTCCGAACCCCGGCCTGACCACCAAAAGCACCCCGCCAAAGCTGACCAGCAACATTGCTGCCCGCCCCAGGCTCGCCCGTTCTTTGAGCAACAGGGCCGACAGGATAAATGCAATGATCGGCCCGACGAAAAAACCGCCAAAGACATTGGCGATCGGCTCGGTTTTCAGGGCGGTGAGGATACAGGAAATTCCGCCCACGATCAGCAGCGCCCGCAGGATGATGCGCCAATCCACAAAGGCACGCAGCTCTGCCCTTGTCAGACCTGAAAATGGCAACATCACCAATGCTGCCACTGCAAACCGCGCCCATGCCACAAAAATCGGATTAAAGCCGTCCGCAGTCAGCGCCTTACCGGCAGCATCACCAATTACAATGAGGGTCATCGCCAGCACGACCGCGCCTAATGTTTGCATCGAAATATTGGGTGTCATGACAGTTTCCTGAAGGTCTGTGATCTGAGAGTGCAATGCGCAAGGAGCGGAGGCTTCACCCCAGCCAATCCTTGCGCAGGATGGCATCGCGCAGCGCTATCAAATCCTCACGCAGCTGTGTCAGGCTGATGGGGCCACCCAGACAGACGCGCAGCGCCTCTTGTGGCTGATCCGATACCGCAAAGGCATCGCTTGGCATGATGCCGATCTGACGGTTGGCCATCCGCCCCATGACTTCGGCCCGATTGGTGCCGCGGGGCAACTCGACCCAGAGATTAAAAGCCTCCGGCGCGCCTTTTACAAAACAGCCTGTCAGTATTTCCTCCGCCAATGCCTGCCGTTCAGCCGCAGCACGGCGCACAAAGTTCTGGATTTCTGTGGCAGTGCCATCCTCGATCCAGCGCCCCATAAGCGCCAGACTAATGGGAGAAGCCATCACATTCATGCTACGCAGAGCCTGAGAAAACCGCCCCATTTCGGCCCGCTGCGGCACCGTGGTATAGGCAAGTCGCAACCCGGCACCGAAACATTTGGAAATCCCCGCCACATGCCAGGCCAGATCCGGCAACTGATGGGACAGGGGCTGCGGCGCATCGGAAGCGACGAACCGATAGGCGTCATCCTCGATCAGTTGCAAATCAAAACGCTCCAGAACCTCGGCCAATTCGGCGCGGCGCCCGGCTGTCACTGTGGCTGTGGTCGGATTCTGCAATGTCGGATTGAGATAGAGCGCCGCAGGCCAGTTCTCCTTGATGGCACGCTCCAACGCATCCGGTTTCACCCCTTCGGCATCACTCGGCACCCCGACCAGTTTAAGGCCCAGCCGGACAGCGATGGAGCGGATGCCGGGATAGGTCAGGGTTTCGCACAGGACAGTTTGACCGGGCTCCGTCAGAAGTGTCAGAATCGCGTAGATGCTGGCATGTGCACCCGGGGTGATAGCAAAGCGCTCTGGTTCAGAAGTCATTCCATTTGTCTGCATCCAGTTGCGGGCAATATCGCGATCCGAAGCACTACCGATTACGGATTGATAGCGTAACAAAGGCACCAAATTGGCCGACACATGCGTCAGGGCCTGACTCATGCGGGCAACCAAACCCGGATCATCCGGCTCCGGCGGCATGTTCATCATTGGATCTTCTTCCAGAACCCGGCGTGGGTCGGGCTGTTCGGCTTCTACCGGCAACACGCCTGGGGTTTCTGGGTGGCGCACAAAAGTTCCGCGACCGACAAAGCTTTCGATATCCCCGCGCCGCACGGATTCTGCATAGCCTCTTGATACAGTTGAGAAATCAACACCAATTTCCTGGGCGATACCACGTTGCGGCGGCAAGCGGTCACCGGGTTTCAAGATCCCGGCTTCGATATCAGTGCGAATGGCCTCGGCGATTTCGAGATAGCGGGGCTTGCCTGATGTCAGGCCGGACATCAACAGCGTCGGGCTCCATTGCTTCATCGCGACTCTCCCCCAAACGGTCCGTTAGCACAGCCCCGGCCTCTGTGGATCGGCGGCTCTCATTTGATCACAATAGCAGAAGCTCGCAAAAATACAATCAGATTGATCGGATCAATGATTGCATTCAATTTCAGATCAATCTACACCGCCAGCATCAGCAGGGAGTCACCATCATGACAAATGCCAAGCTCACAGATGCCGGATCCGAAATGTCGCAATCGCAACTGGAGGAAAGTCCGCGCGACTGGAAGCCAGCGATCCTGCGCGGGTTGCGGCTGCGTTGTCCCAAATGCGGCGAAGGCAAACTCTTGCGCAGCTACCTAAAGGTCAAAGACAGCTGCGATTGCTGCGGCTTGGAACTGCACCACAATCGAGCCGACGACGGCCCTGCCTACCTGACCATTCTGCTTGTCGGGCACGTTCTGGGGTTTGTGCTGCACATTGTTTACACCAGCCTTCGTCCCGACCCGCTGACCCTGGCATTGATCATGTCTGCCGTGACAATCACTGCTTCGCTTTGGCTTTTGCCCCGCATGAAAGGCCTAGTCGTCGCCTATCAATGGGCCAAGAGAATGCACGGCTTCTAGCAAAACCGCTCCCCAACAGACCTTGATGCCTCAATCCACGGAGGCATATACACAGGCCCGCCCCTACGAGACCAAATGGCATTGCCCGGCACCTGGAGCCAAGTATCTCCTGTCTACCTCCCGTCACCCGGAAGCATAGCTTTATCCTGGCGGCGGTTATTTTTTACGCAGCGCTCACGAATTGCGCCCAAAACTGACGGCAAATGAGGGAAAACCTCTTGGAATTCAGTTTGATATCGACCGGTGCCGCCCTATAAAATATATGTGTGTTGTGGTTTTGATTGGGTGTGTTTCGGGGTGCCTGTAAGTAAACTCTATATTGCTGATGACAATGCCGATTTTGCTGGCTACCTCGCCACGGTTGCTGAGCGACAGGGATGGTCGGTCGAGATTTTTGCAAATGGCAATGAGCTCGTGAAGGGACTGATGTCAGAGACCTGCCCAGCCGTGGCACTTGTGGACATCCATATGCCAGAATTAGACGGCATCGAAGTCATCGAGCTTTTGGTGGATATTGATCGGCCACTTCGGTTCAGATTCATGACCGGCGGCGCAGATGCGCCGATGCTGGCGGCTAAGCTCATGGCGCGGGCCAGAAATCTGGCTGTAGGGCGCAATCTCTACAAACCGGTTGAAATGGAAACATTGAAACGGGTTCTCGACGAAGAACGAAATGCTCTTCTGGCACTCGCCTCCTGACACGCGCCTGCAGGCACATCCTAAGGCCTACCCTGAACATATCCGCCAGCTGCCTCCTGTCTCAAAGTCTGCCTAGGGCAAAAAGGCTACTGTGCATTTTTTGCAGAGCACTTTTCGGAATTTTTCAATTGCTGCCATCACAGAAAAAGAGGTGGCAGATTGCTCTGCCACCTCTCGTGTTTTTTACCTGGTGCTCGGCAATCAGAAGTCCTGCCAAAGGTCCTTGGCAGCATTGCCGTCTGCGCCACCACCAACAGCGGCTGCCGGCGCAGGTGTGACCTCATCGAGGTCCCAGTCGCCCTCACCATGTGCGGACGGGGCTGAAGGGGCGGCCTCCGGACCCGCAGGGGCCATGTCTCTCTGCATCTGTGACACAGGGCTGCTGCCATCGATCTTGAAGGCCGAAATCAACTCTGCCAGTTTCGTGGAATCCGCGTTCAACAGATGCCCGGCGGCAGTGGCCTGCTCGACCATGGCGGCATTCTGCTGGGTCACCTGGTCCAGCTGGGTCACACCGGTATTGATCTCGTTCAGGCCGGTAGACTGCTCCACTGCCCCTTCGGCAATGCCAGAGACCAGCTTAGAGATATGGCTCACCTGACCGACAATGCTGTTCAGCGCCTCGCCTGCCTTGCCCACCAGATCAACGCCGCGGCCAACCTGTTTCGAGCTGTCGTCGATCAGCGTTTTGATTTCCATCGCCGCATCCGAAGAGCGCTGCGCCAGAGCGCGCACCTCGGAGGCGACAACCGCAAAGCCCTTACCGGCCTCACCGGCGCGTGCCGCTTCGACCCCGGCGTTCAGAGCCAGAAGGTTGGTCTGGAAAGCAATGTCGTCAATCACCGAGATGATCTGGCCAATATGGTTCGAGCTCTGCTCGATCTCGGTCATGGCAGCAACAGCGCTTTGCACCACTTCACCGCTAACTTCAGCCTCCTGCTTGGCCGCCTCCATGGTGGCCTCGACGCTGCGTGCGCCTTCGGCAGCGGATTTCACGCTAGCTGTCAGCTCGTCCAGTGCCGCAGCTGTTTCTTCCAGCGTTGCTGCCTGGCTTTCGGTGCGATGCGACAAATCATCAGAGGCTTGGCTAATTTCTGCGGCGCCACTGCGGATAGATCCGGTGGCTTCGACCATCTTAGAGACTGTGCCGCTCAGGGTTTCTACCGTCTGGTTAAAATCCCGACGCAGCTGGCCATAGTCAGCCGGGAAATCATCGCCAATTTTGATCGTCAGATCACCCTGCGACAGGGACGCGAGGCGTTCACTCAGGGTTGTGACAACATCTGACTGTTCCTGTTCGCGGACTTTCTGTTCATTTTCCAACTCTTTTTGGCGACTCAGGGACTCGCGGAAAATATCCAGCGTCCGCGCCATATCACCAATTTCACTTTTGTTGGTTGTGGCCGGGATCGCACTGTCTGTGTCCCCGTCCGCCATGGTGTGCATCCGGTGCTTCAAGGCATTTACAGGGTTCGTCACACTACGCGTGATAACGGCGGCGCCAATCACCAGAATAATCAGGCTGATTGTCAGAGATCCGATCGCGGTCCAGCGCATGATGCTCAGTTCAGCATTGATGTCTTCGACATAGGCACCTGTACCGATAATCCAGCCCCAAGGTTCAAAGAGCTTAACATAGCCCATTTTGGCCTGCTGAACGTCGGAATCCGGTTTATTGAAATGATAAACGACCGCGCCACTGCCATTGGCCTGGACTACTTTATTGAATTCCTGGAAGACCATAACGCCATTTACGTCTTCAAAATCGGTTTGAACGTTCCCAATCAGCTGCTTGGCTACCGCATGGGCTCGCATGACATTGTTTTCATCAAACGCAAAGAAATAGCCCGCAGCACCGAACCGAACCAGTTCAATCTGCTCCTTGCCCTTTGCCTGGGCTTCTTCCAGGGTGAGCGTCCCAGCTTGCACTTGCTCGTCCAAATTGGCCAGGATGCTGACCATCGCATTGCTAAGGCTGTCGAGCTCTTTTTCCCGCATCTCGTAGGCATTATCCACGGCACGGGACAACAAAACAAACGTCAGCAGCGCGGCCAAACTGACCGCAAGGGCCGCAAGGGCATAGATCCGTATGGGCAATCGGAAGAGAAGCTGTGGCATTTTGGAAGGTCCTTTGATGTAGTACTGGTCTACTGGCCTACGGCAACTCTCCTAATATTCCATTATTCGGACCTTTTTCTCGTTCCCCCCATTGAAAACACGTCCGAAAATTGTGTCCGCTCGGCAAATGTTCATCTCCCTTTAGGAGATTTCAACCTTCCAGACACATCCGTCGGCAGGCCTCGCGACTCACTTGAAAAAATGAAGCAAAAATGCAGCTTTGTCTCAATTCCCGGAAATCGTTTTGGACCTTCTCCACGCTAACCCGTGATCTGAGCCCACATCCGGATGGCCTCGGCCTTCGAGGCCATCCAAAAATTTGACCGCTAAGCATCAAGCGAGGCTGAGACGTCCTGATCCACGATCTCGGCAAATTTCAAAAAGAACTTTGACGCCAGTTTTTTTGCGGTGCTCTGGATCAGGCGACTGCCAAGCTGTGCCAGTTTCCCACCGATCTCGGCTTTGGCCTCATAGCGCAGCACGGTCTTGCCATCCCGCTCTTGCAGGGTCACATGCGCGCCACCTTTGGCATGCCCAGCAGCGCCACCGTTGCCCTGGCCCGTCAGCGAAAACGCCTCCGGCGCGCCAGAAACATCCAGTTGGACCGTGCCGCTGAACCGCGCCTTTACCGGCCCGACCTTCAACACTACTTTCGCTTCCAGATCCGTCGCGGAATGCTGGATCAGCTCTTCGCAACCCGGGATGCACTGTTGCAGAACCTCAGGGTCGTTCAGCGCTGCATAGACTTTGGCCAAAGGCGCCTTGAGGGTGATTTCGTCAGTAAGTTCCATGAATTTTCCTTGTTAACAGCATGGGAGTTTGATTTTGGCCAAGATTTCGATCTGTTCCGGGCTCAGCGACGGTGTGCAAAAACGGGCCCGCACCAACATTAGAAACGCCTTCATTGTGGAGCTTCGCGACTGTCGCGACGGCGTTGTTGAATAAGTTCGGCCAGGATCGACAGGGCAATTTCATCCGGCGTAACGGCATCGATGGCCAACCCAGCCGGTGCGCGCACCTGGTCCAACTGCCTGGCTGCCACACCAGAATCCTGCAGCCGCTGTGACAGGGCCGCGAATTTGCGCCTGCTGCCAACAAAAGCGATGAATTCGCTTTTGCTGTCCAAGGCCGCCTTTAGGCAATCCAGATCCCCCTGCCCCTGGGTGGCAACCACCACCATGCGGCGGGCGCCCTCTGGGAGTGGGATAAGGCCGCTGCCTGCCACAGCAGGCTGCACCGCCCACTGGAAGCCTTCCGCCAGTTTTGACAGGGCCAGCGCCACAGGAGATCGCCCATAGATCAACAATTCCGGCAGAGGTAAAATCGGTTCGACAAAGATATCCATCGATCCCTTTGAGGGGCAGCCATTACGGGCAAAACGAATGCCGTCGTGATCCTCGCCTGCATCAACACCCTTCTCGGCCAGCACTTCGGATGGATGCAGGGATATCAATTGCGGCCCTCCCGCCTGCAGGCATTCGCGCGCGGAACGGGCCAGCGCAGATCGCACGCATCCACCGCCAATCCAGCCCTGCACAAGACTGCCATCCGCCCCCAGAACTGCCTTGGCACCGGGTTTTGCCGCTGTCAGCCCCAGAGTGCGGACCACCGTCGCAATCGCAAAGGGCTCTCCCTTGGCGCGCAGGCGACGGGTCGCCTCTTCGATATCAGTGTCGTGGATGTCTACAGGTGTCATAGGCGTGCAAGCTCCTGTTCCAGGGCGGCGAGATCCGCCAGCCGGTTGGCGGGATAAAAAAGATCGAGATATGGCAAGGCGGCGGCCATGCCCTGCGCCACGGGGGCGTAATCTGCCCAGCCCTTCAGAGGGTTGAGCCAGATGATCTTGCAACCGCGTTTGCGCAGACGTGCAAGGGCGGCCGCCAGATGTTGGGGCGGGTCGGTGTCATAGCCATCCGACAGGATCAGCAGCACGGTGCGACCATCTACAAAGCGCCGCGCATAGGTCCGCGAAAACTGGTCCAGCGAAGCCCCGATCCGCGAGCCGCCGCCAAAGCCATCGGCAAGCAGCGACAGACGTGCTAGGGCCCGCAGTCGGTCCTTGTCGCGCAGCGCATCGGCAACGCGCACCAGACGGGTGTGAAACAGATAGGCATCCGTCGCATCATCCGCCTGCATCAGCCCCGACAGAAAGGCCAAAAACACTTGGGCATAAAGCCCCATCGATCCAGACACATCACAGAGCGCCACGATCTTTAGCGGACGGTCCGGGCGCTGTTTCTTTGGCAGGCGCAATGGCTCGCCGCCGGTTGCCAGGCTTTGGCGCATGAGCTTGCGGAAATGAATTTTATCGCCCCGGTTAGCGGCCTTGCGGCGGCGCGAGCGACGGTGATGCAGGGCCGTCCCCAGACGCCGGGCAATGATCTCGGCCTCTGCGATATCTTCCGGGCGCACCAAATCGCGCAGATCCTGCTTCATCCGGGTCCCCTGCGCAGTCGCAACAAGCTGCCCCTCGCCTTCGGCAAGCGCGTCATGATCGGTGCCATTGTCAGGCGCAACGGCCTGCCCCGCACCCTCTGCCTGCTGTTCGGTGCCCGGCAGTTCGCGGGAGGAATGATTGTGTTCCAGATTGCCCGAAGGCGGGCAGGCTTGGACCTGTTGCGTCACCCGGCCACCGTTCAGCCAAAAGGCGTCAAACAGATCATCAAAGCGCGTGGCATCCTCAGCCGATCCGGTGCAGATCGCCCGCAGCGCCAGACGTGCCTCGGCCGGGTCTGCTGCCTTGATTTCGGCCAATGCCGCTAAACCTGTCTCAGTCTCACTCACGCCAAGCCGCAGCCCATGAGCGCGCAGATGTGCCATAAAGCCGGCCATCCGGGTGGCAGGACCGGGGTCACGCGCCGCAAATCTGGTGACCCGGCTCATGCCGCCTTACCTGCCAGACGCTGGCTGATCTCGGTGCTGATGGCAGCCCGATCGTTCTCGGTTTTCAACAGGGTCGCAAGGCTCGCCTGCAGTGTCACAGGGTCTTGCGTCAAATCCGCAATCCCCAGCCCCATAAGCGCGGCGGCAAAATCCAGCATTTCGGCAATGCCAGGTGTCTTTTCAAGATCTTCGCGCCGCAGGGCCTGCACAAAGCCGACAATCTGTGCCGCCAGTCGCGTCTCGATCTCAGGGGCGCGGGCCAACAGGATCGCGCGTTCAGCAGCGGCATCGGGATAGTCCAGATGCGCATAGAGACACCGCCGCCGCAATGCGTCGCTCAAATCGCGGGTGCCATTGGCTGTCAGGATCACCATGGGGCGCGAGGTTGCGGTGATGGTCCCCAGTTCCGGCACCGTCACCTGATATTCGGATAGCACCTCAAGCAGGTAGGCCTCGAATTCCTCGTCGGCGCGGTCGACTTCATCGACCAGCAAGACAGGGGATTTCTCCTGCCGAATGGCCTGCAACAGCGGGCGCTGCAGCAAGAAGTCTTCGGAAAAGATCCGGTTTTCAATTTCGGTGGCAGATTGGGTCTTGCCGGTTTCACCCGCCTCAGCTGCGGCGCGGATGGACAAGAGCTGGCGTTGATAGTTCCATTCGTAGATCGCCTGCCCCGCATCCAGCCCTTCATAGCATTGCAACCGGATCAGCTGGGTCTCTTTCAAGGCAGCCAACACCCGCGCGACTTCGGTTTTGCCCACACCGGCAGGGCCTTCCAGCAACAGCGGTCGGCCCAGCGTCAGCGCCAGATGCAGCGCCATGGCAAGGTCATCTCCGGCAATATACCCCTGATCTGCCAGAGCAGTTTTAAGTGTGGTCCAGGTCATCTTGAATGTCTCAATCTCGGTGGGATGAGGCTGGCCCTGAGGCCAGCCTCCTTCGTGAGTGGAGCGTGAGTGGTGGTCTAGTCGTGCAGGCCAAGCTTGTTTGCGGTCTGCCAGATGCGCCAGTGATCATGGGGCATATTGGTGTGACGCAGACCAAAGGCGCGGAACGCGTCCTGCACCGCATTGGAGAAACACGGCACGCCGCCCACATGCGGGCTTTCGCCAACGCCCTTGGCCCCGATTGGGTGATGCGGACTGGGGGTCACGGTGAAATCGGTCTCATAGTTGGGCACTTCCCAGGCCGTGGGCAGGAAGAAGTCCATCAATGTGCCGGTCTTGACGTTGCCGAGATCATCATAGGCAATCTCTTGCCCCAGCGCGACAGCCAGCGCCTCGGTCAGACCACCATGGACCTGACCTTCGATGATCATAGGGTTGATCCGGGTGCCGCAGTCGTCCAGCGCGTAAAAACGACGGATTTCAGGCACACCCGTATCCACGTCAATATCCATCACGCAGACATAGGCACCAAAGGGATAGGTCATGTTTGGCGGATCATAATAGCTCACCGCCTCAAGCCCTGGCTCCAAGCCCGGAATGGCCTGATTATAGGCCGCATAGGCGATGTCCTTCATGGTGCTGAAGCGTTCTGGCGCGCCTTTGACCACAAAGCGATCGACGTCGAATTCAACGTCGTCATCGTGTACCTCAAGCAGATAGGCCGCGATCATCTGCGCCTTTGCACGGATCTTGCGTCCCGCCAGCGCCGTGGCAGCACCCGCCACTGGGGTCGAACGCGATCCATAGGTGCCAAGCCCGTAGGGTGCCGTGTCGGTGTCACCTTCTTCGATGGTGATACTGTCCGCCGAAATACCAATCTCGCTGGCGAGGATCTGGGCAAAGGTGGTCGCATGACCCTGCCCCTGGCTGATGGTGCCGAGGCGTGCGATGGCCGATCCGGTAGGATGGATGCGGATTTCACAGCTGTCAAACATCCCCATACCAAGGATATCGCAGTTCTTCACCGGGCCAGCACCGACGATTTCGGTAAAGAAGCTGAGACCAACCCCCATCAGCTTGCGGGTCTCACCGCGCTTGAAGGCTTCGACCCGTTCGGCTTGTTCCGCGCGCAGGCCCTCATAGTCGACGGTTTTCAGCGCCTTGTCCCAGGCGGTGTGATAGTCGCCACTGTCATATTCCCAGCCCAGAGCGGCGGTATATGGGAACTGCTCTTTCTTGATGAAATTGATCCGACGCAGCTCGGCGGCATCCATATCCAGCTCGATCGCCAGAACTTCGATCATGCGTTCGATAAAATAGACCGCCTCAGTCACACGGAAGGAACAGCGATAGCTGACCCCGCCCGGTGCCTTGTTGGTATAAACGCCGTCAACGCCAAGATAGGCCACCGGAATGTCATAAGACCCGGTGCAGATATTCATGAATCCGGCAGGGAATTTGGTGGGGTCGGCACAGGCGTCAAAGCCGCCATGGTCTGCCGTCACATGGCAATGCAGACCGGTGATTTTACCCTCTTTGGTGGCAGAGATCTTGCCCTTCATCCAATAGTCGCGGGCAAAGGCGGTGGACATCAGATTTTCCATCCGGTCCTCGACCCATTTCACCGGCTTTCCAGTGACAATCGAGGCGACGATGGAACAGATATAGCCTGGGTAGACGCCGACTTTGTTACCAAAACCACCGCCGATATCGGGGCTGATCACCCGGATATTATGCTCTTCGATACCCGACAGCAGGGCGGCCACCGTACGCACCACATGGGGTGCCTGAAAGGTGCCCCAAAGCGTCAGCTTGCCATTGACCTTGTCCATCGAGGCAACTGAACCGCAAGTCTCCAGAGGACAGGGGTGGGTGCGGTGGTAGTACATGCTTTCTTCAGCGACCACTTCGGCAGAGTCCATCACCTGATTGGTGGCGGCCTCGTCGCCCTGTTCCCAGGTGAAGATGTGGTTGTGGTGCTTGCGCGGCCCATGCGCGCCCTCGGTCTGGCCTGCCAGATCCTCGCGCAAAACCACATCGGATTGCAAAGCCTCAAAAGGATCGGTGATCACTGGCAGCTCTTCGTAGTCGACTTCGACCAGCTCCACGGCATCTGCCGCGATGTAGCGGTCATTGGCCACGACAAAGGCCACTTCCTGGCCCTGAAACAGCACCTTGCCATCAGCCAGAACCATCTGTTTGTCGCCCGCAAGAGTCGGCATCCAGTGCAGGTTCAGCGGTGCCAGATCTTCTGCCGTGAGCACAGCAACAACGCCGGGCAAAGCCAGAGCGGCCTCTTTGTTGATCGATTTTACCCGTGCATGAGCATAAGGAGAGCGGACAAAATCGCCGTGTAGCATGCCGGGCAGTTTGACATCATCGACATAGTTGCCCTGGCCTTGGGTAAAGCGGGCATCTTCGACCCGCTTACGGGCGCAGCCCATGCCTTTGAGATTGGCAGTACGTTCCTCGCGGTTTGGTGTCAGGTCGTTCATTCTGCCGCCTCCACGGTTTGGCCCTGCTCAGAGCCGTTCATTTCGTCGGCTGCAGCCAGAATGGATTTCACGATGTTCTGGTATCCGGTGCAGCGGCAGATATTGCCGGCCATGCCAAAGCGCACGTCTTCTTCGGTCGGGGTCGGGTTTTCTTCCAGCAGTTTGGCCGCGCGGGTAATCATGCCCGGTGTGCAAAAGCCACATTGCAGCCCGTGGTGTTCGCGGAAACTTTCTTGCAGCACATGCAGCGCGTCTGGCGTGCCAAGACCTTCGACGGTGGTGATATCGGCACCATTTGCCTGGCCCACGAACATGGTGCAGGATTTTACCGATTTGCCATTCAGCGTAACGGTACAGGCACCGCAGTGCGAGGTGTCACAGCCGACGTGCGGACCGGTGATGTTCAGGTGCTCGCGCAGGGCGTAGATCAACAACTCACGCGGCTCGGCCAGAAACTCGCGCCCCTCGCCGTTTACTGTCAGCTTGATATGCATCTTGTCAGACATTTTTCATCCTCCTCAGGCGCGGGACCAGGCGCGATTGATCGCGCGGGTCAAAACCACACCAGCCACATGGCGTTTGAAGGCCACGGGGCCCCGGTTGTCTTCGCTGGGATCAATATCGCCCAGCATTGCAGCAACAGCAGCTTTCACCGCCTCCGGCGCACATTCCGTCCCAACGAGGGCCGCATTGGCCGCCTCGGACCAGACTGGCACGTCGCTGAGATTGGTCATGGCGACAGAGGCGGTCGCAACCTTGCCATCGGCCTTGCCGATCTGGACTGCGGCAGCAGCGGTAGCATAATCGCCGATCTTACGCTTTTGCTTTTCATAAGCAAAACCGCCCTGCGGCACCGGCATAGTGATCGCGACCAGAACCTCGTCATCGGCGCGATCTGTCATATAGGCTGCTTCATAGTAGTCGCGGGCGGCAACCTGACGTTCGCCTTCAGGGCCAACCAGGGTAAGCTTGGCATCGAGGCATTGCATCAGCCCCGGCATATCGTTGCCGGGATCGCCGTTGGCGACATTGCCTCCGATGGTTCCCATGTAACGCACCTGTGGATCGGCAATCTGCAAAGCCGCTTCGCGCAGGATGGGTGCTGCCTGCACAAGATCAGGATGATTGATGATGGTATGCTGGGTCACCATGGCGCCCAAGGTGATCTCCTCCGCGCTGAGCGAGATCTGATCCAGCCCTGCGACATCCTGCAGGTCGATCAGATGCGGCACCTCGGCCATGCGCAGTTTCATCATCGGGATCAGGCTGTGCCCGCCCGCCATGACGCGCGCGTCATCCCCGTGTTGTTGCAAAAGTGCGAGCACCCCTGCCATGTCTGTTGGGCGATAATAGTCAAACGCCGCTGGTATCATTGCTTGTCCTCCCTGCCATGCAAGTGATCTGGCTGGAGGTCAGGGTCCGACGCGAGGGCGTTTTAAGCGATTGATTTTGAGTGAAAACCGCTGATTTCTGCACGAAATGCGCCTGTGGCTGCACGAAATGCGCGCATCAATTGCAGGCTCTGTAGCTGATTTCGGCTCAGACTCCCAGGACGGCGCGCACCTGCTTGAGCCGTGCCCGGCTCACCGGAACCTTAGGCAAAGCAGCCAGATCAAAGTGGCAAACGCCATTGTCTTTGAGCCGTTCAAAGCTGGCAACATGGGCCGGGTTGATCAGGTAGCTGCGATGAGTCTTGGTGAACACCCCCGGAGACAGGCGTTTCTCCGCTTCGGTGATAGACCAAGCACAGAAGAATTTGCCTGTCTTGGTATAGATGTGCGTGTAGTGCCCCTCGGCCCGGATTGCCGCCACGGCGCTCGCATCAAAGAAAAAGCTGCGCCCTTCCTGCTCATAGGGGATTTGAGTCGTTGTTACCGGTTGGGTGTCAGTGTCGGGTGCTGGTGACGGTTGAGCATCTGCTTTGGCACTTTCTGCCGTTGGCTTGTCGCCGGATGGCTCTTGCGCCTTGTCACGTTCTGAAGGGTGCGCTTTGGCTGCCGGGCTCGGGGTCAGAAAGGTTACTCCAGTCAGCAATAAGGCTCCACACAGCGCAAAACTGGTCAGCACCACACCGATCGCCAGGACCTCATTGCCGATGAGCGGCCCCACCTCAGTGCTGGCTTCAACCGCGACAAAGGAGGTTCCCCACAGGGCAATAAAATGCACCGCGAACACCGCGACACCAAAACAGACCGTGCCGAGCAGGATATTGCGATGACTGCGTTGCCCATAAGCACAGGCAAAGGCCGCGATATTAAACGCCACCGAGGACACCACCGCCAGCGCTACACCTGACGGCGTATAAAGGGCCCGGCACAGTTCCAAACCGGCCATGCCGATATAGTGCATGGCCAGAACCCCAAGCCCCACGATAGTGCCAGCCAGCACCAGCATCTGTGGGGTACGGGGACGAAAATGCAGGATCAGTAGCGCAATGCCGACTACCAGAATGGCAACCAGAGCCGAAGCCAGCGTGACCGCAGCATCATAGTAAAACAGGGTCGGCATCTGCATGCCCAGCATGGCAACAAAATGCATCGACCAGATCCCACCGCCCAGCGCGATCGAAGCCATTGCAATCGAAAGTTTGCGCTGCAAAAGCCCGCGTTCTGACAGCCCCTTGGTCAGCGAAAGCCCCGTGAACCCAGCGATCAGCGCAACCAGAAGCGAGGCCACGACCAGACCTGGATTATGTGTATAGTCCAAATACGCCATGTCGGTTCAATATCGCCTCAGAGTGTTTTTCGCAATCTTCGGCAGAGCAAGCCCGCAGTCAAGCAGCAATCTCCCACTGTTCGTCGGCCTGGTAGCATTGCCAAACCACCCACAAAGAAACAAAGCAACCTATTGATATGAAAATAAAACCAACACACACTACCAATCTGAACAGGCAGACCCAGCATGTCTGTTTGAGCAGAAGAAAACAAAAACCAGCCTCATCAGGAGCAGTTCAGAGATAGAGCTCAGACAAGTTGAGGTGCCCTTTCTTTGGCTTTTCAAATATTAAGACCTGTTCCGACCTGCTGGCCCGGCCCTTCCTTAGGGCCGGACAAACAAGCAGCAGAACCTCAGAGGCCCCATTTTGCGCTATTTGCGGCAAAAAAGCCCTTGGCCTGTTTCACCTTCACCCAGTTGTTCACATAGTTGATCCAGACCTGATCGGCCTGCGGCAACAGCATCGCGATGGGAGATGGAGACCGTGGACCGGTGTCCGGTACGCGCACCACCGGAAACTTCGCTTCCAATGTGGAGCCCTCGATATTTGACGTTATGAACACATCCGCCCGTCCGGACAGAACTTCCTGAAAGCCACGTGCCGGGGCTTCGACCACTTTAATATCGGCATTTGGGAACCATTCACGCGCCATCTTCTCGAAGGTGGTGCCCAGAGTTGTCGCAACCTTTACACCCGGCTGATTGATGGACTCGTAGCCAGAGAAACCACCCGCCTTGTCCTTTGTGGTGAAGGGAAAGATTTCGACGGCGATATAGCTTTCTGAAAATCCAGCCACTTTCATCCTGGCGGGTGAGATAGAAGCCGACCCGGTGATATGGTATTTCCCTGCCACAACTCCGTTGACCAGTGTTTTCCAATCGGTTGGCACAAATTCCACCTCGACGCCAAGATCCTTGGCCAGCTCTGTCATGATGTCGATATCAAAGCCCTTGTAGCTGTTGGTGGCCGGATCGCGCACCGACATCGGGTTCCAGTCGCCGGTGGTCCCAACCTTGAGAACGCCAGTGTCGAGAATTTCATTCAAGGCAGATTGTGCCTGCGCGCCGACGGCCAAGCCCATGCTGATTGCGGCGGCCGCGATGACTTTCAGAAAGCCTTTCATTATTCACTCCTGCTGATTGCTAACTGGTTGCTTTGTATTAGTAGTATATTGGATGTCTGCTATATCGATACGCATAACAGCACCTTCGAGATCACTTTTTTCTCAGAGGCTGCCCTCAGAAACGCTTCTACGTAAAGACTGTCAGGGAGAAGCCAGCTAATGCCCGCAGCTGCCATTGAACTTCGCAGTGTCAACAAATGGTATGACACTTTTCACGTACTGAAGGATATCGACCTTTCGGTCGGAAGCGGTGAGAAAACCGTGATCTGTGGTCCGTCCGGGTCGGGGAAATCCACCGTGGTGCGTTGCATCAATCGGCTGGAAGAGCACCAATCTGGCAGCATCAAAGTCGATGGGGTTGAGCTGACCAATAACCCGCAATCGGTGGCCGCAATCCGGTCTGAGGTTGGCATGGTGTTTCAACAATTCAACCTGTTTCCGCATCTCAGCGTGTTGGAAAACCTCACGCTGGGGCCGATCAAGGCTCGTGGCCTCAGCCGTCAGGCTGCAGAAGAACGGGCGATGCACTATTTGGAACGGGTTAAGATCCCGGAACAGGCCAAGAAACGTCCCGGCCAACTGTCGGGCGGGCAGCAGCAGCGGGTGGCCATCGCGCGCTCCCTGTGCATGGAACCCAAAGTACTGTTGTTTGATGAGCCGACTTCGGCGCTGGATCCTGAAATGATCTCTGAGGTGCTGGATGTCATGGTGGAGCTTGCCGAGGACGGCATGACCATGGTGGTTGTCACCCATGAGATGGGCTTTGCCCGGCGGGTTGCAGATCAGATGATCTTTATGGATGGTGGCGAAATCGTCGAGCGCGGCACCCCGGAAGAGTTCTTTGGCGCCCCGCGCTCTGTGCGCTGTCAGAAATTCCTGTCGCAGATCCTGCAACATTGAGCGAGCAATAGAGACATGAAAAAACTGTTCGTTATGCTTGTGCCGCTCTTGTTTCTGACCGGCTGTTCCAGCTCCTCGACCTGGGGGTGGTACGTTATCAATCCCATGACCGCCAGCGGCTGGACCAATGTGAAGTTCCTGATATCGGGCATGGGCGACACCATTGTGATTTCGCTGATTGCCGCTGTGATTTCTATCGCTCTGGGGTTGGTGGTCGCCCTGCCCGGCCTTGCCAAGCACCGTGGCTGGCGGCTGCTCAACAGGATCTATGTTGAATTTGTCCGCTCGATCCCCCTGCTGCCGATGTTGTTCTGGGTCTTTTACGGCCTGCCGATCATCTTTCGCGAGATGGGTTTGGACATCCCGATTGATCCCTTCTGGGGCGCAGTTATCACCCTGGCTCTGTCCGACAGCGCCTTTACCGCCGAGATCTTTCGCGCCGGTATCCAGTCCATCGCCAGGGGGCAGACCGAAGCGGCGCAGACCATTGGTCTCAACTATCTTCAGACCATGCGCTATGTGATCCTGCCCCAAGCGATCCGGCGCATCCTGCCGCCTTTGGCCAACCAGTTCATCTACATCGTCAAGATGAGCGCCTTTGCCAGCGTCATTGGCATGCAGGAGCTGACACGGCGGGCCAATGAGCTGGTGGTCACAGAATACCGCCCGCTGGAAATCTATTCCCTGCTTATCCTGGAATATCTGGTGCTGGTGCTGGTCATCAGCGCCGGGGTGCGCTGGCTGGAGCGCCGCCTGGGATCGGACGAGCGCAACTAAGGAGACAAAAACATGGACTGGAAGACCTTCATGACGGACATCGAGGGCGATATCGCCGCCTTGTCAAAAGAAATCCCCGACACCGTCCAGGGTTTTGGGCTGATGGGCAAAGCCGCCAAGACCGACGGCGCACTTGACCAGGTAACTAAGGAATACATGGCCCTTGGCATCGCCATCGCGACTCGTTGCGACAGCTGCATCGGGTTTCACGTCAGGGCACTTGTGCAGCTCAACATCAGCCGCGAAGCTTTCTGTGAGGCGCTGTCGATGGCGACCTATATGGGCGGAGGACCTTCCTTTGCCTATAGCGCCAAGGCACTGGCGGCCTTTGACCGGTTCTCAAAATCGTAGACGCCGCAGCGCGGGCAGTTTTCCAAAACACCGCGTTCAGTTGTGCAGCCGTAGAATGAACGCTGCGTTATTGAGCCGGGCTCTACTGCCCGGCTTGACCTGCTGGGTTTGCTATCGCGTCATGGTCCTTAAGTGACGCGCGCAGCCTTGCGACCAAGACATCCACGCCCCCCGGCGGCAGCTTTGAACAAGCGCTGCCTTTTGAAGGTCTGTGCCATCACCCTGTTACACTGCGGCCCGAAAAGAGGCCATTCCTGCCGCTCAGGCGGTAGCAGAAATGCCCGGCAGGCATCCATCGGGTTGCTGCCATCAGCACGTTCAAAAGGGAGACCACAATGACCAAGACATCTATCGCAACCGGAGTTGGGCTTGCACTGGCAGCCACGGCCCTGTCCTCAGCGGTGCTGGCTGGTGAAAACCGAATTGACCGGATCCGTCCCGATGCGCCGGAACTGGCCGCCTTCGGCACATTTCCGATCGGGGTGCAGACGCTGGAATTCACCAATCCCGGCCAGCATGACATCCTCAACACCACAGACGCGGATCAGCCGCTTTATGATCGCGATTTGACCGTCGAAGTCTGGTATCCGGCCGCCGCCGAGACCCAGCCGGGCGGCAGTTATCAGGCCATTTTGCGCGACGGCAAGACCGAGGTCACATTACACGGGCGTGCAGCGCGCGATGCCAGCCCGGCTGACGGAGAGACCTTTCCGCTGGTGGTGATTTCACATGGCTACCCCGGCAACCGCTACCTGATGTCCCATCTTGGTGAAAACCTTGCGACCAAGGGCTATGTGACAGTCTCCATCGACCACCGCGACAGCACCTATTCCGACAAGGCTGCCTTTGGTTCAACCCTACTGAACCGCCCCATTGACCAGAAGTTCGTCATTGATCAGATGCAGGCGCTGGATGGGCCACTGGGGGCCATTATCAACACCGATCAGACAGGTGTTATCGGCTATTCCATGGGCGGCTATGGGGCTTTGGTCTTTGCCGGGGCCGGCGTCACCGAAGCCTCAACCCAATATAGCTGGGGCACACCGGCTGGATTGCTGGCACGCCATCAGGCCGGATCAGAAAGTCACAGCGACCTAGTCGACCCTCGCGTCAAGGCGGTGATTGCCATCGGCCCCTGGGGCATGAACACCGGGTTTTGGGACGAAACCGGTCTGGCAGGCATCAAAAAGCCACTGATGATGATGGCCGGTAGTGTCGATGATGTCTCTGTCTATCCAGCCATGCGCAAGATCTTTGAGGGTATGACCAGCACCGAGCGCCACCTGCTGACCTTTGATGCCGCCAACCACAATGCCGCCGCGCCAATGCCCGCCCCAATCGAAAGCTGGGCCCCTGTGGACAATCTGGATTTCATCCCCTTTGAGCACTACGCCGATGCCGTGTGGGACACCAACCGGATGAACAATATCGCCCAGCATTTCGCCACGGTCTTTATGGACCTGCACCTCAAATCGGATGCTGACATGGCGGCCTATCTGGATCTGGTTCCGGTAGCCGCAGAGGGTGTGATCGCTGTCGATGATGCCGGTGTCGAGCAACCCGAGCACAGCCATTGGAAAGGTTTTGCCCCCCGCACCGGTCAGGGGCTGCGCTTTGAGACCCTGCCAAAGGGCCAGTAGGCGGCGCTCCCATCCAATCGGAACGGCTGTAGGAATTCCTGCGTCCGCGATTGTCTGATCCCACAAGACAGCTGAAACAGCGAGGGTATATGGAACCACTCCATATGCCCTCTTCTTTTTGCCACCTAGTGCATAGCCCTAGTGTGCCGGATCTTCTGTACGCCGCCGCTGGCAACCACCCGTCCCCCCGTCACCGGCAAGCACCAGGGCATAGTGCTATCAGCGCATGCCTAGGTGGCCGACGATGTCACCCATGGAGCGTTTCAATATCCGCAAACCTGTCGCCACCCCAATAGGGTTGATCGTCGATCAGGATGAATGGAGATCCAAATACCCCCCGCTCCAGTGCCTCATCGGTGACTGCTCGCAGACGACCCTTTATCTCTGGGCTCTCCATACCGGCCAGCGCCTTTTGGCGGTCAAAGCCCAGCGCCTCTGCTACATCCAATGCCGCCGCCATATCCGACGTGTCGCCACCGCCGGTCCAATAGGCCTGGTAGGCGGCCACGACAAAATCGGACACCCTGTCAGGGGCCTCACGTTCAATCCAATAGGTCAGTCGGGAAGGTGGAACCGAATGCGCCGGGAAATTTTCCGGTTTGTTCATCCTTTCAATGCCGTCCAGTTTGGCGCGCCGGAACGCATCGGTGAACATGTATTCCTCTTTCAACGGGTGGCTAAGGGGCGTTGACCCATGCGCCTGATAGACCACTCCGATCAGAAAAGGGCGCCAATTAATGTCGCGGCCAATATTTTCTGCCAGAGCGGACAGTTTGCGGGCCGCAAGAAAGCCGTAAGGCGAGGCAAAATCAAAAAAGAAATCTAGCGATTTGATCATGGCAGCACTTCTTTCTACCCCCTAGTTTCATCGCGTGGACGGCAATTACCTTTCGAATTGGTAGGTCGAAAGCCCCACACAGACAATCAGATTCTGGCAATTTTTTCGACACGGGTTCCACAGTCCGAAGATCAACTGCCGAAGATCGAGTGTCGCAGACACATTGCAGCCAAGAGGCTTTGACCTATGCGTCGTCACATTTGAGTGATCACTAAAATATAACTATTGAGCAATCACTCAAATCCTCCTATCTCGGCGTCATCAGTTTCCAAGCAACCTCAGGAGGTCACCATGACCGAGTTCACAATCCACAACGAAACAACTGCCCCCGACGCAGCAAAACCTCTGCTGGCCAAAGCCAAAGCCGATTATGGCATGATTCCAGGTCTCTACGGTGTCATGGCCGAGGCCCCCGGCCTGTTGCAGGCCTATTTTCAGGTGCATGAGCAGTTCGAAAACTCAAGCTTTGATAAGGATGAACTCACCGTGGTTTGGCAGACGATCAACGTCGAGAACAACTGCCACTACTGTGTGCCTGCCCACACCGGCATCGCCAAAAGCATGGGGGTGGACGACGCGATTTCAGATGCACTACGCAATGAAACACCGCTGCCGACCCCACGGCTGGAAGCTCTGCGTGATTTCACCCTGAAACTTGTCCGCGACCGCGGCAATGTCGATGATGCCTCAATACAGGCCTTTCTGGATGCAGGTTTCACCCGGCGCAATATTCTGGAGGTGGTCCTGGGGTATTCGCAAAAAATCCTGTCGAACTACACCAACCACCTTGCCAAGACCCCCGTCGACAAACCGTTCCAGCAATTTGACTGGCGCAAGGCCGCTGCATAGCGGACACAGTCTGACTGAAACAGCATGACTGATCCGGGCGGCCCAACAAGCCCTAGGGCCGCCCGGATGGTTTCGCTCTCAGGGCCACGCAGATTGGCCGCCCAACTATTCTCCTGCCTCCGCTGTCGGTGATAGAAACCCTCTCGCGGGGCCTTAGTATTTACGATATGCAGCTCTGTATATGTGCCCCCAGACGAGCCATTTACCAGCCACCTGCCTGTTTCGATTTGACCCTGGAGGGATACATCATGACCACTGCGCCTACTCCGCTACGAATTGACATCATTTCTGACGTCATGTGCCCCTGGTGCATCATCGGCTATCGCCAGCTGGCACAGGCGCTGGAAGCAACTGACACACCGCACGAAATCCATTGGCACCCCTTTGAGCTCAACCCGGACATGCCGCCTGAAGGCCAGGATGGGGCTGAACATATCGCCGAAAAATACGGCGCAACCCCGGAGCAATCCGCGCAAAACCGGGTGCAAATGACCGAGCTCGGGGATAGTCTTGGCTTTGAGTTCCGCTTTACCGATGGCTTTCGCATGCACAACACCTTCGACAGTCATCAATTGCTGCACTGGGCCGATCAGCAAGGCCGCATGCATGACCTGAAACAGGCACTGTTCTCGGCGCATTTCACCGACAAACGCGACCTTTCCGATCAACAGGTTCTCGCCGATATTGCCGCAGAAACCGGGCTAAATCGTGCCGAGGCCCTGGCGGTTCTACAGGACCAGCGTTTTGCCGCGCAGGTCCGCGAGGCCGAAGGCTTTTGGGTGCAACAGGGCATTCAGGGCGTCCCGGCTGTGGTCTTTGATCGTCAGCACCTTGTCACTGGCGCACAGGGCGTTGAAAACTACAGCAACATTCTGCAGCAACTGGCTGGAATGAAGGGCTGACCAACCGAAGGACTGACCACATGGCCCGCGCTGCCGCCTATGATCGAGATGCCGCCCTTGATACCGCCCTGTCCCTGTTTTGGGACAAGGGCTATCACGCGACCTCTCTCAAGGACCTTGAAACGGGGCTGAAAATGAAGCCCGGCAGTATCTACGCGGCCTTTTCCAGCAAGGAAAACCTGTATCTGCTGGCAATGGCCCGCTATTTTGAAACAGCAAGAGTGATGCTTGAAAGGCAATTGTTGCATTCACTCTCTCCTTTGGACGCCCTCGCCGATCATCTGCGCAGCTATGCCCGCCTGTCGCAGGGAGATGCCAACCGGCAGGCCTGCATGCTGACCAAATCACTGGTGGACACCCGCAGCACCGATCCAGCCATAGCTGGACAGGCAAAAGACTACCTCTTTCAGATCCGCGAGATTTTCAGCGCAGCCTTTGACCGCGCCAAAAAGCTGGGTGAGTTGCCTCAGTCGGCCGATCAAGATCGCCTGGCCCGGCGATTTCAGGCCAATGTCACAGCTCTGCGGTTTGAACTGCACCAAAACGCCAGCTCCCAAAGCATAGAAAATCTTGCCGAAGATATGGCGCAAGAGATTGAGCACCTCAGAACCGGCACCTAACAATGCCGCCTTATTCCGACGCTTCACCTGTTTTTGGCGTTTGTTCGGTGATCTCGGGTTGGTTTTCGTCGGCGTAGCTGTTCCAGTGCCAATCGGCCAAGAGTTCGGAAATAGACGCTGACGACAGGGCTTTGCTGAAATGAAACCCCTGAACTTCCTTGCATCCCTGAAGGCGAAGCAGCTCTGCCTGCTCAAGTGTCTCGACACCTTCGGCATTTGAGGTCATCCCCATGGATGCCCCCAGCCTGATCACGGCCGCGATAATGCTGTCGGCGTCAGCACAGGTGCCGAGATCTTTTGTGAATGATTGGTCGATCTTGATCTTATCGAAGGGGAACCGCCGCAGGTAACTGAGACTTGAATAGCCAGTGCCAAAATCATCCATCGCGATCCTGACGCCCATTGCCTGCAGTTCTTTCAAAATCTCAATGGTTTCATCCGTATGGGCCAACAGCACCCCTTCGGTAATTTCGATCTCCAAACGGCTCGGATCTACCCCCTCCTGCGCGAGGGCATTGCTTACGGTCCTTACGATATTACCCTGCCGAAATTGGATCGGCGACACGTTCACCGCGAAGGTCAGATCAGGCCAGTCTTTGGCCTGACGGCAGGCTTCCTGGATCACCCAGTCTCCAATCGGAATAATTAGGCCACACTCCTCTGCGAGCGGGATGAAAGCATCGGGCGAAATCAGCCCTTCTTCGGGATGGTTCCACCGCAACAGAGCCTCGACCCCCTTGATGGAGTTCGTCGCCAGATCGATTTGTGGCTGGTAGTGCAGGATAAGCTGATTGTCCGAAATCGCCGACCTAAGGCTCGCTTCGATCTTTTTGCGGGCCACCAAGGCATCATTCATGTTATTTTCAAAATACGAGAAAGTTCCGCGCCCGTCGCTTTTCGCTCGGTAAAGCGCCATATCAGCATGGCGCATCATCGTTTCGCCATCGGTTTTTTCGCCAGCATCATGTAGCGAAATGCCGATGCTCACCCCGATAAGCACTTCGTTGCCGTCCAGATTGAAGGGTTCAGAAAGCGAAGAGATCAAGCGTTCAGCCAGCGCAGATGATCCACGCGGCTGGTCGATATGCTTTTGAATGATAGCAAATTCATCGCCACCAAGACGCGCAAGCATATCATTGCTACGCAGGGTCGCAGACATCCTTTCTGTCGCCTGTCGCAGCAGGTCATCCCCGGCTGCATGGCCCAGAATATCGTTGACCTCTTTGAAATGGTCCAGATCAAGGCAAAGCACAGCCAGAGAGGTGTTTTGCCTGTCGACATCCGCAAGTGAGTGCGACAGCCATTCATTGAACAGAGATCTGTTGGGCAAATTCGTCAGGGGGTCATGGCTCGCCAGATACGAAGCCTGGTCGCTTGCCCGCTTCAGCAATTTGAGGGGAAAGGTGCGCAGAAAGTAAAACGCCCAGAACCCGACGATCAAGGTGGCCAAAGAAAGCATGACCGAAGACTGCGCCACACCGGAAGCACTATGGGTCACCACCAGGGTTCCTGCTTCGTTGCCGCCGTCATAAAGCGCCTGTGCAAAGGAAACACGTGGCGACGGAACCTGATCCGCACCAGTCTGGGTAACGATCTCCATCGCAGCATTGTAGACCACAATCTGCTGCATCGGGCTGTTGGTCTGCAGCAATCCGTCTATCCGAAGGGTTTCGAACTGCCACATGGTCGGGTTGCGCCCGATCATTTGCGTCAAAAGCCTGGCATTCACTTTTGCCTCGGATGCAACCATACCTTTTTCGTACTGCACCCCGTAATAGTAGTGCAGCAGCGGAGGAAATATCACGATGCTCATCGCAATCGCAAAAGCCATTAGTGTCGCGAACCTGACGACACCGGGTGCGATAGGCGAGCTGGTTCCCTGGGACACTTTGGCGTGGAGTTTTGAGGGCTGAGGTGTCATGGCCGCTTCAGTTCACGGGCGTATGATCATGGGCCGCAAGAATGGATGCCGCCTCGTCGGAAAAGAGAAAATCATAAAACCGTGCAGCCGTGCCAGAGGTTGCCTGCGTCTTCACAATATATAGATCCCTCCTGAACACTCCAGCCTGCGCAGAAGGGTCGCCTGGCTTTGGCAGAACACCATTCAGCCTTAGAACTTTCAGTTGTCTTTTTTCAGTCGCGATCTGTCCCAGCGCGACTGCCCCCAGAGAGCCCTCAAGATTTTCGAGCGTTTCCGCGTTTTCCTGATCATTCATCGCCGAGATGAGGCCAGGCCGCTCCTGCGCAGCCTTGATTGCCTGTGACACGGCACCGGACAGACTGCTTAGGATACGTGTGTCAGTTTCCGATGCGGGGCGCAAAACCACCCTGACAAGCTGGCCAGAGGGCCAATGGGCCAGTTCCCCTGAATACATTTGAGCGAGCTGTTCGGTTGTGACCGCTTCGGCATTGGTTTTCGATGAGGTGACAATTGCCAGCGGCGTTGTCGCATAGCGTTCCGCTTGGGCACCCTTTTCCGCCTCAGCCGGTTTCAGCGCTCGCGAACTGACCGAAAGATCGATCGCCCCGGCAACCAGCGCCTTGATCCCGCCAGAACTGCCAAGACTTGGCAGAACGTCAACAGACACATCGGGATTTCGCGCTTCGAACGCCGCCCCGACCAAGGAGATACTCCCCAGCGCGACCCCGGTTCCGCCGATGCGCAATGTCTCCGCATTGGCCACGCCGCTCATGAAAATCACGGCAAAAGAAAGCGCTTTCGTCAATTTCACTGCAAAACTCTTTACTCGCATGGGGCTTCCTAACACATAACAATGCCCTTACCCCTGCCACTCCCGGTCTTAAAAACCTTCTAACTTGGCCCTGTCAGATCCTTAAATTTGTTTCCGTTTTCGAGCTCCTGCAATGGATCACGCACTCAGAACGTCGGGCAAGGTCACGCGAAAGACCGACATCCGGCGCCAGCACATTCGGTATCAGAGCCTTATGACGGTAAAGGATCCACGCGTGCCCCATACCAGTCAGAGGCTATGTGCCTGGACGAAACCACAGCGTCAGGCGGACAATGGCCGCCGTGATGAAAATGGATCAGAAATCTCCGGCAGCACATTGAAGGCAAACCAGGCCTTCTGCCCGCCATGTTTCCACAACAGAGCTGCGGTCATCGACGACGATCCAGAGCTCAAACCCATCCCGGCGCATGGTCGCAAGCAATTGCCGTTTGACCTCTTCATCGCTTATGGCATCAAGGCCGTCCGGGCGCAGATAGATCGCGTCATAGGTCAGATCGTTCTGCGCGAGCCAGGCTTCAGTATGGCTGGACCAGCCCGCGGGGCGACCGGAACAAATGACAATTACCTCACCACTGTCGCGCAACCGGCGTAAGAGCATCCCAACCGGTGCGATAACCTCAGCACCAGCCATGGCCTGGTGAAAGGCGTCCCAGTTCTTTACCTCGCCATGCACCAAGCCCCCCAGAGAGCCTGCGTCAAATTCAGCAAGGGTGCCGTCAACATCAAAGACCACACAGGGGGTGGACGGAGTTGCCGAGGTTGAGGTTTGCAGCATGTGAAAGTTCCTTGTGACCGTGATCTGTCCAGTAAAAGTGAACCGGACTGGCATTGTCTGGGCGGGTACCAGTGGTGGTTTGACCGCTTAGCAATCTGACGGCCCGGATTACGCCGGAATGGCACAGAATGACTGGCAGGTCAGTCTGGGCGGCCAGACAGCAATCGGTGACAGCTCCGGCAACCCGTCTGATCATATCCGACCAGTCCTCTCCCCTTTCGGGGCACCCCTCCCGCGGGGGCAGTTGGGCAAGCGGTCTGCCCTCAAACACGCCCCAATCGCGCTCTCTCAAATCCGGGTGTATCTCAAAACTCTGGCCGGGAAAGCCGAGCCTGCAACTTTCCACGGCCCGCGCCATCGGGCTGGTGAACAGCGCGAGAGGTGATGACCATTCAAGATGCCGAAGGGTTTCTGCCTGCTGACGCCCGGTTTCGGTCAGCGCAACATCCCATCTGCCCGCAATGATCTGGTCGCGATTGGCAGTGGTCTCGCCGTGCCGGATGAGACAGAAGCTTTTTTGCGGCAAATTTCCTAGGCTCATAGCTGTATGCTTTCGTGCAGAAAAACCTTGGCACCTAGGCCGGAACCGCCTGGGCCTGTCTCGATCAGGTAGTCCTCTGGGCAGGTACAGAATGCCGGTGCAAAAACTTGCGCATTCAGCCGCTCGAGCATGCGGATCTGATCGCGCAGCGGCGGGTGCACATTCCAGCGTTGGAAATAGCCCCCTGGAACGGAACAAATTCCCCGTGCATGGGCGGTCATGTGACCGGTAAAGACCACATGGGCATCTTTGCCCAGCCGACCGGATTCACGCCAGGCCCGCACATAGCCCCAAGCGGCGCCGCCATCTGCATTGGGCGTATCACAAATCAGAAACCGCGCATCCGCCAGATCCCCGCGCTCCAGCAGCGGTGCAATTTGCGGTGCCGTCTTTCTCAACCCCTCACTGGCCACAGCAGAACCCAGCGCGGATTTCAGGGCCGTACGGCATTCCGGGTCCAGAATGACCGCATCCAGACCGTAGCGTTCCACCAGATGCAGAGCCAGCTCACCTGCCCGCCCCGAAGGCGGAACCGGCAACAGAACCTGTCCCACCAGCCTATCTAGGCGCGCATCCAATGCGGCAAGACGTTCGTATTGTGGCACATTGTCCAGATGATAAGAGCAATCCAGGATCGCAGTTTTGGCAGGCGGGGGCAGATCAAAGGCGAACCAGGCAGATTCTTCTGACCAGTCGCCGGAATAGAACAGCCCATCACCGATATCGAAATGCAGCCAGACACCGCCCAGTGCATGACCGTTGTGCCCAGTGGTGACTGTCACGCCAGCGATCTCATGCACGCCGCGTTCCAGCAACAAGCGCACTTCGGCCGCTGGCGGCAAAGCCTTAGCCGTCTGTGCGGTGGTATAGATCGGCAGGCCCGCCTCTACCGCATAGGCCGCACCGCCAATATGGTCGATGTGATCATGGGTCACAAAGACGGCATCGACACCCTTCAGCCAGCTCGGGTCAAAATGCGCATTCGCCTCGGGCCCGTGGCCACAGTCCAACAACCAGCACTGGCCATTGACCTTTAGCTGCATGCAGGCCGGCCCCTTGTCGCCGATACCCGACAAAACTCTGATTTCGTTCATTTACACCTCGGTGAAAGCCCATGGATTGGAAATTGAGAGCCCCAGTTGGGTACCCTCTGCATGTCGTTGGCGTGCATGGGCAACCACCATCGCGCCACTGTTGGTTTGCAGATCGAGGCGATACGTCCCGCCCAGATACGTCGCGCGGACGACCTGTGCGCGCAGATCAGAGGTCTCGCAGATCGAGATATTTTCGGGCCGCAGACAGATCAGATTAGGGTTCTCATCTTGGCTAGTGATGGCAATGCGGCTGCCAAGAACCTGTGCCTCCATCCCAACCTGGCCGATTGTCACGGCCTCGATCGGCAGCACGGTGCCTTCGCCAACGAAACTGGCGACAAAAAGGTTGTCCGGCTGGTTGTAGAGTTTTTCTGGCGTATCAAATTGCACGATCTCGCCGTCCGACATCACTGCAATACGATCAGCCATCGCCATGGCCTCGGCCTGATCATGGGTCACATAGACCATAGTCGCACCGGTTCTCGTGTGAAAATCTGAAAACACCGCCTGCATAGAGGAGCGCAACGCGACATCCAGATTGGCCAGAGGTTCATCCAGCAGCACCGCCGCCGGATCAGAAACCAGGCACCGCGCCAGGGCAACCCGTTGGCGCTGCCCGCCAGACAGATCAGCCGGCATCCGGTCCGCAAACGGCATAAGCCCCGTGGCCGCCAGGGCAGCATCGGTGCGCGCAACACGCGCGACCTTTGTGAGCCCACGCACCTCGAGCGGATAAGAAACATTGCGGCGCACGCTCATATGCGGCCAAAGCGCGTAGGACTGGAAGACAAAACCGATATTGCGCGCTTCAGGTGGGATGGCCTGCCCGGTCTCGGCATTGGCCACCTCGCGCGCGCCGATCCGGATCTGACCACGTGTTGGAGCCTCAAACCCAGCCAAAACCCTTAGCAAGGTGGACTTGCCGCAGCCCGAAGGCCCAAGCAGCGCCACAAACTCACCATCCTGGATGGAGGCCGTAACGGAACGCAGTGCTGCAACACCGTCGAAGTGTTTTTCGACCGCCTGCAATTCTATGTCTGCCATGGGATAACTCCTTTCGGCAATTGGCGGGCCAAGAGCTGGATGGCGATCATCAACAGCATCACCACCAGAACAATGGTCGCCGCAAGTGCGGAGGCCATAACGATCTCGCCGCTGTCATCCAGGTTGAAAATCATCACCCCCAGTGTTTCGGTCCCCGAAGACCACAGCAGTGCCGAAACGGTCAGCTCGTTGAAAGCCGTCAGGAACACCAAGATCGCGCCTGCCGCTGCCGACGGGGCAGTCAGCGGCAGAATGATAGACCGCAATCTCTGAAACAACGTCGCCCCAACCGATTGCGCGGCTTCGTTCATGGCCGGGTCAAGCTGGCGGATGCTCGCCTGAACCGGGCGGAACATGACGGTCAGAAAGCGGGCGAGATAGGCCAGAAAGATAATCCAGATGGTGCCGTAGAGTGTTGCTTCGGTAAAAGGCAGGTTGATCAGCAGCAGGATCATGGCGATGGCCAAAACCACCCCCGGCAGGGCATAGGGCAGATCAACTAGGCTATCAAAGACACGGCCCAATCGGGATGGGCTACGATCCATCAGCCAGGCCAGGGGCAGACAGATCGCCATCAGGACGATGGCTGCACTGATCGATAGCGAAAAGGAATTCACAAAGGCCCGCGCTGTTACCGGCTGGCGAAACAGCACTTCATGCCAGGAGGCGAAAGTCATGGTATCAAAGCCCAAAGGCACGCCATAGGCCGGCACCAGAGAGGTCGCCAGAAGCCCCGCCATCGGCAGCACAAGCAGGGCAAAAACAACGCACCACAGGGTGATCTCGACCGGCAGCCGCGCCCCCTTCAAAGGGATCGCTAGGGGGCGTGATGTGGCGCCAACCAGATGCACCCTCTGGCGGGTCTGGAAAAAGCGCTGCACCCCGATGCCGCAAATAGCCACCGCTCCGATCAGGATGGCGAGCACGGCAACCTCGGCCAGGACTGTTGTGCCCATCCCTGCCAGTTTCTGATAGATCAGCGTCGGCAGCGTTGCATAGCCTGCGGGAATACCCAGCATCGCCGGGATGCCAAAGTTACCCAGTGCGGTCACAAAGGTGATCGCAATGCCTGCCGCCAGACTGGGAAGGCACAGCGGGACAATGATTTGCCACCAGAGCCGTAGTCCACGGGCGCCGCTGATCCGGGCGGCCTCAACCGTTTCTTGTGGGATGGCACGCAGACCTGCACGCAATGTGAGAAAGATGATTGATGTGTGCTGAATGCCCAGCAGCAGGATGATCCCCGCCGGGGAATACAGTGGCTGTGGCGCACCCAGCGGCGGCGCAAGCCCAAGGGTTTTCAACAAAACCGAAGAGGGCCCCATGATCTGCGTCCAGGACAATGCCGTGATTTGCGGCGGGATCATCATCGGGATCATCAGACAAAACACCAGCGCAGCTTTTCCCCGCAAATCTGTCAGCGCCACGAGAAACGCAAAGGCACTACCAATCACCAGTGACACCAAAGTCCCCAACCCGGCCGTCAGCAAGGAATGCTGTAGGGCCCTTTGTGTGGATGGCTGCGACAGCACCTCAGAGATCAAGCTCAGATTCAGGCGATCATCGACTGTTATACCTTCGGCAAACAGGCGCAGGACAGGCGCAAGCGTCAGCACGATCGCCACCAACAGCACAAAACGAAGCAGCCGGTCCTCTGACCGGCTGCTGCCATATTTTTGCGTCGCAAACACTAGTTCGCGCCAAAGAGCTCGGCGAATTTCGCCTTGTTGCTGTCAGCGTTTTCCAAGGCAACAGCCGGGTCAAAGGCCATCAGCTTGATCTCTTCGCGGGCCGGGAAACCTTCTGGAACCCCCATATCGCCGCGCGCAGGGATATAGCCCATCTCAAGCACCAGATCCTGGCCGCTCTGGCTCAGCATGAAGTCAACAAAGGACTGCGCGGCCTCAACATTCTTGGCGCTAGACATGATGGCTACCGGCTCTGTCACATAGGAAACGCCTTCCTCAGGGAAGACGAATTCCACTGGGGATCCGGCGGCCTTGTTGCGGATCGCCAAGAAGTCGACGACCATGCCATAGGGTTTTTCACCTGCGGCGACGGCTTTAAAGGTGCCGCCGTTGCCGCCCTTGGCACGCGCGTCATTGGCGGCCAGGTCACCGTAAAAATCCCAGCCCAGAGATTTGTCGCCGGTTAGGGTGGCAAGGTGGATCAGCGCAGCACCGGAATACAGCGGCGATGGCATAGCGATCTGGCCCTTCAAGGCCGCATCTTTCAGATCCATCCAGGAGGTCGGGGCCAGCGCAGCACCCGTGTTATAGATGATGCCGGTCGTGATCAGTTTGGTGGAGTGATAGAATCCTTCGGCGCTAAAAAGTGCGGGATCATAGCTGGCGGCTTCTGGCGACTGATACGCGGTCAGCAAGCCGTCCTGCGCCATACCTTCGAGGGTCACGGTATCTGCAATCAGCAAAACATCAGGCTGGGGATTGCCCGCTTCGATTTCAGCGCGCAGACGGGCCATCAATTTGGTGGTGCCATCACGCACCCACTCCACTTCGGTGCCGGGATTGGCCGCCATAAAGGCATCCACGGTTTTCTGTGCATCCGCGTTGGGCTGCGAGGTATAGAGCGTCAGCGTATCAGCAAAACTGGCAGTCGCGAGGCAGGCGAAAGTTGCGGCGGTCAGAAAGGTTTTCATCACGGGTCTCCAAAAGGTTTTTGCTTTCGAACGAAAGACATTGGGCACGCGACCTTATCGAGACCTTTTGCAAATGATTTATGACGTTTTTGTCAATTTTTGCTTTTCATTTGTAGACCAACTGCCTTCGGAATACTGTGCGAAGAAGAGTTTGGTTTTCGAAGGAAAGCAAATGAAGCGTGATGAACTCAACCTGCGTCGCGATAGAATTATCGCCCTACTGTCGGAAAACGAAGCCCTTTCCGCCCGGGAATTGTCCGACTGCCTGTCGGTGTCGGTACAAACCATTCGAGCTGATTTGCGGGATCTGGACACGGCTGATTTGGTGCAACGGCGCAATGGCGTTGCGCGTCTGCGACAACAATCCGAAAACATTGCCTATCTACCCCGCAAAGCTGCATCACGTCTTGAAAAGCAACGCATTGCGCTGGCGGTAAAAAATCTGGTTCCCGATGGGGCGCGGATTGCACTGGGAACGGGGACAACGGTCGAAGGATGTGCCAGAATGCTGGCCACTCGGCAGGATCTTTTTGTGGCGACAAACAGCATCCCAGCCGTCAGCGCCCTGCAAAATGCCCCCGGTGCTGTTGTTGCTTTGGCGGGTGGTCAGGTACGGCTGCGTGATCTGGACTTGATAGGTACGGCCAGCCTGGAGTTCTTTTCGCGTTACCGCGTCGATCTGGCCATTTTCAGCTGCGGCGGCATTTGCGATTCCGGTCAGGTTCTGGACTATAACACCGAAGAAACCGCTGCCAGAAAAGCCATCACAGATTGTGCAAAAACCCGCATTCTCGTGGTGGACAGCGCCAAATTTGGTCTGGATCTAGCCTGCAGCATGCATAGTCTTTGGGACTACGATATCATCGTGACCCAAGGGGAGATCAGCCCTGCAATCAGAGCCCGCTGCGCGGATGCCGGGTGCCGGATTGTTGCGCCACAGGATGACGCCTGAAAGTGGCTCGGGCCGACTGCGCCAGCCTACAGGTCAAGTTCTTGTCAGTAGCGCGCTGTCGCCAGCTCAAAGAACGCTCGGATCAGGCGTAGATTCACCCTGTCTTTCGTGGCCACTAACCAAGTTTCGAAATCCATATCCAGCTCTTCAATCGACAGCTGCGCCAAGCCCTGACGACCCTCGTGGCTGTCATTGAGGAAAATAGCCGCGCCAATGCCCTGCTGCACCGCCTCACACATCACGGGAAATGTGGTCATCCGGATCATGCGGTCAAATGACAGCTCCAACTCAGATAGCTTGCGCGACACCACCCGCGTGGTCAGAGAACCTTTTTCCGGCAAGATCAGCCGATAGCCGGACAGATCGCGCAGAGAAACCCGCGCTTGCCCTGCCAGCGGATCATCCGACCGAACATAAAGCACGTATCGCGCGCTTTGCAGTTTGTGCATTTCCCAGTCCTGCGACACCGGAGGATCAGTGATCAGCCCGACATCTGCGCGCCTGTCACGAATCATCGCCGTCGCTGTTGTCCAGTCGTGCAGCCCAAAATCAACCTGCACCTGCGGATAGCGATCCCCAAAATCACGTATGATGCGCAGCGCCGGCTGCGGTGCATTGGCAATGATTTTCAAATGCCCTTGGTGCATCTGGGCAAATCCCTGCAGGCGTTCGGCAATTGTCGTATCCAGTGCGACCAAGCGATCTGCCAGCTCAAAGAATTCCTGACCGGTGCGGGTGGTGCTGACGCCATCGCGACCACGGATCAGCAATTGCGAGCCAACCTGTGCTTCGAGATTGGCAACATGCTGCGTCACCGTTGACTGCGTCACACCCAACCGTGCGGCGGCTGCGGAAAAGCTGCCTTCGCGCACCACATAGGCAAAGGCTGCAAACTGATGATGGTTGGGGCGCATTGAAAGGCTCCTTTCTCAAGCCGCCGTAGCACCCATTAGTCTCACTAATATGACGTCACCCGCCTGACACCTTGCCCGCCTACTGAGTTCTCACAACCAAGGAGAATCACATGGCTGGGATCACATGGCTGGGCTGAGCATCACCAACATCACCAAGCGTTTCGGCGACACCGAGGTGCTGAAAGGCGTGTCACTGGATATCGCAGATGGTGAGTTCATTTCACTGGTCGGCCCATCGGGTTGCGGCAAATCCACCCTGTTGCGCATCATTGCCGGCCTTGAAGACCAAAGCACGGGCGAGATCAAACTCGCAGGCAATGACGTCAGCGGGGTGCGGGCCGCAGACCGCAATCTGTCCATGGTTTTTCAGTCCTACGCGCTCTATCCGCATCTCAGCGTTGCAGACAATATCGCCGTGCCTTTGCGCATGCGACAACAAAAAGCGCTGCAACGCCTGCCCATGATTGGCCGCTTTGTGCCCGGCCAACGCCAGATCCGGCATCAGATCACTCGTGATATCCGAAACGCGGCTGACATGCTGGAAATCGCGCCCCTTCTGGAGCGCAAACCCGGACAACTATCTGGAGGTCAACGTCAACGGGTGGCTCTGGCGCGCGCTCTGGTGCGTGATCCGGCGGCCTTCCTGCTGGATGAACCGCTCTCCAATCTGGATGCAAAACTGCGGGTCCAGACGCGGGTCGAAATCGCCCAGCTGCACCGCAAACTGGGCGCGACCTTTGTCTATGTCACCCATGATCAGGTCGAGGCCATGACCATGTCCAGCCGGATCGCCGTCATGATGGGCGGGCGCATTCTGCAATGCGCCGAGCCCGATACGGTCTATCACGACCCCGAAGACATTCAGGTGGCCGAGTTCATCGGCTCCCCCAAGATCAATATCCTGCCAGTCGATCAGAATGCCACTGGCGCGCTTGGCCTGCTTGGGCAGGCGCTGCATTTGCAAGTGGAACAGAAATGCCAATCTGTGCGCATCGGCTTGCGGCCCGAGATGCTGCGCCTCTCCGGGGAGCAGTCGCTGTTGACCGGCACCGTCGAACACCTGGAGAACCTCGGCGCTGAGCTGTTTGCCCAGATTGCCGTGCCCGGTCTGGAAAACCGCCTGGTGCTGCGCTGCGACCCGAGCCAGCGCGCGGCTGTGCGATTGGGGGCAACCGTCGGCCTGGATTTCACCCCCGCACAGGCGCTCCTCTTTGATCAGGACGGGACACGCATCCGCAGGGTTCACGACACATCCCGCCGCCCCGTTTCAACAGCGGAGGTTGTGCAGCATGGGCGCACCTGACATCACTTTGCAGCCACTGACGAAGGATACGCGCCCAGTGCCCGCCACCGTGCAGGAGCGCCGCGCAGCCTGGTTGCTGACCGCCCCTGCCCTGAGCCTCATGGTGTTGATCTTGCTGCTGCCGGTCGTTGTTGCCGCGATCCTCAGCTTTACCGATTATGCGCTGGGGAATGACACGTTTCGATGGGTTGGCTGGAAAAACTACAGCCATCTTTTCACCCGCAGAACCTATGAAAAGATGTTTCTCGCCACCTTTACCTATGTGGTGACCGTGGTGCCGATCTCGGTCGGACTGGGGCTGGGTGCTGCCTTGTTGATCAACTCGCTTGGTCGCTTTCGCGAGATTTACAAAACGATCTATTTTCTACCAGTCATGGCGACTTTGCTGGCCATGTCCATCGCCTGGGAGTTCATGTTGCACCCTTCTATCGGGATGATCAACCGCACGCTGGAGCTGGGCTGTGGCACCCTGTTTGAAGCCATCCCATTGATCCGCGAAGGCTGCGCCGATCGGTTCCCGGTTTGGCTGGGCGACAAACGCTATGCCATCTGGGTGATCAGCTTCATCGGTATCTGGCAAGGCTTTGGCTTTAATATGGTGCTCTACCTTGCCGGGCTGACCTCGGTCCACCGCGAGCTGTACAATGCTGCCGAAATGGATGGCGCCAAATCCGCCTGGGAGCAGTTCCGTCTGGTGACATGGCCCGCGCTGGGACCAACCACGGTTTTTGTGGTCACCATCAGTTGTATCCGCGCCTTTCAGGTCTTTGACACCATCGAGGCCTTCTGGCCCCAAGGCGGCGGCCCCAACAAATCCACCTATGTGATGATGTTCGCCATCTTCGAGAAAGGCGTGCAGCAAAACCTCATCGGCATCGGATCAGCGATCACCATGCTGTTTCTGGTTTTTGTGATGCTTCTGACCATCGTGCAATGCTGGCTTGTAGAGCGAAAGGTGCACTACTGATGACCCGTAGCCTGTTCAAACACCTGATCCTGATCCTTGGCGCCATCGTGGTGATCGCGCCTTTCTACATGATGGTCAGCTACAGCTTCAAATCCCCCGGTGAGATCGACCGCGGCGAAGGCGGCTTTTTTGGCCGACAAGAGATGATGATCGACGAGCGCTGTGTGAAACTGCGCGACCCGGACCGACGGGACATCGCCCTGGCCGCAGATCGTTTTTCGGGACAGTCCGACGACCAGATCCGTCAGGCGCTGATCCAGGAGGCCGAGGCTGACTGCTCCATGCGACCTGTGGTGTTCAACTATACCAAGGCCTTCACAGAAGCGCCGCTGCTGCGATACCTGCTGAACGGCGTCATCGTGACCGGGTCGATCTTTCTGATCCAGGTCATCGTAGCCCTGCCCGCAGCCTATGCACTGGCCAAGCTGAAGTTCTGGGGGCGCGAAGCTGCTTTTGGCCTCGTGTTGTTCTGCCTACTGATCCCGGTGCATGCGATTGCACTGCCGCTCTATATCCTGCTGGCAAAGCTCGGTCTGACCAATACCTATGCCGCCTTGGTGGTGCCCTGGACGATTTCGGTCTTTGGCATCTTCCTGATGCGCCAGTTCTTCATGACGGTGCCGGATGATCTGATTGATGCGGCTCGCATGGACGGCATGCAGGAGCTGTCGATTGTCTGGCGCGTCATGCTGCCCACCGCCATCCCGGCCCTGCTCGCCTTTGCGATCTTCAGCGTCGTGGCGCATTGGAACGACTATTTCTGGCCGCGCATTGTCGTCACCGGCAACCGCGATCTGTTTACACCGCCACTGGGGCTGCGGGAATTCAAAGGCGACGGCGATGGCAGTTTCTTTGGCCCGATGATGGCCACGGCCACGGTGATCGTCACGCCCTTGATTTTTGCCTTTCTGATTGCGCAACGCCGCTTCATCGAAGGGATCACACTGTCAGGAATGAAGTAGGCGGGGAAATCCCCCGCCCACACCAAATCCCAATCGGGATCAACCGGTGCCGCCTCAAATCGCCAGACCTGCAGCGGTGCCAGAAACAGGAGAGAGAAAACATGAAATTCGCAACCACTGCAATGGCTTTGGTCCTCAGCGCCTCGGCTGTTTTCGCCGACGACAAAGTCACAATCGAATTCGCCTATCCCTACAGCCATCTGTTTGACGTCACCTATGAAGCGATGATGCCCGCCTTCCACGCGGCCCATCCCAACATCGACGTCAAATTCCGTGCCACCTACGAATCCTACGAAGATGGCACCAACACAGTTTTGCGCGAAGCCGTTTCGGGCAACCTGCCTGACGTCAGCATGCAGGGCCTGAACCGCCAGCAAATTCTTGTCGACAAAGGCATCGCCAAATCGCTGGAGCCTTTCATTGCCAAAGAGGCCGATTTTGCCAAGGACGGCTATCACGAAGCCATGCTGTCGCTGTCGACCTTTGACAACAAAGTCCACGGCCTGCCATTTTCCGTCTCGCTGCCAGTTGGCTATTACAACATGGACATCCTTGAGGCCGGCGGCATTGAACAGCTGCCAACCACTTGGGATGAGGTGATCGCCGCCTGTGAAACCATGAAGGCAAATGGCGTCGACAACCCGATCTTCTGGGGTTGGAACATCACCGGCAACTGGTTCATGCAGGCGCTGATGTGGAGCCAGGACAAGGCGATTGTCGAAGACGCAGCCGTCACACTGGACAGCCCCGAGGCCCTGAACGCTCTGAAACAGATGCAGGCGATCTTTGACAAATGCGAAATGCAGAACCTCGAATGGAAGGCCGCGCTGTCTTCTTTCTCTGCTGGTGAGATCGGCATGATGTTCTGGTCAACCTCCGCTTTGGGGGCTGTTGAGCGCTCGCAGGGGGATTTCGAGATGGTCACCGGCCCCTTCCCCGGCATGGGCGAAACCCCAAAAGGCCTGCCCGCAGGCGGCAATGCCGCGCTGCTGACCTCTACCTCGGATGATCCCAAGGTACAGGACGCGGCCTGGACCTGGCTCAAATTCATCACGTCGGGCGAAGGTGCTGCCGAAGTTGCAAAGACCACCGGCTACATGCCGCCAAACAAAGCCGCCAACGAAGTCATCCTGGCGGACTTCTACCAGCAGAACCCGAACAAGCAGACTGCCGTGGACCAACTGCCCCTGCTGCGTGACTGGCTTGCCTATCCGGGTGACAACGGTCTGGCCATCACTCAGGTAATCTATGACAGCATCGAACGCATCGTGACCAAGGATGCGACCGACATGGAAGACCTGCAGCAAGAGATGGTTGACGAAGTCAACGACCTGCTTGGCAACTCCTGATCCTGCAAACCTGTTCCTGGCCGCCTGCAAATGCGCAGGCGGCCAGTTTTACATCTGAGGCCTCAAATGAAATTTATCCATATTTCCGACATTCATCTCACGATCCCCGGCGAAGAAATGGGCGGGCTGGATCCCCACGCGCGGTTCGCGTGCGCGCTCAAGGATATTGCCGACAACCATGCTGACGCCGAGCGTATCATCATCACCGGCGATCTGACCCATTGGGGCGAGGTAGAGGCCTACCAAGCCCTACAGACGGCCATTCAGGATCTTCCTTGCCCGGTGCGACTGATGATTGGCAACCACGATCATCGCGATACCTTTCGCCAAGTTTTTCCAAAGCATCCAGTTGATGCAAATGGGTTCGTCAACCATGCTGAAACCATCGAAGGTTGCCGGTTTATCTATCTCGACAGCACTGGCGACAAAACCCACGCCGGGCATTTTTGCGCCGCCCGTCTGGACTGGCTGGAAGCAGAATTGAACACAGCCCCGCACGCACGGATTTTCATGCATCACAACCCTATGCTGCTCGGCTTGCCAGCGGTTGATCAGATCGGGCTAGTTGCGCAGGATCGCCCTGGATTTCATGCCCTGATCGATCGCTTTTCAGACCGGATTGATTTCATTCATTTCGGTCACGTGCACGCCCATATCTCCGGTCGTTTCAAGGGCATTCCCTTTGCCTCGGTTCCCTCGACGGGCAACCAATCGATCCCTGACCTGCAAGAGGAGGTTTTCCTCAAAGGGGCCGGTATGGATCCTGGATATTTCGTCGTGCTTGCCCAAGGCCGAGACACGATCATTCACCAGGTTCCCTTTTCCTGGGATGGCCAGGTCAACCTGTCCGGAGTGAGTTGGGAGGATTGGAGAAAGCCGTCCCTAGCCGGGGCATAGGGACAAGACTGCGCCAACCGAACACAGGTGGATACAGCCCCACCGGACGGTGTCCACCATTAGGAACGGAGCCCGGTTTTGATCCCCGCGCGCTCGGAATAGCGTGACTTAGTTGGAGTAGCAGCGTGAGCGCTGACCAAAACCCGCAGGCGAGCAAATGTAGCTGCCGTTTCCAACTGCAACCCGTTTCCGGCGGGTTTGCGTGCCGCGTGAGGGCGCCGCGTTCAACAGGTTGAGCCCGCTGCTGGCAACGCGTACGTTGCTGACGGAACTGCCAACGGTTGCGGCCTTGGGGGTTGGGGAGGCCTGTGTCTCAGCCGTCGCCACGAGGGGCGCGACCGTGACCGCGCATACGATAGTTGCCGCATAAAACATGCGGCTGAATTGGAAGAACATCACTGTCTCCTGCCTGTATTGCCCTACATTTACCGGACTAGTTTTGTTCCAGTCTCGGCTCGTTTGGTGATGTGAGACATACCAAAAACTTGCTCCGGTGACAAAAACTTTACCGCAGCAACTATGAATCTAAGGTCAATGAAGGTTCGCTTTGGACAAGCGACAGGACAAATTCAATCCTTTTGATCGAAGCATATGTCGGCTCCGATCGGCTAAGTTATTGCAGTGAAAGCCGTCCACCGTGAAAAGAAAAACCAATGCCGTGCGCAAACCGCTCAAGCGGCAATCCGCCACTTCTGTTGCACGCCAGCCGCGCTTACAACCAGAAATCTATCTATTTCTCGCTGAAAATCCACCAGAGCGAGACCCGCTCCGCTGTCCGGGCCCATACTCAGGTTACTGCCCCAAAGCTGCCTCGCGACTGCCCAGCGAGTTCTGTGGGAAACGCCAATCCGGCAACCCATAATCATTCGGCCAGGGGTGCACCTCTTTTTGGTTGAAATAGACCACCGCTTGCAATTGCGAGAATTCCTCCAGGACTAGGCGCACTTCATTGTTCCATTTCTGTACGTAGTCGTCTGTGCCAACAAAGCCCAACTCCGCAACCGCGATCGGTAGATCAAACTCCAAGGCCCGTTTGTAGCGCGGCTCAAAAATATCGCGGAAGCTCTGCTCTTTGCCAAGCACATCCACTTCCCAGGCCTGCAGGCCAAAAACCGAAAGCCCGATGACATCGGCATAGTCTTTGCCGGGGAAGTAATCCGCCAGTTCCTCGTAGCCCAGCGGCGACCACATATAGTCGAACTTGTCAGATTGTTCGCGGCAGACATCAACGACCCGCCGATAGGCCGTCACATAGGTTTCCGGAACCCAATCGGCCCAGATGAACTGCCCCGAAGGATCCTCCATCTCCTGCGCCCAGCGGATGGTGACGGGGCTTTCAAACTCGGCCAGCGCACCGCAAATGGCGCGCATGTTTTCATCATAGAGCCCACTGGCAATCCCTGCGATCAGGATTTCCGGCGTATTGCGCTCGTCCTGGGTCCAGGTCCAGGGCTCAATGGTGACAAGAACCGACCGGCCACGCTCAACCGCATAGGCATCCGCATCCGCCAGAGAGGGCAAGAAGACATCCTCCCAGGGCAGGAACAGATGTTCGATCTGGACATTGCTATCTTCCGAGAAGCCGCCATTGGGGTCATAAACTCCAAAGGGCAGATCACCCGGAGGCGCAGCCAAGGATGCCGTTGCCCAGCCTGCAATGACTGGGAAGATGGCGATCCCCTGCAGCATGGTGCGGCAGCTTTTGGTAAAATATCGCGTCATTTTCCCTACTCCTTTTGATTTCCGGCACCGGCCGTCTTCCAGCCCGGATCGTAACTCAAAACAACTCTGCCCGGCCCGCCCAGACCGGCGCCTGCGACGGCATATTGCTCTCTTATCAGTCTGAAGGGTTCCAGCCCCTTAGACAGGGCATAGAGGCTTTCTAGCCCCCGTTCCTGTAAAGAAACCCCAGCGAGGCAGATCAGCAGCGACGGCACCGAGATCTTGGCCAGGTTGGCAGTTACCGCCTGGCTCGTTGCAAATCCTGTGGCAAACTTCGTGACAAATGGCACTTTTCGGAAATGCTGAAATACAATAACGGCGACAATTGCCGTGTAATATATCCCATTAATTGCGGTCAAAAGATAGAAACCCTGCGCATTGCGCAGACCGTCAACCAGCAAAACCGGTAGCAGACAGCCCAGCGCCAGAACACCATAGACCAGAAGCAGGCGCATCGGCAGCGTAGACAGCATCGCCTGGGCCGCCTCGCCCTTTGGGGTGATACGAAAGTCGACAAAACCGCCAAATATCCGGTCCCGGATAGCCATCACACAGCCGAACAGTACCCAGGGCCATTGCAGCCCCAAAAACAGTGTCTTTTCCCAACTGAGGACAGCGCCATCAAACGGTCGGAAATAGCCGTCTGCCCTAAGCAGTGAGGCAATGGCAAGCAGAGCCAGAACCTGAGGAATCGCGTGCAATAAAAAGGCCGGGTAAGTCACTTCGGCATAGCGAAAATCAAACAGCACTGCGAGCACTGGCAAAGCGTAGAACAGCGCCATGAAAAAGGCAAAACAGGGGTAAAGCAGCTGGCAGAACAAGAACAGAAATTTGAGCCTGAGTGATAGCTGCGAAAGATACCCAGGCGTAAAACGCAGCAGGATCGTCACCAAGCTGCGAGACCACTGAAACTCCTGCGTACACAGGTCTGAAATTGTGGCTGGGCCATCTCCTTCGGCAATCGCGTCCAGCGCGTGTACCCCCCGCCAGCCTCCGGCGTTCAGGATCATCGTGGTGGAATGATCCTCCGCCAACTCCGGCCCCAACCCGCCCACCGCCCGCAGCGCCGCAGTGCGCACCGCATAGTGTGATCCGATGCACATGGGCGACATGGTTCCGGAATAGCCCGCCTGAAAGATGCCGTGAAAGGCCGCCTCGGTGTGCAATCTCGTGCGTGCTGCCCAGCTATCAGCAGCATTTCGCGAACAGATACTCGGAGCACTTACATAGCCTACGCAGGGAGCGGAAAAGCCCCGCATGATCTCTTCCAGATAAGTCGGGTTGGGCACATGGTCAGCATCCATCTGCGAGACAAAATCATATCGATCATAGCCGTAAACGTCATAAAAATAGGCCAAATTCCCTTCTTTACAGCGCGTACGGCGCGGCCATTCCTTACGATGGTAGCCGACCTGCCCTTGTCGGCTGGACAAAAAGACACCATGGATCCGGCACCATTCGAGGGTCTCGGCACTGGGGTTTTCATCCGCCAGCCAAGTGTCATGGGGATAGCTCTGCTTCAGCATCGCCTCCAGCGTGATCTTCAGCACCGAAAACGGCTCCGAAGAGGTTTTGGTGACAATCATTGCCACCCTGGTCGTCGCCGGATCAGGTGCCGCTGCCGCCGGGACCATCGCCCGACGAAGAACAACAACAAAGAAGACCTGCAGAAACGACAGCCAGCTCAGGCCCAGCGTCGCGACCCAATACTGCAACCCGGTGCTGTTGTGTCCCGGGCTGAGCCACCAACCCCAGAACCAGAGCGCGGCCGCCAGCCAGACCAAGATGAGCAGGTCGTATTTCAGCTTTGCCCGCCCGGTGAAGACCGGCTTAAGCCCCGGAGTGTTCGGCCGCGGCAGGCCAATGCCAGACGCAGGGCCAGGATCTGGGCCGACGCCAGGGGCACGCTGAATGTCAGGCGCAAAGGTCATCTTGCACCTCCAATCCGAAACTTGGCGCCGCATCGCGCAGGATCGTCAACAGATCCGATTGGCGTGTGACAAAATCCAGCATGCGGGCAGCGCATCGGGTATCAGCCACAAGCATCGGTGGATCACCAGCGCGGCGCGCGGCTGCCTGCCACGGTACTTGGCGCCCGGTGACCACCTCGATTGCGGCGATGATTTCGCGGATCGAATGCCCCGTACCGCTGCCAAGATTGAGCGCAAGGTTCTGACCACCCTGTTCCAGGTTTTTTGTCTTCAGTGCCTTTGTCGCCAACACATGGGCCCGCGCCAGATCAGAGACGTGGATATAGTCGCGGACACAGGTGCCATCGGGAGTGTCATAATCCGTGCCGAATACCTTGAGCGCCGGACATCGCCCCGCTGCCGCCATCAAGGCGAGAGGAATGATATGGGTTTCAGGCGTGTGGCGTTCCGCTAGGCGACCGGCCGGATCGGCCCCACAGGCGTTGAAATAGCGCAATATGGCAAACCGCAGCCCCCAGCTGGCAGCGTGATCACGGATCATATCCTCGCAGATCAACTTGGTTCTGCCATAGGGGTTGATCGGCTGTTGTCTGGTTGTCTCGTGGATCGGCTGGGTCTCAGGTGTGCCATAGGTCGCACAGCTTGAAGAAAACACCAGATCTCTGACCCCCGCCTGTTGCATCGCCGCCAACAGCGCGATCATGCCGCCGACATTGTTGTCGTAATACAGTCCCGGCTCGCGCACCGACTCTCCGACATAGGCGGCCGCAGCAAAATGCATGACCGTCTCGCAATTATACTGCATCATCACCTGAGACAAAGCTTCGGTGTTGCGAATGTCCAGCGGCACGAAGGGCCCCCATTTGACCGCATCGGCATGACCTGTGCGCAGATTGTCGACAGCCACCGGCTGATAGCCTGCCTCGGCAAGATGCAGACAGGCGTGACTGCCGATAAAGCCGGCACCACCGGTGACAAGAACGCTGCCCCGCCTCATCTGACCATCAGCGGAACACTTTGGTGCCGCCCCTCCGCTTCGGCTCTGAAATAGTCGATGGTCTGATCCAGACCCTGATCGAGATTGACCCTTGGGAACCAACCAAGATGCTTTTGAGCGCGGCAAATGTCGGGGCGCCGCTGCTTCGGGTCATCCGTTGGCAGATCGACATGGACAATTTTCGACCCCGAAGGGATCTTTTCCAGCACCAGGGCGGCCAGTTCCGCCACCGTGAACTCATTCGGATTACCGATATTCATTGGCTCAAAGGACGTCGCCGGACCGTGCATCAGGGCGATCAACCCATCGACCATATCTTCGAGATAACAGAAGGATCTGGTTTGAGAACCATCGCCGTAGATGGTGATCGGCTTGCCCGCGAGGGCCTGATTGATGAAGTTGGAGACCACCCGGCCATCTTCCGGGTCCATCCCCGGACCGTAGGCATTGAAAATGCGCGCGATACGCAGGTCAATGCCAAGGCATTCGCGATGCTCGTGAAAAATCGTCTCTGCGGCCCGTTTCCCTTCATCGTAACAGGATCTGGGACCCACTGTATTGACGTTGCCCTGATACCCTTCCGGCTGCGGGCTGACTTCCGGGTCGCCATAGACTTCTGAGGTCGACGCCTGCAGGATCCGGGCTTTGGCCCGACCGGCCAGGTCCAAAAGATTAAAAGCCCCATACAAATTGGTCTTCATCGTCTGGATAGGGTCCGACTGATATTTCGGCGGCGAAGCCGGGCAGGCCATGTTGAAGATATAGTCAATCTGGCTATCAATCTTTATCGGATCAACGACATCATGTAGTACAAAAGAGAAGTTGGGATCTTCCATAAAATGGCTCAAATTGCCAATCCGCCCGGTCGATAAGTTGTCCAGACAGATGACCCGGCAGCCGTATTCAAGATAACGGCCACATAGCCGAGAACCCAAAAACCCGGCACCGCCAGATACCAAAATACTCTTTCTTTTTCCGCGCCCACCCGTGGAATGCCGATTTGGCCCGGAGACAGATTTTAGACGTGTAAAACTGGTAACAGAATTCATATTAAACGCTCCCAATGGAACGCGACATGTCATGCCCTGCTCGAAATTGGACGGATCAGGTTCTCGGTCTTTTAAACACCTGCCTGATCTCACCGCCGACATCGGAACATAAATAGTTCCCCCAAACGGGCGCGTCGTAATCGTGATGCCGACCTCAGCCAGCACCGTCAAGTATCTCTAAATATTCATTAGTTTGTCAAATATTTTAGGAATTTTTTTCACTTTGGCGGTATTTTGGCCCATATTTCTCCACTAGCAAAACTATTGGTTGTGCCAATTGCAAATTATCACTCATTAGGAATCAAATTTCCTCCACTAATCCAAATACCATCAAGACAGAATCACTCACGGCATCCTCTTCAAAAAACGAAACGAAAAAATCTCCTGTACTCTTGACCCACCTTTATCCACATAAAAATGGGAATGACTTTCACCAAATCGCCCAAACACGAAAACTGTCCAGGTACAATTCTGGGTTCATAATTTTAGAACTGATCGAAAATAAATTTCGAATTTCAAAACAAATATCGGCAGCACCGATCTTCCAATATAGCGCGCGACGAAAAGCATCACTGCTCACGAAAGGCGCGGATCATGCTATCCGTCACTGGTTTCATCAGATACTCCACAAAAGTCCGCTCTTCGGTCTGGATCATGATCTCAGCCGGCATACCCGGTGTCGGAGTAAAGCCTCGCACCCGATCCAGTTCGGACGGTGGCACCGAAACCCGTGCGACATAGACCTCCTGCGGCAACTCCTGACTTTTGTCGAGAATAGCATCCGCCGAAACATAGAAGACCTCCCCCGACAGGATCGGAGTGGTTCGGGCATTTAACGCCGTCAGCCTGACTGTGGCCTCCTGTCCCTTTTGCACCACGTCGATTTCGGTGCGCGGGATGCTGACCTCGATGATCAAAGGCTCCCCCGTCGGCAGAATTTCGGCAATTGCCTTGCCACTTTCGACCACACCGCCCGGAGTATGGTAATGCAGCGTGATCACCGTCCCGGAAACCGGGGCCAGAACCGTTGATCGGCGCAGCACGTTTTCCGCCCGTCGGGCTTGTTCACGAACGCTTTCTAGCTCGGATTGCACCAATTGCAGTTCATCCAATGCCGCGCCCTGTCGTTCACTGACCGTCTGCGCGATCTGGGCATCATAGCGCCGGACCACCTCTTCGATTTCATCCACCTCGGAGGTCAACCGCCCCACCTGCCCTTCGGCTTCGGCAATCGCGCGGCGGATCGTGTTCACCTCGGTGCGACGTACTAGCCCGCGCTCAAGCAGATGCTGTTTACTCTCGAGATCTTCTCTCAGAATTTCCATCTGGGTCAAAGTTGACGCAAGCTGAAGTGCATAGCCATTGGAGCGCACATTGAGTGCTTCGGTGCTGCGTTCCAGCAAAGCAATATCATTGCGCAGTTGCCGCGCAGCTGCATCAAACACGATCCGCTGCGCATCCAGCATTGAGGCCACATCGAAGTCGGCCCGCAGGTTTTGTAAATGATTGGGAAAACGCAGGGCATCGGCGCCGGAATGCTCTGCCAGAATTCGTGCCTCCATGGCCTCCAGCCGCACCTGCCGCAAAAATAGCTCGCGTTCCGTTGCCAAAGCTGCGGTTTCATCCAGCGTGACAATAGGTTGGCCCTGGGTGACTGTATCGCCTTCCTTTATCAAAATTGCACTGATGATGCCGCCTTCGAGGTGTTGAACGATCTTGTTGCGGCCGGTGGCGACAAAACTGCCCTGTGATATGACCGCTGCGGCCAACGGCGCCTTGAAGGCCCAGAGCCCGAAGCCACCGAAACTGACAATGAGCAGCGTGATCCCAAACACGATATGTTTGGCGACCGAGCGAGGCACATTTGCGTACCATTCAGCTGGTTCGGCATAGACAGTGATATCAGACATTTGGCTGGCCTCCGGAATTGTTCTGGGATTGCGGCAGATTGCCCCCGCCCTGGCTGCGTTGCGCCAGTTGTTGCAACACTTGTTGGCGGTATCCGAACAAGGCAACATTGCCGTCGGCCAGCAGCATGATCTTGTCCACCACACTCAGCAAAGAGGGTTTTTGCGTGATCACAACAGTGGTGATGCCATTTTCCGAAGCATGTCGGATCGCATTCGCCAAGGCCCTGTCCCCGGCGGTGTCGAGGTTCGAATTCGGCTCATCCAGCACCAGAAATCGCGGATTCCCAAAAAAGGCACGCGCCAGCGCGATCCGTTGTTTCTGCCCACCAGACAAGGGCGAACCATCCGCCTGCACCATGGTTTCATAGCCGTGCGGCAACTGCGCGATCATGTCATGCACATCTGCCAGAAGGGCCGCGCGGTGAATATCTTCGTCGCGGGCATCCCCCCGCATTCTGGCGATATTGTCCTTGATGGAACCAGGAAACAGCTGCACGTCCTGCGGCAGATAACCGATATTTTCGCCCAGCTGCCGTGTGTCCCAATTGCGCAGATCCATAAGGTCAAGCCGCACATTCCCCGATGTCGGCAGGATCGACCCGACCAACATCTTGCCCAACGTCGTCTTGCCGGCGCCGGAGTTGCCAATGACAGCCAGGGATTCACCCGGTGTCAGGGAAAACGACAGCCCGTTCAGGACCACCTGTTTGGTTCCGGCGGGCACATAAAGCAGCCGCTCCACATTGAGCCGCCCTTCGGGATTGGGCAGGCGCAGTTTCTCAAACCGCTGCACCGATTTATGCATCAAGAGACGCACCCGGTCATAGGCTGACCGGGACAGCAAGAACCCATTCCAGCCTTCGATCGAGCCTTCGATGGGACCAAGGGCCCGCCCGGCGATGATCGAAGCGGCAATCACCATACCGCCGGTGATTTCGCCCTGAATGGCGAGATAGGCACCCCAGCCAAGCATGGCAATTTGGGTCAGCAACCGGGACGCACGCGACACCGCCGCCCAGAAAATATTGCGATCCTGCGCCCGGACCTGTGCTTGCAGCGAATTGGCCGTATCACGCCCCCAAAGCGCGACAGCTTCAGGAACCATCGCCAGCGCATTGATGATCTGGCTGTTGCGCGACATCGAATCCAGATGCATATTCGCGCGGCTCTGCGCGATATTTGCCTCGGCAAAAGGCTTAGCCGTGGCCTTTTGGTTGATAATGGCGACCACCATCAGGATGAGCGCGGTGACAATGACAATCATCCCCAGATGCGGATGCACCAGGAAAATGGCAAAAATGAAAATCGGGGCAAAGGGGACATCCAGAAATGAGATCAATGTCCCGGAGGTCAAAAACCCGCGCAATTGCTGCAAATCACCCAGGGTCTGATATTGCCGACCGTTGTCCTGTAGCGAGGCATGCGCGGCTGCACTCAGCACCGGAGCGCCCAGCCGAACGGCGACCTCGACTGCGGTCCGCATCAGAATGAAACGGCGCACAGCGTCAAAAATCGCCTGCAGCACCACCGCCCCCACAATGAGCACGGTCAACATGACCAAAGTGTCAAGCGATCTGCTGGTCAGCACCCGGTCGGAAATCTGAAATAGATAAATCGGGATCGCCAGAACCAGCAGATTGGTGGCACAAGTCAGAACCATGACAAACCCGAGATTTCCACGCACCACCCGCATCCCCTTGGCGAGCTGTTCGACAAACTGATCAGGATTGGCGCGCTTGTGGAAATCCGGCGAGGCCCCCCGGTCACCGCCGCCACCGCCGCCACCATTGCCTCCTCCTGAGGAGACAGGCGGCTTGCCGCCCCTGCCCGGCTTCAGGATTGGCCCGGTATCGCCCTCGATCTGCTTACCTGGCAGCGGCTGAGCGGAGGTTCTTTGCGTTTCGCGAATGGGCGTTTCAGGGCGGGGGTCTTCCCGAATGGGATCTTCCGGAATGGGCGCCTTTCTGTCGACTCGTTGTTCGTCGACCCGTTGTTCCGGGCGCAATTTGAGTGTGTCAGGGGAGTGAGTGGTGGGTTGAGTGGTGGGCTTTTCGGCTTGTTTTTCGCGTCCTTCAACTGCTTTTCCCTGCGAGAAGGCATCATTTTCAGGCGCGTTTGTTCTGCTAATTACATTCATGAAATTCAGTTCCTGTTAGGCAAGCATTGTTTGCATCACGTCAGCTGAGGAGAAATCTTCAGGCGCGGTGGCCATGATCGCATCCTCACCCGGAGTGACCTCTGGCTGGAGCATGTCCTCAGCCAGAAAAGCCACGGCTTCAGAGGCAAGCGCGGAAAGATCGACGCCAATGGGATCAGCATCCGTATCGATGAGTTCAGCCTGATAAAGAAGCGCGTCGTCATAGACCTCGCCACCGACCGAGACCGTTGAATCGGTGCCATATTCGTGGATAGACGCCAGATTGATCACCGCATTGGATCCCGCCGTGACGTTGATCTCGGCTCCGGTTTCGCCCTCCAGGTTGGCCATAGCGAGGTGCACCTGATCTGAATCTCCCAGAATATTGGTCTGTTCGATCCAGTTGACCGCCATCAGGTCGCCTTCGACATAAAGAACCCGAAGAACGTCGATGCCTTCAAAAACCGGATCATTTGCAACGGCACTGTTGAAGCCCACGTTCCCGGCCTCAAGGCTTTCGGAGGCGCTTTCCATTGTGGTCGACATCTCTTCGTGCGTGTCCAGACCGATGCCATTGATCGTCGCACTGTTGAACAGCAGGTTGTCGCCGGATCCGATACTGGTGGGTGTGCCGTCGGAATAGGTCACCCAGTCATTGTCGATCAGCACATTCATCTGGTTGATCCAGTTGACTGAAATCATGCTGCCGCCTGCAAAGATCAAATCATAACCAAACCCCAACTCAGACAGGCTCGTGAGGTTGGCCACTGTGTTGTCACCCAGACTGATATAGGTATTGGTGCTGCTGAAACTGATCTCGGCACGGTCGTGATCCGTTTGGAAACTGTATTGATTGACATAGTTGTAGCTGATCAGATCGCCTTCTATCCGGGTGACCGCCCAGTTCGATGGTAGCCCGGTATCAGCCTCTGTTGTATCAGTCTCTGCTGTGGCCTCATCCTCGGAGGCCTCTGCAGTTTCATCGACTTCCTCGTCGGTGGGAAGCGAGCTGATAAAACTCATCCCGGCGCCGCTCAGCACGGCAGATGCAGTCAAACTGCCCGCACCAGCGCTGTAGCTGCCAGTGTCGCCACCACTGTCGTGGTTCACCAGGACGTTGACCTGTGCGATCACCTCAAGATTGATCGCATCCCCCATGACCGAAATCATCGGTGCATCCAGCCAAGCGGAATGGATTTGCACGTCGTTGACCATCGTGTTGCCGCCGACGACCACCGTATGCCCGGCCTCTATGTGAAAATCACCGGCACTACCGTCGTCTGTATTGAGCCCCTCAAAAGGATCTGGCCAGACATAGTCTTCCTCACTTGCGTTTTCGCCGGAATTCTCGCCAGGTGCCGCATCTGGCGCGCCTTCCTCTCCCGCACTGACATTTGAGCTGTCTTTTGAGCTTGCGCCGCTGCCATCATTAGGCTCGTCTGCAGTTTGGGCTCTCAGATAGGCTGGCAGAACCTCGTCCAGGCGCAGCAAATCTTCAACAGCCCCTCCATTTATATGTAGACCAAAAGCATCGTCTCCCTGCAGGATAGTTGTTGTCACACCGGAAATCGTGCTGGCCTCGACAGAGGTGATTTGCGCATGCAGCGCTAAAGCATCCGCCGTCGCCGTCTCACCTGGCTGCAGAAGTTGAGCGCTGACAGGGGCAGCAATCGCGGTCGCCACAGTTTGATACTGTTGCAAGGCCTCCAGGTAGGTGCTCGGATCGGCAAAGACAGTCTCGCCATCCCCGAGCAGCAGAAGGTCATTGTCAGACAAGAATGCACTTTGAAGGGTAATCACAGCAACACTGCCGGGAGGTTCCAGCACCAGCTGGGTATTTTGACCGTTCCAGACAGTTGAAAAAAGCGTCAGCGGGGCCACTGGCAGGGCAGATTCAACCGCGTTGCTTGGCAGATAGTCAGCGAAATTCACAATAACAGAAGCCGCCGGGCCAGAAGAATTCTCTTGCAGCCATGCAGGTGTGTAATCAAGGTTCGGCGCGAACCCTTCCAGCCGGTAACCCGCCTTGAAAGAAGCCGTGATCGCGTCGATCTCGTTGTTTTCCAGGTCTTCTGCCTGCAACGCCTTGAACTTGCCATAGACGTCGCGCAAACGCACCTCTTCCACACTGGTATGAAAAATACCGATCAAGTGGGCGACCATTTCGGTCGTTTTGTCCATTAACATAGCAGCCTCGCTTAAAGCCAAGTGGCTGCTCACCTCATTAAAACTTTGCTTTTGCCGCACGGAACCCTGCGGACGGTCGTCTAAAAAAACTTATTAAAAAAGCGGACCTGAGCCCGGGTTTCTCCGGGCTCAGGTCATTTCTTTATCGGCCTATGCGCCGTCGCCATCATCGCCGATGTAGCTGGAGCTGAACGAGCCGCCAACAACTGTCATATCAACAGTGTTGCCCAGCACATTGGCCCCCATCACGACGCTCTGGTTAAAGGCTGTGGTGTCAATCTGCGATGCCGCGGACGCAAAGGATTCACCGGTGACATAGCCGTCATCACCGTTGTTCGATCCCCACATGCCGGCGTTGCCACCGTCACCGCCGCCACCTGCAAAGGCATTGCCACCGCCACCGGCAACGCCGCCGGAAGCTTGGGTCCCGCCAGCATAGGCATGTCCGCCGTAGCCGTCACCGGTGTCACCACCCCAGGCATGGCCGCCGTAGCCGTCGCCGCCGTTTCCACCATCAGCTTCGTTGTCGCCACCGTAGCCTGCGGTGCTGGCATAGGCACCCGATGCCGCCCCGGCATCGCCACCTGCGCCACCGTTTGCATTGCCGGAATCAGCCCGACCTTCGCCTGCACCGGCAGCACCCGAGATAGCCCCGGCTGCACCGCCATCGCCACTGGTGCCTTCACCGTTGCCAAGACCTGCGCCAATCGCGCCGGCATCAGCATCTCCGGTTTCACCGTTTTCGGCACCCGCAAGACCAAGGTTCAGCAGTCCAAGCCCGCCACCGATCGCGCCGGCATCTCCAGTATTGCTGCTGTCAGCCCCAGCGCCAGCTGCGCCTACGCCTGCACCAACGCCATCGGCATTGCCGCTATCGCCACCGTCTGCGCCGGCACCGGACAGGCCGGTTCCCGCGCCCAGAGCAGCAGCCAGGGACCCTGCGTCGCCGCCGTCATCGCCTTCAGCATCCGCATCCGAAGAGGCGCCGCCAAGACCAAGACCAACACCGACGGAAGTCGCACCGCCACCGTTGCCACCGTTGCCGCCAGCTGCGGATGCATTACCACCAGCACCGCTGGTTCCTCCAGCCGCACCGGCGATGCCGCCAAAGCCCAAACCACCCAAGGCCGTACCGCCATGCGTATCTGCGCTTCCGTCACCTTCGCCACCGGCTGCACCAGCTGAGATTCCATCATCCGCGTCCGCTTCCCCACCTTTCGAGGTGTTGGTTTGCGACATCGAGCCACTGTTGCTGATGTTGGATGCGGTATCGTTGTCATCCAGATTGTTGGTCTGCGCATTGACTGTCGCCGAGTCGTTGCCCGCACCGTTCAGGGCATCGTCCAAGATGTCCTCAAGGTTCATGTCATCGCCTGGGCTGTAGTTCATGTCACCGTCGGCCATGACAAAATCTCCGGCTGACGAATTGTGCAGATCGATATCGGCAAAATCATCGTCGGTCGGCATCCAACCGGTTGTGTCCACAGTCACCGATACGGCAGTCTCGGAGGTATTCGAGTTCGCATTGCTATTGAGATTGCCGTTTGCATTGCCATTCAGATTGCCATTGCCATTCAGACTGGCGTTGGCATTCGAGCTGGCATTTTCGTTGGCGTTACCATTTCCGTTGCCGTTCAGGTTGCCATTACCGTTGCCGTTCAGGTTGCCATTGCCGTTGCCGTTCAGGTTGCCGTTGCCATTGTCGTTTTCATTGTCATTCTCGGACGACTGAGCTTGACCCTGAAGCTGGGCCTGCAATGCGGCCTGGGCCTGACCCTGGCCCTGTAGCTGGTCTTGATCCTGTTCCTGATCCTGGTTGCCATTACCATGATGTGGGAACATGAAGTTGTTGTTTCTTGAACCTGGCATTTCTAATTCTCCGTAAAAAATCATCCACGGGATCGCCACTCTATCAAAAGCGACCTACGCGCAGATATGTAATTTCTGTCTATTTAGAGGTTGAGATTTTGATCAGGAATGTTTGATTGAAGCGCTCTAACCAACCATTCCCCAGCGCACCACTCGCGCAAAAATTGAAATTATCCGTTCGCATTCCCCCCTTTAAATTCCCATGCAAATACCGTCATCACAGTTGTACTGCGTGGCCAAATTTTCGTGTCTGAAGAAGTGAGTCGCAGAGAAAAATTCCGACCCCTTAACGTTTTCTCAATACATTGCGAAAATAATTTTGATCACTCAGTAATCTCAAAAGTGTCGTCAAACTGGCCGCCTTCAGGAAGCTGGACAATAGGATTAGCCAAAAATAAGCCGACTAATCATTGTTTTCACTTAATTTTTTAGAGAACCTCTGCAAAAACCCTCTCAAAAATCGGAAGAATCATCGCTCGTTCGCCATAGGTTTCTGGCCTAAACGGCTCCCCCAGAAGCTGAACAGATCAATGTGTTAGGTGGACTTTAACCAAAAGTTTCGGTAAAAATACTATCCGTTCCTATTGCCACAATCATATCACGTGCTTTCGCTGAGTATTTTCCATGACGAAACGCAGCAGAACTAACCCTGGGAGAAATTACATCTCTCCGGTCGATGAGCAGAACGCCAAAACATAGAACCGGCATCAACCGGTATTTTGAAGTTCAAGTTTCTGAAGCGTGTCGACTCACCTGCGACATGGCAGATTCTCCATCGGGGAAGAGAGGCTATTAAAAATGAATGTTGAGTATATATTTACCCAAGACCCCCAAATCGGGTCTCAAAAATTAATTGGAGCTTTCTTCGGAAGCCCCCTGTGCTTTTCCGACACCCTTTTGAAAATCACCGACGGCGAAATCAACAACATGCGGTTTACCCGTCTGGAAGATATTTCTGATCTGGAACAGATCAGACACAATGCCAGCGATGAACAACGCGGATCAATACGAAACATTCTCGTTGACGAGTCGATGCTGGAGGCTTTCTGCAAGGATTTCTCCGGGCTGCAGAAGGCCTTTCCATGTGCTCAATTCGCGCTGGCCTACCGGCAGCAGCAGAATGCGCGTCACCTACTGACGTTGGCTGCGGAACAGAGTGAACTGCGGCAGATCAGCCTATTGCCGATGCATCTGGAAGTGGACCGTTGGCTTTCCGTTCTCCGACTTTTGATTTGCGGCGAACACTACGTTCCCTCTGAATTGATAGTCCCGCAGCAGCAACAGGAGGCGCCCGCCCCTATTCATGAACACTCCCGCAGCCCTGACTGCGACGTCTCGAAAGGACATTCTGCTAATACCGAGGCGGTGGAGCCCAGCGAAACGGTCCATTTGACAGAACGTGAAATCCAGGTACTGCGATCTGCGGCCGAGGGAAAACCAAACAAGATAATCGCCGAAGAATTGCGGCTATCTCCGCATACGATCAAACTTCACATGCATCACTTGATGGCCAAGCTCGGCGTTCACAATCGTACTGAAGCCGCAATCTGGTTCTTTGATCACCAGCATGAGGTCGCAGGTTCATAGACATGGCTGAAACTTCCACCCCAATCGATTTTGACGACTTCCTGCTGTTGATTGGAAAGCTGAACTATACGTGGACAAATACAGAAAGCTTGCTCATTCATTTTATTGCTGGCCTCTCCAAGATCGATAAGGAAACAGCCACGGTCATTTTTCTGACCCTGAATACCACACGTGCCCGGATCGATATTGTGGAGCGGTTGTCAAAACTGGACCGTATCCCGCAAAAGGAGCGCGAGCGGATCCTTTCTTTAACCAAACGCATTCAGGGTCAGTCCTCACTGCGTAATCGCTACAATCACTGTATCTATGCCTTTGACAGCGAAGGTGGCAGCCCGCGTTCCATTTTGATGCGAATTGCTGACCGGAAGGATCGGTTGGTTATGGGGCAGATGAATGCCCTGGATCAGTCGGCGGCCGAGGGCGTCGAAGAGGCTGTTTTCGCTCTGCAGCAGATAAACCAGGACATCTGGCAGAGCATCCGGGACCTCAGATACCCCCAATAACCTGCATCCCGAGGCTTTCTTGGAGCGATCTGGATCTCATGCACGATGAACGGCTTCATTGCAAATGATCTATCCTGAGACGACCCTTGCAGAGCAAATTACCTTTGCGCGGAATGAAGGGCTTCGAACACCAAAAACCACCCTGCCGTCCAAGGTGCTAGAGGCGTTTTCTTGCCAAATGAAGATAGTGGCGGGGAGACAGGGATTCGAACCCTGGGAACGCTCTCACGTTCAACGGTTTTCAAGACCGCCGCATTCGACCACTCTGCCACCTCCCCGGTCTGCGGGCGGTTTAAGCGGATCAGCTGCATCGCGCAAGAGGAAATCACCCCAAGGCGCGCATCCAGTGACGCGACCAGCTCTTACTGCCCCAGTCCTACATCTGATCAAGCCAGTCTTGCACTGAAGTGGCAGGGGGAAAACGCGCAAGAACACGCCCATACCCCGCCTTTCCCGACCGTTTCAGGCCGATACTCTCTGCACAGGGTTTTCACAGCACACAACGCAGGCTATCATTCCGCAAATCACAAGGATGACCGGTAAATCCGGCGAGCCGCGCAAAAGCGCAAACGAGCACAGGCCGAACCTGAACAGGCCAAACGAGCACAGGCAAGGGAACCCCCATGACAAGAACCATGCCGACAAGAACCATGCCCGCTTGGATATCAGGCGCAAAGATCTTTGTCGCTGCCACCTCGATGCTGGCACTGGCGGCCTGCGAAGAGGGGGCGAACCTGGGGTTCCTGAAGCCCAAACCAGAAACCACCGAGACAACCGGGTCTAGCAGCACCAAACTGGTTGAGCGCGACGTCGAAGCACCGGATGTCTTTCAGGTCACCGAAGCCGGGCTTTGGGATGGCCGTCCCTCGCTTGGCGGGGTTTGGGTGGCGCATCCGGACGCGCAGGAGCCCGAGCGCGTCATCATTCGCAACAGCAGCAATGGCAAGTTTGTCATTGGCGCCCTGTTTCGCCGCGAACGTGAAATCCCCGGCCCCAGGCTGCAGGCCTCCTCGGATGCGGCTGCGGCCCTTGGTATGCTGGCCGGTGCCCCGGTTGAGCTGAACGTGACGGCCCTGCGCCGCGAAACAGAAGAGCTGCCGCCCGAGCCAGACGAGACCTCCCCGGCTGACCCGCTTCAATCCGAAGCTGCCCCATTGGGCGCGGCCGAGGCCGCAGCCCTGAACACCGGCGATATTGCAGCGACACCGCTAGACCCGATTGCCGGTGCAGCCGCCGCCATCGAGGCGGCCCCGATATCAAAACCGGCAGCCGCTGCCCCAGCTAGGGTTTCCCCGCTGGAGAAACCCTTTATCCAGATCGGTATTTTCAGCGTCGAAAGCAACGCCAAGAACACAGCCGCACAGATGCGCAATGCCGGGTTGATCCCCGAGGTGCTGGAGCAAAGCAGCAAGGGCAAACCCTTCTGGCGTGTTGTTGTTGGCCCAGCCCAGTCCAAATCGGAACGCAGCCAGCTGCTCAAAAGCGTCAAGGCAGCAGGCTTCAGTGATGCCTATGCCGTCACCAACTAGCCTCTGGAGATCCCTACCGTGAGACAGATGGTCAGATCCTTCGTCCCCCTCATCACCGCCGCAGGGCTGGGCCTATGCCTGAGCGCACTGCCGCTGGCGGCCTTTGATACCAAGGCCCGTGCCGCCTATATCCTGGACCAGGGCACGGATACGGTGCTTTTGTCCAAGAACGCCGACCTGCCGCTGCCGCCGGCCTCCATGTCAAAACTGATGACGCTCTATGTTGCCTTTGAAGCCCTGCGCGATGGACGTCTCAATCTGGATGAACGCCTGCCTGTCAGCGCCCATGCCATGGGCTATGGCGGATCCACGATGTTTTTGGACACCACCGACCGGGTCCGTGTCGAAGATCTTTTGCGCGGCATCATCGTGCTGTCGGGCAATGATGCCTGCGCGGTGATTGCCGAAGCCCTGAGCCCGGATGGCACCGAAGCGGGCTTTGCCCGCTACATGACCAAACGCGCGCATGAGTTGGGCATGGAAAATGCCAGTTTCGCCAATTCCAATGGCTGGCCCGCTGCAGGCCATCGCATGTCGATGCGCGACCTTGGCATTCTGGCGGAGCGTCTGATCGAAGACTTCCCGCAGTATTACCCGCTGTTTTCGGAAAAAAGCTTTACCTTTGATGGCCGTGCGCCTTCCAACACCCGCAACCGCAACCCATTGCTAGGGCTGGGTATCGGCGCAGATGGGCTCAAGACCGGGCATACCTCGGAAGCAGGCTATGGCTTGGTCGGGTCCGCCATGCAGGGGGATCGCCGGGTGATCTTTGTCCTCACCGGCCTCGACAGCACCAAGGCCCGCGCAGAGGAGGCCGAGGCCGTGGTTAACTGGTCGTTTCGCCAATTTGCCAAGAAAACTGTCGCCAAAGCCGGTGTCCCGGTCGCCCGCGCAGAAGTCTGGCGTGGAGCACAACAATCGGTAGGGCTCGTGCCGGAAACCGATCTGGAAATCCTGCTCCCGGCACTGTCAGGCAAGGAAATCGCCGCCGAGGTGGTCTATACCGGACCAATCAGTGCGCCCATCAAGCAAGGACAGAAATTGGCGGAACTGGTGTTGCGGCCGGATGAGTTGCCAGAGATGCGTCTGCCGCTGGTCGCGCAACAAGATGTCGCCACGGGGGGCTTTTTTGTCCGTGTCAAAACCGCCGCTCAGGTGCTATCCAAACGGCTGATAGACGGACCAGAGGCCAGCCAGTGAATAAAACCGCCCCGAAAGCTGCGTCAGGCCTGTTCCTGACCTTTGAAGGTATTGATGGGTCGGGGAAATCCACCCAATGCAGGATGCTGGCCGAAACGCTGCAGGCGCGAGGCTACGACGTGGTGCTGACGCGCGAGCCTGGCGGCTCTGCTGGAGCCGAAGAGATCCGCCGTCTGGTTTTGGAAGGCGACCCTGACAAATGGTCTGCCGAGACCGAAATTCTGCTGTTCACCGCTGCGCGCCGTGACCATCTGGAACGCACCATCCTGCCGGCACTGGCAGCAGGCAAAGTGGTGATCTGTGATCGTTTTGCCGACAGCACCCGGATGTATCAAGGCCTGTCACGCGGCGATCTGCGCGCCACGGTCGACCAATTGCATGCGCTGATGATTGGCCGTGAACCCGACCTTACCCTGCTGATCGACATGGACCCTTCCACTGGCCTTGCCCGCGCCAAGGGGCGTCAGGGTTCCGAGGAGCGGTTCGAGGATTTCGGGGTTGAGCTGCAGGAAAAGATGCGCGCTGGTTTTCTGGATCTCGCAGAGGAGTTTTCCAGCCGGTTCCACATCATCGACGGGGCCCAAAGCATTGAAGCCGTTGCTGCTGATGTTTTGCGGGCCACAACGGCTGCTCTGACTTCAGATGCCCAGGCTTTGCAGCCATGAGCCGTGCGCCAAAACCCCAAAATGACGAAGACCTGCCTCGTGCTGACCAGGCCCCCGGGGCGCCGCACCCGCGCGAGACTGCGCAGATCTTTGGGCAAGATCAGGCCGAACAGGATTTCCTGACAGCTTTTAATTCCGACCGTTTGCATCATGGCTGGTTGCTGACTGGGCCACAGGGGATCGGCAAGGCAACACTGGCCTGGCGCATTGCCCGGTTTCTGCTGGCAACACCTCCTGCCGAAGACGGCCTGTTTGGCGCGCCACCTCCCGTCACCTCTTTGTCTATCGACCCTGATCATCCGGTTTCCCACCGCATTCATGCGCTGGCCGAACCCGGCCTTGCGCCCATCACGCGCAGCTATAACGATAAGGGCAAGCTGCGCGACCAGATCGTGGTAGACGACATTCGCAAACTGAACCGGTTCTTTGGCCTGTCAGCGACCGAAGGCGGCCGCCGCGTCGTCATTGTCGATGCCGCCGACGACATGAACACCAGTGCGGCCAATGCGCTTTTGAAAATGCTTGAAGAGCCCCCTGCCCGCACCACCATTCTGCTGATTTCGCATCAGCCCTCGCGCCTGCTGCCCACCATCCGGTCACGCTGCCGCACATTGCGACTGGGGCCGCTTTCACCAGAAGACATGCAATCGGCACTGGCACAGGCCGGAGCCGACCTACCCGAAAATACGGAACACCTGGCAGCGTTGGCTGCAGGATCTGTTGGCGCGGCCCTGCGGTTGCTGAACCTGGGTGGGTTAAAAATCTATGCAGAGCTGATCCAGATCCTCGACACGATGCCACGCTTGGACCGCCAGCGTGCCATGGCCCTAGCCGAGGCAGCCGCACAGCGTGGCGCTGCGGAAAAATTCGAATTGCTGCTCACTCTGGTTGAAGTCTCTCTGGCCAGGCTCGCACGGACTGGTGCCACCGGGAAGCCCCCCCTCCCCGAAGCCGCCAATGGAGAAAGTGCCGTTCTCGCACGACTGGCAGCAGACCCACAAAGGGGCCGCGCCTGGGCTGATTTGTCTGCCGAAGCCACGGCGCGCGCGCGCCATGGTCAGGCGGTGAACCTTGACCCCGCTTCACTTGTCCTAGATACGGTTTTTAAGATGCAGGACACCGCGTCCCGTTGACCTTTCAACAGGCGGCGCCCGGGTATCCGGCCAAAGACACGACGAGGCAGGCATGAGCAGCACGACCCCCCATATCACCGCCCCCCATATCACCGATAGCCACTGCCATCTGGATTTCCCGGATTTCGAAGGGGAGCTGGACAAGGTCATCGCCCGCGCCGCCGACGCAGGCGTGACCCGCATGGTCACGATCTGTACCAAACTGAAAAACGAACCCGCTGTGCGCGCCATCGCCGAGGCCCACGCGCCGGTGTTCTATGCCGCAGGCACCCACCCGATGAGCGTCGCCTCGGAACCGATGGCCAGTTATGAAGATTTGGTCACCCTGGCCGATCACCCAAAATTTGTCGGCATTGGTGAGACCGGTCTGGACTATCACTACACCGCCGAAAGCGCTGAGGTGCAGCAGCAGTCCCTGCGCACCCATATCGCGGCCGCCCGCGACACCAAACTGCCGCTGATTATTCATGCGCGCGATGCCGATGACGACATGGCACGGATCCTGCGCGAAGAGATGCAAAATGGCGACTACACCTGCGTCATGCACTGTTTCTCCTCTTCAGCAGAGCTGGGGCGGGCAGCTCTGGAACTGGGGTTCTATCTGTCGATGTCGGGCATAGCCGCCTTCCCCAAAAGCCAGGATTTGCGCGACATCTTTGCAGCCGCCCCACTGGAACGCATTCTGGTCGAGACCGACGCGCCCTATCTGGCACCGCCACCGCATCGCGGCAAACGCAATGAGCCCGCCTATTCAGCGCTGACCGCACAGATCGGTGCCAAGGCATTCGGGATTGAATACGCCGATTTTGCCGCGCAGACGCAGGCCAATTTTGATCGCCTGTTCTGGAAAGCCGCTCAGTTCGAGGCCGCCGCCTGATGGCAGAGCTGCGTTATACCATCCTGGGCTGCGGCTCTTCCGGCGGGGTGCCGCGGCTTGGTGGCCACTGGGGCGACTGTGACCCTAAAGAGCCCCGCAACCGTCGCCGTCGTTGTTCGATGCTGGTCGAGCGCGACGGCCCCGACGGCACCACCACGGTGCTGATTGATACCTCACCCGATATGCGCAGCCAGTTGCTGGACGCTGATGTCGGGCGGCTTGACGGCGTGGTTTATACCCATTCCCACGCAGACCACGTGCATGGCATTGATGATCTGCGCATGATCGTTTTCAACATGCGCGCCCGCGTACCGGTCTATGCCGATGGCGACACCCAGAACGCGCTGCTGTCCCGCTTTGGCTATGCCTTTGTGCAGCCCGAAGGCTCGCCGTACCCACCCATTCTGGATCTGCGCACAATCGACGGCGCTTTTACCATCGACGGCCCTGGCGGTGAAATTCCGTTTTTACCATTTGAGGTCAATCACGGAGCTATTGATGCGCTGGGGTTTCGCATTGGTCAGCTCGCCTATCTGCCAGATGTCGCAGAGATCAGCGAAGACGTTACCGAAGCGTTGGAAGGGTTGGACTGCTGGGTACTGGATGCGCTGCGCCGCACGCCGCACCCAACCCATTTCAGCCTGGATCAGGCGCTGGCCTGGATTGACCGGATGCAGCCCAAACGCGCTGTGCTGACCAATATGCATATCGATCTCGACTACGCCACAGTCAAAGCAGAAACCCCGGACCACATTACCCCGGCCTTTGACAGCATGGTGATCCACTGCCCGCTTTGAAAGCACAGTGGCCAGAACACCTGCGCTGAAATAAAAGATATTTACCGCCTCCCCTGCTGGAGAAACCGATGCTGCAAAGTTTGATTGACGTTATCCTACCGGTCTTTCTGGTAGTCGCCGCAGGCTATATTGCAACGCAAAGGACGCTCTTTTCCCCGGTGCAAATCGATGGGCTGATGAAGTTCACCCAGAGCTTTGCCATTCCCTGTCTGCTGTTCAGTGCCATTGCCAATCTGGATCTTTCGGCCAGCTTTGATCCCAAGCTGCTGATCAGTTTCTACACCGGTGCGGCGATCTGTTTTGCTGTCGGCCTGATGGGCGCGCGGTTGATATTCAAACGCGACTGGGAAGACTGCGTTGCCATTGGATTTTGCTGTTTGTTTTCAAATTCGGTCCTGCTGGGCCTGCCAATTACCGAACGCGCCTTTGGCCCGGACAACCTGACCGGCAACTATGCCATCATCGCTTTTCATTCGCCCTTTTGCTACGGCCTCGGCATCACTGCGATGGAGATCGTGCGCAATCGCGGTGGCGGTGGATTGAAGACAGTTAAATCCGTGCTGACAGCGATGTTCAAGAACGTGCTGATCTTGGGCATCGCGCTCGGCTTTGCCTTTAATCTGTCAGGTCTGATCGTTCCCGAGGCAGTTGATGCTGCATTGCAGTTGCTGATCCGCGCGGCACTTCCCACCGCGCTCTTCGCTCTGGGTGGGGTGCTGGTACAATATCGCCCCGAAGGCGATCTGCGCATCATCGCATTTGTCTGCTTCATCGTTTTGATGCTGCACCCCGCCATTGTCTGGACGCTGGGCACAAGCCTTGATCTGCAACAGGATCTTTTCCGCTCAGGTGTGCTGAATGCCGCCATGGCCACCGGGTTCAACGGCTATATTTTCGCCAATATGTATGGCCGGGCCAAACGTGTGGCGGCATCTTCCGTTTTGATCGCCACTGCCGCGTCAGTCCTGACAGTCTGGTTCTGGCTTTTGGTCCTGAGCTAAGCCCTAAATTGCGGGACCTTGAAATCCCAAGGCCCCGCAGTGATTGTTTTTAAACCTGCCGCTCAATCGCCGTCTGCAATCCCTGCCTGACGCAGCCGCGCGCGCCGGGCACGATACGTGGGCAGCACCACCAGAACGGCCGCCAGCACCAACAAGGCCAGCGTCATCGGCCGCTCCAGCAAAAAACCCAGCCCGTCATAAAGCTGCATCGCCCGAGAAAAGTTGTCCTCCAGCATCGAACCCAGAATGAAGCCGATCAGCAACGGCGCCAGCGGGTAGTCCGCAAACCGCAGCAGGGTGGCGCAGAAACCAAAGCCCACAAGGATCAGCAGCTCTGTTGCATTGTTCTGGCCGATATAGGCCCCCATGAGGGTAAAGAAAAAAATAAATGGGATCAGATAGTTGCGCGGCACCTCCAGCACCTTGGCGATATAGGGGATCAGGGGCAGGTTCAGGATCAGCAGAACCAGATTACCGATGTACATCGAGATGATGACCGCCCAAAAGATTTGTGGATCGTCCAGCATCAGGCGCGGCCCCGGGGTGACGTTGAGTGCAACCAGCGCCCCCAACAGGATCGCCGTGGTGCCGGACCCCGGAATGCCCAGCGTCAACAGTGGCACAAAGGATCCGGTACAGGCGGCGTTATTGGCCGTCTCAGGCGCTGCGAGCCCCTTGATCGAACCTTTGCCAAACTCTGCCTGTTCTTCCTTGGTCGCTAGATTGCGCTCAACCGCGTAGCCCAGAAAGGAGGCGATCGTAGCCCCTGCCCCCGGCAAGACGCCGATAAAGAACCCCTGTAGTGACTGACGGCCAATGACCGGAGCAATCTGGCGCGCCTCATCGCGGCTGATACGCAGATCCTTGATCTTGCCATCCTCAGCGCTACCAGCGGCCTTGGGGGGATGCATCACGAGAAACAGCGCTTCTGGCAGGGCAAACATCGCCATGGCCAGGGTGATAAAGCTGAAGCCCGATTGCAGATCCATCACGCCCATGGTGAAGCGTGGCATGTTGAACAAGGCGCCTTCTCCCACGGTCGCCATGATCAGCCCCAGCAGGGTCATCAGGATCGCCTTGGCCACCTGGCCGGTTCCGGCAAAGGCCGCAATCGCCGACAGGCCAACCACCATCAGGGCGAAGTATTCGGCGGAATGAAACAGCAAAGCCACCGACGACAGCGCCGGCGCAAAGATCATCAGCAACAGCGCGCCAATGGTGCCCCCTGCAAAGGAAGCAATGGCGGCAATAGTCAGCGCCTTTCCCGCCTTGCCAGCCCGCGCCATCGGATAGCCATCGAACGACGAGGCTACGGTGCCCGCCACCCCCGGTGCATTCAGCAAGATCGACGAGGTCGAGCCGCCAAAGATGGCACCATAGTAGACACCGGCCAGCAGGATCAGCGCCGCAGACGGATCGCCCAGCGAGATCGCAACCGGGATCATGATGGCGATGATCGACATCGGCCCCAGGCCTGGCAACATGCCAATGAATGTGCCGATCAGACAGCCACCGATGACCATCAGAATATTGGTGAGCGACAGCGCTGTTCCAAGGCCAATCAGAATACCTTCGAGCATAGTGTCACCCTCCCAGACCAGCAGGCAGTGGCTTCAGGTAGATCCCCAGAACGCCCTGCACCAGATACCAGACAACCCCGGCAGCTATAGCGGCCACGGGGATCAGAATATGCAGCTTGCGTTCGCCCAAAAGGGCCGCCCCACAGCTAATGAACCCCACAGTTGCGAGCAAAAAACCCAATGGCCGGATCAGCAGCGCATAGGCCACCATCAGCGCCAAAAGCCCCAACGCCTGTTGCCAGTTACCGGAAAAGATCCGCTCTGTGACGGACTGGCGCGGTACCTGCGCCGTTCTGTCGCCTGCCTTGGGCTGTTCCAGCCCCAGCACAATCACCCCAGCCGTCAACACGGCCAGCACCGACAGCACCTTGGGAAAGGTGCTGGGCCAGATTGGATTGAACTTCATGAAGGGCGGCAACAGCCCGTCCATGGTAAAATAGGCCGCATAGCCATAGGCCAACGAGATCATCAAAATGATCAGCGCGATCCAGCGATCCAACGCCATGATCCCCACCTCCTGCTGTGATTGAGTAGCTGCCACGTCCGCCATCGCGCGGCTGTTCAAAGAACGCGCCCGAAAGATCCGGACGCGTTGGACTGTTATAGATGTTTCAGAAAAAACCGGACTTACAGGAAGCCGAGTTCTTTCATCAGATCTCCGATGGCTTTTTCCTGACCTTCGAGGAAGGTTTTGAAGTCAGCACCTGAGTTGTGGATGTTCACCCAACCGTTGCGGGCACGCACCTCTTCCCATTCTGGCGTGTCATACATTTTGGCGATGGCCGCCTCATACATTGCCAGTTTGTCCGCAGGCAGGCCGGGGGCCGCGAAAAATCCTCGCCAGTTGACGAATGAGGCGTCAATGCCCTGCTCCTGCATCGTGGGCGCGCTTTCATAGGCCGCAACGCGGTCATTTGCCGTAACGCCGATGATCTTCACCTCACCCGCATTGGCCAGATCGACGGCTTCTGAAAAACCCGTCGACAGGGCTGCGATCTCGCCGGACAGCAGGGCTGCCATGGCTTTGCCGCCTGCGTCATAGGGGATGTATTTCACGCCTGTGGGGTCTTCGCCTGCGGCCTTCATCACCATGGCCGCGACGAGATGATCCATGCCGCCGGGCACGGACCCGCCACCAATGGCGGTCTTGCGCGGATTGGCCTGATAGGCCGCCAGCAGATCACTCATTGAATTGATCGAACTGTCCTTGCCAACCACAATGGCGGCATAGTCACCGATGGTGCCAGCCACCAGCGTCAGATCACGAAAGTTATGCGGGAACACCCCGGTCAGTGACCGGATCACGATGGGCGTGGAATTCACCATCAGGGTGCCGTGGTTGCTGTCAGCGTTTTCGATCAGATAGCCAATCGCCTTGCCACCGCCACCGCCGGACATGTTTTCAAACGACGCGGTGCCAACCAGCCCTGCCTTGGTGAGGGCTTCGCCAGTTCCGCGGGCCGTACCGTCCCAGCCACCGCCCGCACCGCCGGGGATCAAAAAGTGGATACTGTCAGCTATTTTTTCTTCGGCCCAGGTGGGTGTCGCCACCGTCAGAGTTGCGAGGGTCAGCGACGCGGCTGCCATCACCGCACGTCGTGTCAGATCCTTTGTCAGGGTCAATGTCATTATTTCTCCTCCCGTTTGACATTTGGCGGTCGCACCGCCCATGACTGAAAGGGAACACGCCAAGCTGACGCCAAGCTGTCATACAGCAAGCGTGGCACCACAAAGCACGAGAGCCACTGATGCGTTTCCTCCTGGTCGAAGACAATGCAAGCCTCGCAACTGCAGTTCTGGACCGGCTGCGGCTGGATGGCCATGTGGTGGATCACGCAGGCGATGTCGAGACCGCTGAAGGCTTTGCCGCCACCATGGATTACGATTTGATTTTATTGGATATTATGCTTCCAGACGGGGATGGTCGTGACTTTTTGAAACGCCATCGCGCCCGGCAGGAAAAGACCCCAGTCATTGTGCTGACGGCGCGCTCCGAAGTGTCGGACCGGGTCGGGGTTCTGGATCTTGGAGCAGATGACTATATCACCAAGCCCTTTGATTTTTCCGAACTCGAAGCCCGGTGCCGAGCAGTGCTCAGACGTCATGGCGGCAATGGCTCAAACCAAAAGCGATTCGGGGATCTGCTGTTTGATCCGATGGGTGGCACCCTGACTCTGGGCACAAAAACCACATCTCTGCGCAACAAAGAGCTGCGGCTTTTGGAGATTTTCCTCGCCAGCCCGGAGCAGATTCACTCCAAGACCAAGCTGGTGGACCGGCTGTTTTCCTACGACGAGGATGTGTCGGAGAACGCAATCGAAGTCTATGTGGCGCGACTGCGAAAGCACCTGGCTGGGTCCTGCGTCAGCATTCTTACGGTGCGTGGCCTAGGCTATCGAGTCTCGCAGGAATGAGCCCTGCCCCTAACCCCGCACCCCAGCGCCCTGGGGCGGCTGCAAAAACACCGGGCAGGCTGCGCTCCAGCGGATCTTTGCGCCGCCGACTGGCCCTACAACTGGTTGGCAGCGCCGCCATTTTGGCCTCAGTGCTGTTTTTTGCGGTCCTGGGATTTGCCCGTGATCTGTCGCAACGCAGCCATGACAGCATTCTCTTCGCCTCGGCCACATCGATCCTGGATTCTGTTACCGTGCAGGGTGGTGAAGTCACCCTCGACATCCCCTATGCGGCCCTGTCGATGCTAGGCAATATCAGTGATGACCGGGTGTTTTACCGCGTGACCCTGGATGACACCCTTTTGACTGGCTACCCGGATCTGCCAGTTCAGGCTACGCCCCCAAAGGGCGTGCCGATCACAGACAGGCGGCAGGGTGAGCCAAGTTTCCTCACCACCCGGTATCGCGATAGCAGCCTGCGCATGGTGACGCTCAGTCGGCTCATGGCCCTGCAGGAGGGCGCGCGGGAGATATCAATCTCCGTGGCCCAGACCCGCGATGGTCAGGCCGCCGAACTCGCAGCTCTGACCCGATCCGCTTTGCAGCTGGGCGTCGGTTTTTTCTTGATTTCAGCGCTTCTGGCATTGTGGACGGCGCAGTGGAGCATCCGCCCGCTGGATGTGCTCACCGGGGTTGTGTCGCGCCGTGGCCCCAAAGATCTGCGCCCTGTCAGGCACGCCGTACCGACCGAAATGTTACCATTGGTGCATTCCCTCAACCGGTTTATAGAACGTCTGCGCATCTCGCTCACCCGGTCAGAAGATTTTATCGCCGAGGCAGCACATCGGGTGCGCACGCCGCTGGCCACGGTACGCACCCAGGCAGAGATCACCCTGCGGCGGGTGGATAAGCCGGAAAACCGGACTTCTTTGCGCGAAATGATCCGCGCCATCGACGAAAGTTCGCGCGCAGCAGGGCAGCTTCTGGATCACGCCATGGTCACCTTTCGCACCGACAGTCTGGAACGCAAACCCGTTGAGCTGAGTGCGCTGGTAGCCGAACTGGTGGACCGCCTGCGCCCGGTGGCAGAACTGAAAGACATTGATCTTTGCTGTCACACCCGAAATGTGCCCGCCTTGCCCGGCGATGCCATTCTGATCCAGAACGCTGTGCGCAATATTCTGGACAACGCCATCAAATATTCCGCGGCAGAATCCCGCGTCGATGTCACGGTTCACCAGACGGCTCTGGATGCGGTCGTCACTGTCACCGATGCCGCGGGTGGCTTTCCCGATCCTGACACGACAGCGCTCACAGAACGGTTTGTGCGCGGCAGCAATTCCGTCGGCACCATCGGCTCTGGTCTGGGGCTCACCATCGCCCGCGAAGTAGCCGAGGCCCATGGCGGACAGCTGGACATCTCCCCTTCTGATACAGGAGCCGGCGCATGCGTTTCTCTCGCGTTCCCTTTGCAATAGCAGCACTATTTTGGGCGGTTTTCTCAATTAAGGCCACCGGTGCAGGTTCAGACGTCGGCTATGAGGTCGAGGCCCAGCGCCAATTTGGCACGCCCAATCCGGCAAGCGTGGAATTGCAGATTCTTTCCACCACGGATACGGCGCTACTGGCCCCCCTGATCGAAAGCTTTCTGCAAAGCCATTCGGATGTGGTGATCGACTATAGTGAACTTAGCAGTGCCGAGCTGATGAAGGCCGTCCTGTCGCAGGATACGACCAGTTCTGATGGCTTTGATCTGGCGATTTCGTCAGCTATGGATCTGCAGGTCAAACTTGCTAATGACGGCTTCACCCGCAAGCACAGCTCCGGAGTTCGCGCGCTGATGCCGGGCTGGTCCAACTGGCGTGATCATGTCTTTGCCTTTTCCCAGGAACCCGCCACAATCCTGCTGTCGCGTGCAGCCTTTGCGGATCTGCCACAGCCCAAAAGCCGCCAGAACCTGATCGAGCTGATGCGACGGCATCCGGATCGTTTCAGAGGTCGCATTGGCACCTATGACGCAGGCACCAGTGGGCTTGGCTATTTGTTTGCCACGCAGGATGCGCGCAGTTCAGACAGTTTCTGGCGCTTGATGGAGCTGTTTGGCAGCCTAGATCTGCGGCTCTATTGCTGCTCGGGGGCAATGATCGAAGATGTCGCCAGCGGCAAGCTGGTTATGGCTTACAACGTGCTGGGTAGCTATGCACAGGCGCGCCGTGATCTGGTCGAAAAAATTCTGATCCTTGAGCCAGAGGACTACACCAACATGATGCTGCGCAGTGCGGTCATTCTGAAGACCTCATCTGAACCTGATCTGGCCGGGCTGTTTGTCGACCACCTGCTCGAGGCCGCTTGGGGGGATGACGCCGATGACCTGACCTCTGGCTATCCGTTTCGCCATTATCCAGTGCGCAGTTCTGGTGAAAGTGCACCCTATCGCCCAATCCAGCTGGGGCCCGGTCTGATGGTCTACCTTGACCGACTAAAGCGGGCGAAGTTCCTGCGTGAATGGCACAGCACGGTAGAGCAGAACTAGCTTTTGTCTCCGTCCGGCCAGCTACCAGCGCGGGTCATCCAGCTCCAGATCAAACCGGTGCGGCATAAGGCCTGCCTGAAACCAGCTGACAAAGCTGTGGACTGAAAAGACCGGCAGGCCAGTGACGCGGCGCAGATCCCGCGCATAGGGCACCATGTTGGTGCACTCCAGCACGATCGCCCCCAGATCCGGATTCTGCGCCACCAAGGCCCGCGCCCCATCTATCATGTCCAAACGACAGGCGGCAAAATCGATCTGCGGCGCATCAGCGAGGATATCACGCGTGAAACAACGCAACCCATCGGTGCCGCCCACAGGCGTATCCGCCGGAGCCCCAGCGGCAACCAGATGCGCAGGCGTTAGAGTTTCTTTGGAAATCGTCAGCACCCCAACCCGTTTGCCACGTGGCAACAGCGCCTGCACCATCGGCACCTGCATCAGCGAAGAGGTTGCAACAGGCACCCCAAGAGCCTCGCGAACCTGATCCTGGATTAATGCCAGAAACCCGCAATTCGTGGTGATGCCATCGCATCCCATAGCAACCAGATCCCGCCCAGCATCCACAAACAAATCCAGCAAGGCCGTTGGGTCCCCGCGCACCACCCGATCCGGGGTAGCGCCCCGCACCACCCGGTAATGCACCGGAAAATCCCAGCTGAGTGCATTCCCCATGTCGCCGTGAATGCGGGGAAACTGGGTCTCCAGCATCAGGATCCCCACTGCGGCCCCATAGACCGTCTTGCCGCCCTGTTCCATGCTGTCTCTCCTTGGGTTTCTCAATCGTCAGGCACATAGAGCTGCGAAAAGGCAATGCGCACCGCCTCGGTCGCCTGTTCACGCCGTTTCTCAATATGGTTGCGCAGCGCCTCGGTGGCCGCCTGCGCATCGCGTGCGACCAGCCCCTCCAAAACGCGGCGGTGCGCCGAGACATCACCGGGGGCGCACCCTTCTGCTTGGTCACGCATACGTCTCAGATCGATCAGTCGGATATAGCGAATCCGCCCATTTAGGTTCTTCAACATACGCTGCAGCTCATGATTGCCGGACAGCTGCACCAGCCGGGTGTGAAAGCTCTCGTCCAGCGCCAACAGCTCTTCCAGTTCGGTGACGGTTTGATAGTCGGGCTCCATCCGGTCCAGATAGTCAGACAGAGCGGCTATGTCGGCATCAGAGGCCCGCGCGCAGGCGAGGCGCAGCGCCTCGCACTCCACTGCCACACGGGCCTCGTAGAGATCCAGAATATAGCTTGGTGTCAGCGGGCGGCAAAAGAAACCCCGATTGATCTGAAAGGTCAAAAAACCCTCTGCTACTAAACGGTTAAGCGCCTCCCGCAAGGGGGTGCGACTGGCACCCAAGACCTCGGAGAGTGCACTTTCATTGATCCGCTGATCCGGTTTAAAGGCAAAATCCGCCGCCATACGGCGCAGAGCCTCATAGACCCGGTCAACATTGCTTTCTCGTTTTGCCATTTCGCCTCGTCCGTGAACCTTGCCTGTGTAGCCTGCTTTTCCTGCGAAGACTGCTTTTCCTGCGCACCAGCACCTGTTGATTTAGGGCTAAACTAGGTCAGGCTTGACTTATCCGCAATAATGAATTCCAAACTGTATACAATCTTGAACGCAATTATTGATTCTGCCGCAGCAAACCGACTAGCAAGAGGGAAGCCCAGTATGAGCAACACAATGAACGGCGCTGAAGCCATGGTCAGGATGCTCGAGGCCCATGGTGTGCGCCATATTTTTGGCCTGTGCGGTGACACCACCCTGCCCTTTTATGATGCGATGCACGGGCTGGATCACGGCATCACTCATGTTCTGACCCGCGATGAGCGCAGTGCGACCTATATGGCCGATGGTTATTCCCGTGTAACTGGCCGCCCCGGCGTGGCCGAAGGTCCGTCCGGTGGTGGCGCCACCTACATTCTGCCCGGCCTCATCGAGGCCTCTGAAAGCTCCTATGCAGTGCTGGGCATCACCACGGATATCTCGGTGGCCTCTTATGGCAAATATCCTTTGACCGAGGTCGACCAGGAAGCCCTGATGCGGCCCCTGACCAAATGGAACACGGTGATCAAGCAGTCCCAGCATATCCCACGCATGGTGCGCACCGCCTTCAAGGCGATGACCACCGGGCGCTCTGGTGCAGCACATTTGGGCCTGCCTTATGATGTGCAATATGACGCGGTGGATCCCAGCGACATCTGGGCTGATCCCAAACATCAAAGCTACCCCGCCTATCCGCAAGCGCCAGAACCCGGAGCTGCTGAAGCAGCGATCGATGCGATCCTGTCGGCAAAATCACCGCTGATCATCTGTGGCGGCGGCGTGGTGATTGCCGGCGCCATGGAGGAGCTTGCGCGCCTTGCCGGTCGACTTGATATCCCGGTTGCCACCTCGATCTCTGGGCAAGGTTCGCTGGCGGATAGCCATGCCAACTGCCTCGGCGTTGTCGGCTCCAACGGCGGCACGGATGAGACCTGGGAGATGATGCAGGCCGCCGATCTCGTGGTCTTCATGGGTTGTCGCGCCGGGTCTACCACCACGTCGCGCTGGGAGGCCCCGGCACCCGGCACCCGCGTGGTGCATTTCGACAGTGACCCGATGGTGATCGGGGCCAATTACCGCGCCGAAGTCGGCGTGGTGGGCGATCTGCGCCTCTCGCTGGCAGAGGTCAACGCAGTGCTGGACCAGCACAAACAGGGCACCGCCACCTTTGGCGGGGCAGCTGCCATCGCCGATATCAAGGCCCGCAAATTCGAAAAATTCCATCATCTGGCGCAGAGCCGCGAGACCCCGATCCGCCCCGAACGGGTGGTGGATGCGCTTATGAAGGTGCTACCACCGGACGCCACAGTGGTATCCGACCCCGGCACCAGTTGCCCCTATTTTTCAGCCTACTACCAACAGCAACAGCCGGGACGTTTCTTTATCACCAACCGCGCCCATGGTGGCCTGGGCTATGCGCTCTCGGCCTCGCTCGGGGCTTGGTATGGACGGCCCGGTTCCAAAACCGTGGCGCTGATGGGAGATGGCTCCTTTGGCTTCACCGTCGGAGAGTTGGAAACCGTTTGCCGCGCCCGCGCTCCGATCACCTTTGTGGTGTTTTCCAATGCCAATTTCGGCTGGATCAAGGCCAGCCAGTTCGCTGACAAGGGCGCGCGCTATCACAACGTCGATTTCAGTCGCACCGATCATGCTGCCATCGCGGCTGCCTATGGGATCAAAAGTTGGCGCGTCGAAAACCCTGCCGACCTGGAGCGCATCATGCGCCAAGCGGTCGATCACGACGGCCCAACCCTTGTGGATGTGGTCTGTCAGGCGCTGGAAGAAAGCAACGCCCCAGTGCGGCGTTGGATGGGGTGAGACCCGGGTTCATTGCAGAACGGGCGCTGCGCCGGATGCCATGCCGAACAGGTTTAGCCCTGACCACAACTGCCTGTGCTTATCCCCCGCAGAACTCTGTTCCGCACCGTTCTCTGAGCAGCCACCAACCGCGCCGCGCGACAGCGCGGCGCCCGACCCAAGGGCGGTGTGGCAATCTCAGATTGCCGCTCGCGCGCGGGAGCCCCCCCCGTCTGGCTCTCCTTGCTCGGCCCACTCCACTGCCCTGTGCTAAGCTCATTGATACCAAGCGCATATCAGGCAATGCAGTAGGGAGCCAATTCGGATTTCAGCAGAGTCAGAAATTCCTGCCCGATAGAGGACAACGGACGGGTCTTTGAGGTGATCACAGCCATTTCCATCAGGATCTGCGGCTGAAAAGGCCGCGTCACAAAGCCACCTTCGCGATCAAAATCCAGCACGAAGGGATCCAGGACCGCCACTCCCATCCCCTCCTTCACAAAGCTCAGCAGGTTCTTGAACAGCTGCGCATGCACCCGCGTTTTCCAAGGTACTCCGGCCTCCTGAAAGGCATCTCGCGTGCGCCGATGAGTCATGTGATCCGGCCCCATGACCAGAAATGGCTCCCCCTCCAATAGCTGTGGCGTCAGCACTGCATGACGCGCCAGCGGGCTACCTTCAGGCAGGGCAATCAGGGTCTCGACCTTGATCGGATAGGCCTCCAACCCATCGTGCAATAGCGGGGTTTCGCAGATGCCGATCTCAAACAGCCCCGACATCACCCACTCCTGGATTTTCGACGAATACTGCGACTGGAACGAAATCGACATATCCGGGCGATCCCGGGCAAAACGCGCGATCAATTTGGGCATAAATCCAAATGACATCGAATGCTGCGAGGCCACCTGCAACTGCCCGGCCTGTTTGTTCTGCAGATCGATCACCGCTTGGGTCACATGGTCAAAGCCGCGCACCACCGTGTCAATTTCGCGAAACAGCAAGTTGGCCTCGGGCGTGGCCCGCAATCGCCCCTTATCACGTTCGAACAATTTGAAGCGGGTCTGGCGCTCCAGCTGATACAAAAGATTGGACACCGCCGGTTGCGACACCCCCAAAAGGGCCGCAGCACCGGTCACGGTTCCCGTCTCTATGACGGCGTGAAAGGCCTGAAGCTGTCTGAAACGTAAATTCATGCCATACTATATCAGTTTTCATTATGGATTGCATCGAAGATTGTATTTGAAATGATACCGGGCAATGGGCATGGTTTCAGAAAACAAGAATAGGAAGATCAGGGATGCCCCGCAAAATTCACCACGCTCTAAGGATCTTCTTCGCATGAGTGGACAACACACAGTCGTCGTGGGCGCAGGTATTGTTGGCGCGGCAACTGCGCTTTGGCTCAAACGGGCTGGCCATGAGGTCAAGCTGATCGACAAGGGCGAGCCCGGCATGGGGGCCTCTTATGGCAACGGCTGTCTGCTGGCGAGCTGTGCCATGGTGCCGGTCACCACGCCAGGGCTGATCCCAAAGGGGCCGAAGTATCTTCTGGACCCCAAATTCCCGCTGTTCATGCGCTGGGGTTATACGCCTAAGTTGCTGCCTTGGCTGGTGAAATACCTCTCGCATGCCAATGACAGTGATACCCGCCGCATTGCCAAATCGCTGACCCATATCGTTGGCGACAGCGTCGAGCAGCATCAGGCGCTGACCGCAGGCACTCCGGCGGCCAAATGGATTCAAGAGAGCGACTATAACTTTGCCTACGCAGATCGCGCCGCCTTTGAAGCCGACGCCTACGTGTGGGAACTGCGCCGCGAGGCCGGGTTTGTGCCCGAACTCATTGAAGGCTCAGCCGTGCAGGAACACGAGCCGATACTAGGAGAAAACACCAAACTTCTGGCGGTGAACAAGAACCATGGCTTCATCCTGAATCCGGCCAATTACGTCAAGGATCTGGTCGCGCTGCTGGTCGAGATGGGTGGAACGTTCATCCAAGCAGAGGTCAAGGATTTCGACCTCTCGGGGGGGCGCATTTCAGCGGTTGATACCGATCAGGGGCGTATTGCCTGCGATCAGGCGGTGATCTCCGCCGGGATCTGGTCAAAGCCTTTGATGCAGAAACTCGGCCTCAAGGTGCCGATGGAGGCCGAACGGGGCTACCATATCCTGTTCAAATCCCCCAACATCCACCCGCGTTACCCAATGATGGTAGCCGCCGGAAAATTCGTTGCGACACCAATGGATCAGGGACTACGATGCGCGGGTGTGGTCGAATTTGGCGGCTTGGATGAAACCCCGTCAAAAGCGCCGTTGGCCCTGCTGCGACGCACCGTGGCGGAGACCTTTCCGCAGATGCAGGCCACTGAAGAAGAAGAATGGCTCGGCTTTCGCCCCGCCCCGACCGACAGCCTGCCACTGATTGGCGAGGTCGGAACCTCGGGCGTCTATACTGCCTTTGGCCATCACCATATCGGCCTGACAGGCGGGGCCAAGACCGGGCGCATGGTGGCCAGCCTGATTACCGGCCAGCCAATGAATTTGGATATGCGTCCCTTTGAACCTGACCGGTTCGCCTGAAATCGAGACGAAAACCTATAATAAAAAACTGAAAAACAACAAAAACCAATCTTCAGGGAGAAGATAATGACTATAAAAACTTCGATCAAAATCACCGTTTCTGCTTCTGCTTTGGCCCTCACAGCCGCTGCTGCCTCAGCCGAAAGCTGGGACATGCCCATGGCCTATGCCGCCACCAACTTTCATTCAGAGATGGGCGTGGTCTTTGCCGACAAGGTGCGTGATTACACCGGCGGCGACATCGACATCACCGTGCATGCCGGCGGCTCCCTGTTCAAAGGCGGTGAAATCAAGCGTGCGGTGCAGACCGGTCAGGCGCCGATTGGTGAACGTTTCATGTCTGCCCACGCCAATGAGGCGCCTCTGCTTGGCTGGGACAACCTGCCATTTGTCGCAACCACATATGCTGACAATGAAAAACTGTGGCATGCCGCCAAGGATAAGGTGAACGGGCAGCTGGGCGATCTGAACCTTGTCGCTCTCTACACCTGCCCTTGGCCCGGTCAGGGCTTTTATTTCAAGAAAGAGGTCAACTCCTCAGACGACACTCAGGGTATCAAGTTTCGCAGCTATAACACCGCCACCGCCACCTTTGCCGAAGAGCTGGGCATGATCCCTGTCCAGATCGAGGCCGCCGAGCTGAGCCAGGCGCTGGCAACGGGCGTTGCCGAGGCGTTTATCTCGTCCGGGTCCACTGGTTATGACCGTAAGGTCTGGGAACATCTGACCCACTACTACAAGGTCAACGCTTGGCTGCCGCGCAACTATGTCATGGTCAACAAGCAGGTCTGGGAAGGCCTGAGCGCCCAGACCCAGGGCCAGGTGCAAAAAGCCGCTGATGAAACCGGTGCTGCCTGCTCTGCCAAATCCGAAGAGCTGGCCAACTGGTATTTTGAGCAGCTCGCGGGCAATGGTATGGATGTGACCGACGCAGGCCCCGCGTTCCTGGCAGAGCTGCAGGAAATCGGCACCAAGATGACCGCAGATTGGCTCGAAGCTGCGGGTGATGACGGCAAAGCCATCCTGGACGCCTATAACGCCCACTAAATCCATCCTTCACATGACGGCTCCTGCCCTTTTGGGTTGGAGCCGTTTAAAATACACCTTTCGGGGGATTGGGAATGCGCGACTGGCAACCTTTTCTTGGCCTGCCGCTATGGGCATGGCTGTTTGTTTTTCCTACGGTTCTGGCGCTTATCTGTCTGGCAGCCCCAGAGCAGACAGGCCGGACCCTGCGGCCACTGCAACGGTTGTTTGACAGGCTGTATCTGCTGTCCGGCGTGCTGGCCTCGGTCTGTATGGTGACCATTTTGCTGCTCATCGTGGCGCAAATGGTTGCCCGCTGGAGCAGCCTGACCTTTCCCGGCTCCACCGAATATGCGGGCTACGCAATGGCGGCGACCTCGTTTCTGGCGCTCGCCCATGCCTTGACGCGCGGGGCCCATATCCGGGTTTCGATTTTCCTCAACATGGGGCATCGCTTTGGCCTGTGGCTGGATGCTTTTGCCATGTGGATCGCCGCCGTCACCGCCACTTATTTCGCCCGCTATGCGATCAAGACCAATATCATGTCCGAGATGCTGAATGACCGCACCCAGGGGCAGGATTTCACCCCGGAATGGTTGCTCTCGTTCTTTGCGATGTTTGCCACCTCTCCTGCGGACTGGGGCAAACTCTGGGCCGAAACAGGCTCTGACTGGGTCTATACCCCTGTTTGGTTGCCACAATTGCCGATGTCGATTGGCACCGTCCTGTTGGCGCTGGCGCTTTGGGATTATCTGTGCCGTCTGCTGATCACCCGCCGGGCCAGCGTTACTTCGGAGGCCGTGGAATAATGGGCGAGATTTATACAACCCTCATCTTTGTTTTTGTCCTGTTTGCCCTGCTTGGCAGTTCGGTCTGGATCGGCCTTGCGCTGATGGGCGTCGCCTGGGTCGGCATGGAGCTGTTTACCACCCGCCCCGCCGGTGACGCCATGATCACCACTATCTGGACCGGGGCGTCCAGCTGGACCCTGACGGCGCTGCCGCTGTTCATCTGGATGGGAGAGATCCTGTATCGCACCCGGCTGTCGCAGGACATGTTCCGCGGTCTTGCCCCCTGGATGCGTTGGCTGCCCGGCGGGCTGCTACACACTAATATCGCGGGCTGCACCATCTTTGCGGCCGTATCAGGATCGTCTGCGGCGACACTCACCACTGTCGGCAAAATGTCGATCCCCGAGTTGCGCAAACGCGGCTATCCCGAATACATGATTGTGGGCACCCTGGCCGGTGCTGCCACGCTGGGTCTGATGATCCCGCCCTCGCTGACACTGATCGTCTATGGGGTGTCGATCAATGAATCGATCACCAAGCTGTTCATGGCCGGCATCTTTCCCGGCCTGGTGCTGGCGAGCCTGTTCATGGCCTATATCATGGGCTGGCATTTCTTTGCCAAGGATCAGCGCCCCGCCCCCGAGCCCGCCATGTCCTTTGGCGAGATGCTTGCAGAGAGCCGCTTTCTGATTCCAGTGCTGATGCTGGTCACCGTGGTGATTGGCTCGATGTACCTCGGGCTTGCCACCGCCACCGAAGCCGCCGCCGTTGGCGTCCTTGGCGCGCTGACGCTGGCGCTGTTCCAAGGTTCGCTCAGCTGGAGCACCTTTACCGAGTCGCTGATGGGGGCCACGCGCACCTCGGCAATGATTGCCCTGATCCTGATGGGGGCCTCTTTCCTGTCCTTGGCCATGGGCTTTACAGGGCTGCCCCGCGCCCTGGCAGCCTGGATCGACCAGATGAACCTGTCACCGCTGGTGCTGATTGTGGCGCTCACCCTGTTCTACGTGGTGCTGGGCATGTTCCTGGATGGTATCTCATCTGTGGTGCTGACCATGGCCATTGTTGAGCCGATGATCCGACAGGCTGGCATCGACGTGATCTGGTTCGGCATTTTCATCGTTGTGGTGGTTGAAATGGCGCAGGTGACACCCCCGATCGGTTTCAACCTGTTTGTGCTGCAAAGCATGACCCGGCACGAGATCTCCTATATCGCCAAAACCGCCATCCCAATGGTGGGGCTGATGCTGGTGATGGTGGTGATCCTGGTGGCCTGGCCCGAGCTGGCAACCTGGCTGCCCAACAACCTGCGCAGTGGCGCCGCCAGCGGCTAGTATCGGCGCAGGTATCATGGACAGATAAGGATGATCGTCAAAATGCTGACCAGTGTGGCCCGCCACGGGCAGGTGGCATTGGTCCTTGGGTTGCTGGCCGGGTTCCTGCTCAAGGATCTGGCTGCCGCGCTGAAACCCTGGCTGCCAGAAATGGTGGCCGGGTTGTTGTTTCTAACGGCTTTCCGCATTGGTGCGCCGCGGGCCTTTGGAGGGCTGAAGGACGGGGTGTCCAGCCTCAAATCCGTACTGATCTTGCAGATGCTGCTACCGATGCTGGCGGTGGGCCTGTTCTGGCTGCTTGGTCTCTCTGCCACGCCATTGGCAGTGGCGTTGGTTCTGATGCTCGCAGCCCCCTCGGTCACTGGCAGCCCTAATATCACCCAGCTTTTGGGGCATGCCCCTGAGCCTGCTTTTCGCCTGCTGATCCTTGGCACAGCATTGATGCCCCTGACGGTGATCCCGGTTTTTCTGCTGTCCCCGGATCTTGGCAGTCTGTGGCATGTGCTGACGGCCTCTTTCCGGCTGACCGGGACCATTGCCCTGACTGTGGGGCTGGCATTTGCCTGTCGCCATTGGTTCGCCCGCGACCTGTCCGAGCGACGGGCGCGGGCCGTAGACGGGCTTACCATTCTAGCCCTCATGGTGATCGTAATTGGTCTGATGGCCGCTCTCGGCCCTGCTCTGTATCGCGCCCCCTTTGAGGTTGCGCAATGGCTGGCCGTTGTATTGGTCGCCAATCTGGGGCTGCAGTATCTGTGCTTTCGCTGGCTTTTGTGGCGCGGTGCTGGAAACATTTCGGTCCCGACCGCCGTGGTTGCCGGAAACCGCAATTTTGCACTGTTTCTGATTGCTCTGCCTGCCAGCACTACAGATCCGCTGTTGATCTTTCTTGGGTGCTATCAAGTGCCGATGTATCTGACGGCCATGGTGATGCGCCCGATCTATGCCAGGGCCGCACAGCCGCAGAACTGATCCTGTAGCGGCCTGCTAGCTCGGAAAGATCTGCGCCATTTCTTCTTCGAACCGCGCCCAGCTCAACACCGCACGGTTGCCCGCCAACCCGTGATAATAGGACTTTCCGTTAGAGGTCGGCAAACCCGCCCAGATCTTGGCAAGATTATTCATGAAAGCCGTGCGGCTCATTTCTTTGGCTATCATCGCGCTCAAACCCGCTTCTTCGAGAAGTTGATGCGCCAGACGGTCCTGCAAGTTTGGCGAAAAGACATCACCGCGCTTGGCGCCAGCCTTTTTGGCAAGACGTTTGAGCGTGGCGGGAATAAACTGATAGCGGCCGATGGCATGCTGCTGGCCTGGCGTGCGGGCGATCCAGTCGTATATTTCACCAAGGGTCATCGCTGTGGGCTGCTTGCCCGGGCGAATTCTAGCCGCATGCTGTACCGCATCATATTGCGCGCTGCCTGCCTCTGCACTTGCGATCAGTTGCATCAGCTTTGCCACCGCATCCTGAGCCTTGCCGCGCGGCAAAGCACGAAACAGGCTGGTGCCGCTGCGTCCGGTGAACAGACTGGCAAGGGTAGATTGAACGGCTTCCATCTCGGCCTCGATATCGGCCGCCCCAGTAACCTCGTTGCGGCCCGACGACAGCACCGACACCGGATCATGGCGCGCCAGAACAGGCTGCGCGGAAGACAGCGCCCCTTGCTGGAAGAAACCTTCGTTCACGATGGAAAATCGCTCCGCCGCCTGGAGCGGACGCGCAAACACAGCAAAGCTGAGAAGCAAAAGAGCGAGGAGAGCTGGGGCAGCACCTTGTCTGGTCATGTCAGCCTTCTGTCTGAAACCAAGGATTGGTGACACATTGACCGGACAGTCTTGATATATTCTTAGCGGGCAGCCGTTCAGTGGAGCAAGACTGCTTTCGCAGTGCCTATGTGCCCAATGCCTTGTGAAACGCCACTTTGAGATCCGGCATTGCAAAGGGTTTTTGCAGCATTGTCACGCCCTCCTCCAGACGGCCCTGATGGACTATCGCATTCTCGGTGTAGCCCGACATGTAGACGACGGCTGCCTCGGCAAATGTTTCCAACAAGGTCGCAACGACGCTGGGACCATTCATGCCGTTTGGCAAGATCACATCGCATAGGATCAGATCAACCTGAGAAAGCGTTTTTACCAGATGCAACGCTGCTGGCCCGTCAGACGCCACATGCACCAGACAGCCAAGCTTGCGCAACTGTGTCTCAAAGGTTCGGCGCAGACTGTCATCGTCTTCGATCAGAAAAACGTGCAGCCCCGCGAGATTAATACCGGCCGCGGTGCCTTCGGTGGCAGCCGGGCTCTCACCGGCAAGAACAACACGCGGCAGGTAAATCTTGACCGTCGTGCCGCTACCAACCTCGGAATATATCTTGAAATGACCGCCGGATTGTTTGGTAAACCCATAGGCCATCGGCAGCCCCAACCCGGTCCCCTTTCCCACCCCTTTGGTCGTGTAGAAAGGCTCCAGAGCGCGGTCAATGGATTCACTATCCATCCCCGTTCCCATGTCTGAAACAGCGATGCAGACATATTGCCCGGGTTCGACCTCTTCGTAGCTATTCGTATAATCCCGGTCGAGCCTCGCATTGCTGACTTCGAGTGTCAGTTTGCCTCCATCCGGCATGGCATCGCGGGCATTGATGACAAGATTTAAAATTGCGGTTTCCAGCTGGGTTTTGTCGGCCTCGATGGCCCATAGCCCACCGTCCAGCACAAACTCCAGATCAATGGTCTCCCCAACGGTGGTATCCAGCAGCGCACGCGACTCATCCAAAAGTTGTGACGCATTGATGATCTCCGGCCGCAGCGGCTGCTTACGCGCATAGGCGAGCAGCTGACTGGTGAGCCCGGTTCCACGTCTGACCGCCATCAGGGACGTATCAAGATACCTGTGCTGCGCCTCATCGGAAATCTCTTCCTGCAGCAGCTCCAGATTGCCCAGAATGATCGCAAGAATATTATTGAAATCATGTGCCAGTCCCCCTGTCAGGCTCCCCAGAGATTTCAATTTCTGGGCCTGCAGGTAATTCGCCTGTAGCTGTGTCATCTCGGTCACGTCCTGGGCAATGGTGCGCACGATTGCCCCCCGGGATCGGCCGCCAGTGTCCAGCATGAAAAACTGGCGGATATATCGCTGATCTCCCGACGGGTGGCCAAACAAGAAAACCCCATCAGCAGTGCCGTTGGCCGCCAGTCTGGCAGCAATCCCGCGCGCCTTCTCTGCGTCTGCCACATCAATAATGGTCGGAATTATATCATCGGTGAAAGAACAGCAGGCGAGCTCCTGCTCGGTCATACCAAACAGGTTTGCAAAGTTCTTGTCGCATTCCAGATATCGCCCGGTCTCCAGCTCGTAGGCGCTGAAACCAATCCCGGCAAATTTCGCGGCAACCAGCAGGCTTTGCTCATGCGACTTTATGATTTCATGCGAAGACAGGATCTGATTGCGCATGGAATGGATGGAATGCACCAACCGGTCGAGTTCATCTCCTTCGTCTACGACATCACCGTCGCACCGTCGGCCAAGATCGATCTCGAAAGCCCGCCAGTCTCCTCTCCAGTTTTCAAGCCCATCTGCAATTCTGAGGACCGGCAGAATGAGCCGCCGGTTTAAAAGCCTTTGAATAATGAGGACGGTCGCCAAGACTGCAAGCGCAGCCACCGCCAAAGTCGCCAGCACCCGGCGGCCCACGTCCCATAACACGCCCTGTCGGCTCATTTGGAGTGTCAACATCCCGAGCTGCGTCTCTTCACCCCGGAAAGAACGCATGAGCGGCCAGGTATAGGAGTAGTAAGAACTGCCGCTTTCCATCGTGCCTGCCACAAAAAGAATTTGACCTCTGGCAGTCAGTTGTGCCCCCGTGACAGCCCCAAGCGTGATGTGTTCGTCCAAAAGAAGCTGGATTGTATCATAGTCAAGTTGCCACAGCAGATCTTCGAACAGCACGGCGCTGCTATGCGCCAATGTCTCCACCCGTTTTTCAAGTCTAGTGTTTCCAAGGCGATAGCTTGAAACTGCAACCACCAGTGCTGCCAGAAAAACCAGAGAAACGATCGGCAGGATGAGGCTTCTGTTGACCTTTTGGCGAATGCCCGATCTGCCTCCCGCTGCGTTCATAAAATTCACCTTTCCAAATAGTAGTCAGACACAAATGCGTCATAGGTGCCGTCTGCTTTCATTTCCCTGAGGTCGGGCTGCTGCTGGCCAATGAGGCTGTGATGGGCCGAGTTGAAATGCAGGTGCAGGTACTTCTCAATGCGAAAATCGGTTACTTTCTAGCCCTTTAGTTCAACCTCACCAGCGATATGTTTCGTAGTCGGCGTAGAGAAAAAGACCAGGTCAACGCGATCTAGAGCCAGCATTTCCGTCAATAAAAATGGGCGGCGCACCTGTTCGACATTGCCATGTCCAGCAAACAGATCTTCGGCTTGCTTCCACCCCCGAATATGGGCGACGCTATACTCTCGGAAATCCTCCGGTTTGGTTATTGCAATATCATCACGCAAGAATATGCCCGCAAATTCCAAGGGGAGAACCGGCTCTGGCATGGGGATTAGCGTTGGATATATTTCGCGCAGGTCGGCATGCGGAATTGACACTCCGTGAATGGTCCCTTCTGCCGCATCGATGACGCCACGCCGGGCTGAAATTTTCACAAATTGATAGTCAATATCGGCCCGGGCCAACATTTTCCGCACAATCAAATCCATGTAACCACCGCCCGCAGATGTGATCATCGGAGGAATACCTGCGACCGACAGGCTGACCAGATTTGGCTGTGCAAGAGCAGCAGCGGCGTGGCCTTGCGCATGCCCCGCAGGCATGGTCCACAAAAGCAGGTTCAAAACGATGGACAGGGTTTGAGCACACTTTAAAATTGTGCACAGGGAAAGTCCGAGCCGTTCCCTTGTTTGGATCTCTGTATGCCCCCCTGGACCATCGACAGCACGATAGTATTCTGAATTGACGAGCCTGTGCCTTGACGGAAGCCAGCAAGACAACCGTACTTCAGCTGCGACCTTCTTTGACGCCTTGTTAGAGGTAAAAAGGCAAGGCCAATGGCCAATGCCCCAACGGAAAAAACCTACACACATCACATTCACACATCCAGCATTCCGCTCGACCATGAGCCTGGATCACATACAACGCTAGAGGTAGTAAGTTCTTCTGTAAAGCCCGCAGGCAGGACGCCGCCGAGGCAGTGCAAGCTGTTCTGCTCTGACTATTCCGTCATTGCCATCCTCTCAGGAGAACCGGGTAGGATGGCTGGGACCGGCTGCCCGTTCCTGCAAACGACAAGCCTGACACCCAAAGTCTGTGAGAGGTCCGGCTTCAAACAGGCTGAGCTCGACGTGATGCGAACCTATCCCAGCCCCCTTCAGAACGGAGTCAGGCGCCGCTCGAAACTCTCTTTCGAACGACGCCTGGCCTGTTTTAACCATACTGGCTGTTCAAACTCAGAAGTCTTGCCAGCTGGCGTTCCCTTCCAGAGGCGCCGGATGACTCGCGGGTTCTGTTGTCGCCCAATCCTCTGCATTGGGCTCATCTGCCTCAGGCAGCGAGGCTGCGTTTTTAACAACGATCTTAGGTGCGTCAGCCAGGGTGAACTCCTGCATCAACGTTGCCAGCTTTCCGGCATCGCTGTGCAACAAATGCCCGGCCGCTGTGGTCTCTTCAACCATGGCGGCGTTCTGCTGGGTCACCTGATCAAGCTGGGTCATGCCGGTGTTGATCTCGCTCAGACCAGTCGCCTGTTCAGAGGTGCCGGCAGCAATTCCTGACACCAGGGTAGAGATTTCATTGACGCGTCCAACAATACTGTTGAGCGCTTCACCGGCCTTGCCAACCAGCCCCACGCCCTGTTCCACTTGTTTGGAGCTGTCGCTGATCAGAGTTTTGATTTCGGTCGCAGCATCTGCAGATCGCTGCGCAAGACCACGCACCTCTGATGCCACAACAGCAAAACCCCGACCTGCTTCGCCGGCCCTTGCTGCTTCGACACCTGCGTTCAGCGCCAAAAGATTGGTTTGAAAGGCAATATCGTCAATCACACTGATGATCTGAGAAATCTGCACCGACGAATTCTCAATCTCGGTCATTGCCGAAACCGCCTCACGGACAACAACTCCGCTCTTCTCTGCTTCCTGACGCGCTTCGCCCATGGTTGCTTCCACGCTGCGCGCACCTTCGGCGGCAGACTTCACAGAGGCCGTCATCTCTTCGAGAGCCGCTGCAGTCTCTTCCAGGGTCGCAGCCTGACTTTCCGTGCGATTGGACAGGTCATCTGTGGCCTGGCTGATCTCGGCTGCTCCATTGTGAATACTGCCGGTTGCTGAGATCACCTGCAACATGGTTGATTTCAATGTCGCAACAGTTGCGTTGAAACTGGCGCGCACCTCTTCATATTCTTCAGGAAACGCCTCCGTGATTTCACAATCCAGATCACGCTCAGCCAAACGCCCAAGGTGGGTATCCAGTTTCCCTACGACAGCGCCTCGGTCAGAGACACGATTTTTTTCGATAGCTACAAGTTTCTCTTCTGCCTCCTGCAACGCGGCGCGCGTAACCTCCATAGCCTGGCTGAGACGCCCGACTTCAGTATTCTGGTCCAGGTTTTCCGGTGTGAAATCGAATTCCTTGCGAGAGATCCGGTCCAGATCGCGTTGCAGAGACCCAAATTGTTTTGTGAAAGACAAAATCAACCGTGCCCCAATGGTCGCGCTGACAAGCAATGCCAAAAGCACGCAAACAGAGGTAACAACCAGTGCCATCCAGGCTTTACTAGCCGCGTCTTTTGCAAGGTTGTCCATATTGCTTGCAATTTCGCCCTCTATCTCGTGGAGATAGGTCAACCAGGCAGAAGCATTTCTGAACCATTCCTGGGCTGAAAAATCAGGTGTTTTCCCTTCTGGACCTGCGGCAAGAATAGCCTTTCGCATCTCTGGCAAATCCGTTTCGACAAGACCTTTTCGCAGGTCCAGATCCGGGAAATGCGACCGTAAGGCAAGTTCGGCAACTTCCAGCAGCCTTGTTTCATTGCCGCCGGTTTCAGCAAACTTGAGATAGACTGGCAGCGGGAAGGCCCCTTTGCCCAGACCACCTGCGCCGGCTGCCCTTTGTTGGCCGGCGGCTTCCTTGGCTGACAAAAGCGCAACCAGACCCGACCCGATCTGGGCGATCTGAGGGTTCTCCTGCAGAATCAGCCTTTGGCCTACTCCGCTGAGCCCGCATTTCCCAAGTAACTTGACGTTTTCGCGCCTCCAACGGCCACTAATGTGT
>NZ_CYSG01000008.1 GCF_001457775.1 Phaeobacter sp. CECT 5382
ATTCGAAGGGTGACACAGGGGGCAGGCATAGGCGGGCTGCTGCAGGCGGGGGGGGTTGGCCCCCCTTTCGAAGCCCGCTTCCCGGGGGGGGGGGGGCCCCGGCCCCCCGGGGGGTCCCCACATGTTTTTCCCAACCCATTAAAACCCCCCAAAAACCCCCCGCCGGTCCCCCCGCGCCTGTTCTGTCTCCGACCTTTTTGCAAGCCCGCTTCCCCGCCGCTCTGGCCGAGGCCAACACGCCAAGTACGGCAGCGACAACTAACACCACTAACACCGTCACCCTGGCCAGCGTCACACAGCGCGCAGTGGTCCCCTTCAAGGGCCTGCGCCCGCTGGCGCGCCCCAGCCAATTGGCTCGCGCCGAAATCCCAACCACACCCGAACCCATCGTGGTCACCCGCCTGTCCACCTCTGGCGGGCGCTATTGGGGCATCAATGTCGGGCGCTACACCAGCCGCTATCAGGCCGAAAAGGTCCTGCTGCGCACCGCCCTGTCTGAAATGGAATCGCTGGATGGCTCACTGCGCAAGGTCGCGGAATCGCGTCTTGGCTTTGACGCCAATTTCCTAGGCATGACCCGCGAAGGCGCAGAGCTGGCTTGCCGTCGCCTGCGCGCGCGCAACGTCACCTGCGACACGCTTGGCCCCTCCTCCTGAGGCAAAGACACCTCGCGACACTCTTTTACAGTGGCCACGATTTACCTCGTCTACAGGCCGCAAACAAAAGGCCCCTTTGCGAAGGGGCCTTTTTGCTTGTCCGGACATGTGGGGTCTCAAGGCTTTGGATGATCATCCCATTCTTCGCTCAGGATGCGGCGCGAGTCCCCTTCAGGGTCGTCATACTGGTTTGAGCGAACCGTATAGACAAAAGCCGCCAGCGCCCCGCCTCCAAGCAGCAGCGAAATCGGAATGAGATAGACGAGGACGCTCATGACGGGTGGGTACTTTGTTTTAGGGGCCTATTATCGCGGCCTATTTCAAGCGCAGGGCGTTGAGCGATACGGTAATCGATGATGTGGACATCGCCAAGGCCGCAATCAAAGGTGTCGCAAATCCGGCGATGGCCAGCGGCACCGCGATCACATTGTACAGCGTTGCAATGCGGAAGTTTTCACGGATGCGTTTGGTGGCCTTTTGAGCCACCACGCAAGCCTCGGCGATGGGTTCCAGATCCTGTCCCAACAGCACGATATCAGAGGCCACGCGCGCGGCATCCAGCGCCGAAGCTGGGGATATCGAAACATGTGCTGCCGCAAGGGCAGCCGTGTCGTTCAGCCCGTCCCCGACCATCAGAACCTTTTTGCCCTGATCCGTGAGCATTTGCACCCGCGCCGCCTTGTCTTCGGGCAGAGCTTCGGCCAGCCATTTGCTGATGCCAAGCCGCGCCGCCAGATCCTCGACCGCGCCGGTGGTGTCACCGGAAATCAGCAGCACCTCTTTACCGGCTGCATGCAGTGCTGCCACGGCCTCGGCGGCGCCGGGGCGCAGACTATCGGTGAAACGGAACCCGCGCGCAGGGCCGCCTGCGCCGGTGTCCAGCCAGGCCGCCGTCTGGCTGCCCTGATCAGCGCCCAGCCAACCCGCACGACCAAGGCGAACCTCACGCCCCTGATAGAGCCCTTCGGTGCCATAACCCGGACGTTCCTGTAGATCGGTCACGATTGCTGGGGCGATGCCCGCGGCACGGGCTGCAGAGGTCAGCGCCCGCGACAACGGATGCGCTGAACCCTCGGCCAGGGCCAGGGCAATCTCCAGATCTTCACGGCCAAAATCATCAAAGTTTTCCAGCTGTGGTGTGCCTGCGGTCAGGGTGCCGGTCTTGTCAAAGACCACGGTATCCACCCCCGCCAGACGCTCCAGCGCTGTCGCATGTTTGATCAGCATGCCTTTTTTGAACAACCGGCCTGACGCGGCCGTGGTCACAGCAGGCACGGCCAGCCCCAGCGCACAGGGGCAGGTGATGATCAGCACGGCCGCTGCGATATTCAGCGCCATGCGCAGATCGAACGTGTAGAGATACCAGCCGACAAAGGCGAGCGCCGAAAGGATGTGCACACCCGGCGCATAAAGTTTTGCAGCACTATCCGCCAAGGAAGTATAGCGCGAGCGGCCCGATTCCGCGATCGCCACCAGATCCGCCATGCGGTGCAGCGATGTATCCTCGCCCACCGCCTCGGCCCGGATCACCAACGGTCCTGTCAGGTTCACCTCCCCTGCGGAAACCTGCGCGCCCGGCGCGGCAAAAACTGGCAGGGTCTCGCCAGTCAGCAGGGAGCGGTCCAGTTCCGACTGACCTTCGGCAACCACCCCATCCACAGGCATCCTCCCGCCGGGGCGTACCAGTATCAGATCGCCAATTGCCAGATCAGCCACCGCGACTTCGACTTCTGCCCCGGCTTCCATACGGATAGCACGAGGCACTTCCAGCGCGGCCAGTTCTTCGGCAGCAGAGCGCGCTACAGCGCGGGTGCGATAGTCGAGATAACGCCCCGCCAGCAAAAAGAAGGTCAGCGTCAGGGCGGCATCGAAATAGGCGTGCTCGCCCGAAAGGGAGGTCTCCCAAAGTGATGTGACCAGCGCCAGCACCAGGGCCAGCACAATTGGCACATCCATGTTCAGCCGCCCGACACGCAGCGCGCTCCAGGCGTTTTTGAAAAAAGGTTGGCCCGCAAAGATGACAGCCGGAAAGGCAATCGCCGCCGAAATCCAGTGGAACATGTCGCGGGTCGCATCCGCCGCCCCGGACCAGACAGAGATCGACAAAAGCATGACATTCATCGAGGCAAAGCCAGCCACCGCCAACCGCATCAAAAGATCCCGCCCGGCGCGATCGCTTTGGGTCGCGGCCAGTGTGGCCAGATCCAGCTCATGCGCTTCAAAGCCCAGCCCCGCCAGCACCGGGATCAGATCATCGGCGCGCACCTCCGGGTCGGCTTCGATCAGGGCGCGCTTGAGCGTCAGATTGACCCGCGCCGAATGGATGCCCGGATACGCATTGAGCCCGCGTTCCACCGCCGAGATACAGGCCTGACAGTGGATGGAGGGCAGGGAGAGTGCCAGACGCGCCTCGGTCGGAGCCGTCTCTACCGCCTCGGTTGGGGCAGCGACACAGCCGGGGCATACAGCCATCGCGGGGCGCATCTGTGCAGTCATCTTGGGTCAGCCTTTCACGTGCAGGATCACCCGCTGGGTGAATTCCGTGCCGTTCTTGGCCCGTGCCACCATGCGGATGTTCCAGTTGCCGTCGCCCAGTTCTGCCGGGGCGACATAGGCCGCACCGTCGAACTGAAAATCAGGCTTCTGGTCGTCTTTGACATGGGTGGCTCGACCCAGCGTCGCGGTCAGCTTGGCCACTTCGACCGGATTTCCATCCGCATCGCTGATTTCAAGCTTCACCTGATCCTGCGTTGCAGAGGCATAGACCGACCAGCCCAGCGCCTGCTGGGCGTCGCGGCGCACATCAAACTCCTGACTGGCCACATAGGAGTTTTTAACCTCAAGCCCCGGGAAGGTTTTCACCGCGTTGACCGCCAGCGCAATATTGACGCCGATGATCACTGTGAAGGCCCCACCAAAAACCATCAGGGCATGACGGCCGGTGAATTCGCGCTCCCGCTTGGTCATGCTCAGTTTCCTCTTCCGTTAAAGGTGGTGTCCTTGAAGGCGCGATCCCCGGTGGTGAGGTCTTCGACCCAGATGCGCACCGGTGTCGATTCCGCATCAGATGCAGCAGCACCCTTGGGTGTCACGATATAGACCCTTTGAAGATAGGCGGTATCGGCCGGCACCTCAACAGTGGCATAGGGCGTACCTTCGAGCTGCACCCGCATCGCAGGATCACCCTTGAGCGACAGCTGGAAAGGCCGTGCCTCGCCGTGCTTGTTGCGCAGGCGCACATCATAGGTGTTGCGGATCGAGCCATCCGACAAGGTGACAAAGGTCGGGTTACGGACCGGTGCCACGGTCAGGTCGATTTCAGAACGGATGAACAGCGCAAAGACCAGCGCCAGACCAACAAAGCCCCACATCGAAGTATACATGACGGTACGTGGTCGCAGGATATGCTTCCAGATATTCTTGGGCGGCTGGCCTGAGCGTTCATGCGCCTCATCCGAGAGCGCCATGTAATCGATCAAGCCGCGCGGTTTGCCGATCTTGTCCATAACGTCATCGCAGGCATCAATGCAGAGCGCACAGGTGATGCACTCCAACTGTTGACCGTCGCGGATATCAATCCCCACCGGGCAGACGTTGACGCAGGCCATACAGTCGATGCAATCGCCCTTTGGTTCCTCGGCGATCTCTGCCTTGCCCTTGTTTTTGTGCATCTTACCGCGAGGCTCACCGCGCCAGTCACGATAGCCAACCACCAGAGTGTCTTCGTCCATCATCGCGGCCTGAATACGCGGCCAGGGGCAGGCGTAGATACAGATCTGTTCACGCGCGATACCGCCGAAAAAGAAGGTCGTCGCGGTCAGAACCAGCATGGTGGTATAGGCAACGGGATGCGCCTGACCTGTTACCAGATCCACCATCAGGGTCGGCGCATCGGCAAAGTAGAACACCCAAGCACCACCGGTAGCCAGCCCGATGAGCATCCAGGCAGCCCATTTGGTCACGCGCAGGCGCGCCTTGCGGAAATCCATCTTTTTCTGCCGGTGCAGACGCAGGCGCGCGTTGCGATCGCCCTCGATCCAGCGCTCCACCAATATGAACAGATCGGTCCAGACAGTCTGCGGACAGGCATAGCCACACCAGACCCGCCCCAGCGCCGAAGTAAACAGGAATAGGCCAAGCCCGGCCATGATCAGCAACCCTGCGACGAAATAGAATTCATGCGGCCAGATTTCGATCCAGAAGAAATAGAAACGACGGTTTGCCAGATCCAGCAGCACCGCCTGATCCGGCAACGATGGCCCCCGGTCCCAGCGGATCCACGGGGTTAGATAGTAAATCCCCAAAGTTATCGCCAGAATGTACCATTTCAGGTTACGGAATTTACCCGATACGCGCCTTGGAAAAATTGGTTCCCTGGCGGCGTATAGGCTGGGGGCGGGATCGGAATCACTCACGGACTCACTCCACTGAATTTAGGTCTCTCTTCTAGGGTTTCTTTCAAATGTTAAGTGCGCGCTCTTTGACGTGGATCAAAAAGCGCATCAGACAAGCATCTTTATGTCTGCAACCGATCTGAAAATTCTGTGAACAGCAAACGCCGGAGAGATCAAATTGCAGGCGGCCGCTGCAGGCAGGCGAGCCTTTTACTCAAGCGGCATTTCTCTGCCGTCGCAGCCAGGCAATGAACTGACGCGCCTGCGTGCGCTGCACCCCCGGGCGGGTCACGATGTGATAGCCACGCCCCTGATTTTCGACAAACAGCTCCAGCAGGCGGCCTGTATCAATGTCTTCGCTGACGAAATCACGCACCCCAACGGCCACCCCCTGCCCTTCGCGCACCGCCTGCATCAACAGGTTCCCCGGCAATTTGATCCTGGATCCGCGTATGGCATCCGCCACCCCACGTGAGCGCAGCCAATGGGCGGCCTCGGTGGTGCCCAATTCTTCGAGCCAGGGAAAATCCAACAGATCTTCGGGTGCACAGACCTGCTGCCCCTGCAACAGATCCGGCGCCGCTACCACCACCATGGGAGAGGCCAGCAGGATTTCTGCCTCAAGCCCCGGCCAGCTGCCATCGCCATAGCGCAGTGCAATATCAATGCCACCCGGGCTAAGCTGGACCAGCTCACCGCTGGGATCCAACACCAGATCGATTTCCGGGTTCCTGGCGCGAAACTCTGCCAGGCGCGGCATCAACCAGTTGGCGGCAAACATCGGAGTGCAGCTGATGTGCAATGGACGGACAGCCCCACGTGTGCCGATATCTGACACTGCCGTCTGGATAGCTCCAAAGCCAAGCAGGAGCGCCTGCGCGAGATGCTGGCCATCGGAGGTCAGCGACAAAGCCCGCGCGCTGCGATCTACCAGCACCGCGCCAAGCTGCTCTTCAAGGCTGCGCAATTGCTGGCTGATGGCAGCATGGCTGACATTGAGCGCGGCCCCCGCCTTGCTGACATTTCCATGTTCGGCAAAGGCCGCAAAGGCCCGCAAGGCAGCAAGGGGCGGCAGGGTCAACCAATCCATATGTAATCCTGACTTACATTGCTACATTTTTCCTGAGTCGCATCTTGCGCCAACTGAGACCAGTGTCAAAGGCAGAAAAACCAGCCAAGGAGACATTGAGATGCTCACCGATATCTACGCCCGCTCCATGCTGACCGCGACGCGCCATGACTGTGTTCGGGTCCGGGATCTGCCCTCTACAACCGGTCGCCTTCGCGATTTGCCGCCGCCCGCGCACTATCAAAGCAGCGAGGCCGGAGTCTTTGCCAAGCTAGTCCTGCTGATCAAAAGGCGCGCGGCTGTATTCGGCCTCCAACGCCGTCCGGTGCGCTGCATCGACCCACAAAACCTTTAGAGAGCGACAGATGGAGCTTTCGTCCGGAGAGAAAACTGGGAACGAAAAGGCACCGGCTTTTCAGGAAACGCGCGAACAGATCGAAAAGCCGGTGCTTGATCCCAGTTGACCTGCACGTCGGTCAGTTGGGAATGAAATGCGTGCCAGTTTTAACCCCCATGGGAGGGCTGTGCGACTGGCCCGCATGTCTCCATCGTTGCGATCAGTTGATCAAATAATGCGCGGTAAAACCTTGACCCTGATCAAGTTTCACAAAGAAATTCTCTTGTTGCGAAAAAAGTCTCCAAGTCAGGCTTTTGCCTGTAACACGCAAAAAGGGCCGCTCCAATTGGAGCGGCCCTTCGATTTTAAACGAGAGGGTAAAGACCGGCTTATTCGCCGCCACCCAACTGGTGCACATAGGCGGAAACTGCACGGATCTGCGCCTCGGTGAGGCGGGTGTTCCAGGCTGGCATCACACCATAGCGCGAATTGTTGACGGTCTGCATCAGACTGTCGTAGTCGCCGCCATAGAGCCAGATCGCATCCGCCAGATTTGGCGCACCCTGGCTGCGATCACCGGTACCGTCTTCCATGTGGCAGGAGGCACAGTTGTCTTCAAAGACCACAGCACCGGCTTCAACCTGCGCCGGATCCTGTGCTTCACCGGACAAAGACATGACAAAGTTCACAACCTGGTCAATCTCTTCTTTTTCCAACAGCTCATCACGACCAAAGGCAGGCATTTCAGAATAGCGCGCATCGTCGCTGTCCTCGTTGCGAATGCCGTGGGTGATGGTCATGTGGATGTCCTCGACGGAGCCACCCCAAAGCCAGTCATCGTCCAGCAGGTTGGGATAGCCCTTGGCCCCAGCCGCACCGGATCCGTGACACTGCGCACACCACGTTTTGAACACGGCAGAGCCGGAAGACACCGCGTAAGAGCCCAGATCGGGATCGCCCGCAATCGATGTCAGCTCAGCCACTTCGAGCTTGGCATTCATCGGTGCGTTGGTTTCTTCCACCGCCGCGATTTCGGCGGCCACGTCCCCACGGGTTGACCAGCCCAGCACACCCGAGGTGGCAGAATTCACCATCGGCCAGGCGGGGTACAGGATGGTGTAGCCAATCGCCCAGACGATTGTTGCGTATAGAGTCCAGAGCCACCAGCGCGGCATCGGGTTGTCAAACTCTTCGATCCCATCCCAGCTGTGGCCGGTGGTGTTTGGATCGTCGTCGAATTTTTTGACGGGTTTGCTCATGTCCTCGCCTCCTTGGATGCGGCGGGTTTCGCCTCGCCCCTTACCCGGGCCGGGGCGTCTACGTGGCGAAAGGGAATGCTTGCGGTGTCTTCATAGGCCTTGGTGCTGCCCGGGCGAAACGCCCAGACAACAACGAGGACAAAAAAGGAGAACAGGAACAAAAGCATCCAGCTGTCTGCGAATTCCCGCAGGAGAGTGTAGATTTCCATCGTCAGCCCCCCTTAGCGGCTTGCGTCAGGTGTGAAGGTCGAGAAATCAACCAGCGTGCCCAACATCTGCAGATAGGCGATCAATGCGTCGGCTTCGGAAACACCGGGCTGACCATCAAAATTGCGTACACTGACTTTTTCACCGTAGCGTTCCAGCAGACCGTCGTAATCCGCATCCGGATCACCTTGCGCTTTGAAGTCAGCTTGGGCACTCGCCAGCATTTCTTCGCTGTAGGGCGCACCAAGCATCGCATTGGTCGACATCAGATCACCGATATATTTGCCGTCGATCATGGTGTTTTCCAAGAAGCCATATTTGGGCATCACGGATTCAGGAACAACCGACTGCGGGTTGCGCAGATGGTCGACGTGCCATTCATCCGAATAGCGGCCACCAACACGGGCCAGATCCGGCCCGGTCCGCTTGGAGCCCCACTGGAACGGACGGTCATACATCGATTCCGCCGCCAGCGAGTAGTGGCCGTAGCGTTCGACCTCATCGCGCATCGGGCGGATCATCTGGCTGTGACAGGTGTAGCACCCTTCACGGATGTAGATGTCACGCCCCGTCAGCTCGAGAGGGGTGTAAGGGCGCATGCCCTCCACCTTCTCGATGGTGTTTTCCAGCCAGAACAGCGGTGCGATCTGAACCAGCCCCCCAATGGACACAACCAGAAAGCTGCAGACCAAAAGGAGGGTTGCGTTGGTCTCGAGGATTTTATGTTTGTCGAGAATTGCCATTTGCCATCCCTCCTTATTCAGCCGGGACCGATACCGTCAGGCTCGACTCTTTCGCCGGGGCCTTACGGACAGTCATCCACAGGTTGTAGCACATGATCAGCGCGCCAGAGAGGAACATGACCCCACCCAGACCACGGACCACATACATCGGGAACTTCGCAGCGACAGTGTCAGCAAAGGAGTTCACCAAGAAGCCATCGGCATCCACTTCACGCCACATCAGGCCTTCCATGATCCCGGTCACCCACATCGAGGCGGCATAAAGAATGATGCCGATGGTGGCGAGCCAGAAGTGCCAGGAGACCAGGCTGAGGCTATAGAGACGTTCGCGTTTCCACAGCACCGGAACCAGGAAGTAGAGCGCACCAAAGGTGATCATCCCGTTCCAGCCAAGCGCACCGGAGTGCACGTGACCAATGGTCCAGTCAGTGTAATGCGACAGTGAATTGACCGCGCGGATCGACATCATCGGGCCTTCAAAGGTCGACATGCCGTAAAAGCCGATCGAGATCACCATCATCCGGATCACCGGATCGGTGCGAAGCTTGTCCCAGGCGCCAGACAGCGTCATCAGACCGTTGATCATGCCACCCCAGCTGGGCATCCACAAAACGATCGAGAACACCATGCCAAGGGTCGAAGCCCAATCCGGCAGCGCGGTGTAATGCAGATGGTGCGGACCAGCCCAGATATAGAGGAAGATCAGTGCCCAGAAGTGGATGATCGACAGCTTGTAGCTAAAGACAGGGCGTTCAGCCTGCTTTGGCACAAAGTAGTACATCATGCCCAAGAAACCCGCCGTCAAGAAGAAGCCCACAGCGTTGTGGCCATACCACCACTGCACCATGGCGTCCTGCACTCCGGCCCAGACGATGACCGATTTGGAACCCCAGATGGACACTGGGATCGTCGCATTGTTGACCAGGTGCAGCATCGCAACGGTCACGATAAAGGCCAGATAGAACCAGTTGGCCACATAGATATGCGGCTCTTTACGCTTGATCACGGTGCCGAGGAAGACCGCCAGATAGGCTACCCAGACGATGGTCAACCACAGGTCAACATGCCATTCGGGCTCCGCGTATTCTTTCGACTGGGTGCCGCCAAGCAGGTAACCGGTTGCCGCCAGCACGATAAAGAGCTGGTAGCCCCAGAACACGAACCAAGCCAGGTTGCCGCCCCAAAGGCGCGCCGCCGACGTACGCTGTACAACGTAGAACGATGTGGCGATCAACGCGTTGCCTCCAAAGGCAAAGATCACGGCAGAGGTATGCAATGGGCGCAAGCGGCCAAAATTGGCAAACCCCTGAGCCCATTCAAAATTCAGCGCTGGAAATGCCAGCTGGAAAGCGATGAACGTCCCGACGAGAAAGCCCACAACACCCCAAAAGGCGGTGGCGATCACACCGTAGCGTACAACGCTATCGAAATATTCATTTTGCAGGCTGCCAGCAGCCGGCTGTGGCTCGCCCGTGCGGCGAAGCGTGTAGAGGAACAGGCCACCAGCCACGAGCATGACGATAATCGCATGCACCTGGTAAGCCAGATCCCGCGCATAATTGGTCCCGATCATCGCGAAAAGCGTGACCAGACCAAGCGCTATCAGCTTGATATAATTAGACATCTTGCGTCCCTTTGCCTTGTTCCCCGCGATTCTTAACGCCACGTGGAACCCGTTTAGTCCATGCTTTAGATGCAAAACATGCGCTTCGAATGCATTGATCTGCATCAAGACAATTGCCATTCAACTGTGACACACCTTGTGCGATCCCGCTAGAACAACAAATTCTCCTGCCGGAGCCCTGAATTTTGCCACCATGAGGTGAAACATGACCTACAAGACCATTCTCACCGTGCTGACCTCCAAGGAGACTGCCGAGACACCCTTGTCACAGGCAGCCGCCATGGCCCAAGCGTTTGACGGCCATGCCGAAGCGCTTTGCTTGGGGGTGGATCGCACGCAAACCGGTTATTATTATGCCGGAGCCAATGCCATGGTGCTGCAAGAAACCATGACACGCGCCAAGGACGACGCCGCCGCGTTGAAAGCTTACGCCGATGACTACCTCGAAAAGTCCGGCGTGCACTTCGCAACTGACGCGGGCATTGCGCAGATTGCCGACATGGGACGCCATGTCGCACGACTGGCCCGTTTTTCCGACTTGGTTGTACTGGGCCAGCCTTATGGTGTCGGCAAGGGGGTCGAGGCAGAACCGGTTGTTGAATCCGCCCTCTTCGAGGGGCGCACGCCAGTGCTGATCGTGCCCGACAATGCCAAGCCCGTTGGCCAGCCAAAGACCGTTCTGATCGCCTGGAACGAAAGCATTGAGGCCATGACGTCGATCCGCAAGGCAATGCCTTTCCTCACCGGTGCTGATCTGGTGCGTATCGTGGTGATTGATCCGCCGCAGCACGGCCCGGAGCGCTCTGATCCCGGCGGCATGCTTGCACAGATGTTGTCACGCCATGGGGTGAAATGTGAGATTGATGTGCTCAGCAAGACCATGCCGAGGGTTTCCGATATTCTGATCCGCCATGCCACTGACACCGATGCCGGGATGATCGTGATGGGGGCCTATGGGCATTCGCGTTTCCGCGAGGCCATCCTGGGCGGCGCCACCCGCAATATGCTTGAGAAGGCCACCGTGCCCGTCTTCATGGCACACTAGGTTTGCAGGGCACGAGTGCAGGGCCTGGGTGTGGGGCTGGGGGCTGGGGGCTGTTTCTGATCCGGCTTCTCCGCATCGGCAATACTTCGTAAAAAGAGACTGCAACAACGAATTGGTAGCTGTTTGCCTCTAGCGTGATCGGTGTTTTGAGCAGGCCATGGTCGCAGTCTCAACCTCTGGTGGGAGATGGGGGAAATCCTGTTGAACACAAGGCCAGGGTTCTGTGAAAGACAACTGGTTCTGCGCGTGAAACACGCGCAGAACCTCCCTGCCCCATCATTTTGCCAGCCAGTTTGCGCAGCTTTCACCGCCTGAAATCTTGTGTTCAAGCGTAAAAAGCAGCATCCCATCGGGGCGTATCAGCTACGGATATAGTGAAAACCCTGGAACCTCGCCCGCATTTCGCGGGTTTGCGAGGCAATCATCGCAGGATCATTACTGGTCAGCCCCTGGGCAATCAGGCGGGCCAGCCCTGGCGCATCCGCCACCGTCACGCCACGGCGTACCAATTCCGGAGTGCCAATGCGCAGCCCGTTCATGTCCCCCGCAACAGGGTCAATTGGCAGGCCAATGCCACAGGCCAGAAACCCTGCCCTGCGCAGCGTTTTCGACGCCGCCTGACCGCCGCCAAACCGCGCCGCCTCGATGGCGAACTGATGCGAGGTTGTGGCTTGCCCGTTTTTTTCACCACCGGGTTTGAATACCGGCAACCCGAGGGTCTCCAGCTCAACCGCAAGGGCCTGTGACAGATCAATCATGGCCTGCGCATAAGCGTTCCCGTGATCAATCCAGTCCAGCATGCACAGGGCCAGAGCCGCAGATTTTGCCGCGTCGAAATTCGCGGTCATTCCCGGAAAGGCAATCTCATCCAGGCGTTCGGCGATCTCAGCGTCATTGGTAACGATCAACCCTCCGGCCGGACCACCAAGGCTTTTATAGGTGCTCATCGTCATCATATGCGCACCTTCGTCCAGCGGGTTGGCCCAGGCCTGTCCGGCAATGATGCCGCATTGGTGGGCTGCATCAAACAACACCTTGGCCCCGATCTCATCGGCGATGGCGCGGATCTCGGCCACCGGATGAGCAAAGAGGTTGAGGCTGCCGCCAATGGTGATCAGTTTGGGGCGCTCGCGCTGCGCCAGCTCCCGCAGGGCCTCCAGATCGACAGTGTAGCCATCCGCATTGACCGGCGCCGGATGCGTCACCAGACCATACAGTCCGGCGCAGCCATCGCCGTGATGGGTCACATGGCCACCGACAGCCGCCGGTGGCGCGATAATGCAGTCTCCCGGCTTGGTCAGCGCCATGAAGCCATAAAGATTGGCCAGCGCGCCGGATCCGACACGGATCTCGGCATATTTCGCGCCAAAGACTTGGGCTGACAGCTCGGCGGCCATGACCTCGATCTCTTCGATCGCCTCAAGACCCATTTCGTATTTGTCACCGGGATAGCCCAGCGACGGGCGGCTCCCCAGTCCCCGCGCCAGCACCGCCTCGGCGGCGGGGTTCATCACATTGGTGGCCGGATTGAGGTTGAAGCACTGGTGATCATGGATCTCGGTATTGGCCTCTATCAGGCTCTCGATGCGGGTGGCTGCGGCGGAGCTGTCCATGCCAGAAGTTGCCTTGGCGATATCCTGAACACGGGCCTCGCAGGCGGCGGGAACCCAGGGGCGGCGGGCAAGTCTGGTCATCATTGTTCTCCTTTGCGCGGGATTGCGGTGGATCCGGTTATCCAATTGATGCGCATCGCAGCCCTTGCCCGCAAATCAGTTTTCTGAAAATCTAGAGCCAGAAAAATTAAGCCTTTCGAAGGTTGCGATACCATGGCCGTTGCTCCGCCCCGCCCCAAGTCTTTGCCGCTGAATGCGCTGCGTGCGTTTGAGGCGGCAGCCCGGCTCAAGGGATTTGCTGCTGCCGCCGAAGAACTGGGGGTCTCTCCCGGTGCGATTTCGGCCCATGTCAAAGCGTTGGAGGCGGAGCTTGGCGCGCCATTGTTTCAGCGCAGCCCCAAAGGGGTCACGCTCACCAATCTAGGCCTGCGCGCGCTGCCCGGCTTCACCCAGGCCTTTGATCAGATGGGACAGGCCGTTCAGGACATGCGCGATGCCGCCGCCCCAAAGGTGGTCCATATCGCCACCCTTCCGGCCATTGCCCAGTTCTGGCTGTCACCCCGCCTGCCACAGCTACGGGCAGAAATGCCCGGTATCGAAATCTCGATCACCGCGCTGGAACAGCCGCCGAACCTGAAGCGCACGCCCTATGATCTCTGTCTGTTTTTTGACGCAAGCCAGGGCGATACCCTTGCCGATGACACTGTCTTTCCGGTCTGTGCGCCGAGCCTTGCCAGCGCCCTATCCAGCCCGCAGGATTTGTCATCGGTGCCCTGCCTTTTTGACACCACCTGGGAGGATGACTGGTCACGCTGGCTGGAAACCGCAGCCCCCGGACAGGAGATCGCCCCGCGCGGCCCGGTCTATTCGCTATATGCGCTGGCTGTGGAAGAGGCGCTGAATGGGGCCGGTGTGCTGATGGGCCATGCAGCCCTGCTGGCACCGCATCTGGCAAGCGGTCGTCTGGTTGCTCCATTTGTTGCGCAGGTGACCCTGCCCAATGCCCTGCGCCTATGGAGCATGCCCGGGCGCAGCACCGCTTCAGTCAGCCAGCAGGTTGCCCGCTGGCTGCACAAGACCTGTGAGCCCAGCCCATAGATGCAGAATTGATGGTTCCGGCAGTGATGAACCCATTCAGGCGAGGAACCCGCCGTCGCTGTCGTCGCCTGCTTCTTCCATCAGGCGTCCCATGTCGGGCACCGTAACACGGCGTTTGCCTTCCAGCACGATGACCCCGTCCTTCTTCAGCGCCGAAACCTGTCGACTGACAGTTTCAAGCGTCAGACCAAGGTAGTCGGCCATGGCTTCGCGAGTGAGCGGCAGATCAAAGACCATGCTGTTGACGGCGCCTTCCGGCGTCAAGGAGGCATCACGTCGGGCGATGATCGCCAGCAGGCTGGCGATCTTTTCGCGGGCCGTCTTGCGCCCCAGAACCAGCATCCATTCGCGGGCTGCGTCCAGTTCATCTAGGGTCATTTCCAGCAGACGATGAGCGATATGAGGGGTGCGTGCCATCATGTCTTCGAAAGGTTTCTTGCGAAAACAGCACATCACCAGATCTGTCGTTGCCACCACGTTATAGGCGGCCCCGTCGCGACCGGGTCGGCCGACAAAATCGCTGGGCAGCAACAGGCCCACCATCTGCGTGCGCCCGTCTTCCATGGTCTGTGTCAGGGTGGCAATACCCGATACCACCGAGCCCACGAAATTCATCACATCGCCCGACCAGATAATCGGCTGCCCCGCCTCATAGCTGCGGTAATACTTGATCGTATCCAGCGCTTCCAGCTCGTCCGACTCGCATCGGGCGCACACAGCACGGTGGCGGATAGGACAATCGGCGCAGCTAATATGTGCAATAGTTGGGGCGTTCATGGGCAGTCCCGCTTGATCTAGGTCAAAGTTTGGTCGCGCGAATAACGAATACAATAATCGTATGTGTCCAAAACCACAATTGGCCAAGCTCGGTTTATTCGATGCCAAAGTGCCGCGCTACACGAGCTATCCCACCGCGCCCCATTTTGGCGCGGAAATTGATTCCGGAGATTTCGCCTCCTGGCTTGGCGATATCCAGCCCGAAAGCCAAATATCCCTTTATTTGCATATACCTTTTTGCCGACGGTTGTGCTGGTTCTGCGCTTGCCGGACGCAGGGGACCCGATCAGATGGGGACCTCAGTGCCTATCTGGATGTGTTGAAACAGGAAATTAGCCTGTTGAAGTCCCATCTGCCACCAGATGTCAGCCTGTCGCGGGTCCACTTTGGTGGCGGTACGCCAACCATTCTCCCGCCTGAGATGATTCGTGATTTGACGGGGGCGATTGCCGATCTCGCGCCTTTGGCTCCGGGGGGCGAATTTTCGGTGGAAATCGATCCCAACGAATTTGACCAGCAGCGCTGCGATGCCTTCCTGCAGGCCGGGATGAACCGCGCCAGTATCGGCGTGCAGGATTTTGACGGCACCATTCAGCAGGCCATTGGCCGCATTCAAAGCTACCAGCTCACCCATGAAACGGTCGAAATGTTGCGCACAGGCGGAGTCCGCAACCTGAGCGCGGATATTCTTTTCGGCCTGCCACATCAGACCAAAGCCCGGATCACCAAAAGCATAGAGCAGCTGCTATCGCTCGCGCCGGATCGGATTGCACTTTATGGCTATGCCCATGTGCCCTGGATGGCACGGCGTCAAACCATGATCCCCACCGAAACCCTGCCCACACCCGAAGACCGGCTTGAGCTGTTCGATACAGCAAAGGCACTGCTGATGTGGGATGGCTTTGAGGAGATCGGCATTGATCACTTTGCCCGCCCGCAGGACGGTTTGGCGCAGGCACGCAACAGCGGGCAGCTCAGGCGCAATTTTCAGGGGTATACAGATGACCCCGCCGAAGTTCTGATCGGTCTTGGGGCTTCGGCAATTTCCAGGCTGCCACAGGGCTATGCCCAGAACGCCCCCAGCACCGCCGCCTATATGTCAGAGATCCGTCAGGGACATCTGGCAACCGCGCGCGGCCATGCCTTTCAGGGCGACGATCAGCTGCGGGCCCGTTTGATCGAAATGCTGATGTGCGAATTTCGCATTTCACTCACCGAGATAACTCGCCAGTTTCCGCATGCTGCCAGCCAGTTGCCAGGTCTGTTTGCCAAGGCTCAACAGGCATTTCCCGGCATGGTCGAAGTCACCCAAGAGGGGCTAAGCATAACCCATGCCGCCCGGCCGCTAACCCGGATGATCGCACGCAGTTTCGATGCTTACGGACTTGCTTCGTCGGGACATAGCAGCGCCATCTAAACTGCGCCACCTGCCTGTTTGCTCAACCAGTGCTTTCGCCGCCTCTTGGCCCGGCCTGCCTAGCGCGCTGCCGCAAGTAGCGTCCGGGTATAACCTTCCTTCGGATGCTCAAACAGCTCTTCGGCGGCTCCGGCCTCGACGATGTCACCCTGTTTCATCACCACCACCTGATGCGACATCGCCCGCACCACGTTGAGATCATGACTGATGAACAGATAGGCCAGCCCATAGCGTTTCTGCAGGTCGCGCAACAGCTCAACTATCTGCACCTGCACGGTCATATCAAGGGCCGAGGTTGGCTCGTCCAGCACCACCAGTTTGGGACGCAGCACCATGGCGCGGGCAATGGCGATCCGCTGGCGTTGACCGCCAGAGAATTCATGCGGGTAGCGATCCATGGTTGCGGGATCCAGCCCCACTTCCAGCATCACCTCATGGACCAATTCGCGCGGCGCGCGATGCTGGTCCACCTTGTGGATGGCCAGACCTTCGGCGATGATCTGCGCGCAGGTCATCCGCGGACTGAGAGAGCCAAAGGGATCCTGAAACACAATCTGCATATCCTTGCGCAGGCTGCGCAAATCCTTGGTGGACCATTGCCGCAGATCGTCACCGCAGAACCGCACCTCGCCCTGGGATGCAATCAGCCGCATGATTGCCAGTGCCATTGTGGTTTTGCCTGATCCGCTTTCGCCAACAATGCCCAGGGTTTCGCCCGCGCGCACCGATATCGAGGTCGGGTTCACCGCCTTCACGTATCCCACGGTGCGTTTCAGCAGGCCTTTCTGGATCGGGAACCAGACCTTCAGATCGCGCGTGCGGATCATCTCGGCCGCATCAGCTGCGACAGGGGCGGGTTTGCCCGAAGGCTCTGCCGCCAGCAGTTTTTGCGTATAGGGATGCTGCGGGTTGTCAAAGACCGCAGCCGCCGGGCCTTCTTCAACGATCTCGCCGCCCTTCATCACGCAGACCCGATCAGCAATGCGGCGCACCACGTTTAGATCATGGGTGATGAACAGCAGCCCCATGCCTTCGCTTTTCTTCAGATCCGCCAGCAGTTCCAGGATCTGCGCCTGAATGGTCACATCCAGCGCCGTGGTAGGTTCATCCGCGATCAGAACATCGGGCTTATTGGCCAGCGCCATGGCGATCATCACCCGCTGACGCTGCCCTCCCGAGAGCTCATGCGGATAGGCGCCAAGGCGGCTTTCGGCGTCACGTATGCCGACCTTTTGCATCAGTTCCAGAATGCGCGCGCGCGCCGCCTCGCCCTGCAATCCCTGATGCAGGGCCAGTGATTCCGACAGTTGCTTTTCAATAGTGTGCAGTGGGTTCAGCGAGGTCATCGGTTCTTGGAAGATAAAGCTGATGTCGTTGCCACGCACCTGCATCAGGTGCTTTTCATCGGCGCCCACCATTTCAACCCCGTCATAGGTGACAGAGCCCTCTACGATGGCGCTATCGCCCAGCAACGACACGGTGGAAAGCGCCGAGACGGATTTGCCCGACCCAGACTCGCCCACCAGCGCCACGGTCTCGCCACGCCCCACCGAGAAGGAGACGCCTTTGACGGCTTTGGTGATCTTGCCGTCCTGCCGGAAAGACACCGACAGGTTACGCACCTCAAGTACCGCGCTCATGAAAAGGTCTTCCTTGGATCAAAGGCATCGCGCACCCCTTCAAAGATGAAGACCAGCAGCGACAGCATTAGGGCAAAGGTGAAAAAGGCGGTGAAGGCGAGCCAGGGGGCTTCAAGGTTCTGTTTCGCCTGCAGTGTCAGCTCCCCCAATGAGGGGGCCGAGGACGGCAGGCCAAAGCCAAGAAAATCCAGACCTGCAAGGGTGCTGATGGTGCCGGTGACGATGAAGGGTAGCATGGTCAGCGTGGCAACCATGGCATTGGGCAACATGTGGCGGAACATGATGGTCATGTTGCCAACCCCCAACGCTTTGGCGGCGCGGACATATTCCAGATTGCGCGCACGCAGGAATTCAGCCCGCACCACGCCCACCAGCGAGGTCCAGCCAAACAGGATCATCAGCCCCACCAGCAGCCAGAAACTGCGGCCCAAAATAGCGAACATGATGATGATCACATAAAGCTGCGGGGTCGAGCTCCAGATCTCGATGAAGCGCTGAAACACCAAATCGGTCCAGCCGCCAAAATAGCCCTGCACCGCGCCTGCCAGAATACCGATCACCGTCGCTGCACCGGTGACCATAAGGGTGAACAGGATCGACAGGCGGAAGCCGTGAATGACCCGCGCCAGCACGTCGCGCTTGGTATCGTCGGTGCCCAAAAGGTTTTGTCCATTGGGCGGCAGGGGCGCTGCCCCGGCGCGATCCACCGAGGTGTTATAGGAATAGGGGATTAGCGGCCAAAGGCTCCAGCCTTTGTAGAAATCTTCCGCCGCATATTCGCCTGCGGCAATATCCTCGAGGATCTCTTCGGGCTCATCAAAACAGTCTTCAATGCCGCCGGATCGGATCAGGCATTCCACCTCCGGGTCGCGATAGATCGCCTCGGTCTGGAAATCGCCGCCAAAGGTGGTTTCGGGATAGAACTTGAACACCGGCGCGTAGATTTCACCGCGATAGCTCACGAGGATGGGTTTGTCATTGGCCAGAAATTCGGCAAACAGCGACAGGCCAAACAGCACCGCAAAGATCCACATGGACCAATAGGCCCGTTTGTTGCGGCGAAAGGTGTTCCAGCGGCGCTGGTTGAGGGGCGATAGTGCCATGGCTCAGCCCTCCCGCTTGTCAAAGTCGATGCGCGGATCGACCAGCACATACATGATGTCAGACAGGATGCCGACCACCAGACTCATCAGACCAAAGATAAACAGGGTGCCAAAGATCACCGGATAATCCCGCGCCACGGCGGCCTCGAACCCCAGACGGCCCAGGCCATCCAGCGAAAAAATCGTCTCGATGATCAGGCTGCCGGAAAAGAAGATGCCGATGAAAACGGCGGGAAAGCCGGCAATCACGATCAGCATGGCATTGCGAAACACATGCCCATAAAGCACGCGCTGCTCGCTCAGCCCTTTGGCGCGGGCGGTGATGACATATTGCTTTTTGATCTCATCCAGAAACGAGTTCTTGGTCAGCAGCGTCAGCGTCGCAAAGGCGCCGATGGTCGAAGCAATCACCGGCAGCGCGATATGCCAGGCATAGTCGGCGATCTTGCCGAACAGGCTCAGCTGGTCCCAATTGTCCGAGGTCAGCCCCCGCAGCGGAAAGATCTGCCAGTAGGAGCCACCGGCAAAAAGCACCAGCAGCATGATGGCAAACAAAAACGACGGGATCGCATAGGCGGCAATGATCACGCCGCTGGTCCAGGTGTCGAACCGGCTGCCATCGTGCAGTGCTTTGCGAATGCCCATCGGGATCGAGATCATATAGGCAATCAGCGTCGACCAAAGCCCCAGTGAGATCGACACCGGCATTTTCTCCAGCACCAGTTCGGTCACGTCGATCTTGCGAAAATAGCTCTCGCCGAAATCAAACTGCATGTAGTTCCACAGCATCAGGCCAAAGCGTTCCAGCGGAGGTTTGTCGAGGCCGAACTGTTCTTTCAGCTCGTCGATCAGCTCGGGTGGCAGGCCCTGACGGCCCGCATAGCTGTCGTTGGCCTCAATGGCGCTGGCTCCACCTGCGTCGCCACCGCCACCGGCAAAGCCTTCGAACACATCACCACTGCCCTGCAGCTGTGCGATGACCTGCTCAACCGGGCCGCCGGGGACAAATTGCACCAGGGCAAAGTTCACCACCATGATGCCGAACAGGGTGGGGATCACCAGCAAAAGGCGTCTGAGAATATAGGCTGCCATGATCCGTCTTTACCGCAATGCGCCCGAGGCTTTCAATGCGGCCTCCCGGTCAGCATCCACCCACCACAGGTCCAGCAGGCCAAGATCATAGGGCGGTAGGACATCGGGGTAGCGATACATGTCCCAATAAGCGACCCAGTTCACATCGAGATACCAGACCGGCACCATGAACCGTTTCGCCCGCAGCAACCGATCCAGCGCACGGGTGTTTGCGTAGAGTTCATCCTTGTTGGTGGCATTTACGATATTCTTGATCAGCACATCCGCCGCCGGATCCGCCAGCCCCGCCGGGTTGAAGACCGAATACTCATGTGCTTCAGATCCAAAGAACTGCTGCAATTCGGTGGATGGCTCCAGATCCAGTGGGTAGCCGGCAAAGATCATATCAAAGTCTTTTTCGCGGCGCCGACTGGAAAACTGCGCATTATCCACCCGGTTGAGCACGGCGTCGATGCCCATGGTTTGCAGGTTGCCGATGAAAGGCTGTACCACCCGCGCCGTCGTCGGGTTGTCCAGCAGGAATTCCAGGCTCAGAACGTCCCCCTTTGCGTTGCGACGCAACCCGTCTGAACCAACAGTCCACCCCGCCTCGTCCAGCAGTTTCATGGCGCGGCGAAGGTTGCGGCGGTCATTGGGGCGCTTGGGCTTGGAACTATGTGCCATCACAGGCTCTGACGTCAGTAGCGCGGGATCAATTTGGTTGCCCAGCGCGGTCAGCACCTCCAGCTCGCGCCCCTCTGGCAAGCCGCGCGCTTCGAGTTCCGTATCCTGCCAAAAGGCATGGCGTTGCTGGAACAGACCATATTGCAGGCTTTCATTGGTCCACTCAAAGTTAAAGCCGAGCTGGATCGCCTCGCGCACACGAATATCCTGCAGCTTGGGGCGCAGCAGGTTCATGATAAATCCAGCAGGGGCCGCAAGATTGCCATCAGGAATAGCCGCTTTGACCACCGCTCCATTTTTAACTGCGTCGAACCCATAGGCCGTGGCCCAGTTTTTCGAGTTATTCTCATTGCGCAGCGTATAAAGTCCGGCCTTGAACCCTTCCATCGCAGCAACAGAATCGCCAAAATATTCAATCCGGATCAAATCGTAGTTGTGCCGCCCGACATTGACGTTGAGATCCGCGCCCCAGTAGTCGGGATTGCGGCGATAGGCGACGCGCTGATTTATATCGACCGTTTCCAGCACGTAGGGGCCAGATCCGACGCCCGGATCCAGGCGTGGCTCATCCAGGCGGCGATTTTCAGGATCTGCCTCAAACCAGGCCTTGGAGAAGATCGGCACATTGCCCACCTGAGTAATCAAAGAGCGCCGTGACACATCCGCAGCGAAATAGAATTTGGCCTGATGTGGCCCCAGAACTTCGGCTTTGGGAATGCGTTTGCGCACCGCGTCACCATAGGATTTCAACCCCTGGTCCAGCAACAGATTATGAGAAAACACCAGATCCTCTGCTGTGACAGGGGTGCCATCCGAAAACCGGGCCTCGGGGCGCAGATTAAAGATCACCCAGTCCTGGCTTTCCGGGTACTCCAGGCTCTGCGCGACCAGTCCGTAAAAGGACCCTGGCTCGTCATAAGATTCCACCAGCAGGCTTTCGAACTGTTCCGAGGACAGCGCCCCAGCCCGCCCTGTGCGCGAATAGGGGTTCATGCTGTCAAAGGTACCCACGGCAGAAATTGCCAGCTCGCCGCCCTTGGGGGCCTGCGGGGTTACATAGTCGAAATGGGCAAACCCTTCGGGGTATTTCAGTGCGCCAAATTCCGCAAAGCCATGCGATTTAATGATTTTGTCTTCGGCCCAGACTGGCAGCGCCAAAAGGGCGAGCAGTACAAAGGTCAGAACGGCCAGCGCCAGATTGGCGCCGCGCGCGCCACCGTCGCGTGGTAAAACCCGCGCCTGTGCTGTGGATTGCTTGTGCCGCTGCGCCGCCCGATGGGATGTCATCTGCCATAACCTCCTGTGTCCGGGGTTAAACATCCCCAGATTATTCCTGTGACCCAAGCTAATGGGCGCAGGTGGTACTATTCAAGTTGAGATTGAGCGTTCCCGGCCTTTGGCTGATCGAAAGAACGTGATCAGGCCGAAACCTGCCAAGCTGCGTTCTCAAAACGCAAAAAAGGCCGCAACAGATGCTGCGGCCTTTTCAAAAATTGGGTCACTGATCTCGGGATCAGCCGCCAAGGCTTTCCAGATAAGCAATAAGGTTCACACGATCCTTTTGCTTTTTCAGACCATTAAAGGACATAGTGGTGCCCGAAGCGTAAGCCGACGGCTTGGTCAGGAAGGCATCAAGCTCTGCCGTGGACCAGGTGCCGCCCAGTGCTGTCAAAGCACCGGAATAGCCAAAGCCCGCTTCGGCGGCTGTTGCGCGACCGACAACGCCGTAAAGCGAAGGACCGGTGGCATTCACGCCTTCTTCGATCTTGTGGCATGCTGCGCATTTCTTGAAGACCTTGGCACCTTTGCCGAGATCTGCTGAGGCCATCAGCTCATCAAAGCTGACTTCTGCCACTTCTTCGTCACCGCCGCCTGCTTCTGCTACTTCAATAACATAAGATTGCTCACCGTGTGCATCTGTGGAGTAGAGCACATCCGCGGCCCACTGGCCCAGAAGAAGTACCAGTAACGATCCGCAGACGCCTGCAGTCGCTTTGGTTAGGGTCATCGTGTCAAACATGAATCGCGTGTCCGTTTTAGCTGTCTGCTGGTTGTCTAAGGCTTCCACTCGTCAGTGGCAAGGTATAGACAACGCGACGAAATGCCCGTTTGCTGAAGTTTTGCAGGAAAGTCGCACTGATGACCGGAAAAATTGCCATTCAGGGGGAGCTGGGCTCCTACAGCCATGAGGCCTGCCGCAACGCGCGCCACGATATGGAGGTGCTTCCCTGCCGCACTTTTGAAGACGTTATCGAGGCTGTGCGCGCAGGCGAGGCCGATCAGGCCATGCTGCCGGTCGAAAACTCCACCTATGGGCGGGTTGCCGACAGTCACCGCCTGCTGCCCCATAGCGGGCTGCACATCATCGACGAGGCTTTTGTGCGGGTGCACATTAATCTTCTGGCGGTGCCCGGTGCCAAGCTGGAAGACATTCGCGTGGCCAAATCGCATCTGGTTTTGCTGCCGCAATGCGGGGAATTCCTGCGTAAACACAATATCATCGGCGGTGTCAGCCCCGATAACGCCCGCGCCGCGCGCGATGTCGCCGAGGCTGGCGATATCCACACCGCCGCCCTGGCCAGCGAGTTGGCCGGCGAGATTTATGGCCTTGATGTGCTGGAACGCAAGATCGAGGACCATGGTGACAATACCACGCGTTTCCTCATCATGTCGCGTGAACCCGACCGCAGCCGTCGCGGTGCCCACGGCATGATCACCAGCTTTGTTTTTCAGGTCCGCAACATCCCAGCAGCGCTGTACAAAGGCATGGGCGGCTTTGCCACCAATGGCATCAACATGACCAAGCTGGAGAGCTACATGGTTGATGGCTCCTTCACCGCGACACAGTTTTATGCGGATATCGAAGGCCATCCGGATGATGCAAATGTGCAACTCGCCATGGATGAGCTGGACTATTTCACCACCAACGTCGAGATCCTGGGCGTCTACCCGGCCGACAACGGCCGCTACTGACCCCCCCGTCGGGTCTCGATGCTTGCTGGTGGCAATGCCCAACTTCAACCGCTGTCACGTCCGCGCACAGCGCGGACCTGGCCCTTGCTGACCTGACGCATCGGAACGGTGGACTTTACGGCGCATCACACATATCGCGAGATAGTCTTTTGCCAGAGTTCGCCCATGACTGCAGTGACCTACCCTAGCGCCATACCGTCCCATCGCCATGCAGACATGGTCGTGCATGCCTTTGGCTTGGCGTTGGTGCTGACCGCTGGCGGCTTCCTGATTTTCAAAAGCACCGCAACCCTTGAGACCAAGCTGGTCTTAGCGATCGGGCTCTACGTCGCCTGCGCGCTGGCCTCCAATCTAGCCTCCTGCTTTTATCACTTCTCGCCTTGGCATGACCGGCGCACTGTCTTGCGGCGCATTGATCACGCGGCGATCTATCCGAGTATTACGGGGACTTTTACCCCCTTCTTCGTGCTGGCAGGCACCAGCTGGACCTTTGCACTGCTTTGGATGTGCTGGGGGCTGACGGCTCTGGCGATCTGGAACAAAGTCACACATGTGAACGTGAAAACACGCTGGTCGACCGCTTCGTATCTGGCCCTGGGCGCGCTGGGAATGAGCGCCCTTCCGGATTTGACAACGGTCCCGGTCGAAACCCTATGGTGCATCATCGTCGGCGCAGCCTGCTATGTCATCGGGACTTATTTTTATACCCGCAAGGCCATGCCCTATCGCTATGCGGTTTGGCACATTTGGGTCAATTTTGGTGGCATTGCGATGTTTGCAGGCATCTGGTTTGCATTGTTCTAAACACAGGGCGTGACACGGGGCGTCAACCGACAACCGACGGGCCTCAGCCTACATTTGGCGCAAAGCGAGCGGGCGAAGGGATTGAACCCAACTGTCGGGGCAACGCTGAATATCGGAGGGAATAAGGTGAGAGGTTGGACATCGACCCAAGCGGGGCTCGTTGTGGCTGCTTCCTTCCGGATCTGACCAGGTTGGCGAGGCGCCTGCCCGCGCCAACCTCTCGAATCCCGATATAGGCAGCTGCAGAGAAAATGACAAGAGCGATGCGCAGGCCAGTTTCTAAAGCTTAAGTCCCAATTTCAGAAAACCGCTAGCCGTAACACCTAGATCCTCTGCCAGTCCTTCCGGCAGCTCGTCCAGATAGGACCGTGCGGCAGGACCGATGAAAACGCAAACCCCAGCCCCGTCCAAAGCTGTCAGGTGCCAGGGATAGGCTGCCTCGGACAGAGGATCCTTTGGCAGTCGCTCGGCGACATAGTCGCGGATCGCATCACGGATTTTCAAGGATGGCAATTGCAGCCGCTCGGCGTTCTGAACCATTTTGAAATTGCCGCCGCCACTGACCCGATAACTGCTCGTCGCCACTGCAAAATGTTGATCTTTGATCACGTCATGCCCCTTGTAGCGGGCCCATTTCACACGTCGCGCCTGCGGGTTGATCAGCAGGCCGGAAGAGGAAAAGCGCGCGGGTTGCGCCAGATCGATCTCATACTCCAGGCCAAAAAGTACGTCGAAATTGTGCCCAGCGCGATCTTGATTTACCAATTCGCGGCCCTGGCTGGCCGGAGAAATCTGATTAAACAGCCCCGCCGACATCTCCAGCCAGTCCAGCAGCTCTGCGCCGCTTACAATCACCAGCCAGAGCTCATTAGGAAAGATCTGCAGATCCGCAACATTGCGCATGCACAGATCACCAGCCGCGATATCTGTATAGTTCTCCGGACCGGATCGGCCGCCAAATTTTCCGGGTGACACCGCTGAAAGCAGCGGCAAAGATCCCGCATTTGTGCCCGTCAGCATCGGTCGCAGGGCGGCCATCTGTGCTGCGGCGACCAGGGACAGTCCGCGGTCTTCGCCAAAAAAGGTGAAATAGGAATGCAAAGGTGTGCAGCTATGACCCACCGGCTCCTTCATTCTGGCCTGGGTGTCTTCATGCGCCGCCGTCAGTGCCTGCACAATTTGTGCATCTTCACTCACCACGGGTGTCAGCCGCCCCCAGGCATCCCGCCGAGAGATCGGTTTGGCGCTGGCCTGCCAGGTATCGACCTTCCAGCCATCCACCCCATGGCGCAGGTGCAAATCGATTTGCCCCAGATGCGAGCCATGCGCGCCCGGCATCACCACCGGTTTGCCAAAGGGGTGATCCGGGTTTGGCAGGATCAGGTGGGTATGGCCGCCGATCACAGCATCGATGCCCGCGGTGGCGACAATCGGGCACAGCGCATTTTCCATTTCCGGAACCACCTCCTCACCCCCCAGACCGGTATGCGCCAGCGCGACGATCAAATCGCAGCCCGCCGCCCGCAACGCCGCCACCTGCGCCGCCGCCGCCTGCAGCATATCCTGCACCTGTACCCTGCCCTGTAGCAGATGAGCATCCCAGACCATCGTCTGGGGCGGCAATACCGAAAGAATGCCGATCCGCAGCACCGGTGTCTCTGGCAGATTGCTCAGTCGCCGTTCCAGGATCGCCTGTTGCAAAAAGGGCAGGTTCCGCTCTGGGACGACCGGATGCATATTTGAGCAGACCACCGGACAGGGGGCGCTCTGCAGGACATGCTCCAGCGCCGAGAGACCAAAATTGAAGTCGTGATTGCCAAGGCCGATTGCGTCGTATTTCAGCACCGAAAACGCAGTCATCAGCGGATGGATCTGTGTACCATCGCCCCGGCTGTGGGGGGGGCAGCTGGTGGGCTGGCAAGTGTTACTCTGCTTGCCACTACTCTGCTTACTGTCGCTTTGGAGGAATTCCCGATGCAGGTTGACGAAACCTTCGCAGATCGGAGCCCCCTGCAAAGCATCTCCATTGTCCAGAAGGACCGTTGCCCCGCCTGCGGCAACCGCCTCTTGGCGGGCGCGACCGATCAGGGTGGCCACCCGCGACAGCCCCACTCCGGGGTCGGGCCGGTCCGCATAATAGTCATGACTTAGCAAATTGCTATGCAGGTCCGTCGTCGCAAGGATGCGCAACAGACCGGTTTCACCACCGTTAGAAGACCTGCGCTCCGTCATGATACCGAAGTTGCGGCTGTCACTGCCTATCCCAATCCCCTGCCTCACCCGGTCCACCATTCTGCAGACCGTCGCCCCTATGAAACAGCGTTTCACAGATTTGCAAAGCCACCAAATTCATCGAGTTTGAGAAATGTGGCAGCAATATCGACGAACTAGCGGCGACACCCACAATTTCAAGGCGACGAAATCGCAGACACCTCACTTATTTGCGGCATGCACATTTGGTCGCAGGGTTGCACTGGTCTTTCCCGGTCTGTCAGGGCATCACTTTGCCATGGGCCGAAGAATACGTGGCTCTCCCCACCCCTTGATGTGACCAGCGCGGAGACAATCAGATGAAACGGGCAGAACAGGTAACATTTGGCGGCGGCGGCGGTCTGGATCGCAGGGCTGAGCTGCGAGAAGATCCGACTGCGCTGCACGGTCTCTGGACGGCGTCTGACACGCGGGTCCTGCTGACCTGGCGCGGCAAGGTGCTTGGCCAGCGCTCTGATCCAGAGCGCCGTCCCGATGGGCTGGCCTGGATCATCAGCACGCACGCGCTGGCAGAAAAGCATCGCGAAGCAGCCCTGTTTCTGGGAACCGGCCCCGACGGCGCCGCGCTGTTTGCCTGTGACCTTGGCGCTTGGCAGCCCGACGCGCTGGACGAGATGGCACTGGCCAGTTTCGCCGATGTCAGCGAGCAGCAGCATCCGGATCTGCCTGCAGGCGACGTGTTTTGCGAATTGCGCCTGATGATGGCCCGCCTCACCCCACTGGAGGCCGAACTGGCCGCAACCGCCAAGGCTTTGCTTTCCTGGCACCAGTCGCACCAGTTCTGCGCTCGTTGTGGCAGTAGAAGCGCAGTCAGCCAGGCTGGCTGGCAACGCAAATGCCCGGATTGCAAAGCACTGCATTTCCCCCGCACCGACCCGGTTGTCATCATGCTGATCACCCATGGCGACGATGTACTGATGGGGCGCTCACCGGGCTGGCCCGAAGGGATGTATTCGCTTTTGGCAGGGTTTGTCGAACCCGGCGAAACCCTTGAGGCAGCTGTCCGCCGGGAGGTATTTGAAGAAACCGGCGTCAAGGTCGCCGAGGTCGGGTATCTGTCAAGCCAGCCCTGGCCATTTCCAATGTCGCTGATGTTTGGCTGCAGCGGCAAAGCCAGCAGTCGCGAGATCACCATCGACCCCAAAGAAATCGAAGATGCCATCTGGGTCAGCCGCCAAGACATGATGGCGGCCTTCGCCGGAGAACACCCGGTTCTGCAACCTGCCCGCAAGGGTGCCATTGCACATTTCCTGCTGGAAAACTGGCTTGCGGACACCTTGGATTAAGGAGACTATTCTAATATCAGGTTTCAGGAATATTCCCTAAGACTGACCAGAAGGCGGGCGACAAAACATGAAGCTATCCAGCAAAGAAGACGTCGATGCCCCCATCACCGAGGTGTTTGAAGCGATTTCGGATTTTGCGAGCTTTGAACGCTCTGCCATTCGTCGTGGCATCGAGGTTCAGCGCCTTGGAGATCAGACCACACCGGAGCTGGGCCTGACATGGGATGTACGGGTAAATTTTCGGGGCAAGGCCCGCCGGATGCAGCTGCAGCTCTCTGATTATGATCCTGTGACGCTGATCGGGCTGAGCGGTGAAAGCGATGGCCTCAAAGGCGACAGCCAGATCGAGCTGCTTGCGCTGTCGCCACGGCGCACACGGATAGCGGTTTCAGTGGATGTCAAACCCAAGACCCTGTCCGGTCGGCTGATCCTGCAGTCTTTCAAACTGGCCCGTAGCAAAATTGACAAACGGTTCAAATTGCGGGTCGCTGAATTTGCCAAGTTGACCGAAGACCGGTTGAAAAGCAGCGCCTGAGCACCGAAGCTGTATACTCAGCCTGAACACTGGGGCTCGTTACTGGGCCTTGCGTTACTAGGCCTTGCGTTACTAGGCCTCGTTTCCGAAAACGCATTGACGACTCATCCCCGTACCCGCTAGCGCTAGGGGGATGGTTCCCGTGACACACAATCCTGTGTGGACGGGATGAAAAGGGAACGCGGTGCGATCTGACAGGTTTGTTCAGGTCAACTCCGTGACTGCCCCCGCAACTGTAGGCGGCGAGCACCCCGGATGAACCACTGGCCAGACGCGCTCCTTTGGACGCCCCTGGCTGGGAAGGACCGGAGCTGCGACGACCCGCGAGTCAGGAGACCTGCCATCACATGGAAACTCGAAACTGGACGGGGTGTCCGGGGCGGGTGCGTGTGATGGGTCTTTTGGGAAAAGCCCTGTTACCGCCTCTCCTGATGGATACCCGGTCACCGCGCGGAGGGCGCATCATGACTAAGACCGATCAGACCCATCATTTCTCGGAAACCACCTGCAGGCATATCGGCGGCCCCTGCCCGGCGATGACGCGGATGCTGCGTGCCCTTGCAGGCGCGCTCGACAAAGCCCGCCCGGTGACCCAAGAGGACTTCGAAATCTGCGGAGAAAGCATCCTGGACGGCTGTTCCCGACAGTGTCCGGCGCGATTTTTCGCCACTCATGACCGCATCCGGGTATTTTGCGACGTGAGCGCCGAGGCCGATCGCCGAAAGCTGGATCAATTTGCCGACGCCCTGCTGTCGCCAAGATCAACAGGTTTTCCGGCCGGACAGACGGCCACCTACCCCTGCGCTCTGGGGGAAGCGCTGCCCAAGCCTGCACATAGTGCCGCCACAGCACTCCAACAGGCCCTGCCATATTAGAGGCAGGTTTGCGAAACCTCTGATGGGGCTGCTGGCAGCCCCGGATGCAGCCCCGGACTAGGGCGCCTGATCCGCCTCAGGTTCAGTCGCCCACTGCATTTGCGCCTCGGTTTCCACCGCGCAGGGCCGGACCTTGCGCAACCTGATCAGGGCTTTGGCGGGGTATTCACCCGCCTCAATCATCAACCGCAGCACCACCATGCCAGAGCGCCCACAGCCGCCTCGGCAATGGATTAGAACCCGGCCACCCCCCGCAAGGGTCTGGCGCGCCATGGCGCTGATCTCGGGCCAGCTTTGCAGCATCGTCTCTGTCGGGGCTGCAAAATCCGGCACCGGCACATGTACCCAACGGCATCCCATGCTCTGAAAGGCTTGCCCCAGATCATGGGCCCCGACCGCAACATGTTCGACTTCGGTGGTCATGGAAATCACCAGCCCCGGCTGCCAGTCATGGATATGCTCCATGTCACCGGCATAATCCCCCCCCGCTCCGGGAAGCGGACAGAGGGCGAGAATACCGTCTCCAACACAGAGAGCGTGCAAACTGAGCGAGGTCGCAGATGCCGCAGCGCTTTTTCCATCCATTCCAGATCTCTCCCAAAAGCCACGGCACACACCAGACAAGCCGGTCCAAAGATCCAGCCAAAACAAACAGCCAGAAAACGCAGCCACAAAACTCTGGCCCGACAGCCCGTCGCGGGTCAACAGCTGTGGACGAACCCCGCCCGCCCGCGTAGTTTGCTCCGGTGCGATCCTGCATCTTTCGAATCCGGCAAGAGACATCATGAACGACAGCACAAGCGACACCAGCCAGACCGCCTATCAAGTCCTGGCGCGCAAATACCGCCCCGAGACATTTACCGATCTCGTTGGCCAGGATGCCATGGTGCGCACGCTGAAAAACGCGTTTGAAACCAATCGCATCGCTCAAGCCTTCATCATGACCGGCATTCGCGGCACCGGCAAAACCACAACCGCGCGGATCATCGCCAAAGGGATGAACTGTATCGGCCCTGACGGCCAGGGGCAGCCCACCACCGAGCCCTGCGGCACATGCGAACATTGCACCGCGATCATGGAAGGCCGCCACGTCGATGTCATGGAAATGGATGCCGCCAGCCGTACCGGTGTGGGCGATATTCGCGAAATCATCGATTCGGTGCAGTACCGTGCCGCCTCGGCTCGCTACAAGATCTACATCATCGATGAGGTGCACATGCTCTCCACCAGTGCGTTCAACGCGCTGTTGAAAACACTGGAAGAGCCACCGGCCCACGTCAAATTCATCTTTGCCACCACCGAAATTCGCAAGGTTCCCGTCACCGTCCTGTCGCGCTGTCAGCGCTTTGATCTGCGCCGGATTGAGCCCGAAGTGATGATCGCGCTGATGCGCAAGATCGCTGGCGCCGAAGGGGCTGAGATCAACGAAGACGCGCTGGCGCTGATCACCCGCGCCGCCGAAGGCTCAGCCCGCGATGCCACCTCCCTTCTGGATCAGGCCATCTCCCACGGCGCCGGTGAAACCACAGCAGATCAGGTCCGGGCCATGCTGGGGCTGGCCGACCGGGGCCGCGTTCTGGACCTGATGGATATGATCCTGCGCGGTGATGCGGCGGCAGCATTAACCGAACTTGGCGCGCAATATGCCGAAGGCGCTGATCCGCTGGCCGTTCTGCGCGATCTGGCCGAGATCACCCATTGGGTTTCGGTGGTCAAAATCACGCCTGATGCCGCCGATGACCCCACCATCAGCCCGGATGAACGCGCCCGCGGCCAGAAAATGGCCGAAGCCCTGCCGATGCGGGTGCTGACACGCATGTGGCAGATGCTGCTGAAAGCGCTGGAAGAGGTTGCCGCCGCACCAAATGCGATGATGGCGGCTGAGATGGCGGTGATCCGCCTGACCCACGTGGCCGACTTGCCCAGCCCCGAAGAATTGATCCGCAAACTGCAGGACACACCACCCCCCACTGGTGGTCCCGGTGGCGCCCCCATGGGGGGCGGAGGCTATGGCGCCGGGCCGACTGGTCAAGGTGGTCAGGGTGGTCAGGGCGCGATGCAGACTATGGGCGGCGGAGCTGGGCCCGGAGCGCCCATGGCATCCGGCGCACCCGGCGCATCCGGTGGCGCAGCTTACGGTGCACCAGTTGCGCAGGGCGGCAGTGGCACCTCGGCGGCACTGGCACCCGAGACGGTTCAGGCCCTGGCACGCTATCCCACTTTTGAACATGTGGTCGATTTCATCCGCCTCAAACGTGACGGGTTGCTGCTGGAATATGTGAAAACCTATCTGCGCCTTGTGGCCTATCAGCCGGGTCGGATCACCATCCAGCCTACCCAGGACGCGCCAAAAGATCTGGCCGCGCGATTGGGGCAGCAGCTGCAGAACTGGACCCAGGCCCGCTGGATCATCTCGCTTGAAAACGAAGGCGGTGGCGAAACCATCACCGAGCGGGAAAATGCCGCCGAAAACGCCCTGCGCGCCAAGGCCTCGGAACATCCGCTGGTGCAGGCTGTGCTGGAAAGTTTTCCCAAGGCCAAGATCACCCGCATCCGCACCGCCGAAGAACTGGCCGCCGAAGTCGAGGCCGAGGCGCTGCCAGAGGTCGAAGACGAATGGGATCCCTTTGAAGAAGAGTGACCTTGCTGTAGCTGCCGTTTTGGACAAGAAATAGCCAATCCAGACACGGGGTACCCAGGCCACGAAAGAATAGCTTCAGGCCCAGCCCTGCTGTCAAAGCAGAGCTGGGCCTGTCTTTATCTGAAATCTCAGGCTTTCAGAATCTCGGCTGTCGCAACCACATTGGCGTAGCCCATGGCCAGCGGTGCCATGAAGGCCGCATGCACCTGCTCGGCACTGATCTCAACCCCACCAAACGACATCGCCCGCGCGGCACAGGCATCTTCGGCCACTGTCACCTCAAAGCCAAAGTCACGGGCAGCCCGTGTGGTGGCATCAACGCACATCTGGCTCATGGCACCACAGATGATAACCGCTTCAATCCCCGCCCCCTGCAAAAGCTCAAGCAGGCCAGTGTCGAGAAAACTATTGGGGCGCGCTTTGGTCAGAACCACTTCGCCTGTGGTCGGCGCAACAGCATCGTGAATCTCGGCCCCGGTGCTGCCGGGTCGAAAAAACGGCGCTTCAGCCGTGGGATTTTCATGGCGGATATGCACCACCATCTGGCCGCCCCCCCGCGCGCCGGCAAGCAGGGAAGCCGCATTCAGTGCCGCCTGATCCATCTGGTGCAGCTCCCATTCTCCGCCCGGAAAGTAGTCATTCTGAATATCCACCAGCAGCAATGCAGTCTTGCTCATCTTGAGCCTCCTTTTGGTATCGATGACAGTGTGATGCCAGTTCTTGACCGCAATACAAATTGGCGTGTACGACAATAATTATGCAGAAACTGCCAAACCTCTCTCTCGCGCTTGTTGACTATCCCGGCGTGCAGAAATCTGCACTCTGGGGGCTGGCCGATCTGTTTTCCCTGATCCCACGCCTAGCCTGCGACGTTTCCGGGCCGCAGATCACCCTGGTGAGTGCCGAAAACCTGCCCAACACGAATTTCACGGCTTTTGTTTTTCCACCCTCTTTGGAACAGGACCGTGGCACCGCCCAAGACAGGCTTGCCCTATGGGCCAAGGATCAACACAGCGCTGGGGCGCTGGCCTGCTCGGTCTGTGCCGGCGCTTTTTGGCTTGGGGCTGCTGGCCTGTTGCAAGGCCGCCCTGCCACCACCCACTGGGCACTGGAACAGGAGTTTCAAACGCATTTTCCGCAGGTGGACCTAAAGGCCGAAGAAATCCTGATCGACGATCACGACGTTATCACCGCAGGCGGGTTGATGGCTTGGCTGGACCTGGGATTGCACCTCTCCGGGCGTTGGTACGGGCCAAGCATTGTCTCCAAGTTGTCACGGCATCTACTGGTCGACCCTGCAGGGCGGGCACAGCGGCACTATTCCAGTTTTCGGCCCAATCGCGCTCATGGCAACAGCGGCATTCTTAGCGCCCAGCGCCACATGGAACAGCATCTTGCCAAGCCTCTGGTCAGTGCCGATCTGGCAAAGATTGCGAGGATGAGCCTGCGCAGTTTCACCCGTCATTTTGATCGCGCCACCGGCTATACTCCGGCCGCTTACCTGCAAAGCCTGCGTATTGAGAAGGCCCGCAACCGACTGGAGCAAAGCAACGCCACAGTGGCTGAGATCTCCTTTGCGGTCGGCTACACTGATCTGCCTGCGTTTTCACGCGCGTTCAAATCTGTCACTGGCCTGACCCCCGGCGCCTATCGCGACCGGTTTCGCACCTCCCCCCAACAACACAAGGCCTAGAGCCGGTGCTGCCCCTTGTGCAGACAGGCCTTGCTTCGTATTTAGGGACCAACAGAACTTTTAGGAGAGATCCAATGCTCAAAGGCCTCGGTGGTCTTGGCGATATGGCCAAGATGATGAAATCGGCACAGGAACTGCAGACCAAAATGGCAGAGATGCAGGAAGAGTTGCACAATGTCATGGTCACCGGCGAAGCAGGGGCCGGCCTGGTCAAGGCAACGGCCTCGGCCAAAGGCGAGCTCAAGGGGCTCGACATTGATCCTTCGATCTTTTCCGGCGACGACAAGGAAGTTGTAGAGGACCTGATTCTGGCGGCGATCAAGGATGCCCAGGCCAAGGCTACCGAAAAGGCGCAGGAAGAGATGACCCGTCTCACCGAGAGCATGGGCCTGCCCAAGGACATCAAACTGCCCTTCTAAACTGGCGTTCTAAACTGCATAGACGCGCAGATCGGATCAAAGGCGGCTCTTCGGGGTCGCCTTTTTCATTTGCCCATTTCAGACACAAGGTCAGGCAAATTTCTGGCTGCAAAATACAGGATGGAAAGACTGGCTGAAAAATGAAAAACGCGGCCCCTGTTGCCAGGGACCGCGCTTAAAAACCTTTGAACCGAAGTGGCTTATGCCAGCTCGAGGTTCACAGCGGACTCACGACCGTCACGGCCGGGTTCGATGTCGAAGGTCACTTTTTGGTTGTCGGCCAGACCGGTCAGACCGGAACGCTCAACAGCAGAAATGTGAACAAATACATCTTTGCTGCCGCCGTCGGGTGCAATGAAGCCGAAGCCTTTGGTTGAGTTAAACCATTTTACGGTGCCTGAAGCCATATCCGTAGTCTCCTAAAAAATTGCTGCCCGCGTTGGTGCGGCAGCCCGGCGTGGTAGGTCTGGATCGAAAGACTGAACACCGGTAACGGAAGACAGCTGGCCGAAAAAGAAAAACGTTAGCGCCCCCTATATGCGAGGTGACGCGCCTGTTTTCAAGGGGCAATCCACAAACCCCGAAATCGGCGAACAGACGATGCACAAAAGCACCGCCCACCAAAATGGGCACCGCCATCAATGTTGTGGCCAGGCGAATAGCGCTACCGCGCCAATGGCTATACTCAGCGCTAGGATACCAAGACAGCGTTTGCATGGCCGGGCCAGTTTGAACAAGAGGGCAGGTATAAAACAGGGCGCTGGGGAAAAGGATGGCTCTTGCCACTCCCTGCCCCCTTGGGCCTATATGCACAGGCACCGCAGATTGGCACTGCAGACTGGCGCCGCAGATTGGCGCAAAGGACCAGATCATGACCGACGACAGCACCAGCGACATTGAACACCTGATTGCTCTGATGGCAAAACTGCCGGGCATGGGGCCGCGCTCTGCCCGACGGGCGGTGCTGCATCTCATCCGCAAGCGCGCACTGCTGCTGACACCACTGGCGGATTGTATGAGCGAGGTGGCAGCCACCGCACGCGAGTGCCTGAACTGCGGCAATGTCGGCACCAGCGACATCTGTGGTATCTGCACCGACGAGCGCCGCGCCAATGGCGAAATCTGTGTCGTCGAGACGGTTTCAGATCTTTGGGCGATGGAGCGGGCTGCGGTTTTCAAAGGGCGCTATCATGTGCTGGGCGGCACCCTGTCAGCGTTGGATGCAGTCGGCCCCGAGGATCTGCACATCCCGCGACTGGTTGACCGGGTCGCCAGCGAGTCCGTGCAGGAGGTAATTCTCGCCCTGAATGCCACCATCGACGGCCAGACCACCGCCCATTACATCGCCGATCAGCTCGAAAGTCAGGTCCGACTGACCTCGCTGGCGCAGGGCGTCCCGATTGGCGGCGAGCTGGACTATCTGGATGATGGCACCATCACCGCAGCCCTCAGGGCCCGCAAGCCCCTATGACGCATCTGGCTGTTGCGGCAATGCCGATATCAGCGCCTGCACCAGATCTTGAGCCAGACCATGGGCATGGGCGCTTTTGCGCACAGCCACTCCGATCTGGCGCTGAGGGGTCTGACCAGCCAGCCTGACAAACTTTATTCCAGTCACCCCGGCAACATGGTCTTTTGGCACCAGTGCGATACCCACACCCGCCCGTACCAAATCCAGTACCTGATGATCATGCACCGCGTCCGCCACCGGGGCAAACCGTTCGCGAACTTCCAGTTCTGCCTGATCGGCCCGTCCTGCCTGCTCAGCCATATTTCTCAGAAACAGGTCCGCATTGGGACAATAGGGCCGACCAATCAGTGGTTCCTGCGTTAGCCTCTCAGGAAAGATCTCCTCCTGCAGAGCAAAGGCGTGCTGCTGCGGAACAGCCAGCCCATAGGTTTCGCGCCTTGTTGGAAAAAAGCGGAAACGCGGCGGCAGGCATTCTTCCGAAACAAAGGCGATATCAGACTGATCAGCGGCATCGCAAAACTGCAAGGACAGATCCCACCTCGCTCGCTGCAGGGCCTGCAGAGCGGCCGCATAAGGCGCCAACAGAATATCGGGCTGACAAAAGATGCGCAGAACCTCAGGGGCCTTTTGCAGCATGCGCCCTTCGATCCGGTCCAACTGTGCCAGCACTGGTGCCAGCTGAACATACAGTTCCTGCCCCTTGCGGGTTGGTTTCAGCCCCTGGCGGCTGCGCTCGAACAAGCGCCCGTCGTAGCGCGCCTCCAGTTTCAGGATCGCCGCCGAAACAGAGGGCTGGGTGACACCAAGCGCCTCTGCGGCGCGGGTGAAGGATCCCACCTCAAAGGCGGTCAGGAAATATCGCAAGGTCTGTGCATCATACATAAGCAGTACCTATGCATGATATAGGCAGCATAGGAATATTAAATATCAAAACAACAGCGCATTCTGGCCGCACATCACATCGCAGAAAGGTCAAAGATGTTTGATTCCGTGCCCGAAACCACCCAAATCGCCATCAGGCGTGTGCTGGAGAAATTCATCGCAGGCGACGCCAGCCTGTTTGATGACATCTCACCCGAAATAAACTTCCGCATCGAACACTACAGAGACGAGACTGACGTTTCCTGGCAGGCGGCGACCTCTCTCAACGCCCTGGTCGAGGTCATTTCCCGTCTTGGGGTCGAGGTCTTTCCCAAAGGGACCGCAGCGATTGGGATCGACAGTCTTGCGCTGGGAAACAACTGGCACCTCACCCGGTTTGAACAGCAGTTCTTTTACGCCGTGCGCCAGAACATGTGCCAAAGCGTGACCTTTATCCTGTCGCATGAAGAAGACGCAAAGCTCGACTTTTTCCGCGAGATTGTCACGACCGTGGACGATGTCGTGGAGGATCCGGCCCAATAGTCGCCCTTTTCAGGAGGCCCTGTGCAGAAACGAAAAGCCCCGGCGCTGACGCGCCGGGGCTTTGTTCAAATCACTGTCTCAAAAAACTGCGAGATCAGAAACGGGGATCATCACCGTTGTCTTCATCCTCATCGTCCTCTGTCGCGTCGGGAAGGTTGAAGAAGCTGTCAGCATCGACAACCGGCTCATGGGCTGGGCGTTCGTCGTGGCCACCACCCAGGGTAAAGCTCTCCAGACCTTCGATCGCCGAGGGAATCTTGGGCTCACTATCCATGCCCAGAGACTGCTCGGTCGAGACCAGTTTACGGCGCTCATCATCGCTCATGACACCGCCTTCGGCGGCTTTTTTGGCGGCAGCCTTCTGAACAATCGAATCAAGCTCGGACTGTTTACACAGGCCCAGTGCAACCGGATCGATCGGCTGCATGTTCGAGATGTTCCAGTGGGTGCGCTCGCGGATCGACTGGATGGTTGGCTTTGTGGTGCCGACCAGTTTGGCGATCTGACCATCCGACAATTCAGGGTGGAATTTCACCAGCCAGAGGATCGAGTTGGGGCGATCCTGTCGTTTGGACAGCGGCGTGTAACGCGGGCCACGGCGCTTTTCCTCACCTGCGGCGGCTGCGTTGAACTTCAACTTCAGCTTGTACAGCGGGCTGGCTTCGGCCTGATCGATCTCTTCCTGGGTCAGCTGATTGTTGGCAACCGGGTCAAAGCCTTTGACACCGGTGGCCACATCGCCATCCGCAATGCCCTGAATTTCCAGCTCGTGCATGCCGACGAAATCCGCGATCTGCTTGAAGCTGATCGTTGTATTGTCCACCAGCCACACGGCGGTCGCTTTGGCCATCAATGGTTTTGCCATGTGTTCATCTCCTAAACTGCGTCCGGCCCCGAAATACAACTTTCCCGTCGCCTGAATTAGGCTGCCCCGGTGATTTGGGGTCGGTTTCCATTGTCGGGGAACTTCAGTCCTATATAGTCGCGCTGTTTTCATAAGGAAAGAGGCGATGCGCAGGTTCTTGTTCGCAGCTATTTTGGCTTTTGTCGGATTTTCCACCTCTGCCCTCTGGGCGGATGGCGAGAAAGCCGGGGAGTTTGACTATTACGTTCTGGCGCTCAGCTGGTCGCCCAACTGGTGCGAGATCGAAGGCGATGCCAAAGGGTCGGATCAATGCCATCCACGCCATGACCACGGCTGGACGCTGCATGGGCTTTGGCCACAGTTCCATCGTGGCTGGCCCAGCTATTGCAACACCCCCGAGGCCCCACCCCGGCGCAGTGAAACCGCTGAAATGGCTGATATCATGGGATCTCCTGGTCTCGCGTGGCATCAATGGAAGAAACACGGCACCTGTACCGGCCTGAGTGCAGCGCGCTATCTTGATCTGTCCCGCAGCACCTATGAAAGCGTCAACCGACCAAAGATCTTTCGCAAGTTGCAGCGCCCTGTGACCTTGCCCGCCACATTGGTGGAACAGGCGTTTTTGCAAGCCAACCCGAATTTTGAAAAAGACAGCGTGACGGTGATCTGCCGTGATCATCATATCCAGGAGGTGCGTCTGTGCCTGTCCAAAGACATGCAGCCCGTGCCCTGCGGGCGGGACGTGATCAGGGACTGCACCCTCAAAGATGCCCATTTCACGCCAGTGAGGTGAAGAATCAATCGTCAGTTAGGCGCGCAGCCCTCTGGCAGCCCTGATCTGTGGCGCGGCCCTTTCACAAGGACGCGCCACAGTCTTTTATAAAATCGCTTGCGCGACCTGCCTAGCCTCAGTCGCCTGCAACACGCAGAACGATCTTGCCGATATGGCCCGAGCTTTCCATCCGGGCGTGCGCCGCAGCGGCCTCTTCCAGCGCGAATTCGCTGTCCATCACCGGCGCAAGCTTGCCTGCCTCAATCAGCGGCCAGACCACCTCAAACAGATCCTGCGCGATGCGCGCCTTGGCCAGATCGCTTTGCGGGCGCAGGGTTGATCCTGTCACCGTCAGGCGGCGCGCCATGATCTGAGCAAAGTTGAGCTCGGACTTTGGGCCCGACAGAAAAGCGATGTGAACCATCCGCCCATCATCCGCGAGAGTCTTGATATTGCGCGGAATATAGTCACCCCCCACCATGTCGAGGATCAGATCTGCACCGCCTTCGGCGCGTAGCACCTCGACAAAATCCTCGGTCCGGTAGTTGATCGCGCGTTCAGCGCCGAGATCGAGACAGGCCTGGCATTTCTCATCCGAGCCGGCAGTTGTAAAAACCCGCGCGCCCAGCGCTGATGCCAGCTGGATTGCTGTTGTGCCAATCCCGGACGAGCCACCATGCACCAAGAACCGTTCACCAGCCTGAAGCCCGCCACGGGTGAAAACATTGGACCAGACGGTAAAGCAGGTTTCCGGCAGGCAAGCCGCCTGTTTCAGGCTCATCCCATCGGGGATCGGCAGGCAATGGGTCGCAGGCGTTGCGACGAATTCGGCATAGCCGCCGCCCGGCAGCAAGGCACAGACGCGATCGCCGAGCTCAAGCCCCACGACACCAGCGCCGACGGCAACAACCTCTCCCGAAGCCTCCAGCCCGGGCAGATCACTGGCACCGGGGGGCGGATTATAGGCCCCGGCCCGCTGCAATGCATCGGGTCGGTTGACCCCGGCATAGGCCACCTTGAGCACCACCTGCCCATGGGACGCTTGTGGCACCGGGCGCTGTGTCAGGGTCAGAACCTCGGGACCACCGGGTTTGGAGATTTCAATAGCACGCATCATATCGCTCATGCAGGAGATCCTTCTCTAGCTGATCAGATTTATCTGTCAGCGCTGAACATAATTGTTTGGGCGCAACTTTGATCTGTCTTGCCACTAAAGCCCAGCAGGAATTGAGCGGTCAGACGCGAGGTGCGTTGCTATGCCGTGCCGTCAGATCCAGATATCAACCGTTGCGGTGTCGCCCCGGCAGATCATCACGTTCTGCGGGGCGCTTGATCTGGCTTGATAGCCATTCCGGACCTGCCAGCAGTGGTTTCAGCAAAGGATTCTTGCGCAGGCCTGCCTTTACCTTTTCGAACTGCATCACATTGTCGATGCGTCGGTCCAGGAACTCCCAGGTGGCCTGATGACCCGGGCTGTCATCCCCCAGCCAGTACAAGACGGTCGAAGAATAGACTCCCGACAAAGTGGCGCGCTTGCTGTACCAGTTCAGATCGTCTGATGTGTCACCCAGCGCCGTCCAGATGGCGTCACAGGTGCCCCAGATCGCCTTGACCCCTTCGGCTGCATGTTGTGGCATGGCAAAAAGGGTCACGCCGCGGCGCACCGCCTCCTTGTCCTCGGAAGCCTCGAGCCGGAACCGGACCATGGCGGCGATCTTGTCGCGAAACCGCAGGCCAGAGAGGTCTTCATCGGCCAGGCGCGCCAGCATCATCTGATCACCCCGCCGGTGATAGGCCAGCGCCAGGTCGGTGGCGCCACGCGGACACAGAGCCCGCGCCAGTGTCGGTTCCAATCCGCTTTCGCTGACGGCGGCCTCAAAGGTCGCCTCTGACCAACCATCAAAGACTACATGCATCAAAGCTGCATCCAGCAGCAGATCGACCGGATCGACCGCTGCCGTCTGCTGTGCCTGCTGGTCCTGACTGTTCATCTGCTGTCTCCCGGTAAGAATATGAAACGGCTGCGCCATCATTGCCAATATGGGCCTATGCCCCCAGATATCACAGTACTGGACAAGGTCGAGAGCCTTTGCTATATGGCGGCTTCCTGCAAATCCTTGCAACTCTATCTAGAAAGGTGGTGAAAACCACATGCAGGTTAGTGTTCGTGACAACAATGTCGATCAGGCGCTCCGCGCTCTGAAGAAAAAGCTGCAGCGTGAAGGCGTCTTCCGCGAAATGAAGCTCAAGCAACATTTCGAGAAACCGTCCGAGAAAAAAGCGCGCGAGAAAGCTGAAGCGATTCGTCGTGCCCGTAAACTGGCGCGTAAAAAAGCACAGCGCGAAGGTATGCTCTAAGCTCCTTTGTTCCGCCTTTTTGGCTTCCAGTCTTTATCTGGACACAAGTTGATGACCCCCGCGCCATGGCTCGGGGGTTTGTCATTTTTCAGGCTCCGTTTTCGTCCTGGGCCTCGTGTTTGCGGCCTCGTTTTTGCGCCACATTCCTGCTCTGACTTGCAGCTCCGCTCCCCTGCCATACTCCTGTCATCACTTCAAAGTCCGCCTTACGACCCTGGGCGCAGGAAGAATTCCGCCGTCAAAAACCCGGCTCATAGGCGAAAAATCACCGAAGACTAAACTTTAACGTGCATTCCTCCACCGGACTCGTCTAGGTTGATCCTATTGGGCGATACCTCAGGGTTTCCCCGCCCATGTTCCTGCAGCCGGACCTGGAACACCCGGCTCTTCCCCGGGGTGGCATAGCGTCCCCCCCAAGTTGTCGTGACGCGCGCCTTAACCCCCTGCGCTCAAGGCTACTGCCACCTCGGGGCCTTATTTTTCGTCCGCTGGCTTCCCTGTGATCCACTCCCCTTGCCATTCACCTCCCGTCACTCCGACTTCAGATCCCGGGTTCCACATCCGATCAGGACTGCGGTCAGGAAAACGACTAGGCCTGCCATGCAACGGGCACCGAAAGTGGCCCGCGAAATGCCCAGCCCCCCAACTGAACTGGCCCAGTCAGGCGTAGATCAGAGACCCGGTCAAACAGCAGTGGCAAGGCCACCTCAGCGATCAGCGCTTTGGATATCCAGGCCCCGGCGCAGAAATGCGGACCAGCCCCAAAAGAAATCGCGGCGCGATTGTCCTGCTGCAGATCAAACTGGTCAGGATGCGCAAAAACACGTTCATCCCGATTGCCGGACCCGAACATCAAAAACACCCTGTCTCCGGGATGCAAAGCCACTCCATGCAGCTCATGGGGCTGCGCCACCTGGCGCGGTGACATACCAATCGGTGACATCCAGCGGGCAAATTCCTCAAAGGCCTGCAACCAGCTGGCGTGCCCAGACTGAACCAGAGCAAGCTGCTCCGGGTGGCCCAAAAGCGCCCAAGCGGTTCCGGCAATCGCATCCCGCGGCTCGTTCTGCCCACCAGAAATCGCCAGTTTTACATTCGCCCGCAATTGCGTCTGCGACAGCCCGGCGCGATGCTGTACGGCAATCAGCGAAACATCCTCTGGATCCAACGGTTCAGCCAGTTTCCGGGTGATAAACGCATCGATCATCGCGGTGCTGACGTTGCATCTGCGCTCCACCTCCGGGTCGCCTGCGTAGTTTGCACAGCCGTCGATCATATCTTGGCTGGCCCGGTCCATCTCCACCGCCGTCATATCGCTGAGCCCGGTCACCAGTTTCAGCGCCTCGGCGGAAACCGGCATGGCGTAGTCTCGCACCAGGTCGCAATGCCCACGGGGAGCCAATTCTGAAAGGATCTCATTCGTTGCCGCGCGAAACTGCGCCAGCCAGCGGTTTTTGACCGTCTTTGGCGACACGGTGGGAAAAATCACCCGGCGCTCTGCCATATGCGCGTCTCCATCTTTGCGCATCATGTTTTCGCCCATCAGACGGGTCATCAACCCCTCCGGCTGCGCCGAAGAAAACACCTCAATTCGTTTTTCCTCACGAAAGATATCGTCTCGTCTGGTGATCAGATAGGCCTGCAATTGCGGGACATAGACAACTGGCGCCAGGGCGCGCATTGCTGCAAGGTCCGGATAGGGGTCGCGCCAGAACCGTTCAAGATCAATATCATAAGCTGTACCAGATGGGGCTGTTCCGGATGGCATGTCGATCTCCGCACCTATGCATCAAGACCAGTGGAGGCTACGCGTGTTGATCTGTCAACAACATTCACTTACCCTAGCTTCATGACAGATACCCCCGACCTTCCCGACAGTCTTTTTCTGGTGTCACCTGATGGCAGCCCTCAGGCGCCTGCGGCCCCCACCCTTAGTTACAACCGCAGTCCAGTGGTGCTGGTCACCTTTGCCGGCAATCGCCTCACCCGTGAGGCCACACGCGCCTATCAGGCGGAGTTTGGTATCGGGGTGATGGATTGGCGGATGCTGGTTCTGTTGACTCGCGAGCCCGGCGCTTCGGTTGGCCAGGCCGCCCGCGTGACCGGAATTGACAAGGCCGCTGTCAGCCGCTCTCTGCAACGGCTCCAAACAGCGGGGCTCGCGACATCAGAGGCCCTGGGCGGCGACGAGCGGCGCAAATCCTGGCAGCTCACCGATGCGGGTCACGCCCTGCATGCCAAACTGCTGCCGCGTGCACTGGAACGCCAAAGGGATCTGCTTGAGGGGTTTTCTCAACGCGAGGTCCAGGAATTCACCGCTTACCTGCAGCGTTTCCTGAACAATATCGAAAGCTCTGAATAGTACACAACCGCGCTGAGCCGCAGGCTCAGCGCCGGGCCCAACAGCCCGCGGTCTTCGTCAGAAGGCCGCATGGTTGGCGGGAGCCTCCCCTTCTGCCCTTTCTTGGATCAGTATATTTTGGGCACATAGAGCTCATCAGGTAGCACCCGGCGCTCATAATCCGGGTTATATTCGCGATCCGGCAAAGACACTTTGTCACTGCCGGTTTCCTGATAAGGGATCTTGCTCAGCAAATGCTCAATGCAGTTCAGCCGCTCGCGTTTTTTGTCGTTGCCTTCAACGATATACCAAGGGGCTTCAGGGATATTCGTACGCTCAAACATCTCTTCTTTGGCTTTGGTATACTGCTCCCAGCGAATACGGCTTTCCAGATCCATTGGTGACAGTTTCCATTGCTTCATTGGATCATGGATTCGCATCATGAATCGCAGCTGCTGCTCCTCATCCGTGATTGAGAACCAATATTTCAGCACAATGGTGTTTGACCGCACCAGCATCCTTTCGAATTCTGGCACATCGCGGAAAAAATTCTCCACCTGGTCGTCATCGGCAAAGCCCATAACCCGTTCGACCCCGGCCCGGTTGTACCAGGAGCGGTCAAACAGCACGATTTCACCCGCTGAGGGCAGATAGGGCACGTAACGCTGGAAATACCACTGGCTTTGCTCGCGCCGACTTGGTGCAGGCAGGGCCACCACCCGGGCAACCCGGGGGTTCAGGCGCTGGGTGATCCGCTTGATCACGCCACCTTTACCGGCACTGTCGCGCCCTTCCATGATCACCAGGACCTTGGCGCCCGTTTCCACCACCCAGTCCTGCAGTTTGATCAATTCAGCCTGCAGGCGAAGCAGGTTGCGAAAATAGACCTGACGGTCCAGCATCTCCGGGTGCTGTTCGCGATAGATCTTGCGCAACTCCATCGACAGCATCGGTTCGGCAAATTCAATCTCGATATCCTCGTCCAGCGTGTCCTGAAGCTCGGCTTCAAGCCAATCAAAGGAGTCGGGATGGGTATCGCTGGTCACAGGGGCATTCCTTCATCAATATTCAGTCGTTCTGGATCTCACTATCAGGCCAGTATATCAGGCCGGTGTAATCCTTTAATGTCACTTTCAGGACTGTCACTTTCAGGCGTATCGCCCCCCAAGTGATCCTTTGTACTGCGACGCCTTTGGCGATTGAGCCCAGAGCGCCCCTTGGCAGTCAGTGCCCATAGGGAATCGAATTTCGCGGCGGGGCGCAAGAGCAATCACATGGCCTGCGACCACCTCAGCTGAATTATGCTCTGGCTGCCGCCAAAATCATCTCTGCGCCTTTCTCTGCAATCATAATTGTCGGCGCATTGGTGTTACCACTGGTGATCGTCGGCATCACGCTGGCATCAGCCACCCGTAAACCCCGGACCCCACGCAGCCGCAACTGGGCATCCAGCGGCGCACTGTCTTCTGCGCCCATATGCACGGTGCAGGTGGGGTGGAAAATCGTCGTTCCAACCTCTCCTGCGGCCTGAACCAGATCGGCCATTTCATCTGACACTCCGCCAGGTTTCATCTCACTGGGCGCATAGTCCCGCATTGCCGGTTGCGCCATGATGGCGCGCGCCTGGCGAATTGCCGCAACGGCCACTTGCCGGTCGCCTTCGGTCGACAGGTAATTCGGCGCGATCTTTGGCGCCTGATGCGGATCGTTTGAGGCGATCTCCACTGTACCGCGACTTTCCGGACGCAGATTGCAGACGCTGGCCGTCAGGCCGGGGAAATCATGCAACGGCTGGCCAAAGGCTTCCAGCGTGAGAGGCTGCACATGATACTCCAGATCCGGCGTTGCAAGATCCGGCCGCGAGCGTGAAAACGCGCCCAGCTGGCTGGGTGCCATCGACATTGGCCCGGAGCGTTTCAGCGCATACTCTAGCCCGATCTTTGCTTTGCCCCACACAGAATTCGCCAAAGTGTTCAGCGTTTTGCCCTGGCTCAGCCGCCAGGCGCAGCGCAGTTGCAGATGATCCTGCAGATTGGCCCCGATGGCGGGCACATCCCGTTTCACTTCGACCCCATGTTGCTGCAACAGCGCACCGGATCCCAGACCAGACAGCTGCAGGATCTGCGGAGAATTCACCGCCCCGGCGCAGAGCACCACCTCAGCCGCGGCACGCGCCTGATGGGTCACGCCACCTTTGTCATACTCCACGCCAACGGCACGTCCATCTTCGATCAGGATGCGGCGGGTATGGGCCTTGGTTTCCACCTTCAGGGTTTGGCCAGTCACCGTTCTCAGGAAAGCCTTGGCGGTGTTCATCCGCCAGCCGTTGCGCTGGTTGACCCGGAAATAGCCGACGCCTTCGTTGGTGCCCGTGTTGAAATCGGTGACCTTTGGCAGCCCCCAGCTGGCGGCGGCCTCCATCCAGTCATCCAGCACGTCCCAATGCAGGCGCTGGTTCTCCACCCGCCACTCGCCGCCCGCGCCGTGCATATCGGACGCGCCTTCAACATAGTCTTCGGATTTTTTGAAAAAGGGCAGCACATCGTCCCAGCCCCAGCCAGCGAGGCCACGCTGACGCCAGCCGTCATAATCCGCTGCCTGACCGCGCAAATACAACATACCGTTGATCGAAGAACAGCCGCCCAGAACCTTGCCACGGGGATAGATCAAAGAACGCCCATTCAGGCCCGCCTCAGCCTCGGTGCGATACATCCAGTCAGTGCGCGGGTTGTTGATGCAATAAAGATAGCCCATCGGGATATGCACCCAGTGGTAATTATCCTTGCCACCCGCCTCCAGCAGTAGCACCTTGTGCCCCGCTTCGCTCAATCGATTGGCAATCACACAACCGGCACTGCCTGCGCCCACCACGATATAGTCCCACTGCATGGCCTGCCTCCTCTGTCTTGCCCTGATGCATCTGATCACACATGCTGGCGCGACAACAGTGCGAAGACGGCAAGTATCACAGTCTTTCAGGGGGTTGCGCGCAGTGCGCGCACAGACTGACCCGCGCGCCAGACATGCTCAGCTGGCTTTCCTCACACCGGTAGAGCCGTGGTTTTGAACACTGTGCGCAGGGCAAAACTGGATTGCATCTGCGCCACGCCTGGCAGCCGCGTCAGGTGCTGGCGATGGATGCGGGCGAAATCATCGGTATTCTCGGCCACCACCTTGAGCAGGTAATCCGCCGTGCCCGCCATCAGGTGACATTCCAGTACATCCGGGATTCGCGCCACCGCGCGCTCAAAGGCATCCAGCAACTCATCCGCCTGCCCCTGCAGAGTGATTTCCACAAAAACCGTGGTCGGCACCGCCATTTTACGGGCGTCCAGCAGCGCGACATAGTTCTTGATATAGCCGTCGGTCTCCAGCCGTTGTACCCTGCGATGGCAGGCCGAGGCAGACAGATTGACCCGCTCGCTGAGCTCGGCGTTGGAAATCCGTCCCTGGCGCTGCAAGACCTGCAGGATGCGACGATCCGTGTTATCAAGTGACATTTCTTCTAAGATCCTTGCTGATATTCACGCGTATAGTCGAAGATTCTTCGAATTGCATGTTTTTAATCTGCCCAAAAAGACAGCACCTTTTGTTCCATCTGCGTCAGACTGACGCAAAGGAAACGGAGGAGAGATCATGAAAATCGGTTGCCCCACAGAGATCAAGCCACAGGAATTTCGCGTTGGCATGACGCCCGACGCCGCCCGCGAAGCCGTCAATCATGGTCATCAAGCCCTGATTCAAAAGGGCGCCGGTCTTGGCGCAGGCTTTACCGATGCTGACTACATCGCCACCGGCGCCGTGATCATCGATACCGCCGAAGAAATTTTCGCCACAGCGGATATGATCGTAAAGGTGAAAGAACCCCAGGCGGTTGAACGCAAGATGCTACGCGAAGGCCAGTTGCTGTTCACCTATCTGCATCTCGCCCCCGACCCAGAGCAAACTCATGATCTGCTCGCTTCGGGCTGTACCGCCATTGCTTATGAAACCGTCACCGACAACCACGGTGGCCTGCCGCTGCTGGCGCCCATGTCCGAAGTGGCCGGTCGTCTGGCACCACAGGTTGGTGCCTGGACCCTGCAAAAGGCCAATGGTGGCCGGGGTGTGCTGATGGGCGGCGTGCCGGGCGTGGCCCCCGCCAAGGTCGTCGTCATCGGTGGCGGTGTCGTTGGCACTCATGCGGCCAAGATTGCCGCTGGCATGGGCGCCGATGTCACCGTGCTGGACCGGTCGCTGAACCGCCTGAAGTACCTTGATGATGTCTTTGGCCGTGATTTCAAAAACCAGTATTCTACCGCAGGTGCCACCGCTGAGCTGGTCCGTGAAGCCGACATGGTGATTGGTGCAGTGCTGATCCCCGGTGCTGAAGCGCCGAAACTGGTTTCGCGCGCCCAGTTGAGCGAGATGAAACCCGGCGCTGCACTGGTGGATGTCGCCATTGATCAGGGTGGCTGCTTTGAGACATCGCGCGCCACCACCCATGCCGACCCGATCTATGAGGTCGATGGCATCATGCACTACTGCGTCGCCAACATGCCCGGTGCCGTTGCCCGCACTTCAACCCAGGCGCTTGGCAATGCCACCCTGCCCTTCATGCTGAACCTGGCCAACAAAGGCTGGCGGCAGGCCTGTGAGGACGACGCGCACCTGCTCAATGGTCTGAACGTGCATGCTGGCAAGCTGACCTATTATGCGGTTGGCAAAGCACTTGGCATTGATGTGATCTCCCCGAGCCTCGCGTTGAAGGCCTAAACGCCCGACACACGCCTGAGGCTTAAAGCCCGCCAGCACCTCCCGGCTGGCGGGTGTTTTTGTCCGAATTTGTTGAGAATTCGATCTTTTGCCGCGCCTTTTTGCAATTTCCCCCTAGCTCAAAAGGTGCATTTTGCAGTCCTATTAAAGCCGTTCCAGCCAGATGGTCGACCAAGACCACGCCAGAGGAACAGGTTTTTAAAGGGGACCAGAACCAGATGCTTTCAGAATTCAAAGACTTCATCGCCAAGGGCAATGTCATGGACATGGCGGTTGGTATCATCATCGGCGCCGCCTTCACCGCGATCGTCAAATCATTGGTTGGCGACCTGATCAACCCGCTCATCGGCTTGTTCACGGGCGGCGTTGATTTCACCAATTCCTATATCGTGCTGTCCGGCGAAGTCGCCGCCGGTGCGTCACTTGAAGCGGCCCGCGAAGCCGGCGCCGCCGTCTTCGCCCATGGTGCCTTCATCATGGCGGTGATCAACTTCCTCATCATCGCCTTTGTCGTCTTCATGCTGGTGCGCTATGTCAACCAGGTGAAAGAGGCCGCGGCCCGCAAAGAAGAGACCGCCCCTGAACCCGAAGCCCCCGCAGGCCCAAGCGAGCTGGACATCCTGATGGAGATCCGCGACTCGTTGAAAAAGTAAGCGGTACACTACGCCGTTCCATACCGGCCCCCAAACTTGCCAGCGCGCCAGTTTGGGGGCCTTTTTGTGCAGAGCTCCCCCTTGTGGGCTGGCGTCAATATGTGCTTCACCCGCGCAAAACCCCAACATCAGACGAATAGCAAAAGAGTGAAACTGACATGGAAGACTTGATTGAACAGGGCTTTGCCTACTGGCCCATGGTTTTGAACGGCATCAAGGCGCTAGCTGTTCTTGTCATCGGCTGGATTGCCGCCGGGATGGTAAGCCGCACCATTCGCAACCGGATCAATGCCACCCCCGAAATCGACCCAACGCTCGGGAATTTTGTCGCCAGCATGATCCGCTGGGCGCTCATCGCTGTGGTCTTGATCGCGGTTCTTGGCCTTTTTGGCATCGAGGCCACAAGCCTCGTCGCCATGATGGGTGCTGCAACGCTGGCCATTGGTCTGGCGCTGCAAGGTACGCTCAGCGATCTGGCTGCGGGGTTTATGCTGGTGCTGTTTCGCCCCTATAAACTCGGCCAGTTTGTTGACATCGGCGGCACTTCCGGCACGGTCAAGGATCTCAACCTGTTCGTGACCGAGCTGGTGACCCCCGACAATGTCCAGATCATCATCCCCAACGGTCAGGCCTGGGGCGCCATCATCACCAATTTCTCGCATCATGACAGCCGCCGGGTCGATATGGTTTTTGGCATCGATTATGGCGACGATATCGAAGCCGCAAAGGCCATCATTCTGCGCCTGGCCGCAGCAGATGCGCGTGTCAAACAGGACCCGGAACCCTGGGTCCGCGTGACCAATCTGGGCGACAGTTCTGTCGATCTGACCACCCGCATCTGGTGTGATGCCGCCGAATATTGGGAAGTTAAGTTCGCCATGACGCAGGCGGTCAAGGAAGCCTTTGATGCCGAAGGCGTGTCGATTCCCTACCCACATCAGGTCGAAATTTCAAAGCAGGGCTAACCCCGACATTGGGTCTCTGTCCCAGACACATCCCGCAACGGCGGGATGTGTCAACTGAACGGTGGTCGCCCGCCCAGATTGGTGACACCATCCGCATCCGCAAAGGCCCAGCGCGACGCCAAAAGCTGAAAACTGCGCTGATCCCAGCCCGACTCATCCGCTTGAAACCGCGGGCGCCAAGCGCCTTCGATATGCACTGGCAGCCGGATCCTGTTGATATGCGGTGGATCAGCTTTTGATCTCGCAGCTGCGTGGCTGGCTCTGGAAAACATGGTCTTCAGTCGGTTTTCGATAGGCAAAGCCTGTTTGGTCCGGCGCCCGGCAAAAATCACAAATACTTCGGATGTGCCGTTCAGGTAGCCACGAATGACCAGATCACCCCGACTGCTGTGCTTGATATGCGGCACAAGGGCCACCCAGAACTGCCCGAGTTCTTTTTTGAATAACCCACGGTCTTCACTCTTGGGGGTGATTTCCCGGGCCGGGGTACGACGATTCTGCATAAATTTTGTCCGCAGGCGTGCCGCAGTGCGGCCCACCAAGTTTCCTGATTGAGATCCTGTTGGACGGCATTCTAGGCAGCGGCTGTTAACGAACGGTTTTCGCTCGGCAAATGCACGACAAGCTTGCACAGCTCCTGCGGCCTAGACGCCCCGCTGCCGCAACAGCACCGAAATCGGCGCATCGTAGTAGCGCGCCTGCCCCTCAATCCGGTAGCCATGCTTTTGCGCCACTTTCAGCGAGGCCACATGATCCGGGTCGATAATACAGCAGGTTTGCGGCCAGTCCCGATCCTTGTCAGCCCAGCTGTGCATGCAGCTGACCGCTTCAGCTGCAACGCCGCGCCCATGCGCCCGCTGCGCAAGCACCCAGCCGGCCTCGGGGATATCAGGCAGGGCCGGTTCGATCGCGCGTTTGAATTGGGCAAATCCCACTTCGCCCAGAAAATGCCCATCGGCACGGTCACACACCACCCAGTAGCCAAAGCCTAGCGCCTGCCAGTGGCCAATGTTGCGTAACAGCCGTGCCCAAGATTGCTCGCGCGTGTTCGGAGATCCTCCGATGTATTTCACCACCGCCGGATCCGCCCAGAGTGCCGCAACATCGTCAAGATCCTGCGGCACATGGGGCCGCAGGATCAAACGCTCGGTCTGCAGAACTGGCGCCTTCTCCGCACCATTCACTGGGGCAACTGACCAGCCAGCACATAGTTTAGAATCTCGACCACCTGGCGCGGCTCGTCAGCGACAGCGAGCGCGGCAGCATGGACTTCCTTCAGCGCATGTTGATGCTCGGGCCGGCTCAGCACGATGATGGATTTGCCCAAAGCAGCGGCATAGCCCGCATCAAAGGCCGCGTTCCACTGCTTGTATTTCTCGCCAAAGCGCACCACCACGACATCGGCGTCTTCCAGCCCCTTGCGGGTGCGGATTGCATTGAGTTTTGCGCCCTTGTGATCATGCCAGAACTTGCTGTCCTCGCCCCCCAGGATCGCCACGCCGCAATCATCGCTGGCAGCGTGGTCGGTCACCGGGCTTTGAAAGCTGACGTCCAGCCCCTTGGCACCCTCGATGATCTGCTCACGCCAGTCGGTATGAATTTCGCCGGAAAGATAGATCTTCAGTGTCATTTTGCGCTCCTGCTCCGTTTGGATTGCCTTAGAAATAGGCCGGATCACCAATCGGCACCAGAGGACAAATCAGAGCCTGCGCGCCACAATATAGCGGCCCGGAGTGGAGATCGGGTAATTGCCGGTTTCAACCAGATCAAAACCGGCAACACGGATTGCTGCCTCGAGCGAACCACTATCGAAGAACTGCACCGGCGATTTAGGTGCCTTTCCAATCAGGCGCATCAAGGGGATCATCGTCTTGATCAACCAGTATTTGATCGAGCCACGGACCTCTCCCAGACAAGGTGTCTTGGAGATAAACAAAGCGCCTTTGGGCAGGCGGTCAGCTGCAACAGACAGCGCCGCATCCAAATCGGGCAAAAGATGCAGCAGGTTATGGGCCATGACCACGTCCACCTCACCCTCCGGGGCCTGCGATACACTGCCATGGTGAAAGCGGATGTTGGACACTCCTGCGGTCTTGGCCCGCGCCCGGCCGATCTCCAGCATTTCCTGTGACAGATCAGACGCCGTCATCTCAGCCACATGCCCGGCGAGTTCAATCGCAGTCGTCCCGGTGCCACTGCCCAGTTCGAGAACACGGTCCGTTGGCTTCAGATAGCTGATGCTCCGGGCCAAGGATTGTTGGTAGGCCGCCTCATCGCGGATGGGGGATTTTGCATATTTTGCGGCAATGCGGTCCCAGAACGGCGCGTCGGTGTTCATCCAGTCTCTCCTGATTTCAGGGCAGCATACCCATGCGCGAACAGATCATAAATTGCCAATTATCGCAGTTTGCATATACACATATGCATGAATAATCCCGACTGGACCCATATTCGCGCCTTTCTCGCCACCGCTGAAACCGGATCGCTCTCAGCTGCGGCGCGCCAACTGGGCCTTACGCAGCCCACCCTGTCCCGTCAGGTGGCGGCGCTGGAGGCCGCGCTTGGTGTACTTCTGTTTGAGCGTCTTGGGCGCAGCCTCGTCCTGACCGATGCCGGGCGAGAACTGTTGCCTCATGGACGTAAGATGGTCGAAGGCGCCAATGGGCTGAGTCTTGCCGCCAGTGCCCAGGTTCAATCCATCGAGGGCACGATCCGGATCACTGCCAGCGATGTCATGTCAGCTTTTGTCCTGCCGCCAGTGTTGCAGCGGTTGCGCCAGCAGGCCCCGCGCCTGACCATTGATGTGGTCGCTTCCAATGATATTCGCGACCTGATGCGACGCGAGGCCGATATCGCCATTCGCCATGTGCGCCCCGATCAGCCCGAGCTGATTGCGCGTCTCGTACAAGAAGCCACGGCGCATTTCTACGCGGCCCCCAGCTATCTGGCCCGGCACGGACGCCCCACATCCCTTGCCGATCTGGCCAGGCATGACTTTGTGAATTTCGGCGACATCGAACGCTCAATCGAGTTCTTCGGCCCGCTTGGGGTGCATCTCACCCCGGATAATTTTCGCATCGGCAGCAACAGCGGTCTGGCCGCCTGGGAGTTGGTACGACAGGGCTTCGGCATCGGCCCCATGGCCGATGATGTCGCGGAGAATTCCAGCGGTGTGGAACGCTTGTTTCCGGACCAGCCGCCCATCCAGTTCCCAGTCTGGCTGACCACCCACCGAGAGCTGCACACAAGTCGTCGCATCCGGCTGGTATTCGATCTGCTTGCGGATTTCTTCGCCACAAAATGAAAACGCGTCCCCAAAAGGGACGCGTTTCAGAATCGGAAAAACCAACCTGTTTCAGTCTACCTGTTTCAACCTAAGGTTAGCCCCGCAGGGTGCCGCCCGTGGCCTTGGTTACCTTTGCGATGATTTTGTCGCTCACCGCTTCAATGTCCTTTTCCTTCAGCGTCTTATCGCTTGGCTGCAGCCGTACGGTGATGGCCAGGCTCTTCTTGCCTTCGCCAAGTGAGCCGCCGATGAATTCATCAAAGACCCGGACCTCCGTGATCAGCGCCTTATCGGCGCCGCCGGCCGCATTGACCAGCGTCAGGGCCTCGACCTCGGCATCGACCACAAAGGCAAAGTCACGCTCGACCGCCTGCAAATCACTTTGCGCCAACGCCGAACGGGTGGCGCCGCTTTTGCGCGGCAATGGCACCTCATCCGGCCAGATGGTGAAGCCAACGACAGGACCCTTGACGCCCATTTCAGCAATCACCTTAGGGTGCAATTCGCCAAAGACGCCCAGCACTTTCTTTGGACCCAGACAAATCTTGCCGTGACGACCTGGATGCCACCAGCCCTGCGCGCCACGCAGGATCTGCACCTTGGCAGGCGCCCCGATGGCTGTCAGGATCGCCTCGATATCCGCCTTGGCGTCAAATGTATCCACCCCGCGCGATGTGCCATGCACATCCTTGGGGCCAGTCCGGCCGACCAGAATACCGGAAATCAGGTTGTGCTGCTCGCCCGGCTCACCACCGTGAAAGGCAGGGCCGACCTCAAACAGGGCCAGATCCATGAAGCCGCGCGCCTGATTGCGGGCTGCAGCCTGCAACAGACCGGGCAACAAGGCCGGGCGCATATGCGACATCTCGGATGAGATCGGGTTGGCCAGCATGGTGGCGTCATCGCCACCACCAAACAGCGCCGCTGCAGCCTTGTCGATGAAGGTATAGCTCACAACTTCGTTGTAGCCGAGGCTGGCCGCCGTACGCCGCGCCATCTGCTGGCGGCGCTGCTGTGGTGTCATCACCGCCTTGGGAATGCCATCGGTAATGCGCGGCAATGGTTTGCCCTGCAGTTTGGTCAGCGAGGCAATCCGTGCCACCTCTTCGACCAGATCGGCCTCTCCCTGCACATCGGGACGCCAGCTGGGCACATGCGCCATGTTGCCTTCCAGACGGAAGCCAAGCCGCGTCAGGGTCTGACGCTGATCGCTTTCAGGGATATCCATGCCAACCAGTGACTGCACCCGTTCGGCATTCAATCGATAGGCGCGGGAATGATCCGGCACGTCACCTGCGATCACCACCTCGGAAGGCTCGCCACCGCACAGATCCAGGATCATCTGGGTCGCACGATGCAGCCCGTCAATGGTGAACTCGGGGTCAACGCCGCGCTCAAAACGATAGCGCGCGTCTGAGTTGATTTTCAGCGCGCGGCCCGTAAGGGCAATCTGAACATGATCCCAGAAGGCACTTTCGAGGAAGACATCCACGGTTTCATCCGTACAGCCTGTCTCTTCGCCGCCCATGATGCCGGCGATGCTTTCGGCGCCCTGATCGTCAGAGATCATCATTTGCCCGGCGGCAAAGGTGTATTCCTTTTCATCCAGCGCCTTGAGGGTTTCTCCACCCTCGGCCCGATGCACCCGCAGATCTCCCGCAACCTTAGCCGCATCAAAGACGTGCAGCGGGCGGTTCTGATCATAGGTGAAGAAGTTGGTGATATCGACCAGTGCCGAAATGGGGCGCAAGCCAATGGCGGTCAGCCGGTCTTGCAGCCACTGCGGGCTGGGACCGTTTTTTACGCCTTTGATCAGACGTCCGGTGAACAGCGGACAGCCATCCAGCGTATCCTCATCAATGGTGACCTTGATTGGGCTCGCAAATGTGCCTGCAACCGGCGCAAAGTCCGGCGTCTTCAGGGTGCCAAGGCCGCGCGCCGCCAGATCGCGGGCAATGCCGTGAATACCCAGCGCATCGGGACGGTTGGGGGTGATGGCGATTTCAATCACCGGATCCACCTTGGCGGGCTGATTTGCCGCCAACCAGTCGACAAAGCGATCACCTACAGCGCCCGAGGGCAGCTCGATAATGCCGTCATGTTCGTCCGAAAGCTCCAGCTCGCGCTCGGAGGCCATCATGCCAAAGCTGTCCACACCACGGATTTTGCCAACGCCGATGGTGATGTCGAGACCGGGAATATACATGCCCGGTTTGCAAACCACCACAGTGATGCCTTCGCGGGCATTGGGCGCGCCACAGATGATCTGCAGATCACCCTCGTCGGTTTCAACCTGACAGACGCGCAGCTTATCGGCATCGGGGTGCTTTTCGGCGTGCTTCACATAACCCAGGGTAAAATCCTTGAGCCGATCCGCCGGATTGCTGATCTCTTCGACCTCAAGGCCGAGGTCGGTCAGGGTTTCAGCGATCTCATCCACTGATGCGTCAGTGTCGAGGTGATCTTTCAGCCAGGAAAGAGTGAATTTCATCGGTCAGGGATCCTATGGCAAGCCATGCGTATACAGGGATAGGCAATGACAAAGAATGACGCCCGGCGCAAGCCTTGCTGGCCCTCCCCCGCACGCGCGGTCAGAACTGCGGCGCAAATGCGTGGGAAAGCCTTACGTGATCATCAAAGAAGGGCGCATAGTGGAACTGTAGCGCAGATGCCCAACCCGAGGCACGCGCCTGCCCGGGTGGGCGCAACGCGCCCGCCGTGGGGCGGGCAGGCGCGTGCCGAGCCGCAAGCGGCCCGGCTTATTCAATTTATTGTTCTGGCTTCCTATTCTTTCTGCTTTGAAGCCGAATTTCTCCCTGAAGTCCGAAGGCACTTTCCCTTATACGATTAATGACACCCTCAGTGGCTGCGTCCAATTTCCTAATTCCACAGTCCAAAACGTCCTTGAAGACCCCTTTCACATCTTTCACTGGAGGCTCGGGAACCAAGCTGTCCTGGGTTGCCCGCAGTTGTTGTAGCTCATCTCCAATGTCAGACATGACCGAACGTGCCTCGCTGAAGTAGCGTTGGAATTCATTAGCAATCTTGGGGTCAATTAGTACCGTTGAGGCCAAAAATTGTCTTTCTCCGGCATTCAACCTCTCAAATACAGACGAAATACGTTTTTGCAGATCAGCGAAGTCTGAGAAACTTCCAAGATTTTCCAAAGCAAATCGAACGTCGTGTAGTGGGAATATCAAATCACGATATACACCGCGTTGTTCCAATTGAATTTGCAGTTTGCGGTCTCGTTCTTTTTGCCATGGGTACGCATAAAATGCGATGATCAGGGCGACAGAGCTTGCCAATAGTGCAGGCCCCCAATCGGAGAATTTACCTAGCCAAGAAAAATCTCGACAAACATTCTCGCAGGCCCTCATCACTTCAACAGAAGCCATTCGCTCAAATCCTCAGATCAATGCATTGCAATTTTGAGGAGAGCATAGCGCCCGAACCGGGGTGGGCGCAATCGCGCCCGCCCATGGGGCGGGTCGGGCGCGACGCGGGGCTGGCGCCCCACGGAACAGATAAACCTAGCGGCTCAAACCACCATGCAGCGTCGGTACATCCAGACACTGGAAGCCATAGTGGCGCAGCCAACGCAGGTCGGAGTCAAAGAAAGCGCGCAAATCGGGGATGCCGTATTTCAGCATTGCCAGACGGTCGATGCCGATACCAAAGGCAAAGCCCTGATAGATATCTGGGTCGATGCCACCGGCAGCGATCACCTTGGGGTGCACCATGCCAGAGCCGAGGATCTCCATCCAGTCGTCGCCTTCGCCAATCTTCAGCTGGCCATTGTCCCAGCTGCAGCGAATGTCGACTTCGGCAGATGGCTCGGTGAAAGGGAAGTGTGAAGCGCGGAAGCGCAGCTCAACATCGTCCACCTCGAAGAAGGATTTCACAAACTCTTCCAGCACCCACTTGAGGTTCGCCATGGAAATGTCTTTGTCCAGCGCCAGGCCTTCGACCTGGTGGAACATCGGCGTGTGGGTCTGGTCATAGTCGGCGCGGTAAACACCACCGGGACAGATGACCCGCAGTGGCGCGCCCATTTTTTCCATCGACTGGATCTGCACGGGCGAGGTATGGGTGCGCAGCACATGCGGCGGGCGCTCGTCGCCTTCGGCGCGGTGCATGTAGAACGTGTCCATCTCGGCCCGCGCGGGGTGGTGTCCGGGGATGTTCAGCGCGTCAAAATTATACCAGTCGGTCTCGATCCGCGCGCCTTCGGCGACAGAGAAACCCAGTTCGGCAAAGATCGCCGTCAGCTCTTCGCTGGCCTGGCTGATCGGATGCAGGCTGCCCTGCCGCCCGGGGCGCGTGGGGAGGGTTACATCCAGCCATTCGGTGCGCAGACGCTCATTCAGAGCCGCATCGGCCAGGCCCACTTTCTTAGCGGCAAGGGCAGAGTTGATCTCATCCTTGAGCGCATTTAGCGCCGGGCCTGCAACTTGGCGCTCTTCGGGCGTCATCTTGCCCAGCTCGCGCATCTTCAGCGCAACCTCGCCTTTTTTACCAACCGCGGCGACCCGGATAGTCTCCAGCGCGTTTTCATCCGAAGCATCGGCAATCTGCCCGAGATATTTTGCTTTAAGATCGTCCATGACGGTCCCCTGAGTTTGAGCTTAGGCTCTGCTATCATAAGAGCGGGCGAAAGCAAGGGGGCGGAGCCCCAGCAGGTACTTGAATACCAGGACTGGCAGCAAGGCCACAAAGCCCCCCAACAAGACAGGACCCCCTGTCGACCGTCGCACTCCCCCCCTACCCAAAGCGCTTGACTCAATCACCAGCGGAGGGGCAAAATTCAACTTCTCCAATTTAGATCATCAATTTTCCAATATTTAGGAAAGCGATATGAGTAATAATCTGGACGTTCAAATACTCTCCGCCTTTCGCGCAAGTCGTGAAGGCGTTCCAATCAACAAGACTGAATTCATACGCGCGGCCTTCTTTTTCGAAGACATGCAAGACGGTCTGACCCAGGCCTATACCCATGGATATGAGGCCGAAACTGCAGGGCCAAACCTGCCGGACTGGATCAACCCTTTAGCCTTTGACACAAATCTGGCCGGAGCGGTGGCTGCTTTGACCGAACTGGACGTGCTGTTGGCGGACTACAGCGATATCACCCACCTCCAGCAGCGCACCGCGTTTTACAAAAAGACGATACCCAGCGAGCAATGGGACGAATTCGAAAAAATCACTGAAACAATTGACTATGGCGGCCAGCGCGACGCGCTGGTGCTCAGGACCTCCAAAAAGATAGAGGAATTGCTGCACTACACCAAGGCGGCAAAACTCGGCGCCCACCTGCTCTATGGGTTTTCGCCCGCCAGCATGGAGTTCGACGACAACTCGGTTGGACTGGAGCGGATCAGGGAATCGCTCCGCATACTCAGCAACCGCTATCGCCGCGCCCTGACCAAGTATTCCCGCACAACCATCCGGGTCAGCCTGAAATACATGCGCAATTCGGATGGAACCCGTATTTCAGAGGCCTTCACAAGCGAGGGCGCCACCACGTTCATCGACCAGCTCACCCCGGTCTTTGACCTTAGCCACTGCCGGGATTTTTCTGGCTATTCCAAGATCTTCATAAACGACATCGCTGTACAGGTGGTGGACAAAGCCGCTTCCGAGGCCGGCAACCCCAGAACGCTTCCCGCCGCAGGCTGGCATCTTCGGCTGGAAAGTGAGGCCAACACGATCAGACTGGGCGAGGCCGACGATGCGCCGGAATATACGCTGCCCAAGCTCCTGTTTTCCTCAGTCCCTGGCGACTATGACGGCGATACCACAGTCGCCGCCCGCAATCCGCGCATCATCGGCATCGATCCGCGCCGCAAATGGCAACTGGAGGTGGCCAAACAGTCAAACCGGGACAATGCCGCCGATAGCGAAAACGGCATCTACGATATCATCCTGCACTTTGACGCATTGGTGAGGGTCTGAGATGGGTAAGAGTAGCCGTGGGCAACGACGCCAGGAAAGATTGCGGCGCGCGCATGACCTGCGCACGGGTGGCACTGTTGTTGCCGGAACCCTCAGCGGCATATCAGGCCTGGCCAGCGCGTTGTTTTATTTTAGCGGAACCGCCGCAGCTGTCAGCACACCGGCGGGCTGGATCCTGGGTGGGCTGGCTGCGCTTGGCGGTGGCGTCAAATTGCTGGCGAACCGCAAAGCCGATGAGATTGCGCTGTCCCGAGAAACCTACGCCACCCCGACGGCAGAGCCCGCATCCCAGAAACCACCAGCAGCCTCCGGCGGATCTGGAAACGAGTATCCGGGGTCACGCTCGCGCCCCAACCCTGGACAGGGTGGCTGGATTGATTTTGGCGGCATCCCGGCGCAAATTGACACCCGCCCGGTCCCGCGTCCAGGGCCAGTCAATTGGGACAATCCCGGCGGCGGAGCGGGCGGGGGCGGAAGCATTTTCGACCATAGTCCGACTGCCATCTGCTGAACGATTTCTGAACGCATCCGAGCCACGAACCAACGTGCGGCGCGCCACCTTCAGCCCGGCTGCCCCAGAGGACAGGAATACCGGCCTTAAGCGAGGCGTTGTTTGGATACAAAAAGGCCGCCCCCAATAGGTGGCGCATTTTGAACTTTGGGACACGCAGGGCTCCTCCAAGAAAAAGTTGGAGCCCTGCATTCCCGCCAGCAGTGATCCACGCAGATTGATCTCTTTGAAATACAATCGCAGTTCCGCAATGTGGGACATTGATCGGGCAAACCCCTGATAGTTTCTGGCCTATTCACAGCGTTCTATGGAAAATACCCGGTGTTTTGAGTTCGCCAGCACAGCCTCTTCATCCGGCATTTCACCGATGATGCCGATGACAGCTTCCCCGTCTCCCTGCACCTCTTGAAGCGAGACCAGATCACTTGAAGTGAAAACTGTTTCCCACCCAGCCGAGTTAAGGATGAAGGTCTCAAGCTTGGGGCTGTATGACAATTCTACGCATCTGTCGGCCGGTTACGGTAGCGGGATCGGGCGAACATCCAGACTATCGGTGATTTCGGCCAGCCAGTCCCAGGACCTCATGAAATAGCGTCCTGCCAACTTGCGCAAGAATGGCCTTCGACCACTTTCGGGCGCAAATTCTGCAAGATCTCGCAAAGTTCCCCGTCGAATGCTGTAAATTCGTTGGCTTGGCTAACGATTGTCGTTTGAGACGGAGCATTAAAGCTGGAGCTTTGAAGTGGTACAGTGCCAGAAAGACGAGGACGAGCCTAAAAGCTTGGAACACGCGTGGGTGCGCCTGCAGACATTTCCCAGAGGCCCACGCTACCGGCAATTTGGCTTGATGTATCGTTCCCTTAATCGGTGAGTGCCTCGCCCGACCACATCAGTATCCTTCCAGATGGCGGATGGGTGTTTCTGCCCACGAAAGAGTGGTTGAAAAGGTCGGGCGCTACGCCGTAGTTCCCGAATTCGGGGTTACCTTAGCAGTTGAGGTTGAGAATGCCCCGAATCTCGGGGTGAACTTGCGCAACAGAAATTTCTGCCGCGAACTTCACAGCGACACAGCCTTTCGTTCCGTTTCGTTGGTCAGATCGCCCTCCCTCAGACAATGCTCATGCTGGCCAAATCGTCCCAATCCGAAGACTTAACCGAATTTATTGAAAGGTGTGGCCCCGTGGCTTTTCTCCTAGGCAATAGTCAATCCACGACCGAAAGAGGGTGTTCAATGAAAAACGCCTGCCGAGTATTAACTCGGCAGGCGTTGCATTTGTTTCCTGAAGTCCGAAAGGCGCCAAGCCACTAGGGCAAGGCCTTCAATCTAGTCAGATCTGTGTCAGATCAGGCTGCCAGAGCGGACTGGGCCTGGCGCACGATGGCACCAAAAGCTTCGGGCTCGTGCACGGCCAGGTCGGCCAGAACTTTACGGTCAACTTCGATGCCGGCCAGGTTCAGGCCATTGATGAAGCGGCTGTATGTCAGGGCTTCGTCGTGGCTACGGACAGCGGCGTTGATACGCTGGATCCACAGAGCGCGGAAATTGCGCTTGCGCTGCTTCCGGTCACGGGTTGCGTATTGATTTGCCTTGTCGACGGCCTGGCGGGCGACCTTGAAGGTATTCTTACGGCGACCGTAATAACCTTTCGCTGCCTTGATGACCTTCTTGTGACGGGCGTGAGTTGTGGTACCACCTTTAACGCGGGACATATCTCTAACTCCTCTTAGCGGTCGTAGGGCATATAGCCCTTGACGATTTTAGCGTCGGGAGCCGACAGCTCCGAGGTGCCGCGGGCGTTGCGGATGAATTTCTTGGTGCGTTTGATCATGCCGTGCTGTTTGCCGGCCTGAGCAGCCAGGACCTTACCGGTCGCTGTCACCTTAAAGCGCTTTTTAGCGCTCGATTTGGTCTTCATTTTGGGCATTTCCGTCTCCTTCAATGCGGGTTCGGTCTATGCGCGACTCGGCATGCCACTTCCGGCCGGCCACGCGAACAGGTGCGCCGTGTACGAAAGCTACCCCCAAAGGGCAAGAGCTTTCTCAGATTATTCGCGCCAGAACCGAGAAAAACACATCCGGTATCTGTTCCAGGCGATACCCACCCGGCTGCGACAGCATCGCATAAGCGATGAGCCCGCTGCCGAGCAAGAGCATGACTGCAGAAATCCGGGGCGGTCTGTTCTCGCTGAAGGCGGACAGAATCGAAGGAACCGAAAGGCCGGCAAACAAAAGACCCAAAATCAGCGCCAGATCGCTATCCATCCACCCCTCACAAAAACACCCGTTACAAAAACACCCGTTACAAAGGTTAGTTTACTCGGGATCGAGGCTGTAAATCAAACGCTCATCGCAGGGCGCCACGCGTAGGATATTGGTGCTGCCCGGAACATTGAACGGAACCCCTGCGGTAACGACAATCTGGTCCGTCTCGCTGGCAAAGCCACCGGCGCGGGCCGCGCGGGCCGCACCAACGACAGCACCTTTGAAACGGCCCTGTTCGGGAGTCAGCACACAGTAGCACCCCCAGCTGAGGGCCAGTCTCCGGGCCGTGCGGGCCAAGGGCGTCAGCGCAATGATCGGCACACCAGGACGTTCGCGCGCCGTCAGCAGTGCGGTGGTGCCGCTGTGGGTGAAACAGCAGATCGCTTTGATTTCGGTCTTTTCAGCAATCTCACGCGCCGCCGCAACAATCGCATCGGCCACCGTATCACCCTTGGCAGAGCGCGAGGCGGCGATGATCTGCGCATAGGTCGGGTCGGCTTCGACCTCGATCGCCACCCGATCCATGGTCTGCACCGCCTCGATCGGGTAGCTGCCGGCAGCGGATTCCGCGCTCAGCATGATCGCATCGGTGCCTTCATAGATGGCTGTGGCCACATCCGAAACTTCGGCGCGGGTTGGCATCGGGCTTTCGATCATGCTTTCCAGCATCTGCGTCGCCACGATCACCGGCTTGGCAGCCGCGCGACACTTGCGCACCAGACGTTTCTGGATCGGTGGCACCGCCGCCACCGGCAACTCCACGCCAAGGTCGCCGCGCGCCACCATAATACCATCCGAAGCATCAAGAATTTCGTCAAACCGCTCTACTGCCGAAGGCTTTTCGATCTTGGACAGCACAGCCGCGCGCCCGTCGGCCAGCCCTTTGGCCTCAAAAACATCCTTGGCGCGCTGCACAAAGGACAGCGCCAGCCAGTCCACCCCCAGGCCACAGGCAAATTCCAGATCGGCCCGGTCTTTTTCCGACAAAGCCGCCAGCGGAAGTTCTACATCTGGGACATTCACGCCCTTGCGGTTGGAGATTGTGCCCCCGGTGACAACTTCGCAATCCGCAAAATCGGCGCCACAGGCGCTCACCTTGAGGCGTATTTTGCCGTCATTGACCAGAAGATGCGCGCCAGGCTCCAGCGCGGCAAAGATCTCGGGATGTGGCAGGCAGACACGCGTCAGGTTGCCTTCGGCTTCATCAAGATCCATCCGAAAAGACGCCCCTGCAACCAGCTCTTCGGCCCCATTGGCAAAGACACCGACCCGCAGCTTTGGCCCCTGAAGGTCAGCCAATATCCCGATCGAGCGGTCCAGATCCTGCTCAACCTGGCGAATAATCTGGTGCTTTTCGGCAATCTCGGCATGGGTCCCGTGGGACATGTTCAGGCGGAACACATCCGCCCCGGCCTCGAACAGCGCCCGGATGGTGTCGTATGTTTCCGATGCGGGCCCCAGAGTGGCGACAATCTTTACATTGCGCGAGCGTTTCATCAGGGGATCTCCTCAGGATCAAATATGTGGTCGCGGACTGGCACGGGCACCCTTTGTTTCGGGGCTGTCCGCACCATTAGGCGGATCGGGTCAAAAGCGGATATGTTACCGCAAACAATGCTTGAGCGCTTATCGCCCAATTCCCATTCTGCCGCAACTCCCCTAAAGGTATTCTCAACAACAAGCGACAGGTCCATGACATACACGCCTTTTTTTGTACACGGGGCCGACCGCCCTGCCCGCTGGCTGATCACCTGCGACCATGCCAGCAATCTGGTGCCGCCCTTTGTCGGCGGTGGCGACCTTGGCCTGCCAAGCGCGGACATGGAGCGCCACATCGCCTACGATCCGGGCGCCTATGCAGTCTCTCAGATGCTTGGCGAACGGCTTGATGCGCCAGTCATCGCCTCAAATTTCTCGCGGCTGGTGATTGACCCCAATCGCGGCGAGGATGACCCGACGCTGGTCATGCAACTCTATGATGGCACCATCATTCCCGCCAACCGCGCGGCAACTGCCGCTGATCGCGAAGCCCGGCTAGACGCCTGCTACCGTCCCTATCATGCGGCCCTGGCTGATCTGGCTGCACGCCCTGATACAGTGATCGTGTCGGTACATTCCTTCACACCACAACTGCGTGGCCGCCCCCGTCGCCCCTGGGAGATCGGCATCCTTCACCCCGACGGTGAGACGTTTTCTCCGCACCTGATTTCGGCACTGCTGTCCCCTGGCGATCTATGTGTTGGCGTGAACGAGCCCTATACCGGTTACCTGCCCGGCGATGCGATTGACACCCACGGAACCAAACCCGGTCGTCCCAATAGTTTGATCGAGTTGCGAAATGACCTGATTTCCGACACCGCCGGACAAGAGATCTGGGCGGAGCGCCTTGCCGAAGCTCTACCGCTGGCCCTGATGGCTTCCGGCCTTTGATGTCACCGCGGTGCACCTCGCCACTTTTGGCGGATTGCGGTCTCTCGATCTTCTGACACCCGCTGCCTGTGGCCATATTGGTGGGGAGATACCGAACACATTTTCGGGAAAGGAGCGTCCCATGTCTGTGGAACAACTCACCACTTTTTTTGGCTGGCTCACAGTGCTGCATTTTGGGTTTCTGGGCATAACCACCCTGCTGTTGCTGGGCTTTCGCGATATCTTCGCTGCCCTGCATGCAAAAATGCTGGGACTGGATCAGGCCGCAGTCAAGCAGGGATATTTCACCTATCTCGCCAACTATAAAATACTGATCTTTATCACAGCCCTGATGCCCTATCTGGCGCTCAAACTGATCTGATCGTGGTGTAGGTTGCAGCCTGGCCTGCATTGTGCGGCCCCTGCACGCTTGCTAGGACTAGTGCCGGACGCAATCAAAACAAGGGGCCCAACATGGATCCGCAAACCGAGATCGAGCTTCAGGCCGCCGCCTTTCGTCGCCTGCAAAAACACCTGATGGAAGATCGCACCGATGTGCAGAACATCGACATGATGAACCTGGCCGGGTTTTGCCGCAACTGTCTCAGCCGCTGGTATCAGGAGGCCGCCAATGAGCGCGGCATCGAGATGACCAAGACCGAAGCGCGCGAAAGCTACTACGGCATGACAATGGACGACTGGAAAGCCAACTACCAGACCGAGGCCCCCGCCGAAAAGCAGGCCCAGTTTGAAGTCGCTTTCAAAGAGAACGTCACAGACAAGCCGTAAAGGTAGCTCACTTCTGAGCCTACACATTTTCCTTCCGCGATAGTGGCGCCTTTCCTCTTGAGGCGCCACGCGCCTTTATTCACAGACAGGCTTCTTTTTCACCGGCCTGTTCCGGCACAACAGCCGTCAACGGTCTGGCCAATTCGTTCAGTCACTCACGCCAGCCACAGCCCTCCATCCCCCTAGCGTCAGTGAGCCGCAACTTCCTCGGTGAAACGAGGATCCACCCCATCAGCCCCAAATGGCGCTTGCCTTTTTGATTGAACACTTGATGATTACTCAATCATGAGTTGCTCAATGGAGAGGACGTACGATGGATAGATATTTTTCAGTACCATTTTATAAAGAGCTGACAACCCCAGAAAACTGGGAAAACACTTGTGGGAAAAATAGACGTTTTCAAGCAGTTAGAGCCATTTTTAAGATTGTCACATCTCAGCTACCAGGGCCCGGAAGAATTGGACGAAAGTTCTCAGTATTTGGAGCACCAGAAGGAATCAGCCAGGAAGTGTTTAAATCCGTAGAACTAGAAACAGAGGTCTTTCAAGAAGCCAGAACTATTGAGAAGTCCATTATCGACTCCAATTCCATGGCAAAAATCCTTTCGTCCCTATCAGCCTCCTATGGTGATGGGGCGTTTTTCAATATAGGTGCGAAGGTCGATCTGGAGGCCTCCGAAAATATAAAGAAAAGTTTCCAAAGCGAGTTTCACGTCACCAATGCGGAAAGAGAAAAAAGAAAGATCACCTACCACTTTAAAAACACTGTAGAAAAAGACAGTTCTGATCCGCTGTGCGGTGTTGCAGTCTATCAAGAGTGTCGCGCTGACCTGTACTTGCTGCAGGTCGATTTTTTGAAGGTAGAATACAAAAAGTCCTGGCTAGGTTTGCGCAAGAAGTTGACCAAGACCCCGTTTCCGGCTTCAAACAAAAGGTCAAAACACCCCAATATCATTCATATTGGAGCACCGGTTGCCGAACTTCGGTACTGGGAGTTGATGCCCGACAGTTCTCTCATAATTAGAGACTCCGACTACAAGCAAGAGGTAGAAAGTGACTCCGATGTCAGGGTCCTGCCACCCAGAGAAAATTTGCTGGATCGCCCTTACTGGCAGCCAAAAGGTTTCCCCAGCCTGTATCAGTTGTCGCGTGTTGCCTTCCCCTATAGATGGGTAGACATGCCCACTAATGAACTGAGCAAAAAGCAACTGATGGAGATAGAGCTGGGGGAAGCAGAAACGACTGGGTGGTGGTTCCATCACGGCCCGGGAAGAACAACGACTTAGGCTGAGCCAAGCAATGAGAAAATCCGCCGCGCGCAATTTTCTCAATAGTGCCGTCAGGCATTGCTGACAGAGTAAACAAGCAAGCCATCAAAAATGGCTTACTGTTTTTCAGTTGCTCTTCAGGCTGATCAGACTGCGGCCTTCAGGCTCTCGTCCAGATAGATCTCGCGCAGACGTGTGGCGATGGGGCCCGGCGTGCCATCGCCCAAGGCCACACCGTCGATCTCCACCACCGGCATCACAAAGGCGCTGGCAGAGGTAGTAAAGGCCTCATCCGCCTCTTTCGCCTCGTCGATTGTGAACAGGCGCTCTTCGACTTCCATCTGTGCCTCAGCCGCCATGCGCAGAACCGCCTTGCGGGTGATGCCATGAAGGATATCGCTGGACAGTGGCCGGGTGACGATCTTGCCGTTCTTAACGAAATAGGCGTTGTTCGACGTGCCCTCGGTGACATAGCCGTCCTCGATCAGCCAGGCATCATCAGCCCCGGCCTTTTTGGCCATCATCTTACCCATGGACGGGTAGAGCAGTTGCACGGTCTTGATGTCGCGGCGCCCCCAGCGGATATCCTCGATCGAGATGATCTTGGCGCCCTTCTTGGCCGCCGGATTGTCGGCCAGACCGGGCTTTTTCTGAGTGAACAGCACGATGGTCGGCTTGGTGGTCTCGGGGTCCGGGAAGACAAAATCACGATCGCCATCAGAGCCACGGGTGATCTGCAGATAGACCAGGCCTTCGGTGATATCGTTGCGCTTCACCAGCTCGCGGTGGATCTCCAGCAACTCTTCCTTGGAACAGGCGGCAGGCATATCCAGCTCGTTGAGGGACCGCTCCAGACGCACGGCATGGCCTTCAAAATCGATCAGCTTACCATCCAGAACCGATGTGACCTCATAGACGCCATCCGCCATCAGAAAGCCGCGGTCAAAAATCGAGACTGTGGCTTCGGTCTCGGGCAGGTATTCGCCATTTACATAAACGGTACGGGTCATGAGACAGGTCTTTCTTGGCAATGTGTTTCAATGGGTCGGCTTCATTCTTTGTCTTTTGAAACCGGGATATTCAAGTGGTTTCACCAACGGCGGGTCCGGCCACCGCCTGCTACGGCAAGGATCGGGGTTGACTTTGGCCACGGGCTACGTGAACATGAACGTCGTTCAAAAAGGATGTGTGATGCAGCTTCCACCCGAGCTTTCCGATTTTGTACGCGGCGCTCTGAACAAGGGTATGACCCGCGCGCAGATTTCCTCCTGCCTGGCCAGCTCTGACTGGACACCGCTGGAAATTGAAACCGCGCTTGAGGCCTGGGACTACAGTGCTACCGCCGGTGCGGTGCCGCGACCTCAGCGAGCAACCTCCGCTTGGGAAGCGCTTTTTTACGCCCTGCTCTTTGCTGCCCTGGGCATGGTGGTTGCCAACAGCCTGACCCTGCAGCACGGGTTGATCACCCTGTGGGTCCCGGAACACGGTGACAGCTACTCCAGCTATGGGCTGGGTCAATTGCGCTGGTCGATGGCCGCCCTGATCATTTTCGCACCCGTGTTTCACTGGCTGCACCACAAGGACGCCCGAGCCACCGGAACGAACCCGGCGCAAAAGCATGGCACCATCCGGCGCTGGCTTTCGGCACTGGCCGTCTTTGCCGCCGCCATGACACTTCTCTGCACCGCGATCTATGTAATCTACCGGTTTCTGGATGGTGACATGACCGCACGTTTCATCGCCAAATCCGGCAGCGTGACCCTGATGGCCTGTGTGGTGCTGCTGTATTTCCGTCAAGACCGCCTGACCGCGGGACATTGGGATACTCTTGCACCAAACTGGCTGGTCACGGGGATCGCAGCACTGACCCTGGCGCTGTCTTTCTGGTCTGTTGGTGGCCCTGCGCAGGGGCGCATGGAGCACCGCGACAGCCTGCGCCTTTCGGATTTGCAGCAGTTGCAGCGTGACGTCGCCGCCTGCATGGAACGTACAGATACGGCCCCCTCCGAACTGGATCTTCCAGAAGCGCTCGACCCGATGACCTGCGCCCGCAACCCACATCAATTGACCGGCTATGCCGCCGAAATCACCTACGAGCGCCTTGGGCCACGGCGTTTCCAGCTTTGCACCAAAGTCGAAGATCCGCAAAAACTGCGGCTCTACAATGGCACCTTGCAGGGCGACCGGCTTTGCATTGAGCGCAAGCTCTAGCGCTGCCTCTCGCGCCGCCTGCAGCACTGTCACCCCCAAAGCGCGGGCGCAGGCGGATGCACTCCGGCGGCGTCGAATTTCAATGGATCCTCCCGGTCTTCGGCCAGCAGCAGCGGCCCGTCGAGATCGGTCACCAGAACACCCTGCGCCAACAGTGTCGCGGGGGCCATCGCCAGGGATGATCCCACCATGCAGCCCACCATGACATCATAGCCCAGCGCCAGCGCTTCTTCGCGCAGTTTCAGCGCTTCGGTCAGCCCGCCTGTTTTGTCCAGCTTGATGTTGACCACGTCATATTTGCCTTTCAGCTTTGGCAGACTGGCGCGATCATGACAGCTTTCGTCGGCGCAGACCGGCACCGGGCGCTCCATGCCGATCAGGGCCTCATCCTCGCCTGCGGGCAGCGGCTGTTCGACCAGTTCGACGCCAAGGCGCACCAGATGCGGAGCCAGCTCTGCGTAGACCTCAGCCGACCAGCCCTCGTTGGCGTCGATGATGATCTTGGCATCCGGCGCCCCGGCGCGCACGGCCTCGAGCCGGGGCATGTCGTCCGGGGTGCCCAGTTTGATTTTCAGCAAAGGGCGGTGGGCATTTTCTGCCGCCTGTTTCTGCATCTCTTCGGGGCTGGCCAGCGACAGCGTATAAGCGGTGATTTCCGGGCCGGGGGCCGGTAGACCTGCCAGCTCCCAGACGCGCTTTCCGGCCTGTTTGGCCTCCAAATCCCAAAGCGCGCAATCCACCGCGTTGCGCGCGGCCCCGGCGGGCAGCAGATCCTGCAGCTCATCGCGGGTGAATTCCGCAGGCAGGCCTTCGATCTCGGCTGTGACGCTCTCCAGGGTCTCGTTGTAACGCGCATAGGGCACGCATTCGCCCCAGCCGGTGATACCATTCTTCTCCACCTTAACCGTTAGCACCTTGGCTTCGGTGCGCGAGCCGCGCGAGATGGTAAAGACCTGCGCCAGTTTAAAAACATCAGGCGTCACGGTGATTTGCATGTCGCATCCTTTCGACGGGTTGGGCGTGCCGGAGCAGGGCGTTGACCCCAAGCGGCGGGCAGAAAAAGGGCGCCTGTTTCCAGACGCCCTTCCTTAAAATCAGATCGCGGCGAGCGCGTCCACCAGACGACCGGCACCGTGGCGATAGGGGTCTACAGCGGGCAGACCCATACGCTCTTCAGTTTCGGCCAGGTACTTGACCGCTTCTTCTTCGGTCAGGTGCTGGGTGTTGACTGAAATGCCAACGATCTTGCAATCGGCATTGGCGCGCTGCGCCAGCGGCAGCGCCACATCGCGCAGCTCTTCCAGCGAGGGCACCGAATAGCCGGGCAGACCCCGCATATGCGAGCGCGTCGGCTCGTGGCACAGGATCAATGCGTCCGCCTGACCGCCATGCACCAGCGCCATGGTCACACCGGAATAGGAGACGTGGAACAGGGAGCCCTGCCCCTCGATCAGGTCCCAATGATCCTCTTCGTTATCGGGAGTGAGATATTCCACCGAACCCGCCATGAAATCAGCAATCACAGCGTCCAGTGGCACACCATGGCCGGTGATCAGGATGCCGGTTTGGCCGGTGGCGCGGAAGGTCGACTTCATGCCGCGCTCTTGCATTTCGGCATCCATCGCCAGGGCAGTGTACATCTTGCCAACAGAACAGTCGGTCCCCACGGCCAGACAGCGCTTGCCGGTACGGTTCACACCATTGGCAATTGGGTAGCCATCGGTTGGCACACGCACGTCATGCAGGGTGCCACCGTGGGTCTGCGCAGCCGCGACCAGATCGCCTTCGTCGCGCAGCAGGTTATGCAGACCGGAGGCCAGATCGTAGCCCATCTCAAGCGCCTCGATCAGCACTTCTTTCCAGGCAGCCGAGATCACCCCGCCCCGATTGGCAACGCCGATCACCAGGGTTTTTGCGCCCGCCGCCTTGGCCTCGGCCAGGGTCATTTCGGTCAGGCCGAGATCCGCGCCGCAACCGGGCAGGCGGATTTGTCCAACAGCATGGTCCGGACGCCAGTCGCGGATACCAATGGCAACCTTGGCGGCCAGCATGTCGGGCGCATCGCCCAGGAACAACAGATATGGTGTCTCGATCATGACGGGATTCCTCGTTTTTCTTAACGACGATTTTCTGAGTAATCCCATGCAAGTTCATACTCTTTTCGCCGACCGCCACCAGCGTGACGCAAGATTCTTCGCAATTACTCCCGTTCTGTCGCAGAATTCACCGGAACGTCAGAATTGCTGTCACTTTCTTCCTCTGCAATCCAGGATTCGGCCTGCAACACCCCGGATTGGGGAGCTCCAAGCACCGCAATGGCCTGTAAACTGCCGGTTTCTTCTGGCGCTTCCTCTTGCCCGCGACGCAGGACAGCCACCATTGCGACCAGTAAACACAGGGCTGCGAGCACGATGAGGAACCCCTTTCCGTCAGCAATGCTGACCGTATTTGGCGCCACCAGCGTGCCCACGAACTGACCAAGGTTCAAAAGGAACAGCATGGTGCCGCTGGCTGGAACGATCTGCGAAGGTTTCAACTGGTCATTGGCATGGGCCGTGCAGACCGCATACATCGGCAAACTTGCGCCGGCGAGCACCCCAAACCCAACCACCAAGGTCAGATGGGACGGGTACAGCAACATCCAGAAACTGGCGGCCGCCCCTAGTAGCGCAAGGCCAAGCAGCACCAGTCGCCGGTCCGTTTTATCACTTATCCAGCCAATCGGGTATTGCACCACCGCCCCCACGATCATCGCCACGACCAGCACCCCGGAAGCCTGCGCCGCACTCATCCCTAGCGACAGTGCATAAAGTGGTAGAGTGATGAACCAGCCGGCCACCGCTGTGGCGCTCAGCAGATTTCCCAGAACCGCCATCGGCGACACCCGGTACAGCTTTTTCACCGACATCCGATCCGGCACCTCATAGTCAGGCGCCTTGTTGCCGGACAGCAGCAGCGGCACGATCGAGAGCGAAATCAGGATCGAAACAACTCCGAACAACAGGTTCCCCGAGGGGTCCGGCAGCGCGACAAGGGCTGTACCAATCGCCGGGCCGGCCATCCAGATCATGAAGTAGATCGACAGGATCTGCGCCCGGTTGCGGTTTTCGGCCTTGGCCTGCAGCCAGCTTTCGGTGATCACATACATACCGGGATAACAGAACCCTGCGAGAAACCGCATCATCGACCAGGACACCGGATCCGACGTGAGCAGATGCAGGATCGCCGCGATCGACACCAGGGACGCCAGCGCCGAAAAGGCCCGGATATGGCCCACCTTTTCGACCATGCGGGGGGCGGCCGCAGTGCCAATCAAGGCCCCCGCAGGATAGGCCGCCTGCATGATCGAAATCGTAAAATCCGAAAACCCAAGGCCCGCGCCCCGGATTGTCAGCAGGGTCACCAAAAGACCATTGGCCACCATCAAAAGCATCATGCCCAGAAACAGGGCCCAGTTTTCTATAAATGCGCGTTTCATGCCCCTGAACTGACAAGCCCGGCCCCTTGATGCGCGTCTGTTTGCGGCATTGCGACCTGCGCCGCATCGCAGCGTCGCCTTTCTGCATCTGCAAAATTCCCTTGCAGGCGCCAGCGCAACTTAATAACACTCCAGTCAAGAGTGACGCAATTTCCTTTCCCTCAGGAGGATAGATCCAGATGAGCTTTCGCATCCAGCCCGCCGCCCCGGCCCGCCCCAACCGTTGTCAGTTGTTCGGCCCCGGCTCCAACACCAAACTGTTCCCCAAAATGGCCGCTTCTGCTGCGGATGTGATCAATCTCGACCTCGAAGATTCGGTTGCCCCCTCAGACAAGGATATCGCCCGCGCCAATGTCATCGAAGCCCTGAACACAGTGGATTGGGGCAACAAATACATGTCGGTGCGGATCAATGGTCTGGACACACCCTATTGGTATCGTGACGTAGTTGATCTGCTGGAACAGGCAGGCGACCGTCTGGATCAAATCATGATCCCCAAAGTGGGCTGCGCCGAAGACGTCTATGCTGTGGATGCGCTGGTTACAGCGATTGAACGCGCCAAGGGCCGCACCAAACCTGTATCCTTTGAAGTGATCATCGAATCGGCTGCGGGCATCGCCCATGTCGAAGAAATCGCCGCCTCATCGCCACGCATGCAGGCGATGTCGCTGGGCGCTGCGGATTTCGCCGCCTCGATGGGGATGCAGACCACTGGCATCGGCGGCACGCAGGAAAACTACTACATGCTGCGCGACGGCGAAAAGCACTGGTCCGATCCCTGGCACTGGGCCCAGACCGCCATCGTCGCCGCCTGCCGCACCCATGGCGTACTGCCTGTCGATGGTCCCTTTGGCGACTTCTCTGACGACGACGGCTATATCGCCCAGGCGAAGCGCTCAGCGACGTTGGGCATGGTCGGAAAATGGGCGATCCATCCCAAACAGATCGGCCTGGCGAATGAAGTCTTCACCCCCTCCGAAGAAGCCGTCTCCGAGGCGCGCGAAATCCTTGCGGCAATGGAAACAGCCAAGGCCAACGGCGAGGGCGCCACTGTCTACAAGGGCCGTCTGGTCGATATCGCCTCGATCAAACAGGCAGAGGTCATCGTGGCTCAGTCAGAACTGATCGCAAAGGGCTAAGCCTATCACTAAGGGCTGAACTGTCTCTGAATGTTTCACCAAAAGACTGGGCGCTCCTATTGGAGCGCCCTTCTTTGTTTTGGGAAGCGAAACTGCCCAAGGCTGCAGACCTGCATTCTGGATGTTGATTTGCATCAAGGAATGAATTCCAATTGCAGAATATTTGAGAGCAAAACCCACTCAAAGGAATACCCTGCACATGAAACGCTTCTTGCTTCTCGCCCTACTTGCCCTTGCGACTGCCACCTCTGTGCAGGCTGGTAGCCATGGCAAAAACCGCCAGCAGCCACGCGAGTTGTCGGCGCCTATCGTCCGCCTCACCCCCGTGATCAAGAAAAACGCTGATGCCTTGGAACTGACGACGGAACAGCGCGCCGACCTGCAGGCTTGGTTGTCCACCATGCCTGCCAAACGCAAAGCACTCGAAGCCGAAGCCCTGCAGGCCCGCGCCGCGCTGCGCAGCGCCATTCTGACAGGTGCCCCAGAAGCCGAACGTGCGGCCCTGGCCCAGCGCGTTGGCGACTATGAGGTCAAACTGGTGACAATGCGCGGCAAATGTGTGGACCACTGGCGCGCGGTGCTGAATGCCGATCAATTTGCCCAGGCCCTGTCGATCCTGCAGGGAAAATAACGCCGGTCAGACCAGCCTCAAGCCTCATTGGGGCTGGTTCTTTTTGCTGCTGTCCTATCTGTTGGTTTCAGAGCCGATCACCAGCGCTCCCTGTTGAAGGCGCCGGTTTGGCATAGCTACCTGGAGCACATAAATGGCAGATTTGACGCTGATACATACGGCAGAGGTCCATGTCGCCACATTCGCGGCCTTGGCCCCGGAGGCGGATCTTTGCCATGTTGTGCGCCCGGATTGGCTGGCCCGTGCGCAGACCGGCATAGGTGCCGACCTCACGGCGGAAATCTCCGCAGAATTCAAAGCCGTGACTGGCCCGGTGCTCTGTACCTGCACCACTCTGGGCCCCACCGTCGAAGCGATGGGCGCAACCCGCGTGGACTGGCCGATGATGCAGATTGCCGCGCAGCACGCAATTACCGCGCAAAAGCCCGTGTTGATGGCCTATTGCCTGGCCAGCACAGCTGAGCCTTCGTCCGCGCTTTTGCGGCGGGCCTTTGGCGAGCGACACGCGGATATCACAGAACTGGCGCTGCCACAGCACTGGCCCCTGTTCGAAGCCGGGAATTCCACCGCGTTCTGCGCCGCACTGGCCGAAAGTATCGCGATCGAGTTGGCGCAGAATGACTATGCCTGCGTGGTTCTGGCACAGGCCTCTATGGCGGGCACCGCGGCTATTCTGGCCCAGCAGGTCGCACTTCCGGTGCTAGCTTCGCCGCAGATTGCGATGCAGGCGCTGCTAGCTCCGCAGATCCTTGGGTGAACCCATGACCACATAGGTGGTGATCGCCGTGACATAGGGCGAGGTACCCAGAATATCTGTGTGAAACCTCTTGTAGCTGGGAAGGTCAGCGCATTCGACCCGCAGCAGGTATTCAATGGTGCCAGTGATATTATGACATTCGACCACCTCTGGGGCATCATTCATCGCCCGTTCAAAGGCCCGCTGCGCGTCCTTGGTATGCTCCCCCAGGCCAACCCCGATATAGGTGACAAATCCGGCGCCCATGGCATCGCGGTCCAGCACTGCCCGATAGCCGCTGATAACACCGGCTCGTTCAAGATCCTGCACCCGACGCAGGCAGGCCGAAGGCGACAGGCCGACCCGCTCGGCCAGCTCCAGATTGCTGATGCGCCCATCACGGGTCAGCTCCTGCAATATCTGTTGGTTTATACGATCACTTTTCACCATTGATTGCAGAAATAGACACGATCCGCACAAAAACGCAATTTCATTCGGGGTCTGACGCGCCAAATTCGCGTCATGACCTATGAACTCTTCCTCGCGCTTGCGCTTTTCGCCTTTGTCTCCTCGATCACGCCGGGGCCAAACAATCTGATGCTGATGGCCTCTGGGGCCAATTTCGGCTTTCGTCGCACCATCCCGCATATGTTAGGGGTGGCGCTTGGCTTTGTCTTTATGGTGGTGCTGGTGGGCGCAGGTCTGGTGCAGATCTTTGACGCCTTCCCGATCAGCTACACGGTGCTGAAGGTCGCGTCTGTCACCTATCTGCTGTATCTCGCCTGGAAGATTGCCCATGCAGGCCCCGTCGAGTCCTCCGACAGCACAGGCACGCCGATGACCTTTTTACAGGCCGCGGCCTTTCAATGGGTCAATCCAAAGGCCTGGGCCATGGCCCTGACTGCGATCAGCGCCTATGCTCCAAATCAGACCCTTTGGGCAATTTTTCTAGTAGCTGCCGTCTTTGGCCTCATCAACCTGCCTTCGGTCGGCTCCTGGACCATTCTCGGCCAGCAAATGGCGCGGTTTTTGACAAATCCGCGCCGCCTGACCCAATTCAACTGGCTCATGGCTGTCCTGCTGGTTGCCTCGCTCTATCCGGTGATCTGGCCGAACTGAGGAGGCACCCGGATCAGCGCAGAGGCAGGCAGATTTCAGTGATCAACTCCTCTGCGGGGACCTCACGAGGATTGTTGAGATAGATCTCATAGCAAGGCGCATCGGCTGGATCCTCTCCTGAATCCGGCAACCAGTTGCCAAACAGGCTGTGATAGGCCGCCGAGATGCCCGAATAGGGCCCCTTGTAGGTCAGCACGGCCGTTTTGCCCCCGGCAATCTGTCTTTCCTCCATGCCATTAGGCACCGCAGCGCCGTGAAACAGACCACCGGCAAAACTGCGCAGATCCCCCTCTGGCGTGTCATCAGGATTGTCATAGTATATGGCCGCCATGCCCGCCATCTGGGACCATAGGTTACGAGTTTGGCACAGGGCGCCAAAGGCTTCGAACTTTTTCCCGATGCTGTGGTAGCTGCCTGCATGGGACAGGCCAACAAGCCGAAGCGCGGGGTCTTGGCGCAGGGTTACAGGGTACATAGGATAGTCTCCGGTTCTGAAGTCAGGACGCGAGGGCAGATGGCGCCCGGCTTTGCGAAAAGCCGTTGGACTAGCGCCATAGCCCTCTGTGAAGGCCCGAGAAAAGGAGCCTGCGTTTGGATAGCCCACAGCCTGCGCGATACGGTCCACCGGTGTCTGCGTCATCACCAGCGCGCTGGCGGCACGATGCAGGCGAATACGACGCACTGCCTGGGCACAGGTTTCGCCGGTTATGGCCCGAAACACCCGATGCCAGTGGAACCGCGACATCGCCGCCACATCCGCCAGCTGGTCCAACGACAGATCCCCGTCAGGGTTGTCGTGGATGTAATCCAGAACGCGCAGAATACGGTCTTCGTAGGCGATGGACATTTTGCAGGCTTCCTTCTCTCTTGCATGATCAGAAGTGCCACATCGCAGGATCACAAATCTTGCTGAACCTTGATTGATGCGCAGAGCGCTGCCCAAAGCGGATGGCGATTACCTCGCTCCGGCACGAAAGAACCCTGAAGATTGAGCGGTTTTCTGTTGACCCAAGGCAAGGCGCACAGTTGCATCTGCGCGCGCAGAAGGCCATATACGGCAAAACCGCGTGAGCGAGGCGAGATGACACAGTATCTGGAATTTGAAAAACCGCTGGCCGAAATCGAAGGCAAAGCAGAAGAGCTGCGCGCCCTGGCCCGCGCCAACGAAGAAATGGATGTGGCCGATGAGGCTGCTGCGCTGGATGCCAAGGCAGAACAGCTGCTGAAAGATCTCTACAGTGATCTGACCCCCTGGCGCAAATGTCAGGTGGCGCGTCACCCGGACCGCCCCCATTGCAGCGACTATATCGACGCGCTTTTTACCGAATACACCCCACTTGCGGGTGATCGGAACTTTGCGGATGACCTTGCGGTTATGGGCGGGTTAGCCCGGTTTAATGACCAGCCGGTTATGGTGATCGGCCATGAAAAGGGCTCTGACACCAAGAGCCGTATTTTGCACAACTTTGGGATGGCACGCCCCGAAGGCTATCGCAAAGCCGTGCGTCTGATGGAAATGGCCGGCCGCTTTGGCCTGCCCGTGGTGACCATCGTTGACACCACCGGGGCCTATCCCGGCAAAGGTGCCGAAGAACGCGGTCAATCTGAGGCGATTGCGCGCTCCACGGAGATGAGCCTGAAAATCGGCGTGCCGGTAATTTCAGTGATCATTGGCGAAGGTGGCTCTGGTGGCGCCGTGGCCTTTGCCACCGCCAATCGCGTCGCCATGCTGGAGCATTCGGTTTATTCGGTTATCTCCCCTGAAGGCTGCGCCTCGATCCTGTGGAAAGACGCCGAGAAAATGCGCGAAGCCGCCGAAGCGCTGCGCCTGACCGCACAGAACCTACGCGAACTGGCCGTGATTGATCGCATCATCCCCGAGCCGATGGGCGGTGCCCATCGCGATGCCACATCCGCCATCACCTCTGTCGGCGGCGCCATTCAGGAAATGCTGGATGAGCTGAAGGGCAAGAACGGCGCTGACCTGATCAAGGATCGCCGCCAGAAATTCCTCGACATTGGCTCCAAGGGGCTCGCGGCCTGAGTAAGGTCTTTCCCGCCCTTTGGTAAGGGCTGTCACTGTTATGATAATCTGTACAAACGGCCTCCTATTAGGAGGTCGTTTTATTTGAGGCGAGTGCTGATTGTTGGCCCAAGGCCGACTGTCACACCACCAGCAACCGCAACCCCTGCGTCACGTCAGAGCGCACCGCAAGGCGCAATCCCGGCTCATCTCCCGCCTTCAGCGCCGCGATGATCAGCTTGTGGTTCTGTGGTGGCTCTGTCCGGCGCAGACGTCCATATAGGGCGCGCATGGTCGGCCCAAGCTGGAGCCAGACGGTTTCTGCCATGGCCAGCATCGCAGGCGCCTGTGCGCGCAGATAAAGCGTGCGGTGAAATTCAAGATTGGCCCGGATATAGCCCACCGCATCGCGCTTCGACACCATTTCAGCCACGGTGGCATTGATGCTTTGCAGCCGGTCAATCAGCGCCATGTGGGCCCGTGGCAGGGCACGGCTGGACAGTTCCACCTCCAAAAGGGCGCGCAGGGCCGCCAGCTCTTCGATCCGCTCATTGCTGAGCTCCGGCGTCGAGACCCGCCCGGAAGAAGACAGCGACAACGCCCCTTCGGCCACCAGCCGCCGCACAGATTCACGCGCGGGGGTCATCGAGACATTAAATTCACGCCCGATGCCTCGCAGGGTCAGCGCCTCCCCCGGGGCGATATCCCCATACATGATCCGCGCCCTGAGGGCACGATAGACGCGATCATGGGCAGAAGCAGAAGTATCAGCGGGGCTGGATGAGGCTGGTTTGGCAGAATTCGACATGCCCTAGTCTGTGATCACAAATCCACTTAGGGTCAACCACAGAATGCAGCCAGCGCGACCAAACCCGCACTGGTCTGATCTTAGAACCGGTAGCGGTGCAGCTGCCCTCCTTCGCGGCGCAGCCAATCGCGTTGCACCCTGCTATCACCATATAACCGGGCCACCACTGCCCAAAAATCAGCCGAGTGGTTCATCTCCTGCAGATGCGCAACCTCATGGGCGGCCACATAGCCAAGCACCTCGGGTGGGGCCAGGATCAGACGCCAAGAATACATCAGAACGCCCGCCGACGAACACGACCCCCAGCGAGACCGGGTGTCGCGCAGGCTCAGCTTGGCATAGGGGAGCCCCAACTCTGCCGCATAGTGATCCGAGGCCGCCGCCAGCCGATCTCGCGCCAGTTCTTTCAGGTAGCGTTCCAGTGATCGGGCCGGGCTGCTGCCTCCCACTGCGATCTGCTGTTTCGAGATTTGCACACCGCGTTTCTGCCCCGCCACGATCAGGCGCGGCTGCCCTTCGACCGGGATCTCGGCCCCGAAATCCACCTCGACCGTTTGCGGATGTCGTGCCAAATGGGTGCGGATCCAATCTTCCTTCTCAGCGGCAAATTCCAGCGCCTCGCGTTCGTGCAGGCGGGCAGGTAGGGTCAGGGTCACCCGGCCATCCAGCGCCGAAATCCGCAGGCTGATCCGCTTGGCCCGCGCTGACCGGCGCAGGGTCAGCGGGACAGGCGGGTCTCCGGGCAGATGATATGCGCTCATGGCGGCGCCCCTTTGCGGCAAAGGCTTTGACAGTGCCCCCCTCATATGGCAAGGCAGCTGAATCGTCGATACGACTCACCAGTAAATCAAGGGGATCCACATGCCCAACGAAGAATGGGGCGTAAAGCGCGTCTGCCCAACCACCGGTAAACGGTTTTATGACCTGAACAAGGACCCGATCGTCAGCCCCTACACGGGCGAGGTCGTCGCATTGAACACCGGCAAAAGCCGGATGATCGAAGCCGATGCCGAAGACGCGGCCAGCGCAAAGGCCAAGGAAAACACTGACGGCGAGTCGGATGTTCTCGAAGATGACGCCGACGTCGATCTAGATCTGGGCGATGACGTCCTGGATGACGACGACGAGGAGGATACAGTGCCTCTGGAAGAGATCGCCGATGTGGCCTCGGAAGACGACGATTCCTAAAGGATATCGTGCCAGCTTCACCCTTTCCCGGGCGGTCGGAAGACCGTCTTGGGACGGCGGTGAGACCCACGTGAGATAGCTTTGGGACCTCTGGCAAAAAAACTCTGAGCGATGATGCACTTTCCTCTTGCGGCCCGCGTCATCGTCCCTTAAATCACCCTCACACCGCGAGACGGCCACCCCAAACGGCCTGACCTAAAAGCGGAGTGATTTGGGGCCTTAGCTCAGCTGGGAGAGCGCCTGCATGGCATGCAGGAGGTCAGCGGTTCGATCCCGCTAGGCTCCACCAATCACTTTTACCTCCACGACAATCGTAGAACACTACAACCAAGCCTTTTGACTTCGTGGTCAATGGCTTGAATTTCCTGAACATGTTGTCCGCCGTTGGAGCTGCCCGTTGTGGCATTGCTCACTGTGGTTTCATTCCCTCGGGACTTTTCTAACACGACCACTACCCTCTGCGCGGGTGCGTACATAGCCCGATGGCGCAGTGTGCTTCGGTCGCCCTCCCGATCCTAAACTGAAATGGATCAAGCAACACCTAGTGTTTACCGCGCAGGGTCACGGCGTCTAAAAATGTATTCACCTGGGGTCTCGCTGAGGCATTCGTACTGCTCTGCGAGATAGTCAAATACTAGCGAGTAGTTGTTCTCAAACCGCAAATCCTCACGCTGATCAATCATCCCCTTTGAAATGATGGCAAGTGGCGGCGCGGAGCACTCAAGCTCCCTGATCATACGTAACTGGGCCGAGACTGATGCCGGATAGACCGGAAATGTATCGTAGACTGCGGATTTCCTGTGAAACAGAGCCAGCAGCGCAGGCAAAGCAGGCGCAACAAAGAGGGCATCCTGCGGCCCGCTGCGTGCATGAACAACCTCTCGCTGCAAGATCAGTTTCCTTTGCAGGTCTTGGCGAATGAGGAACCGATCCCTGCCGTTGACGAACGGCGCCGCGCCTTCCGTATGGATCGCCCAGGTTCGGGAGAATTCCGAAGTTCTCCAGAGCAGCGCCCCACTGGCTATGCCAAACAAAAGCAATACCACCACTGCCAGAGGTGCAGGCAGCGTAGCTGCCATCCCGGCGGCAAGGGTGACGATAAAGGGCTGCATGACCTGATGGATATGGTTCAGGTCGGCCCGCGACGCCGCATGGTGGAAATAGACGAGTCCACAAAGACTCGCCGCGGAGGCTAGCAGCGTCGCCTGATCTTTGCCAAGCGACTCTTTGCCAAGCGTCTGCGCCGCTAGGACAAGTATTGCCAAGTAGAACACAGGCATCAGGGTGAACAGGGCCTGCACAGCCAGACGGCGCAGCCGAGGGAAACCGGCAATCTGCCGAGGCGGAGCTCGCCAGATCCAGGGTTTTGGCAGGGCCAGATTTGTCGTGCCACGCCGAAGCAGCGCAAGAACCTTGCGATCCAGATAGCTGCGCAGAAACCCAGGGACCAACGCGGCGATTAGGATAAGCACAGCCACTCCGACAAGCAGGCCCAGCACAAACCCTGGCAGCGCCTCCAGCCCCGCAGCCCCCCGCACAAGCCAAAGCAGTGCAAAACTCAGAACTGCGGATCCGATAAAATAGGTCAGAATATTGAGGCCGAATGCTGCGCCGACCGCGCCGATGACCCCCAGCCAGAATGGTTGACCAAGACCGCACAGCACCGCAAAGACCACCGAACAACACACAAGGCTGAAGAAATGCTCGATCTGTTTGTGGCGGGGATGCATCCAGAGCAGTGAAGCGAGCCCGGCCAAAGATCCCAGCACAGGGTTGCCGGTGGCCCACAGAACCAGCAGGGAGATCAGACAGACCGACAAAGCCGAAAAGACGGCCATGGCAATCCGGATTGCAATGAACTCTGATCCAATTAGCCGACACCACAGGGCGCACCAGTAATACCGCGCCGGATCATAGGCCCTGAAATCCCTGACTGGGACTTCGCCCCGCAGCACAGCCTGTGTACCGTAGACCAGATAGCCTTCATCGCCCAGATTTATGCCTTTGTGCAGGCTGAACCAGGTGGATCCAAGCAACACCAAAAGCGGCAGTGCCAGGCTGATCACGACATCCGTCATGCTGATCCAGCTGCGCCCCCAGGCAGCTCAGCACTGATCAGCTGAAAGGCCGCTACGCTGTTGAAGGGCGTGATGCGGTCAAAACCGCGTTCCAGTGTGGCCGCCCCAGGTCGGTTGCGCAGACCCGGGGGCAGAATGCCGAACCTGTGCAGCTGCGGGTTCACAAAGCCGACGCTTTGCAACCGTTGCGCCGTTTTTCGGGGCGTGAGATCCAGAATACCGCGCTCGGCCTTCCACGACATGGTTGGCGACAGGGTAATCTGCATATAAAACAAAGGGCAGAACGGGTTCGGCTCCAGAAAGATGACCCGCCCCTTTGGCTTCAGCAGCCGGGCACAGCTGGCAAAGGCCTGCTCCAGGTCGAACAGGTGATGCAGAACAAAGAACCCGATCACGTGATCATATTGACCGATCATCTCAGGCGGCGGCGCCAATAGGTCGGCCTGATGCGTGGTGACATCAGCCCGACCCTGCGCCTGGGCCTGCATCTCCTCCAGCAATTTGCCCGACAACTCCAGCCCTTCGACATCATAGCCACGTTCGGCCAGCGGGATGGTGTATTTGCCCATGCCACACCCCACATCCAAGATGCGATCGGTCGGGGTGATGCCACTGACCTGCAGCAGCTTTTCCAGCTGATTGGTGACATAGGGCGTCGAACGGACCATAATCCGGTGATTGGCCTTGCGTTCGCGGGTTTCATAGTATTGCCGCTGAAGATCATTGTGAGTGTCGCGAGCGGTCTCAGGATGCGCCATGGCGGAACCTTTCTTCCAGAATGCAGGCAAAATTCGACAGTGCAGTGGCCAGCCGCATACGCCCGGTATAGGCGGATTGCCCCACCGTGCGATAGTTCCGACGAACCTCGATAGCTTCGATCCGGGTGGCATGACAACCAATCAATCCGGCCAGATGAAACCGGGAATTGCCCGAGGCCACCAGACGCGCGGCAAGCTCTGCGCGCAGGACAACAAAGCCGCCGGCTCCGCGCGGCAAAGATGCAAGCCGAGACAGGCAGACCCGATATAGACGCGAGGCCACCATGCGAGCGCGCGACTGATAGGCCCCAACCCGAGTGGCAAAAACGGCATCCGCGCCGCTCTGCCAGAGCCTTTCAAGCAACATCGGGATGACTTCAGGAGGGTCCTGAAGGTCTGCATCCATCACAATTACGTCTTGCCCGCCAACATGGGCAAGGCCTCTTCGGATCGTTTCTTGCTGACCCAGGTTGCGCGGATTGACCACCAGCAGCACATCCGGATCCGACTGGGCCAATCCCCTGAGAATAAAAAGAGATTCATCGCCACCGGCATCCTCGACGAATACAAACTGCGCCGAGCCATCGACCTTGGCCACGGCCTCGCGAACCTGATGGTAAAGCGCCTGAAGCGTCTCGGCGTTGCGATACACCGGGACGAGGATCGTGATCTGCCTAGGGGACATGGGGTGCTCCTTCGCTGGCAACCAGATCACGCAACCCTTCGCGCAGGCAAATCCGGGACTCCCAGCCCAACAGCTCGCGGGCCCGTTTCAGATCTGTGTCCCAGCACTCCTTGTCCCAGGCGCGTATCATAGCTGTGTCCGGATGGGTCAAGATCGGCTTGCCTGTCAGCTGTTCCAGCAGGCAAACGACATCGCGGGCTGACCACTGCTGCCCGGTGGCAATATCCGCAACAGTGTAGTCTGGGCTATCCGTCAAAACAGCTGCTATACAGGCGCGAACAATATCGCGGACATGTACGAAATCCTTGCTCAGATTATCCGGGGCCAGCGGCAAAGAGGTTGCGGTTCCTGCGATCCGCAGCGCCTGCGGGATCAACTTGCCCGTCTGCTGTAGCGGTCCATAGACATAGTAGGTACGCAAATGAGTCAAAGGCACACCCAGCGTGTTGGCCTGCTGCTCTATTAGCTTGGCAGCACGGGCCCGGCTGTGCGCATAGGGCGTTGCAGACTTAGGATGTTTGAGCCCCAACGCCAGTTTTTCAAGCGAACTGCCAATGGTCACAAACCGGCGAAAGCTTGAATAGGTGCAGGCCTCCAGCAGGGAGAGCACGGCCGTAATATTTGTTTGCTCCAGCACATCCGGCGCATCATTCGCGCGACATACCGCAAGGTTGAAAACGCACTCCGGCCGCAGCTTGGCAACAAGCGCGGAAACAGCGCCCCCCTCTGTAACGTCGGCAAAGTGCATGACCGGATCCAGACCCAGCGTTGACAGGCGGGGAGCAGTTGACCCTGGCCGCAGAACAGCGTGCACCGTCGCGCCCTGTGCCAATAGGGCTGCGATGAGGTGACTTCCGATAAACCCGTCCGCCCCGGTCACCAGTACGGAAGATCTGCTCAGATCAGACAGCACATTTGTATCCTTCAAGCGCCTCTACTGCTCGAACGGTATCTGCTGCGTCACGCTGGCATTCGGCCTCGGAGCGGCTACGATACTTGCAAATTTGAGCCTGAATCGCGCCCAGCGCTTCAGCAAGTCCCAGATGCTGCGCATCGCGATAGAAAGACCGGCGCAAAAACGTAAAGCTGCAGCCAAGCCGCGCCATTTCAGCATAGAGATGGCGCCCGGGCAGAGGATCACCGTAGCCCGGCAAAGTCAGACCGCCAAAGCCAAAGGCGATATCTGTGCAGCTGTTGCGCAGCTCCTCCAGCAGCCCGTCAGCCAGCGGCTCAAAGATAGTGGGGCTGCCACGATCAATTTGCAAATCGTTCAGCCCGACATAGATGCGGTCCGCAGGCAAGGCGGCGATCTTCTGAATATCGGCAACTGCGCCGCAGGTCTCGACCATCAGCGTTACTTTGCAAGCCCCGTCAACCCGGCGCAAAATTCGCTCGGCCTGCCCCACGTTGGCCATCATAGGTACGATGATCTCATTTGCCCCCTCGCCGATCACGGTGGAAAGCTCCCGATCTTCCGGGTCCGGCTGGCTGATGCGGCACAGTATGGCCGCGTCGGTTTTGCCGCGTAAAGCCGTAAGATCGTGGATTCCGTGTGCGTTGATTTCGGTGTCGTAGCCCGCTTGGCGTTGCCGTTTGCCCCAGTTTTCCAAATCCACGATAATACCGGCAGCGCCCGCCTCCAGATGAGCGACCGAAGCGTCTAGCTCGCGGTGAAACACCAGAAGGTCAAAGGTCTCATTAGTTTTGGTCACGGGCGGCACAGTCCGTTTTTTGGGCAGTCATCCGGTTTTCTGGCAGTGACCAGGATAGAAGAGCCGAAAGGCATGCCAATGCCAAGGCTTGCCAGCCTCACCTCAAAAAGATTGATTCCCAGAAGCAACCTGTTGAACAAGCGCGGCGGATTGTCTTCCAGATCCCGTACACGTGGACCGCGCCTGCCCAGAAGCCGCGCCACTATCACCATGGGAAACAGCAGACATTGATACCACCGGATGCGCTCCACGGTCAGCCCGGCACTTTCGATCAGCTGACGCAAACCACGCTTGGAATACCTGCGCAGATGCCCGGCGTCCTCATCCCGGTAACTCCAGAGCCACTGATACGCCGGAACCGCGACCAGCAAGGTGCCTCCGGGGGAGAGGATCCGACAGGCTTCTTGCAGGGCCTGCCTGTCGGGAACATGTTCCAGCACATCGAGGGCCAGAACCAGATCAGCTGACTCATCGGCCAAAGGCAGGTCCGCAACATCCGCCGTCATGACCGATACTGTCGGATCCTCAAAATCGGCAGCGATCAGATCAGCATGCCCGTCGATCCCGATGACCTGCCAGGCATGTTTTTTCCATCCAGACAGAGACTCACCCGCGCCACAGCCCAGATCAACCGCGACATCTGCCTTTTCCTCAAGATCACGGGACAAAATAAGGTCAACCAGCCTGCGCCGCCCTTCGAACCAGAAATGAACGGGCGCAATTTGCTGCATCACCTCGAATCGCTCAACAGTAAAATCTTGCACGGCTTCCCCCGGAACTGGATGGCAATGTAATCTCATTAGAAGAAGCGGCCCAACACTCCAAGAGAAAGAGACAAAATCCGCCCCCCCATAAATAATGGTGACACACTATGCGAATGCAGCACTAATCGCCAGCCTCTCGCAAGATGTCCGGCAGGATTGAAACCGCCCTGTGCGAATGCGCCGGACCGGTTTCAAATACCCGTCAAAAGAGGTCAGGGAACGGCCGCGCGCGCCAGGATATCATGGGCCAGATCCTGCTCTTCCGCCGAAGGCGCCAGACTGGTCATCACCGCCCCCCGCATCTCGGGCGCGGACACGCCGCCATTGCCATAGCGTTCGAGAATACGAACCCTGCCCTGTCCGAATCGTGTCTCACAAAGACGAATTTCTTCGCCACTCAAAAGCAGAGGTGCTGGGTGAAAACGCGTGTCAATCATCCGGTCGCTCAAGACTTTATGACAGATTTCGACAACACGGACATGTGTTGCATCGTCGGTTTCGGAAATGCGTTTCTTGACCTCCAGCATCACGCGGATACCAAAGGCATCCAACGCCTTGTTGGGGCTTTGGTGCGATCCACTTTCCGTCTCTGGAAGTGAAGTCGCGACCCCCAGCCAGGTGGCGAACTCAGGAATGACGTCGGTCTGGGGATTAAAAGAGACTGCGCGGATCGCGGTGCGGCCCAGTAATTTTTCCCATCTTTCCAGATGTGCTTCAACTGTCAGGCCAACGGCAAGCCGCCCGTTTGCAGGCGTCAGGGCATGCCAATCGGAAATCCGCGTCCGATGCGCTTTCAACACCTGATTTTTGAGCGAATTTGCCCAAGCGACAGGCTCGCGGCAAAAAAGCAGGGCCTGTGCTGATCGACTATGAGACAGCAATCGTTCGATCGTCCGGTTCGGCGAGGCATAGGCCCGTTCGAAACTCAGCACCGCCCTTGGGCTGCGGCGCGCCAGCGCACTGATTTTCGTGTCGGTCACATCATCATAGCTGGTAAAAACCTTCTCGTGCCAGACTCCCGCACGCAGGTCCAGTGCACAATCCAGCCCCTGATTGGCCAGAGCTCCCGAACGCCTTGCGAGAAAACTCTGGATCGCCTTGGACCCGGTTTTCTGCATTCCGATATGAAAGAACAACTCCATGAAAGCCGACTTACCTCAGCCTGACCTCAAAGGGGAGCAATTTTGTGAGTGGTCATTTGTGAGTGGTCAGAGGGGCAGGAAATCAAGTCAATTTAAATCGGGCCAATGTCCAGACACCCACCGGCGCCCATACCGCATTTCCAGCCAAACTGCGTTGCCCCCCTGCCTTGCGAGCAAAATCACGCAGCACTCACAGTCCCCTTCTAACATGAGGCAGAACCACCAAGACGGTGGCAGAATACCGGAGGGAAAAATGCCTGTCAGGAACACCAAAACCATTCCACGTGCCGATCTTGAACGCGCCATGCGCAAGGCCCATCGCGCCTATGGCAATCGCGCAAATTTCCGCGGCATCGATATTGGCTATCGCTGGACCAATGGGGCCCAGAGCGATGAAATCTGCCTTCGCATCCATGTCGAGCAGAAACTGGGTCCAGAGCGAATTCCAGACAGTCAGATCCTACCCTCTGAAATCGACGGGGTGACGCTGGATGTCATTTCAGGTCCCTATGGGCCGACTTTGGGCAAAAGACCCGGAGCCTCTCAGAACGACAACAGCTCCGCCCGACCGCCCTATGCAATGGCTGGCTTGGCCTGCGGGCGAAGTGGCGAAAGTATCGGAAGCGTTGGCCTGATGGTCATCGACGAAACGACCGGAAAGCCGGGGCTGCTTTCGAACTGGCACGTTCTTGCGGGACCACGGGCACATTGCAATGACCCCGTTATGTTGCCCTGCGAGCAGGATGAGGGACACGACCCACGAGACCACGTCGCGCGGCTGAAACGCTGGGTTCTGGGACGGAGTGGTGATGCTGCTTTTGCCGAACTGTTGCCGGATCAGCCCTGGCTGCCGCTACAGTTTGGCAGTTTCAAATCAATCGACAGAGCCCGCCCGGTTCAGCTGGGTGAAATCCTGACCAAAACCAGCCAAACTGCGGGGACATCCCGGGCCCGCGTCGATGGTGAGGGCCTATACCGGCTGCGTTATGAGATACGCCCCGGCGTGTTCGAGTTTCGCGACATTGAAGGCTTCAAACTGGTCGCTCTCGACGCGGACACGGTTGACACGCCTACTGTTTCTTTGGCCGGGGAGAGCGGCGCGGCCTGGATTTCCGAAATTACAGGCGAAGCTATCGGCCTGCATTTTGGCGGTGACACCGGGCCAGACGCGGCATCAGATCACGCCATTGCCTGCAATGTCACCAGTGTTCTGGACCGGTTGCAATTACGACTGGCGACCTTTGAGGATTTGCTGGCACAGAACAGTCAGGGGGCTGTTCTTACCCAACAGCAAAAGATCAGCGCCAATCTGTCTGCAGGACAGCCGCCCGAAAGCACGCTGAAAGACTGGCCACATCCGGTCCATTGGGCGCAGGATTGGTCTGGTGAACCCTCGGTGACAGAGTTGCGCGCAGCACCGCAACCCGAGGCAGCGCCAGTGTTTCGCCGACATCGGCCGGACCATCGGCAAGATCGGGCCGGGCATCAGCAATACCCAGCTGATGTTCTGCCCCTGATCCGCATTCAGCCGCGCGGGCTCTTTCACTCCCCGCCGCAGGAATTTCACCAGTCGTCCTCTGCGCGGCATCAGATCATCTCGCAAGAGATTTGGCCGCTACACCTTTATCCGGCGTTGCTGGACTGCAACCCGAATTTCCAGGGCGTTTTGCTTGAAGAACGGCTGACGCACCGAATTCAGGCTATAAGCCCGGCAGGCATCGCTGCCTTTCTGGCGCAGCTCATCAACGGGTCGCTGCATTTTGACGGCATCGGCTTGCAGCGCCTGCGATCCGAGGATTTCATCGGCGTCGCGACCTATCGACAGGCCTGCGAGCGCATTCTGGCGGCCCTACAGCACCAATAGATCAGGCAGAGATGCTCCAAAAGGGGCACCGGTGGTGAAGCCAAACGGCAAGGCCCCGATCTCTTAGTTGAAGCCTGCACATCCACCGGGGAAGAGCCTTGTCTCTTCCCCGGTGGATCGGCGCAAAGCATTGCCAAGCCGACTGTTACCAACATCAAAAAATCCATAACTCAAAGCTATTACTTTCATACAAAAGTACAATTTAACTTATCAAAAAAGCCTTGCTAGTCTGATCCTGTCAGCGCCGAACCCGCCTGTGACAGGCTGTTTCAGTGCGCCAAGCCAACAAAAACATGCAAGCTCGGAGATTAAAATGGAAGGTAATGACGCCCCAAAAACAGGTGGTTGCCCTGTCATGCACAGCGGCGCGCAAAGTGCTTCTACCGGTGTGCGGTCGAACAAAGATTGGTGGCCAAATCAGCTGAACCTTAAAATTCTGCACCAGCATTCTGCAAAGTCTGACCCGATGGGAGCAGAGTTCAGCTATGCCGAGGCTTTCAAGTCCCTGGACCTGGACGCGCTGAAGCAGGACCTCTACGCCCTGATGACGGACAGTCAGGATTGGTGGCCAGCCGATTATGGCCACTACGGTGGCTTGTTCATTCGCATGGCCTGGCACAGTGCCGGCACCTATCGCACATCAGATGGTCGCGGCGGCGGCGGCACCGGCAACCAGCGCTTTGCGCCGCTGAACTCCTGGCCAGATAATGGCAATCTCGACAAGGCGCGGCGTCTGCTCTGGCCGATCAAACAGAAATACGGCAACAAGATCTCTTGGGCCGACCTGATGATCCTGGCCGGCAATTGCGCCATTGAATCCATGGGTGGCAAGACCTTTGGCTTTGCAGGCGGGCGTGCCGACATCTGGGAGCCCGAAGAAGACATCTACTGGGGCCGTGAGGACGAATGGCTGGCCGACAGCTCTGCGCAAAACAGCCGCTACTCGGGCGAGCGTGATTTGGAAAACCCGCTGGCTGCCGTGCAGATGGGTCTGATCTATGTAAATCCGGAAGGCCCGGATGGCGAACCCAATGTGCTGGCCTCTGGCCTTGATATTCGTGACACCTTTGCCCGCATGGCAATGAACGACGAAGAAACCGTGGCGCTGATTGCCGGCGGCCACACCTTTGGCAAGGCGCATGGCGCCGGCGACGCTGCCCTTGTTGGCCCCGAACCCGAAGCAGCCCCCGTTGAGGCGATGGGCCTGGGCTGGCTGTCTTCTTATGGCAGCGGCAAAGGCGGCGACACGATCACCTCTGGGATTGAGGGCGCCTGGACGGCCAATCCGATCCAAGGGGACAATGGCTTTTTCGCCCTGCTGTTTGGCTATGACTGGAACCTGACAAAAAGCCCGGCAGGCGCCTGGATCTGGGAGCCTGTGAACGTCACCGAAGAAGATATGGCTCCGGCGGCGCATGACGCAACCAAGAAGGTCAAGACCATGATGACCACCGCCGATATGGCGATGCGGATGGATCCGATTTACGGGCCGATCTCCAAACGGTTCCACGAGAACCCGGAAGAGTTCGCCGATGCCTTTGCGCGCGCCTGGTTCAAACTGACCCACCGCGATATGGGGCCCCGTGCTCTCTATCTCGGCGCCGAAATCCCCGCCGAAGAGCTGATCTGGCAGGACAATGTCCCCGCCGTCGACCATGCGCTGGTGGACGAGGCCGATATTGCTGGGCTCAAGGCCAAGATCCTCGCCTCAGACCTTTCGATCGCCGAACTGGTGTCAACCGCCTGGGCCTCGGCCTCCACCTTTAGAGGATCGGACAAGCGCGGTGGCGCCAACGGTGCGCGCATTCGTCTGGCACCGCAAAAAGACTGGCCTGCCAACCAACCTGATCAGCTGGCCAAAGTTCTGGCCGTGCTTGAAGGTATTCAGTCTGACTTCAATGCCGCTGCCAGAGGCAAACAAATATCTCTGGCCGATATGATTGTTCTGGCCGGTTCTGCTGCGGTGGAACAGGCCGCGCAGAACGCGGGCCAAACGGTCACGGTTCCCTTTGCGCCGGGGCGGACAGACGCCAGCCAGGATCAAACCGATATCGACAGTTTTGCGGTTCTGGAACCCGAGGCGGATGGATTCCGAAACTACCAGAAGAAGCAGTATAGTGTCTCGCCCGAAGAGATGCTGCTGGACAAGGCCCAGTTGCTGACCCTGACGGCTCCGGAAATGACGGCCCTTGTCGGTGGTCTGCGGGTTCTTGGTGCCAATCATCAGGGCTCCAAGCAGGGGGTATTTACGAAAACACCCGGCAACCTGACCACAGATTTCTTTGTCAATCTGCTGGACATGAGCACCAAATGGACTGTGGCAGAAGACGGGTCATATCAGGGACATGACCGTTCAAGCGGCGATCTGAAATGGGTTGCAAGCCGGGTCGATCTGGTATTCGGCTCCAATTCGCAATTGCGCGCCATTGCCGAAACCTATGCGCAGGATGATGCGCAGGCGCGGTTTGCCCAAGACTTCGCCGCTGCTTGGGGCAAGGTAATGAACGCGGATCGTTTTGACCTAACCTGAGGGCAGACATCATAAAAAGAACTGTGGGGTGCGGCACAGACTGTGCTGCACCCCTTTTTCCTCTTTCACAATTTCAATATTTTCCATTCCGAAAAGCTTCAAATCACAAGTCAGGATTTCACCAGACTGATTTGAAACAGGCCGGATACCACTTGATCTGATCCGATTCACCTCAGATTGAAAAGATCAAAAAATGCACGCGCTGTGATTTATTTTTGTTTTATTTCAACAGACTAAGTAAAATTCAAAAAGCGAAAAACCGGACACCGAGCATGGTTTAGAGCGCTCCATTCCACGGTTTATTAAACACTGTGCGCTATGCGTTTAATCCAATGTCTTTGTTATACGAGTTCCGCACCATGAAAACATCGGTCAATTTTGCTATCCTATCCATCATCTTCCTTGCAGGGCTCGTTATGTTTGGCCTGGCTGGAATTTCCTACTTCACCCACAATATGCGCGACACACAGCAAAACGACGTACAACGCGTCGAGCACCTGTATGAATCACTGGACCGGATGGAAATCGGGTTCCTGATGGCCCGTCGTTCGGAAAAGGACTTCCTGCTGCGCCACGATGAGAAATACGTTGAGCGCCATGCCGCAACCATGCAAGAGCTGAACACGCTTTCATCCGCGGTTGAGGCAAGCCTCTCGAGTGTCGATGGCATGCAGGGTCAACAGGCACCCTTTGCCGCGCTGCAAACTGCAATTCGCGCCTATGACAAAGGGTTTCAAGCCCTCGTTGAAAGCCATCGCACCCTGGGTCTCGATGAGAAATCTGGCCTGCAGGGTGCACTGCGCGGTGCGGTTCACAACGTCGAAGAAAGCCTGTCCGAGATCGCCCGCCCGGAAATGCAGGTCAAAATGCTGATGATGCGGCGGCATGAAAAAGATTTCATCATGCGCCAGGCCAGCAAGTATCTGGATCGTCTCAATGCCCGCGTCGAAGAATTTCGTGCTTTCCCGACCGAGTATTACAACAGTGCGGCGCAACGGGCCGAGATCGAGGCCCTGCTGAGCAGCTACCAGCAGTCCTTCACCTCTTACGTTGCTGAAACCCTCACCGAAAAAGAACTGCGCAAAGAGCTTTCCGCTCGCTTTTCAGAAGCCGAACCTATCCTGGCGGAGATTCATACCGCTGCCCGCAAGCAACTTGATCTCATTTTGCTCGAATCAGATACCACCAGCGCCGCAGCCAAACAAAACTCGATCATAGCCAGCCTTGTGGGCTCCGGTCTGTTTCTTGTTCTGGCGCTCTATCTTGCCCGCAGCATTGCCCGCCCTCTGGGCCAACTCAACCGGGTTCTCCAGGGTATCATGCAGGGAGATTTCTCGCGTCCGGTCCCCAAATCCGGCCTGAGCGAGATCTCTTCTATCTGTACTGCGGTCGAAACATTCCGCGATGACGAGATGAAGAAAGACCAGCTCACTCAGGATATTTCCGAAGTGATCACCGCCTGCGCGGAAGGTGACTTTTCGCTTCGGATCACAACCGAAGAAAATGGCGGAACCTTTGCCGAATTGGGCCAGGGCGTAAATGCCATCGGGACAGCGGCGCAAAAAGGACTTGGTGATGTGCTGACCGCCCTCGCGGCCCTGAGCGAAGGTGATTTGACCAAACGGATGCCGGATGGGCAGAAGGGCGTTTTCAAAGAGATCTCCAATGCCATCGACAATCTCAACGACAGTCTGGGTGGCATGGTCCGACAGCTGGCCAGCAGCAGCGATCTGTTGAAAAACACCTCGAGCGAGATCGCCGCCGCCGCTGATGATGCCTCCCGCCGCAGCGAGCGCACGGCTGCATCTATCGTCGAAACCGCCGCCGCCCTACAGACTCTGGGCGGGTCGGTGACCGGCACTGCCGAAAACTCGCAGCAGGCCCGCGGCATCGTCGGCAGTGCACAGGATCGTGCCCGCGCCACTCAGGAAATCGCCGATCAAACCAATCAGGCAATGAAACGTATCGAGGAATCCTCAGGCGCCATTGCTAAGATTATCGGGTTGATTGAAGACGTTGCCTTTCAGACCAGCTTGCTGGCCCTGAACGCCGGTGTCGAAGCTGCGCGTGCAGGCGAAGCCGGACGGGGGTTTGCGGTTGTTGCCTCCGAAGTACGTGCCTTGGCGCATCGCTCGGCCGCTGCGGCTCAGGAAATCAATGACCTGATTTCGACAAGCGAGCGCGAAGTGGCGGATGGCGTCAAACTGGTCAATGAAACCGGCGCGTCGTTGGAGCAGATTCTGGAGATGGTTGAAGAGGTCGTCGAGAAGGTTAACGAAATCGCGGAAAACACCGTCGAACAATCCAACGGCATTTCCGAGGTCAACGCCACGGTAGAAGCACTGGACCGCGACGCTCAGCAAAACGCTGCAATGTTGGAAGAAACAGCTGCATCCGGCCAAATGCTGCGCGATGAAGCCCAGAACCTGGTTCAGATTGTATCGGAGTTTGAGCTTCCTGCCGGCACTGTTAAACAGCCCTCCCAGCAGCACGACAGCAAGGATTGGGCGGCATGACGGCATGCCTGTGACCCATAGGATCACCGGATCATCCCATAGAGGATGATCCAGAACAACGCGATTCAGAAGAATGCAAAAAGCCGCGCAAGTGATTGCGCAGCTTTTTGTTCGGCCTGCTGATCAGGCAGCCTTTGCCAGGTCCGGATCACTTGGCAGGCAGGCTGGCCTCCAGTGCATGATCCAGTTTATCCACCAGCTCTGTGATCTGGTCCTCTGACAGGATGAAGGGGGGCGCCAGCAGAATATGATCGCCGAGGCGCCCATCCCGGGTGCCAGACATCGGATAGCAGATCAGCCCCGCCTCAAAGGCCGCCTTTTTCACTTTGGCGGCCAGTCCCAGGCTCGGATCAAAAGGCGTCTTTTTTTCCCTGTCAGTCACCAGTTCAAGACCGCGAAACAACCCGCGACCCCGAATATCACCCACAAACGGATGATCACCAAAGCGTTCCACCAGCGCAAATTGCAACATCTCTCCCATGGTTTGACAGCGTCTAATGAGGTCGCGATCCAGCATCTGCTGCACTACCGCAAGCCCTGCTGCGGTGGCCACGGGATGCCCGATATAGGTATGGCCGTGCTGGAAGAACCCGGAGCCATCAGCCACTGCCGCATAAATGTCTGCGCTGCACAGCATTGCGCCGATGGGCTGGTAGCCAGCCCCAAGACCTTTGGCGATGCACAGGATGTCGGGCGCGACCCCATCTGCTTCGCAGGCAAACAGATGCCCGGTCCGCCCCATGCCGCACATAACTTCGTCCAGAATCAACAGCACGCCGTATTGATCGCAAATCTCGCGGATGCGTTTGAAATAGCCCTGAACTGCAGGCACCGCCCCAGAGGTGGCGCCCACGACGGGTTCAGCCATGAAAGCCATCACGGTTTCGGGGCCAAGCCGCAGGATTTCCGTCTCAAGCTCGTTGGCGACACGCTGGCCATAGTCATAGCTGCTTTCACCGCCGTCTCGGTCTGCATATTCATAACAGGGGGCGATATGCGACACGCCAATCAGCAGCGGGTCAAACTGCTGCCGCCGCCAGGCATTGCCGCCCGCCGCCAGCGCCCCCAGAGTATTGCCATGGTAGCTTTGCCGACGTGCAATCAGATGACGGCGTTCCGGTGCCCCACGTTCCAGGTGATACTGGCGCGCCAGTTTGATCGCGGCCTCTGTCGCTTCTGAGCCGCCAGAGACAAAGTAGACCCGATCCAATGTACCGGGCGCCTTTGAGATCAACAGATCCGCCAGCGCCTCGGCCGGCTCAGACGTTAGAAAACCTGTGTGCGCAAAGGCCAGTTTGGCGACCTGATCCTGAACGGCCTTGATCACCGCCGCATCGGAATGGCCAAGACAAGACACTGCGGCGCCGCCGGATCCGTCCAGATAGCGTTTGCCATCTGCGTCGATCAGGTAGCAGCCGTCGCCAGCCACGGCTGTGGGCAGCTTGGCTTTGGTGTGGCGTGGAAACACATGGTTCATCGTTCAACCCTTTCTCAGGATGTGACCAGCAGCACTTGCCGCCGTGACCAGCGCCGCAACGGAGGCCGCATTGGTTGCAAGCGGGTCGCCTTCCGGCGTTTCAACATTGTTTTCAAAGCCGATGCGCGGATTGCCCCCAGCGGCAATCCCGGCCAGCAGGCATGCGCGTTCCTGTCTGCCAAAAGCGCACAGGCTCCAATTCAGATCCATGGTACGGGTCGCCGACAAAAAACCGCTCAGATCCTGTGGTTGCGCCAAAACCGGTGGCGCATATTTCCCCAGTACAAAGATCACATCGCGCATCGCGTCCGGTATCACGCCCGCCCGGTACCAGGTCTGCAACTGCGCCACGCAGCTGTCACCATAAAGGATATGCTGAACCTGAGTGCCCGTTTCAGCACAGAGCGCATAGGCGCGCGTGGCTATCTCTGGCGCCTGCGCCATCTCGCGGACCGAGACCGAAGCCGCAGCAGGACGTAGAGCCTGTAGACAGGCGAACTGTTGATCCGGAGTATAAATTCCGGCGCTCTCAGTGGTGATCTGGATCGCCATCTCTGGGGCGGCTTCGGCCACAGCTGCCATTGCCTCGCGGTAGCGCCCTGCATCCAGTGAATGACGCCCCTGCGCATCGCGGACGTGCAGATGCAAGGCGGCAGCGCCAGCCCGGTGGCAATCTGCGGCTTCCTGCGCCAGCTCCGCTGGTGACAATGGCAATGCTGGGTGATCGCGCCTTTGACGACGTGCGCCATTCGGCGCCACCATGATCTGGTATTCAGCCACGCGTGTTCTCCTGATCTCTGGCTTCAGGACTCCAAGGTGCGCCCCGGCCGACGTGATCTCAAGTCAGGCTAGACAGCACATATGTTCTTTTTCACACCTAAGCCCGACGCAGATATTTGCGACAAAAAAGAATGCTGCGCTTGCGCATGTTTCTGGCCTCAAAACTTATTTTTACCATATGGTTAAATATTTTACGTCAACACCATCGCCGCAAAACCCACAACTGGATGCAAAGTACGCCACCAACTGGACCTAGAGTATCTAGCGAATTTGGCGTTTCGTCAGATGACAACGACTCCGGCTGACAGGCAGCTGGCAGACACCCCACTCTTTACATATGGAAGGACATGTCATGGACGGCACGTTCAACGAAAACGATCTCAGCCGGGTAGTCGCGGCTGACAAGGCCCATGTCTGGCACCACCTGATTCAGCATAAACCTTTCGAGGAAAATGATCCCCGCATCATCGTCGAAGGCAAAGGCATGCGCGTTTGGGATCAAAACGGCAAGGAATTCCTCGATGGGGTGTCCGGCGGCGTCTGGACCGTCAACGTCGGCTATGGCCGCGAAGACATCTGCAAAGCCGTCTACAATCAGATGATGAAGCTGTGCTATTTCGCCCAGTCCGCAGGCTCGATTCCCGGTGCGTTGTTTGCCGAAAAGCTGATCGAGAAGATGCCCGGCATGAGCCGCGTCTATTACAACAACTCCGGCTCCGAGGCGAACGAGAAAGCCTTTAAGATGGTGCGCCAGATCGCCCATAAAAAATACGGCGGCAAAAAGACCAAGATCCTGTACCGTGACCGTGACTACCATGGCTCCACCCTGGCGGCGATGTCCGCCGGCGGCCAGGATGAGCGCAACGCGCAGTATGGGCCCTTCGCGCCTGATTTTGTCCGCGTGCCGCACTGCATGGAATACCGCAAGCACGAGCTGGGTCTTGAGCACCTGTCGGGCCGTGAATTCGGCATCGCTGCCGCCAATGCCATCGAAGAGGTGATCCTACGCGAAGGTCCGGAAACCGTTGGCGCACTCTGCCTTGAGCCAGTGACAGCCGGTGGCGGCGTCATCGAGGCCCCCGAGGGCTATTGGGAGCGCGTGCAGGAAATCTGCACCCAGTACGACATCTTGCTGCACATCGACGAAGTCGTCTGTGGCGTTGGCCGCACCGGCACCTGGTTTGGCTACCAACACTACGGCATCAAGCCCGATTTTGTGACCATGGCCAAAGGCGTTGCCTCCGGCTATGCCGCAATCGCGGTGCTGGTCACCACCGAAGAGGTCTTTGACATGTTCAAGGACGACGCCTCTGATCCACTGAACTACTTCCGCGACATCTCCACCTTTGGCGGCTGCACAGCCGGCCCGGCGGCGGCGCTGGCAAACATGCAGATCATCGAGGACGAAGGTCTGTTGGAAAACTGCACTGCCATGGGCGAGCGGATGATGAATAACCTGCTGGCGTTGAAAGAAAAGCACAGCGTGATCGGAGATGTGCGCGGCAAGGGCCTGTTCCTTGGTGCTGAACTGGTCACCGACCGTGAGACCAAAGAACCCGTGGACGAGAAGCTCGCCCAGCAGGTTGTTGGCGACTGCGGCGCTCAGGGCGTATTGATTGGTGTCACCAACCGCTCGATTCCCGGCAAGAACAACACGCTTTGCTTTAGCCCGGCACTGATTGCCACGGCGGATGATATCGATGCGATCACCGATGCGGTCGACAAGGCGTTGACCAAGGTCTTTGGCTAGGGGAAACACAGTAGTTCAAACACATCAACTCAATTGGACTGGTAAAACATACCAAAGGCGGCTCTTTTTTATGGGCCGCCTTTTTGGCATCCCGAGGGCAAAACACCGACCCAAAGGAGACATCGAATGTGGGCCAAACCCGTAACACTTTCCGGAACTCACGTAAGCCTGGCGCCACTGACGCAGGCACATGCGGGTGACCTGGCTGAGGCCAGCGCCGATGGCAACCTCTCGGCGCTTTGGTACACCACTATCCCGGCTCCCGCCGACGTGCCTGCAGAGATCGACCGGCGCCTCGCTCTTCAGGAGGCTGGCAGTATGGTGCCCTTTGCCATTCTAGACACATCCGGTCGCGCGGTCGGCATGACCACCTATATGAACATCGATCACGCCAATCAGCGGCTAGAGATCGGCTCCACATGGTATCGCAAATCGGTGCAGCGCTCCGGGCTCAACACAGAATGCAAGTTCCTGATGCTGCGCCACGCCTTTGAAGGCCTCGACGCCATTGCGGTGGAGTTCCGCACCCACGTGATCAACCATCAGAGCCGGCGCGCCATCGAACGGTTGGGGGCTAAGCCTGACGGCATCCTACGCGCCCATATGCGGATGGCCAATGGCACCATCCGCGATACCGCCGTCTATTCCATCACTGCCTCTGACTGGCCCACCGTACAGGCACATCTCACCTTTCAGATGCAAAAACACCAAGGTTAGAGCCGTTTTAGGGCCGCTACAAACGCAACGGCGCCGCGCGTCAGCGCGGCGCCCGGCCCAACGGGAGGAGACATTCTTTGAATGTCGCGCGACGGGCGGGAGCTCCCCCTGTGGCGACCTGCGGCAACCGGGCTTCAGATCAGTTGGAACAGAATGCCCGACACGATCGCGCCACTGACGCCAAGCCCCAGATAGGTGGCAAAGACCTGCGGCTTCACCAGAGACCAGACCGCCGCCATCGCCGGGATCGAACTCACGGCGCCAGCCACCATGAACGACATTGCAGCACCCGCACTCATGCCTTGCTCCATCAGCCCCGCCAGCAGCGGTGGTGCCACATAGGAGTTCAGATAGGCAGGCATGCCAACAAGGGCTGCAATGGCAATGGGCAGGACACCTTCGCCGCCAACGGCCTTGGCAATCAGATCTGCAGGCACATAGTTCACCAAAATCGCCTCCAGCACATAGGCCAGCGCCAACCATTTCAGCAGGAACACACCATTGCTGACAAATTCTTCCCGGAACTTCACCCGGCGCGCGGGCTCCTGCCAGAATTTCCAATGTGGCTTGTCGTCCAGTTTCGGTGCACTGCAGCCACAGGCAGAACAGCTTTGTGCCTGTTTCAACGGACTGGAAAAAGCGCCGCGCCCCATCAGCGTTTTGACAAAAAAGCCGCCAAACAGACCCAGAGTGACGGCGATCACTGCCTTTCCGATGGCAAAATTCCAGCCCAGCGCTCCGGCTGTGATCAGCAAGGTCGGCGGATCAATCAACGGTGAGGCGAGCCAAAAAGCCATGACAGCAGATAGCGGAGCTCCCAGCGCCAGCAGCCCGGCAATGAATGGGATCACCTCGCAGGAACAAAACGGTGCAAGGCCACCAAAGACTGCGGCCAAAAATATCATCCGCGTCTCGCGCCCTTCAAAAGCGCGCGCCACCATGACCTCGGCTCCTGTCGCCTTGAGATAGGCCAGCAGCAACACCGCAAAGAGAATATACTGTCCAGTATGTGCCAGCGCCGCACCGGCGAAAGTGATCACTGCCCAGAAATTACCGGGATCCAGCACCGCAACCGCGATCAGAATGGCAACACTCACCGTCCAAGGCGTTTTGAGCCACTGCAGTGATGTGCCAGCTGCTTTGGGAACAGGCGTTGGCGAAGCAAGGGATACGTTTTCGGAAAGATCAGCCATCATTTGCCGCCTTTTTGTCTGAAAGGTTTGCGGTCTCATCCGCACAGCATTCGCTGAGAATAAAACCCGCCAGCTGTTCCAGCTGGTCAAAATTTGCGCGATTGAGAGTACTACGCCCCACCCGCTCCTGTGCCACCACCTCGGCTCCAGTCAGAAACTTCAGATGATGCGCCAGGGTCGATGGCGCGATGCCGGTGCGCTCTTGAATGTCACTGACCGTCAACCCGTCGGGCCCCGCCCGGACCAGACAACGCAGCACCTGCAGGCGCGCCTCGGATCCCATTGCAGCAAAGCCCTGTGCTGCTTGTTCCCACTGCATGACATCACTCCAATTAATTCGATAAAACTAGTTTTATGGTTTTTTCGTGTGAGAGGCAAGCCAGATATTTCCACCATACTCAGCCAGAGAATTCGTCCAGGGTTTTCGGCAGGGTTTCTTCACAAATTCGTAAGTCCAGATTGCACCTGATTTATAGCCACCTTAAGGTGCCCCGCATGGCTATCTCTGTTGATACATTTTTCCTGAACCCTGACGCCCAGGGCACCCTGCAATCGCAGATCCAAGAGATGATCGCCGAAGGCATCCTGTCGGGACGCTTTCGAATCAGTGAGAAGCTTCCCTCGTCGCGCAAACTGGCGCTGCATTTGGGGATCAGCCGGATCACCGTGACCTTGGCCTATACCGAGCTTTTGGCCAATGACTACCTCACCTCGCGCGGGCGCTCTGGCTACTATGTGTCGGAAAACGCGCCCGTTCCACCCAGCTACACGCCGCCCGTTCAATCCGCAGATGCGGTGGACTGGAACCACATGCTGGTGCGCAGCTTTACCGGCGGCGACACCCCGCGCAAGGCGCGGGACTGGCGCAGCTATCGCTATCCCTTCATCTATGGCCAGGCAGACCCTTCTCTGTTTGACCACGCCAACTGGCGACTATGCGCATTGCGGGCTCTGGGGCAAAAGGATTTTGCCGCCCTCACCGATGACTACTTTGATCAGGATGACCCGCTACTGATCGAATATATCGCCCGGCACACGTTGCCGCGGCGCGGTGTGACGGCGCGGCCTGAACAGATCCTCATTACCCTTGGGGCGCAAAATGCCCTGTGGTTGGTCGGGCAGTTGTTGCTGAACCGGGGCCGCAAGGCCGCCATCGAAGATCCGACCTATTACACCCTTCGGGATCAGCTGCATCACGTGCGCTGCCCGGTGGACTACATCCCGGTGGACCGTGATGGCTTGCCACCACAGGATATCGCAGAGGACACTGACGTGATTTTCTGCACCCCCAGCCATCAAAGCCCGACCACCGCTACCATGCCAATGGCCCGCCGCAAGGAGCTCCTACAACGGGCTCGTGATATTGATGCAGTCATCGTCGAAGATGATTACGAGTTTGAGATGTCCTTTCTTGGAGCCCCCTCGCCTGCGCTGAAGTCACTCGATACTGATGGGCGGGTGGTCTATATTGGCAGTTTCTCCAAATCACTGTTTCCAGGGTTGCGCCTTGGCTACATCGTCGGCTCTGAAGCCTTTATTCGACAGGCAAGAGCCCTACGCGCCAATGTGCTGCGCCATCCGCCTGGACACATTCAGCGCACAGTGGCCTATTTCCTGTCGCTTGGACATTACGACGCCCAGATCCGGCGCACCGCCAAGGTGCTGCATGACCGGCGCAGCGTGATCGAGGATGCCGTCAATGAACATGGGCTGATGGTCTCAGGTGTTGGGGTCTACGGCGGCTCGTCCCTGTGGATGCGCGCCCCCGAGGGCATCGACATGGCCCAAGTGGCGGAAAACCTGAAATCCGACAGTGTTATCATCGAGCCCGGCGCACCATTTTTTGCCACTGCCAACCGGCAACACAATACCTACCGCCTCGGCTACTCATCAATCGCAGCAAACCGCATTGCCCCTGGGCTGGCCCTGTTAGCCAAAGCGCTCAAGCAGGGCTAAAATTTGCCCCCCAAAACATCAAACAGGCAAATTTGGGAGAAAAATGAGATTTTTCATCTCATTTATTGACATATGTCATTGTGTCAAGTGGGACCATGACCCGTTGAAGCTATTGAAAGAATCCAGTTTTCTGTTTCTGCACCCCAATTTTGGATCTATCCGCCTCTGAAACTGGCCCTAACTGAGCACGCAATGTCTGCCTAAACCGGTGTTAATCCCCGACACAAGATCGGGGCTCTATGCGTCTCACTTAGGAGCACCCGCCATGAAGATGACCACCGAGGAAGCCTTTGTAAAAACCCTGCAAATGCACGGCATTCAGCATGCATTTGGGATTATCGGGTCGGCCATGATGCCGATCTCCGACATCTTCCCCAAGGCAGGCATCACCTTCTGGGACTGCGCCCATGAGGGCTCTGGCGGCATGATGGCGGATGGCTACACCCGCGCTACCGGCAAGATGTCGATGATGATCGCCCAAAACGGCCCCGGCATCACCAATTTTGTGACCGCCGTGAAAACCGCCTATTGGAATCACACACCGCTGCTGCTGGTCACGCCGCAGGCAGCCAACAAGACCATCGGTCAGGGCGGGTTCCAGGAGATGGAGCAGATGCGCATGTTTGCCGACTGCGTCTGCTACCAGGAAGAAGTGCGCGATCCCAGCCGCGTCGCCGAGGTCCTCAGCCGGGTGATCATGCAGGCCAAGCGCTGCTCGGCCCCGGCACAGCTGAACATTCCCCGCGATATGTTCACCCAGATCGTCGACATTGAGCTGCCCCAGATCGTTGAATTTGAACGCCCCGGTGGCGGTGAAGCCTCGCTGCAGGAGGCCGCAGATCTGCTGTCTGGTGCCAAATTCCCGGTCATCCTGAACGGTGCCGGTGTGGTTCTGGCTGGCGGTATTGAGGCCTCCAAAGATCTGGCCGAGCGCCTGAGCGCCCCTGTCTGTGTTGGCTATCAGCACAACGATGCCTTCCCCGGTTCGCACCCGCTGTTTGCAGGCCCTCTGGGCTATAATGGCTCCAAGGCCGGCATGGAGCTGATCGCCAAGGCAGATGTTGTGTTGGCCCTGGGCTCGCGCCTGAACCCGTTTTCCACCCTGCCCGGCTATGGCATCGACTATTGGCCCACGGATGCCAAAATCATTCAGGTCGACATCAACCCGGACCGCATTGGCCTGACCAAGAAAGTCACCGTTGGCATCGTTGGCGACGCCAAAAAAGTAGCCACCTCGCTGCTGGAAAAACTGTCGGCCTCTGCCGGTGACGAAGGCCGCGACGACCGTATGGCGGTGATCTCCACTGCGAAATCTACCTGGGCGCAGCAGCTCTCGTCGATGGACCACGAGGACGACGATCCCGGCACCACCTGGAACGAACGCGCTCGTGGCGACAAACCCGACTGGATGAGCCCCCGCATGGCTTGGCGTGCTATTCAGTCCGCACTGCCAAAAGACGCCATTATCTCGTCCGACATTGGCAACAACTGCGCCATCGGCAACGCCTATCCGTCATTTGATGAAAGCCGCAAATATCTGGCCCCCGGTCTGTTCGGCCCCTGTGGCTATGGCTTGCCTGCGGTGGTCGGCGCCAAGATCGGCTGCCCTGATGTTCCGGTTGTTGGCTTCTCCGGCGATGGCGCCTTTGGCATCGCTGTGACCGAGCTCACTGCAATTGGCCGCGAAGAGTGGCCCGCCGTCACCCAGGTGGTGTTCCGAAACTACCAGTGGGGGGCGGAAAAGCGGAACTCGACCCTGTGGTTTGACGACAACTTTGTTGGCACCGAGTTGGACCAGCAGGTCTCTTATGCGGGCATCGCCAATGCCTGTGGCCTGAAAGGCGTCGTGGCCCGCACCATGGACGAGCTGACCGCTGCGCTGGCCCAATCGGTCGAAGACCAGAAGAACGGCATCACCACCCTGATTGAGGCAATGATCAACCAGGAGCTGGGCGAACCCTTCCGCCGGGACGCGATGAAGAAGCCGGTTGAAGTGGCCGGAATCGACGCTGCAGATATGCGCGAACAGCAGGTCTGATCACAATGGAGCTGCCCTTTGATCTGAGCACAGGCCAAGGGGCATATCTGGCCGCCGCACTATTTGCGGCGGCCTATATTCGTGGATACTCGGGCTTTGGGTTTTCCGCGATTTTTATCATTCTGGCCGCACTCACCACCAACCCGCTGCCACTGATCCCGGTGATTTTCTCCTGCGAAATCGCCATGACCCTGTTTCAGGCCCAAGGCATCCGTGCGCATGTGGACTGGTCCCGTGTCCGCCCCCTGTTGATCGGCGCGGCCATCGCCACCATTCCATCGGTTACCGTCATGGCCCGGCTCGGAGAGGATCAGGCACGTCTGGCCATTTCAGCTGTCATTCTGGTCCTGAGCCTTGTCCTGCTGAGCGGCTGGCAGCTGCGTCGCCCTATTGGCTTTCACGGCAACCTTTCCGTTGGAGTTCTATCCGGCATGGTCAACAGCGCCGGGGTCGGTGGCTTGCCCACGGCAGCGTTTCTGACAGCACAACCATTGGCGCCAACCGTGTTTCGGGCCACAATGATCGTGTTTCTCACCGGCATAGATGTGATGGCCCTGCCGGTCATGCATGCCAATGGGCTGACCGGCACCGGCACCCTGACTGGGGTCATGCTGGCCTTTCCTATTCTAGGGCTTGGGATCTGGGCCGGAGGTCTGCGATTTTCATCGGCGTCACAGGCACAGTTTCGCCGGATGATCGTCATCCTGCTGACGCTGTTTTCCGCTCTCAACATCCTGAAGGTTGCGCTATGACCGAATCCGCCGACATCCTTGTGCTGAATACCGGGTCGTCTTCTGTGAAATTCGCAGTCTTCGACGCTCATCTGCAAGAACGGCTAAGCGGCGTGGCCGAGGGCATTGGCGGCATCGGCCAGCTGTGCATCGGCAAAGAAAGTGAAGCCCTGGAGCTACCCGATCACGGCCAAGCCCTGTCTGCGGTACTGAAACGGCTTACCGATGCGGGCTGTGGCCCGGACAACCTGTGCGCGGTGGCGCATCGCGTGGTTCATGGTGGTATTGAGCTGACAACGCCCACACGCATCACACCCGATGTACGCGCCAAGATCGAAAGCTGCGTGCCGCTGGCCCCACTGCACAACCCGCATGCGCTTGCGGCCATTGATGCCCTGGACCAGCTTGCGCCGGATCTTGCGCAATACGCCAGTTTCGACACTGCCTTTCACGCGACAGCGCCCGAAGTCGCCAGCCGCTACGCCCTGCCGCCCGAGGCCGAAGCACTGGGCCTGCGCCGCTACGGCTTTCACGGATTGTCCTACGCCGCATTGTGCCGCCGCCTGCCCGAGATCTCCGCCCGCGCCTTGCCGCAGCGACTGCTGGCCTTCCACCTCGGCAACGGGGCGTCTATCTGCGCCATCAAGGACGGCCAGTCCGTGGCGACGACCATGGGATATTCTCCGCTTGAGGGGCTGACCATGGGCACCCGTGTCGGCACTCTGGACCCCAATGCCACACTCAGGCTGGTAGAAGAGATCGGCCTAGCCGAGACCAAAACCCTACTAAACAACCGATCCGGCCTCGCAGGCCTGTCTGGCGGCCTGTCCGACATGCGTGCGCTGGAAGAGGCCGGTACAGCAGCGGCGCAATTTGCTATCGACCATTTTTGCTACTGGGCGATCCGCCATGGGCACAGCCTGATCGGCGCCATGGGGGGCTGCAACGCCATCGCCTTTACCGGCGGCATTGGCGAGAACGCCCGCAGCATTCGTGCCCGCATCCTTGATGGCTTTGCCTGGCTCGGCTGCACTATCGACGCGGATCTAAACGCCGAAAATACCGCCTGCCTGACCCGCCCGCAAAGCACCCCGATGGCGTGGATCGTTCCGGCAGAAGAGGAACGCCAGATCGCCATGGATGCCCGCGCCCTGATTGAGGCCTGCCCATGATCTGGTCCATGAATTACCCCATGAGAGACAAAACATATTATCTGCCTTTCTTGAAAAACCGGAACAGGCCTACGGCTTTTGGCAGGCAGAACAGAAAATTGCTTCCCTTTTGGGCGCTCGTACAAATTAATAGACAAATTCCACACCTGCGCCTGTGCAGGTCCTTGCTGAAAGCCCTGCCTTGACTGACACGATCCTGCCCGACCGTTTAACGCTGACTGTCCTGGCGCTGCGCGCCCGCATGAAGGAGCTGTTTCCCGGCATCGCAGTGGCGATAATTGTTGCGGTCACGGCACAATTTCTGGCCGAGCACTACGCAACCCCCGCCATGCTGCTGGCCCTTTTGCTGGGCATCGCCGTCAGCTTTCTTGGCGAAGAAGGCAAGACCGTGCCCGGCATCGCCTTTTCGGCACGCACGCTGCTGCGGCTGGGGATTGCCTTTCTTGGGGTGCGTGTCTCGATGGTGCTGATGATGGGGCTCGGGTGGGATCTGATCGCCCTGGTGGTTGGCGGCGTCATTGCCACCATCGGCTTTGGTCTGCTGGTGGCGCGGTTCTTTGGCCATAAATGGCGCTTTGCGCTGTTGACGGCGGGTTCCGTTGCGATCTGCGGGGCCTCAGCCGCCATGGCTATCAGCGCCATCCTACCCCGTGATGAACGATCCGAAGAACGACTGATCTTTACCGTCATGGGCGTTACCGTGCTGTCGACCATCGCGATGATCGCCTATCCCATTCTGGTGAATTTCCTTGAACTGAATTCAAATCAGGCCGGCGTCTTCCTTGGCGGCACCATCCATGATGTGGCGCAGGTCGTCGGGGCTGGCTTTTCGATATCGGAACAAACCGGCGACACCGCCACGCTGGTAAAATTGATCCGGGTCGCGATGCTGGCACCGATCGTTTTGGTCGCCTCGCTCACGATCCGCTCCTTTGCGGAGCTACCGCAGGATGGCACCCGTCCGCCGCTGCTGCCGGGCTTTGTCGTGGCCTTTCTGGTGCTGGCCGCGCTCAGCTCCTTTGGGCTGGTTCCGGCCGTCATAAGTGATTTTCTCAGCCAGGCTTCGCGCTGGCTGCTGCTGACCGCCATCGCGGCTGTGGGCATGAAGACCAATCTGAAACAGGTGTTGGCCGTTGGAGGCGCGGCCATCGCCCTGATCATCATAGAAACACTGTTCATAGCCGGGCTCATCCTGGCAGGGATCACGGTCCTGACCTGAGACCCGATAAGGACAGATAGAACAAAGACAAGGGAGGCCAGATGACGTTCCAGCAACCCCGGGTGGAGACATCCCCCAAGGTATCCGACGAGATCCGTCAGACCACATGCTACATGTGCGCATGCCGCTGCGGCATCAATGTACATATGAAAACCAATGAGGACGGCAAGAAAGAGGTCGCCTATATCGAAGGCAACCGTGACCACCCCGTCAACAAAGGCGTGCTCTGCGCCAAGGGCTCTGCCGGGATCATGCAGGTCAACGCGCCGTCTCGTCTCAAGGCTCCTTTGAAACGGGTGGGGCCGCGTGGGTCTGGCGAGTTTGAGGAAATCTCCTGGGACGAAGCACTGGAAATTGCCGCAGGCTGGCTGGAACCAATCCGCAAAGATGATCCATCCAAGCTGGCGTTTTTCACCGGCCGGGATCAATCACAAAGCTTCACCAGTTTCTGGGCGCAGAATTTTGGCACGCCGAACTACGCAGCCCACGGCGGCTTTTGCTCGGTCAATATGGCCGCAGCTGGCATCTACACCATGGGCGGTGCCTTCTGGGAGTTTGGCCAACCCGACTGGGATTACACCAAATTGTTCCTGCTGTTTGGCGTCGCCGAAGATCACGACAGTAACCCGATCAAGATGGGCCTGGGCAAAATCAAGGCGCGCGGTGCGCGGGTGATTGGCGTCAATCCGATCCGATCCGGCTATAACGCCATCGCAGACGATTGGGTCGGCATCACGCCAGGCACTGACGGGCTGTTCATCCTGTCGCTGGTGCATGTGCTGATGAAGGCCGGCAAGATCGATCTGGACTACCTCAGCCGTTTTACCAATGCGCCGGTGCTGGTGAACCAGGATCCGAACTCCCCCGACAAGGGGCTGTTTTTGCGCGACGACCACGGTGCGCCACTGGTGATCAACCGCAAGACCGGTAAGCTGGCGCCCTTTGATATGGCAGGTGTGCGGCCCGACCTTGGCGGCTCTTTCCAGATGGGCGACGTCACCCATGTGTCGGTCTTTCAGCTGATGGCCGAACGCTACCTCAAGGATGAATACGCTCCCGAAGCCGTGGCCGAGCGCTGCGGCATCCCTGCCAAACGCATCCGCGCCATCGCCAGTGAAATCGCCCGCGTCGCCTTTGATGAGGCCTTTGAGCTCGACCAGGAATGGACGGATTTTCGCGGCGAAAAGCACGACAAGATGATTGGCCGCCCGGTCTCGTTCCATTCCATGCGGGGTGTGTCCGCCCATGCCAATGGCTTTCAGACCTGTCGGGCGCTGCATGTGCTGCAGATCCTGCTCGGCACGGTCGAGGCCCCCGGTGGTTTTCGCTTCAAGCCGCCCTACCCCAAACCGGTTGAGGCCCATCCCGCGCCGCATTCCCGTGTCACCCCCAACAAACCGCTGGATGGCCCCCACCTGGGGTTTGTGCACGGGCCAGAACATCTGGCGCTGAAAAGCGATGGCAGTGCAGCGCGCATCGACAAGGCCTTTACCTGGGAAAACCCGATGTCCAGTCACGGGCTGATGCATATGGTGATTTCCAACGCCCATGCGGGCGACCCCTACAAGATCGACACATTGTTCATGTATATGGCCAATATGTCGTGGAACTCTTCTATGAACACCACGGGTGTGATGGAGATGCTCACCGACAAAGGCGAGGACGGCGAATACAAGATCCCCCGGATCATCTATTCCGATGCCTATTCATCGGAAATGGTGGCCTATGCCGATCTGGTGCTGCCCGACACCACCTATCTGGAACGCCACGACTGCATCTCGATGCTGGACCGCCCCATCTGCGAGGCCGATGGCGCCGCTGATGCCATCCGCTGGCCGGTGATCGAACCCGACCGGGATGTGCGCGGTTTCCAAACCGTATTGGTGCAGCTGGCCAACAAGATGAAACTGCCGGGTTTCACCGCTGAGGACGGCAGTGCCAAATGGCAGGACTACGCCGACTATATCGTCAACCACGAGCGCAAACCTGGTATCGGCCCGCTGGCCGGTTTCCGCGGCCCCAATGGCGACAAGGCCGGGCGTGGTGAAGTAAACCCGGAGCAGCTCGATCGCTATATCAAGAACGGCGGCTTCTTTGTTGAACATATCCCAACCGAGGCGAGTTATTTCAAACCCTGGAACATGGCCTATCAGGACTGGGCAGTGAACTTGGGTCTATTCGACAGCCCACAGCCCTATCTGTTCCAGCTTTATGTCGAGCCCATGCGCAAGTTCCAGCTGGCCGCTGAAGGCCACGGAGAACGCCAGCCCCCGGACCATCTGCGCGACCGCATCAAGGACACCATGGATCCGCTACCGATCTGGTACGAGACAGATCAGCAGGGCAACGAGGGCTTTACCGTCAATGCTCTGACCCAGCGACCTATGGCGATGTATCACTCCTGGGGCACCCAGAACGCCTGGCTACGCCAGCTGCACGGGCACAACCCACTGTATGTGCCGACAAAACTCATGCGCGAAAACGATCTACAGGATGGCGACTGGGCCAAGGTAACATCGCCTCATGGCAGCATCACCGTGCCCGTGATGGAAATGGCCGCACTGAACAACAATACAGTCTGGACCTGGAACGCCATCGGCAAACGCAAAGGCACCTGGGCATTGGAAGAAAACGCCCCCGAGGCCACCAAGGGCTTTTTGCTCAACCATCTGATCCACGAACTGCTGCCGCCCAAAGGCGACGGCATGCGGTGGGCCAACTCGGACCCGATCACCGGGCAGGCCGCCTGGTTCGACCTCAAGGTGAAAATCGAAAAGGCTGGTGCGCCGGATGATTTCAACGAAAGTCAGCCCGTGCTGGAGCCGATCAAATCTCCCGTGGGCACCGGCCCCAAGGACCTCAAGTGGAAGGTAGGCAAATGACCGAACTCCCCACCACAACCGACCGCAAGATGGGTCTGGTCATTGATCTCGATACCTGTGTGGGCTGCCATGCCTGTGTGATCTCCTGCAAAGGCTGGAACACCGAAAACTATGGTGCCCCCCTGTCGGATGAGGATGCCTATGGCGCCGACCCTTCCGGCACCTTCCTGAACAGGGTCCATAGTTTCGAGGTGCAGCCCGCCGCAACACCAGCGCAACCAGATCCGGCCGCGCAGCTGATCCATTTCCCCAAATCCTGCCTGCACTGCGAAGACGCGCCCTGCGTCACCGTCTGCCCAACAGGCGCCAGCTACAAACGGGTCGAAGATGGCATCGTGCTGGTCAATGAAAGCGACTGCATCGGCTGCGGGCTATGTGCCTGGTCCTGCCCCTACGGGGCGCGTGAATTGGATCTGGCCGCAGGCGTGATGAAGAAATGCACCCTCTGCGTGGATCGGATCTACAATGAAAACCTGCCGGAAGTGGACCGGGTGCCGTCCTGTGTGCGGACCTGCCCGGCGGGTGCGCGCCACTTTGGCGATCTCGGCGATCCAAACAGCGAGGTCAGCCAGCTGGTGGCAGAGCGCGGCGGCATGGATCTGATGCCCGAGATGGGCACCAAACCCGTGAACAAATACCTGCCACCGCGCCCAAAGGATCAGATCGAGGATCAGGTTGATATCCTCGCGCCCCTGCTGGCCCCTGTTACCGAAGACGCGGGCGGCTTTTTGGGCTGGCTCGACAAAGCACTGGATAAACTTCCCGGTCAATCTTCAGGAGGGACTGCCTGATGCATCCGGCGCCATCCGTCATTCTTTTCACTACCCTCTCTGGTCTCGGCTTTGGCCTGCTGGCCTTTCTGGGGCTTGGCTATCCCGGCGTCACTGGCTGGGTCGCCTTTGTGTTTTACGCCATTGCCTATGGGCTGGCCGTCGGAGGCCTGCTGGCCTCGACCTTTCATCTGGGGCGTCCAGAACGTGCGCTGAAAGCGTTTAGCCAGTGGAAAACCAGCTGGCTGTCGCGCGAAGGTATATGCTCCGTCGCAGCCCTTCTGGTCATGGCTCTTTATGCCACCGGCGCGGTGTTCATGGATTCACACTGGCGCGTTTTGGGCATAATCGGTGCCGCCTTAAGCTTGGGTACCGTTTTCACCACCTCGATGATTTATACCCAACTCAAAACCATCCCGCGCTGGAACATGTCGCTGACGCCATTGATGTTTCTCAGCTTCTCGCTTGCGGGCGGGGCCTTGCTGGCCGGGCAGGAAAGCCTCGCGCCCTGGTTTTTGCTCATCGCAGGCGCGGTGCAGCTGGCCTATTGGGTACAGGGCGACAAAGCCTTTGCCGCATCAGGCACCACCATGGGCACTGCCACCGGGCTTGGTGATCGTGGCACGGTGCGGGCATTTGAGCCCCCCCATACCGGCACCAACTACCTGTTGCGCGAATTCGTGCATGTGGTGGGACGCAAACATGCGCAAAAACTGCGAGTGATCTCTCTCACCCTTGGTTTTGTGCTGCCAGTGCTCTGCCTCTGGCTGCCGACTGATTCGAGCATGGTCAAACACCTGATGGCTGCTGTCGCCGTGCTGTCTCATCTGGCAGGCATTGCCGTCTCACGCTGGCTGTTCTTTGCCCAGGCCGAACATGTTGTTGGGCTATATTACGGCAAACGCTGAACCATCAGAGCCAGCTGGCACTAAAAAAGGACGGCACTCCAACCGGAGGCCGCCCTTTTCAAATTGAAAGAACCTGATTGTTACAGCAGACCGGCATGCACCATGGCCGCGTCAATCGCTGCCTTGGTGCTGTCTTCCAGACCGGTCAGCGGTGAGCGCACTTCTTCGGAGCACAGCCCCAGTTTGCTGAGACCATATTTCGCACCAACCAGACCCGGCTCGATAAAGATCGCCTCGTGCAAGGGCATCAGTTTGTCCTGATATTCCAGCGCTTTTGCGTAGTCGCCTGCAAGTGTTGCGGCCTGGAATTCCGCACAAAGGCGCGGTGCCACATTGGCTGTGACCGAAATGCAGCCGATGCCGCCATGGGCATTGAACCCCAGTGCGGTGGCATCTTCGCCCGACAGCTGGACAAAATCAGGGCCACAAGAGGCGCGCTGCTGGCTGACACGGGCAATATCGCCAGTAGCATCTTTGACGCCAATGATACGCGGCAGTTTTGCCAGCTCACCCATGGTGGCTGGGCTCATGTCGACAATGGACCGGCCGGGAATATTGTAAATGATGATCGGCACATCCGCGCAATCATGCGCAGCCTGGAAATGTGCCAGCAAGCCACGCTGGGTTGGTTTGTTGTAATAAGGCGTTACCACCAGGGCTGCGTCGGCACCGACCTTTTGGGCAAACTCAACAAAGCGAATCGTCTCGACAGTGTTGTTCGACCCGGCACCGGCAATCACCGGCACCCGACCGGCAGCGGCTTTGACGACCTCGGCAATCACAGCTTCATGTTCGTCATGGGTGAGGGTGGGACTTTCACCAGTCGTGCCAACCGGCACCAGCGCGCTTGAGCCTTCGGCAATATGCCAATCAACCAAGCGTTTAAGCGCATCCAGGTCCAACGCGCCGTTTTGAAACGGGGTGACGAGGGCTGGCATAGAGCCTTTAAACATGGGTGCGCTCCCTTAGCTGTGGGTCTTGGCAGGCGGAGGCCCGCCGTCATGGTGGACATGACTGGAAATTGAGTTGATACCAGCCATTCTCGAATTATCGTCAATGCCTCTATCCCCGGTTCCTATATAAAAGCAAGACATGACACGCATTCTGCTCCTGATATCGCTGATCCTGACGCTTGGCAGTGCTGCAAAAGCCAACGCGCGCTCGTTAGAGCAAGCGCTGGAGCTTGCGCGCTCAGAGAACTGGCAAGAGGCTCTGGTGCAGGCCGGGGCCGAAACCACAGTGGCGCGGGATATCATCGAATGGCAACGCTTGCGCGCCAAACAGGGCACAGCGTCAGATGTGGAAATGTTTCTGGCGCGGCGTCCTGACTGGCCCGGCCTGCCCTATCTACGCCGTCGCAACGAAGAACTGATCGTAGAGAAATCGCACAAACGGGTTCTCGCTTTTTTTGCCAAGGAGCCGCCGCAGACCGCCGAAGGGGCCGCCAGCCTGGCACGGGCCCATATCAGCCGCGGAAAGCGCAGCGATGGTGAGGCCGAACTGGTGCGCGCCTGGCGCAGCATGCCAATGAGCGCCGAGACACAGGCCGCCTATTTGGCGGATCATGCCAAGCTGCTGCAGCCGCATCATGTTGCGCGTCTGGATCAATTGCTCTGGGACGGTCATGACGCGAGTGCCACGCGCATGTTGTCGCTGGTAGGCGCAGGCCCGCGCGCCCTCGCCGAGGCACGGCTTGCCTTGCAGATGCGTGACAAGGGTGTGGATGCCAAGATCGAAGCCATCCCAGCAGCGCTGCAGAGCGCTCCTGGCCTTGCCTATGACCGCTTTGACTGGCGCGACAAAAAGGGCCGTCAAGATGCGGCGGTTGAGTTAATGATGAGCCGGAGCACCAGCGCCGACGCCCTGGGTGTGCCGGAAAAATGGCTGCGCAGGCGGCGCGACCTCGCGCGTCAGCTGATGCGCGACGGTAAGCATGAGCGCGCCTACCAGCTGGCCGCACATCACTTTGCCACCCCAGAGGCAGGCTATGGGTATTCCGATTGCGAATGGCTAGCCGGCTATATCGCCCTGCGCAAACTGAAGGATGCAGAACTTGCAGTGCATCACTTTGAGCGTTTTCTGGCATCGGTCGAGACACCGATTTCAGTGGGGCGTGGCGGCTATTGGCTGGGGCGGGCTTATGCCACCCTCGGACAGGCAGACAAGGCGCATGAGGCCTATGCCCGCAGTGCGCAGTATCAAAGCTCTTTCTATGGTCTGCTGGCGGCAGAGGCCTTGGGGCGGGGGTTTGACCCCGCCTTAGCAGCGCCGCCGCAACTGCCGCCCTGGCGCAGTGCCGCATTCCTGAATTCCTCCGTCACCGAGGCGGGCCTTTTGCTGCTGCAAGCTGGTGATCTGTCGCTAGCCGAACGGTTCCTCACCCATCAGGTCGAAAGCCTGCCGCCAGTGCAGGCGCGTCAGCTGGGAAAGATGGCGGTCGATCTGAAAGAGCCGCATCTGGCGGTGATGATTGCCAAACGAGCAGCGCAGGCCGGCACCGAGTTGCAGGGGGCCTACTACCCTTTGCACCCGGTGGCCAAACAGCAGCTGCCGATGGCACCTGAGATGACATTGGCGATCGCACGGCGCGAAAGCGAATTTGACCCGCGCGTGGTCAGCCATGCAGGCGCGCGCGGCTTGATGCAGCTGATGCCTGCGACTGCCAAACTGGTTGCAGGCCAGCTGGATATCCTTGCCAGACATGACACCGCGCGACTGACCGCCGAATGGGACTATAACGCCCAACTCGGCAGCCAGTATCTCGCCTCTCTGGCGGGGCGCTTTGATGGCAATGTCGTGTTGATGGCCGCCGGGTATAATGCAGGCCCACATCGCCCTATCGCCTGGATGGAACGCTATGGCGATCCGCGTGATGGCTCACCGAATATCATCGACTGGATAGAGCATATTCCTTTCAACGAGACCCGCAACTACGTGATGCGTGTCACCGAAAGCCTACCCGTTTATCGCGCCCGCCTTGGGTTAACGCCGCTACCGCTGCCCTTCTCCAGGGAGCTGTCAGGCAGCAGTCTTGCGGCTTTCGCGCCAAAGGGTGAATAGACCGGCTGCCATAATGATGGCCGCACCAGTGGCAACGTTCAGACGGATCACTTCGCCAAAGATACTAACCCCCAGGATCGCCGCCCAGACCAGATGAAAATATGCAAAAGGTTGCACCGCACTGGCCTCTGCTACTTCGTAGCATTTGATTAGCAACCAATGGCCGGTCACGCCGGACACGCAGAGCAGCGCCATCCAAACCCAATCGCTTTGACTCATCGGTTCCCAAAACCAGATCCCGACCGAGGTCATGGAAACCATGCCAGCGATACCGGTCCAGAAAAAACTGGTGGCAGTGCTGTCCTTGCGGGCGGCATAGCGGGTAACCAAGCCGTAGACGGCAAACATCAGGGCCGAGATAAAGGGGATAACCGCCACCGGGTTAAACACACCTGCACCCGGCTGCAGAATAATCAACACGCCAATGAGCCCAACGCCAATGGCCGCCCAGCGCCGCCAGCCAACGCGTTCTCCCAGAACAGGACCGCTGAGGGCAGCCACCAAAAGCGGGTAACAGATGAACACCGCCTGGCTTTCGACCAGTCCCAGAAGGGTAAAGCCATAGACTGCGACGCAGATCTCCCCAACCAAAAGAACACCGCGAAAAATCTGCAAGCCCAACTGGCTGGTCTGTGCCGTGGCCCTGATACCTCCGGGCGCGCGCATCGCCAGAAACACCACAAAGGCCGCAAAGAACCAGTAGCGCACCATGACCACCATATAGGTGTTGTAAGTTCCCGCGAGGTGGCGCGAAATACCGTCCTGCAGCGCAAAGACAACGGTGGCCCCGATCATCAGCAAGATACCAAAAGGTACATTATTGCTTTGTGGTGTGCTTTGCGTCTTAGGGCCTGCCGTTGTTGTGGTCATTCCAATACTGCCTTTGTCATATGCCGTTTGCGCCCAAACCCAGCCACGCGGGTCACGGTGAACCCCGCGTTCTCTAGCCCGCGCCGCACAAAGCCCGCCGCCGTATAGGTGGCAGCAGTGCCACCCGGTGCAGTGTGATCCGCCACCGCTTGCAACAGATCCTCCTGCCACAGCTCGGGATTCTTGGCCGGAGAAAACCCGTCCAGAAACCAGGCATTGGCCGCCCCTGTCCACTCCGGCAGCGACAGCCGTGCGTCGCCCGTGACCACATTCAACTGAAGCGAGCCCAGATCACAAAGGCCACTGCCCTGCCATTTTTTTAGAAAACGCGCGGCCCAGGGGGCAACATCGGGAAAAGCCGCAAGCGCCTTGGCCATATCGTCGGGTGCCATGGGAAAGGCCTCGAAACTGGTGAACTGCAACACGCCTTGGTGGCCACTTTGCTCCCAGGCGCGCCAGACTGCCAGCATGTTCAGCCCGGTGCCAAAACCCAGTTCTGCCACATGGAAGTCAGGCAGCTGAACATCGGTAGCAAACCGCTGCAGCAAATCATTTCCGGCCAGAAAAACATGCTCTGTCTCAGCCAGACCATCCTGGATCGAGAAATAGGGATCATCAAATTGATCAGAGACCGGAATACGATCATCGCGCCAGCTGAGCCGCGCCTGCTGGTCTGCCATGGCATTTTCCCCTAAATGAAGCCTGAAAACTGGCGCGACACTGGCGAAAGGGTCGGAAAATGGCAATGGCAGATATCACCATCAGGGGCGCTGGTGCCTTTGGGCTTTCGATCGCCTGGGCCTGTGTGCAACGTGGTGCCCGTGTGCAGGTGATAGACCCCTATGGTGCTGGTGCCGGCTCCAGTGGCGGTCTTGTCGGGGCCCTCGCCCCACATGTGCCTGAAAACTGGAACCCCAAGAAACAGTTCCAGCTGGAAAGCCTTTTGATGGCCGAAGAGTTTTGGGGCCAAGTCGAAGACGCGGGCGGCGTTTCGCCAGGCTATGGCCGCACCGGTCGGCTGCAACCGCTCAACGATGATCGCGCCGTCGCCCTTGCCCGCCAACGCGAGATCACCGCTGCCCAGCTGTGGCAGGGAGAGGCCGAATGGAAGGTCTGCGCCGCGGCAGATTTTGCCCCCTGGTGCCCGCCCAGCGCCACTGGCTTGGTGGTTTTTGACAGCCTAAGTGGCCGCATGCACCCCAGACGGGCCTGCGCCGCATTGGTAGCGTCCCTTGCGGTGCGGGGCGTCTCTGTCACCGCCGATGCCGCCGAACAGGGGCAGGTGCTGCACGCCACCGGATATGCTGGCCTGCAAGAGCTGAGCCAAACCCTGGATCGCCCTGTGGGCAATGGGGTCAAAGGTCAGGCGGCCCTGCTGCGATATGATGCCGGGGCGACGGTGCCACAGCTCTATGCTGACGGGCTGCATCTCATCCCCCATACCGATGGAAGCCTGGCGATTGGCTCCACCAGCGAACGCAATTTTGACGACCCCACCAGCACAGATGAGCAAATCGAAGAGGTGATCCGGCGGGCCACAACAGTCATGCCCCTGCTGCGAGACGCCGCAGTGCTCGAACGCTGGGCCGGGGTCCGCCCCCGTGCCAAAAGCCGCGCGCCCATGTTGGGGAGCTGGCCCGACCGGCCCGGACATTTCATTGCCAATGGCGGCTTCAAGATCGGCTTTGGCATGGCGCCCAAAATTGCCGGGGTCATGGCTGATCTGATGCTAGAGGGAGTGAATGCCATCCCTGCGGGGTTTTCTGTCTCAGATAATCTCTGAGGTCTTCAAGGCATCGGCCGTCAAACGCACGCTGCCCGTCAGGGCAGCGCCAGGCCCAAGGCTTCTTGTGATGCTCAGCCCTGGCTGAGCACCGCAAAGGCGCGGGAGCCCCCCCGGTGGCTTGCAAACTTTCCAATTCAGCAGGTCTTTCTCGGCCTTGCCACAGCCTGCATACACTGACGCCCGTCTGGCGCGCGCACCCACAGATCCTGACCTTTGCAACAAAACTCTGCCACCTCAAAATGCATCAGCGGCGCGGTGGCGCGAAAGGAAAAATCCGCCAAGGGCCCCATCAACTCCTGCGCCAAAAGCATCAGATGCTGCGCCAGCAGGGGGCCATGCACCACTAGGCCGTCATAGCCTTCGACATCACGGGCATAGTCCTGATCATAGTGGATGCGGTGGCCATTGAAGGTCAGCGCGGAATAGCGAAACAGCAGCGTCGAAGAAAACGCGATCTCGCGCTGCTCCTCTTCATCACGCCGCGCCCTGGGCGGCACCGGCCTGACTGCTTGCGGGTCGGGATCTTCCCGGTAGACCAGATCATGCCATTCACTCAGGCACAGTACGCCTTGCTGCCAGACCTCGTGGCGCAGCGTGACAAACCCCAAAGGCCCACTGCGTCCCTGCTTGCAGCTGGAGCTTTCCAGAACAGAGCGTTTTTCGGCGGCAATGCCAGCCAAAAGCGGCCGGTCAAACTGAAGGCGCCCCCCGGCCCACATGCGACGCGGCAGGCCCAGATCCGGGATCAGACCACCAGGCGCCAAGCGCGGATGACCATCGCGCCCCAATTGCTCTGGCGGCTGCGGCGCCCAGAAATAGAGTTGATGAAAAAACGGCGGCAACACATCCCCTGCCGCAATGGTGGATTCCTGTGCCAAAGCAACCTGAAAGGCGGCCGCACGGGCCGGGTCCAGCACATCGGTTTGGCGAAAAATCTTGGGCGGAACTTGCGGATCGGGATCATTTTGCATGCATCCAGCATTATCCCTGCCTACAGATAGAGCAAGATCTGACCCCGCGCAGCGTGGCATTTATTTCTCACTGCGGGCTGGTATTTTCAACTGCGCACCAGGCAGAAGCCAAAAGGGCTACACCAATGCGCAGCCCTCTGTAGAATAAGATTTGATCCATCGGTCAGGCAAACGCCAGATCAATTTCCAGTCGGAACAATCATGATCTCAACCCGGCGGTTCTGAGCCTTACCTTCGGCAGTCAGATTGCTGGCTACGGGCTGTTCTTCACCGCGACCAAAAGTTTGCAGGCGATTATATGGCACGCCACCAGCCTGAATCTGATCGGCAACCGCATTGGCGCGGCGCTCTGACAGTTCCTGGTTATATGCGGCGCTGCCGTCACTATCGGCATGGCCGATGACCTGCACACGGCTGTCAGGATAGCGCACCAGGCTTTCAGAGACTTTTCGCAGATCCGACTGCACCACCGGATTTATGGCTGCACTATCTGTAGCAAAGGTCAGATCATTGGGCAGCGAAACAATCAGACGGTCGCCGGTGTTAACGATGGAGATCCCATTATTAGACAGGCTGTCGCGCAGCTCTGCCTCCTGCTTGTCCAGCTGGTTGCCGATTAGGCCACCAACCAATGCCCCGGCTGCCGCTCCGCCCAGCACAGCCGCTGTCTTGTTGCTGGAATTCGACAAACCCGCGATCCCGGCCCCGACGATGGCGCCCGCGATCAGGCCGTTGCGCTCTTTGTCACCTGGTTGGCGCAGCGCGTTGGTATCGGTACAGGCCGTCAACCCGAGGGTTGCGGCCAACAAAGCGGCACTTGAAGCTTTCAGAATGGTCATATCGACACCTTATATCACTACATACGCCAACGCAGATCTTGCACTGGTTTGCACATATATCGGGTGTTGCACGGCCCTGCTCAAGCAGGCAAAGCTTGATTTCGGCGGATTACTGCGCAAGTTCGACCGAATTTCAGGCCTGTTCGGGTTCTGCAAGAACCTCCTCGGAACGCGCCGCCTCATAAGCGAGCATCGCACGTTTCACCGGCTGCCCCCAATGATACCCCCCAAGCTCTCCGGATTTCTTCAAAGCCCGGTGGCAGGGAATCAACCAACTGACCGGGTTGCTGCCAACGGCTGTCCCGACCGCACGCACGGCTTTGGGGTTGCCGATGGATTTGGCAATTTCAGAATAGCTGGTGACATGGCCACTTGGAATCGACAGCAGCGCCTCCCAAACCTTGAGCTGCAAAGGTGCACCAATCAGATACAGCGCGGTTTCTCCCTTTTGGTCAAAAGCCGCCTCCACCAAAGGGCGCAATGCGGTCGGGTCTTCGATAAATGTCGCCTGCGGCCAGCGCGCGCGCATATCCGCCAGAGTGGGTTCTGCCCCGGTTTCCGCCGCGAAACCCAGTCCACAGATGCCCTTATGAGTGCCCATGACCAGTGCCAGCCCAAAGGGGCTGTCGAACCACCCCCAAAGGATCTCCAGCCCCTCGCCTTTGCGGGCATATTCACCGGGGCTCATCGCTTCCCAGCGCAGAAACAGATCATGCAGCCGTCCAGAGCCCGAAAGCCCGACCGCATGGGCGGTGTCCAGTGTGGAAAACCGCTCTCGCAGCAGGGTCTTGGCATGGCCCAGGCGCAGATATTGCTGATACCGTTTCGGAGACACGCCGACCCAGGCCGAAAACAGTCGCTGAAAATGCGCAGGGCTCATACCCATGTGGCGCGCCAGTTCTTCCAACGTCAGATCATCGCCACCAGCGTCGATCAGCTCGATCGCGCGGCGCATGACCCCGTAGTGATAGCTTTGCTCGCTGGTCTGGACATTCATCGGATCACCCCGTCTTTCATCAATACTCAATACTAAGGGTTTTGGGTCCGATCAATCGACCCGAAACTTGCGAAAACCAGCTGTGCAAGCAATCACGCTGATCATATGCAGCCGGACCTGTTGCCGCCAAAGCCGCCTAGCAACAGCTTTGAAACCTTTATCCTCTTTTTCGTTTGCGGCGCGCCCCTCCAAAAGGCATTAAAGCGCCTGATGGCAAAGCAACTCGATTATCATACCATCCGCGAGATCTTTTCGCGGTTTCAGGCAGCCGAACCAGAGCCCAAGGGCGAGCTGGAGCATGTTAATGTCTACACCCTGGTGGTGGCTGTCGCGCTGTCGGCGCAGGCCACCGACGCCGGGGTGAACAAAGCCACGCGCGCTTTGTTCAAGATCGCCGATACCCCGCAAAAGATGCTGGATCTCGGGCTCGAAGGTGTCACCGACCATATCAAGACCATTGGTCTGTTTCGCCAAAAGGCCAAGAACGTCATCAAGCTGAGCCAGATCCTGGTGGATGACTATGGGGGCGAGGTGCCAAATTCACGCGCCGCCCTGCAATCGCTGCCCGGTGTCGGGCGCAAGACCGCCAATGTGGTTTTGAACATGTGGTGGCATCAGCCTGCCCAGGCCGTGGATACCCATATTTTTCGCGTAGGCAACCGCTCCGGCATAGCGCCGGGCAAGGATGTAGATGCGGTAGAACGCGCCGTCGAAGACAATATTCCCGCAGATTTTCAGCAACATGCACATCATTGGCTGATCCTGCATGGTCGCTATCACTGCAAGGCCCGCAAACCCCTGTGTGGCACCTGCCTGATCCGCGATCTCTGTCAATATGAGGACAAAAACCTATGAAAACCTACCAGATCGTTGGCATCGGCAATGCGGTTGTCGACGTGATCTCGCAAAGCGACGACAGCTTTCTCGCCCATATGGGCATTGAAAAAGGCATCATGCAGCTGATCGAACGAGAGCGCGGCGAAGTGCTCTATGGTGCCATGAACAACCGGGTTCAAACCCCTGGTGGCTCTGTTGCCAATACCATTGCAGGCGCCGGCGCTCTTGGCCTGGATGCGGCCTTCATCGGGCGCGTACATGACGACGCACTTGGTCATTTCTACGCCGATGCGATGAACGAAGACGGGGTGGATTTTGTCAACCCGCCGGTCGAAGGGGGCGAGCTTCCGACCTCGCGGTCGATGATTTTTGTCTCCCCCGATGGCGAGCGGTCGATGAATACCTACCTGGGAATCTCGTCAGAGCTGAGCAGCGGAGACGTGCCAGATGCCGTGGCAGGCAACACCAAAATCATGTTCCTCGAAGGATATTTGTTTGACAAGGACAAAGGTAAATCAGCCTTTCTGGAAGCAGCGCGCGACTGCCGCAAGGGCGGCGGCAAATCCGGCATCGCCATTTCCGACCCCTTTTGCGTCGAACGTCACCGCACCGATTTTCTGAGCCTGATCGAGCACGATCTGGATTTTGTCATCGGCAACGAGGATGAAATCAAATCGCTGTTTGAGACCGAGGATCTGGAGGTCGCGCTGGCCAAGACTGCCGCAATCTGCCCACTGGTTGTCTGCACGCGTTCTGGCGATGGGGTCAGCGTCATCAGCGGGGCGACCCGCATTGATGTCCCGGTGACCAAGGTCGTGCCCGTGGATGCCACCGGTGCCGGTGATCAGTTTGCTGCCGGGTTCCTGTTTGGTTTGGCGACAGGTCACGATCTCGAAACCTGTGCAAAAATCGGCAACGTCTGCGCCGCCGAAGTGATCAGCCACATCGGCCCCCGCCCCGAGGCCAATATGCAGGACCTGCTGCGCGACGCTGGCTTGCTGTAACCTCTGCCGCAGTTTTGGCCCAGTATGACAAGTCCTGCGTGACAGTTTGTCAAACGACAGAGGCGGGTCTCTCCCGCCCGTCGTGCTCCCCCAATAAAAGGGAAGAGCACTCCCGTTGGGCCCAGCGCGGCGCGGCAAAGCCGCCCCGCGCACGCACTGGGCTGACCTCCGACTGAAACACAGATGTTGCGCTAGGCCTGTTCGACCGCGATCAAGGCGCGCGATAGCAATGTATTAAAGGCTGCGCGCTCTTCGGCGGGCATGGCCGCAACCAGACGGTCCTGCGTGGCCACATGGGCCTCAACCACTTGATCAATCAAAATAAGTCCCTTGTCGCTGAGCGCGATCAGAAAACTGCGACTGTCATCCGGGTTGATATGACGCCGCACCAGCCCGTCGGCTTCGAGCCGCGTTATCCTGTTGGTCATTGTCCCTGATGCGACCATCGTTGCCTTGAGCAGGTCCCCCGGTGACAGACAGTAAGGCGCACCCGCACGGCGCAGAGTCGCAAGGACATCGAATTTGGCAGCGTTCAGGCCAAATCGCGCAAATGTTCTTTGCATTTCTTCCTGATAGGCAAGATAGAGCCGCGCCACACGACCGATGATTGCCATTGCGCTGACATCCAGGTCGGGGCGTTCGCGAGCCCATTGTTCGGTAATGAAGTCTACATGATCCATGCACATACCCTGTTCGCCAATTATCTTGACGTCAAGATAAAATGAGCTATCTCGACGTCAAGATAACTTCAGGAGACTCATCAATGTCGCGTCCAGACTTGCTTCTTACCGCCCTTGCCCCGGCCATCTGGGGCAGTAGTTATATTGTCACCACCAGCCTTTTGCCCGGACAATCTCCGCTTCTGGTGGCCCTGCTACGCGCCCTGCCCGCTGGCATACTGCTGCTGGTCATTGTGCGACAACTGCCGCCAATGGCATGGATACCGCGCCTGCTCATTCTTGGCGCGCTCAACTTTTCTCTGTTCTGGACCCTGCTTTTTGTGTCGGCCTATCGTTTGCCCGGCGGCGTAGCTGCAACCCTTGGGGCCGCACAGCCGCTTCTGGTGATCTTCTTTTCGGCCTACGCCCTGAACACCAGAATCAGACCCGTGGCATTGATGGCCGCCGCGCTCAGCATCTTTGGTGTTGCACTGCTGGTGCTGACACCCGCTGCAAAGCTCGATTTCTGGGGAGTCGTCGCCGGGCTTGGCGGTGCAGCATCCATGGCGACAGGGGTGGTTCTGACCCGAAAATGGCAACCTCCGGTGCCACCGCTGGCCTTTACCGCCTGGCAGCTGACCGCCGGAGGTCTTTTGCTGATCCCCTTTGCCGCCTACGGCCTAGATGAACTGCCCAGCTTAAGTCGCGCAAATTTTCTGGGTCTGGCTTACATGAGCCTGATTGGTGGTGCCCTCACCTACATCCTGTGGTTTCGCGGTCTCGCCCGGATCGAGCCCGCACAGGTTTCGATTTTGGGTGTGTTGAGCCCACTGTCTGCGGTGCTTCTGGGCTGGAGCCTGCTGGGAGAAAGCCTGTCTCCCTTGCAGAGCCTAGGCGCCATACTGGCTCTGTTCAGTCTCTGGCTGGGGCAGCAAGGTACCAATCGAACACCGAAACCACCAGCTGGCGCGCCATCTACAGACAAAGGCGCCACAGTCAAAAGTACCGCCGCTATCTAGCAAGTCAACGAAACCAGTTTGACTGGCGTACTCACTCAGGCTGGCAGTTCACGCCCCGGTGGCAGTCCAGGACCTGACGCCGCACTGCAGAGCCATCGGGAAAGATGAAATCACCGCAGGGCGTGACACGCAGCACAGGTCCTGCGGTGCCCTGCTCAACAAACATAAGGTAACGCGCGCCGGATTGAACCTTGCCGCACCACCCCGCGACGCAGTCCACCACCAAGGTGACATCGGTTGAAATACGGCGCGAAAAGTGGCGCGCCTCCAGGATCTTGCCACTCAAAGTACCGGGAATACTGGTGCTGGGCTGCAGCTCGTTTGGGTCGCCCCCTTCGGTCAGCGGCAGCAGCCCTTCGTCGAACTGCAACCGCCCGACCACCACCGAATAGGTGCGGTCGGATTGCGCTGCGGCAAGATAGGCCTGCGCGCCATTCCAAGGCGCGCAGCTGAGAGCAGCCAATGGCGCGCTTTGTATCAAAAAGGCCAGTGAAAGGCCGCAGCCCCAGTTTAAAATAGACCGGACACAGGCAGACCCAAGTGCGCCAGACGCAGCTCTGGAAGGGCCGGATGCCTCAGAGATAGGCTTTGAATTCTTCCACGACACGGGCATAGACCTCGCGCTTAAAGGGGACTATTTTTTCCACCAGCTGTTCAACAGGCTGCCAGCACCAAGCGGAAAACTCAGGATGTTCAGTTTCAATATTGACCTGTTCATCACGCCCGGTAAAGCGCATCAGGTACCATTTCTGCTCCTGGCCCCGGTATTTGCCACCCCAGAACTTGGGCACCACGTCATGTGGCAGATCATAGGGCAGCCAGCCGACGCTTTCGGCGATGATCTCAACCAGATCCGGCGTCACACCAGTTTCTTCTTCCAGCTCACGCAGGGCGGCAAGACGGGCATCCTCGCCCTTGTCGATGCCACCCTGGGGCATTTGCCAGGCATCCTGAAATCGGTCTTTGCGTTGCGCCACAAAAACCTCATTGGTCAGGTTGATCATCATCACCCCGACATTGGGGCGATAGGGCAGCTTGGCGATCTCTTCCGGTGTCATCTTGCTCTCCTGACATGCCGGCAGATAGCCTGCTGGCTGGAAACGGGTGTATTTGGCACCCCTCCTTAGACCCTGTGTCGTTGGGGCAGGCAAGGGGGTGACGCCGCGTTGAGGCGTGACAAGCCTGCCAGCCCAAGGCAATTTTGCAGCCAACTGTTAAGGGAGAGTGTGATGACTGCGTACCCAAATCTTCTGGCGCCGCTGGATCTTGGTTTTACCACATTGAAGAACCGCGTGCTGATGGGCTCAATGCACACCGGCCTTGAAGAAACCAAGGACTGGAACCGGGTCGCCGAATTCTACGCCGAACGCGCCCGTGGCGATGTTGCGCTGATGGTGACAGGAGGCATTGGCCCAAATCTCGAAGGTTCTGTCCTGCCTGGTGCCGCGATGATGACCACCGAGGAAGATGTCGCCAACCACAGCATCGTCACCGACCGGGTCCACGAGGCCGGTGGCAAGATCGCCATGCAGATCCTGCACGCGGGCCGCTATTCCTATGGTCCAAAATGTGTCGCCCCCAGCCCGGTAAAATCGCCGATCTCTCCCTTTCCGCCAAACGAGCTAGACGAAAACGGTATTGAGAAACAGATCGCCGATATCGTCAATGCGGCCGTGCTGGCGCAAAAGGCCGGTTATGACGGGGTCGAGATCATGGGCTCTGAGGGGTATTTCCTCAACCAGTTCCTGGTGACCCATACCAATAAGCGGGAAGACCGCTGGGGCGGATCCTATGAAAACCGCATGCGCCTGCCGCTCGATGTGGTGCGGCGCACCCGCGAGGCGGTCGGGCGCGAGTTCATCATCATCTACCGGCTGTCGATGATCGATCTTGTGCCAAATGGGTCAACCCATGATGAGGTTGTCGAACTGGCGCAGAAGGTTGAGCAAGCCGGCGCTACCATCATCAACACCGGTATCGGCTGGCACGAAGCCCGCATCCCGACGATTGCCACATCGGTGCCGCGCGCGGCCTTTGCCTGGGTGACCAAGAAACTGATGGGCAAGGTGTCGATCCCGGTGATTACCTCGAACCGGATCAACACGCCCGAAGTCGGCGAAGAGGTGCTGGCAACCGGTTGCGCCGATATGGTGTCGATGGCCCGCCCAATGCTGGCAGATGCGCATTTCGTCGCCAAGGCTGCCGCTGGTCAGGCCGATCACATCGCACCCTGTATTGCCTGTAACCAGGCCTGCCTCGACCATACTTTTGGTGGCAAGCTGACCTCCTGTCTAGTGAACCCCACGGCCTGCCATGAAACCGAGCTGGTGATTGGCAAGGCGGCACAGGCAAAATCCGTGGCTATCGTCGGCGCCGGCCCCGCAGGCCTGTCAACCGCCCTCGCGGTAGCAGAACGTGGCCACAGCGTGACCGTGTTTGACAGGTCGGATGAAATCGGCGGCCAGCTCAACATGGCGAAACAGGTGCCCGGCAAGGAAGAGTTCTGGGGTTTTGTCGACTGGTACCGCACCATGGTCGCGGATGCTGGCATCAAAATTGAACTGGGCCGCGAAGTCACAGCCGATGATCTGACCGGATACGACGAGGTCATTATCGCGACAGGCGTCACCCCGCGTGACCCTGAAATCCCCGGTCAGGATCGCGCCAACGTGCTCAGCTATATTGACGTGCTGCGCCACAAGAAACCTGTTGGTAAAACCGTGGCCGTGATCGGAGCAGGCGGCATCGGTTTTGATGTCAGCGAATACCTGCTGCACGAAGGCAAAAGCCCCAGCGAAGATCTGCCGCTCTGGATGAAGGAATGGGGTGTGTCCGATCCCGCCGAACACCGGTCGGGTCTGGCACCCGAAGGCCCGCAACCCGAAGCCCCTGCCCGCGAGGTCACGCTGCTACAACGCAAGAAACAGGCGCATGGCAAGGGATTGGGCAAGACCACTGGTTGGATCCACCGCGCCACGCTCAAGATGAAAGGCGTGAACTTTGTCGGCGGCGTGAACTACGAACGCATTGATGACGAAGGCCTGCATGTCAGCTTTGGCGAAACGCGTGAAAACCCAACCGTGGTTGCGGCAGATACCATCGTTCTGTGCGCAGGTCAGGTCTCAGACCGCAGCCTTGCTGACGACCTCGCTGAAAAGGGCATCTCCTGCCACGTGATTGGTGGTGCCGATGTTGCCGCAGAGCTCGACGCGAAACGCGCCATAAACCAGGGCACGCGCCTGGCGGCCAGCCTTTAATCGCGCCTGAACGCGCATTGATTTTGGCAACCAAGCGGGCCTCATCTGAAACAGATGAGGCCTGCAAAGCAATTCCTCCCGCGCCCACAGGTCTCCCGGCGTTGCCGGGCCACCTTCAGTGCGGCCTTGGGCGTAGCGCCGCGCGCTAGCGCGCGGCGCTACGCCCAACGGGAGACGGCTTTGTCAAAAGCCAACGACGGGCGGGAGCCCCCCAAGCAAATAAGTTGCGATACAATGCTGGGCCTTGATCAATCATCTTGATGGACACTCAGGCTATCTTTGGGAACAGCCTTGCGATCAGTCATGCCGTAGTCACGCAAAACCTCTGCCACCTTCAGGCGATAGTCGGAAAAGATACCCGCTCGCCCTTTGCTCTGCGCCTTGCGGTGCTCCGCCAGCTGGCGCCATTCCGCCACAGCTTTCTCATCGCGAAAAAAGGAAAGCGACAGCAGTTTCTCGGGGTCACTCAGGCTCTGAAACCGCTCGACTGAGATGAAGCCGTCTACCTCTGCCAACACCGACCGCAGCCCGGCTGCCACATCAAGATAGGCGTCTTTTTGCCCCTCTGCGATCTGCACTTCAAAAATCACCGCAATCACGGGTTTTCTCCTTCTGCTATGTCTGCTGCTCTGCTGGGGCGGGTGTTTTCAGTTTCCAAGCTCATTCTCTCTACCTCCAGCCCTTCCATGGGGTGCCGAAACCAATTTCAGGAAGCGACGTTCTTCGCGCAAAATGAACTTCTCACGTTGCGCGAATGCATAGTTTTCCTGACCCAGTGGATCTGCAGCAAGTCGGGCGCGATAGGCCTCGTAGGCAGCAAGGCTGGGCACATTGTAGATCCCATAGGCTTCGGTAGTTGACCCCTCATGGGGCGCGAAATAGCCGATCAGATCCGCCCCGTTGCGCGGGATGGCCTGCCCCCAGTTGCGGGCATAGTGACGGAACTGATCCACCTTGGTCGGGTCTATCTGATAGCGGATGATACAGGTCAGCATGGCATGGCTCCTTTGGTTGGAGCCACAGGTCTAAAACCAGCGCCGCTACAAAAGCTTCGCTGCGCAGCGAAGTGCCACTTTTTCAGGGCATTCTCGGTTCAAACCACAATGAGTCTCAAAATAGTGGCACTCAAAATAGTGGCACTCAAAACAGTGCCCCTGAACTCATGGCATCAATCCACGAAAGGACCGTCCAGAAAACCCAGGCCAAGCCCCATCGTCGACACTGATGCGAGCCGCCTTTACTCCATCACGGTAATGCTGATCACATCCGACACAATCGGCGTGCTATGTGGCACATGCCCCAAGTCTCCGAGCACCAATTGCAGAGTGTGGGGGCCAGGAGAAAGGGCAACCTGCGTCTCGGTCTGACCACCGCCAAAATGCACGTGGTTTTCATCGGCCGGGATGCCATTTGACAGCTCATCCACACCGTCTTCGCCCTGCCCCAGCGCTGGACGGTCAATGAACAGATGATGATGGCCAGTGTTTTCTTTCTCGGTTCCGGCTGGTGCTACGCCCATGCCGGAAAGACCAAAGACCACCGTTACCGGAGAGCTCACGCTGGCCCCATCCTGAAGGTTGACGAAATAGACCTTCGCATCGGGGTTCGACGCGGTCTCACCGCCCGCCCAAAGCGGGGAGGTCAACCCCAGGCTTGCTGCAATGGTCAAAACTGTCATGACGTTCTTCATCTTCTTCCCTCTCACACTACAAACACCCAACAAGCCTAGCCCAAAGCCGGGCAAAACCTACTCAAGCCTGAACACGAATTGCGGAACTCTTGCGCAAAACTTCCGAAAAATCCTCCAGCCTATGACAAATTTCACTCCAGGCCTTGCGTCCCGGTTGCTGCCGGATCAGGGTTTCGATCCATCAGCTACCCGGAGCCTCCATGGTTTTTGCGACAATTCTGCTGGGGCTGACCCCCAGCTTCCTGATGGTTGGTATTGGCGGCCTTGTCCGTCGTCGTCTCTCTGCCGAGGCCTGGCAGGGTCTGGACCGGCTGAACTTCGAAGTGCTGTTCCCAGCCCTGTTGTTCTTTGCCGCCTGTGGTCGCCCTATTGACCCGATCGAGATCCTGCGCATTGGCCCTGCAGTCTGGGCGATTATGGCACTCGCTCTGGCGTTGGGTTTTTTAGCGCGCCGCGCCGGGCCCGAGCGCTTTCTCGATTTTGCCGGAGCATGGCAAACCTCCTGGCGCTTCAATACCGCCATCGCCTTTGTCGCGGTTCCAACACTGGACCCTGCGCTGTCAGGGCAGATGGCCATCGCCATCGGCATGGCTGTGCCCGTGGCCAATGTTCTTGCGGTGACAGCCTTGTCGCGCGGAGGTTCCCTTTCATTTGTAGCCACCCTGATCAAAGTGGCCACAAATCCGTTTCTGATTGCCTCCATCGCAGGGGTACTGGTGGGGCTGTCGGGCTATAAGATCCCTGCCCCCCTGTTGGCTCCGGCCGAAATGCTGGCCAAGGCTGCGATCCCCATCGCTCTGCTATCAATCGGCGCCACAATGAACTGGCGCGCTCTCGCCCGCCTGGATTTGTTCCATGGCTATTTGTGCCTAACGCGCCTTGTTCTGGTGCCCGCGACCGCATTTTTGCTGTGCCTGTTTCTCGCACCGCCAGCCGGGCTTGCTGCGGTATTCATTCTCTTCGCCGCCCTGCCGACAGCCTCGGCGGCGCATGTTCTGGCCTCGGCCTTTGGCGCTGACCGCAGTCTGGTCGCGACACTGATCGCACAGTCCACTCTCTTGTCCGCCCTGACGCTGCCGCTGTGGATTTTGGCGATAAAGTTGGCATTTTAGCTGCATAAACAGACCTTTCGCCTAAAACCACCACCGTTTCCAGGCCGCGGACGATCTAGCGAAAACCCTGCAATTATCCCACCAATGCCCCGTTATCGCCCGATTTCACCCGCAGACAGAGGCTCAGAATGCACAAATCTGAGGACACTGTTGATGGATCGACTGACCGAAATGGAGGCCTTTGCCAATGTCGTGGACCAGGGCGGTTTCACGGATGCGGCAAAGAAGATGGGGATTTCAAAATCCGCCGTATCAAAACATGTTTCCAGCCTGGAGACCCGTCTTGGGGCCAGGCTGCTGAACCGGACAACCCGACGGGTGTCGCCCACTGAAATTGGCCTGGCCTACTATGACCGCGCCCGCCGCGTGCTCAACGACGCTGGAGAGGCCGACGCGCTGGTGACATCAATGCAATCGGCGCCTTCGGGGCTTCTGCGGATCTCGGTGGCGACCGATTTTGGCGTCAATCACCTGTCGCCGGTCCTGTCCGAATTTCTGCAGGATTTCCCGGATATCACCGTCAATATGGTGCTGAACAATCGCTATGTTGAACTGATCTCCGAAGGCTTTGACATGGCGCTGCGCATCGGTGAGCTCGAAGACAGCTCGCTCAGGGCACGCAAGCTGACCGAAACCACAAAGCGGATGATCGCATCACCTAGCTATCTGGAACAGTTTGGGCGCCCGCAAAAGATCGACGATCTGAACACCCATAAGCTGCTGCATTATTCCAACCAGTCCAGTGGCAATGTTTGGAAGATCACCGCACCATCGGGCGAAAAACGCCAGGTCCGCACCACCGGCTGGCTGTCGGTGAACGATGGGCAATCCCTGCTCAACGCGGCCATCTCGGGGCTCGGCATCGCTTATCTGCCCAGCTATCTCTATGCCGAAGCCATGGAAGAAGGTCTGGTCGAAGACGTAATGCCGAACCTGCCGGTCGAAACCCAGGGGATCTACGCGGTCTACCCACCCGGTAAGTTCACCCAGCCCAAGGTCCGCGCCTTTATCGATTTTCTGGCGCATTCCTTTGCCGGGAAAAATCCGGTCGACTGGCGTCAAACCATCTGACCTAGGCAGCCTCGCAGGCTTTCTCGCAAAAACCTCTCCTATCGAATATCTGCCCCCGCGTCTTGCGGGGGCTTTTTTTGCCGCAAACCTGTTGTACCAGCCTCTCGAGGGCTACAGCTGCAGCGCTGGCAGCGAACTGTTGCAGGGTTGCCGGATCAGTCCCTGCTGGTCAGAACCACTTCTACCCGGCGATTTTTCTCGCGCCCAGGCGCTGTAAGATTGCTAGCAATGGGTGCCATAAAACCCGCGCCGACAACCTGAACACGGTCAGGGTCTATGTCATAATTTTCCACCAGAGCCTCTTTGACTGCCTCGGCCCGGCGCTGCGACAATGCGATATTGTCTTCCAGATTGCCGACTGTGTCTGTGTGTCCGACAATCAAAATCCGCACAGTGGGAATGTCGCCCAAAAACACAGCCAGTGGCTCAAGGGCAATGATCGACGCCTCACCTAGCGCGGTGGCTCCTGTGTCAAACACAAGCCCCTCAAGCACGGCATGCCCCGCCTCGGCAAGGTGGTTGGAAAGGCCCAATTTTGGTGCCTCTTCTGCCGGGGCAGTCGTGGACACCACACCCTCGGCCACCTCCAATGGGGGCAGGATCACAGGTGCCACTTCGATCAGTTGTAGATAAACGGCCGACCCGTTGCGTGACACCAGAACCGAGGCCACCTGCCTGCCTGTATCCACCCCGTCTACGATGGCCGCGTCCTGCGGTTTGGCGACCGCAAGGAATTGGTAGTCAGACAGGCTTACGACCATGTCAGGGGCAGGCACCACCTCGATGCCAAAGCGAAAGTCAAAGCCGCCGCATTGGCGCTCGGGGCATTGAAACAGGATTTCATAGCCCTGGGCCTGCAACTGACTGCGCACAGGGGCCATAACCTGCAAAACAGTCGCATCCCCCTGCAGTTGCCAGGTGCGCCGCAGAATATGCCCCTCGACCTGCTCCAGCGGAATACCCTCGGCACTAAAGGCGCCTACCGGCAAGGCATAGCTGCCCAGCGCGGTTTCCCGTCGGGTCAGCTGTTTTGCCCCTGCCGGCAACTGCAGCGCCATGCCACCTTCTTCTGCCGCCAGAAGCGAGGGAGAAATCCCCCCCCAGCCCAGCGCACAGATGAGCGCCAAGGTCTGTGCGCAACGCAGCATGTCCGCCGACATACGAGAGGCCGCACAGTTACTGACAGCGGAGGAAGGGCTATGCGTCATCTGAACTGCGCGTGGTATTCTTCATTGGGCACCATACCAGTGGCAGAAGCAACGCGATTGGACATGTTGTAAAACCCAGTAACATTGGCAATGTCCCAGATATCGCGGTCGCTAAAGCCATTTTGGCGCAACACTTCGCGATCCGCCTCTTCCACTTCGGTGCTGGCCTTGGTCACCTTGACGGCAAAATCCAGCATGGCACGCTGGCGCGCATCGAGCGGGGCAACCCGGTAGTTCATGACCAACATCTCGCCCAGCTTGGGATCCCCAGACAGAGCCCGCACAGCAGCGCCGTGTGAGGCGAGACAATAAAAGCAGCTGTTCACCGCCGAGACCACTACCGCGATCATCTCGCGCTCCAACTTGCTCAGGTTGCTGTCACCCAGCATCAGATCATTGTAGAGCGCGCTGAAAGTGTTGAGCTTGTTTTCGTCGAAAGCATGGGCGCGCAGCACATTGGGCACCATGCCCAGTTTCTCTTGGCAGATATCGAAATACTTCTGCATCCCCGCAGGCAGCGGGTCCAGCGGCGGCAGATCCAAGGCTGTGGGCGGTGTCTGATCGGTCATGTGTTCTGCTCTCCTGAAGGCAAATAGCGATAGTGATATTGTCCGACGCAGGTCATGCCGAGGGAAGCATAAAGCCGGTTTGCGCCTTCGTTACGTTTGGTACAAAGCACGGCCATCTCGGTCGCGCCCGTCTCAGCAGCCCATAAGGCGGCCTGACGCATCATCCAGACCCCCATGCCACGCCGCCGCTGGTGCGGCAGGATTTCCAGCGCATGCACCATGGCGATCCCTTTATGGACGGCAACAAACCCAGCCCCGGCCGGTTTGTCGTCATAGCGCCCCAGCAGCGCAACCTTGGGGCCTGCAACCCGTTCCATCACCGCCTGGCGCGCGGCGCCAATGCCACCCGCATTCCAGATCTCACGCTGGATTTCCAGCGGCGACCAGAGCGCAAAGGTGGTGACCCGTGGGATTTCCACATCTGTCAGCGCCTCGATCGGGCAGGTCCAGAGATTGACCGGATCCTTGATCACATAGCCCCGCTCTGCCAGCTGTGCATCCAGAGCATCCTGACCGTCGCGGATCATGAACAGGCACTCCTGCCCCATTTCGCGCATCGCGTCTTCGGCTGCCGCAATTTCAGTCTCGCTGGCGCTGCCTTCGACACTGGCCGCCGAAACCCGGCTACCCCCGCCCTGGCCTTCGCGCAATGTCACTGGCCCAAGGCTACGTTTGGCGGCAGCAGGCCAGGTTGCCTCGACGACCTCATAATATTTGGGATCTGTTACTTGTGACACAGTGCTCACAGGCCAACCTCCTGCGCCAATTCACGCATCGCCGCATCTACGCCAGCGCCATTGTGGCCCCGGATCACCACATTGGCGCCATAGGCCCCATTGTGCTGGAACGGATAGCAGCCAATTGACAAATCACTATGGCGCGCTGCCAGATCAGACAGGAAAGCAGCAATATCTCCTTCGCCGCGCATCACCCGCAGGCTTTGTGACAACAGCGGTTCTCCGCCTGTGAGGCCGGGTAGCACACTGGCCACCATGGCTTGAAACACAGTCGGCACCCCGGCCATGACATGAACGTTTTGCAAGGTGAACCCCGGCGCCGAAGACACCGGATTATCGATCAGACTTGCCCCATCTGGGATCCGGGCCATGCGCAGCCGTGCCGCGTTCAGCTCTTGTCCGGAATTGGCGTAGTGTTCTGCCAGAATGGCGCGGGCATCGGGACGCACATCAAGATGTGCGCCAAAGGCCTTGGCGATACAATCGGCTGTGATGTCATCATGGGTTGGGCCGATACCGCCGCTGGTGAAGACATGATCATAGGCTCCGCTCAGCGCCTGCACTGCAGCAATGATTACCGGTTCATCATCGCTGACCACGCGGACCTCTTTCAAATCAATGCCCTGTTTGGTCAACTCACCGGCCAGAAAGTGAGTATTGGTATCGCGGGTGCGCCCGGACAGGATTTCATCACCGATGACCAGCATTGCTGCACTTGGGTTGGGCATCATCTCTCTCCTTTTGGGCATATTCGCGGTCTGAGCTGCAAGATAGCCGCTCCTGCATCAGGAGCAAGCGGGCATCCCGCCTCAGGGGGGTAGTCACGTCAGGTTTCTGGCACAGAGCGACACAGATGGCCGCACCCATTCATAGTGAGCTCACGGCGCGCCCCTTAGGATTGACTTCCTGTAGCCATGCGCTACCCAAATGCGCATGGAATTTTCAACACCCCTGATCCGCGCCACCCTGATCCGCCGGTACAAGCGCTTTCTGGCCGATTGCTGCCTCGAAGACGGGCGGGAAATCACTGCCCATTGTGCCAATCCCGGCTCGATGATGGGGCTGGCTGAGCCCGGCATGACGGTCTGGCTGGAACCCAATGATGACCCCAAGAAAAAGCTGAAATACGGTTGGCGCCTTGTCGAACACGATGATGGACACTTTACTGGCGTTGACACGTCAGTGCCCAATCGTGCGCTCAAGACTGCGCTGATGGCCCGCGAGATCCCTGAACTGGCAGCATATGAGACGGTGCGCCCCGAAATGAAATACGGCGACAAAAGCCGCATTGATTTCCTGCTAACGCAAGATGGCCTGCCAGATTGCTATGTCGAGGTCAAAAGCGTGACCCTGTCGCGTGAGAAAGGTCTGGCGGAATTTCCCGACAGCGTGACGGCGCGCGGCACCAAACATCTGGGGGAGCTGGTCAAGATGGTGGATGCCGGACACCGGGCGGTGATGTTCTATCTGATCCAGCGCACCGACTGCAGCCGCTTTGCTCTCGCCCGTGACATAGACCCCACCTATGCCGCCGCCTTTGAGAGAGCGCAACAGGCCGGGGTAGAGCGCCTGATCTACGCAACCGAGATTTCACCACAGGCAATCACCATCGGCCAGCCCCTGCCGCCCGCCTGAACCGTCCGTAAAATGACGCGTCCCGCGCACGTCAGGCCGCAAGCCGCGCGATTGCAGACTGGATTTACCGGGCCACCTCTGGTTCTTTGAACCAAATCCGCTTACATAGCCTCGTAAGACACAAGCCTACGGAGCCCAGCTTGATGAGATCGAAAGACGGCCGCACCACCAAAGACGGTATTCGCATTTACCAGGACGCCGATTTTGCCGGCATGCATGTTGCTGGCAAGCTGGCAGCACAGATCCTTGATGACATTGCCCAGCATGTCTTTCCGGGGCAGACCACCGGCGAGATCGACCGGATCATAACCAATATGGTTGATGAGGCCGGCGCAAAATCTGCCACCATCGGATACAAGGGCTATCAGCACGCCAGCTGCATCTCGGTGAACCATGTGGTCTGTCATGGTATCCCCAGCGACAAGAAGCTCAAGGATGGCGATATCCTTAACATCGATGTCACGGTGATCGTGGACGGCTGGTTCGGCGACACCTCTCGCATGTTTGTGGCCGGTAAACTATCGCGCAAATCTGAACGCCTGATCCAGGTCACCCATGATAGCCTGATGAAAGGCATCGAGGCGGTGAAGCCCGGCAATACCTTTGGTGACATCGGCCACGCGATCCAATCCTATGCGGAAAGCCAGCGCATGAGCGTCGTGCGCGACTTCTGTGGCCACGGTCTGGGGCTAGTCTTTCACGCCCCCCCGAACGTGCTGCACTATGGTCGCCCCGGTACTGGCCCCAAGCTGGAAGAGGGCATGTTCTTTACCATCGAACCCATGATCAATCTGGGGCGGCCTGAGACAAAGATTCTTGCCGATGAATGGACGGCCGTAACCCGCGACAAATCACTGTCTGCACAGTTTGAACACTCCATTGGCGTGACTGCGGATGGCTTCGACATCTTTACCCTGTCGCCCGCCGGAACGTTCCACCCGACCTACGGGTAAACCCAAAGCACCCATCAAAAAGACAAAAGCCCCGACCTCTGGCTGGGGCTTTGTTGTTTCTACCATATCCCTGTCTGGTTCAGAAACCGATCAAGCTAGGGACGTCGGACATGGCGGAAAATACCTCGGCACCCTCTGCGGCAAGCGTTCGACCGCCCCCTTCAGGCGCGAATCCTAAACAGCGCATACCTGCACGCGCCGCCGCCATGGCGCCGGTTGCGCTGTCTTCCACCACCAGGCAATCGCGGGCCTGAACACCAAAATGGCTGGCCGCCGCCAGGAATAGCCCCGGGTCGGGCTTTGCCACGCCCAAGGCATGTGCCGAAAACATCCCCGTTGGATGAAACCGCTGCCACAGTCCGTTTTGCCCCAGCGTGATCCGCATCTTGTCTTCACTACCGTTGGAGGCCACGCAGGCTGGTATTTGCTCGTGATCCAGCAGGGCCAGCAGATCCGTCACGCCCGGCATTAAATCCACGCCTGCCTTCAGGGCAGCATAGGTCTCTGCATAGATTTCATCCACCCAGCCATCGTGCAGATCGGCCCCCAAAGCGATGGCCTTCTGCATCACACCGGTCATCGTGCCACCGACAAACAGCTCCATCGAGCGTTCCAGGGTCAGTTCCAGCCCGTGACCGGCGAGATTGTCGACCAGGGCCTGGTTCGAGACCCGTTCGCTGTCAACCAGCACCCCGTCGCAATCAAAGATGATCAGCTGTGGCGTCGGAAAAGTCGTAGGCATGTCGATAGATCCTGTGGCAAAGCTCCATTCCTCTGCCCCCACTCTGCCCCGGTCTATTTTTCGATGCAAACCTTACCCCGGTACAAAGTCGCCCGCACGGGTACTGACCTGTTTCAGCTTGAAACAACACGCAACATCAGAGTGATATGGCTGTCGCCATATTTGCGCGTGTCACGCGGCACATACCCATCCGGTGGGGACATCGGTGCGTTCTCTTCCCAGATAATCAGCGCATCCTCAGCAATCCAGCCGCCTGCCTCTGCTGCCTTTAGGGCTTTTCCCCCCAGAGCCTTGCCATAGGGAGGGTCCAGAAAAACCACATCATAAGGCGCGCCCGGGTTGTCCCCCAGCTTCAGAGCATTGCGCCTTAGCAGTGTCGCGGCATCCCCTGCACGGCAGAGGTCGATATTCTTGGCAATGAGCCCCTGCGACACACGCCCATCATCGACAAATGTCACGCTCTCAGCCCCACGCGACAGGGCCTCAAGGCCAAGTGCACCCGTGCCGGCAAACAGATCCAGCACCCGCATGCCTTCAAAATCGACCTGATGCGCCAAAACGTTAAACAGGCTTTCGCGCACTCGGTCAGTTGTCGGGCGCAGATGTGCGCCCGCATCGCCCTTACCAAGCGCTGCAAGCGCACGGCCGCGAAAATCTCCGGCGATGATTCTCACGATTTTAGCAGCGGCTTCAGATCCGCCGTGACATCCGCAACCACAGATTTATCAGCCGTTTTGCCCATGTCGATCAGCCGCTTGCCAACCATATAGGCGCGTGGGTCATTCATCGCATCCACAGCAACCAATTGATCGCCCTTGTAGTACCAAAATGAGGTGCTGCGCCCTTCATCAGCGCGAGTGACCACATTATCAAAGCCTGTGTTCAATCCCGCAATCTGCAGTTTCACGTCATACTGATCAGACCAGAACCAAGGGGTCGCAACATAATCTTTGGCGGCACCCATCATGTTCTGTGCGACGACCTCTGCCTGATCAATGGCATTGGGCACGCTTTCGAGCCGGATGCGACCGCCCTTATAGGGGAAAGAGGCGCAATCGCCCGCCGACCAGACAGAGGCATCCGAAGTGCGCCCTTGCGCGTCGGTCTTGATGCCATTGTCCAGCTCAAGCCCGGCCAGTTCCGCCAGCTGTGTTCCCGGCGTGATGCCCACGCCCACAACGACAAAGTCCACATCAAGCGTTGAGCCATCACCCAGAACCGCACGTTTCACTTGCCCGCCTTCGCCCTCGAGCCGCTCCAGACCAGTGCCTTCGCGAATTTCGACGCCATGTTCTGCGTGCAGCGCGCGGAAATAGTCAGAGGTTTCCGTCGCGGCGACCCGTTGTAGGATGCGATCGCCCATCTCGACCAGCGTCACCTTGACTCCGCGTTTGGCACAAACCGCTGCGGCCTCCAGCCCGATATAGCCGCCACCGACAATCAGTGCGCGCTTGCCTTCGCTCACATGTGGCGCCATGGCATCCACATCCTCAAGGCTGCGCACCACAAAGACACCGCCCAGATCACCCCCGATGGCTGCAGGCAAATGGCGCGGGTCGGATCCGGTGGTCAACGCCAGCTGGTCATAGGTAATCACCTCATCGCCGATGCTCACGGTCTTGGCAGCAGGATCAATCGCTGTAACACGGCTGCCCAGTCGCAAGGTGATGTTGTTGTCCGCATAAAAACTCTCGGGGCGCAGAAACAGGCGTTCCAGCTCCATCTCGCCCAGAAGATAGGCCTTGGACAGCGGTGGGCGCTGATAGGGCAGAGCCGTTTCAGCACCGATCAGAGTGATTTCTCCGTCAAAGCCATCCTTGCGCAGCTTTGCCACCAGCGACGATCCCGCCTGCCCTGCCCCGATCACAACGATATGACTCATTTGGCCCCTTGCCTCCCGCACTAATTCTGGTCTCCTGTTGCGGCGACCCTATAGGGGCCAAGAACCAAAACGCAATCACCACAAGAGAGGAAACGCGCAATGATTTCAGCAGGAGAGAAACTACCGGATGCAACCCTGACCGTGATGGGCGCAGAAGGGCCTGCCCAGGTCCAGATGGCAGACAAGGTAACAGGCCGTAAAGTCGCGATATTTGCCGTTCCCGGCGCCTTTACTCCGACCTGTAATTCCGCCCATGTGCCGAGTTTTATCCGAACCAAGGATCAGTTTTTTGCGAAGGGCGTGGACGAGATCATCTGCATTTCCGCCAATGACCCCTTTGTCATGCACGCCTGGGGTGAGGCCACCGGTGCCAATGCCGCGGGCATCACCATGCTGGCGGATGCTGAAAGTGCCTTTACCGACGCCATCGGCATGCGCTTTGATGCGCCGCCTGCTGGCCTCATTGGCCGCTCGCTGCGTTACGCTATGCTGGTCGAAGACGGAGTTGTGACGCTGCTGAACATGGAAGAAAATCCTGGCCAGTGCGAACTTTCCGCAGGCGAGGGCCTGCTGGACGCCATGGGCTAGGCAATCGCGGGGCTGTGCGGGAAACCCTCGCACAGCCCTGTGCAATCGGGCTTGTTGCAACCCTGTTAGATCAGGCTGTCCATCTTGCGGGCCAGCTTGGCGTCCAGCGCCGAGATACCATCTACGTCATGGGTGGTCAAAACCACCGTGACACGGTTGTAAGTATTGCTCCATTCCGGGTGGTGGTTCCATTTTTCAGCCCAGAGCGCAGCCTGTGTCATCCAGCCGAAGGCTTCGACAAAACTGTCAAATTGATAGGTCTTGGTCATGGCATCACGTCCTTCAACCATTTCCCAGCCGCTTTGAAACAGCGGATCCAGCAGCGGGCCGCGCGTGGCCTCGGATAGTTTTTCTGTCATTCCTGTTCCTCCACCTGTGTCTTTCGAAACGGGCCATAGCTGGTCAAAACTTCCACTTCTTCGGCCACGGCAGCACGCTCCGCTTTTAGGTAGCGCGCGACCGCATCAGCAAAGCCCGGATCGCCCAGCCAATGCAGGCTGTGGGTTTCGGTCGGAAGATATCCCCGCGCCAGCTTGTGTTCGCCCTGCGCGCCAGCTTCGACCCGCGCCAGCCCCCGGGCAATGGCAAAATCGATCGCCTGATAGTAGCACATTTCAAAATGCAGGCAGGGGTGATGTTCCAGACAGCCCCAGTAGCGGCCAAACAGTGTTTCCCGCCCGATGAAATTTAGCGCCCCCGCGACGGGGTGCCCATCACGTTCAGCCAGAACCAGATGGATATCATCAGCCAGCTCCTCATGGGCGATGGCAAAGAATTCACGCGTCAGATAGGGCGTTCCCCATTTGCGCGCGCCAGTGTCTTGATAAAAATCCCAGAATGCATCCCAGTGTTCGGGCCGGATGTCCTCGCCGGTGTAGCTGCGGATCTCACCGCCAAAACTCTGTGCCTGAGCGCGCTCCTTGCGGATGTTCTTGCGTTTGCGCGAAGACAGCGCCGCAAGGAAGCCGTCAAAATCGGCATAGCCTTCGTTCAGCCAGTGAAACTGCTGACTGACACGGGGCAGCAGGCCAAGTTCTGCCCCGATCCGCGCCTCTTCCTCGGTGCAAAAGGTCACATGCAACGACGAGACCTGATTGTCCGCCGCCAGCTGTACCGCGCCTTGTACCAGTGCTGATTGCCCGATCGCCTCAAATCCGGGTCGCACCAACAGTCGCCGCCCCGTGGCCGGGGTGAAGGGCACCGCGATCTGCAGTTTCGGGTAGTAACGACCGCCAGCCTGCTCAAAGGCATGAGCCCAGTTGTGATCAAAGATGTATTCGCCCTGGCTGTGGTTTTTCGCATAAAGCGGTGCGCAGGCGATCAAAACGCCTTCGCGGTAGGCGGTCAGATATTGCGGCTGCCAGCCGGTTCCTGCCCCAACTGATCCACTGTCTTCCAGCGCTGACAAAAACCGATGAGTGGTAAAGGGATCAAGAGGCCGTCCGCCATCCGTGGTTTCGGGGCAAGCGCAGGCATCCCAGTCCCCTGCCGCGATCTGCGAAAGGGACCCAAGTACGCGAATTTCAACCGGTTTCTGATCCATCAGCTCTCCCCGCTGCGATAGTATTTGGGCAGCACAGCCCTGGGATCAACCCAGCAAAGGCGAAAGATACTTCTCAAAAGTGACATTGTCGGCCCATTGCCGCGCTTCCGCCTCAGCCTTGAGCGATTTCACCGTCCAGCATAGCACCGGCACTCCTGCAGAGCGCAGCTCCTGCACCCGGGGGCGCACCAGGTCCGCGACCTCGTGACTGATAAAGCTAGACTGACTGCTGTCGAAATCAGGAATATCGCGCAGCCGGTCGCAGATGGATGCAGGCACCGGAATCCAGTCTTCGGGATCATATGAACTGGTCACCAAGCCTCGGGCGATATCCGGTGCATGCTGCGCCAGTGCCGCCACCGAATGTGGATTAAACGACATCAACGCCACCGGCCCCTGATAACCCTGCAATACCGCGGCCGTTGCCTGTTCCAGCGTGCCGACATCTGGCCCCAAATTGCCATCCTGATCCTTGGTTTCAATCAACACAGGCACCCGCCCCGCAACCAGATCAAGGACCTCTGCCAGACTGGGAATGGTTTCACCATTGCCGCCGCGCAGCCCGATCTGCGCCAGCTCGGCCTGGGTCTTGGTGCGGATAGCACCTGTCGCCTCGGCTAAACGCTCCAGCGCGTAGTCATGAAACACCATCGGACAGCCATCCCGGGACAGCTGCAAATCGATTTCGATGGCATAGCCCGCCTTGATCGCCGCGCGAATGGCCGCGCGGCTGTTTTCGGGTCGCCCATCAGCCACATCATGGAGGGCGCGATGCGCCACTGGGATGGACAGAAACGGGGCAGGAAGTTCTGGGATCATTTGATCTGGAACACCGCATCGATTTCCACCGCCACGCCCAATGGCAACGACGGCGAACTGACGGCAGACCGCGCGTGACGACCCCGTTCACCAAGGGCCGCAACCAGAAAATCGGATGCCCCGTTGACCACCTGCGGCTGCTGGGTGAAATCTGCGGTGGAGTTGACAAATGCCCCCAGTTTGACCACTCGCACTAGGCGCTCCAGATCGCCATCACAGGCAGCTTTGAGCTGTGCCAGTAGCGAAATAGCACAGCGTTTCGCAGCCGCCTCGCCTGCCGCGACATCCATATCATGGCCCAGCGTGCCGGTGATCAGACCATTTTCGTCCGCAGAGATCTGCCCCGAAACATAGACCATATCGCCTGTCACCACGAAGGGAACATAATTGGCCGCCGGGGCCGGGGCTTCGGGAAGGGTGACACCCAGTTCCTGCAGTTTAGCTTCGATGCTCATAGTCGCACTCCTTTGCGCCGGATTTGGCCGCGACGCTAGCGCCGATGCACGGCCACGAAAAGAGCAAATGCGCAGGTTTTGCGCGTGCCTGCGCCGCTAGTCCTCGCGGAAGGCTTTGACGAAGTAATCCGCCAGTGGTTTGATCAGATAGGCAATCGGAGACCTCTCTGCCGTGCGGATGTAGCTTTCCACCGGCATACCCGGAATCAGAACCGTCCCCAACGGCAGCCGTGCGGCCTCACCTGGTTTCATCTCGATCTCGGCCCGGTAGTAAGACATCCGGGTGTTTGCGTCCTCAAAGGCATCTGCCGAGACCTGCACCACGGTGCCAAACAGATCCGGCGTATTGCGCTGGTCCAGCGCAGAAAACCGCAGCGTGACTTCCTGTCCCAGAAAAATCTGATCAATATCTGTCGGCACCACCTGCGCCGCGATGACCAATGGCCTGTCCTGCGGCACCAAGTAAAGCACCGGCTCGGCTGGGCGGATCACGGAACGGGGTGTGTGTACCTGCAAATCATAGACGATACCGGACACTGGCGCGGTGATATCGAGCCGGTCGAGACGCTCCAGTACCGCTCTGCGATTTTCAGCCAGCTCCAGCTCCTGGTATCGCAGATCGCGCAGCCGGGTGATCGCCTCTTCGCGCCGGGACGTGCCCAGTTTCAGGATTTCGATCTCAATCTCGGTAATGCGGCCGCGCGCCTGTGCCTCGGTGGCGACTAGCTCTCCCAGCGTGCCACTCAGGTTGGCTTCGGTGCGACGCAGATTGAGCACGGTCCCCGCCTGCGCCAACCCCCGGTCCAGCAGCGTGACCTGATTTTCCAGCTCTTCGCCAATCAACTCCAACTGTAATCGCGAAGAATCCTGCTGCGCCTTGACGCCAGTGATTTGGTCGCGGGTCTGGGCGCGGCGTTTCTCTAATTGTTCGATCTCGCGGGCGATAGATTCGCCACGAGCAACGAACAAACGCCGCTGTCCTTCCATCAGGTCCCGAATTTCCGGACGCTGGCTGGCCAGTCCAACCAACTCCGGATCAAAGCTCAGCCCTTCCCTCCCGTCACGCTCGGCTTCAAGCCTGCCACGCCGCGCCATCATCTCAAAAAGCTGCCCCTCGATAATGGCAAGCTGGGAACGCAACTCCTGCGCGTCCAGACGCAGTAGCACCGCCCCCTTGGCGACCGTGTCTCCTTCATCGACAAGAATATCTGCGACGATCCCGCCATCCAGATGCTGAACGACCTGACGATTACGATCAACTTCGATCCGCCCAGAAGCGACGACAGCACCTGAGATCGAGGAAAACACGCCCCAGCCGCCAAAACCGCCGAGCAGTACCAAAAGCCCGAACACGCCGATCAGCAGCGGGCGGCGCGCTGGCCAATCCGTCTCGACGCTCATTTTGCTCCTCCTGCCGAAGCCGTCTTGCGGATGTTTTGATGGTTCGCCACCATTTCCTGCAGGACTTTGTCTTTGGGGCCAAAGGCGGTCTGAACCCCCTGATCAATCACCAAAAGCATGTCACATTCCTGGATCGCCGCCGGGCGATGCGCCATGATCAGAACCGAGTTCCCTTCGGCCTTCAGCGCCTTGATGGCCTGATTCAGGGCTATTGACCCCTCGTTGTCGAGGTTGGAATTGGGTTCATCCAGGATCACGATCACCGGCGCATCATAAAGTGCGCGCGCCAGCGCCACGCGTTGCATCTGTCCTCCCGACAGGCGTCCCCCCCCGGCCGAGATATGGGTGTCATAGCCATCTGGCAGCTTTACGATCATTTCATGCGCTGCGGCCTTTTTGGCGGCGGCCACAACTTTTTCAGCGTCCGGTTCCTGCGTAAGCCGTGCGATATTCTGGGCAATTGTGCCCTCAAACAACTGCACCCTTTGAGGTAGGTAGCCAAAATGTTGGCCTAAAACATCTGGTGCGTATTGGTCCAGCGCCGCCCCATCCAGGCGTACAGTGCCCGCCGCAGGCTTCCAGGCCCCGGTGAGCGCCTTGGCCAGCGTGGATTTGCCCGATCCCGACGGACCAATGACACCAATCGCCTGACCAGGCTGCACCCGGAAATTGACATTGCGCAGCTGTGGCCTTGTATCGCCGGGCGGCACCACCGTCAGTGCCTGCACCTCCAGCCGGGCAACCGGTTGCGGCAGAGCTGTGCGCTCAAGCTCCGGCGGAACCTTGGTCAACAGCTCAGCCAGGCTGTGCCAGCCTTTGACCGCCCGTTGCACCATGGCCCACTGCCCAAGCCCCAGCTCTATCGGAGCCAAGGCCCGCCCCATCAGAATGGAGCCCGCAATCATAGCGCCTGGCGTCACCTCGCCTTTGAGTGCCAGATAGGCTCCAAGCCCCAGCATAGCCGATTGTAAAAACAGCCGTAGGGTCTTGGTCAAGGTGGTGAAGCCTCCGCCGGTGTCATTGGCTACAACACTGTCTTTCAGCGCTGTCTTGCGAATATCCTGCCAGCGCCGAAAGGCCGCCCCCCGCATCCCCATCGACTGGATCATTTCCGCCTCACCACGGATCTCCTCGGAAGACAGATTCGCACGATGGGTTGAGATCGCCGCCTGTTGCAACGGAGCCCGGCTGAACACCTGATTAAGAAGCGCTACACAGATCAGCACCACAGCACCAGCCAGCGCTAAAAGCCCAAGCCAGGGGTGAAACAGTGCAATTCCTACCAAAAAGATCGGTGTCCAGGGCAAATCAAACGCGGCCCCCAATACCGGGGAGGCCATCAGTCTCTGGATCGCTTCCAGATCTGCCGTGCCGGTCTGCGCCACCGGATCCTGCGCCACCGCCGAGCGCCGAACCATGGCATCAAAGACGCGGTGATCCAGTCCAGCCTGAAAGCGGGCGCCGATGCGGACTAGAACCCTGCCCCGCACATAATCCAACAGCCCCATCATACCATATAGAAACAGGACCAAAAGGGACAACGCCACCAGCGTCGCCTCGGACCGGCTTCCCAGCACACGGTCATAAACCTGCATCATATAGAGCGGCCCTGTGAGCATCAGCAGGTTTACAAAAAAGCTGAATACTCCGACCGACCAATACAGGCCCCGACTTTTGCGTCGGGTCGCGGAAAGTTGCTCATAGCCGGGTTTGAAGGTTTTTTTATCCATGTTACTTCAGCACTACCTGTTCAATCTTGCTGCGACATATTAAACCCGTCATCGACGCGCGCCCAATGGGCTACTGTTTCGAATCTGCCACAGACAGGCAAACAAATTACTGCCCAACTGGGAACCGAGAGGTTTCTGCCTAAATAGATCTCTCGTATTACAAAAATATCGACTCAACTGGATCTCAACCTGAATGCGATTTTTCTCCAAATCTTTCGCCGTCTTTGCTGTACTTGCCATGGCCCTGTCAACGACCGGCTGTGCCACGCAAAGCCCCGAAGCGAAGGCCGCTGGCGAAACGTTTGACCCCTATGAAGGGACCAATCGCGCTGTGCACGGCTTCAATATCGCGGTTGACCGCTTTGCTTTTCGCCCTGCCTCAAAGGGGTACGTGAAAATTGTTCCCGAGCCGATGGTCACCAGTTTCTCTTCGTTTTCCGAGAACCTGTCGCTGCCCGGCCAGGCCGTCAACGCGCTGTTGCAGGGCAATCTGAAGGTGGCAGGCCATGCTGTCTTCCGCTTTACTGTCAACTCGACGGTCGGTTTTCTGGGACTTGCGGATCCCGCCACCGAATTCAACATTCCCCGTGTCGATACCGACTTTGGCGAGACTCTTCATGTCTGGGGCGTCGGTGAAGGGGCCTATATCGAACTGCCGCTTGTCGGCCCGTCCACAGCGCGGGACGCCACTGGTATTCTGGTTGATTTCTTCACCAACCCGATTGGCTATGCCCGGAACAATCCCGCCGATAACATCAGCCTTTATGCAGAAGTCGTGCGCCGCATGGGCGATCGTGGCAGATATTCCGATACTGTGGATTCGATTCTCTATGAAAGTGCAGACAGCTATGCTCAGGCACGGCTGCTCTACCTGCAGAACCGCCGCTTTGAGCTGGGGGAAACTGCAGAGATCACCGAGATCGACCCCTTTGAACTTGATACCGAAGGATTTTGAATGATGCACCGTCGTAGTTTTCTGGCCGGGCTGAGCACCAGCGCAGTCCTCGCCCCCGGCGCGGTCTGGGCTTTGAACGAAGCCTCCGCCAGCACGTTGATCAATCGTCTGGTGACAGATATCAACGGCGTCATTGCATCCGGGAAATCCGAGAATGCGATGTACCGCGAGTTTGAACGTATCTTCAAAAACTACAGCGATACCTCCTATATCGCGGCCTATGCTCTAGGGGTCGACGCCCGGCGCGCGTCCGGGTCGCAGAAAAAAGCCTTCTCAAAGGCCTTTCAGGGCTACATTTCGCGCAAATACGGCAAGCGTTTCCGCGAATTCATCGGTGGCCGCCTGGAAGTGAAGAACGTCAAACGGGTGAAGAAATGGTACGAAGTCAGCACCATCGCCTATCTGAAAGGCGAAGCGCCCTTTGAAGTGACCTTTCTGGTCTCGGACCGCTCCGGCAAAGACCTGTTCTTCAACATGTATATCGAAGGCGTGAACCTGCTGCTGACCGAACGCACCGAAATCGGTGCCATTCTGGACAGCAACAAAGGCGACATCGACACAATGATCAAAGAGCTCAAAAGACTGAGCTAAACTGGGCAGGGCCAGACTGGGCAGGGCCAGACTGGGCTAAGCCGGGCTGGGCTCGCTCGACAGATGCGCAATCCTATAAATCGGACGCATCAAAACGGGCAAACTAAAACGGGCAAACTAAACTGACACACATAATTCCAAAGGGCCTCTCTCGCAGGGGCCCTTTTTTGTGCCGCGCTCACAGGTTGCACGTGCTTCTGAAACGGCCATATCTGAATTGATAGCTGGCGGAGGTAAAAAACGGTTGCAACCCGCGCCGACAGCGCCCGGCCCTGGCCGGGCGCTATGCCCAACTAAAGCGAGGGGCCGTCAGGCCAACGGCTTTGGGCGGGAGCCCCCCCGGTCACCGGCATGCGCGACGCGCTTGTTGCTGCCACCTTGTTAGCTCAGGCTGGCTCACAGCGGCTGGCTAGGCGCTCAATTACCACCAAAGATGCCGCGCAGCACGCCATCAATCGTACGCCCCAACTCACGGCCCGGTCTGCGCCGTTCCTGGCGCTGCGCTCTTGGCTCCACTGGCGGTGCAAGCGGTTTTGGTGCAAGCATCGGCAGGGGTTTGGGGGTCAACCCTTCGTGGACCCGGACCATGGTTTCCTGCCAGATCTCCGCCGGAAGGCCACCGCCCGTCACCCCGCTCAACGGCGTGTTGTCATCATAGCCCATCCAGACGCCCGCGACATAGTCGGCGGTAAAGCCAATGAACCAGGCATCTCGCGCCGCCTGCGTCGTGCCAGATTTACCCGCAGCCTGCCAGCCGGGGATCTGCGCGCGCCGCCCGGTGCCCTCCGATATGACCTTTTCCATCATCCAGACCAACTGCTGCGCAGCCTCGGTGCGGATCACCCGCTCTCCCATGCCGCCGCTGCGCCCCAAAAGCGGCGCATCATCACGCACCATGCGCAGCTCGCTCACCCCATATGGCGTGACCGAAGACCCCCCGTTCAGGATACCGGCATAGGCGCCGGACATTTCCAACAGCGTGCTTTCTGACGCTCCCAGTGCCAGCGCCGGCCCTTCTGCCATGGCATTATCAATACCAAAATCACTGGCCACCCGGCGCACCAGATCACGCCCCACGGCCTCGGACATCTTGACCGCGGGCACATTGAGCGAATCCCGCAGCGCCTGTGTCAGGGTGATCTCGCCATAGTATTTACGGGTGTAGTTCTTAGGGCACCATTCGCCCGATCCTGGCACATTCAGGCAGTATTCCGCATCCAGCACCTTATCGAGCGGCGAATAGCCCAGCTCCAACGCAGTGGCGTAAACAAAAGGCTTAAAGGCCGACCCGGTCTGACGCTTTGCCTGCGTTGCCCGGTTGAACACCCCAGAGACCCGCGTTGCGCGCCCGCCAACCATGGCCCGAACCGCGCCATCGGCGCTCATCACCACAATCGCCGCCTGCGCCTTGGAGCCCTCGCGCACCTTGTTTTCAAACACATAGCTCAGCGCCTCTTCGGCGGCCTTTTGCAGGCGCTGGTCCATGGTGGTGCGGATCACCACATCTTCGGTGGTCTGGGCACCAAAATAATCCGGAACACTGTCCATCACCCAATCGGCAAAATAGCCGCCCGCGCGCGCTGCCGCCGCCGGACTGAGGCCAGCCGGGTTGTTCTGTTCTGCCTGCGTTTCAGCCGCGCTCAAATAACCCTGCTCCTGCATCAGGCGCAGCACCGTTGCGGCGCGATCCTGTGATCGTTTCAGGTTGTTGGTCGGGGCCAGTGAAGACGGTGCTGTCAACAACCCCGCCAGCATCGCCCCTTCGGCAGCGCGCAGGCTGATGGCGGATTTGCCAAAGTAGCGCTGCGCTGCGGCTTCGGCCCCGTAGGCACCGCCGCCCATATAGGCGCGGTTCATATAGATAGAGAGGATCTCATCCTTGCTGTATTTGGTCTCCATCGCCATGGCGTAAATGGCCTCGGTTGCCTTGCGCCACAAAGACCCCTGACGACAATCCTTTTCATAGGCCGCTTCGCTCTCCCACTCGGATGCATCATAAACCCGGCCAAGGCACAGCAGTTTGGCCGTCTGCTGCGTAATGGTCGAGCCGCCATGCCCAGACAAAGGCCCACGCCCTTCGCTCAGGTTGATGCGCACAGCAGAGGCGACGCCACGCGGCGAGATCCCAAAGTGGCGATAGAACCGCTTGTCTTCGGTGGCGACGATAGCGTTTTTCAGATGCGGTGACACGGTATCCGCCGTGACTACACCGCCAAACTGGTCGCCACGCCAAGCAAAGACCGCGCCGTCACGGTCCAGCATGGTGACAGATCCACGGGCGCGACCGTCCAAAAGCGCAGAGACCTCTGGCAGGTTCACGTATTGATAGCCAACCGCCAGCGCCACCAGCGCGAGACAGATCATCCCGATCCGCCATGTAAAGCCCCAGATCAGGCGCAGGAGCCAGCGAAAGGGGGCCAGCAAAGTGGTCACAAAGCGGCCCAGCAGCCCGCGTGGCTTTCTGGGCGCGCGCTTGGCTGACTTCTTTGCTGGTCTGCGGCCTTTCATTTGGGCCTGCGCCTGCGTCGACGCTTTTGGCTTCGGCCTCGATTTACGGCCAAAGAGGTTGAAGAACCCGGATTTTGGTTTTCCCGCAGTCTTTTTTGCAGGCTTTTTGGCGGGGCCCCGGCCGCCGGTCTTTGCATAGCGCTTATCCGCCACCAGCGGGCGCCGCCCCGATCGCGAACCCGATCCTTGTGCCATCTCGAATTTCCTGCCCGGCTTGCCCGTTTTCGCCAGTCTAACGCCTTGCCTCCGGTTTGTAGAGAGGCGGTTTATGGGGAATTTCGCTTCTGCACTCGCCTAAAATACAGGCAAAAGTCGCATTTCGAGCTGTTTTTTTCACCGCCACCCCGCCGGTTGGCGCTGCAAACCCCGCCCACCGGTTCCCCCGACTCGGGCCCTTGGCTTTTCTGCAGGTGCAAAATGAACAAAGGCCCCGCCAGCCAAACACCGCGTTGAGCCTTTAGCCTTAAGAGGATGCCGAAATGAAAATGATCATAGCCGCCATCAAACCCTTCAAACTTGAGGACGTCCGCCAGGCGCTGACCGACATCGGTGTTTCGGGTCTGATGGTAACCGAAATCAAGGGTTTTGGTGCCCAGGCGGGCCACACCGAGATCTACCGTGGGGCCGAATATGAGGTGAACTTTGTTCCCAAACTCAAGCTGGAGATCGTGGTTCCTGCCAGCCTTGCGGATCAGGTGGTCGACACCATTTCGAACACCGCGCGCACCGGCAAGATCGGTGATGGCAAAATCTTTGTGATCGACGTTGAGCACGCCCTTCGGGTGCGCACCGGCGAAACCAATCAAGACGCGCTTTAAGCGCCTGCATTCGGAGGAAAACTGATGCGCAAACTCTCTCTTTCCTTGTCGGCTCTGACGCTGACAGCCCTGCCCGGCCTGGCCCTGGCAGAGGAGGCTGCTGCCGCAGCCCCTGCTGACATTACCCCCTATATCTTCACCACTCTGCTGTTCCTGATTGGCGGCTTCATGGTGTTCTGGATGGCTGCGGGTTTTGCCATGCTCGAAGCCGGCCTGGTGCGTTCGAAGAACGTCACCATGCAGCTGACAAAAAACATCGCGCTCTTCTCCATCGCGGCCATTATGTACTGGCTGGTTGGCTTCAACCTGATGTACCCCGGCGACGCCTGGTCCATTGGCGGCCTTCTTGGCGCCTTCTCGCCAACCTCGCTTGAGCCTGTTGGCTTGGCTGCTGCAGATGCTACGCTGGACTATGCCTCCGTGGGCTCCGACTTCTTCTTCCAGCTGATGTTCTGCGCCACCACCGCCTCAATCGTGTCGGGCACCTTGGCCGAGCGCATCAAGCTCTGGCCGTTCCTGATCTTCGTGGCCGTTCTGACCGGTATCATCTACCCAATCGGAGCGTCCTGGCAGTGGGGCGGCGGCTTCCTGTCTGAGATGGGCTTCTCCGATTTTGCCGGCTCTACCGTGGTACACGCAGCTGGTGGTTTTGCAGCTCTGGCAGGCGCGCTGATCCTTGGCCCTCGTATCGGTAAATACAAAGATGGCAAAACGATCCCAATGCCTGGCTCCAACCTGGCGCTGGCGACCTTGGGTACCTTTATCCTGTGGCTCGGCTGGTTTGGCTTCAACGGCGGCTCGCAGCTGGCGATGGGCACTGTTGGCGATATCACCGACATCTCGCGGATCTTTGCCAACACCAATATGGCTGCTGCTGCTGGTGCCGTCACCGCGCTGATCCTGACCCAAGTCATGTTCAAAAAGCCTGACCTCACCATGACCCTGAACGGCGCGCTGGCCGGTCTGGTGTCGATCACCGCAGGCCCGCTGGACCCAACACTGTTTGGCGCTCTGTGGATTGGTGCTGTTGGCGGTGTGATCGTGGTCTTTGTTGTGCCACTCTTGGACAAGCTGAAGATCGATGACGTTGTTGGCGCCATCCCGGTTCACCTGGTTGCCGGTCTGTGGGGCACCTTTGCGGTTCCTTTCTACACAGCCGACACCTCCTTTGTGACCCAGATCACTGGTTTTGTTGCCATCGGCGCCTTTACCTTCATCGCCTCCGGTGTGGTCTGGCTGATCCTGAAAGCCACCATGGGCGGCATCCGCGTCAGCGAAGAAGACGAGATCAACGGTCTCGACATGGCTGAGCTGGGTATGGAAGCCTATCCTGAGTTCAAGGCAGGCTAATTCGCCTAATCCAACGGAAAAACTATGGAAACGCGGCCCTCTGGGTCGCGTTTTTTTTCGTTTGGCATCTTGGAGCCGACTGTTTGCTCCCGGTTGCCCCCGGTACAAAAAAACGCGCCCCAAAAGGGCGCGTTCTCGAAGTTCCAAAACTGCGATGGTCTGAAATCAGACGCCCGCGTCAATGATCGCCTTGGCAAGGATCGGAATGGTTGCCGAGTTCAGCCCGGCGATGTTCATCCGGCTATCGCCCACCATGTAGATGCCATTGTCCACGCGCATTTTCTCAACCAGATCAGGCGTGGTGCCCAGCAACGAGAACATGCCACGATGCTGCGCCAGGAAGGAAAACCGGTCAGAGCCGGACAGCCGCTGCAGCTCATTCGCAAGATCGGTGCGCAGCCCCAGCATGCCCAGACGGACCTCTTCCAGCTCGGCGGCCCAATCGGCGCGCAGGGCGTCGTCATTGAGGATCATGGTCACCAGACGCGCGCCATGATCCGGCGGGAAGGAATAGTTCTGCCGGTTCAAAAACGCTAATGTGCCCTGGTTCAAAGCCTGCGCCGATTTGTCTTGCGACAGGGCCATCAACAAGCCTGTGCGTTCGCGGTAGATGCCAAAGTTTTTGGAGCAGCTCGCCGCAATCAGCACCTCGGGGCAGCTTTCAGCCACCAGCCGCACGCCCAGCGCGTCTTCTTCCAGACCATCGCCAAAGCCCTGATAGGCAATGTCGATCATCGGGATGAGGCCGCGTGCGTTCATCAGTGCGATGACTTCTTTCCACTGCACCTCGTTCAGATTTGCCCCGGTAGGGTTGTGACAGCAGCCATGCAGCAGGATCACGTCACCTTTGGCGGCCAGTTTCAGATCTTCGATCATGCCGTCAAAGTTCACACCACGGGTTTCGCGGTCAAAATAGCGATACGTGACGGTCTCGATGCCAACATATTTCAGGATCGACACGTGGTTGGGCCAGGTCGGATCCGAGACATGAACCTTGGCCGATGGATTGGCCATTTTAATCATCTCGAATGCCTGACGCACAGCACCAGTCCCGCCAGGAGTGGCAGCTGCTGCGATGTTTTCACGGGCCACAACATCACCCAGGATCAGTTTGATCATGGCGTCGGAATACGCGGGATCACCGGCAAGCCCGACGTAGGATTTGCTCGTCTGCTCCTCCCAAAGCTTATGCTCGGCGGCCTTGATGGCGCGCATCACCGGCGTGAGGCCTTCGGCGTTCTTGTAGACACCGACACCAAGGTCGATCTTGTTGTCGCGCGGATCTTCGCGGAACATTTGCATCAGGGCCAGGATCTTGTCAGCTGGCTGCGGCTTCAGGGTTTCGAACATCAGTTCTCTCCGGTTGCAACGGGAAGGGTCGGGAAGGCACCCCATTCCGACCAAGAGCCGTCATAGAGCGCATGATCGGTCTTGCCGATCCGCTCCAGCCCCAGGCTCAGGACGGCGGCGGTGACACCTGACCCGCAGGTGGTAATGGCAGGTTTGGACAGATCAACGCCGACGGTCTCGAAGGTGGCGCGGATATCGTCCGGTGCCTTCATGGTGCCATCGGCATTGAGCAGGTCGGTATAGGGGGTATTCTTGGAGCCGGGAATATGGCCTGAACGCAGACCCTCGCGGGGTTCAGGAACCTCACCACGAAAACGCGCAGCTGCACGGGCATCGATGATTTCATGATCGCCAAGCTTGGCGGCAGACGATACCTGCGTGACATCCCGCACCAGATGATTCTGCACCCGCACCGTCATGTGACGGTCGCGGATCACTGGTGGCAGATCTTCGGTCTCGCGCCCTTCGGCAACCCATTTGGGCAGCCCGCCATCCAGCACTGCAATGTTGTTTTGCCCCATCAGGCGGAACAGCCACCAGACGCGAGCCGCGGATTTCAGCCCAGCACCGTCATAGACCACGACCTGATGACCGTCGCCGATCCCCATGGCCCGCAGACGCGACATGAATTTCTCTACCGGCGGCACCATATGTGGCAGCTCGGACCGGTGATCCGAAATATCATCGATGTCGAAAAACCGCGCATTTGGAATATGCGCTCTGTCATATTCAGCTTTGGCATCACGCTCTTCCTGCGGCAGATACCAGGAACCGTCGAGGATCCGCAGATCCGGATCCTTCAAATGCGCCGCCAGCCACTCTGTGGACACGAGGGTTTTTGGATCGTCGGTTTTTAGATCATCACGCATGCATGCCTCCCTGACCTCATGATATCTGACTACTATTCGCATCCCGCGGGTTCAAGGCAACAAGGAAGCCGGACCAGCGGTCATGGGCAAATTCTTCGCGGCAGCTTGCCGCCGATATGCGGCGATGCAGAATTTTGACTTGATTACATCCTCCCTAGGGGGATAGCACCAAAGCAATTCATGAAAGACTGGCAGAAACGACGGGCCGGCTCTGTCAGATTAGGGGTAAGGTAGGGACATGAAGCGAGTAGCTGGGAAATGGCTCTGGGCGCTGAACTTGATGCTGTGCCTGGCCGTTGCTGCCTGGAGCATCAAACTGCCAACTCGTCATGACACCGCATTCGCGAGGGGTCAAAACCAGACACCTTCCCTGACAATTGCCGAAGATCACAGTCATACACAGGCCTTCAACGAGATGTGGCAACGTCATGGCCGCGGTCACGACCTGATCGACCACGACCATAACACGGCTCTTTCCCCGGCAATTGCGGATGCAAACTCTCGCGGCCTGCCCGCCAAATCAGAGCTTGCCCACAGGGGCCGCATTGCTGGCACGCCCCTATTCAGCATCAAAAAACCTCCGCGCGTCTGGATGTCCTGACTCTCGTACAGACCCTTCCAAACAATCGGAGAACTCCTTTGAATAGTGCCACTTTCGGCAGACTCGGGCGCGTTGCGCATCCGGGATCTGCCCTGCTGCCTGCCGTCGTTTTGCTGCTCTGCAGCGCCAGTCTGGCAGCCGCCCATAATGTCACCGCAGGTGACGCAGGTTACATCCAAGAGATCTGGGGCGCAAAACCGATCCCCTTTCTGTATCTTGGCGCCAAACACATGATCACAGGATACGACCATATCCTGTTCCTATTTGGCGTCGTCTTCTTTCTGTACCGGCTAAACCACGTTGCCATCTACGTGAGCCTCTTTGCCTTTGGCCACTCCAGCACCATGCTGCTGGGCGTCTGGTTTGGCTGGAACGTCAACGCCTACCTGATTGATGCCATCATCGGCCTTTCTGTCGTCTACAAAGCCCTCGACAATCTTGGGGCATTCCAGCGCTGGTTTGGCGTGCGGCCCAACACCAAGATCGCAACATTGATCTTCGGCTTCTTTCACGGGCTGGGGCTCGCGACCAAGATCCTGGACTATGACATCGCACCGGATGGCCTGCTGCTCAATCTGCTAGCCTTCAACATCGGTGTCGAGATCGGACAGTTTCTGGCCCTCGCGGTGATCCTGATCGCAATGGGATACTGGCGGCGCTCCGCTGGCTTCTGGCGGCAGGCCTTTGGTGCCAACGTGGTGATGATGACAGCTGGTTTCATTCTGATGGGGTATCAGCTGACCGGCCTTGTACTTTCTCCTTAAAAAAAATCGGACAACCAATCATGTACAATGCAAACAAACCTACGATCGAAGACCTGCCCAGCCCCGCTCAGCTGAAGCGGTCCTCCATCATTGCAGCTGCCGCTGCCGTCACACTTCTGATCACCGTTGTTCTGCCCGCAGAATATGGGATTGATCCAACCCGCGCGGGCCGTCTGCTTGGCCTGACAGAGATGGGAGAAATCAAAAGCCAGCTGGCCGAAGAAGCTGATCAGGATCAGCAGGCCACACTCTCCACCGGGCTGCTTAGCTTCTTTGTCCGCTCCGCCAAGGCGCAAGAGGACCCAATCTGGACAGATGAAGTCACCTTCCGCCTGTCCCCGGGTCAGGGCGCCGAATGGAAGCTTTCAATGCAAGCGGGCGCCGTGGCCCAGTTCAGCTGGTATGCGGACCAGGGCGTCGTCAACTACGACTTGCACGGTGATGCGGCAGGACAGTCGATCAGCTATGAAAAGGGACGCGGAGTTGAAGGAGGCACCGGATCCCTACAAGCCCAGTTCACGGGCAGTCACGGCTGGTTCTGGCGCAATCGCAGCAAGACCCCCGTCACTATCACCCTGCGCCTGACTGGCGCCTATGATGATGTCCAGCGTACTTTTTGATTTGAGACGAGCTGCCCGCCGCCTTGTTGGCGGGCAGCAGACCGCAAATACGGAAATCGGGATTACTCAACCAATCGCAAAGGGGATGGAGCGGCGGCTCTCTGAGGCAGGCCAACAGGAAAGCGGTGCGCGAAGGACAAACCGGCCCGGATCACCTCAGGGTCCATTGTGTCACCCGTAACCAATGCCACGGCCTCACGGGCCATTGGGGTTTCGTCCCGCCTCATGTGGTGTAACATCCGCAGAATCGAAAACTCGTCGCGGGTCACAAATCCCCGCTCATCGGGGGCCAGCGGATCCAGAAACTCCAGCGGCTCACCCCGCGCCTTTACGGCACGATCGATCAATTTGAACAGTGCTTGGGCAACTCGCAATCCCAGCACTTCACCCCAGCGCTCTGCGGCAATCTTATAAGCATACTGCCAGCTCTGACGTTCCGGTGCCTTCAGGCTGGTCAGAAAATGGCGTAGCAGGGGCAAAAGCCCCTCTTCAAAGTCATCCAGACCACAAAAGGTCAGCGGCATCCAACTCACCTGCGGCGCAGACGGGTCCTGAGATGGTGAAGTTTGAGCCTTGGGCATTTTCCTGATCCTGACCTGCATTGCACTGCGAGAAGACATACGACCGGGCGGGATCCAGGTGGACCATTTGGGCTGGGCCTCACATACCTGACAAATTTGATCAGAAATTGCAAGTACTGACCACCAGGTGTTCACAGCAATGACAGGTACTCACAGTAATGAAGACTGCACGACGCCGTTTTCTATGGCTTCGCGAATACCATAAGGGTTATTTTTAGCAGGCGGGGTGAGGTCAGATAAGACGAGTGAAGTCAGCCACAATCAGATCAGCCGTGATCCTTCAGCAATCGCTGCTTCTGACGCGACCAATCGCGCTTTGCCTCGGTCTCGCGCTTGTCGTGGGCCTTCTTGCCCTTAGCGATGCCAATCTTGATCTTGGCGCGCCCCTTGTGATTGAAATACATCACGATAGGTACCAGCGTCATGCCTTTGCGCTGGGTCGCATTCCACATATCCGACAACTGCTTGCGCGACACCAGCAACTTGCGGCGACGCCGTTCTTCGTGCTTGAACATCTTGGCCTGCGAATAAGGCGGAACATAGGAGTTCACCAGCCACAGCTCGCCATCCTCAACCGCCGCATAGCTTTCGGCGATATTGGTGCCACCTTCACGCAGCGCCTTCACCTCAGAACCCTCAAGAATGATGCCGCATTCCACGTCATCCTCGATGGCGTAGTCAAACCGCGCGCGACGGTTTTCGGCAATCACTTTGTAGTTCGGGTCTGATTTCGTTTGGGCCATGGCTGGCAGATGTAAGCGCCTCGGGCGGCAGGTGCAAGATGACTCAGCGCTTGGAGCTGCGGATAAGGGTGAAGATACCGCTGATGACGATCACTGCGCTGCCCAGCAGCGTCAGCACATCGGGGCGTTCACCAAAGACCAAAATGCCCAGCGCCATTGCAAAGATTAGTCGGGTATAGCGAAACGGAGCAACCACCGAAATCTCTCCGTGACGCATCGCGCCGGTCAAGGCATTATAGGCAAGAACGCCGATGCCCGTTGCCAGCGACAGATGCAGCCAGGCCCTGCCACTGGGCCAGCTTGCCCCACCTGTCCAGGCCAGCGCCAAAATACCGGCCAGAACCAGCATCGCAAATCCCAACAGTCCGAGCTGCATATTGGTCATGGATCTCGGTGCAGCTCGGGTTGCAAGATCGCGCCCCGCGAACCCCAGCGTGCCCGCAACGGCAAACAACGACGCCACCTCGAATCCCCCAATGCCAGGTCGCAGGATCAGCAGCACACCGGCAAACCCCAAGGAGATAGCCAGCCAGCGCCGCCAGCCGACCCGCTCACCAAAGAACACCACAGCGCCCGCAGCCACCACCAATGGGGTCGCCTGTAATATGGCCGAGGCCGTCGACAGTGGCGTCAGGGCAATGGCCAAGGTATAGCAGAGCCGACCGGCAACCTCTGACAGAGATCGCAACACCAGCGGGCGCGTGCAAAAATCCGGATGCCACAGAGACTGCCCCTGTGCACGCGCCAAAACTGCGAATATTGCCATCCCACCTAGGCCAAACAGGATCAAAACCTGCCCAACCGGCAGCTCCCGCGCGACGGTCTTGATAAACATGTCCTCAAACGCAAAGGCCGCCATGGCCAGCACCATCAGCAGGCTGCCACGCAGCGTTTCTGTCCGCGCTTGTGTCACCAAGTCTCTCCTCCAATGGCTTTCGCAAACCGCCTCAACTGTTCGACGGCATGCTCAGAACTCGCTTAGGTACATTGTTTAACTGCCTCGATTTTTCACACTGCGGCTATCTGGCAATCGCGCGCCGATAGTGATGCATATTCAAAAACACAGCCCCACTGTCGCCGCTGCGGTATCCATGAGGCAGGTCCGCGTCAAACCTAAGTCCCTCACCGGTCTGCAGCGGCACCCATTCCCCATCGCGCAACACGTCCATCTGGCCCTCCAACACAAAGACCTCCTCGATCATCCCCGCCTCGTGGGCCTGCGATTGGTGACATTGCCCCGGCACAAGGTGAATACGGAACGTCTCGGCCCCAAGAGCCGGATCAAAGGGGAACACGATCTTAACCGCAATACTTCCGGGGAACTGCACCGTTTTGAAACCCTGCCCCTGTGAGGCATCCGCAGGTGTCGGCGCCTCGATCAAGGCAGAAAGCGGCAAATGAAACCCCTGCGCGATTTTCCAGAGCGTCGCAATTGTGGGGCTTGATTCGCCGCGCTCAATCTGGCCCAGCATCGCCTTGCTGACCCCTGTCATCTCGGCTGCCTTTGAGAGGCTCAGCCCGGCGTCGTTGCGCAGCTGGCGCAGATTTGCAGGGATGCTGTCTGATATGGCGTCATTCATCGTGTCTGCCCCACCGACCTGCCCCTCATGCCCAAAAAGTTTCCCTACACGTCATCCTGCAAGGATTTTAAAAATTGTCTTGTGCGTTATAGCGCACGCAGCTTAGTGTGCGCTATAACGTACAAACCCTAGCTTAGTCCCGCGCCAAGGAAAACCCGAATGCTATCGCAGCTAAAACTCTCGCATCTGGCCGCCGGTGCCATCGCGGTTCTGGTTGGCTATACCAGCTCCGTCGCCATCATCTTTCAGGCGATCGAAGCCGTCGGCGCGACCCAAGCGCAGGCCAACAGCTGGCTGGTGGCACTGGGACTTGGCATGGGGCTCACCAGTCTGGGCCTGTCGCTGTGGTTTCGCATGCCGGTGCTCACCGCCTGGTCGACACCCGGCGCGGCCCTTTTGGCGGTGGGGCTGAAAGATGTACCACTTGATCAGGCGGTCGGGGCGTTTGTGTTCTGTGCGGTGCTGCTCACGCTAACCGGCCTCAGCGGCTGGTTCGAGCGACTAGCCAAACTGATTCCTGACAGCCTCGCCAATGCTCTGCTCGCCGGAATCCTGTTCCAGTTTGGCCTGTCCGCCTTTGCAGCCCTGAACCAAGACACGGCTTTGGTCGCCGCAATGGGCGTGACCTTTCTGGCCGGACGGCTTTGGTTTACCCGCTTTACCATCCTGGGCGTGCTGCTCGTCGGTGGGATATGGGCCGGGTTGTCCGGCAGCTTTGGCGATCTTGGCCAGCTCAACACCAGCCTGACACTACCCGAACCGGTGATGCCCGGCTTTTCCCTGCCAGTACTGATTGGGGTCGGCCTGCCGCTCTATATTGTCACCATGTGTTCGCAGAACATGCCCGGCGTCGTCACACTGCGCGCAGCGGGATATACGCCGCCAGTCTCGGCCAGCCTGACCGTCACTGGCATTGCCTCGCTGCTGCTTGCCCCCTTTGGTGGCTTTGCCTTCAACCTTGCCGCCATAACCGCCGCCATCTGTGCCGGCCCCGAGGCGGATGAGGATCCCAAAACGCGCTATCTGGCCAGCGCTGTGGCGGGCCTTCTCTACTGCCTTGTTGGATTAGGAGGTGCGACGGTAATCAGTCTGTTCCTGATCGCCCCCAAGGCGCTGATTGCGACGGTTGCCGGACTGGCCCTGTTGTCAACCATTGGCAACAGCCTGTCGCAGGCCCTGCAGGATGCCCGCGGACGCGAAGCGGCGCTGATCACTTTTATGACCGCCGTATCCGGCGTCAGCTTCTTTGGCATTGGTGCCGCCTTCTGGGCGCTTTTGTTCGGCCTCTTGGTGAATCACCTCCTGAACCGAGGCACAGCCCAGAACTTCAAAGCCAGCCCGAAGTAAAATATCCACACCTAAACAGCTAAAACCGCAGATCCAGCGGTGCAAAAGATCCAAAAGCCGCCCCCGGATATTGCGTTTATTGCGCAAATCGTGTCCCTGAGGGCAAAGAGATAAGGGAAACAGCTCAGATGCCATTGTACCGATCCAGAACCTCCACCCATGGCCGCAACATGGCGGGTGCGCGCGGCCTGTGGCGCGCCACCGGCATGCAGGACGATGATTTCGGCAAGCCGATCATCGCCATCGTCAACTCCTTTACCCAGTTTGTACCCGGCCACGTCCACCTCAAGGATCTCGGCCAAATGGTCGCCCGCGAGGTCGAAGCCGCCGGTGGTGTCGCGAAAGAGTTCAACACCATCGCGGTGGATGACGGTATCGCCATGGGCCATGACGGAATGCTCTATTCGCTGCCCTCGCGCGAAGTCATCGCGGATAGCGTCGAGTATATGGTCAACGCCCACTGTGCCGATGCCATGGTCTGCATCTCCAACTGTGACAAGATCACGCCGGGCATGATGATGGCCGCCATGCGCCTGAATATTCCGGTGATCTTTGTCTCGGGTGGCCCGATGGAGGCCGGCAAGATCGACATTGCCGATCTGGATATGAAAAAGATCGATCTGGTCGATGCCATGGTTGCCGCCGCCAGCGACACCATGACCGACGAACAGGTTAAGCACATCGAAGAAAACGCCTGTCCCACCTGTGGGTCGTGCTCGGGTATGTTCACCGCCAATTCGATGAACTGCCTAGCCGAGGCTCTGGGTCTGGCACTGCCCGGCAATGGCTCGACCCTTGCGACCCATGCGGACCGCAAGCAGCTGTTCCTGGAGGCCGGTCGCAAGATCGTCGACATCACAAAACGCCACTACGAGGGCGAGGAAAAAGGCCTGCTGCCACGCGAAATCGCCACCTTTGAGGCTTTTGAGAACGCCATGAGCCTGGATATTGCCATGGGCGGGTCCACCAACACGGTTCTGCACCTTCTGGCCATCGCCTATGAGGGCAAGATCAAGTTCACCATGGACGATATCGACCGGCTCAGCCGTAAGGTCCCGTGCCTTTGCAAGGTCGCTCCGAACATCGAAAATGTGCATATGGAAGACATTCACCGGGCTGGCGGCATCTTCTCGATCCTTGGGGAACTGTCGCGCGCAGGTCTTTTGCACAACGACTGCGCCACCGTGCACTCCGCCTCGATGGGCGAAGCCATTGCCAAATGGGACATCAAGGTCGCCAACAACCCCGAGGCCGAACTGCTGTTCAAGGCAGCTCCCGGTGGCGTGCGCACAACGCAGGCCTTCTCGACCGAGAACCGTTTCAAAGAGCTGGACACCGACCGCAAAGGCGGCGTTATCCGCTCGAAAGAGCACGCATTCAGTCAGGACGGTGGCCTTGCGGTGCTGTTTGGCAATATCGCACTGGACGGCTGCATCGTGAAAACCGCCGGTGTGGACGCCAGTATCCTCAAATTCGACGGCACCGCCTATGTCTGCGAAAGCCAGGATCAAGCTGTCAGTGATATTCTGACTGGCAAGGTCAAGGCGGGCGACGTGGTAGTGATCCGCTATGAAGGCCCACGGGGTGGTCCCGGCATGCAGGAAATGCTGTATCCAACCAGCTATCTGAAATCTAAAGGCCTGGGCAAAGACTGCGCCCTGCTGACCGACGGGCGTTTCTCAGGTGGCACCTCCGGTCTGTCCATCGGCCATGTCTCACCCGAGGCTGCCGAAGGCGGCACCATTGGTCTGGTGGAAACTGGCGACAAGATCGAGATCGACATCCCCAACCGGACAATCAATCTGGCGGTCTCGGATGAGGTCCTGGCAACACGCCGCGCAGCACAGGATGCTGCTGGCTGGAAACCCGCAAAGCCGCGTAAGCGTAAGGTTTCCACCGCGCTCAAGGCCTATGGCATGCTGACCACCTCGGCCGCCAAAGGCGCGGTGCGCGAACTGCCCGAGGACTACGACGCGTAACTCGAAACACCTGAAACCCTCACATGACAGGCCCCGGCTTTCCCCAACGGGGCCTGTCACATTTCAGACCCAACAATTTTTTCCGGTACTTACGAGGAAGACCATGACCCCGTGGCGCCCTAAACAAAGTATCCGCGTCAAGGCCATCGGTCTCGCGTGGCGCGAGGGCCGTTTGCTTGCTGCAGACGTGACCGATGACAGCGGAGCTATCAAAGGCGTGCGCCCGTTAGGTGGATCGATCGAATTTGGCGAGACCTGGCAAGAAGCCCTGACGCGCGAATTTCGCGAAGAGCTGAACGTGCAAATTACCAATATCGGTGCGCCTCTCGCATTCGAAAATATCTACCGCCATGAGGGCCGACTGGGACATGAGGTGATCTTTGCAGCCAACGTCACCCTACCAGTTTTACCCGAGCTGGCCACCGAGAAGTTTCTCTTCCACGAAGACAATGGGCTTGAATGCACCGCGCGATGGTTTGATCTGGACACGCTTGATACCGGCGGACCAGAGCTTTCTCCAACAGGCCTCAAGACCAGACTGAAGACCCCCTCCTGAAGCATCGGTGGGTCGGCCAAGGGCGCTACCGCGCCGCGCTTTTGCGCGGCGCCCGGCCCAACGGAGGAGGATCAATCTTTGATTGTTCCGAGGCGGGCGGGAGCTCCCCCTTTCACGTCGCGCCTATTCTCCAAGTTTGGCGTGGACTTCGTCAAGGTCGATTTCCCCGATCGGCATCTTGTTAGACGGGTCCTCAAAATCATATTTGAACAGCTCGAAATCACGCTTGTAGATCTCATAGATCAGGTGCATTGACAGATCATCAAAATAGTCCTCGACCGGATGCGCGCGCTTGGGACCATGGCCTTCGCTTTCATTAAAGCGTGGCATTGTCGCCAGATCCACATCATGTCGTGTCTCCACCGCATCCAGAACCTGCTGCATGCCATCGTTGAACTGTTCGGTCCAAAAGATCTTGTTGTAGCGCCCGCCATTCCAGATGAAGGTCGAGACATGTCCCGACATGCCTGACCAGTGGATGTCCGGATCCATCGGGCGGCGAAACCGGATGGTGTCACGCACAAACAGCAAGAACCGTCTAAAGCTCTGGATTTGATCGAATTCCTGTTTGCCGTCGTCGCCGCCAACCTCGATGCCATATTCATACATCAGCTTGGGCACCAGATTGCCCCGATAGCGTTTGCCGTTGCGCTGAATGCCGCAGATCTTGTCAAAGAAAGAGCTGAGCACCCGCGTGTATGGATTGCGCACGCAGGTAAAAGCATAGGTCTGCTGTCCCTGCACATTGCGGGTAATCGGCTCCTGACTATGATCCAGTGCCCATTTGTGCAGGCCCTCTTTGGCATCGTGAATGTCACCATCAAAGAACCGACCATGATCAGAGTAGTGCAGGATCTGGCCAATCGTGGAGCAGGCGCATTTCGGCACCACGCGATAAATGACGCTTTCGCTTTCGGTCATCCAGGTGCCCGGAAATCCCATTTTTACCTACCTCCGTTGCTGCAGCTTTGGCCGACGACTGATCAACTGTCTGGCCGCACTGTCCATAACTGCGCATAAAATTCAAATAATCTGGTTTATTCAATGCGCTCCCCGCTTTATCAAGGGGACAATCGGCTCAAAACAGGGTGTATCGTCTCCAAGATGGCAAAAATCGCGTATATTCTGCTCTGCCACAAAGATCCGGAAGCGATCATTCAGCAGGCCGAACAGCTAACGGCTGTAGGCGACTATATGGCGATCCACTTTGATGGCCGCGCCAAACCAGAAGACTACGCGGCGATTCAGACCGCCCTCGCGGACAACCCCAATGTCTGCTTCGCCAAGAAACGTATCAAATGCGGCTGGGGAGAGTGGTCACTGGTTCAGGCAACGCTACATGCCCTGACCAGCGCCCAGGAAGCCTTCCCCCGCGCCACGCATTTCTACATGCTGTCAGGGGATTGCATGGCGGTCAAAACCGCCGAGTATGCCCATGATTTTCTGGACCAGCACGATTGTGATTTTGTCGAAAGTTTCGATTTCTTTGAAAGCGACTGGATCAAAACAGGCATGAAAGAAGAGCGGCTGACCTATCGCCACATCTTCAACGAGCGCAAACACAAGGCCCTGTTTTATGCCAGTTTCAACCTGCAAAAGAAGTTGGGGCTAAAGCGCGAGGTACCAGCCGACATTCAGGTTCAGATTGGCAGCCAATGGTGGTGCCTGCGCCGCCGCACTGTCGAAGCAATCATGCAGTTTCTGAAGGCTCGCAAAGACGTCATCCGTTTTTTCCGGACCACCTGGATCCCGGATGAGACCTTTTTTCAGACCCTGGTACGCCATCTGGTGCCCGAACCTGAAATCGACAGCCGCACCCTCACGTTTTTGATGTTCACCGACTACGGCATGCCTGTCAATTTCTACAACGATCACTATGACTTGCTGCTCAGCCAGGATTTTCTGTTCGCGCGCAAGATCAGCCCCGACGCCAAGGAATTGAAACTGCGATTGGGGCGGCTCTATTCCGCCGAAGACGTGAGCTTCCAGATCTCCAACGAGGGGCGCAGTCTTTACAAGTTTCTGGTTCAGCGCGGCCGCATCGGACGCCGCTTTGCCACCCGTTTCTGGGAAAAGGAAAGCTCGCTTGGACGCGAACGCGAATTAATGATCGTAGTTTGCAAAAAATGGCACGTTGCCAAACGACTGATCGAACAACTGCGCAAAAGCACCAATATCCCCGCAATTGAATATCTCTTTCATGAAGAGAGCACCGCCTTGCCGGATCTCGGCGGCATCCAGGCCTCACTGGGCAAGCGCACCCGACACCGGCGCGCTTTGATGCGGATGCTGTTTGAGTATTACGATACGGACCGTTTGGTGATCTGCATGGATCCGTCGGCGCTGGATCTCATGAATGACTTTAATTCTGATCGCTCCACCACGCGCACGCTGCAGATCGAATGCGACTTCAGCGATGAGTATCTGACCGGTCATGCCCATCGTGTTGGTCTTGCCGGGGAGCGTACGCCGCAACAGACCCTTGAGCGACTGCTGCCAACCATTCGCAATGATATCATCTATGAATCCGATCGCATTCGCGACTCCGGCTTCAGCAACTATGCCATCATTCGCGAATCCGCCAGCGCCGAGGAAAACGCCGACCGGCTGATGCAGTTCTTCAGTCTGCCCTTTGAAACAGCAAAGGACCTAGCGAACACGCCCCATCTGTTTGCCGACTAGCCTGTTGTGCAACAGTCGTTTTGATGGTGGTCCCCCCCTTCAAACGCGAGCAGAGAGTAGATGTTTGGCAGAGGCAACCGGTTCAGGACTTCCAGCTGCTGAACCAGCGCCGCAGCCGACCGCGACGATCAGAGATTGCGTCCCCTGCTGCATAAAAACTGTCTTCGACGTCTTCCAGCACCGGATCAATGCGATTGCGCCGGAACCTGCGCCAGCGCACATATGTCGCCCAGAATAGAGCCGCCAGCAGAATCAAAAACCCGATGGTGAACCAGTTCAGCGGTTTGTCCTCGGGCCCGGCTGCAGGTTTGATAGTGATCGCATTTGGAAAAGCCGAAAGGAATTCATTGCGCCAGCCATAGTGCAACACTGCCACCCATTCCGGATCATCCTTGGTCGAGATCGCGTCATTGGCTTCGGTATAGAGATTGGCGGTGTCGAACTTGAAATAGGGTGGCCAGTTCCAGCCGGTGTCTTCGTTGCGATAAACGATAGCATCGCCATTGGGGCGGAAAGCCTGAATGAACTGCACATCGCGATTGGCGATATTCTGCGACTGGCTGTCCGGCGTGGACCAGAAAACCCGGGTCCAATCGTTCAGCTCCTGGCGTTCTTCGTAGGTATTGACGATCCGCACCACATCATACTGCGGCAGGGTATAATGCAAAAAGGCCGCAAAAACGGACCAGATCGTGATCAAAAAGCCCCATTTAATATAGGCCATCACACATGTCCCTCATCTGAAGTTTACCAAATAGATCACCAGTGCGATCGCTCCAAACGGCAGAATATAGACCAACAGGATCAATCTGCGCCGAAAGGACCGGTCGTATTGATATAGCCCCCGCTGGATGAAGGCCTGCCGGTCTCCGGTCAACCCCCTGTCTTTCCAGCGCCGCTTTAACCTGGCGCGTCGCCGCTCGCGCGAATACAGCGAAACTGCGCCATAGATCACTGTCAGCACCAGAGAAAAAAGCACGAAAAGGCGAAGAAAAGCGAACATTCCGGCTCCTTTACAGCATTGGCAGATATGATGACAATCCGCCCTCGCAAAACAACAATCGCCCCGGCGAGATCGATGTGCCAGAGCGACGTGTCGCTCGTCGTGCACTATGCCCATTTCAGAGGATTGGGCAAAGATGCGTTTTACCAAGTTTATTCAAGCCTGCACATCGATGAAATGGGCAAGCTCCGACCTAGTAGGCCGCAGTAAAGACCTGACGCGGGTGTTTTGGTGCTTCCACTTCGTCCAACAAGGCAACAGCATAGTCTTCGGCACTGATGCGACTATTGCCCGCCTCGTCCACCAGCAACTCCCGCCCTCCCAGCCGAAAGATGCCGGTCCGTTCTCCCGGCTCGATCAGGCCAGCCGGGGCCAGGACTGTGAAATTCGCGGCACTTGCGGCGAGCTTTTCGTACAGCGCCCGCATCGCCTTGGCCTCAGCCTGGTAGGGTGCCGGAACGATATCCGCGACGGGTGTGCCATCTGGCAGATTCAGCGTCCCGGCCCCGCCCACAACCATCATAGGCTTGCCGCTATCCTGCGCTGCGGCGATCAACGCATCGCCATAGGCTAGGGCCTCGGCCATGGTCTCTGCGCTGGAACGCGGGCTGACCGCACCAATAACCACATCTACATCCTGCGCTGCCGCTGCAACTGCAGGCCTGTCTGCCACGTCAATTGCCAGCGACCGCGCACTGCCTACGGCTGCACCATTGCGTGACCCTGCCACGACCTGATGCCCTCGCGCTTCTGCTTCCGCCACCAAGCGACTGCCAATCATGCCTGTAGCGCCAATGATCAAGAGTTTCATACCAGTTCTCTTTCCACTATAAGTTACGATAAGTAACCACATAAAGGCGCGAAGAGATCGGCGGAATACGCATGTTTTAGTCTCATAGTTACGTCAAGGGAACCGCCCTTTGGGCGACAGGCACAAGGCGCTACGAGGACACCATGGGAGCAAAACGCAAGCTGGACTACGACTGCCCAATCCGCGATGTGCTGGATCGCGTTGGCGATGCCTGGTCGGTGCTGACAATTCTGGAGCTGTCCAAAGGCCCCTGCCGTTTCAATGCATTGAAACGAGTGATCGACGGGATTTCGCAGCGCATGCTGGCCGTCACCCTGCGCAACCTGGAGCGCGACGGGTTGGTCAGTCGTCAGGTTCTACCCACTGCACCACCACAGGTCGAATATGCGCTGACAGACCGGGGCCATTCGCTGCATGGCGCGATTGGCGCGCTGAACGCTTGGGCCGTGGAGCACCAACCCGGCATACGCCGCGATCGCAGCCACTATGACCAAAGACCAAAACTGGTCTGAGGGCAGGACGCAACCTGACCGGCCAGGCTTACCAGAATTGCAGGCCGTGCCTGCTGGCCCCAATGATAGCTACAGATCGGTCAATGAAAGAACGTGTTGAAGACACCGCCGGATCAGTTGTTTCGCAATTTGGAGAGCACCAGAAAGGTCATCATCCCAAATGGCGGCAGGGACTGTTGCAACTCGAGCCGCAAACGGTCTTCCTGCAAGACTTGGTCGATTGCAAAATCTGAATGCCAGCCAAGCACATTGGCAAAAGGCGCAGAAAACCGCTCGATCGAGGCCAGAACCCCCTGGCTGCGTTTGAAATGGTTGGAGATCACAACCTTGCCGCCGGGTTTCAGCACCCGCGCGATTTCTGACATCACCCGCTCCGGCTCGGGCACCACAGAGAGCACATGCATCGCCGCGATGGTGTCGAAACTGTTGTCCGCAAAATCCAGCTGCCGCGCATCCATTTGCAATAGTGCCGCGACATTCCCAAGTGATTTTTCCGCCACCCGTTGGCGTGCCTTGGCGAGCATGTCTTCGCTGAAATCAATGCCGGTAATAGTGACACCCGCTTTGTAGTGCGGCAGCGACAAACCAGTGCCGACCCCCACTTCCAGAACCGATCCGCCGTGGTCATTGATGAAGCCCACGGTGCGCCGCCGCCCCGCACTTGTTACCGCGCCAAATGTTTTGTCATAAACTGGTGCCCAGCGGGCATAAGATGATTCAACTGATTTGATATCCAAGAAACTCTCCCAGCGCGCCGGGACTATTCCGACGGTTTTCTAATCAATCCCCAGACCACCAGCACCACGTAGCTCAGGCACAGGACAACCAGGGTTGACCAAGCGTAAGTCAGAACGGCCGCCCCTGCAAAGGCGCAGGCCACCAAAAAATACTTCACGTTTTCGCGCGAAATGCGAACAGCCTTGGGCGACCAGGTCGGAATGCGGCTGATCATCAGCAAACCAATGACAACCATGTGAAAGCAGATCAACAATTTGGGAAACCCTGTCCCGGTGTCAAACGCAAATGAGACAAACATCGGCAACATCGCCAACAGAGCGCCCGCAGGCGAGGGGATGCCCACAAAATAGCCATTGGCAACTTCAGCCACATCTTCTTCAGATTTGGTTGCCACATTGAACCGCGCCAGGCGGACGACACAACAGACAGAAAACACCAAGACCGAGATCCAGCCAGCATTGCTCATATCCTGAAGCGCCCAGAAATAGATCACCAGCGGAGCTGCCACCCCAAAGTTGAGGAAATCTGCCAGCGAATCCAACTCGGCGCCCATCTTGCTATCGCTGCCAAGGGCGCGCGCCAGACGGCCATCCAGCCCATCCAGAATTGCCGCCGCCAGGATCAGCTGCACGGCAAGGACATAGTTGCCCTGAACTCCGAACCGAATGGCCGACAGGCCCGCACAGATCGCCCCTATCGTCATGATATTCGGCAACAACTGGATCAGCGCAAACTCAGTCAGTCTCTTGTCGTGGGGTTCGTCCATGGCGCGGCTCGATTACTCTGCTCAGAGGTGGGGTACTGTCAGGGGGCACAGTCTGAAAACGTGATCACCTGACGTCCAAGTCGCATGAGAAAGATCACGACACTGTCACCAGGGTGAGGCCGTACTCATAAGTGGTTTGGCCTTGAAAGCAAGGGGAGAAGGCCAAAGCCAAGTGCGCCGCCCAGGTGCCAAGCAAGGCAAAGCGACAGAACCGCCCCGGGCGGCGAGGCAACCGGATGCTGTGACAGCACCGCGCCAAAGGCGCGGTGCCAGGCCCAACGGGGCGCGATCCCGTCAGGGATCAAGACCGGGCGGGAGCGCTACGCCTCTGTTCAGAGCGCAACATTCATTATGTTAGCCAACGACGTTGAATTCGGGGCCATAGGGATATTTGGTGATATTTTCGTTGTCATCTTCGTGGATGATCAGAATGTCATGCTCCCGATACCCCCCCGCGCCGGGCTGGCCGTCTGCAATGGTCAGCATCGGTTCCATCGAAATCACCATGCCAGGCTCCAGTACCGTGTCGATGTCTTCGCGCAGCTCCAACCCGGCCTCGCGTCCGTAGTAATGCGACAACACACCGAATGAGTGGCCATACCCGAATGTACGATATTGCAGCAGATCGCGTTCTTCAAAGAAGGCGTTGATTTTATGAGTGATCTCGGCACAGCTGGCACCGGGTTTCAGCAGCGAAATCCCATATTCATGGGCCGCCACATTGGCCTCCCAGACCTTCAGGCTTTCGGCGTCGACTTCACCCACAAACATGGTGCGTTCCAGCGCCGTGTAGTAGCCCGAAATCATCGGGAAGGTATTCAGCGACAGGATATCGCCGCGTTGCAACTGGCGCGCAGTCACCGGGTTGTGGGCGCCATCCGTGTTGATGCCCGACTGGAACCAGACCCAGCTGTCACGATATTCGGCATCCGGGAATCGCTTGGCAATTTCCATCTCCATCGCGTCACGACCGGCCATGGCCACATCGATCTCGCGAGCGCCTTCCTTGACCGCGTCGCGAATGGCAAAACCACCCACGTCAGCTACGGCCGCACCAGCGCGGATCATGTCCAACTCAGCATCAGACTTCCCCATGCGCTGCACCATGGTGGGTTCATAAAGATCAACCAGTCTCGATGGGTTGAGGAAGCCTTCGAGCTTGGCCTTTTGAAGCAAAGTTAGGTGATCGCTTTCAAAGCCGACCACAACACCTTCGCCAGAAACCGATTTGATCGCGCGCCAGAAATTGTCACGCTGCCAGTCAGTGTAGGTAATGTTGTCGCAGAAACACCGACGCCAGGGCTGGCCTGCGTCGATGCCCGCCGAAATGGTCACAGCTTCGGTCGCGGTCACCACCAGCCCATAGGGGCGGCCAAAGGCACAGTAGGTGAAACCAGAATAATAAGAGATGTTGTGCATCGAGGTGAAGACAGCAGCGCTCACCCCAGTGTCGATCATGATTTTGCGCAATCCGGCAATACGCGCCTCATATTCGGAGACGGCAAATTGCAAAGGCGCTTTTTCACCATTGTGAAAACGATACATATCAGGACGTGAAGTCATATCAGACCCTTCCTTCTTACAAGAAAGGTCCCGGCGTTCAGGACAGTTTTTGAGATTAAAGGACAGCATGTGTTCCATGCGGCGACGCCATCGCCCGGCCCTGATCGGGAACATGGCTGCGAAACCCGGATGAGGCAAGCGATTTTTTTCACCACCTCATCCACCTATGTTTTGAAAGGTAAACCCTGGATCAACCAAGGCGTCCGCCACTAGCTGACAAGCAGGCGCACCAGATCGCTTTCGGGGTCTGCCAGCGGGTCCACGACATTGAAATGGTGCTTGCCAAAGGCAATGACATGATCGGCCTGCCAGGCGTCTGCCAGCCATTGTGCCTGATCCAGGAACGATGGGCGCTCTTCGGCTCCAACCCAGACCGTGACCCCGGCCGGATACCGGTCCTGCATCTCGACAGGGCTTTCGGCGCGCGCACTGTTACAATCCATCTGGAATTTGTCGTTCATCGAAGTGCGCAGCAGCGGCAACAGATCCGCCAGCGGCGAAATCGGGATCACTATTTTCAGCCGGTCGCCCACCTCTGCCGGGATCAGATCCTTGTCCAGCATCCGGGCCACCAGTTGGCCACCAGCGGAATGCCCGGCCAGGCTGATCGGTACATCGGGCACCTCGGCAGCGATGCGCACAACCGCCTGCGCCACTTGCCGGGTGATGTCTTCTATCCGGACGTCCGGGCACAGATCATACGAAGGCATCGCCACTGCCCAGCCATGGGCCAAAGCCCCGACAGCCAAATGTGACCAGGAGCTTTTGTCAAAGGCCAGCCAATAGCCACCGTGAACAAAGACAAAGACGCCCTTTGGCGCGCCTTCTGGCATAAACAGATCAAACCGATGCCGCGCCCCATCGCCATAGGGAATATCCAGACGTGACCGCTCATGCAGGCTGTTGCGGAAATCTTCGGCAGAGGCCGCCCAGCGCGGTGGGTAGTCTTCGGCCCCGGCAATATAGGCCCCGTTGGCATAGGCGTCGTCCAAATCCATCGCGTGCATCCTCTCCCGATTTTGCACCAAGTGACAAGCTACGGGCAGCATTGTCAAATCTTCTGCCCGCTTGCCGACCCGAACCGGAGGGAACAAAATATGTTTGGCGTGTTTTGATCAAATTCTGGACTCATCGATCTTTCTGGACATATCAATGCCCAACTGTTTTCCATGCCTGCGCAATGACCCCCGGGAGGCCCCTATGCTGCAAACCACTACCGCGTTGAAATCTCTACTGAGCGATCCCACCCTGCTGGAGACCCGTGCCTATATCGGCGGCGCCTTCATCGATGGCGAAGGCACGTTTGATGTCATCAACCCCGCGCGTGGTGACGTGATTGCCCAGGTGGCAGATGTCAGCCGTCTGCAAGTCGCAGGTGCCATCGCCCAGGCCGAGATCGCACAGAAAGACTGGGCCAAGTGGACCGGCAAAGAACGCGCCAATGTCCTGCGCAAATGGTATGATCTGATGATGGCCAACCAGGAAGACCTAGCGATCATCTTGACTGCAGAGATGGGCAAACCCCTCGCCGAGGCCCGCGGCGAGATCGCCTATGGCGCCTCCTTCATCGAATTCTTCGCCGAAGAGGCCAAGCGCATCTACGGCGAGACCATTCCCGGCCATCAGCGTGACAAACGCATCACCGTGCTGAAACAGCCCATCGGAGTTGCCGCATCGATCACGCCTTGGAATTTCCCCAACGCGATGATCACCCGCAAGGCAGGCCCTGCACTGGCCGCTGGCTGCGCCTTTGTCGCACGTCCCGCAGAATTGACACCGCTGTCAGCAACCGCACTGGCCGTTCTGGCGGATCGTGCCGGCATCCCGGCAGGTGTTTTCAGCGTCGTACCATCGTCCAATGCCTCGGAAATCGGCAAGGAGTTCTGCGACAACAACGCCGTGCGAAAGCTGACCTTTACCGGCTCCACCGAAGTCGGCCGCATCCTGATGCGCCAGGCCGCAGATACAGTGATGAAATGCTCGATGGAGTTGGGTGGCAACGCGCCGTTCATCGTGTTTGACGACGCCGACCTTGATGCTGCTGTTGAGGGCGCCATCATGTGCAAATTCCGCAACAACGGCCAGACCTGCGTTTGCGCCAACCGGATCTATGTGCAGGCCGGCGTCTATGATGCCTTTGCCGCCAAACTAAAAGAAGCCGTGGCCAACATGACCGTCGGTGATGGTCTCGACGATGGCATCCAGTTCGGCCCGCTTATCAACGCCAAAGCCGTAGTCAAGGTGCAAGATCATATCGCCGATGCCACCGCCAAGGGCGCCGAAGTCATTCTGGGCGGCAATCCTTCGGAGCTGGGGGGAACCTTCTTTCAGCCAACCATCGTTACCGGCGCCACCCGCGAGATGTCCTTTGCCACCGATGAGACCTTTGGCCCATTGGCGCCTTTGTTCAAATTCGAGGACGAAGACGAAGTGATCGCAATGGCCAATGACACCATCTTTGGCCTCGCGTCCTATTTCTACGCCAAAGATTTAAGCCGGGTCTACAAGGTCGCAGAAGCGCTGGAATATGGCATTGTCGGCGTCAACACTGGCATCATTTCCACCGAGGTTGCGCCCTTTGGTGGCGTCAAGCAGTCTGGTTTGGGCCGCGAAGGCAGCCATCACGGCATCGAAGACTACCTGGAGATGAAATACATCTGCATGGCCATCTGATTTTTCAGGCCGATGTCTCTGTTTCATGGGCATCGGCCGCAACCAGATCCTGGGCCATCATACGCAGAACGCGGGTAATGGCACGCCGCCAGGCGGCACTCTGATCCTCGTTCAGTTTTTCCCCCATCACGTCTTCCAGCGCCGCCATCAAAGCGTTACCAGCAATATCGGCCTCACGGGTGCCAAGATTGAAACGTGCATGCGTTTTAGCCAGGTTTGAGCTGGCATGGCCTAGGCTACTTTGGTCTGCAAGCCCCTTGATGCAATAGGTCAGCATAGAGGCAAACATCTCTTTTTGCTTGGAAAATTCATCTCCAAACATCGCCTTTGCCTCGGGCATAAGTACAAATAGATGGATATAGAACCGCTCGGCTATCTCAGCTTTGCGAGCGTATATCGCGGCGAAACTGGATTGCACCAAATCGATATCTAGAGATTTCATCTACATCCCCTTTCATTCCACGGCGGCTCAATATGCCAGCGTTAAATGGTGAGTGTAGACTACACCTTTAAAGTTGAAAACAGCCAAGGCGTCTGACGAATCAATTCTATCTAATTGCAGACAGGCAAACCCCGAAACACGATGTTCAACCAGCAGGAGATGCACCCAGCTCTTGCGGTGGCATCCCCGTCAAGACCTGATGAACCAGTTTGTGCAACAGGTCACATCTCTCCTGCTCCGCCTGATCAACCACCTCTGTGCCAAATCCTGCCGTTAAGATCTTCGCGGCAGCAGGAAAGAGACACGTCGCCCCCAGAAGCTGGCTTGCAATACCCAGCGCCGTGCCCGCACCACTGCCCTCCCATGCTTCTGTCGCCTGGATCAGCGCCACAAGAGGTTCAAGCACATCCTGCAAAGACCGCCCCTCACCGCCATTGGAGCGCGCAGCCTCTGTGGCATCGGCCTCTGTCAGCGCGCGCATCAAGAGCCGCAGCCTGTCTGGATTCTCCTGGCCAAGAGCTGCAACGGCCGAGAAAAACACTTCCAGCTGATGCTCCGGTGTTTCGCCCTGATCCATGGCCGCGAACAAGACGTTCAACAACTCCTCACTGAGCTCGGCCAGAACCGCACCGTAGAGCAGGGGCTTCGATTTAAAATGGTGCAGCAATGCCTGTTTTGTCAGGCCCAGACGGGCCGCGATCATCGAAAGGCTGGTGCCCTGATAGCCATGCTCGGCCAAAAGTTTTCCAGCCTCACGCAAAAGGTTCTGTCGGGTCTCACTGGCAGGTATCATGGTTCGGCGCCCCTGGTGTTTGCCTTAACCTAACACTCAAGCCCACATCCTACCAGTCGGTAAGTGATTTCACTTACCGACTGGTAGGATGTGGGCTTCAACTGAATAGTAGTATCAAAAAAACATATCCCCCGGACCGCATGGCAGTCCGGGGGATATGCTCACGTCGTCCCGGATCCCTGGAGAAATCCCGGCAACGCGGTCCGCAAGGCTCGCTCGCGGGTCAGTTGACCTTTTGAACTTCGCCTTCGATCTCGGCAGGTTTCGGTGCAGAAGAACTGATCTCAACCCGGCGCGGTTTCAGCGCTTCGGGCACTTCGCGATGCAGGTCGATATGCAGCATGCCATCCGCATGGCTGGCGCCGGTCACGCGAACATGATCCGCCAGAGTAAAGCGACGTTCAAAGGCGCGGGTTGCAATGCCACGATGCAGATAGCTGCGACCCTCGGCTTCTTCGCTCTTGCGGGCGGCGACGACCAGTGCGTTTTCTTTCACTTCAACCGTAAGGTCTGCTTCAGAAAATCCGGCGACGGCGATGGAAATCCGATAGCTGTCGGCGGCCGTCTTTTCGATATTGTAAGGGGGATAACTGGGTTGCCCGACATCATTGCTCAGGGCGCGGTCCATCAGATCAGCGATCTGGTCAAAGCCAATGGTTGCACGGTTCAGGGGTGCAAAATCAAATGTACGCATGTTTCATCCTCAGATATGAGCGACTTCATGTTTGCCCTCCCCTTTGGGGACGAGCGATTTATATCCAAGCCCCGGCCAGCGGCGACATCGGATAGGTTTGAAGTATGCAACATGGGCCTGATTACAAGGGGCCTGCGGATTTCGAAAAGATCAACCCCCGGGGCGCACAAATTTGGCACCTCCGGCTGAACGTCCACCTGTCGTCGACTGGCCAGCCCCCGCACCAACTCTGACACGTCCAACGCCATCGGGTAGGCGGCTGCCCATCACCGGCCCGGTAAGCTGCGCCTGCAAAAGCTCCAGCTCTTCGGCCAATGCAGCACCCAGCGAGACCTGTCGGCCTTCGACCTCGGCCTTGGCAGAGACCACCGAAACGATGCGGGGCTTGCCCCCGGCAAAGGAAAATACCGGCGCGCCTGATGAGCCAAAGTCAACATCGCAGGACATGACCAGCACGCCTTCCTGGCGCGCCATGACCGCACAGATTTCCTGGATCGAGGGCGCCTCGGACCGATCGTGTGCATAGGAGACGACGCCGATATCCGCCCCAGCCCGCGGGCGGCTGTCGGTCTGGAAAGGGATCACAGTGGTGTTGCGAATGGGCCGTTGCAATTGCAGCAGGGCAATATCCTTGCGCACCCGGTTGGTAGAAACTTCGCCATCAAAGATATAGTCTGGATGCACCACGGCACGCGCGACACTACGATAGGCCGACGCGCGCCCATTGCGCCAGCCTGCAAGGAATTCGATGCTTTTGGGCTGGATCCGGGTGCCTGTGCGGCTGTCAAAGAGACAATGCGCCGCTGTCAGCACCAGATCCGGGGCAATCAAAGATCCGGTGCAAAAACCTTCGCCATCGACGTCCAGTCGGCCAACAGCTTGCCATTCCCGCCCCGCGTCCATGGTTTCCATCCGTTGCAGGCGGCTATCTCCGGCCTGTGCCAGATCCAGCCCCAGGACAGGGGCCACAGCAGCCAAAGCTGCCAAAATCCATATTCTCGCCAAGCCGTTTCCCCAGTGCTGCACCATCGTCTCCCTACTCGTTGCAGACGGAACTAGCCGCAAGCTTCGGCAAAAATACGGCACGCGCGCAAGAAAGCCAGCCCACCCAAAAAGAAATCTGCGCCTTGTGGGCTGTGCTCGGGCCGACGGGCTGATCCCCGCTCAACGCAAGATGGGTACGGCAGAGACTGGATTTTCCGTGGCGGATAATGCACGAGGTTCCGGCCCGCCGGTGGCCCAATCCAGCAGTTCGACTGTGTGCACGATAGGTAGGGCTGTGCCTGACCCGATCTGCATCATGCAGCCGATGTTGCCGGCCGCAATCAGGTCCGGCGATTTGGCCTCAAGGGTTTTCACCTTGCGCGCCTTCAGCTGGGTCGAGATCTCCGGCTGCATCAGATTATAGGTGCCGGCTGAACCACAGCACAGATGACTGTCTGCAGGCTCCACCACCTTGAAGCCCGCGCGTTTCAGCAGGGTCTTGGGGTGGGTCTTGATCTGTTGGCCGTGCTGCAGCGAGCAAGCCGCGTGATAGGCCACGGTCAGCTCTTTGCTGGGACCAACTGGCAGGTCAAGCTGCATCAGCAATTCCGAGATATCCATCGCGCGTGCTGACACCCGTTCTGCATCTGCCGCCAACGGATCATTGCGAAACATATGGCCATAGTCCTTGACCGTGGTGCCACAGCCAGAGGTATTGATCACAATCGCATCCAGTCCAGCGCCGTCGATCTCCGCGCTCCAGGCGCGGATGTTTTTCGCAGCCGTGGCGTGGCTTTCGTCTTCACGACCCATGTGATGGGTCAATGCCCCGCAACAGCCCGCGCCTTTGGCTACAACCACTTCGCAGCCCAATCGGGTCAGCAGACGGATGGTGGCATCGTTGATGTCGGTGTTGAGCGCCTTTTGGGCACAGCCCGTCATCAGGGCAACGCGCTTTTTCTGCGCCACCTTGGGGGCAAAGCTTTGTGGGTCATCGTTACGGCTGACCGGTGGGATCTGTTTTGGCACCATATCCAGCATCGCCCTCAGACGGGCATCAGGCACCAGTTTTTTAAAGGGCTGCGCCAGCTTGGCCCCAAATAAAGCCAGCCGAAACCTGCCCGGATAGGGCAGAATTCGCGCCAGGAGCCAGCGCAGCAAGCGGTCCGTGAGTGGGCGCTTATAGGTTTTGTCGATATAGGCACGGGCATGATCCACCAGATGCATGTAATGCACCCCCGACGGGCAGGTGGTCATACAGGCCAGACAGCTCAGGCAGCGGTCGATATGTTTGACCGTCTTGGCGTCTGGTATCCGGTTGTTTTCCAGCATGTCCTTGATCAGGTAAATGCGGCCACGCGGGCTGTCCAGCTCGTCCCCGAGCACCTGATAGGTCGGACATGTCGCGGTACAGAACCCACAATGCACACAAGAGCGCAGGATCTCATTGCTGCGGGCAATGCCCGGATCTTTGAGCTGATCTTCGGTAAAAGTCGTTTGCATGTCTTATCCCATCAACCCGGAGTTCAGGACACCATTCGGGTCAAATTGTTGACGCAGCCCCTTTGAAATCACATCCAGCGGTGCAGGCTGAGGTGCAAATTGCCCCAGCTTTGCCCGTATTTTCTGGCTGGAACGCACCAGCGTTGCATGTCCCTGCACTCCTGTCTGCCCCATGCGTGCGCGCAGATCGCTGCCTTCGGGCATCAAGGCCCAGATCAAGCCACCGCCCCAGTCAAACTGCAGCGCCTCCGCCTGCAAAGCGGGGGCTAGAACCACAGCGTCGGATGGCTTGACCGATATCCGCCAGACGTCGCCCGCCTGACCGTGAAAACCTGCGACATCGCGAATGTCCTGCCACAGCTCATGAGCCCCGATCTGTTCCTCAACCGCTCCGAACCGCGCCAGTTCTTGCGCCAGCTGGCCACTGCGATACTGAACAGACTGGGCGAACCCTTCAACCCTAACATGCGCCAAGCCTGCGGCCGGATCATAGCTCGCGCCGCTCACATCATAGGGCGACCCCAAGGCAACCGACATCGCTGCAACCGCCGCTGAAAGATCCACTACCGAAACCGAGATCGTTCCGGCGGCTTCCGGTTTTGGCAACACCTTCAGCGACACCTCGGTCAGAACGCCCAGCGTACCATGTGCCCCGGCCATCAGTTTAACCAGATCATAGCCAGTGACATTCTTCATCACCCGGCCACCATTCTTGATGATACCGCCGACGCCATCCACAAAGCGCACGCCCAACAGGTGGTCGCGGGCCGCGCCGCCCTGAATGCGCCGCGGCCCCGAAGCATTGGCCGCGAAAGCGCCGCCAATGGTGGGTGCACCTGTTGTCGCCAGCAAACCGCGGCTGTCCATCGGCTCAAACGCCAGACGCTGGCCTTCGTCGTCCAGCAGCGTCTCGATCTCGGCAATGGTGGTGCCGGCCTTGGCAACCAGCGTCAAAGAGCCCGGTTCATAAAGTTCAATACCCGTCAGGCCGCTTGTCGACAGGGTGTCGCCCGCAACTGCAAAGCCACGGGTGCCACCGCCCTGAATGTTCAGCGGTGCCTTGGCACTCGCAAGGATCTCGGCCAGTTCGGCCTCGTTCTGTGGGATCATCATCTACTTGTGCTCCCTCATTCCGCAGCCAGTGCCGAGGCACGGCGGGTTTCAGTGACCGAAAGCGGGAAGACCTTTGCCGGGTTCAACAACCATTTTGGATCAAAAACGTCTTTGACCCTGAGCTGTGCCTCGAGATCTTCGGGCGCATATTGGTACAACATCAGATCGCGCTTTTCGATGCCAACCCCATGCTCGCCAGTCAGACAGCCGCCAGCATCCACGCAAAGCTTCAGCACCTCGGCGCCGAATTCTTCGCAGAGTTCCAGATCGCCAGGTTTGTTGGCGTCAAACAGGATCAGCGGGTGCATATTGCCGTCCCCGGCGTGAAACACATTGGCGACGTCCAGCCCGAATTCCTGGCTCAGTTCGCCAATGCGGCGCAGCACGAAGGGCAAAGAAGATACCGGAATGGTGCCATCCAGACACATATAGTCGTTGATCTGACCCATGGCACCAAAGGCAGATTTACGCCCAAGCCAAATCCGCCCGGCCTCATCCGCATCATGTGCCTCGCGCAGTTCCACCGGATTGTGACGGCGCGCGATATCTGTGATCAGCTGCAATTGATGTGCGATTTCATCTTCACTGCCTTCGACCTCAATGATCAGCAGGGCCTCGCACATCGGATAGCCCGCCTTGGCAAAGGCCTCGCAGGCCTCAATGCAGGGACGATCCATGAATTCGATCGCCACCGGCAGAACACCTGCTTTGATGATGTCACTGACGCAGGCTCCAGCAACCTCGTTGCTGTCATAACCAATCAAAACGGGCCGCGCGCCTTCGGGCTTGCGCAGGATCCGCAAGGTCGCCTCGGTCACCACGCCCAGCTGGCCCTCGCTGCCGCAGATCACCCCGAGCAGATCCAGCCCGCCTGCGTCCAGATGCGCGCCGCCGATCTCAACCACAGTGCCATCCATCATCACCAGAGTGACCCCCATCAGATTGTTGGTGGTCACGCCGTATTTCAGGCAGTGCGCACCGCCCGAGTTCATCGCAATATTGCCGGCAATGGCACAAGCCAACTGGCTGGAGGGGTCCGGCGCATAAAAGAACTCCTCTTCTTCGACCGCGCCGGACACGCTCAGATTGGTGCGCCCTGTCTGCACCTTGATGATGCGGTTGTCGTAATCCGTCTCCAGCACCTCGTTCATTCGGGCAACGCCCAGGATCACACTGTCCGCAGTGGGCAAAGCCCCCCCGGCAAGCGAGGTTCCCGCCCCGCGCGGCACCACTGGCACACCCTCTTCATAGCAAATGCGCAAAACGTCAGAGACCTCTTGTGTGCTGCGGGGCAACACCGCCAGCAATGGCGGGCATTTGTAAGCCGTGAGCGCATCACATTCATAGGCACGGGTTTCCATCTCATCCTGAATCAGCGCATCCGCAGGCAGCACCGCAGTCAGACGACGGACCAAATGCGCTTTGCGGGCCAGAATGGCTGGATCCGGGGATGGCATCTCCATGGGGCTCTCCTTTTGGGATGGCGATTTGGTAAAATTATATTACCAATTGCGCATAACTTGCAAGTCCGAAGTTTGCAGGCCCGCAGCACCCACCACCGCCCTGCCACACGGCATCGTGACTTCCCCAACGGTGCAGCATGGCTAACCTGTCAACATGATGAGATATGCACTTGCTTTGACGGGGGGCCTGCTGGCCTGCTCCGTATTCACCGCTCCCGTTCTGGCCGACCCACCACGGATCGAGGCCGCTACGGCAGCCAAGGCCGGTGCAAACTGGCGATTTGCCGTCACCTTAACGCATCCTGACAGCGGCTGGGATCATTATGCCGATGGCTGGCGGATACTGGACATGCAAGGCAATGAGCTAGGCCTGCGGGTTCTGGCGCATCCACATGAGCACGAACAACCCTTTACTCGCTCCCTGGGCAATGTCGTGGTTCCCGCAGGAACCGCGCAGGTGCAGATCCAGGCCCGCTGCCTGGTGGACGGCTGGGCGCGCGAAACTTTTGTTGTCGATCTAAAATAACCCCGCTCCAAGGCCTAGCTCCGACGCGCAGGCCCGAGGCGCAGGCGTATTGACAAAACAAGGCCACTGCGCCAAGCCGGCCCTGTCGCGAAACTACCCTTTGCAAACGGGAGCCCCAACATGACCACCAGCAAGCGCATCGTCATCTCCAGCGATCACGCCGACATCCCCCTCAGACAGACCATTGCGGAGCATGTCGCCCAACAGGGCTGGGAAGTCATCGATATTGGCCCAACCACCCCGGAAAGCACGGATTACCCGGTACACGGCAAAGCCGCAGCCGAGCGTGTCGCTTCGGGCGACTGCCAGTTGGGCATTATCGTTTGCGGCACCGGCCAAGGCATCATGATGGCAGCCAACAAAGTCAAAGGCATCCGCTGCGGCGTCTGCTCTGATACCTTTTCGGCCCGCATGATCCGCCAACACAACGACGCAAATATGCTGTCGCTCGGTGCGCGCGTTGTCGGCAAAGGGTTGGCGCTTGATATCGTTGACGCCTTCCTCGCTGCCGAGTTTGAAGGCGGACGCCACGCCACACGCATGGAAATGATCGAGCCCTCCGAGGGATAACCCTCGCCGCGCCGTCAAGACCGACCACAGTCGGCAGCCCTTTAACTGCGGTGATAGGGGCTGCCTGACAGAATGGTGGCAGCGCGGTAGATCTGCTCTGCCAACATGACCCGCACCAACATGTGCGGCCAGACCATCTTACCAAAGGAAATCGAAAAATCCGCCTCGGCGCGCAGAGCCGGATCAATTCCGTCTGCGCCACCAATGATGAGGGCCAGGTCCTGGCGACCGGTATCGCGCCAATCTGCAAGCCTATTGGCAAAATCAGGCGAGCTCAGCAGTTTTCCGCGCTCATCCAGGGTACAGATCACCGCACCTTTTGGCAGGGCCTTGCGCAGCAGGCCCGCCTCGGCGACCATACCAGTGTTCTTCTTGTCTTCAACCTCAACCAGGCGCGCCGGGCCCAGACCAAGCGCGCGCCCAGTGCGGTCAAACCGGGTCAGATAGTCATCGATCAGGGATTTTTCCGGGCCAGAACGCAGGCGCCCGACCGCGCAGATATGCACACGCATGAATGTCGCCTTTCACGCCTGCCTACTCGGCCACCCAGGAGCAGGCCGTAGCCTGACGAGCAGAGCGCCGCAGGAAAAGTTGGTCACAGGACGGAGCCGGAATACAGGCACCGTCCAAATTCACAGCAGCGCGCTGATCAGCCTTGATCCTGAGCAGGGCTCATGCCCGGCTGCCACATCTTTTCGAGCTGGTAAAACTCACGCACTTCAGGCCGGAAGATATGGACGATCACATCACCAGTATCGATCAGCACCCAATCGCCGGTATCGCGACCTTCGATCTTGCTGATGATCCCGTATTCATGCTTCAGCCGGTCCGACAGTTTCTCCGAAATACCGGCGACCTGACGGCTGGACCGCCCAGAGGCCACTACCATGAAATCTGCAATAGCCGTCTTGCCGCGCAGATCAATCTGCACGACATCTTCGGCCTTGTCTTCGTCCAGAGACGCAAGGATCCGCTCCAACAACACCAGGTTGGTTGGGCGGCTCTTGGCAGCAGATGCTGCTGCCTCGCTATCAGCGGCCGCAGCCGCTTGGGGTTCGCTCGACAGGACTAGGTCCTCCATATGGCGCGCCGCCGCTCCCCCGGCGCTGGGGCTATGCTAAAAATAGCAATTCCCGCCGCCTATTTCAATGAAACCGACAGCAGGGTTCGAATCATCGGCACTCTCTGCCTGATCTCGGGGGCCGCGGAAAGAGGAGAAACCCTATATTTGCAGGGAATCAAGGCAAAGATTGCTCAGATTGCGGCTAACTCGATATCGCAACCCTTGATCGCGTGGCCCCTCGCCTGTATCTGACCCTCATGACCCTCGTCCTGGCCCAGAACATTGAACTGCAAGATCGCGCGCGCCTGCGCGAACGGTTCTTTGGTGCCGCCCGCACGGTCCTGGCACGCCTATAAGGCCGTTGCCCAGCCCAAAGCCAGCATTACATACCAAAAATACGGGAGAGGACCCATGTCCCCCAAAACGCTCTATGACAAGATCTGGGATGCGCATGTCGCGCATGAAGCAGAGGATGGCACCTGCCTTCTTTATATCGACCGCCATCTGGTTCACGAAGTGACCAGCCCGCAGGCCTTTGAAGGTCTGCGCATGTCGGGCCGCAAGGTGCATGCCCCTGATAAAACCATCGCGGTGCCGGATCACAACGTCCCCACCACATTGGATCGTGCCAAAGGCATCGAAAATGCGGAAAGCCGCATCCAGGTCGAAGCCCTCGACAAGAACGCCAAGGAATTTGGCGTACACTACTATCCGGTGTCAGATGTGCGCCAGGGTATCGTGCATATTGTCGGCCCCGAACAGGGCTGGACCCTGCCCGGCATGACCGTGGTCTGCGGTGACAGCCACACAGCCACCCACGGCGCTTTTGGCGCCCTGGCGCATGGCATCGGCACCTCCGAGGTCGAGCATGTTCTGGCCACGCAGACGCTGATCCAGAAGAAATCCAAGAACATGAAGGTGGAAATCCCCGGCAAGCTGACCCCTGGCGTCCCCGCTAAGGACATCACCTTGGCCGTGATCGGCGAGACCGGCACCGCCGGTGGCACCGGTTACGTGATCGAGTATTGCGGCGAAGCCATTCGCGATCTGTCCATGGAAGGGCGGATGACCGTCTGCAACATGGCCATCGAAGGCGGCGCACGCGCCGGCCTGATCGCGCCGGATGAAACCACCTTTGCCTATGTCAAAGGCCGTCCCCACGCCCCGAAAGGCGCGCAGTGGGAAGCCGCATTGACCTGGTGGAAGACGCTCTACACCGACGAAGGTGCGCATTTCGACAAGGTCGTCACCCTGCGCGGCGAAGACATCCAGCCGGTCGTCACCTGGGGCACCTCTCCCGAGGACGTTCTGCCCATTACCGGCACCGTGCCCTTCCCCGAAGATTTTAAGGGCGGCAAGGTCGAGGCGGCAAAACGCTCGATCGAATACATGGGTCTGACGCCCGGTCAGAAACTGACGGATATCGAGATCGATACTGTCTTTATTGGCTCCTGCACCAATGGCCGCATCGAAGATCTGCGCGCCGTGGCTGATGTGGTCAAAGGCAAAAAGATCAAGGACGGCATGCGCGCCATGATCGTTCCCGGCTCGGGCTTGGTACGGGCACAGGCCGAAGAAGAAGGTCTGGCCGAGATCTTTAAAGAGGCCGGTTTCGAATGGCGCCTTGCGGGCTGTTCCATGTGTCTGGCGATGAACCCCGACCAGCTGTCCGAGGGCGAGCGCTGCGCCGCCACCTCGAACCGCAACTTTGAGGGTCGCCAAGGCTACAAAGGTCGCACCCATCTGGTGTCGCCTGCCATGGCTGCCGCCGCTGCCCTCACCGGCAAGCTGACCGACATCCGTGAATTGATCTGAAGGAGCGAGCATTATGGAAAAGTTTGAAAAACTCACCGGCGTTGCCGCGCCTATGCCGCTGGTCAATATCGACACCGACATGATCATCCCCAAGGTGTTTCTGAAAAGCATTCAGCGCACCGGGTTTGGCAAGAACCTGTTTGACGAGATGCGCTACAATCGCGACGGCACTGAAATCCCCGATTTCGTGCTGAACAAACCGCAGTATCGCAGCGCTCAGATCCTTGTCGCCGGCGACAACTTCGGCTGCGGCTCCTCGCGCGAACATGCGCCTTGGGCGATTGCGGATTTTGGTATCAAATGCGTGGTCTCCACCAGCTTTGCCGATATCTTTTTCAACAACTGCTTCAAGAACGGCATTCTGCCCATCGTGCTGCCACAAGAGCAGGTCGATCTGTTGATGAAGGACGCGGAAAAAGGCGAAAACGCCCGCATGACCGTGGATCTTGAAGCGCAGGAGATCACCACATCGGACGGAGACGTGGTCAAGTTCGACGTCGACGCCTTCAAAAAGCACTGCCTGCTGGAAGGGCTCGATGACATCGGCCAGACCCTGCAGAAAGAAGCTGCGATCGAGACCTATGAGACAAAGATGGCGCAGGAGCGTCCCTGGGTCTGATTCCCGAAGGAGGCTTAATGCCTGATAGAACATTTAATAGGGCCGCTCTGCAACCAGGGCGGCCTTTTTACTTTTTCTGCCTGTCAGTTTCACGTGCCTGTTCACGTGCCTACGCAAGCTGGCTGCCGTACCGTTCACAACGGTCACCTACACCGGTCAGGTCGATCGCAATTAAGGCAAATACGTCACAAATTCGCCCTAATTTGAAATTTCTCCGATCAAACAGCCGAGTGCCGCGCCAGCCTTGCGAGGGCTACAGCCCGGACCACAACATCTGGTACTGCACAGGCAAGCCGCTGATAGCTTGGGCAAAACTTGATGTATTCTCGCATCACTCACCGGTGGCTTCCCTTGGGAAACACCACCGGGCCGCATAGAAAACTTGAGCCCCAGCCGCAATCCGTGCACAAATAGGGCGAAATTGAGGCGCATCTTTCGGGGGTTCCGGGGTGCATCAAGTTGGAACAAAGGCACGGCAAAGTACCGTCCAGTCCAGTTTGAAGGGAAAAAGACGCAGTGTTTGCTCGCATTACAGGCGCGGCGACCCGCGGTGTATTGGTTGCATTGCTTATTGCGATGCCATCGTTATTGCTGCCGGTTTCAGCCACCGAATCTCCTGAGATCATCGTCCTGATGGCGATTCTCGGCGGGGCGTTGACCTTTGCCGAGTATTTCTCCAGTTTTCCCAGCTTTGTCGAATTTCGCGAAGCCCCGCCTTTGAACCGTATGCGTTTCGCTGCAGGATTTGCCATGATTGGCCTGCTGAGCCTGCTGGCCCGGCATCCGCTCGACGCGACTGGGCTGACCGCCCTGGTGCACAACCTTGGATTTCGGATTGGTGAAACACTTGATTTCGCCTACTCGCCGGTTCAACTGACGGTTTTGATGCTGCCACTTGAAACCGCCACTGAAAGTCTCGAAATCATTCGCAGCGCCGCCGGCATCGCCTATGTTGTGGCCGCAGCCGCGATTCTGTGTTTTGCCCTCGCCATTCGGGTCGCCAACTGGCCTCTGCGCAATGGCGCCTTCAATGTCTGGGTCAACCTGCCGCTGTTTGATCCCACCACCGGCGGCGATGTGGTCGCACGGCTACAACGCGATGCCCGGATCAATATCATCATCGGTATCCTGCTGCCCTTTGCCATTCCGGCCACTGTGAAACTGGCCTCGGGGCTGATGGATATCAGTCAGTTGACCAGCCCACAGGTGCTCGTCTGGATGATCACCGCCTGGGCCTTTGTGCCGGCCTCGATGATCATGCGCGGCATGGCCATGTTGCGGGTGGCGGATCTGATCGCCGAAAAACGCCGGGCCGCCTATGCCCATGCCGAGGCCCTGCAGGCCGCATGACGGATGCAGCAACATCAGAGAGAACCTCTCTGTTGCCTGCCGCCTGGATATTTTTCACTCTCCTGATAGTTCTCGCCCTCGCGCCCCTGCGCCTTTTATCGCAAACCGCACCGGGTTCAGCGACCAGCCCTTCAACCGTGCCCCTGCGCATTGCCAGTTTCAACACCGAGCTATCGCGCAAAGGTCCGGGGTTGCTGCTGCGCGATATCGAACGTGGAGAGGATGCCCAGATCGAGGCGGTGATTGCCCTGATCGCCGAAATTAAACCTGACATTTTGGCCTTGCAAAGCATTGACTGGGACTATGAGAACCGCGCTCTCAAGGCACTAGAGCGCCGATTATCCTTGGCTGGACACGCCTTTCCACATCTGTTTGCCCGCCAGCCCAACAGCGGTCTGGCCACAGCACTCGATCTTGACGGCGATCAGCGTCTGGGTGGCCCCGGAGATTCGCAGGGCTTTGGGAACTACACTGGCCGCAGCGGCATAGCTGTGCTTTCGCGACTGCCAATCCAGCATCAGTCCGTCACCGATCTCTCCTCCCTGCTCTGGCGCGATCTTCCCGGTGCCACCTTGCCGCGCCACCCGGATGGCAGCCCTTTTCCGTCGGTAGAAGCCCAGGCCATTCAGCGCCTTTCGGCCACCGCCCATTGGGCCCTACCAGTCAGCCTGCCGGACGGGCGCGAACTGGTGCTGCTGACCTTTCAAGCCACCCCCCCCCTTTTTGATGGCCCTGAACAGCGCAACCTCTTGCGCAACCGCGACGAAATCCACCTCTGGCAGAGATTTCTGGATCAGGCACTGCCTGCTCCCTTTGACACCCCTCCGACCCGACGCTTTGTGCTGGCAGGTGGCGCAAATCTCGACCCAGATACTGGTGCTGGCGACCATCAGGCTATCATCAACCTGTTAAACCACCCAAAGCTGCAAGATCCGCGTCCGCAATCTGCGCAGGCCGGGCTCAACACTGTTCACTGGCCCAAAGCCGGGCAGATGCGGGTCGACTACCTGTTGCCCTCGCAGGATCTGATAGTGCTGGACGCAGGCGTGCTTTGGCCCGAAACGCCCGGCAGCCCTGCAGCCAAAGCCAGTCGGCACCGGCTGATCTGGGTTGACCTATTGGTCGAATGAGACAAGTCCTCTCTATCCAAAAACGATGTTATTCTGGCTTTTGAAGTTCACGTGGGACGCAGTGCTTCAAGGCCTCCGCCACTGGCGTGCCAAGAAATTCGGGCAGCAACTCCTGCAACCGCCCCGCATCAAGCCGGTGCGGCGTGTCCCAGAGATAACGCATCTCCAGCAAACAACGCCCCAAGGGCCAGAACGGTTTGGCCAGCTGCAGGGGGAGCCAGGACATCTGTTTCAGCTGGGCCGGTTTCAACAAGATCGAATTGAGCGCTGCAAGCAGTGCTTGGCCGCTCAGATCATACCCTGCGAAGGGCACATCCAAATAGCGCGGCAGATCCGACCGCCGCTCAGCCAACTGCACAGCGGCACGGGCCAGATCCGGCAAGTAAGCCCAGGCATGCGGGATTGTGGCCTTCCCCGGATAGCTAAACCGCCCCTTTGCGAGCCTGGCTGTCAGAATCGCGTCAAACCAGTTGCCCGAAGCTTCGGTGTCCAGAAAATCCCCCGCCCGCAGCAGAATCACCTGCGCTTTTGAGCTGCGATAAGCCTGCTCCATTTCGATCCGTATGCGCCCCAACGGGTTTCGCGCCTGATGCGGGCTGTCAGGCCCCCAGGGCAGCGAGGTTTCAGCGCCAAAAACATAGACATTGCCCGGCACGATGACCGTCGCACCGCTCGCCTCGGCGGCGGAGATGACCTCTTGGTGCAGACCTGGCACCAGTCGTGCCCAATCCGGGTATTGCGGGTTCCAGCCATTGACGATGACATCCATGCCAGTGGCGGCCTGCAGCAGGTCATCCTGCCCCCGATGAAACCGGCATACCGACCAACCCGCCTGTTCAAAGGCGGTCGCCGCAGACCGGCCAAACCGCCCAGAGGCACCTAGGATAAGGACATTTTTCGTCATTGCGTCAGCTCCTGAAAATCGTTGCATGCTCGTTGTCCTGGCATTTTTATGCCATTCACATTTCCCATGGTATTGCCTAATTTTTCAGATCTGCCATTCATATACGCATGACAAATTCTCCTTTGACCGACTGGTCCCTGATCCAGAGCTTTCTCGCGGTGGCTGAAACCGGCTCCCTTTCGGCCGCCGCCCAGCAGTTGCATCGCAGTCAGCCGACGCTCGGTCGCCATATTCAAAACCTGGAGGCTGATCTGAACCAGCACCTGTTTGATCGCCATCCCCGTGGGTTGAAACTGTCAGAGGCCGGAACCGCCTTGATGCCGATGGCCCGCGAAATGCAGCACCAGATGTATCAGCTCTCGCTGCTGGCGGCGGGGCAGTCACAAGACCTTGCAGGCACTGTGCGCATCACAGCCAGTATTTTTGCCGCCCAATATATCCTGCCTGACATTCTGGCAGATATACGCAGGCAAGAACCCAAGATTGAGCTCGAACTGGTGCCCACGGATGCCAGTGAAAACCTGGCCTTTCGCGCCGCAGATATTGCGGTGCGGATGTATCGCCCAACTCAGATGGATGTGATTACCCAGCATGTCACCGATCTGCCGCTGGGGATCTTTGCCGCCAAATCCTATCTGAACCGGCACGATCGCCCTGCAACCCCAGAGGATCTCTGGGCGCATGATCTGGTCGGCTATGACAGCAACGATCTGATCCTGCAAACCATGCAGGCGATGGGATGGCCCGCCACGCGGCGCAGCTTTGCCATACGCTGCGATAACCAGGCAGCCTATTGGCAGTTGGTGCGCGCGGGCTGCGGCATCGGCTTTTGCCAGACGGGCGTGGCCGGTGCAGATCCTGACGTTGAAGAACTACATCTCGACGTTGAAATTCCAGCTTTGCCGGTCTGGCTGACAGCCCATAGCGCCATGCGCGAAACGCCCCGGATCAAACGCGTCTGGAGCCTGCTGGCAAATGGGTTGAAAAAAGCGGGGAAATCGACGTTACACCCCTTGAAAGCAGGGCCGACAACTGCCCCTGTTATTGACCCTGACGCCCCAGAAGAGTAGGCCCTCTACAGCTATTTTTGAGGAGGCAAGCATGTCCAATCCATCGATTCTGATTCTGCCCGGCGACGGTATCGGCCCTGAGGTCATGACCGAGGTGCGTAAAGTCATCAACTGGTTTGGTGAGGCGCGTGGCATTCAGTTCGATGTGAGCGAAGATCTGGTCGGCGGCGCCGCCTATGACAAGCACGGCGTGCCACTGGCAGACGAGACCATGGCCAAAGCGCAAGAGGTCGACGCGGTTCTGCTCGGCGCCGTTGGTGGCCCTGCCTATGACGATCTGGATTTCAGCGTCAAACCCGAACGCGGGTTGCTGCGTCTGCGCAAGGAAATGGATCTCTATGCCAACCTGCGCCCTGCCCAGTGCTTTGACGCGCTGGCCGATTTCTCCTCGCTGAAGCGCGACATCGTTGCCGGTCTCGACATCATGATCCTGCGCGAGCTGACCTCGGGCGTCTACTTTGGTGAGCCCCGCGGCATCTTCGAAGAAGGCAACGAACGCGTCGGCATCAACACCCAGCGCTACACCGAGAGCGAGATCGAACGCGCCGCGCGCTCTGCCTTTGAGCTGGCGATGCGCCGCAACAAAAAGGTCTGCTCAATGGAGAAGGCCAATGTGATGGAGAGCGGCATACTATGGCGCGAAGTCGTTACCCGCGTTGGCAAGGACTACCCCGAAGTGGAACTCAGCCACATGTATGCCGACAACGGTGCCATGCAGCTGGTGCGTGCGCCAAAACAGTTTGACGTCATCCTGACCGACAACCTGTTTGGCGACATCCTGTCTGACTGCGCCGCGATGCTGACAGGTTCGCTGGGCATGCTGCCTTCGGCAAGCTTGGGTGCGCCGATGGCCAATGGTCGCCCCAAGGCGATGTACGAACCCGTGCACGGCTCGGCCCCCGATATTACCGGCCAAGGCAAGGCAAATCCGATTGCCTGTATTCTCAGCTTTGCCATGGCGCTGCGCTACAGCTTTGATCTTGGCGAAGAAGCAGACCGTCTTGAGGCCGCAATTGAAAAAGTGCTTTCTGATGGCGCGCGCACCGCTGACCTGTTGGGCGAAGACGGCGTTGACCCGATCTCAACCAGCGAAATGGGCGATGCCGTAGTTGCCGCACTTCAGGCAAGCCTCTGAAACGTCACGCATGACTGCGACTACGAAGAGAGGGACCCCGGTAGGTCCCTCTTTTTTTTATAGCTCAAAGTCTCTTTGCTTTTTTCAACTTTTGGCCAGGCCCTGCCAGGCCTTGACTACCACCGCCTCAATCAGGCGACGTTTCTGTTGTTTTGCCGTCATTGATCGGCAAGGACTGCAGCGTCACGGTTCGGTAGTATTCTCCGCGTTCCAAATGGTGCAACGACCGCTCCAGCCAGCGCATGGCATCTGTATGCGCGAACACCTCTTTCAGATCATAAAGCCCTGCGTGCTCCCCCAGCATCAGCCCGCGGCGATGCCGCTTTTTGCGATGCTGGATCAGCAGCACCAGACGCGCAAGCCGATCCCGTTCCGCGACCGCATCGCGCCGCAGGCCAAGCCGCTGCAGGATCGCGCCGGTAATGAGGGCGGGTCTGCGCAACAGAGGATCCGTGCTCAGCACAGCGATACGACCCGTCTGCTGCAACCGGTGCATCAGACGCATCAGGTGGTCGGTCTGGTGCAACAGCGCCGAAAAAGCCGTTTCTTCATCAGCCTTGCCCGGTGTCAGCCGGATGTCGGCCAGAAAGGCTTCCAGCTCGGCCAGGGCTTCGCGACAGGGATCAAGTGCTGCAAGACCGCGATAGTCCGCAGGAGCCTGAAGGGCCGCCGACATCGCGGCATGAACACGCGCAGAGATTGTTTCCAACGCGGATTGCGCCGCCAAAAGAGACATGGTCGGGTCTGACAAAAGCGCGCGGTCCAGATTCACCAGCCGGTCTTTTTCGGGCTCGGGCAGCAGCCAGGTAATCAGTTTGGTAAATCGGGGCGTCAGCGGCAGAAACAGCAGCGCCCCCATTAGGTTGAACCCGGTGTGAAAGATCAAAAGCGCTGTCATCGCGCTGGTCTCTTGCGCCACATACTGTAGCTCATCGAGTCCAAAAACCAGCACCGGGATGACCATGAGACTGGTGGCAATATTGAACAGAAGGTTCGCCACAGCTGTCTGGCGCATGGGTCGCGACCCGCCCAGAGACGCCAGCAGCGCTGTACAAGTAGTCCCAATATTCATGCCCGCGACAATGGCAATCGCCTGTGTCAGGCTGATCGCGCCGCTTTCGACCATCACCAGCGCCAGCGCCATAGCCGCAGATGAGCTTTGCATCAGAACGGTCAGCCCGATGCCCAGCGCAACAAGCGCCAAAAGCCCCACGACGGATGCCCCGGGCAGCATGTCTGGGCTCACCGTGCCTGTGACCTGCTGCATTCCTTCCTGCATCAGGTCGAGCCCGACCAGAAGCAGGCACAACCCCGCCACCATACGACCGGCTCGCGCCCAGCCCCCCTGCCCCAAAAGATCCGCCAGACTGGCGGGAAACAAAAGTACCATGGCAAGGGAGCCAAGCTTTAGTTTGAAACCAAGAATTGCAACCAGCCAGCCGGTAGCCGTGGTGCCAATATTCGCCCCATAGATCACCCCGAGGGCCTGCGGCATTGTCAAAAGACCAGCCCCGACGAACCCCACGGTCATCACAGTCGTCGCGCTGGAAGACTGAATAACAGCAGTGGTAACCCCACCTGTCAGGACGCCCAGAAAGGGTGTCGTGGTAAAGCGGGTCAAAATCGACTGGAGCTGCGTCCCCGCGGCCTCGCGCAGCGCGCCCGTCATGGCCTTCATTCCCATCAGGAACATGCCAATTCCGCCCAAAACGAGAAATATTTGCGCTGTCATGTCAATACCTTCCTGGCAGCAACATGACCTGACGCAGAACCAAATTCAAGGTCGAGACACGCTCCGAGAACGAGCCAATCCAGACTTGCAACTCCTGTCATCCGGGTTTAGCTCCGGCGCCTCGGTCGGAGTGTAGCTCAGCCTGGTAGAGCACTGTCTTCGGCAGTCAGGCGCCGGAGGTTCAAATCCTCTCTCTCCGACCAATAAAACAAAAAACATATGCTAAATCTGAAACCCGCAACTTATGAAATCTTGCTTGAGTTGCGTAGAAAAGCGAGAATGTCCTTATGAAAACCTCTGCCCCCTATCTCCGCCAACTGTCCGATTCATATTGGAAAATCGTGTTCGAAGCCCCGGAAACTGGCAAGATTAGGCGTCAGTCCACGAAGGCCACGAACGAGGGCGAGGCGGAGAAAAAGCTGGCTGCGTTCTAGCCCAGCGCGGCACCCGGTGACCACGACGCGCCCCGCCTCCATCCGCGTAAGGATGGATTTAGGCGCCGAGATCTTCGCGCAGGTTCATGTAGTTTTCCATACCCATGAACTTGCCATCGGTGACAAAGGCAGAGTGGCGTTCAGGATCGGCCCCGATTTCGGGATTGTCGGCCACACAGGTATTATGCGGCTGATCATCCGTTTGACGCGGCCCCATGTGGCAGCTGACGCAGCTACCCTTGACCTCAAAATCGCCTGACCGCGCAGCGCGGCTTCGCTCATCTCGCCGGTATCACCTGGGGCACCGCGTGACACGATGGTTTCGTACAATCCACCAACGCGTTGCGCGTGCCACCATTGGAGGGCTCCGTCATGCCGACAGCGGCGAACATCTGAACGTATTTGAAATCCTGCATCATGCGCTCGTGCATGATGCGCATATCCATATTCATCAGATAGGTTTCCGTGATCTTCTCACGGGCGACATCATTTAGATTGGTGCCCAAACGACCATCATGCATCCAGGCAGCGCGGTAGCCGACATTGGCCAGGCTCGGCGCATTGCAAAAATGCGCAGCACCCGTACCCCACTGGATTAACGACATGCATTCCCTATTAGATGATTCTTATCTCGAAACTGCAGCGGATCACCACAGGCGGGCTTTGTTGCACAAATCGGGTGAGGGATTCATTTCGTGAATCCAGCATGGTAGC
>NZ_CYSG01000009.1 GCF_001457775.1 Phaeobacter sp. CECT 5382
GCTCTTGGCATACCCGTTACCGAGCCCGTAGGATAATTCCGTCCGGGGAAAGGGGAAGTCCCCTCAGAAACCGATTTGTGCAACAAAGCCGGTCCAAGTTGAAAATTCGAGCATGGTCTGTCTGTAGTCCAATGAGTTTATGGCCTCCGGCGTCGGTCGGCGGTAGCTTAGCGCACCGTTGTGATAGGTTATCGACGAGGCAGGCGGTGATATGTGTGTTGGGGCTTAATGTGGTCAGCGAAGAGTATCCTGCCCAGCAAACCACCTTTTGGCTTACTCACGCGCTTCCCGATCAGTTTTTCACCGATCTCCGCAGTAATTTCCTTAGCGGTGCGCCCCAGACGTTGGGCGTCGCGGTGCTTGGAGTTGAACGACTCGGCAAGCCGTGCGGTCTCCTTAGGAGGCACCACATTCATGTTAAATTTTCCCTTGAATGTGGTGCCTCTCCCCGGACTCGAACCGGGACGCCCTTGCGAGCAAGAGATTTTGAATCTCTCGTGTCTACCATTCCACCAGAGAGGCACTGAGCGCTGGTTTAGGTGGCGTTTCGTTGGGGGTCAACCCATTACCGTGGTGTTTTTTCTTCGACGGTTTTCCACGTCTTCGGCAGTGAAGGACCGACGGTATGTCTGACTGGTCTGAGCTGCCTCTAGTTTCCGAGAATCCAGCTTGGGTCATGCCCTTTTGTCCTGCTTCATAGTCAACTGATGTCAGCATGCCATTGTCTGCGGGCTTGCGGATCCGGGAAGCGAAAGCGCATCTCAATCTTTGAGGGAGAGATCGACGCTATGATTGCCTATCAGGCACATGGCTTCAAATGGCCTGCAGTGTTCCTGATCAACGGCACTGGCGATGACCTGAGCGGTGACGTAGAGATGTGTCCCGTGTCACTTTAAGCCGTGACCTGCGCCGAGGGGTCTTTCCCGCAGATGAAATCAACTTCTTACACCAAGATACGTAGATTATCTTTCTGTTTCATAGAGTAAGATATGTGCATGAGAGGGGATTTTGCACCTTCGGGCAGGTGTTGCGGTCCAGCTACTTGGGGTTACTTGCCCTTGATCTACCAATCCGCCACTTGGGCAACGCCCTTTTTCCGATCTAAGCCGCTACGGAAGGTCTAGAAGAAACATCGGTCATGACCGGAGAAATTGACAAACGTCCTCAGCAACATTCCTCTTGTTGCACCACGACCTTGTTGACCTGTTCCGTCTTGCATGCGAGGCCCTGAAGATCTCTTGTCAATCAGGTGAACCCGAATGCTTCGAAGGCTCTATGACAGAACCATGTCCCTGGCGGATCATCCCCATGCTCTGTGGTGGCTGGCAGCGGTTTCCTTTGTAGAAAGTTCTGTTTTTCCGATCCCGCCAGATGTGCTGATGATCCCGATGATCCTGGCACGCCCCTCGCGTGCCTGGCTGATTGCTCTCGTGGCTCTCGTGGCATCGGTTGCAGGGGGGATGCTCGGATATGCCATCGGCGCCTTTTTCTACGAAAGCCTAGGGCAGCCAATCCTAGAGGCTATGGGTAAAGGGGACGCCATCGCTGAGTTCAATAGTAAATTCAACGATTTCGGTTTCTGGGCTGTGCTTGGCGCGGGGATCACTCCGTTTCCTTACAAGGTCATTACCATCATGTCCGGCTGGACAGGTATGCCGCTGATGACCTTCGTTGCGACCTCGATCCTGGCCAGATCCCTTCGTTTCTTTATCGTGGCCGGGCTTCTGAAAGCCTTTGGCGCACCAATTCGTGATTTTATTGAACAGCGTTTGGGACTTGTCTTTACCGTGTTTGTAGTGCTCCTGTTTGGCGGCTTTCTGGTGGTGAGGTATCTTTGAAAATGCAGCGGATTTTGATCCTGGTCGCAGCAGCTGGATCTGCGGCGATGATGGCAGGCGCACTCGGGTTTCAGTACATTGGCGAAATGCCACCCTGTAAAATGTGCTACTGGCAGCGCTACCCTCATATTTCGGCAGCGGGCCTTGGTTTGCTGGTACTACTTCTTCCAGGCGTCACCCTGCCCTATCTCGTGCCTCTGGCTTATCTCGGGGCATTGGCGGCTCTGTCGACCGCCGGGATCGGGGTCTATCACAGCGGTGTTGAACGTGGTTTTTGGGAGGGACCGACCACCTGCACCTCCGGCCCCATCGGGAACCTGACACCGGAGCAGCTGATGGAGCAGATCATGGGCGCGCCTCTGGTTCGGTGCGACGAAATCCCATGGGAAATGCTTGGCATATCAATGGCAGGCTGGAACGCGGTCGCCTCGCTTGGCCTAGCCTGCATCTGGATAGTTGCAGCCCGCAGCAGGACCTGAAACAGATTAACTGTCTTTCTTGGTTGCCAGCAATAGGTTCGTCTCGCTGCTGACAATCCCGTCAAAGGTCCGGATCTTGGCAAGAGCTGCATCCAGTGTTTCCAGTGTTTCGGTCCCCAGCTCAACGATAAGATCCCAGCGGCCATTGGTGGTGTGAATAGCGCGCACCTCTGGCAGGCCCTGCAATTGGCGGGTTATGCGGCTGGCACCACGCCCTTCGATGCCGATCATCATCAAGCCGCGGACCGGATCCCGTAGGGCATCTTCTTTCAGCACAACAGTAAATCCGAGGATGTCCCCCTTTAGCTGCAACCGTTCAATCCGGGCGCGGACTGTCGTGCGCGATAGATCCAGCTGCAGCGCAAGATCAGACAGGCTGGCGCGTGCATTATGCCGCAGCGCTGCGATGAGCCGTTCGTCCGTTTTGTCCACAAAACCCTCCAATTTGTATAGTGCACCTACATAACGGGCAAATTGGATGGTTTCAACCACCCCATATCGGAGCTTTTAAAGACACCATCATAATGCGCATTTCTGGAGAGGCTCACCGTGACCGTAAAGAATTGTATCCTCATCGGGGCCCCTGTTGACAGCGGCAAGCGCCGCGCCGGCTGTTTGATGGGGCCGGATGCCTTTCGCACGGCGGGGCTGGCACAGGCTCTAGCCGGTTTGGGCCATAAGATCGAAGATCTGGGCAACCTCACCGCTGCCCACCACCCCGAGGACCAGGATGACAGCCCGGTCTATGCGCGTCATCAGACCATTGGCTGGACCCAATCCCTGTCGCAAGCGGCTAAAAAAGCCATGTCTCAGGGCCTGCCGGTTTTTCTGGGTGGCGATCACTCGCTCTCGCTTGGATCGGTCGTGGGCGTTGCCAATTATGCCGCCTCGGTGGACCGCCCTCTCTTTGTTCTCTGGCTAGATGCGCATACGGATTTTCATACGCCGCATACATCAGACAGTGGAAATCTGCACGGTACACCTGTTGGATATTTCACAGGCCGCAGCGGTTTTGACGGCTTTCCAGAGGTTGCGCACCCCGTTCCGGAGGAAAACGTCTGCATGATCGGCCTGCGGTCTGTTGACACCCCAGAGCGGCTAGCGCTCGAAGGCAGTGCTATCCACCGTCATGACATGCGCGACATTGATGAAAACGGTATCGCAGGTCCTTTGGCGCGTTTTCTGGAGCGCGTCGCTGCTGCCAATGGCTTACTGCATGTCTCGCTGGATGTGGATTTTCTCGACCCGTCCGTCGCCCCGGCTGTCGGCACCACCGTTCCCGGTGGCGCCACAGTGCGCGAAGGTCATCTGGTCTGTGAAATGTTGCATGATTCAGGTTTGATGACCTCGCTGGATTTGGTTGAGCTGAACCCATTTCTGGATGAACGCGGTCGCACTGCGCATCTGATGGTGGATCTTTGTGCGTCGGCATTGGGGCGTCGGGTGTTTGACCGCCCAACCCGGAGCTACAATTGAGCATCCTGCAGGCCCCAAGGGCCGTGGTCATGATCCGGCCACATCATTTTCGCTCAAACCCGGACACCCAGGCAGACAATGCCTTTCAGACCGCAACCAGTCAGCCGGAACAGGTCCGCAACCTTGCACTGAAGGAATTTAACACCGCCGTCACCCAGTTGCGCACTGCTGGGGTCACGGTGCATGTGTTTGACGATGAAACGCAGGACACCCCGGACAGTGTGTTCCCCAACAACTGGTTTTCGACCCACGCCGGGGGCCATATTGCCATCTTCCCAATGTTTGCCTCCAACCGTCGTCAGGAGCGCCGCTGGGATGTCATTGAAACCCTGAAACAACGCTACCGGGTTCAGGATGTGATTGACTATTCCGGCCTCGAAGAGGACGGGCTGGCGTTGGAGGGAACCGGAGCCATGGTGCTCGACCACATTGGTCGCATCGCCTATACGGTTAAATCCAACCGTGCCGATCCGGTTCTTCTGGAACGCTTCTGTACCCATTTCAACTATGAACCAATGGCTTTTGAAGCGCGCGACGCCAATGGCCGAGACATCTACCACAGCAACGTTTTGATGGGCATCGGCACAGAGTTTGCACTGATATGCCTTTCTATGATCACAGACCCTTCACGTCGCGGCGAAATTGCAAAGCGGCTTGAGGAAACCGGTCGCAACGTTATTGACCTTAGCCAAGATCAGATCGCCAATTTTGCCGGTAACTGCTTTGAGCTGACAGGCAACGATCGTCTTCTGGCACTCTCGGCGCGCGCGCTGGACGCTCTGACGCCGACGCAGGTCGCAGCAATTGAACAATCGGCACGACTGCTGCCCATTTCCATTCCAACACTTGAAACGGCGGGAGGATCGGTGCGCTGCATGCTGGCCGGGATCCACCTAAGCCCCCGCGAAAGGACCATGCTATGACCACTCCTTCCCACAAGGCGCTTGTCCCCTTTGTCAGCGTCGACAACATGATGCGTCTGGTGCACAACATTGGTATTGAAACCATGCTGCGCGATCTGGCCAGCTATGTTGAAGACGATTTCAAACGCTGGGAGCTGTTTGATAAAACCCCGCGCGTGGCCAGCCACTCAGAGGTCGGCGTGATCGAGCTGATGCCAACCTCGGATGGTGAGGCCTACGGCTTCAAATACGTCAACGGTCATCCCAAAAATACCTCGGAAGGGCTGCAAACGGTTACCGCTTTTGGCCTGTTGGCAGATGTCTATACGGGCTATCCGGTGCTCTTGACAGAAATGACCATGCTGACGGCTCTGCGCACAGCTGCGACATCAGCAATGGTTGCCAAGTATCTGGCACCAAAGGGGTCCCATACAATGGCGATGATCGGAAACGGCGCACAGTCCGAGTTTCAGACATTGGCAATGAAGGCGATCTGCGGTTTGAAAACCGTGCGCCTGTTTGACAAGGATCCAGCCGCCACCGAAAAATGCGCCCGCAACCTAGGGCGCGCCGGTATCGAAGTTATTCGCTGTAGCTCTCCCGAGGAGGCGATCGAGGGTGCACAGATCCTGACCACCTGTACCGCCGACAAGCAAAACGCCACAATCCTAACCGACAATATGGTCGGCGCCGGCGTGCACATCAACGCCATCGGGGGCGACTGTCCGGGCAAGACGGAATTGGCTGCAGGCATCCTGAACCGGTCTGATGTCTTTGTGGAGTTCCCCCCTCAGACCCGCATCGAAGGTGAGATCCAGCAGATGCCAGAAGATTTTGCCGTTACCGAATTCTGGGAAGTGATCACCGGCGCGAAACAAGGTCGGCGCGATGACAAACAGATCACCCTGTTTGACAGTGTCGGTTTTGCGATCGAAGACTTCAGTGCCCTGCGTTACATCCGTGATCGCATCAAGGACACCGAATTCTTCATCGAGCTGGACATGCTGGCAGACCCCGATGATCCGCGTGATCTGTTTGGTATGCTTGAACGCTCCAAAGCCTGAACACAGCTCTGAAAAACAGGATAACGCGCAGATAAATCTGCGCATTATCATTTTTAGTCAATGGCTTCAGGCGTCAAGCTCGGTGTCCCAATACAGAAAATCCATCCAGCTGTCGTGCAGATGGTTGGGCGGAAATTTGCGGCCTGTATTGCGCAACTCATCGGCGCCCGGTTGACGCGGAGGCTTGCGCAATGACATGCCGAGCGTATGCAGCGATTTTGAGCCCTTTTTCAGATTGCAAGGCGAACAGGCCGCGACCACATTTTCCCAGCTTGTAATACCACCGGCCGCGCGTGGCACCACGTGATCAAAGGTCAGATCACCGCGTGCGCCGCAGTACTGACAGCAAAATTCATCCCTCAAAAACAAATTAAAGCGCGTGAAGGCCACGCGCTTTTGAGGTTTTACATAGTCTTTCAGTACAACTACCGAAGGTATTCGGATTACTGTACTGGGGCTATGAACCACTTCGTCATATTCCGCCAGAATATCCACCCGATCCAGCCAGGCGGCCTTGACCGCGTCCTGCCAGCTCCAGAGCGACAGCGGATAATAGGAGAGAGGCCGGTAATCCGCATTGAGCACCAGCGCGGGATGCTGCTTCAACGCTGCTGGATCCCTTACAAAATCAGTTCTGAAATCGCCATCCATGATGCTACGTCTTCCTCACCCTGTCTGCCCGTTCTCGGCACCAGAGCGGGGAACCCGCCCCAGCATAACTTTACTATATATCGTGGTTTACGTCTGACAAGCCCCAGCCAACCACCATATTTCGCGAGCTGGATAGCCTGCTCTTATGACAACGCCATGACGCGGTACAATAATGGGTTGATTGAAATACGATCATGGCAGGAAGTGCAGGTCTTGCAAGCTGCGCCCAGCCCGCCTATTGCGACGCCATGCCCCGTCTTATCCGCTTTAACAAACCCTTTGATGTGTTGCCTCAGTTTACTGACACCGGCAACCAAGGAGGGCCGCGTAAAACGCTCAGCGACTTTATCGACTGTCCCGGCGTCTATGCGGCCGGACGTCTGGATCGCGACAGCGAGGGGCTGATGCTGTTGACAGATACTGGCAGGTTGCAGGCCTGGATCAGTGACCCGCAGCATAAGATGGCCAAGACCTATTGGGTCCAGGTCGAAGGTACGCCGGACGCCGCAGCAATTGCAGCCCTGTGCAAAGGGGTAGAGCTGAAAGACGGCATGACCCGCCCTGCACAGGCAAAGCTGATGGAAGAGCCAGAGGGGCTATGGGCCCGCACGCCCCCTATTCGCGACCGCAAGTCGATCCCAACCAGTTGGATCTCTTTGACACTGCGCGAGGGCAAGAACCGTCAGGTGCGGCGGATGACAGCTGTAGTAGGGTTTCCCACCCTGCGCCTGATCCGCTACAGCATCGGCGCCTGGACCTTGGATGGACTCACGCAGGGTAGCTGGGATGATCTGGAAGTTCCAAAAGTTCCGGCGCGGGCAAAGCCCTCTCAGCTACCAAACCGACGCGCAATCGCGCGTAAGACGGTTGCGCCGCAGGATCGAAGCCACGCCCGAAACCAGGTCCAAGGGAATGTCGAGGAAACAAAATCTGTTTCGGTAAAACAAGCAAAGACCGTGCAAAAGCCAAAGCCCCGAAAGCCTCGGGCCAAGACGAAAAAACACTGAAACATGTTTTGAAATACACGGCCTACTGGTGGCAATTCCTATAGAAAAACTGGAGTGCCACAGCGACACTCCAGCAAGAAATTCAGCACCTTACAGGCCGAGTTTATCCCGCATAAAGGCCAGCGACACACTTAGGCCGTCCGGGGCAATACCGTGACCTGTGCCCTTCATGACATGGGCAAACACATCCTGAAACCCGGCTTCACCTAGGGTTTCGGCTGCTTCTGGCAGCGACTGCGGTGGCACCACATCATCGGCGTCACCATGCACCAGAAGCACCGGCATCCGGCTTATCACTTCATCCTTAAAGGTGTCAGGCGACAGCAATCGGCCGGAAAAGGCCACGATCCCTGCAACCGCATCCTCACGCCGGGGGGCGACATGCAGGCTCATCATTGTTCCCTGCGAGAATCCAAACAGAACGACCTGTTCCGGCAGCACGTCTTCATCCACCATCAGCGCATCAAGAAAGGCGTTTAGGTCTTCGACGGCAGCGTTCATGCCCCGCATGCTTTCTTCTTCGGAAGAACCATCAATCCAGGGGATCGGAAACCACTGAAACCCCATAGGGGCGCCAGCGCAGTTTTCTGGTGCGTCGGGCGCTACAAACAGCGTGTCTGGCAGATGCTCCGACAGTGGATCCGCCAGACCCAACAGATCAGCGCCATTGGCGCCATAGCCGTGCAGAAACACCACAATTGATCGGGTCACCCCAGAGAGCGGCTCTTTGCGCTCGGCATTCAGTACGCGTGTCATCGGATCCCTTCCCTGTCCTTTGCCACATGGTAATAGGCCCAGAGAATGCGGGCCGCAACCGATCGCCAGGGCGACCAGTCTTTTGCCATCTCGCGCAGGGCGCGTTCCTTTGGGCGCTCTTCTAGCGCAAACAGAACCCGCGCGGCCTCCTGCAGGGCAAGATCTCCTGGGGCAAAGACATCGGCGCGCCCCAAAGAAAACATCGCGTAGATCTCTGCGGTCCAGACACCGATGCCGGAAACCTGCGTCAAGGTTTTGATCACATTCTCTGTAGGAGCATCGCGTAACGCATTGAAATAAATACCAGCGCCAGCCAGCGCACGGGCATATTTCGCCTTTTGCCGGCTCAGGCCAATGCCGCGCAGCTCTTCTTCTGTTTTGGCTAAAACGGCTACCTCGCAGGTTAGCCCCGCATCCTGTAGGCGCTGCCAGATCGCCCGTGCTGAGGCGACACTCACCTGCTGGCTGACAATCGCGCTAAGCAGCTCTGCGAACCCATCCGGTTTGCGCCGAAGCGGCAGAGGGCCGCAAAGGTCCAGTGCCTGTGCGAAGCGATCGTCGTGATTGGCAAGCCAGTCAGCACCTTCGCTTACGCAGGCGTCCGACCGAATAATTCGCCCAGCCGCAGGCGCACAGTCCAAAACAATTGACGTCACGTTACTTTTCCTTAACCCGTTATCTTTCTCAACCGACACTATTCGTGATGCGCTTGCGGCTTGTTCCCTTGGACCTAGGCGGATAGGCATCCCACATGACAGTTAGCATGACCACCCCGAGCGACAGCGTCGCCAAGAAAAACGTAGCCATCCTGGTTTTGGCCCAGGCTTTCCTCGGCGCGCAGATGCCGATGATCTTTATCATTGGCGGCCTCGCGGGTCAGTCCCTAGCCTCCAACCCCTGCTTTGCGACATTGCCAATCTCGTTGATTGTGGCGGGCTCGATGCTGGCAGCGACACCTATTTCGTCGATCATGCAACGCTTTGGCCGCAGGGTTGGTTTTATGACAGGTGCCGGATTTGGAGCCATGGGCGGCATCATTGGTGCCTATGGCCTGTATCTCGGCTCCTTTCCGATTTTTCTGCTCGGCAGCCTTCTGACCGGCGTCTACATGAGCGCGCATGGCTTCTATCGCTTTGCCGCCGCCGATACCGCCTCAGAGGCATACCGCCCCAAAGCGATTTCCTATGTGATGGCGGGCGGGCTGTTGTCGGCGATCATTGGCCCACAAATCGTCAAGGCGACAAGCCAGGTTTTTGTCATTCCCTTTCTCGGAACCTACCTAGCGGTGATCGCCATCAACGTAGTTGGGTCCGGGTTGTTCCTGTTTCTGAATATTCCCAAGCCACCGGCCCCGCGCGCGGACCTGCCCAAGGGCCGTAGCCGAATGGAGCTGTTGAAGACGCCCACGATTGCGGTCGCCGTGATCTGCGCCATGGTGTCCTATGCACTGATGAACCTGGTGATGACCTCGACGCCGCTGGCGGTCGTGGGCTGTGGGTTTACCGAAGGCAATGCCGCAGACATCGTCACCAGCCATGTTCTGGCTATGTATGTTCCCTCCTTTTTCACCGGTCATCTGATCGCCCGTTTCGGGGTGCAAAAGATCGTTGCCGCTGGTTTGTTCATTCTGGCGGGCGCCGGGGTTGTGGCGCTTCAGGGGGTTGATCTAGATAACTTCTTCATCGCGCTGGTGCTTCTTGGCGTTGGCTGGAACTTTGGCTTCATCGGGGCCACGACAATGCTGGCTGGCGCCCATGAGCCCGAAGAGCGCGGCCGGATGCAGGGCCTCAACGACCTGTTGGTCTTTGGCGGTGTCACCATGGCCTCGCTGGCTTCCGGCGGCTTGATGAATTGTTCTGGCGGCAATCCAGTCGAGGGATGGAATGCTGTGAACATGGCCATGGCGCCCTTTCTGGTTCTAGCCGGGGGCGCACTTCTCTGGTTGGCACTGCGCCCGAAGGAAGTCTGACATTTTCGAGATCCCAAATCAAAAAAAGGCGCCCAATGCGGCGCCTTTTTCATATCAGATGATGAAAGCCTATGTGACACCGAATAGCTACCAGCGCCCCGATGCGGAGCGCCATATCAGGCCCGTTCTACGGCGAAATTCGCTTTGCCCCAAACTACCATTCGCGACGCGTTCGGGGTTCTGGCTGGCCTGTTTCAGAATGCCCCTGGCTTGCCACCCTGCCAATAGGGCGGCTGAAGCTTCTTTTGAAACCAGATGTCGCGCTTTTTGTGCCGCTGTGAGTTCAGCCAGCCCATGCCGGGCCAGTTTCTGAACGCCCTTTGCTGTACCATCCAAAAGCGGCACACGTTTTTGCGCCTCAAGGGCTGGAATGGCCAGCAACCAATTGGCGATACCAACACCATAGGCAAATCTTCGCACGATGGCTTCATCGGCCTCGCCCAAGGACGCCGCTGCCATCCACATCAGACTGCCGCTGGTATCATCAATGTATTTGGCGAACGCCGCCTCATCAGCAAAGGGATCCCGGTAGATATCCCAGCGCCGTGCCTCTGCCATGACATCAATATTGATGGCTAATTCTGGCTTCAGCAGCCGCCCCAAAGGCGTTGAAACATTATGGCGGCGCACCGGGCCACCCTGTTGGATTTCGGCCCCGATATCACGCCACCACTGCACCCGCATCTCAGCTATCATACTTTCCTGGCTAGCCCAGGGGGCGCGGGAAAGCTCGATATTGAAAGCATAGAGCGCAAACAGGAGCGGACGCGCAGCAACAGGGGTAGCCATTGTAGCCAAAAACCGATCCGGGTCGGCCTGTTGAACCAATTCGGCGCAGCTTGTGAGGTCGTCGTCAAAGATCATCCAAAAACCCCTTTATGGCCTTCAGCGTCGCCGCATTATCCACCAGATCAAGATGACCGACACCTGCAATAGTTTTATAGCTACCCTTATCGGTCAACGCCTGCATCACTGGTTCAAAGGCCTCTGCAACAAAGGCTTCGTCCTCGCTACCGACCACAAGCAGGAATTCCGGAAGAGCGGCGACATCCCTGCCGTAATCCGCGCGGGGCGAAAACGACCTGTTCATGCGATAGCTATAGGAGGTGGTTGCAAGGTCTCCCAATGGCCCCTCAAGAACAGCTTGCGGCATGTTGAATTCAATGGCGGTCAAATGATTGAGGGCAGAAATGCCAACCCCGTTCAACATAGTCAGGCCGATTAGCCGGCGCGTCAGTGGCCTCGCCCAGCCACCGGAGTTTGGCCGCACAGTCGCGGCATCATACTTTATGAACGGTGCCAAAAGCACTGCCTTGTCGACTAAATTCCCATGTTCTCCTCCAGCGAATCGAACTGCCAGGCCGCCACCAGAGGAATGCCCCAACAGAACCACCTGTTGCCCTGGTTTGGCCTTGGCCGTGATCAGATCTGCCAGATCGTCCTCCAGCTGGCCGATGTAGTTGACGTCGCCCCGCCGCCCCGGCAAAGCCCCGTGGCCGCGAAGATCAGGTACCACCACGTTCCCAGCAAGACGTGGAGCCAGCTCCATGAATTGCAGGCCGTTCCAGCCGGAGCCATGCAGCAAGATGATCAATGGCCCCGGCCCAGTGTCAAAATTGCGCACCTGCAAGCCGTAGCCATCCCGCATCAGTACCGAATGCGCTGCAGGTGTAGACGCTGGGGCCTCTGCCGGGTTCCTAGCTAGAATCTGCTTAAAATCCAGCGTCTTGCCAGTGGCCAGAACTCCCTGCGGAGACTGCGAGGCGATCAAGCCGAAAGGCACAAATACCGTTATCCCGAGAGAGATCAGGGCTGTACGCAGCACCTTTCGGGTCACTGCGCCTCTCCGCTGTCGCGGATCAGCTTCCAGCGCATCGCATCGAGCAAGGCATCAAAGGAGGCGTCAATTATGTTGGCGCTGACGCCAACCGTGGACCAACGACGTCCCTTGCTGTCTTCGCTGTCGATGATCACGCGGGTGACAGCTTCGGTGCCGCCCTGGGTGATGCGCACCTTGAAATCCACCAACCGCATGTCGTTGATGGTGTCGGAATAGCGCCCCAGATCCTTACCCAGCGCCTTGGCCAATGCGTTGACCGGGCCGCGGTCATTTCCGGTTTCATCCATGGATTCACTGACGGACAGACGTTTTTCTCCGTCAACTTTGACGACAACAACCGCCTCCGACAAGCTGACCATCCGGTTGTACTTGTTCTTACGCCGCTCGACCGTAACCTTATAGCGTTTGACCTCAAAAAAATCAGGACATTGACCAAGCTCGCTGCGGGCCAGCAGCTCAAACGAAGCCTGTGCCGTGTCGTAGGAGTAGCCTTCGGCCTCGCGCTCTTTGATCCGATCCAGGATCCGCGCCAAGGCAGGGTCGCCTTTTTCAACAAACAGCCCCGCATCCTTGAGCCGCTTGCGCAGGTTCGACTGCCCGGCCTGATTGGACATCGGAATAATACGTTCATTTCCCACCTGTTCGGGGGCAATATGTTCATAGGTGGTAGGATCTTTCAGGATCGCACTGGCATGCAGCCCCGCCTTATGGGCAAAAGCCGAAGCCCCCACATAGGGCGCTTGCTTCATCGGAACCCTATTCAGAATATCATCCAGCATCCGGCTGAGCTTGGTCAGGCCGGACAACGCCGTCTCACTGACACCAGTTTCGAACTGACTGGCATAGGGTTCCTTCAACAGCAAAGTCGGGATCAGGCTGGTCAGATTGGCATTTCCGCAGCGTTCCCCCAACCCATTCAAAGTCCCTTGGATTTGCCGTGCGCCAGCCTCTACCGCAGCCAAAGAACAAGCAACCGCGTTTTCGGTGTCATTATGCGTGTGAATACCAAGGTTAGCCCCCGGGATACCCGCGGCGCAAACTTCACTGACGATGCGATAGACTTCATGCGGCAGCGCGCCACCATTGGTGTCGCACAGAACCACCCAGCGCGCGCCGGCCTCCAATGCCACACGGCAAGCTGCCAGCGCATAGTCTGGGTTATCCTTGTAGCCGTCAAAGAAATGCTCAGCGTCATAGAGCGCCTCGCGCCCCTGGGCCACAATATGCGCAACAGAGGCACGAATGTTGTCGAGGTTTTCCTCGAGAGAGATCCCCAGCGCATGGGTGACGTGGTAGTCATGGCTTTTGCCGACCAGACAGACCGCCGAGGTCCCAGCATTCATCACCGCCGCAAGGACATCATCGTTTTCGGCCGACCGCCCTGCCCGTTTGGTCATACCAAAGGCGGTCAGAGTGGCACGGGTCTTTGGGGCTTGGTCAAAAAACGCGCTGTCTGTTGGATTGGCGCCAGGCCAGCCCCCTTCTATGTAGTCAATACCCAAGGTATCAACCGCCTCGGCGATCTGCTTTTTTTCTTCAGTGGCGAATTGCACACCCTGTGTTTGCTGACCGTCACGCAGGGTGGTGTCGTATAGATACAGCCGCTCTTTGTTCATTCCAGCCCCTCCAGCTTGACCGGATCAAAGCCAGCCCCCGGAACCAGTTCCACCCCGGCCTTGCTCATGCGCACCTCTAGCCCTGCCGCAACAAAGGCAGTCTTCAGGCGGTCTACTTCGGCAAAATCCTTGCTCGCCATCGCCTGCTCGCGGGCTTTGAGCAACTGTGTCTCATAGGTCGAAAGATCGACCTCCGGCACTTCTGCCCAGTCGCCCAGATTGTCGCTCAACAAACCAAGCAGCCGCGCCGAGGCCAGGAGTCTAGGCGCATCGCTGGCGGCTGCCAATTTATGCATCTCTGCAAGTGCACCTGCGGTATTTAAGTCATCCGCCAGTGCGTCCAGAACCGCGGCAGCAGCGCTGTCTGCGGGCTCGATGCCCGCTGTCAGTGCTCGCCACTTGCGCAGCGTCGCCTCGGCCTCTTTGGCCTTCTTTTCAGTCCAGTCCATTGGCTTGCGGTAATGTGTCTGCAAAAAGACAAAGCGGATCACCTCTCCAGGCACCCCTTGGTCCAACAAATCATGCACTGTGAAAAAATTGCCCAGGGATTTGGACATCTTTTTCCCCTCGACCTGTAGCATCTCGTTGTGCAGCCAATATTTTGCAAAACTGTCATCGCCATGCGCGCAGCAGCTTTGCGCGATTTCGTTTTCATGATGCGGGAACATCAGGTCATTGCCGCCGCCGTGGATATCAAACGTCTCCCCCAGCAGCTCGTAGGACATCGCTGAACATTCAATATGCCAGCCGGGGCGTCCACGCCCCCAAGGGCTGTCCCAGCCGGGCTGGCTGTCATTCGAGGGTTTCCAAAGCACAAAGTCCATCGGGTTTTTCTTGTAGGGGGCCACCTCGACCCGGGCGCCCGCGATCATGTCGTCCACCGACCGACCTGACAGTTTGCCATAGCCTTCGCGCCAACTGTCGACCGCAAACAAAACATGTCCTTCTGCGGCATAGGCATGCCCTTTGGAGATCAGATCCGAGATCATCGCCACCATCTGCGGAATGAACTGCGTCGCACGCGGCATTGCATTCGGCTCCAGAGCGCCAAGCGCGCCCATATCATCGAGAAACCACTGGATGGTCTCATCGGTAATCTCGCCGATCGAGCGCCCAGTCTGCGCGGCACGGGCGTTGATCTTGTCGTCGACATCAGTGAAATTGCGTACATAGGTCACATGATCCGCGCCGTAGACTTCTCGCAGCAGACGGTACAGAACATCAAACACCACCACCGGACGGGCATTGCCCAAGTGGGCCCGGTCGTACACTGTCGGCCCACAGACATACATCCGCACATTTTCTGCATCAATCGGGACGAACTCCGTCTTTTTGCGGCTCTTGGTGTTGTGCAGTTTGATCGTCGTCATGACAGCTCCTTGGACGGGTATAAATATGCAGGCGCGCAGCGCGGGCATAGCAACTTGTCAAGGTGAAGAAAACGACAGAAACTGGCCCGCTGAAAGTATCAGCAGCGAATACAGCAAATAATCAGGGTGCAGTTCTGGGTCATAAAAAGAGGCATAGCATCTCTTTTAAACGCATCCAAGCCTATTCGGTATCAGACCTATTTCGGTATCGGGCCAATTCGGTTTCAGGCAAGCCTAGTCGATACCAGGAATCGTCGTCTGAGTTCTGGAACTTGAGCACAAATCAAAAGCGAAAGGCAGCGCGAACCGAAATAGTTTCCACCCGCTGCCGGTCTTGAACTTCATGTTCTGAGAATGAGTGATGCAAAAACTCTCCCGTCAACTGCAGCGCCCGGTTGATCGACACCCGCAGGCCTATCCCGACAGTCTCGCCATCAGTTTCCCCCTGTCGGCTCGTACCTTCATGTGATCCCAAGATGACATAACCCAGGCTGCGCCCAAAATCATATCCCGCACGCAGATCAACCCGATCGGCCTCTGACATCATCGGAATTCCCACTCTGTTTGCAGCCCCGCGCTGGCTAAACGATCCTCCAACAACCAGTGCCCCGTAATCCCGGTTGGCGTCGATTTGAAATCCTCCCTGACCTAACTGAGTGATCCCTGTCGCCGACGTAGGTTGATCCGGTCTCGTGATAGTAACACTGGCCGACGTCCAGTCCCCGCAGATGGCTGCACCTGCCGTCGCGGCGACAATGAATCCCCCGGCAAAAACAGCTCTGACCTGATTTCGAAATTTGGCGTTTGGCATGTTCTCTTGCCCTGTTTTTGCGCCATTCCAAGCGCGACACCCTTAGGCCCTTAGTCTCGACTGAAAAGCTTAAGGTTTTGATCTGCCACTGTGTCCGCTGAGGTTTTTTTCTGCCAGCCCTGGCTGCACCCCCTATAGGTCTAATTTGACTACATATTTTGTAATATTTCCAATCTGTTCCCCTTAGCTCAGTACAAAGGGATGAGGATTTGGTGTGAAAAAGATACCGCTTTTTTCATCACAGGTCGCAAACACGCTAGAATCGGTCCTTAAAACTGCAAAGCTGGAGGTCCAAACTATGGGGTCCGATATGTCGGCAGAAAGAAGCGTGATCAGTCTGATCTGGCGTACCATCGGTGCCGCCAGAGGGCGTGCCGCCCGGGGCCGCCCCGGCAAAGCGTTCGACTAAACCTTCTGAAGACCACCTTTCCGTAGTTAGGATACCCCAATGACCGATCAATCCGGCTCCCCCGCCCGTGCCCTGCGCAGCGGCGGCCGCGCGGCTCGTCGCGCAGCACGTTCCTCAGCCCTTCCTGAACACCTACGCCCTATTCGCCCCGGCATGGATGGCGGCACCTTAAAACCTCTGACTCAGGACGGGATGGAACGCATCCACCGCGCCGCTCTCGACGCGCTGGAACAGATAGGTCTGGCTGATGCGCCCCCAAGCGGGGTGGAATACCTGACCAAGGCTGGCTGTATCCAGGGCGACGATGGCCGGATCCGCTTTCCACGAGCCCTGGTCGAGGACATGCTCACCAAGGCAAACCGTTCCATCACCCTATGCAGTCGCGATGGCAAGCACGACCTGGAGCTATCCGGCAACCGGGTTCACTATGGCACCGCTGGTGCTGCTGTTCATATGGTTGATGTCGAGGGCCGCAATTACCGCGATTCCACGGTGCAGGACCTGCATGACGCCGCAAGGATCTGCAACCAGCTGGACAATATCCACTTTGTGCAACGGCCCATGGTCTGCCGCGATATTGCCGACAATCTGGAGATGGATCTGAATTCGATCTATGCGACCACCTCTGGCACCACCAAACACATTGGCGTCTCGTTCACTGAGCCGGGCTTTGTGGCGCCTGCTGTTGAAATGCTGCACATGATCGCCGGTGGTGAGGATAAATGGCGCGAACGTCCGTTCGTTTCAAATTCCAACTGTTTCGTTGTGCCGCCGATGAAATTCGCCACTGAAAGCTGCGAGGTCATGGAAGAGTGCATCAAGCACGGGATGCCGGTTCTGCTGCTGTCGGCAGGAATGGCGGGTGCCACGGCACCCTCTACCATTGCCGGCGCCATCACCCAGGCCGTTGCCGAATGTCTGGCGGGACTGGTCTATGTCAATGCGGTCAAGCCAGGTGCACCGGCAATTGTTGGCACCTGGCCCTTCGGCCTTGATCTGCGTACCGGGGCCATGACCATGGGATCCGGAGAACAGGCTCTCCTGACGGCCGGCTGCGCCCAGATGCACAAATTCTATGGATTGCCAGGCGGTGCCGCCGCCGGGGCTAGTGACTCCAAACTCCCGGACATGCAGGCTGGATGGGAGCAGATGTGTTCCAACGTCATGGCCGGGTTATCCGGTCTGAACATGGTCTATGAAGCCGCAGGCATGCATGCGTCTCTGTTGGGTTTCTGTCATGAATCCCTGATCCTGGGCGATGATCTTATTGGTCAGGCCCTGCGCTGCGTTCGCGGGATCGAAGTGACCGACGAAACCCTGGCGCTAGACCAGATCGCCGAAGTTTGTCTCGGCGGAACCGGGCATTACCTTGGCACCGAACAAACCCTGGGTCGTATGCAAGCGGACTATGTCTATCCGACCCTTGGCGACCGCACCTCTCCCAAGGAATGGGCGGAAATGGACAAGCCTGACCTGCTGCAAAAAGCCAAAACCCGAAAAGAGAAGATCCTGTCAGAACGCTCCGCCGCCCGGTTCGACCCGGAACTTGATCTGGCTATCCGGGGGAAATTCAACATCCACCTCGGCGCTTAAACTGTTGAGAAAAAGACAAGAGGGAGAGCCAATTTTGCTCTCCCTCTTTGTTTTCAACGTTTCACTGTCAACTGATCCACAGATTTACGCAAAGAGATCATGCGCCAACTCAAGTGCGTCGATCAACGTGTCGATTTCCGCTTTGGTGTTATAAAGCCCAAAGGAAGCCCGGCAGGTTGCAGAAACACCAAGATGTTCCATCAAAGGCCCGGCACAATGGTGGCCAGCGCGAACGGCGACACCTTTCTTGTCCAATATGGTCGAGATGTCATGGGCATGCGCTGCGCCTTCCATGGTGAAGCTAAAAATTGCTGCCTTCCCAGAAGCTTGACCTTGAACATTCAACCAATTTAGACCAGCGAACTTGGCACCTGCATAGTCGCGCAGCCCAGCCTCATGGGCGGCAATGTTTTCCATACCCAGAGACATCATGTAATCCAATGCAACGCCAAAACCGATGGTCTGTACGATGCCCGGTGTACCGGCCTCAAATTTCATCGGAGGGTCATTATAGACCACGGCGTCCTTGGTGACTTCCTTGATCATATCACCGCCCCCAAGAAAGGGCCGCATCTCAGCCATGCGGTCGGGATGCACATAGATTGCCCCGGATCCTGAAGGCCCGTAGAGCTTGTGTCCGGTGATTGCGAAGAAATCGCACCCGATGTCCTGCACATCAACCGGCATGTGAACGGCACTTTGCGACCCATCCACCAGAACCGGAACGCCCTTTGCGTGAGCACCAGCCGTGATGGTTTTTACATCGACGACGGTTCCCAACACATTGGAACATTGGGTAATCGCCACCAGTTTGGTTTTCGGCCCGATAGCATCGATCACCGCCTGAGGGTCAAGGCTACCGTCGAGTGCGGTATCCACCCATTTCAAAATCACACCCTGGCGTTCACGCAGGAAATGCCAAGGTACAATATTGGCATGGTGTTCCATCACCGACAGCAGGATTTCATCTCCTGCCTCCAAGCGCGGCATTGCCCAGCTGTAGGCCACCATATTGATGCCCTCTGTGGTGCCGGAGTTAAGCACAATACTGTCTTCGCTGGCGGCATTCAGGAACTTGGCAATGGTCCCACGCACGCCTTCGTATTTCTCGGTCGCAAGGTTCGAAAGGTAGTGCAAGCCCCTGTGAACATTGGAATACTCATGCGAATAGGCTTGATTGATTGCCTCAATGACCACATTGGGCTTCTGAGCAGAGGCGCCATTGTCCAGATAGGTCAGCGGCTTGCCATTGACCTGCCGGGACAGGATGGGAAAGTCGCCACGGATTTTTTCTAAATCATACATTTTCAGGCAGTCCAATGGTATCAGGGCCGATCAGGCCAACGACAAAGATCATGGCAAAGAACACCAGAATGGTCGCCATGACAACCACCGCAAGAGCCCGCCAAAGGGAGGCAAAGCCATGCGCTTCATTGACAAAGTTCAACAAGACAAAGAACAAAAAGACATTGGCGATCAGGCTGAGCAAGCTGCCAAGCGCAGGTGACAGAACCGTCACAGCAATCAGCATCGTCTGCACCACCATCTGGACCAGTTGCAGCCAGACCAGCAATGTCAGCATCGGCATGAACCGACCAGTGCCGCCAAGAAAACGTCCGCCAATCGAAAGCGTCGCTGCAAAGCCAAGGCTCATCAACGCGGATATTCCGAGATAGGTCCCGGTCGAAAAGTTCAAGAATGACAGCTCATCTACCAGCGGATACCAGTAGTTCAGCAGAGTATAGGAGAAGGTGTTAAGGGTTATCGCCAGAAACAGCCCAGTCCAGACCGCCTCAGACGGCCATTGACGCAACAGGATGTTGCGGGCGGCAACGCCTGGCTGGCGCAGGGTCAACACCAGGAAAGACCACAAAAACCTCATGCGGTCACCTGCGGCTTACCCCAATAGGCCTGATACATTCCTGCGCTCCAAAACCAGAAAAACACCGCGGCCCAAAGCCCCCCGACCAATGTCAGACCAGGTCCTGGCCCGACCATTCCGGCAACTAGACCATTCAGCAACATCAGTGGGCTGGCTGCCAAAAAGGACCAGAACAGAACCAGCCGGGCAGCATAGCTGTCACCGGTACCGCGCGCTGCACGGGCCAGCAGGTGAAAGATCCAAGCAAGGCTATAAAGCGCTAGCGGGGCGATGAAGATGATCCCCAACAAGGCACCGCCCATCAGCATGTTCTGCTCCTGCCCGGTCAGATGCGCCTCACGAGCCAAACTGGGCATGCGAGAGACGAACATCAAAGAACAGCCAGCCATCACGATGGCAAGCAGACGGTCTTCGCGTTGTCCCATTGCCAGGAGCCGCGCAACGACGCGGCGCGGCCCCCGATAGGTCGCAATGATATCCTGAGTGACAGGCATTAGCGACGCCGCGACAGCCAGCCTTCGAGGCGGGCAACGATGGAGGCGGCGATTTCGGGGTCTTCGACCTCGTCCACAGCCTCTGCCAGAAAGGCCAGGGTCAAAAGATCCGTCGCCTCGCCTGTCGGGACCCCGCGCGAACGCAGATAGAACAGGGCTTCTTCGTCAATTGCACCAGTGGTGGAGCCATGCGAGCAGATCACGTCATCGGCGTAGATCTCAAGCTCGGGCTTGGCGAGGAACTGGCTGTCGTCATCCAGCAAAAGCGATTGGCTGATCTGATAGCCATCGGTTTTCTGCGCGCCCTCTTTGACCAGGATCTTGCCCTGAAAAACACCAGTGGCGCCATTGCGCAGCACCTTTTTGAACACCTGACGGCTTTCGCAATTGACCGCATCATGAGTGATGAACACCGTGTCATCGTGATGGAAATCACCATCTCCGACGCAAGCGCCTGCAATATGGGCAATGGCGTCATCACCCAGTAGCTCGATCACAGCCTCGTTCCGGGTCAGAACACCGTTGACGGTCAGCGTGAAGCTTTTGAACACCGATTCCGTGCCGAGACGCGCGAACATATGCGTGGCCGCGCGGCGTTCGTGGTCGCGCCCCTGTGCACGTACCAGATGCAATTTGCCGGTGTCGGCGACATCGATCTCCATACATTTGTTGAACCGCGAGGCAGCTGGGCCGTTTTCCAAAATGGTGACTTCGGCACCAGATTCGACCCGGATCACGTGGTGCAGAATGGCATCGGACATTTCATCCGAATGCACATAGACCAAGTTGATCGGCTTCGAAGGCTTCCCAGTCACATGGATGGCAACACCATCCTGTGCAAAGGCAGTGTTGAGCGCCGCCAGAGGGCGTTCCACCGGGTTTTGACCACGCGCCTCAAGCACGCCATAAAGATCCTTGGCCCAATGGATGTCCTTGCCGCAGATATCTGCGATCCGGTCAATCGTGACACCTTCAAGGCTCAGATCATCAGAGGCTTCTGGATCAAAGACACCATCCACAAAAACGACCCGCAAACGGTCAAATTCATTGAACATTGGCTCTTCATCGGTCGCAAAGACAGTGGCCTTGCTCACCTCAGCTGCGGTCAGTGTATCGGGCCGGGTGTATTTCCAATACTCGTCTCGCCGACCAGGCAGACCCATGGTCTGGACCCGCGACAGGGCTGCATGACGCGCTGTCTCGAGGCAGCCGCCTTCGGGCAGGGTCAGCGCAGCGAGCCGCGCCTCGGTTGCGGTTTGTTTCACATCTGCCAATGCCATCTTATGCAACCTCTGCCAAGATGCCGGCATAGCCGTTGTTTTCGACTTCGAGTGCCAGTTCCGGGCCGCCGGTCTTGACGATGCGACCATTGGCCAGAATGTGCACGACATCGGGTTTGATGTGGTCCAGCAGGCGCTGATAGTGAGTGATCACTAGGAAGCCACGGCCCTCGTCACGCAGGGCGTTGACGCCATCGGCGACCAGTTTCATCGCATCGACATCCAGACCGGAGTCTGTTTCATCCAGAATGCACATCTTCGGCTCAAGCATGGCCATCTGCAGAATTTCATTCCGCTTTTTCTCGCCACCGGAGAAGCCAACATTGACCGGACGTTTCAACATATCCGCGTCGATCTTCAATTCCTTGGCCTTCGCACGCACCATTTTCAGGAATTCGGCTGCCGACATTTCTTCTTCGCCGCGCGCTTTGCGCTGTGAATTTACCGCGGTGCGCAGGAAGGTCATATTGCCAACACCGGGAATTTCCACCGGGTATTGAAACGCCAAGAACACACCCAATGCCGCGCGCTCTTCTGGGTCCAGCTCCAACAGGTCCTCACCGTCCAGCGTGGCGCTACCCTCGGTGACTTCATAGCCATCACGACCGGACAGAACATAAGACAGTGTCGATTTTCCAGAACCGTTTGGCCCCATGATAGCATGCACCTTACCGGCCTCCACCTTGAGGTCGAGACCCTTTAGGATCTGCTTGTCTTCGTCTTCAAGTTTGACGTGCAGGTTTTTGATTTCGAGCATTTTTTCCTCGTTTACATATCTGGTGGGCACCGGGCCCGCGTTATTTCAAGCCCCCTTACGGGGGCGAATTTCTATCCAATCACAACGGCCGTGCCGCTGGCGGAAACCATCAACATCGAATTACCAACGACCTCATAATCAAGGTCCACGCCGACGACGGCATTGGCGCCCTTTTCACGGGCGCGCTCTTCCAGTTCTGCCAGCGCGGTTTCACGCGCGTCCTGCAGTTTGCCTTCATAGGCACCAGAACGACCGCCGACGATATCGGTGATCGAGGCAAAGACATCACGCACCACATTGGCGCCCATGATGGCCTCGCCCACGACGATTCCTTTGTATTCGGCAATCTGGTAGCCTTCGACGGAAGGGGTGGTTGTAACGATCATTTATCGTTCCTCCGAGCAAAGGCTATTGCTGCTTTCACAAGCCCAAAAGCTAAAACAAAGATGATGGCAGTCATGGAGTGGGCACGCAGTGCATCAACCGAGAACTCACCGGTCTGGGCAAAGCTGTAAAGCGCCCAGAAGATCAGTCCTGAAATCAATATACTGAGCACCTGCTGCATCAGCCCACAGACCCTTCCAGCGAGATAGCGACCAGTTGCTGGGCTTCCATGGCGAACTCCATTGGCAGCGCTTGCAGCACGTCCTTGCAGAATCCGTTGACCACCAGGGCCACCGCATCTTCTTCGCCGATGCCACGCTGGCGGCAGTAGAACAGCTGCTCGTCATCCACTTTGGAGGTTGTCGCCTCGTGCTCGACCCGAGATGAGTTATTCTTCACCTCGATATAAGGCACTGTGTGGGCCCCACATTTGTCGCCGATCAACAAGCTGTCACATTGGGTAAAGTTGCGGCTGTTTTTCGCCTTGGGATGCATGGAGACCAGCCCCCGATAGGTGTTCTGCGCCTTGCCGGCAGAGATGCCTTTGGAAACGATCCGTGATTTGGTGTTTTTGCCCAGGTGCACCATCTTGGTGCCGGTATCGGCCTGCTGCATATTATTGGCAATGGCGATCGAATAGAACTCGCCTTGGCTTTCAGCCCCGCGCAGGATGCAGGATGGATACTTCCAGGTTACGGCAGAACCGGTTTCGACCTGGGTCCACATGATTTTAGCGCGATCACCCCGACAGTCGGCACGTTTGGTAACAAAGTTGTAGATGCCACCCTTGCCGTTCTCATCACCGGGATACCAGTTCTGCACGGTGGAATATTTCACCTCGGCATCTTCTTCGATGATGATCTCGACCACAGCTGCGTGCAGCTGGGCGATATCACGCGCAGGTGCAGTGCAGCCTTCAAGGTAGCTCACGTACGACCCCTTGTCGGCGATGATCAGGGTGCGTTCAAACTGGCCAGTGTTTTCCGCATTGATACGGAAATAGGTGCTCAGCTCCATTGGGCAGCGCACACCCGGTGGGATATAGACAAAAGAGCCATCCGAGAACACAGCAGAGTTCAGCGTCGCATAGAAGTTATCGGAAACCGGAACCACGGTGCCGAGGTATTTCTTTACCAGCTCTGGGTGTTCCCTGATCGCCTCTGAGATGGAGCAAAAGATCACGCCGGCCTTTTTCAGCTCTGCCTGGAAGGTGGTGCCAACGGAAACGGAGTCAAACACCGCATCAACAGCAACCTTACGACCCTCGGCGGGCATGTCTTCGGCCCCCTCAACACCAGCAAGGATCATCTGCTCTTTCAATGGGATACCAAGCTTTTTGTAAGTATCCAGCAGCTTGGGGTCTACCTCGTCCAGGGATTTGGGCTTCACTTCCATGGATTTGGGGCGGGCATAGTAATACTGGTCCTGGAAATCGATTTCCGGGTAGTCGACCATGGCCCAGGTCGGCTCTTCTTTTTGCAGCCAGCGATCATAGGCCTCAAGCCGCCAGTTCAGCATCCACTCGGGCTCTTCGTTCTTTTCCGAGATCAGGCGAACGATATCGGTGGTCAGGCCCTTGGGGGCATATTCCATCTCGATATCGGTTTCCCAGCCGTATTTATATGTGCTGACCTCGGCCACCGCATCCACGGTTTCCTGGTCAACACCTTCCTTGACTTGGGTCTGGTCCAAAGCGGCCATGATTTTCTCCTGCAGTCACGCCACGCGGGCGCAGTGTTTCTTGTGTTTCTGGAGCCACGCTTCAGCAAAGCGCAGCACATCATCTTTTGTTGTTTCAGCCCCAAGGGAGACGCGCACGGCACCCTGGGCGGTTTCTTCATCAAATCCCATCGCAGTGAGCACCGCACTGGCGCGCACCTTGCCGCTGGAACAGGCAGATCCGGCACTGATGGCAAAGCCAGCTAGATCCATCTGCATCACCTGGGTTTCCCCTTTCCAGCCGGGTACCGCAAAGCAACTGGTGTTCGGCAAACGCGCAGCACCTTTTGCAACACAAATAAGCTCTGGGGCGCCAGCCACAAGGGCTTCTTCCATCAGATCCCGCAGCATCTGCACCTGTTCCCAGGTACCATCCGCCAATTGTTTGGCTGCTGCTTCGGCAGCGGCTCCAAAACCGGCAATGCCTATGACGTTTTCAGTGCCGGACCGTCGGCCCATTTCCTGACCGCCACCGCGGATCTGTGCGGCCAGATCAGTGCCCCGTTTCATCACAACTGCGCCGATGCCCTTGGGGCCACCCAGCTTATGCGCCGAAACAAGCGCCATCTGCACGCCCAGCCAATTAAAGGCCAGCGGTAGCTTGCCAAAGGCCTGCGTTACGTCGCTGACCGCAAGGCCCTGTGGCAGGTCTTGAATAACCCCGGTTTCGGAATTGGCCAATTGCAAGGTCGCCTCTTCAGGCACCTGAACCTTGACCACCCCTTTGGGTGAAACCGATATATCCTCATTTATCCAAGATCTTACGGCATCATGCTCAATCGCAGCACCATGCAGATCACGCCCAGCCAAAGCGAGTGAAGCGCCCTCGGTTGAACCCGACGTGAAAACGATATCTGCCCCATCGGCACCAAGGGCGGCCGAGACTTGCGCGCGGGCCCGCTCGACAACAGCCGTGGCCGCACGCCCTTCGGCATGGACCGATGACGGGTTGCCACAGACATCCATAGCCGCAATCATCGCCTGACGCGCGTCGGCGCAAAGCGGTGTCGTTGCGTTATGATCCAGATAAACCCGCGTCATAGAGTCATGTTTTCCCGTTCAACTTTCCCGATCGGCCTCAATCACCAAACCCTGCACCACATGCCGTTTTGTCGGCGGTAAGATCAAGATCCGTTACTTCGCGTCTTCTTCCGCATCCACTACGGAAAACAGGTTCGGCACCGCCGGACAGGGCGCCAGATCATTTTGAATCACATCCGACAGGCGCGTCTGATGTAAAAACACATAGACATGTGCGCTCAGGCTTTCCCAAAGGCGATTTGTCAGCGATTGCGCGCGACTACCACTGGTCGCCCCCGAAGCCCCTGCCCCTTTGTGCATCGCGTCGACGGTTTCATCCACGGCACTCAGGATATCAACCACGCGAATTTCCGAGGCTGGGCGCGCCAGACGATAGCCGCCGCCTGGGCCACGTACCGAGGCCACAAGCCCAGCCCGGCGCAGTTTGACAAAGAGCTGCTCCAGATAGGGCAGCGAGACATCCTGTCGTTTGGAGATGTCGCCAAGCACCACCAAAGAGCCCTCTGGCTGCAGCGCGATATCCGTCAACGCGACCATGGCATAACGCCCTTTGGTAGAAAGCTTCATCTTTCCATCTCTCCAAACAGCCAGATCAGCCGCGTAAACATTGACCTTGAACGCGCGAATGCGTATCTCAGCTTGACGGTGCAATGCAATGGCCTGCGCCAGCAATTAGAATTGTTCTAAGATGACTGATGGAATTCGTCAAGTATTCCTGAACAGCATCTGCAGAAATAAGAGTAGGATCCACCCACCCATGCCTGAGGTCATTTTTCCCGGACCCGAAGGCCGCCTGGAAGGCCGCTATCACCCGCAAAAAGAAAAAGACGCCCCCATCGCAATCGTTCTGCATCCGCATCCGCAGTTCGGTGGCACGATGAACAACAAGGTCGTCTACAATCTGCACTATGCATTCTACAATATGGGATTCACCGTTCTTCGGTTCAATTTCCGTGGCGTAGGTCGGTCGCAGGGCGAATATGATCAGGGTATTGGTGAGCTGTCCGACGCGGCCTCCGCACTGGACTACCTGCAATCGATGAACAACAACTCCAAGCATTGCTGGGTTGCGGGTTTCTCGTTCGGCGCCTGGATCGGCATGCAGCTTTTGATGCGCCGACCCGAAATCACCGGATTCATCTCGGTCGCACCGCCCGCCAATATGTATGACTTTTCTTTCCTGGCACCCTGCCCGGCTTCTGGATTGATCATCAATGGTACCGCCGACCGTGTAGCCCCCCCTGCGGATACCGTCGGTCTGGTGAACAAGCTGCACGAACAAAAGGGTATCACCATCACTCATACCGAGGTCGAAGGGGCTGATCACTTCTTCCAGGGTGAGCACATGGATACGCTGATGACTCACACCACCGACTACGTGAAACGCCGTTTGACGGAGAACAGCAGATAATGGGAACCATCGAAACGCTGGGTGAGAAACTGGCTATCGATACGCTCAAGGTCCAAGACGCCATCGGCGAGGATCGGTTCTACATGGAGGTCGCCCAGGTGCTTGGGGCGGCCTCGCAATCTCTGGAAGAAGCATTTCTGACGGAAATGCGAGTGCGGCTTGCCGAACGAAAAGCCCGCGAATTCATTGCAGACAAGCTCTCCAGGGTTCAAAAAGATCTCGAACAGAAAGCGCGCGAATGAGCGATCGGATCAGGGCTCAGTTTGCCTTTTTGCTGGAAGCCGACAAACTACGTGGCATTGAACGCCAAAACCTGATCCTGGACTGTTCCAGACGTGAAAACTCAGCGGAACACAGCTGGCATCTGGCGCTCTATGCGCTTGTTCTGGCGCCATTTGCCGATCTGGACGTTGATATCACCCGTGTCATACAAATGCTTTTGCTACATGATCTGGTTGAAATTGACGCCGGTGATCACCCGATCAGTGATGCCGTAGACTGGACAGCGGTTGCGCAGGCGGAACAGGCTGCGGCCACCCGGCTTTTTGGACTTCTGCCGCCAGATCAGGGCGACAGATTACAAGCACTTTGGTCAGAGTTCGAAGCCAGCGAAAGCGCTGACGCGCTGTTTGCCAAACGTCTAGATCACTGCCAACCGATTTTTCAGACGCTTTATGGCGCAAGCCCATTGCCCGACCATATCGTCGTCGTGCGCGAGAACCTGTTTGGCGGGCGGGCTGCCGCCCTGCAACATGGGTTCCCCCATGCCTTTTATCATGCGCTTGATCTGCTCGGAGAAACCGTTGCTCAGGATAGCACCGGCCTCGACAGTCATTTGCCATTTCTGAACCAGGCCGATGCCCTGAAAGGTATTGAACGAGCCACCCGGATTGGCGATGGCTCACGGGCTGAAAACTCTGCCGAGCACAGCTGGCACATCATGCTATATGCTTGGATTTTGGGAGAGCACGCCCACGAGGAGATCGACATTGCGCGGGTCCTGCACATGCTGCTGTTGCATGACATCGTGGAGATAGACGCTGGTGACACCCCCATCCACGGGGCACAGGATCCAGCTGTGCAGGCTGCGCAAGAGGTCCGGGAACAGCTGGCCGCAGAGCGTCTATTTGGCTTGCTTCCCAGCGATCAGGGCCGTGTCTTTCACCAGATCTGGACAGAGTTTGAAGCCGCTGAAAGCCCTGATGCTGTCTTTGCGAAATCCATTGATCGCGTACAGCCGGTTCTGTTGAATCTTCTGAATGGTGGCGGCAGCTGGATCGACTATGACGTCTCACTGGCACAAGTCGAGGCCCGCGTTGGCGTCAAAGTCAGCCGTGGTGCACCAGAGGTCTGGAACTATGTACGCGCAGAAATCACCCCCTGGTTCAAAGCCGCTGGCCGTCACTAGATCGATTGCCATCGCGCCATTGGCTGAGTGAACATTGATAGAAATGCCATCGCCTTTGGCTGAATTTACGCCTGCGCAAAAACTCTCAAACAAAATGGGAGCCTGAAACAGGCTCCCACTCTATTTTGCGCAGCGCGCTCCTCATGTCTCACACCGACAGATGTCTTTATCCGAAAGCTCTTAGCTGGTCTCCTTCGGCGGCTGACCATGACACAGCAGCACTCTCTTCCAATTGAAAGTTAGACAGGCTTCCCGCAAGCTCGCGGGCTTTTTCATCCATGGTCATGCTCATCGCGGTCATCTCTTCGACCATAGCCGCATTTGTCTGTGTTGCCCCGTCCAGCGTGCCTAGGGCGGTGGCCATTTCCGACAAGGCCGACGCCTGTTCAGCCGCTGTTCCCGAAATGGCTTCGATCAACCGGTTGGTATCCGAAACACCTGTCACGATATCCTGCAGCGCCTCGCCTGCCTGATTGACCAGTTCAGATCCATCCTGAACCTGTGACGCGCTGGTACTGATCAGTGATTTCACCTCATTGGCGGCGGTCGCCGTGCGCTGCGCCAGGGCACGCACTTCGGCCGCCACAACAGCAAATCCGCGACCGCTTTCGCCGGCTCTTGCGGCCTCGACCCCGGCATTCAGGGCCAGCAGGTTGGTCTGAAAGGAAATATCTTCGATCACATTGATAATAGTCGAGATCTCTCCAGAAGATTTCTCGATGCTGCCCATGGCGTCGACAGCTTTGGCCATCAGCTCGCCATTCTTCAAAGCACCATCATAGGCCGTGCGCGCATTGCTTGCCGCCTGCGACGAATCCTCTGCACTTTTCTTGACGGATTCGCTCAGCTCGGTCAGGGCAGATGTGGTCTGCGTCAATGTCGCCGCCTGTGACTCGGTCCGGGCAGACAGGCTTTGGACTGATTCAGATACCGATTCCGCATTGCTGCGGAATTCACCGGAAATCGATACCGCAAGGCCAAGGCTGCCGGTCAGACTTTCAGACAAGCTGTTGAAGTTATTACGCAGGGCTTCGTATTCACTGGGGAAAGCCGTGTCGATATGGGCGCAAAGCTCACCTGCAGACATGCGCTGCAGGCTGGTGCCCACTACGGTTACGACATTTTCAGTATCCTGCTTGCTGCGCAGCGCTTCATCCTGGGCGTGTTCGGCCTTTTCTGCCTGTTCGCGCACCGCGACTTGCTGTTGTTCAAGGGCGGCATCCGCAGCACGACGCTGCAGCATGCTGATCAACAAGATGGCAGTTTCCATCACCACGATAACAGCATGAAGAACGGTTCGGTACAGGTTGTCCATCAGTGTCCCGCCCGGATAGACCAGCGTGGGAAGCAACAGGCTAAAGGAGATATGATGCACGGCAATCAGTCCGGCGGCAAACAGCATGGCGGCCGGATTGGACAGGGTTGAAACCACTGCCAGAACAGCAAAATACATCATGTGGCTGTCAATTTGCCAGGCGTGCCCGGTAAATGAAGTCGAAAACAGCACACTATGGGCGACAAAGCAAAAGGCCAGAACAAAGTCTCGCTGTGTTTCGGGCATCTTCTGCGTTAGATAAGCCAGCCCGCCAACTGCGAGGCTGAGCGCGGTCAGGACATACCAGTCCATTGCCGGGTTCAAAAATAGGGCAACCAGTGTCGGCGCCGGCATCAAGGCCCAGATCGCAACGATCTGAAATTGCCGCTGACCCGAGCGACCTGCCATATTCTCATTCTGGTCAAGTTCACGCATTGAACCGCCTATCCTCTAGCTATTGCGCACAAAGCTGTGCAACCGTTTTCCCATCCAAAACAAACCAGGCACCATTTTCCCTAAGCCGTTTGGCATCAGCGGGATTTGTTAAAACCGTCAACGCCCCAAAAGGCGCTGTTTCCGGCGAGATTTCGAACAGTCCCGCGCTTGAGACGATCGAAGCAGCACTTGGCCCCCAGGGGAGGGTCACAACCAGCACTGGTTCACCAGCCCGCAGGGAATTGCTTCCGAACAGCACCAGAACCGGGGCCAGAAGCATCGACAAAAACGCCAGGGAACAAAAAATCAGATGCCGCATAGATCCGCCTTCCAAAGCAGTTATGCTGGCGAAAGTTCATAATACGTTACTGAAATACATTTTTCCGGCCACAGTTCCGGCCAAAACGGAGAACAACGTGGCGCTCCAATCATCAAAGGCCCATAAAATTAGGATCAATCCGCCTCGTGGAAGAATTGCGCGCCAGATCGTGAAAATGCAATCTTTAGAAGACGGCGTTCCGCTTGGCCCCTTCGCCTCACAGCTGCTGAAGCTCCGGTCCGCCTACGGAAACTGCTGGTCAGTCTTCGCAGATTTGGTCAACTTCGTGACTATCCGGATCAAAGGGCCGGATCAAAGGGGCAGACTTGTACTCCGGAACGGGTAAGGGTCAGGAATTCACCCGGTTTCAATTCCTGCCACCCGGCCTGGTCCTGCTCCAAAGGCTCCGAGACCACAGCCCAGCCTTGATGGGTTTCACTCCAGCGATAGTAAAGCGACGGCGCCAAATGATCTGAGGAATAGCGCGCTGCATAAAGAGCATGACCATCTGACAACGCTGCCGAGAGCCGCATGTGCGGTGTTGTTCCACGACTGCGTGACAAGGCTTCCATCTTGGCAACAGCCCGTTCCAGGGCAACCAGTGGGTCGCGGTCCAGCCCCTCCTTGAGAGCAATCAGAAACAAGACTTCGCTATCGGTAGCCCCTTTGCGATGGCTATAGAGCTCATCCGGGACACACATATCGGCGTAGCGTCGAAAATTCTCAAAGCCACCGATCTGTCCGTTGTGCATGAACGTCCAGCGGTCTGCAGCGAAAGGATGGCAATTGTTCCGGCTTATGGCCGATCCGGTGGAGGCACGTACATGCGATAGGAACAGGCCGGATTTCACCTGCTGCGCCACGGCGCGAAGGTTGGTATCGGACCAAGCAGGATAAACATCGCGATACAGCCCTGGCTGCTCTTTGTGGCCGTACCAGGCAACGCCAAACCCATCACCATTGGTACTTGTCTTGCACTCTGTGGCTTCCTGGCTCTGGGCGACCAGGGAGTGACCCGGGCGCGATATGATGTCTTCTAGAAAAATCGGCGATCCGAGATAGGCAGCCCAGCGACACATAGGTAGTCAACTCCTAACAAAAACACGATGCAGACCAGCCCAACCAGCGCCGAGAAAATCACCCCCGAGGTCTTGGGGTCCCTGGGGCCAGAACCGTGAGGTATGAAAAACTGAAGGCGTTCCAGTCTTGGCGTCGACCTACCTGCACTTGCGCAAAACGTCGACACCACCGACCGCACAGGTACCTGTTCACCCCTGCAACACCAGAAGTCTTCGAACCGTCTGGCGATCTCCCTGAGAAAGCTGACTGGCTGGGTACAGCGAGCGCAACAGACAGCGTCGAACAGATGCAGGCCGAGATCAACGGAGGCAATTGCTAAGATGCGCTGGCTCATGCAAAGAGGCCAGCAGACGCCTTCCCACCTCCGTGCCTATCCAAAGGATGCGACGATGCCTGTTCACTATATCTACCTTGCTCTCGCGGTTATCGCTGAAACCATCGGCACCACTGCCGTGCAGGCCAGTCAGCAATTCACCCGGCTGGGACCTTCGCTGCTAGTACTTCTCTCCTACGGTATCTCCTTCTACCTTTTGGGACAGACCCTGAAATATATGCCGGTCGGCATCGTCTACGCGATTTGGGCCGGGGTCGGCATTGTGCTGATCGCCCTCATTGGTCTAGTTGTGTTTGGTCAAAAACTGGATCTTCCGGCGATGTTGGGCATCGGATTGATCGTAACTGGCGTTTTGGTCATTCATCTGTTCTCGAATTCTTCTACCCACTGAAGAATTCCCTACGAAGCCAAAATAGCCTTCAAACCTGCGGCAGAGTTGCAGCTTTTGCAGTTGAACCGGTTTAGAGCGCATTTCTGCTGGCCTTTGGCGCTGTATCGGGCTATGGGCGGCGCAACTTCCTTACAAAGGCTGACGACGTCATGGACATGCGCAACATTGCGATCATTGCTCACGTGGACCACGGGAAAACCACCCTGGTCGATGAGCTTCTGAAACAATCCGGCGCCTTTCGCGAAAACCAGGCTGTGGCAGAACGTGCCATGGACAGCGACGACCTGGAACGCGAACGGGGCATTACCATCTTTGCCAAACCCACCTCGGTGGAATGGAACGGCACCCGTATCAACATCGTAGACACCCCCGGCCACGCCGACTTTGGTGGCGAAGTTGAGCGTATCTTGTCGATGGTAGACGGTGTTGTCCTGCTGGTGGATGCTGCCGAAGGCCCGATGCCACAGACCAAATTCGTGACCTCCAAGGCCTTGGCCCTGGGTCTGCGCCCCATTGTGGTGCTGAACAAGGTCGACAAAGGTGACGCCGAGCCTGACCGTGCCCTAGATGAGTGCTTTGACCTCTTTGCCTCGCTTGACGCCACCGAAGATCAGCTCGACTTCCCACATATGTATGCTTCTGGCCGCTCTGGCTGGGCCGATGCAGAACTCGACGGTCCCCGCAAGGATCTGCACGCACTGTTCAATCTTATCGTGAACCACGTGCCAGAGCCAAAGCAGATCAAGCACCAGAACGAAGATTTCCGCATGCTGGCTACAACACTGGGCTCTGACCCCTTTGTTGGCCGTCTGCTGACCGGCCGTGTTGAGACTGGCACCCTGAAGGTTGGCGCGACCGTGCAGGCCCTGTCCCGCATCGGCCAAAAGATCGAACAGTTCCGCGTCACCAAAATTCAGGCCTTCCGTGGCTTGGCCCAGCAGGACATCGATGAAGCCCAGGCTGGCGATATCGTCTCGCTTGCCGGCATGTCCAAAGCAACCGTGGCCGACACCATCTGTGCCCTGGCCGTGGAAGAACCCCTGGAAGCGCAGCCGATTGATCCACCCACCATCACCGTGACCTTTGGCATCAACGACAGCCCCCTGGCAGGTCGTGACGGTAAAAAGGTTCAGTCGCGCGTCATCCGTGACCGCCTGATGAAAGAAGCCGAAGGCAACGTCGCAATCAAAATCACCGACACTCCCGGTGGGGATGCCTTTGAAGTCGCCGGTCGTGGCGAACTCCAGATGGGTGTTCTGATCGAGAACATGCGTCGCGAAGGCTTTGAGTTGTCGATCTCGCGCCCACAGGTTCTGATGAAAGAAGTCGATGGCGTCCGCATGGAGCCAATCGAAGAAGCAACCATCGACGTGGATGACGAATACTCCGGTGCAGTCATCGAGAAAATCACCGGTGCCCGCAAGGGTGAGCTGGTCGAAATGCGTCCTGCCGGTGCCGGCAAGACCCGTATCATCGCTCATGTGCCGTCGCGCGGCCTGATCGGCTATCACGGTGAGTTCCTGACCGACACGCGCGGTACAGGCGTGTTGAACCGCGTCTTCCACGGCTGGGCTCCGCATAAGGGCTCTATCCCGGGTCGTCGCGCTGGTGTTTTGCTGTCCATGGAAAGCGGCCAGTCCGTGGCCTATGCGCTGTGGAACCTGGAAGATCGCGGCAAGATGTTCATCGGCTCACAAGTCGATGTCTACACCGGCATGATCATTGGTGAACACTCCCGTGAAAACGATCTGGAAGTGAACCCGCTGAAGGGTAAAAAGCTCACCAACGTTCGGGCTTCGGGCACCGACGAAGCTGTGCGATTGACCACCCCTGTCACGCTGTCTCTGGAAGAGGCGATTGCCTATATCAACGACGACGAGCTGGTGGAAGTAACGCCAAATTCGATCCGCCTGCGCAAACGCTATCTCGACCCGCATGAGCGTAAGCGGATGGCCCGCAACGGTTAATCCGACCTTTGATTGAACACATTGAAAGGGCGCCCGTTTGTGGTGCCCTTTTTTATGTCTCAGAAACATGTAAATCCCGGCCACGGGAAAACAAAAAGGGCACCACAAACGGGTGCCCTCTAGGATATCCTAGATTAAATACTTGCCGACAGCAGATACTATTCGCTGGTCTCCACCACCATCAGTTCGCGCTCAGAGGCACCACGGGCATGATCGAGCGCCTCTTGATATTCCGGGCTGTTGTAGCAGTCGACGGCGGCCTCGACGCTGGGGAATTTTGCCACCACATTGCGTGGGCGTTCCTTGCCCTCAAGCTGAACAAAACGACCGCCACGGGCGATGAATTCACCACCGGCCTTAGCAATGGCTGGGCCAGCAAGTTTGGCGTATTTGCCATAGGCCTCTTCGTCGGTGACGGTGACATGTGCAATCCAAAGTGCGGGCATGGGGGATCCTCCGATAACTGCCTTGCTTGCCAGCAGCATAGGCATTTCTTCCCGGAGGTCGATTGCAATTTGACCAATTGGTCCAGTTTGAATGAAAGCCGCCCGCGAACCAAAGGCAGGCGGGCGGACTGAAACATCTGGTTGGGCGAAATGCCCCGTCGCAGTAGCGGCTTAGCTGGCCAAAAAGGCTTCGGCTGCCGCAATCGCAGCCTCAGCACCTGAGAAATCCTTGCCACCGCCCTGCGCCATGTCAGGGCGACCACCGCCGCCCTTGCCACCAACAGCTGGAACAGCAGCGCGCAGAACATCCACAGCCGAGACATCACCGACCAGATCATCCGTTACACCAGCCGCCACCGCAACCTTTCCGTCGTCTTCGGCAATCAGCAGGATCACACCCGACCCGATATTGGTTTTATGCGCGTCAATGAGACCACGCAGATCCTTGCCGGAGACACCCTGAAGCGCCTGTGCAAGGAATTTCTTGCCACCAATCTCTTTGGTCTCGGCCCCACCTTCGGAACCAGATCCGCCCAGGGCGATCTGTTGCTTCAGGTTCGATACCTCGTTTTGCAAGGCCTTGCGCTCATCCATAAGCGCCTTCAGACGATCCATGACCTCACCAGACTGGGCTTTCAGCACGCCTGCAACCTCTGCCATGCGGCCTGCTTCGCGCTCCAGATGTTCGAATGCAGCCGCGCCCGTCAGGGCTTCGATCCGGCGCACACCAGCCGAGGAGGCACTATCGCCCAAAATGACAAAAGTTCCGATGTCACCCGTCTGGCGCACATGGGTGCCACCACAAAGTTCGATCGAGTAGGTATCGCCATCATGACCCTTGCCCGTTTCGGCACGGCCCATCGACACGACACGCACTTCGTCGCCGTATTTCTCCCCAAACAGTGCCTGGGCACCCAGCCCACGGGCATCGTCCGGCGTCATGATCCGGGTCTCTACAGCAGTGTTCTGACGGATATAGTTATTCACATCGGCGGACACCTGGGCGATTTCGGCATCACTCAGCGCCTTGTTGTGGCTAAAATCAAACCGCAGACGGTCATCAGCATTCAACGATCCGCGCTGCGCCACGTGATCCCCAAGGGCATCACGCAGGGCTTCGTGCAGCAGATGTGTGGCCGAGTGATTGGCGCGAATAGCAGAGCGTCGGGAATGCATGACAGTCAGTTGAGCCGGGGCACCCGCAGTCACCAGACCTTCAACGACTTTACCCATATGGATAAAGACACCTGCAGATTTTTTGGTATCCGACACCCGGATAACACCACCATCAACTCGAATTTCACCACTGTCGCCGACCTGACCGCCGGATTCAGCATAAAAGGGTGTCTGATTCAGCACCACCTGCACCGTATCGCCCTGCCCGGCTTCTTTGACCTCGGCACCATCTTTTACCAAAGCGGCAATCTGGCCCTCGGCGGTTTCCGTCTCATAGCCGAGAAAATCGGTGGCGCCGTGCTTATCAGCGATATCGAACCAGATGGCGCTATCGGCACTATCACCGGATCCAGCCCAAGCTGCACGGGCCTTGGCCTTTTGCTCAGCCATGGCAACTTCGAAACCGTCAGTATCTACTTCGCGCCCCTGTTCGCGAAGGGCGTCCTGGGTCAGATCGAGTGGGAACCCAAAGGTGTCGTAAAGCTTGAACGCCGCGGCACCGGGCAGCGGTGCCTTGTCAGCAAGCGAGGACACCTCATCATCAAGCAGCCTAAGGCCGCGCTCAAGCGTCTGCTTGAACCGGGTTTCTTCCAGCTTGAGGGTTTCTTCGATCATCGCCTGGGCCTGGCCCAGCTCTGGATAGGCGGTGCCCATCTGCTGGACCAGCGCGGGCACCAGGCGGTGCATGACCGGGTCTTTTGCACCCAACAGATGAGCATGACGCATGGCCCGGCGCATGATGCGGCGCAGCACATAGCCACGGCCGTCATTGGATGGCATAACGCCATCTGCCAGCAGGAAAGAGGTAGACCGCAGGTGGTCCGCGATGACCCGGTGATGCACGTTCTGATCACCGTAGGGATCTGAATTGGCCACATCCGCCGAGGCTTCGATCAAGGATTTAAACAGATCGGTATCGTAGTTGTCATGGCTGCCTTGCAGCAGAGCACCAATCCGCTCCAACCCCATGCCGGTATCAATGGACTGCATGTCCAGCGGCACCATGGAGCCATCGGCGAACTGTTCGTTCTGCATGAAGACCACGTTCCAGATCTCGATAAAGCGGTCGCCGTCTTCTTCGGGAGAGCCGGGAGGGCCACCCCAGATGTGATCGCCGTGGTCATAAAAGATCTCGGTGCAAGGACCACAGGGACCGGTTGGCCCCATCTGCCAAAAGTTATCGGCGGTCGCGATGCGAATGATGCGATCCTCTGGCACTCCAAGTTTCTTCCAGATCTGAAAGGCTTCGTCATCGGTGTGATAGACCGTGGTCAGCAGACGGTCCTTATCGATGCCGAATTCTTTGGTGATCAGATCCCAGGCAAAGGTGATCGCTTCTTCTTTGAAATAGTCACCAAAGGAAAAATTCCCGAGCATTTCAAAGAATGTATGGTGGCGCGCCGTATAGCCGACGTTGTCCAGATCATTGTGCTTGCCGCCGGCGCGAACGCATTTCTGCGAGGTGGTCGCCCGGTTATAGTCGCGGGTTTCTAGCCCGGTAAAAAGGTTCTTGAACTGGACCATGCCTGCGTTGGTGAACATCAGGGTCGGGTCATTGCGTGGCACCAGCGGGCTGGAGTCGACCACCTCGTGGCCATGTTTGGCAAAATAGTTCAGAAATGTAGAGCGGATTTCGTTCAGCGTCGGCATGGAGTGCGATCCCTTTGCGGGCATTGTTCAGAGTTGCCAAGAGGTTTAGCCCTCCAATCCCCCCCTGTCCACAGCCCGCACCAACCCCGGCCACGTAAAAAGGACGCAGCCGTAGCCACGTCCTCACTTTAGATCCATTTGATCAAAATACCCGAGGCTTAGCCTTCGAGAATATCGTCACCACCCTCGATTTCGGGGCGGTCGAACTCCAGCCCGTGGGCGGCGCGGATCTTATCCTCGATATCATAGGCTGTGGCCTGGTTATCGCGTAGGAACTGTTTGGCGTTTTCACGCCCCTGGCCAATCCGCTCATCCCCGTAGGAAAACCAGGATCCGGATTTATTGACCACACCAGCCGCGACGCCAAGATCCAGCAATTCGCCCATCTTAGAAATGCCTTCGCCATACATGATGTCGAATTCCACCTGTTTGAAGGGCGGCGCCACCTTGTTTTTCACCACTTTGACGCGCGTTGCGTTTCCAACGATCTCATCGCGGTCTTTCACAGCCCCAATACGGCGAATATCCAGACGCACCGAAGAATAGAATTTCAGCGCGTTGCCACCTGTTGTGGTTTCGGGCGAACCGAACATCACACCGATTTTCATCCGGATCTGGTTGATGAAGATCACCATGCATTTCGACCGGCTGATGGAGCCAGTCAGTTTGCGCATGGCTTGGCTCATCAGGCGGGCCTGAACGCCTACGCTTGAATCGCCCATGTCACCTTCGAGTTCCGATTTGGGTGTCAGGGCTGCCACTGAGTCGACAATCACCATATTCACAGCACCGGACCGCACCAATGTATCGGTAATTTCCAGCGCCTGCTCACCGGTGTCGGGCTGCGAAATCAGCAGCTCATCCAGATCGACACCAAGCTTGGCCGCATATTGTGGATCGAGCGCATGCTCAGCATCCACAAAGGCGCAGACACCTCCCAGTTTCTGCTGCTCTGCCACACAGTGCAGTGTCAGCGTCGTCTTACCTGAACTTTCAGGTCCGTAAATTTCGATAATCCGGCCCATTGGCAAACCGCCAATGCCCAAGGCAATATCCAAACCGAGAGACCCGGTCGAGCTCGCCTCGATTTCCTGAATGGCACCGTCGCCCATCTTCATGATGGAGCCCTTGCCAAATTGCCGTTCGATCTGTGCAAGCGCGCTATCGAGCGCCTTTTGCTTGTCACCGCTTACTTTGTTTTTCATGGTCAAAAGATCCGCCATAGTCCCTTGTCCCCTTCTATGTGTCATAGAGCTGCGCTTGCGGCAATCACTGCTTTGTTCGCCTCTTGTTCTTTATGGGACCAAAGAGAGAACAAAGCAATCACAAACTTTGCCTATTCAGATCCGAAGGGCGATGATAAACAAAGCTTTGACACTATTATCAAACGATCTTTCATCCCCAAGGAGGCAACTATGCTGGTGTTTCACGACGCAAAACTGGTGCTTCTTTCGGTTCCAAAGACCGGAACAACGGCCTATCAGGACGCCCTGAGAGATCGCGCAGATTTAATCATATCCGACCCGCCAGAGCTAAAGCATGCCCCGCTGTTTCGTTACAATCGCTGGATTCGGCCCATGTTCCAGAAGGTCTGCAACGTTGAGCTAGAAGTGGCAGCGGTTATGCGCGAGCCGATCAGCTGGCTGGGCAGTTGGTACCGGTTTCGTCAACGCCCCTTTTTGGATGGCAAAGCAAACTCCACCAAGGACATCAGTTTTGACGACTTTGTGCTGGCCTACTGCCAGGGAAAGCAGCCCGGTTTCGCCAATGTTGGAAGTCAGGCCAAATTTTTAGCGCCGCAGCCCAACGGCTGCAAGGTCGACCATTTGTTTCGATACGAAGACCAGCCCCGCGTTCAAAACTTCCTACAACAGCGACTGAGTGTAGATTTTGAACTGGCAAAAATGAACGTAAGCCCGCAGATGGCTATCGCCCTATCACCCGAGGTCGAATCCCGTCTACGACGCAAGAAAGCAGATGAATTCAGCCTATACGAAAGTATCGTTTGACGCCCTGCCGTAACAGGCAAGATCACATCTTCAATCAAGTGCCATCATGGCAGGTCTAGGGGACATGCCCCGCGGATCTAGTGAAGCTGGGCGTGAACGGTTTCGGTCAGCTGGTTCAAAGAGAACGGTTTTGGCAGGAAGACGGAATTGGGAACATCCGGTTCTGACTCACCAAAGGCCCCTTCGGCATAGCCCGACACAAAGACCACCCGCGTGTCCGGCCGGGTTTTCAACGCCTCGCGGACCCAGCTGGGCCCATCCATCCCCGGCATCACCACATCCGTCACAAAAACATCCACGGTCAGGCCGGGATCTTCAAGCGTGCGCAACGCATCTTCGGCAGATTCAGCCTCCAGAACGGTATAGCCACGCATCCGCAAAGCCCGCGAGGCGAAGGCCCGAACAGGGGCTTCATCCTCGACCAGCAGCACCACGCCTTCGCCATGTTGTGGTGCGGGCACTGCTTTTGGGGTTTCAACAGGAACTTCCGCCTCAGCCTCGTCGGCTCCCTCCTGATAGACAGGGAAAAACAGAGTAAACGTCGTGCCCTTGTCGATGACGGAATCGACAAAGATATAGCCACCGGTTTGTTTGATGATGCCATAGGCTGTCGAAAGCCCGAGGCCGGTACCTTCGCCCGTGCGTTTGGTCGTATAAAACGGCTCAAAAACCTTTTGCATCTTGTCTGGCGAAATCCCGACACCCTCATCGCTGACTTTCACAGTGACCCAGTTGCCTTCGGGCACCGATGCCCGGTCACGCTTCAGCGGCTTGTCCAGGGTCACCGCCTCGGTGCGGACGCGAATTTCGCCGCCATTGGGCATCGCATCACGCGCATTCACCACCAAGTTCATCAGAACCTGTTCCAATTGTCGTTTGTCGGCCCGGATGGACCGCATCACCGGATCATGACTGAGGGTCAAAGTGACCTTTTCACCAACCAGACGGTTCAACAGATGTGTGAGGTCAGACAGCGTGTCGCGGACGTCCAGGACTTCAGGCAGCAATGTCTGTTTGCGCGAAAAGGCCAACAGCTGGCTGACGAGTGCCGCCGCCCGGTTGGCGTTTTCATGGATCTGGATCAGATCCCCGAAATCCTGATCCCCCTGATCGTGACGCAGCAGCAGCAGATCGCAGTGACCTGAAATAGCGGTCAGAAGATTGTTGAAATCATGTGCCACACCGCCAGCCAGCTGGCCGATCGCCTGCATTTTCTGACTCTGAACGAACTGCGCTTCTAGGGTTTTCAACTCGGTCGCATCGTTCAAAACGGCGATCAGGATTGTCGCGCCCTCTTCAACGGCCCGGGTCAGTGTCACCTGTACAAAGACCTCCTTATCAGGCCGTGACAGGCGCAGGAATTCAGATTTATTGGACGCAAGCCCATCCGCAGTATCGCGCAACCAGTCCGACATCGGACGGCCGAGCCCCTCCATCATCTGCGACAGTTTCAGGTTTTCGCGGCTGTCCACTCCAAGCATCGCCATCGCCATCTTGTTCAGCGACAGAATGTCACCAGATGGCGCCAGTTTGATCAAAGGCACCGGCATATGTTCAAAACTGGCCTGCTGGCCCGGAACCTCGGAACTGTTGAACTCCATCAGATACAGTTCACTGCGGCCCTGGGTCCGGTTCAGCTCTGTCACCAGAACATCGACCGGCCCGGTCTTGGTGCTGATTGTATTAACTTCGCCACTGCTAACCGGGAGCATCGGGAACAGACGATCAGTGGATTTCACCCGCTCGCCGATCAGCTTGCGCGATGCCTCGTTCATAAAAAGAACCGCGCCGGTGCGCCCGACGGTGATCATCGGGATCGGCACCGCCTCAGCGCTGCGCCCACCGCCCTGACGCTCTACCACGTCTTCAACGCGCCATAAAAAGCTCCCGCCATTCATCTGGTGCACCGCAAGGCGCACATGCCCGCGCCGGGTCACGATGTCTTCACGCGCCGCCCCTTCAAACCGGGCCCGGCTTTGCAGACGGAACAAGACTGCCGAAGGGTTTGCCAGAACCGACCGCAGCGTTCCCGCTAGGGTGTCGCGCTCGGCTTCCTGAAACCGGGTCTGTGCGGCCTGATTACAGGCATGAATGCCGCCGTCATCATCGGTGACAAAGCTTGGCGTTGCATCCTTTTCAATGAAGCCAGTCAGCAGCTCCACTGCCATGGCCCGCGCATTGACCCGCAACCGCGCCTGAAACACCATCAACAGCGCGACCGCCAAAAGCGTCAACCCAACGGCCAGAAGTCCCCGCATGACCCATTCCGGCCAGGAAAACAGCGTCGGCACGACCATCAGCCCGATCGAAAACGCCAAAGTCGCCGCGAGGCGGACGTGTTCAGGCTGATAGACCCTCAGCATTGGCACAGATGAGTTTTGGCGACCGGACATTTCGGCTCCATCTTCAGGAGAATACACGGCCATAACGCGGCCAAAGTCTTAAAGCCACGTTAAGGTAGGTGTAGCTTTCCCGTTGAAATACCTAACAACCGGGGCTTACGCGCGTCAACACAGTGACAAAAAAACCATCCGTGCCATTGTGCACTTGCCAAGCAGCCTGATCGCTTTCAACCCAGCCTTCATTTCGCCCCAAGAAACCTTGAATTTGTTGACTGTTTTCCTCATCCAGCATGGAGCAGGTCGCGTAGGCCAAATGGCCTTTTGCCCCAACCAGAGCCGCCGCATCGTCCAAGATTTGGCGCTGCGCCGCGCAGATCTGGTCCAATTTGTCACGGGTAAGGCTCCATTTACCCTCCGGAGCCCGCCGCCAAGCACCGGAACCGGAACAGGGTGCATCACAAAGCACCAGATCAAAAGGCGCCTTTCGCGTCACTTCATCCTCTGACAGACAGGTGATGTCGGCCCCCGCACGCTGAGCGCGCAAAGGCAGGTCCTGCATCCGGTTTGGATCAGCGTCATGGGCAAATAGAGAAATCTTGGCGCGGGCCGCCATAGCAAGGCTCTTGCCGCCACCGCCCGCACAATAGTCAAGCACCCGCATACCATCAGCCAAGGGCAGTAGGTCAACAACCGCCTGACTGGCGGCATCCTGCAGCTCCACAAGACCCTCGGCAAAGCTCTCGCTGTTGCGGATACGGCGCGCGCCTTCAGTCACATCCAGTGCAGTGTCGCTAGCGGCATGTGGTTGGCAAATGATACCTTCCTCTGCCAGTGCCGCGATTGCCGCGTCCCGGGTGGTGCGTAGCAGATTGGCGCGCAAATGCACCGGAGCGCGTGTTTGCAGTGCTTTTGCTGCGGCCTCGACTTCTGCGCCAAGACTGGTCGCAAAGCCAGGCCAGATCCATTCGGGAATATCCAGCCGCTCGGCATCCGAAGCAAACCCTTCCGGGTCTTCGGCTTCTGCCTCTGTCAGTGGCGTTGGACCATAGCCCTGTCCGCTAAAAACCGTTGCCGGTTCAATTCCGTCGGCGCGCAAAGCGCCCAGAACCAGCCCGCGTCCGGTTTGTGACCCACCAAGGACAGCAAAGGACCGACGGCAGCGCAGGGCGGAAAACACATGGTCGCGCACGGCGGCGCGATCCTTTGAGCCTGCATAGCGGTTGCGCCGCCCCCAAGTGGTCAGCGCCTTTTCAGCCGCTTCGCCATCCAGGATCAGATCAAGAATTTCGATGGCCGCCTGCTGGCGGGCAGCCGGGGTCATGCCCCTGCCCCAAAGATACAAGCGCTCATCATTAGTCCTTTCAGAGTGTCCGAGACCGAAGCTCGGATCAATTTAACCGATACGGTAGTTCGGGCTTTCGCGGGTGATCTGCACGTCATGCACGTGGCTTTCCTTCAGACCGGCGCCGGTGATGCGCACAAAGGAACAATCCTTGCGCATCGCATCCACAGTGGCACAACCGGTATAGCCCATGGCTGCCCGCAGACCACCCACCAATTGGTGGATCACCGCATTTGCAGTCCCTTTGTAGGGCACCTGACCTTCGATACCTTCTGGTACCAGCTTGTCACTGGCAGCATCTTTCTGGAAGTAGCGATCGGCAGAGCCGCGTGCCATGGCGCCAAGGCTGCCCATGCCCCGATAGGATTTGAACGAACGCCCCTGATAGAGGATCACCTCGCCTGGGGATTCATCCGTACCGGCAATCATCGAGCCCACCATCGCACAGGAAGCACCAGCAGCAATCGCCTTGGCAAAATCACCAGAGAACTTGATGCCACCATCGGCAATCACCGGAATATTACCGGCAGCAGCAGCGCAATCCATGATCGCGGTCAGCTGCGGCACACCGACACCCGCCACCATCCGGGTGGTACAGATCGAACCTGGCCCGATCCCTACCTTGATAGCGTCAGCCCCGGCATCAATCAGCGCCTGGGTTGCAGCACCAGTGGCGACATTGCCCGCAATGACCTGAATACCGGAATACTGCGCCTTGATGCGTTTCACCGCATCAATCACCCCGGCCGAGTGGCCATGGGCGGTGTCTACAACAACAATATCAACGCCCGCGTCAATCAGCTCTTCGGAGCGGGCAAAGCCGCTATCCCCGACAGAGCTTGCGGCCGCAACGCGCAGGCGTCCCAGCTCATCCTTGCAGGCCGTGGGGTTCAGCACTGCCTGTTCGGTATCTTTCAGGGTCAAAAGACCGGTCAGTTTGCCGTTGCCATCTGTCACCAGAAGCTTTTCGATCCGGCGGGCGCGCATCATCGACTTGGCCTCGTCCAGATCGGCGGGCTCTTGCAGCATCGCCAGATTTTCCGAAGTCATCATCACTGAAACTGGCGTGCGGTCATCGCTGGCAAAGCGCATGTCGCGATTGGTGACGATCCCCATCACCCGCCCTGCGCCGTCAACCACAGGGAAGCCGGTCACCCGGTACCGTTCCTGCAGTGCCTTGGCATCAGCCAGCGTCTGCTCTGCAGTCAGGGTGATTGGATTGTAAACGATGCCGCTTTCAAAGCGTTTGACCCTGCGCACCTGGCGCGCCTGTTCTTCGGCATCCAAGTTTTTATGGATCACGCCCATGCCACCTGCCTGCGCCATGGCGATCGCCATGCGGGCCTCGGTGACCGTATCCATCGCCGAGCTCAGCAGCGGTATATTCAGATCAATTGTCTGCGTGACGCGTGTACGCGTATCTGCGGTATTGGGCAGGACGTCAGACGCGCCTGGAACCAAGAGAACATCGTCAAAGGTGAGTGCCTCACGAATCTGCATTTGCTACCCCTATGCAAAACCCCGTTTGACGGTGACCCTATTGCACAGAAGTGGGGCGGGGAAAAGAGGCACCACCAATAAATCCTGCGCTGCAGCATGTCTTTTTAAGATCAAGCCGCTACAAGCTGATTTGCGTCAAGGCCCCCTGCAAGCGACTGGATATGTCTGCGCCACACGCGAACAGATAGGTCAGGAGACTCCTATCTCAGCCTCCAAATCAGCCCCTTAGGACGGCATCACGATCGTCGATCTTACACATGTCCTGGCCGGTCCCCATGTCTCCTTGAGCCTTGCTGATCTTGGTACCCGTGTCATCAAGGTGGAAAAGCCCGGCGAAGGCGATGGAGCGTCTGGGCTTCGGTTGGGAATCTTTGCACGCGAAGTTTCCAAAGCTCATCTATGGCGCGGTTTCAGGTTTTGGTCACCGGCGCGGCCCCGCGCCCCTCAGGCGCACGACATCCGTAGATCACCCTGTTTGAAACCTTTCAAGCCGACGACAGTCTGTTTGTCAGCGCCGTCTGCAATGATGCCCTGTTCGCAAAGCTCTGCACCGCGCTGGAGCTGCCACTGGCGGCAGACAAACGCTTTGCCAGCAATCCGGCAAGATGTGAAAATGCCCGCCTTTTGAAACGCCTGATCGAGGCCGTGACGATTGACCGCCCGGCTGCGCATTGGATCACGCTCCTGAACGAGGTCGGCATACCGACCGGTCCGATTCAGGATGTGGCACAGGTGCTGAAGGATCCGCAGATCAAAGCCCGCAACATGGTGGTGGATGTGATCGACGAAGACGGCCAGCCCACCTATACAGCCGCAGGCAACCCGATCAAGCTATCAGGGCTGGTAGATCCGACAACGCGCAGGCCCGCGCCACGTTTGGACTGCAACCGTGGCGAAATCCTAGAATGGCTGGCAAAGCAAGAAGACAAGTGACACTCCAAACCGGCCCTGCGACAAAAAATGACGCCTGTGAAACAAATTATGGCGCTCATCGACTTTTGCCCGAGGCAGCTTGGCCCTATGGTCCGATCAGCCAAATATGAATCCAAGGGGTGCCTTCATGAGCAGCGATCCTCTCGTCATCTTTACGCCATCGGGTAAACGCGGTCATTTTCCCGCAGGCACCCCCGTTCTGACGGCAGCACGCCAGTTGGGAGTTGATCTCGATTCCGTCTGCGGTGGCCGCGGAATCTGCTCCAAATGCCAGATCACGCCCTCTTATGGCGAGTTTTCCAAACATGGCGTGACCGTTGCGGATGATGCGCTGAGCGAATGGAACAAGGTTGAACAGCGCTACAAGGACAAGCGCGGGCTGATTGATGGGCGTCGTCTGGGCTGTCAGGCGCAGATCCAGGGCGATGTAGTGATTGATGTGCCACCCGAAAGCCAGGTTCACCGTCAGGTGGTACGCAAACGGGCTGAGCTGCGCGATATCACCATGAACCCATCCACCCGTCTGTTCTATGTCGAGGTGGAAGAACCCGATATGCATAAACCTTCGGGCGACATGGAACGCCTGATAGAGGCGCTGGAAACCCAATGGGATCTGAAAGGTGTCAAAACCGATCTGCATATCCTGCAATGTCTGCAGCCTGCCCTGCGCAAAGGCCAGTGGAAGGTCACCGTTGCAGTGCATCTGGGCGATGACAGCCATCCGCCCAAGATCATGCATATCTGGCCCGGCTACTACGAGGGCACTGTCTATGGGCTGGCGGTTGACCTTGGCTCAACCACCATTGCCGCCCATCTGTGTGATCTGAAATCCGGCGAGGTCGTCGCCTCTTCTGGTATCATGAACCCGCAGATCCGTTTCGGCGAAGATCTGATGAGCCGGGTCTCCTATTCGATGATGAACGAGGGCGGCGATCAAGAAATGACCCGCGCGGTGCGCGAAGGCATGAATGCGCTGTTCACCCAGATCGCTGCTGAGGCCGAAATCGACAAGGATCTCATCGTCGATGCCGTCTTTGTCTGCAACCCGGTGATGCATCACCTGTTTCTTGGCATTGACCCGTTTGAGCTGGGCCAGGCGCCTTTTGCACTGGCGACCTCCAATGCGCTGGCCCTGCGCGCACAAGAACTTGACCTCAACATCCATCCGGCGGCCCGGGTCTATCTGCTGCCCTGTATTGCTGGCCATGTCGGCGCTGATGCCGCCGCAGTTGCCCTATCCGAGGCGCCAGATAAGTCCGAAGACCTGGTGCTGGTCGTGGACGTTGGCACCAATGCCGAGATCCTGCTGGGCAACAAGACCAAGGTTTTGGCCTGTTCGTCCCCCACCGGTCCCGCCTTTGAGGGCGCGCAGATCTCCAGCGGTCAGCGCGCCGCCCCCGGAGCAATCGAACGTCTTGAAATTGACCCCGAAACAAAAGAGCCGCGCTTTCGCGTCATCGGCTCGGACATCTGGTCTGATGAGGACGGGTTTGATCAAGCGATCGCCACCACCGGAATCACCGGCATCTGTGGATCCGGCATCATCGAGGCCATCGCCGAGATGCGCATGGCTGGGGTCTTGGATGCCTCTGGCCTTATCGGATCGGCGGAACAAACCGGCACGCCGCGCTGCATTCAGGACGGGCGCACCAATGCCTATCTAGTCTGGGACGGCAGCGCCGAAGGTGGCCCCAAGATCACCATCACCAACCCCGATATCCGCGCTATCCAGATGGCCAAGGCGGCGCTCTATTCTGGTGCCCGCCTATTGATGGATAAATTCGGCGTGGAAACCGTTGATCGCGTGGTTCTGGCCGGCGCCTTTGGGGCGCATATCTCGGCCAAACACGCCATGGTACTTGGTATGATTCCCGATTGTGAAATTGACAAGGTCACCAGTGCCGGCAATGCCGCCGGAACTGGCGCCCGTATTGCCTTGCTCAACACCGATGCGCGGCACGAAATTGAGGAAACCGTGCGCCGCATCGAAAAGATCGAAACCGCTGTCGAGCCGCGCTTTCAGGAGCATTTCGTCAATGCCTCCGCCATTCCGAACTCCGCTGAACCCTTCCCGATCCTCGCTTCGGTTGTCACCCTGCCGAATGTGAATTTCAACACCGGCGGTGGCGATGGGACTGCGACAGGCGGACGGCGACGGCGGCGGCGCGGCTGACACGTCAAAGTTGTTCTGAAATCTAAGTCATGCTAGCTTTCCGGGGATTTTTCTCGGAAAGCTTTTTTATGTCACGCAAACTGATTATCTGCCTTGATGGTACGGGCAACGAGGTCGAACAGAACGAAAGCAACATTCTGCGCCTCTATAAATGTCTGCAGCACAACGATAATCAGCTTGTTTACTATGAGCCGGGCGTTGGCACACTTTCGACCCGCCCCTTTGCCGACAGTCTCTTTGCCAAGACCAGGCTGGTGGCTGGCCTTGCCTTTGGCTGGGGACTGCACGCCAATGTGCTGCATGCCTATTCCTTCCTGTGTGAAAACTACCGCGAAGGCGACAGACTCTACTTTTTCGGCTACTCACGAGGGGCCTATACCGCGCGCGTTCTGGCCGGTTTCATCAATGATTTCGGCCTGGTAGCCCCACATGAGCTGCACCTGATCGGGCCGGTTTTCAAAGCCTGGCGTAAACTGCGCCAGGATGGGCCGAACGAACAGTTTGCACCGCTGCGGATTTCTGAACAGTTTTTCCACCTGCGCCGAGTTTCCATCCGGTTTCTGGGGCTGTGGGATACGGTCAGTTCGATGATCCGCATTCGGCTGCAAAAAGACACGTTCATTGAATTCGGTACCCACTCCAGCGTCGATGAGAACCCATCGGTCAAGGCCGTGCGCCATGTGCTTTCAATTGATGAAACCCGCTGCTTTTTCCGCCAACAGATGTGGCAAGAAGGACAAGAGTATCACGGCACCCGGTTTCGCAGCAAAAAACACCCGGAACCTCAGGATGTAAAACAGGTCTGGTTTCCAGGCACCCATACAGATGTCGCCGGCAGTGTGCCGGAGGCTGAGGCGGGTCTTGCCAAACAAACCATGCAATGGATGCGGCAAGAGCTTGACGATCTAGGTGTCGACAGTCTGGAGTTTCGCCCCCTATATTACGACCGCTATGTTCTTGGCAAAAAGGACAAAGTAACTGAACGCATGAACCTGGACGTTTCGAAACCCAGCGCCAAAGCCCCACTGCACAGTCAGATGAAACTGCGCAAGGTCTGGCCCATTCTGGAACTCTTCCCCCGCTTGGTTCGACGCAGCAATTGGCCCGGCCAAAAGGGGTTTCTTGGCTATTACTTACCGCTGGCTCAGTTCCGCCACATCCCCGACGGCGCCGACATTCATTCGTCGGCCTTTGAACGGCGCGCAGATCCCTCTCTGAGCTATAATCCGCGGAATCTTCAGGGGTTTAATCCACCGAAAGAGGATCTCGAAAACCCGGTTTGATCGTATTGACCTAGGCTTCGTCATTAGATAGCAAGACCCCAAGGGCGGGTATGGTGAAAAGGTATCACGGCAGCTTCCCAAGCTTTAGTTACGAGTTCGATTCTCGTTACCCGCTCCACAATCTTCTATTTCCATAGCGAAACGAAATTTGTTCAACCGCTGGTCACCAACCGCCGGTCGCAGCTTAGTTTTCAATTCTTGGGCTCTTGCCTTTCCCTGCTCTGACAGGCAATCCAATGCAATGGAACTCAAATTTCTCACCCCACTGCCGGCAGAAGACCAATTGCACCATGGGCTGGCACGCGCATGCCCTATGGCGCTGGCCGATCGGGTTCGGTTTTCGGAGCTCGACATTCTGCGACACGTTAACAACAAGGCCTACCTCGGCTGGTTTGAAACCGCACGGGTATCTTATTTTGATCAGTTCTGTGCACGTCACTTCGAAGGCCAGCCAGCGCCACGCAGTGTTCTGCGAAATGCGAATGTCCATTACATTCGTGAAATGGTTCTGGATGAGCCCTATATCGCCACCGCCCGGGTGATTTCATTTCGCAATACCTCCTACACCATGGAGCAGCAGATCTGGTCGCAAGATCTACGAGCCACGCTCAACGCTGTGATGGTCCTGCGCAGCCCGGATGGAAGCACTGAGTATCCTTTGCCCGAGACATTGAAACAGCAATTCATTGAGTTTGATGGCGCAAAACCCGACGGCCGGTAGGCAGGCTGCCCACTGATCCGGCTCAATCCAGAACTATAATAACTAGACAGGTTGCCACGCCCCCAACACAGCGTTCTATTATGGCGCCCAATGCACTGTAATCTCAGTAAGAACTGCCTGAATTGGCGCTTGATCCGGTGGCAGCGACAGCGCCTGATCCAGCGCCTTTTTCTTTGCCTCTCCATAGATCACAAGATGCTTTGCCAGGGCGCCGTCGAGAACATGTGCCGAAAGGCTGACGCGCGGTTCTGGCTGGCTTTGTGGCCGCAGCACCGATAGCACCGGCGCATCAGCGGATAGCGCCTGTAGCAGCCCCTCGACGCCTGGAAACAGAGAGGCCGTGTGCATGTCTTCGCCCATGCCGAGCAACAAAACCGAAAGCGGCAGTTCGGGCAGGATCTGGGATTCAATCTCTGCCAGGACCTCTTCGGGATCCCGTGCCGGTACGTGAAAAGGCAAAAATCGCGCCGCCGCCGCACGATCCGTCAGCAGCCGGTCGCGGATCATGCGGGCGTTTGAGCGCTCACTTTCAAACGGCACCCAGCGTTCATCCGTTGCCATCACATGCACCCGGTCCCAGGCTATATCTGCCGCACAGAGGTCATCAAATATGGGTGCTGGCGTGGTCCCACCGGCGACTGCGAATGACGCTGTATCATGATGCAAAAGATGCGTTTCAAGATCACCAGCGATTTCATTTGCCACGTCAAGAGCGAGCATGTCTCTGTCAGGGTATTCTTTGAACTTCATGGGTTTATCCCTCTCCACTCGCGTTGATCCCGGCGCATCAACAGATCTGCATCGCCCGGTCCGGTGCTGCCGCTTTCATAGGGTTTGGGCACGTCACCACGCGCCTGCCACCCTGCGATGATCGGATCGGTCCAGCCCCAGGCGGCCTCGACCTCATCGCCGCGCATGAACAGGGTCTGGTTGCCCCGCACCACATCCATGATCAGCCTCTCATAGGCATCGGCACGATCGCCGCCATTCGATCCCAGGGCTTCGGCAAAGCTCATATCCAGAGGCACATCCATCAGCCGCATGCCACCTGGCCCCGGCTCCTTGATGGTGACGCTCAACGTTATGCCCTCATTAGGTTGCAGACGGATCTTCAGGTGGTTGGCATGGCGCCCTGCCTCTTCGCCAAAGATCGAATGAGGCGCATCCTTGAACAGAACATTGATCACCGAGGACCGCGCTTTCAGACGTTTCCCGGTGCGTAGGTAAAACGGCGTGCCAGCCCATCGCCAATTGCTGATATGAGCCTTGAAAGCGATGTAGCTTTCGGTGCTGGAGCGTTGATTTTTCACGGTTTCCCGGTACGTCAGATCGTCACCGACCTGCCCCGGCGGGCAGGCATATTGCCCCCGCACGATATGATAGGGCTCGACCGGGTCCAAGGCCCGGATGACCTTCAGCTTTTCGTCGCGCACCGCATCGGGGTCGAATTTTGCCGGCGGCTCCATCGCGATCAGGCAGAGCAATTGCATCAGATGGTTCTGCATCATATCGCGCATTGCACCGGAGCGCTCGTAGTAGTCTTCGCGCCCGGCAACGCCGACAGTTTCGGCCACCGTGATCTGAATATGATCGACATACTGGCTGTTCCACAAAGGCTCAAACAGCATATTGCCAAAGCGTACCGCCATCAGGTTTTGAACAGTCTCTTTGCCCAGATAATGATCGATACGGTAGATCTGGCTTTCATCGAAATGGCTGGCCAGCGTCCGGTTCAAATCCCGCGCCGAAGCAAGATCATGGCCAAAGGGTTTTTCGACTACGATACGTGTTGCCTCCGTGGTCAAATCATAGCTGTGCAGGCGTTCTGCCAGCGGACCAAATAGCCCAGGCCCCACGGAAAAGTAGAAAACTCTGACCCTTTCGCCAGATGAACCTGCAAGGTAGTCGCATAGAGCTGCCCATCCGGTTTCGCCAACTGCGTCCAGCGGAACATAGGAAATAATCTGCAAAAACGCGACGAGATCCCGGTCGTCGGGGCGCGGCTCATCTTGGGCCTCACTTAACGCGGTGTTGAGCAAAGCCCGAAACTGGGCGTCAGACAGCTCTGAACGGGCACAGCCGGTGATGCGGGTTCCGTCGGGGATCTGGCCTGCACAGAACCGGCGAAACAACGCCGGCAGAATTTTGCGCTGCGCCAGGTCACCGGTTGCGCCAAAAATCACCAGATCAAACGGCGCGACCGGAATGATACGAGACACCATGTTTAGTTTTTCCCATTTTCTGCAACGGCATCAGCCCGGTAGTGGTCCGGTACCGGTCCAGAACTGCTCTGAAGTTAATCCGGCATTGGTCCGGTTGGTTTTGCCGCATCACTTCCCTGTCATAAAGTACCGCGGCGGCTTTTCATTTCGCCTTATTATAAGCTAGCTTCTGGCGAAAGAAACTGTCCGAGAGTACTTTAGCGTGAAAGATCTGCCAGAGCCCCCCGCCAATCCAGAGCCCACGGCCAATATCGGGAAATTTCAAGACAGCGATGTGACGGCTGATGGATCCACGCGTGCCTCTGTTGCTTTCAGCAAGCCTGAAACATTGTGGTTCAACACCGGAACTCTGTGCAACATCGAATGTGAGAACTGCTACATTCTCAGCTCCCCGACCAATGACGCGCTGGTTTACCTCAGCGAAGCTGAGGTGACACGCTACCTGGATGAGATCTCCGAACGCGGCTGGCCCATTCACGAAATCGGCTTTACTGGCGGCGAGCCTTTCATGAACCCAGAGATGATCCCCATGGCTCATGCTGCGCTGAAGCGCGGGTTCGAGGTACTGATCCTGACAAACGCCATGCGCCCGATGATGCGCAAGAGCATGCGGGCGGGTCTCGTTGATCTAGAGGCAGCCTACCCCGGGAAAATGACTCTTCGGGTGTCTCTCGACCATTTCACCGCCGCGCATCACGATGCGGAACGCGGCGCGGGCAGCTTTGCCAAAAGCATCGAGGGCATGCGCTGGCTGCGGGATACCGGTATCACGATGACGGTGGCGGGACGCAGCCTGTGGCAAGAAACCGAGGCTGACGCACGGGTTGGCTATGCGCGCCTGTATCAGCAACACGGCTTTGACATTGACGCGCAACACCCTGGTCGGACAGTCCTCTTTCCCGAAATGGACGAAGCCGTAGAGGTGCCTGAAATCACCACGGCCTGCTGGGGTATCCTGAACAAATCCCCCAAAGACGTGATGTGTGCTTCATCGCGCATGGTGGTTAAACGAAAGGGCGCGGATCAACCTGCTGTTCTGGCCTGCACCCTGCTGCCCTACGCGCCAGAATTTGAATTGGGGTCGACCCTTCAGGAGGCGGAGGCCCCGGTAAAGCTGAACCACCCTCACTGCGCCAAATTCTGCGTTCTGGGTGGTGCCAGCTGTTCCGCCTAGAACCTCGCGTGCACCTCTTTCCGGACTTTCAGCCTAACTAGGCCTAACGCAGCGTAGCAGCGACGTTCTACGCCCGTTCAATGAAGCATGAGAACACCTTTGACGTTGCGCCACTCGCTGGGGCCGATCATTTTACGATGTTCAAAACGAACCGAGTGCAAGGGCCCGTCAAGTTCGCGTTGCCAGAATTCGATGAAATCGAACAATCGGGCATGGTCTGGCGCCAAATCATACTCCTGCCAGACATAGGTGTTCAGGACATGGGCATGGTCGGGCATGTGATAGGTGAATTCGGCAGTGGTCAGCCCATAGCCTTTGAGCATCATTTCGGTTTCGGTCATCTCCATTTGCGGTCTCCTGTTGCAAGAGCCCCCCAAGCCAAAGCCTAGCAGTAAATAGGTTAACAGCGGCCAAAACCATAATTTCACACCGGAAAACCGGCCAAAAACGGCAGCTCGCTTGCACCCTTGCCACGCTCTCTGATAGGGTATTTCAACACCATACAGACCCATAGAAAAAGAACGGGCAGCAAACGTGACAGATACGCCGGAAACTCCTGAAAACGCAGAAGAAAACATTCCTCAGCGCCCCACTTATGATGGACCGACCATTTCCATCGAAGCGGAGATGAAGACCTCCTATCTGGACTATGCGATGTCGGTCATCGTCAGCCGGGCCATTCCCGACCTGCGCGACGGGTTGAAACCGGTGCATCGCCGCATTCTTTATGCCATGCATGAGACCGGCAACAGCCACGACAAATCCTATCGCAAATCCGCCCGTCCCGTCGGCGATGTCATGGGTAAATATCACCCCCACGGGGACAGCGCGATCTATGATGCGCTGGTGCGGATGGCGCAGGATTTCTCGATGTCGCTGCCGCTTTTGGATGGTCAGGGCAATTTTGGCTCGATGGATGGCGATAATGCCGCCGCCATGCGTTACACTGAGGTCCGCATGGACAAGCCGGCCGCCTTTATGTTGGCCGATATTGAAAAAGAAACGGTCGACTTTCAGGACAACTACGACGGCAAGGACCAAGAGCCGACGGTTCTGCCCGCGCGGTTCCCGAATATGCTGGTCAATGGCGCTGGCGGCATCGCGGTCGGCATGGCGACCAATATTCCGCCCCACAACCTGGGCGAAGTGGTCGATGCAACCCTCGCGCTGATAGACAACCCTGATCTCACAACAGAACAGCTGATCGACTACGTGCCGGGGCCCGATTTCCCGACAGGCGCGATCATGTTAGGCCGTTCTGGCGCGCGCAAAGCCTATCTTGAAGGCCGTGGAAGCGTCATCATCCGCTCCAAAACCCGCGTAGAAGAGATCCGCAAAGATCGCTATGCTATCGTCGTCGATGAGATTCCATATCAGGTCAACAAGGCCGCGATGATCGAAAAGATCGCTGAACAAGTGCGTGAAAAACGCATCGAAGGCGTGGCCCACGTGCAGGATGAATCTGACCGCAACGGCGTACGTGTCGTGGTCGAGCTGAAGCGTGACGCCACCCCCGAAGTCGTCCTGAACCAGCTTTTCCGGTTTACTCCGATGCAGACCTATTTTGGCTGCAACATGCTGGCTCTGAACGGTGGTCGTCCTGAAACGCTGACCCTGCGCCGCTTCCTTACGTCTTTCATCGATTTCCGCGAAGACGTGGTTGCGCGCCGGACGGCCCATCTGTTGCGCAAGGCGCGCGAACGTAGCCACGTTCTGTGTGGCCTGGCCGTTGCCGTCACCAATATCGACGAGATCGTCGCCACCATCCGCCAGTCAGCGGATGCAGCAGAAGCGCGTCTGAAGCTGATGACACGTCGCTGGCCCGCCCAGCCGATTCTGCAGTATATCGCGCTGATTGATGATCCCACCCATACCGCCAACGAAGACGGCACCTATAACCTGTCGGAAACCCAGGCCCGCGCCATTTTGGAACTGCGCCTGCAGCGCCTGACACAGATTGGCGTCAAGGAAGTCACCGACGAGCTGGAAGAACTGGCAGGCAAGATCAAGGAATACCTTGAAATCCTGTCCTCGCGCGAACGCATCATGGGCATCATCGGCGATGAGCTACGCGAGGTGCGCGACAATTTCGCCGTGCCACGTCGCACTCAGATTGTCGACTGGTCCGGCGACATGGATGACGAAGATCTTATCGAACGCGAAGACATGGTGGTGACCATCACCTCGGGCGGCTATATCAAGCGCACCCCTCTGGCCGATTTCCGGGCACAAAAACGGGGCGGCAAGGGCATTTCTGGGATGCAGACAAAAGAGGAAGACGTCGTCACGAACCTCTTTGTTGCCAATACCCATACCCAGCTGCTGTTCTTCACCACCGATGGCATGGTCTACAAGCTCAAGACCTGGCGCCTGCCCCAGTCCAGCCGCACCGGCAAAGGCAAGGCCATCGTCAATATCCTGCCAATTCCCACCGGGGTTTCGATTGCCGCGATCATGCCAGTGGATCGCCCCGACAAGGAATGGGCCGATCTGCAAGTTGTCTTTGCCACCTCCGCCGGCACGGTGCGTCGCAACCGACTTTCAGATTTCACCAATGTGAAATCCAACGGCAAGATCGCAATGAAGTTCGAGGATGAGCACGCCGGAACCAAACTGATCAATGCCCGCATCTGTTCCGAAGAGGACGATGTGATGCTGGTCACCAATACCGGCCGCGCCATCCGCTTCCCAACCACAGAGGTCCGTGTTTTCAACAGCCGTAGCTCTGTTGGGGTTCGCGGGATCAAGCTTGGTGACGATGCAGAGGTCGTCTCGATGTCGGTGATCCGTCACTTTGACGCCGAACCTTGGGAGCGCACTGCCTTTATCAAACGCTTCCGGTCCGAGCTTGGTAGTGATGTGTCCGAAGAGGATGCCACCGACGAGATTGATGGTGCGTCGAGCGAAGAAGGTGCTCTGGGCGAGGATCGGTATTCGGAAATGCTGGCAGCCAATGATCTTCTGGTCACTATCAACAAAGCAGGTGCTGGCAACCTGACCTCTGCGCATGACTACCGCGTCAGCGGTCGTGGTGGACAGGGCGTCGGCGCGATGAAAGGCGCCGAGATCGTCGCGACCTTCCCGGTTGAGCTCGGAGATCAGATCATGTTGGCGACATCCAAAGGTCAGTCGATCCGGGTGCCGGTTGCGGGCATCTCCTTCCGCTCACGTTCGGCTGGTGGGGTCCGGGTTTTCAACACCGGCAAAGGCGAAGAAGTCGTCTCGGTCGCCTGGATCGCTGAAGCCGGCGATGAGGACGAAGAGACAACCAGCGAAGAATAGGCCGTGATCCGGCCAGTTCCGAACAGCTTGTACGCCGCTCCCAACACCTGGGGGCGGCGTTTCTCTTTAACCCAAGGCTAATCAGTTTCTGTCACTCTGGCTGCGACATAAGCTTGTAACCTGGGTAACTCTCATGAATCTGTATCACTGCGCGATCGACCTCCACAATGAAGCCAAGGCATTGATCTTTGCCGGTGCGGTGGATCAATGGATGGGATATCTCAAGGAGCGCGGCGTTGTGCAGGGGCACCGTCTGATGCGCCGCAAGCTCAACCTGGCCAGCGACAATTGCCGGGATTTCCTACTGGAGATTGAATTCAAGAACCTGACACAGCTGGATCAGGCCTTTCGGGTGTTGGGCGAAGATGATGAAGAGGTTGCACGTCTTTACGGCAATGTGAACGCATTGATCGCGCATGCCGAATTTGGCCTATTCCGCCCTTTCCCGGATCCGGAACGCGCCGAACGCATGGCTCTAATCTGATCGCAAAATGACCAGACGTGAAAAAGGCCAGGCATTTGCCCGGCCTTTTCTTGTTTCAGCTATGACGCAAGCTCAAAGATCATAAAGCCGGGTGAATTTATCCTCGAGATACTGCATCAGCGGGGCGTGGCTCGGCTCAAACCCGACCGCATGCGTGATCGTGTCACGCGGGCTGCGCAGCCCGCCATATTGTTGCAGGTTTTCCCGCAACCAACCTGTTGCCGAAGAAGTGTCTCCGGATTCGAGTTCCGCATCCAGGCCAGACAGATCCGCGCGCATCTTCTGGTTCAGACACCCTGCATAGACATTGCCCAGCGAATAGGTCGGGAAGTAACCAAACAGACCCACCGACCAGTGTACGTCCTGCAAACATCCGTTTGAGGGCTTGTCGACGGCGTAGCCAAAATCCGCCTCAAATCGGTCATTCCAGGCTGCTTCCAGATCTTTGACCTCAAGATCTCCGCTCATCAAAGCGCGTTCCAGGTCGAAACGCAGCATGATGTGAAGATTATACTGCAACTCGTCCGCTTCTGTGCGGATATAGCCATTGTGGACCGTATTCACTGCCTTATAGAAACTATCGGCATCGGCGATGCCAAAATCACCAAAGGCATCGCGCATCTCAGCAAACAGCCAGCTGGTAAAGGCGGCCCCGCGACCGATCTGGTTTTCATAGATCCGGCTTTGGCTTTCATGCACGCCCATCGACACACCGCGTCCCAGCGGTGTCAGCAGATAGTCGCGATTGATTCCCTGCTCATAGGCGGCGTGGCCAACCTCGTGAATGGTCGAATAAAAGCAATTGAACGGATCATGCTCGCTGGTGCGGGTAGTGATACGCACATCCAAGCCGCTGCCAGAGCTGAAGGGATGCACCGCTTTATCAACACGGCCATGGCTCATGTCATAGCCGAATGCCTTGGCCAGCTTGCGCGTCAGCTTCATTTGCGCGCCTTCGTCAAAGCTGCCTGACAGCCCTTGCGGCGCAGCCTTGTCCAAAACACGGGCCCGCAAGTCTACCAAACCGGGACGCATGGCATCAAAAATCGCGGCGATTTCGGCGGCAGTGGTGCCATGTTCGTAGTCCTCGACCATGGCGTCATAGAGATCACCACCGGCGGCAAGCGCCTGACCTTCTTCGCGCTTCAGCGCCACCACTTCCTGAAGGACGGGGAGAAAAGCGGCGACATCTTCGTCGGCGCGCGCCACGGCCCATTTTCCCTGCGCTTGCGACGTCACCTTGGCAATCTGTTTTGCCAGATCCGCAGGCACTTTGACGGTGCGATCATAGCTGCGCTTGATCTCGCGCAATTGTGCTTGGCCCGCAGCATCCGGTGCCTCTGCCTCTGCCAGCCATTCAACCAGACGCGGGTCGATACGACGCGCGTGCAACACAGCTTCGATCGCTGCCATTTCCTCGGCACGTTGAGGCGCAGCCTCTCGTGGCATCATGGTTTCCTGGTCCCAACCAAGGCGACCTGCGACCTGCCCCAGCGCCTGTGTGTCGCGCTCAAAGGCCATCAAAGTATCAAATAGGCTCATGGATCAGTGGTCCTTAATCGAAGTTGAAATGGGATAGGCGGCCAGAAAGCGGGCTCGCAAAATCAAAACCCACAGGGCAACAGCAACCAGTTGGTGCAAGATGGCTGCCTGCCACGGGGCAGCATAGAGAACTGTCATCACACCCAGCAGGATCTGCAGCGACAAAACCGCAAAAACAGCATTAAAGGCGGAGCGCGTAGCCGCATGGGCAGAAGCCCGGCCCCGAAGCCAGGTAACAACCCCGAAGGCAAACAAAAGATAGCCACAGACCCGGTGAATGAACTGAACAAGGCCCGGGTTTTCAAAGAAATTTTTCCACAACGGCTCAATCATCAATGGGTTTGGCGGCAAGATCTGACCGCCCATCAGCGGCCAATCCGTATAAGAGCGCCCGGCGTCAATGCCGGCAACAAGCGCACCCAGCAGGATCTGCAAAAACGCAAAATGCAAAAGCCCGGTGGAAAGGCCAAAAATCTTGGCTTCTTTGGCGCGCCGCGCCTGCATAAGATCCCGCTCTGAGCGGCCCAGTTGCAGAACGTACCAAGCGATAAAGCCAAGGATTACAAAAGCCAGACCTAGGTGGGTTGCCAGGCGATAAGAGGCCACGGCCGTCATGCCCTCGCCCTGGGTGACGCCCGACGAGACCATCCACCAGCCAATTCCACCCTGAACCCCACCTAGAATACCGGGTAGCGCCAGTCGCGCGGTCCAGCCAGTCGGGATATTTCGGGTAATGAGAAATCCAAAGAACCCCAGTGCCCAGATCAGGCCCATGACCCGGCCCAGCTGGCGGTGGCCCCATTCCCACCAGTAAATCGATTTGAAATCGGCGAGTTCCATCCACTGGTTCTCGATGCGCCACTGGTCGATCTGTTTGTATTTATCGAATTCCGCCGTCCAATCGGCCTCGGACAGTGGCGGCATGGCCCCCGTCACGGGGCGCCATTCGGTGATCGACAACCCAGAATCGGTAAGCCGCGTCAGCCCGCCAACCACGATCATTGCCACCACCAGCGCAAAAAGAACCATCAGCCAGGCGCGAATGGCACCACGTGCCCCACGTCGGCCGCGATCAATCATACCGGGGTTCACAACCGGGGCTTCAGACTTGCTGCCCTCGACCTCTTCGAAAATGCTGCGCTTGCTGCTCATGCTTGCCTCTGTTTGATCTGGGTTTGATCTGGCGCCAAGCTAGGCGTGACCGTTCGAAACGTCCAGTGTGACCCAAAGGATGGCGCTCAAAGAAATCGCCTTTCTGCGCTTCAATCCTGCGGTCTGTCTGCTGCCTGTTGGGCTGACGCATCAGGACTGTTCTTCCAACGCACCATCTGCCGCATCACACCATGCAGCATCTGCACATCGGCCCGGGTCAATCGCATGCGGCTAAACATATTGCGAAAGACCACTTTCATGCCTGCAGATTTGGCCTGCGGAAAGAAATAGCCCGCCTCTTCGAGCCGGTCTTCATAATGCGTGACCAGCGCTTCGACATCCTTGCCGGTGGCCCAGTCGGTTTTGCCCAGTTCCGTCACCTCATCCGCGACCTCCGAAACCTGACGTTGCCATTCATAGGCGGTCAAAAGCACGCATTGGCCGAGGTTCAGCGAGGCAAATTCCGGGTTCACAGGCACCGAGATTATGGCATTGGCCCGGGCAATATCATCGTTTTCCAACCCGGCACGTTCGGGGCCAAAGAGGACCGCAACCTTCTCACCCTGAAGGATTTTCTGGCGTGCGAGCTTCATTGCCGCCTCGGGGCTATAGACCGGTTTGATTAGCTCTCGAGGGCGGGCGGTGGTGGCAAACACAAAGGAACAGTCTTGCAGGGCGTCCGGCAGGTCCGGCGACAGTTGCGCCTCATCCAGCAAGCGGCCCGCACCAGAGGCCATGGCCACAGATTTGGGGTTCGGCCAGCCATCACGAGGCGCAACGATGCGCATCCGATCCAGACCAAAATTCCACATGGCGCGTGCCGCGGCACCGATGTTTTCGCCCATCTGCGGGCGGACCAGGACAAAAGCAGGCTGTTGCGTGTCGCTCGGCATCTCTCTCTCCGCAAAAATACCGCCCTGCTGTAATCGCCGCATCGACAATGAGCAAGACCGGCAAGAGGATTGTCGCCATATAAGGCCGGATTTCAGGTCGAATTCACCAGGGTGGTGCTGTGCAAAACCTTGCGTTCGGCCACAAAACCGCTAAATACCGTTCTTCAAAGAGAACAGGAGTGACCTGCATGGACAGCGCCGCTGAAGCCCCCGAAGCCCCCCAGATCTACCTGATCTCCCCGCCGAGTTTTGAGCTTGGCCGGTTCCCTGACATTTTGGCTCAGGTGCTCGACAGCACTGAAATTTCCTGCCTGCGCCTGAATATGGCCAGTCGCGATGAAGACACGCTGAGCCGGGCGGGTGACGCCCTGCGCGAGGTCTGCCACGCCCGCGAGGTCGCCATTGTGATTTCTGATCATCAGATCCTTGCAGAACGGCTGGGTCTGGATGGGGTGCATCTGAATGATGCGTCAAAATCCGTGCGTACCGCTCGCAAGGCGCTGGGGCCTGACGCGATTGTCGGAAGCTTTTGCGGTGCATCCCGACATGATGGGATCAGCGCGGCTGAAGCTGGTGCCGACTATGTCAGCTTTGGCCCCGTCGGCACCTCCGGTCTGGGGGATGGAGCCGTCGCCGAAACTCAACTCTTTGAGTGGTGGTCTCAGATGATCGAGGTGCCTGTGGTAGCCGAAGGCGGTTTGACCGAAGACCTGATCCGAACCGTCGCCCCTTTAACCGATTTCTTTGGTCTTGGCGAAGAAATCTGGAGCACCGAAGACCCGGCCGCGGCCCTCAAACGGTTCATGGCGGCAATGCGCTGAGCTAGAACGAGAGTTCACCCTCCACTAGATCAAGGCACCGGAGTATTTTCGGTGCCTTTCTTCATCGTGCCACGGCCAATAGATTGTCGTGGCACATCCCGTGAACTGTTTCGGTCTGGTCAAGTTCACACTGGCCAAGGTCACACGGGCCAACACCACTAAAGAAAAACCCGTTCTACCACCCAGTACGACCCTATCAGGGCGATGGTCAATGATGCAGGAATGGCCACCCGCCCGCGATATTTTGGATGCTTGCCAAACCAATAGCCCAGCGCACCATAGGCCAGGGCAATCACCGTCAGTTGACCGAGCTCCACACCGACATTGAACCCCAGAAGAGCGGGCACCATTTGGTCTTGCGGCAGGCCAAATTCCCCCAGAACCGTGGCAAAACCCAGCCCATGCAACAGACCAAAGCCGAAAATCAGCGCCATACGCCAGCTGTGCAGGCGGCGAGCAAAGATGTTTTCCACCGCGACAAACACGATCGAGGCTGCAATGAGCGGCTCAACAATTGCGGGATCTATCTGCACCAGCCCAAATGCGCCCAGCGCCAGGGTGATGCTATGCGCAACGGTAAAGCAGGTGATCTGCCACAGAAGCGGCCGCATCCGAACGCTCAGAAAATAGAGCCCCAGCACAAATAAGATGTGGTCCAGCCCCTTTGGCAAAATATGGTCAAAGCCTACCGGCACATAATCCGTAAACACCTCCAGCGGGGTTTGTACCGCGCCCCCCTGCAAGGGAATTGCCGGAGAGACGCCGCCGCCGAGGATATAGCCCGTATAGGGATCTTCGACGCCGTTCTGGCGCAGAACAACAGCCCCAGAACGCAAAGGCCAGTGCAGCTGCAAAAAGGCTGCCCCCTCGTTCAGCTCCCCTGAGAGCGTCAGAGAGGACAGGCGCGGCAAGGTCGGATCGCCAATCTCAGGGATTTGCACCTTTGTCAGACGCAGAAGAACCCCTCCGTTTGCGTCCAAACTCAAAGCTTGCAGCCAGTCCTCAACAAAGAGCGTCACCATCGGTGTCAGCTCATCACCACTCATGCCGCGCAACAGATCGTAGTCAGTCGACTGGTCACTGGTGTCAGTATCTACCTGCCCATCCAGGTCAATCCCGGCCAGAAAGGCTTCGACGTTCATCGCCAGTGTCAGAGTGATGTCACCCTCGGCGACCGAAAAATCGGCAATTGTGGGCGTAACCTCATGCGCCTGTGTCCGTTTGGGCAAACTCAGCAACGGGCTTGACAGTAACACGAGGATCATCACCCTAACGAAGACCTGATGCAAAGATTTCAAAATGCCCGTCCTTCTGTTTCGCCCCATAAAAACTCTACGCCCTTTCCGACTTTCTCTGATGATCTGTTACAGTGCAATCTACTGTGCCATCTTTGGTCTCGCCATCTGTTTCAGCGGGCCAGCGCATTCTCATGAGTTTTGGATCGAGCCGGAAAAATATCAAGTCTTTTCCGACACCTCATTGATAGCGGATCTGCGGAACGGACAAATGTTCACTGGGGCTCGCCTGCCCTATCTGGATCACAACATTGCGCGTTTTGACATTGTTCAACACGACAAGATTACTCCCTATGCGGGGCGCATGGGAGATTTGCCTGCCCTGCGTCTGCCAAATATTCAATCCGGCCTTCTGATAGCCCTGCATGAAACCACACCTGATGATATCACGTATGACAGTTTCGAAGAGTTCGAAGCCTTTGCCCGCGACAAAGGACTGGGTGAGCTACGCGACCCGCACTTGGCACGCGGCCTGCCGCTTGCTGGGTTCGTCGAGCACTACAGCAGACACACAAAGCTGCTTGTGGCGGTTGGGGATGGTGCGGGCACTGACAGGGCCTTTGGGCTGGAGGGCGAGTTTGTGGTGCAGGCAAATCCCTATACCAGCACCCTTTCCTCTCTTCCTGTCCGCCTACTGTACCAAAACAAACCCAGACAAGAGGTTCAGGTAGAGGTTTTTGAAAAGCACTCAGATGGCACGGTGAACAAATTTCTGGCTCTGACAGACAAAGACGGTCTGGTCGAAGTTCCTGTCATCAAAGGCTGTCGCTATCTGTTGAATGCCGTAGTCCTGCGCCCAAGCCCTGCCGAAACCGGAGCAGTCTGGCAGACCATCTGGGCCTCTTTGGTTTTTGCGATACCCGGCGCTGCGCAATAAGCAGCCTTTCCCTTGGTCACCGCTGGGCTTCTTGCCGCTTGCGAGGCGCGACAAAAGGTTGCAATAGGGATGCCATGACACAGGTTTCCTCTTCCACGCTAGCGCCCAGACCACAGGTTCTTTGTATTGGTTCCGTGCTTTGGGATGTTATTGGCCGCAGCCCTGCAGAAATGCGGCGCGGCTCCGACATGCCCGGGCGCATCAGCCGCCTGCCCGGTGGTGTGGCGATGAACATCGCCATGACTCTGGCGCGCTTTGGTCTTTCCCCTTCACTGCTCAGCGCGGTCGGCCGCGACGCCGAAGGCGATGAGCTTATTGCCGCCTGCGCCCATCTTGGCTGTCTGACAGATCATGTCTACCGCTCTGAGGATCTGCCAACAGATCGCTATATGGCAGTTGAGGGGGGCAATGGCCTGATTGCCGCCATTGCCGATGCGCATTCGCTGGAGGCCGCAGGCGACAAGATCCTGCGCCCACTTACCGACGGGACGCTGGGCTCTGCCGTGGCACCGTATGAAGGCCCGATCGCACTGGATGGCAATCTGACCCTTTCTTTGCTGGGCCAAATCGCCGCAGACCCGGCCTTTGCAAAGGCCGATCTGCGCGTTGCCCCGGCCTCTCCTGGCAAGGCCGAACGGCTGCGCCCCTTTCTGACCCAAACCCATGGCACGCTCTATGTGAACCTCGAAGAGGCCGGCATCCTGTGCCAGGAAGCGTTTACCGATAGCGAAACCGCCGCGCTAGCCCTGCTGGACCGCGGTGCCGCCCGGGTTCTGGTGACCGATGGCGGCTCCTCTGCCAGCGAAGCCAGTATCCAAACCCGCGATGCCATCACGCTTGTGCCGCCGCGCGTCACTGTTGCCCGGGTCACCGGAGCCGGAGACACCTTCATGGCAGCCCATATTGTTGCCGAGACCCGTGGCGATGACCGCAAGAGCGCTTTGGCCGCCGCTCTGCAGGCCGCCGCTACCTATGTTTCAGGAGAACCCCCACTGTGATCGAGATCCAGTATTCCGCCGAAGTCGCCGCAGCCCGCGCTGCAGGCACCGCAATTGTTGCTCTGGAGAGCACCATCATCACTCATGGCATGCCCTTCCCACAAAATGTTGAAGTGGCCGCGCAGGTGGAGCAGGATATCCGTGACACCGGAGCCATCCCTGCCACCATGGCCGTCATCAAGGGGGTTTTGCACGTCGGTCTTGAAACAGATCAATTGCAAGCGCTGGGACAGGCGCAGGGCGTCGCCAAGGTGTCGCGCGCCGATATGCCTGTCTGCCTGGCCATGGGCAAAACCGGGGCGACAACTGTCGCCGCAACCATGATTGCTGCCCGCCTTGCCGGTATTGATGTCTTTGCAACCGGCGGTATTGGCGGCGTTCACAAAGGCGCCGAGCATAGCTTTGACATCTCAGCTGACCTGATGGAGCTGGCGCAGACCCCGATGACCGTGGTTGCAGCCGGCGCCAAGGCTATTTTGGACATTCCCAAAACACTGGAAGTCCTTGAAACCCAAGGGGTTCCGGTGATCGCCTACGGTCAGGACAGCATTCCGGCCTTCTGGTCGTCGCAGTCCGACCTGAACGCCCCTTTGCGGATGGATACCGCCCGCGATATCGCTCGCAGCCACGCCATGCGGCAAGCCATGGCACTGCCGGGGGGACAGTTGATTGCCAATCCGATCCCAGCGGATGCGGAAATTGCCGCCGAGGTTCTGGCACCTGTGATTGCGCAGGCACAGGCCGAAGCCGATGCGCAGGGCGTCACAGGCAAGGCGGTCACGCCGTTTCTGCTGCAACGGATCTTTGAGCTCACAGAGGGACGGTCGCTCACGGCCAATATCGCCCTCGTGCGCAACAATGCCCGCCTGGCCGCCGAAATTGCCAAAGAACTGGTCAAGCTGAAGGCATAATCCCCTTTCCTGCGCCATTGCCATTGCTCTGGCGCAGATCAGTACCTAGGTTCTGCCAGAAGAAACTCGTTCCATGATGTCAGCCTGTGACGCCAGTCTGTCTCCACCATTTTGTTCCAATGATTGCGCCTGATGACCACACCCTTTGACAACGACCCCATCCGCCATCGCCCCGGTCTGTTTGCCCGGCTGCGCTCGTCGTTTTTTACCGGCATCGTGGTTATTGCCCCCGTTGGGCTGACCATCTGGCTGCTCTGGACCGTGATGGGCTGGATCGACGGTGTTATTCTGCCTCTGGTGCCGCATACAATCCTGCCTGAGCAATATATCGGCATCAATCTGCGTGGCATCGGGCTGATTATCTTTTTGTTCTTCACCATCGTGGTTGGCTGGATCGCAAAGGGGATCATCGGTCGCTCATTGATTGGCTTTGCCGAGAACCTCGTCAACCGCATGCCAGTGGTGCGCACGATCTATTCCGGCATCAAGCAGATATCAGAGACAGTCTTTGCGCAGTCCGAGCGCAGTTTTGAAAAGGCCTGCCTGATCCAATACCCCCGCCGCGGCATCTGGGCCATTGGGTTCATCTCTACCACCGCCAAGGGCGAGGTCTCTGAGCGTGCGGAAACCGGTGGAGAGATGATGAGCATCTTTGTTCCGACCACGCCCAACCCCACTTCTGGGTTTTTGCTGTTCTTTCCAAAAGAGGACGTGATCGAGCTGGATATGAGCGTCGAAGACGCTGCGAAACTGGTGATCTCTGCCGGTCTGGTCTACCCCAACCCCAAGGATCCCAGCCAGCCGCAGCCGGTAGAGCCTCCAAAACCCAGCTAAGCAGAACGAAACACTCGGGACCAATGGGACGGACCCAATTGGACTGATCTGAGAAATAGAAAAGGAGGGCGTAGGGCCCTCCTTTTTGGTTTTATAACAATTGGTAAGACGATTGAGACCTAGAGCGCCGTCCAGCCGCCATCCACGCTCAGAGTGGTGCCGGTGATCTGGGCGGCCGCATCAGAGCAGAAAAAGACCGTTGATCCTCCCAGCTGCTCCACCGTGGCAAATTCGCGCGATGGCTGACGTTCAAGCATCACCTTCTTGATCACATCCTCGCGTGACATGTTGTATTTCGCCATAGTGTCAGGGATCTGTGCCTCTACCAGGGGGGTCAGAACATAGCCTGGGCAGATGGCATTGCAAGTGATCGCCTCTTCTGCCGTTTCCAGCGCGACGGTCTTTGTCAGGCCCACCACGCCATGTTTTGCCGCCACATAGGCGGATTTGAACGGCGAGGCCGTCAGGCCGTGTGCTGAGGCAATATTGACAATCCGCCCCCATCCGGCCGCGCGCATCATCGGCAAGGCCGCCGCTGTGGTATGAAAGGCAGAGCTGAGATTGATGGCAATAATTGCGTTCCAGCTGTCCACCGGGAATTCATCCACCGGGGCAACATGCTGAATCCCTGCATTATTGACCAGGACATCGCAGGCTCCGGCCTGGGCAATCAATCCGCGACAGGCGTCGCCATCAGACATGTCCGCCGCAATATAGCGCGCAGCGACATCAAACTCAGCCGCGATTTGCGCTGCCAGCGCGTGATCTTCTGCCCGGTCGGTAAAGGAGTTCAACACAACATCCGCCCCGGCGCGCGCTAGTTCCCGTGCAATGCCCAGCCCAATACCTGAGTTGGATCCTGTAATAACCGCAGTTTTTCCCTTGAGCGTCATCGTCCTTGCCCTTCCTGTAAACACTATCCTCGCATGTCGCGCATCCTGCCATGCTGCAGGCGCAAAAGAAACGCGTAGGACTACTTAGAAATGGCTGCTAAAGCAGCTCGGAGAGTAAAAGCTGCCGCCGCCAGTTCGGCATCGACAAGAAACACCAGAAGAATGCTCAAGAGAAAGCTACAGTCGCCCAAAAAAAACGCCCGCACGAAGCGGGCGTGAAGTTATTGAGGCAGGTTTCATACAGGCAAGAAACCTATCGAGCAGTGACCCCTTTATAAGCAATTTCGCGCTTCCCTCCAAGCTAAAAGTTTGAAATGACAAAGATGCAGCCAATAGATGTAGAGCCAAGCAAATAAGGGCAGAGCGGGATTGTTGCCAAAGTGAAGCCAGTTTTTTTCCAAATCCTGAAAGTCGTGACGGCGGGAATCGCGCTGTTTGGCGGGGTCCATTTTGCACAGGCAGAATCATCCCATGGCATAGCTATGTATGGAGAGCCCGCCCTACCACCGGATTTTGTGTCTTTACCCTATGCAAACCCCGATGCCCCAAAGGGTGGCAAAGTCGTCTTTGGCAACACGGGCGGCTTTGACACGCTGAACCCATTTGCGCAAAAAGGCACGCCTCCCTGGCAGCTCAGATTTTGGGGATACGAAAGTCTGATGGGCCGCTCCTGGGACGAAGCTTTCACTCTTTACGGGCTGTTGGCCGAATCAGTTGAAGTGCCCGAGGACCGATCTTGGGTCGAATTCACCCTCCGCCCGGAGGCGAAATTCTCCGATGGCAGCCCGGTCACCGTCGCAGATGTGATCTGGTCCTACGAGACTTTGGGCACCCAGGGCCATCTTCGTTATCGCGGTTTCTGGAACAAGATAGCCGAGATCAAGCAGACTGGTCCCGCCAGCCTGCGCATTACCTTCAACACCCCTGATCGAGAGCTCGCCTTGATTGCTGGGCTACGCCCGATTTTGAAAAAGGCACAGTGGCAGGGCAAGGATTTCTCGGCGTCCGGACTGAGCGAGGCCCCGATCGGAACCGGTGCCTATGTGGTGTCGGATTTTGAGGCAGGGCGCTATGTCTCTTTGCGTCGTAACCCCGACTATTGGGGGCAGAACCTGGGCTTTCGCGCTGGCACTCAGAACTTTGATGAAATGCGTATCGATTTCTTCGGTGACCAGACAGTGCTGTTCGAGGCCTTCAAGGCCGGAGAGCTGACCACCTACCGGGAGTTCAACGCAGATAAATGGGCCTCTGCTTATAGCTTTCCAGCAGTGACCAAAGGCGATATCGTAAAGAGTGAGATCCCACATGCCCGGCCCACCGGCATGACCGGGCTGGCCTTCAATACCCGCCGCGCGCCACTGGATGATTGGCGCGTTCGCGAAGCACTTTTGCTTGCCTTCAACTTTGAATACATCAACGACACGGCAACCGGGGGTGCTCAACCGCGGATCACCTCCTATTTTTCCAATTCCGATCTTGGGTTTCTCCCTGGCCCTGCCGCTGGCCAGGTTAACGCCTATCTAAGTCCTTTTGCAGAAGATCTTCCTCCCGACACGCTTGAAGGCTACAGCCTTCCCGAAAGTGACGGCACCAAACGCAATCGTCGAAACCTGCGCCGGGCAGCACAGCTGCTATCTCAGGCCGGATTACAGGTCGAGGACGGCCAGTTGCGCCGCCCCGACGGAAGCCCGCTTGTTTTGAATGTTTTGCTGCGCCAGGGCGACGCCGAGATGAAGAGCATCATCGAAATCTACGCCCGTGCATTGGAGCGTCTGGGCATTACTCTTACCTCGGATCTCGTTGACAACGCACAATATGTTGGCCGCCAAAGCGAATTCGACTTTGATCTGACCCGGGTCAGACGGGAACTTTCCCTGAGCCCGGGAAACGAGCAAAGGCTGTATTGGGGCTCTGACGGCGCCAATCAACCTGGCAGCCGCAATCTGATGGGCGTCCGCTCCGCAGCTGTGGATGCGATGATTACGCGGATGCTGACAGTCGAGGCCCCCGAAGATTTCACCGCCGCCACCCGGGCCTTGGACCGGCTTTTGATGGCAGGTCGCTATGTGATCCCGATATGGTCCTTTGACAAAGGCCGCATAGCCCATGTGAAAGAACTGGCTTTCCCGAAATACCTTCCACTTTATGGGGATCGCACCGGGTTTTTGCCTGATGTCTGGTGGTATCAACAATCTCCTGACTGAGATCCTGGTGAGACCCCCACTGCGGAGTCTGCGCAAATGAATTGACAGTTCTAATTTATTTCCATATTTCGTGAACTATGGAAAAAGAACTCGTCACTCAACTCAATGCTCTGGCACATGCCAATCGGCTCGATCTCTTTCGTCTCCTAGTGCGGCGCTATCCGGCAGGTGTGCCTGCCGGCGAAATCGCCACAGCATTGGACTTCAAACCGAATACTGCCTCTGCCTATCTGGCAACGCTGAAACAGGCCGATCTGATCCGTCAGGAACGCCAGGGCACCTCGCTGATCTATTCCGCCAATCTTGATGGGGTGCGCGGGTTGTTTGGCGGACTGTTGACCGGATGCTGCCAGAACCGTCCTGACATCTGCCACAGCCTTGCATCTGCACCCATTGCGCAACCAACACCGGAACGCCCCCTCAAGGTTCTGTTTCTATGCACCGGAAACTCCGCCCGCTCCATTCTGGCCGAAGCACTGCTTAGACGTGAAGGCGCTGGCAAATTTCAGGTTTTTTCCGCCGGAACACGTCCTGCCAGCAAGCCAAGCCCGGCGGTCCTTCAGCTTTTACAAAGCAAGGGCTACGACACCTCCGAGCTTAACTCCAAACAGCGCGAGGTTTATGCCGGACCTGAGGCGCCGAAGATGGATTTCATTTTCACCGTTTGCGACCATGCCGCCAATGAAGAATGTCCCACCTGGCCGGGACAGCCGATGAGCGCGCATTGGGGGCTACCCGATCCGCTCAAGGCCCAAGGCAGCGAGGCGGAGCGCCATCTCGCCCTGCTTGAAGCCTATGCCACCCTGAAAACCCGGATCAAAAGTTTTGCGGCCCTACCGTTTGAAACACTCGACCGGATTTCCCTGCAACACCAAACCGACGCCATAGGCGGTCAAATCGCCACAAACTGACCTGTACTGACTGACCCGCACCGAACACAGGCCACAGGTTGACGAACGAGTTGATCGACCGTGGCGCCCCTCTCTTGATTAACCACATGCTCAGAAAGCGATTTTTGATGAATATTCTGGTCCTTTGCACCGGTAACTCGGCCCGCTCAATCCTGTTGGAGTCTCTCCTCAACCGGTTGGGTGACGGGCGCATCCATGCCTTTTCCGCCGGGTCAAACCCAACCGGCAAGGTTCATCCGCAATCGCTGACCTTGCTGCGCAAAAAAGGCTACCAGGTTGATCAGGCCCGCTCCAAAAGCTGGGATGAGTTTGCCGCGCCGGACGCACCAAAGATGGATCTGGTTATCACCGTTTGCGCGTCTGCCGCCGGCGAGACCTGCCCGATCTGGCCGGGTGCCCCAGTACGGGCGCATTGGGGTGTCGAAGACCCGGCAGCGGCAGCGGAGGCTGATTGGGAAAGTGCCTTTCTCGCCGCCTACGTGGCGCTGGAACGCAGGGCAAAGGCCTATCTCGACTTGCCTCAGGATTTGGACAAAGACGCGCTTCAGATAGAACTCAAACGCATCGGAGAGATGTCATGATCGCCAAGAAACTCGTCGCCGAAGGCATCGGAACCGGGCTTTTGCTGATTGGCGTGGTTGGGTCCGGCATCATGGCCGAGAGCCTGTCTGGAGGCAATACAGCCTTGGCGCTTTTGGCAAATGCCATCGCTACTGGCTGCATGCTCTATGCGATCATCAACACGCTGGGCCCCCTGTCCGGTGCCCATTTCAACCCGGCTGTCACCCTCGCCTTTGCTCTGCGCGGCGAACATCCATGGGCGCAAGTTCCCCCCTATGTCGCGTTTCAGGTCCTCGGAGGCATTCTTGGCGTCTGGGCCAGCCATCTGATGTTTGATCTGCCGATCCTGCAAACCTCAACCACGATGCATCGAACCGGGCTGGCTCAGTGGTCTTCTGAAATCATTGCCACGTTCGGATTGCTCTTTGTGATTTTTGGCGGGCTGCGGTCGCGGCCCGACACAGTACCGGCCCTCGTGGGCTTGTATATCACCGGAGCCTATTGGTTCACCTCTTCCACCAGCTTTGCCAATCCAGCCGTGACGATTGCCCGCGGTTTCAGCGATACGTTTGCAGGGATCTATCCTGGCCATATCCTCAGTTTCATTCTCGCACAGTTGCTGGCCGTGATGCTTGGGCATTTCACCCTGCGCTGGCTGTTTTCCAAAGACTGAAACACAGCGAAATCGCCCAAGGTCCCGCCGCCCTCTGTCTCTTTTGATTTACGGAACCAGAGGTGCGGCAGGCCTGGCCGCTACAGATCTGCCAATGGTCTGCACAGCATCAAAACAGGGCCAAATCAGCGCCGCTAAAAGCCGTCATTCCATTATTTCCGTTTTTTGCTATAATGCCCTTCGGAGAGAATGATCGTTTCGATAGGGGCAACACTGATGATGACTGCTCAGACATCGCTGGACTGGGTAGCCATCTACCCTCGGGCCAAGCAACGGTTTCCACACCTGCGACGGGCGCAAGCGCCAAATCCAGGATGTGATCGCGAGGCATTTGTCGCCTATCTGGCGCTGACCCATCACCTCACGCTGCGCGAAGCACGAGAGGAGATCGACGACTTCCTGTTCACCGAAAGCCTGCATGCAGAGTTGAACGCCGAATTGGACAAAGAGTTAACCTGAGACGCCCTGCTGTACCGCCATGCAACCGCTCTGGGATCACGTTTGTCATAGATCGCGGCCTGTGCGCTCCCGCGCAGCACACTTCGGGCACAATTTATGTCCATATTAATAATTCAAATCAATACGCTACAGGCCAAAACTAGGCCAATGAGGTGACCCACAGAATGGTCGCATCTTCGGGGCTAGTTGAGATCACGTTGTGCCCCATAGCCGCATCATAATAGGCGCTGTCGCCGCGCCTCATTTCAACAGGTTCGTAAAATTCCGTGTAGAGCTTGATCACACCGGTCAGCACATACAGAAATTCTTCGCCATCATGGCGCACCCAGCCGTCGAATTCATCCATCGTCCGTGCCCGAACGCGGGCACGGTACGGCAGCATCTGTTTGCGCCGCAGACCCTCTGCCAGCAACTCATGCTCATAGGTTGCAGTCGCTTGTTCTGAGCCTTCGTTCATCTTGGTAACGGTCATACGGCCGTTGACCTGATCACGCTGTGGCGGCGTGAATAGCTGCGGCACAGAAATCTGCAAACCCACCGCCAATTTCTTCAACGCCTCGTAGGTCGGCGACATTTGGCCGTTCTCGATTTTCGACAAGGTAGAGCGCGCCAAACCAGCCTGGTTGGCCGCATGTTCCAGGGTCCAGTCACGGGCTTTGCGCAGCTCTCGCACGCGCGCGCCCAGGTCCAGGGGTTCGGCCTCGCTCTCGCCGCCATTGGCGCGGGCGATGGTAATCAGGGATTTTGGATCGCTTCCGGTCATGAAGGTTCTATATGACGCCCTGTGCCTGCTTGCAACGCAGCACTTGCCGGGCTAGCCAAAGGATATGTTGTCCCTCTTTGATCAAGGTGCCTTTGCACCCTGCCCCGCGCCCTTCAACCTGGCGGCCCATGTGCTGCGCCAAGCCAAGGATCTGTCTCAGAAACCTGCTTTGGAGGTGATTGGCGGATCCCAAGCAGAAATCTGGACCTATGCCGAGCTTGAACAGGCGGTGCGCGGCACAGGAACCGGTCTGCTGCAGGCCGGGCTGCAACCGGGGCAGATCCTGTTGATGCGGCTTGGCAATACGGTGGATTTTCCCATTGCCTATCTGGGCGCCATCGCCGCCGGGATGGTGCCGGTGCCAACCTCGTCGCAGCTGACCGAAGCCGAAACCGCAAAAATGATCGCCGATCTGCAACCCGCCGCCATCCTGCGCGACCCGGAAGTGGCCTGCGCCGCCCATCCCGAACAGATCCTGCTATCGGACCTGCAGGCCATGCGGCAACTGCCTGCCTGCGCCTACGCCTTGGGGGCGCCGGATCGACTGGCCTATGCTGTCTATACCTCCGGGACCAGCGGCAATGCCCGTGCCGTCGCCCATGCGCATCGCGCCATCTGGGCGCGGCAGATGATGGTCAAAGGCTGGTATGACCTGAAGCCTGATGACCGCCTGCTGCATGCAGGTGCCTTCAACTGGACGTTTACGCTAGGCACCGGTTTGATGGATCCCTGGGCCATCGGCGCCACTGCCCTGATCCCGGCACCCGGCACGGATCCGATGGCGCTCCCGGCCCTTTTAAAAGAACATAACGCGAGCATTTTCGCAGCCGCACCAGGCGTTTACAGAAAGCTCCTCAAGACTGGTGCGCGCCTGGACTTGCCGGGGCTGCGCCATGGTCTTTGTGCGGGTGAAAAACTATCGAGCCACCTGCACCGGGCCTGGGAGAGCGCCACCGGATCCGAGCTCTATGAAGCCTATGGCATGTCTGAGTGCTCGACCTTCATATCCTCCAGCCCGGCTCATCCGGCACGCGGTGAAGCTCTTGGCCAGCCGCAACCGGGACGCCGGATTGCGATCCTTGGCCCAGACGGGCCGGTGCCGCAGGGCGAGGAAGGCACCATTGCCATCGCCGCTGATGATCCTGGCCTAATGCTTGGCTATCTGAACGCACCGCAAGAGACCGCTGCGCGGATGCAGGACGGCTGGTTTCTGACGGGAGATCAGGGCGCGATGGCTGTCGACGGCCAGATCAGCTATTTGGGACGGGCTGACGACATGATGAACGCCGGCGGCTTTCGCGTCTCCCCGATCGAGGTGGAGACCGCGCTTTCGGCGCATCCGGACATCTTGCAGGTCGGTGTCGCCACGGTCGAGGTCAAGACCGACAGCCATATCATCGTCGCTTTCTACACGGCTCACCAAGAGGTGAACCAAGCTGATCTGGAGGCTTTTGCCTCCGAGCGGTTGGCCCGCTACAAGCAGCCCCGCGCCTATGTCCATCTTGATGCCCTGCCAAGTGGTGCCAACGGAAAACTGCTTCGTCGCGCCCTGCCCGCCTATTTCAAAGGATAAACTGATGTCATTTTCTCAGCCCGCCGCTTCAAACTCTGCCGATCTGCCAACTGTCAAACTCGACATCCTGTCTGATCCGATCTGCCCCTGGTGCTTTATCGGCAAGACCCACCTGGACAAAGCCCTGGCCGAGATCCCGAACCACCCCTTTGTCATCGAATGGCATCCTTTCCAGCTGAACCCGGATATGCCCCGCGAAGGCATGGGGCGGCGTGAATACCTTGAAGCAAAGTTTGGCGGCAAAGACGGCGCGGTTCGCGCCTATGCTCCTGTGGTTGAAAACGCCGAAAAAGCTGGCCTCAGCATTGATTTCGAAGGCATGCAGCGTACCCCCAATACGCTGGACGCGCACCGGCTGATCCACTGGGCCGGCATTGAGGGCAAACAGACGGCGGCAGTAGACGCGCTTTTTGACGCTTATTTTACCAAAGCACGCGACATTGGCGATATCGAAGTTCTGGTTGAGATTGCTGGCGAAATTGGCATGGAGGCCGATGTGGTCCGCAAGCTGCTGAGCGGGGAAAGCGACGTCGAGGATATCCGCAACCGTGATGCGCATTCGCGCAAAATGGGTGTCAGCTCTGTACCGACCTTCATCATCGCCAATCAGCACGCAGTGCCCGGCGCGCAACAACCAGACATGTGGAAACAGGTGATCGAAGATATCATGCAGCAGTTGCAACAGCCTGAACAGGACGAGACTTGAGACAGCTCAGACGCTCTACCATCTTTATCAGTCTCATCGGCATTCTGGCGATGAGCACCGTCTTCTTCCACTACGTCGAAGGCTGGGGCTGGCTTGATTCCTATTTCTTTACCGTCATTACAATTTCCACCGTTGGCTATGGCAAACTTGTACCCGTGACTGCCGCAGGCAAGATCGCGACCACCTTTTTGATCTTTGGTGGGCTAGGCGTTTTTGCCCTGGCGATACGGGAGTTTGCCCAGTACCACATGCAAAAACGCGAAGAACACACAGAATGGCTGGTCGCACATCTTGGCAAACGCCCCAATGAAGAAGACGAAGAGATCGCCAATGAAGACGATCCTCCGCATGAGACGAGCCAACAGCACTGACGGGATTTGAAATGCTCTGGTTTCGTCGCATCTAAGCCTGGGCAACGCGCTTGAAATGGCGATGTGTGAAATACTTCACATAGCAAGCAATAATGCACAGAACTCTGTGCATTTCGCGCCATGGCCTCACACTGACATTCATGATATCGCGGGTTTCAGCAGGCCCGGGAAGGATCCAATTACAGGACCCCCGCAGTCTCGAAAGAGGATCCCAATGACACCGACCCCACAGCATGCCCCGGCGCATGCGCCCTCGCATGGCATGTCAAAACCAGAATTCGTTGCTTTGGTCGCAATGATGTTTGCCACCATTGCCTTTTCAATCGACGCCATGTTGCCGGCCTTGCCGGAAATCGGCGCGCAGCTCAGCCCCGATGATATCAACCGGGCGCAATTGATCCTTACATCCTTTGTGCTCGGGATGGGCGTTGGCACCTTTTTCACCGGACCACTGTCGGATGCCTTTGGCCGCAAACCGGTTATTGTCGCCGGAGCCGCGCTCTATATTGCCTCGGCTGCCGTGGCTTGGGCCTCGTCTTCGCTGGAGCTGGTGCTGATCGCGCGCATCACCATGGGGTTGGGGGCTGCCGGACCCCGTGTGGTGGCACTGGCGATTGTGCGTGACCTGTATTCAGGGCGTGAAATGGCTCGGATGATGTCCATTGCCATGATGATCTTTACCCTGGTGCCCGCCATTGCGCCAATGCTGGGGGCCGGCATCATTGCCATCACCGGCTGGCGCGGAATCTTTGCCGCCTTTGCACTGTTTGCCATCATCGTAGTGGTCTGGATGGGGGTACGCCTGCCGGAACCACTGGCTGTTGAAAACCGTCGCCCCTTTCGCCTGCCACTGCTGATGGGTGCGGTAAAAGAGATGACGCAGCACCCGACAGTACGCCTGTCGATCCTGGTGCAAACCCTGTGCATGGGCATGCTCTTCACCATGCTGACCATGGTGCAGCCGATCTATGATATCATCTTTGGTCGTGGTGAAAGCTTTCCATTCTGGTTTGGCTTTGTCGCTCTGATGTCGGGCAGCGCCAGCCTGCTGAATGCGGCCCTGGTGGTGCGCGTTGGCATGCGCCGCATGGTCACCTGGTCGCTGGCGGCGCAGATCCTCTTCTCGGCTGCGATGTTGGGCATGGAGATGGTCAGCATTTCAAATGCAGCGGGTTTTGGATTGTTTGTCGCATGGCAGACCAGCGTGTTCTTCATGGCCGGGACCACCATGGGCAATCTTAACGCCATAGCTATGGAGCCGATGGGCCATATTGCCGGCATGGCGGCCTCTGTCATCGGGGCGATTGCGACGGTTCTGGCTGCTGCCATTGCCGCCCCGATCGGGCTTTTGTTCGATGGCTCTTTGCTGCCCGTCACTCTTGGTATTTTGATCATGGCCTGTCTCAGCTTTGCCTTGATGCTGCACATGGGGCGCGTTGAGGCGCGCAATGCATCAGAATAGACCACAGCCATAGACCGCTTGCTGGCGCTGTTTGAAACTTCTAACCTCTCCAGATATTTGGAGAGGTTTTTTCATGGATTACCCCTATGATCTAGGCAGCTATTCCTGCCCTATCACCACCGCATCCGCCGTGGCTCAGCGCTGGTTCGATCGGGGTCTGATCTGGACCTATGGCTACAATCATCAAGAAGCCATCGCCTGTTTCAAAACCGCTCTGACCCACGACCCGGCCTGTGCCATGGCCCATTGGGGTCTCTCCTATGCGGCCGGTCCAAACTACAACATGCCTTGGGAGCTGCATGATCAAGCCGGCCGCGCCGAGGCGCTGGCACAGGCCTATGATGCCGCCCAGGCCGCGCTGGACCATTGTGCGGGCTGCACCGAAGTCGAAACACAGCTGATCAAGGCGCTGCAGTCACGTTATCCGCAGCGCGGCCTCAGTGACGACATGCAGGCCTGGGACCACGGGTTTGCCGATGCCATGCGCGCGGCATATGCTGCCTGCCCGGACCATCTGGATCTGCGAACGATCTATGCTGAAAGCCTGCTGAACCTTACACCCTGGAAAATGTGGGATTTGAAAACCGGCCAACCCGCAAAGGGCGCGGCCACCCATGAGGCGCAGACACTACTAGAAGATGCGATGAACCACGCCCCCGGCGCGATGGCGCATCCCGGCCTGCTGCATCTTTATGTGCATCTGATGGAGATGTCGCCTACCCCGGAAAAGGCCCTGAAGGCGGCGGATGTGTTGCGCAGGTTGGTGCCCGATGCCGGCCATCTGGTGCATATGCCCACTCATATTGATGTGCTCTGTGGCAATTACCACGATGTGGTGCTGTGGAACCAAGAAGCAATCACCGCGGATCTGAAGTATTACCAGCGCGAAGGCGCCTTTAACATCTACACGGGCTATCGCCAGCATGACTATCACTTCGTCATCTATGGCGCCCTTTTCCTTGGACAAATTGAACCTGCCCTGCGGGCCAATCAGGGCCTGTGGGACACAACCCCCGAAGAGATGCTCAGGATCGAAAGCCCGCCGATGGCGGACTACTTTGAATCCTATATGGCGATGCACCCGCATATCCTGATCCGCTTTGGCCGCTGGGAGGAGTGTATCGCACTGGAGCTACCAGAAGATCAGGGTCTCTATTGTACGCTCACTGCTACCACCCATTATGCCCGTGCCATAGGCCATGCGGCGACAGGCGCTGTAGAAACCGCTGAAGACGAAGAAAAACTGTTCCTTGCCGCACTGGAACGGGTGCCCGAAAGCCGCCTGATGCACAATAATCGCGTGGTGGATCTGCTTGAAATCGCGCGTGAAATGCTGCGCGGTGAGATCGAGTACCGCGCAGGAAATTATGAGCTAGCCTTTGTGCATCTGCGCCGCTCAGTGATGCTGGACGACAACCTGCCCTATGACGAGCCATGGGGCTGGATGCAGCCGACACGCCATGCGCTCGGGGCGCTACTGTTCGAACAGGGGTACATCGCAGAGGCCGAGGCCTGCTATCGCGCTGATCTTGGTCTTGACGACACCCTGTCACGGGCCTCTGTCCATCCTGATAATGTCTGGAGCCTTAAGGGCTTATACGACTGTCTTGCTGTACGCGGCGAAACCGTCGAGATCCATCACATCAAGCAAAAACTCGATCTGGCACAGGCTCGGTCCGATGGTGTTTTTGCCTCCTGCGGCTGTGCCCAGATGGCAATGAATCAGGCAGCCATGGCCAAAGACACACCGCCAAAGAGCTGTTGCAGCTGAACAGCCCAAAGGGAAGGCCAGGCTATTTTGCCTTGGCCTTCGCCTTCTTCCTTTCGGCAATCAGCCGCTCCGCCAGATCACGTGCGATGGCAAAGGCGCCTTTGATCTTGTCGCTGTCTTTCTTCCAGTCGCGCCTTACAACGATCTTGTTGTCCTTGACCTTGGCCAGACCATTCTGCCCCTGAATGAATTCAACAAGGCCCTGCGGTGACGCGAACTTGTCGTTGTGAAACTGAATTGTCGCGCCCTTTGGCCCAGCGTCGAGCTTGGCAATTCCGGCCCGCTTGCACATCGCCTTGATCCGAACAACCAGCATCAAGGTATTGACCTCTTTGGGCAATTTCCCAAATCGGTCGATCAGCTCGGCAGCAAAGCCTTCGAGTTCCACCTTGGTGGTCAGGGACGAAAGGCGGCGGTAAAGCCCCAGACGCACGTCCAGATCCGGCACATAGGCCTCTGGGATCAGGACCGGCACGCCCAGATTGATCTGCGGTGCCCATTGTTCGTCGGCGTCGCTCAACCCTTCCAGCTCACCAGAGCGGATCTTGGCAATCGCCTCTTCCAGCATGGATTGGTAGAGCTCATAGCCGACATCGCGCATCTGGCCGGACTGTTCTTCGCCCAGCAGGTTGCCGGCACCACGAATGTCCAGATCCTGGCTGGCAAGGGTAAACCCGGCCCCCAGCGTGTCGAGCGAGCCAAGTACCCGTAGACGTTTTTCGGCCGTGGCCGTCAGGCGCTGACGGGGTTTGGTAGTGAGATAGGCATAGGCGCGAGTTTTGGAGCGTCCGACCCGACCCCGGATCTGATAGAGCTGCGACAGGCCAAACATATCGGCGCGGTGCACCACCATTGTATTGGCAGTAGGAATATCCAGACCACTTTCCACAATCGTTGTGGCAAGCAGAACATCATATTTGCCATCGTAAAAGGCATTCATCCGATCATCCAGCTCTCCGGCGGCCATCTGACCATGGGCGACCACATAGGTGAGCTCGGGCAGTTGCGCTTTCAGGAACTCTTCGATTTCCGGCAGATCAGAGATGCGCGGCACCACGTAAAAGCTTTGCCCGCCGCGATAATGTTCGCGCAGTAGCGCTTCGCGGATGGTTACGGCGTCAAACTCGCTGACATAGGTCCGAATGGCCAGGCGATCCACTGGCGGTGTGCCAATGATCGACAGGTCCCGCACCCCGGTCAGGCTTAGTTGCAGCGTGCGCGGAATAGGCGTTGCCGTGAGGGTCAGCACATGGATGTCAGAGCGCATCTGTTTCAGGCGTTCCTTGTGCCCGACGCCAAAGTGCTGTTCTTCGTCGATGATCAACAGGCCAAGGTTGTTGAAGCGGATATTCTTTGCCAGCAAGGCATGGGTGCCAATCACAATATCAACGGTGCCCTTGGCCATGCCTTCACGTGTTTTGGTCGCGTCTTTTGCCGTAACAAAGCGCGACAACTGCCTGACTTCCAACGGAAACCCACGAAACCGTTCAGCAAAGGAGGCCGCGTGTTGGCGCGCCAGCAACGTCGTCGGTGCCACAACAGCAACCTGTACGCCCGACATGGCGGCCACAAAGGCCGCGCGCATAGCCACCTCGGTTTTGCCAAAGCCCACATCGCCGCAGATCAGCCGGTCCATCGGCTGGCCCGAAGTCATGTCTGCCATGACATCTTCGATGGCGCGCAGCTGGTCGTCCGTTTCCTGATAGGGGAACCGGGCTGAAAATTCTTCCCAGGCATGCGGCGGCGGGTCCATTACGGGCGCCTTGCGCAGGGCGCGTTCGGCGGCAATCCGGATGAGCTTATCCGCCATCTCGCGAATACGCTCTTTGAGTTTGGCCTTTTTGGCCTGCCAGGCGCCGCCGCCAAGCCGGTCCAACAGCCCTTCGTCGTGGCCGTATTTCGACAGCAGCTCGATGTTTTCGACCGGCAGATACAGCTTTGATTGTTCGGCGTACTCCAACAACAGGCACTCGTGCGCAGCGCCAGCAGCCGTGACCACCTCCATCCCCTGATAGCGGCCAATACCGTGGTCTACATGCACGACAAGGGCTCCGGGGCTGAGCGACTGCGTTTCGGTCAGGAAATTCTCGGCCTTGCGCCGTTTCTTGGGTGCGCGGATCAACCGGTCCCCCAGAACATCCTGCTCGGAGATGACCGTCATCTGCGGTGTTTGAAACCCATGTTCCAGCGCCCAAACCGCCAGATGTAGCCCGGATTTTCCGATCCGGGTGCCATCCATCACCGGAATCACCTCCGCCAGGCCTTCGTCTTCGATCAAGCCAGTCAAACGCTCACGCGCGCCTTCGGAATATGAGGCAACCACCACCGGCCCCTCGTGTAGGCGGGTCTTGATATGCGCGGCCAGTGCGCCAAACAGGCTGACGCTTTCCTGCTGCCTTTCGGGGGCAAAATTGCGGCCAATACGGCCACCCGCATCCACCACACCCGGCCCAGATGCCTGCGCAAGCGGGTGAAACTGGATCATGCGATGACCGCCAAGCGCGGCCTCCCAAGCGGCATCGTCAAGATAAAGCAGCCCCGGAGGCGTGGGTTTATAGACCGTGTCCAGCCGCCCCTTCTGGCTCATGGCGATCTTGCGGGTCTCGTATTGATCTTCGATGCTGTCCCACCGCGCCAGACGGGCCGGTATTACCTGATCATCCAGCGTCACCGTCGCTTGCGGCAGATAGTCGAACAGGGTTTCAAGCCTGTCATGGAAAAACGGCAGCCAATGTTCGATGCCCTGGTGTTTGCGCCCCGCCGTCACAGCCTCATAGAGCGGATCATCGGTGCCCGCAGCGCCAAATTCGATCCGGTAGTTCTGGCGGAACCGGGTAATGGCGGCCTCGTCCAGGATCACTTCGGAAACAGGCGCGAGCTCAATCAGGTCCAGCTTTTCGGTGGTGCGTTGGGTGGCCGGATCAAAGCGGCGCGCGCCGTCCAGCACATCGCCAAAGAAATCCAGCCGCACTGGCCCGCTTTCACCGGGGGGGAAGATGTCGATGATACCGCCGCGAATGGCATAGTCGCCGGGCTCCATCACCGTGGGACTTTGGATAAACCCCATACGCACAAGGAAATTGCGCAGCGCCTTTTCATCGACCCGTTGATCAACCCGCGCGGTAAAGGCTGCCTCGCGCAGGACAGCGCGTGATGGCACCCGCTGGCTGGCAGCATTCAGCGTGGTGAGAAGAATGTACTGCTTTGGCATTTCATGCACCAAAGCCGCAAGACAGGCCATGCGCGCCGCTGAGACATCCGCATTTGGAGAAACCCGATCATAAGGCAGGCAGTCCCAGCCCGGAAAGATGACAACCGGCATGTCTGGCGCAAAAAACCGCAGCGCCGCCCGGGTGGCCTCCAGCCTTTTGTCGTCACGTGCGATATGCAGAACGGGTTGCCCGGATTTGGCCAACTCATCCAAGATCAGTCGCGCATCATAGCCTTCGGGTGCCCCGCCCATAGTGATTGCTGATTGCACCATTTTGCGTCTCTCTCTTGAACTTTTGGGACAGGGACCAACACTGTCACTACACTTGACGCGCGCACGCCCCGTTTCACCGGTCTTATATTAGATTAGATCAGATTTTGTTTAGCCAAGTGGACCAATATTCAGGTTCTGATACATGCCCCACATCGCCGTGGCGAAGATAAAGACCATTCCGAGCAGTTGAATACAGATGCGACAGGCAGTCATGGCTTTGTAGAGCTCTTCCCCTGTGGGTTCATTCGCTGCAATGTTCTGTGCAAAGTACAGGTTTACCAAACTGACCAGAGCCAGAGGGAACATCAACAAAAACACCGATTGGGCAATCTCAACCTGCAGAACAAAACCCAGTGTCGCGAGCACGGACAATATAAAACAGGTAAACCCCAGCAACCAGACCCCGGCAGAGTGCACGACAAACAAAAGCCGGTTGATGTTGATACGAACCAGATCCGCCAGATCCCGGGCAGATTGCCCCCCATGCTTTCGGGCACGGTGAACCATGTCAAAGGGCACCCCCAAAACACGATGACTCAAAGTGGACCACAAAACGGCCAATGCGATCCAATACCAAAGGTTGGAAAAAGACCGCATATCAATCATTTCGCTAAGAGTTTGGAACACGGTCAAATTCTGGCTGCCTTTTACTCACACGCAATACTTCTATTTCCGCTCCTGCAAAAACCGTCTCTACGGGGACAAAATCCTGCCCGGAACCGACCCTATATCAACTGACTGCTCTTTCCGCACAAGCCCCATAGCCAAGGCATAAAAAAGCGCGGCGATTGTGCCACTTGCCAGCACCCAATATTTCATGCGATTCAAACCGCAAGACAATAATGAATGAGTTTTCCATGAAGCCCACCGTCGCTCCTTTTCCTGCCGCCCGCCTGCGTCGCACCCGGGTCAGCCCGGCAATTCGTGGACTGGTGCGTGAAAACACCCTAACCACCGACGATCTGATCTGGCCGGTTTTTGTCCGCGATGGTGAAGGTATCGAAGAGCCTGTCGCCTCGATGCCGGGTGTTGTGCGCAGGTCAGTGGACAAGATAGCAGAAGCCGCGTTTGAGGCTCAGGCTCTGGGCATCCCGGCAATCTGCCTGTTTCCCTACACCGATGCTTCCCTCAAGACCGAAGACTGTGCCGAAGCCTGGAACCCCGACAACCTGTGCAATCGCGCGATCCGCGCAATCAAGGCCGTAGCGCCGGATATCGCCGTGATGACGGATGTGGCGCTGGATCCCTATAACATCAACGGTCATGACGGCTATGTCGTTGACGGTGAAATCCTCAATGACGAAACCGTCGAGGCCCTGGTCAAGATGACGCTGGCACAGGCCGAAGCAGGCGCGGATATCATCGGCCCTTCGGACATGATGGATGGACGTATCGGAGCAATGCGCACAGCGCTGGAGGCCAAGGGTCATCGCAATGTGTCGATCCTGTCCTATTCGGCCAAATATGCCTCTGGCTACTATGGCCCGTTCCGTGATGCCGTTGGGGCCTCCGGGGCGCTGCAGGGGGACAAGAAGACCTACCAGATGGATCCCGGAAATTCCGATGAGGCCATGCGACTGATCGAGCGCGACCTGCAAGAAGGTGCCGATATGGTCATGATCAAACCGGGTATTGCCTATCTCGATATCTGCTACCGGGTGAAATCCACCTTTGGCGCGCCGACCTTTGCCTATCAGGTTTCCGGGGAATACGCGATGATCCAGGCCGCTGCGCAAAATGGCTGGATCGACGGCGAAAAAGTGATGCTCGAAAGCCTGATGGCGTTCAAACGGGCCGGCTGTGACGGCATCCTGACCTACTTCGCGCCTGAAACTGCCCGCATCCTCAATGGGTAACAGATCTGTCCCTGTTCGCCGATGCTGCCGCTGACCATAGACCTGCATGATGAGCCAGCTTTGCGTTAAGTCAGCGCCTTCGGTTGGGGCTGATTACGAATAATTGAAATGAAGTAAGGCGAGATGCCGCCCATTGCCCCGGCCAATTTCTGCTCAGAGTGATGACAGCGAGAGCTATTGCCCCTATAAATACAGGCAGAGCCGGAAAACCGGCCTTTTCAACGTCACCCGTCTCAAGGCTAGTCAATCGTATTGCAGTATTGCGAAAACGCATTTTTGGCCCCGGACACCAGGACAGGCAACTGGATATATGAGCAGCAGATCTTTTGAGCGCATGTCGCGCCGTGGTTTCACCCTTAGTCTTTTGGCCGGCGCGGGCGTGACCGCCGCCTGCGGTAATGGCGTTGGCAACTCCAACAGCGCGACCATTGACGCGCGCGTTGATGCAACGCTGAACCAGATGTACAGCCAATACCCCAACACCATCACACTGGCCGAAAAATCCACAGGCATGCTGATCATGCCGCTGGTCACAGAAGCAGGCTTTCTTGTTGGTGGCGCCTATGGGCGCGGCGCGCTGCGTATCAACGGCGCGACCGTCGACTATTATTCGACCGTAAAAGGCAATGCCGGTCTGCAGATCGGCGCGCAGCAATATGCCCATGTGTTGTTCTTCATGACACAGGACGCGCTCAGCAGCTTCCGCCGGTCGTCTGGCTGGGCCGCTGGTGCGGATCTTGAATATGTCGTGCGCAACGACGGCAACAACGTGACAGCCGATACCAACACCCTGACATCACCGGTTCTGGCGGCTGTCTTTGGGCAATCTGGCCTGCGCATCGGCGCAACCCTAGAAGGCACAAAATACACCCGTATCATCCCATAGTGGATTGCGTTTCCGGCCTCTGGGAAACGCTCGGAACCAAATTTACCAAATCCGGTAGGACAATAACCAAAAGGCGGCGCAGTGTTCTGCGCCGCCTTCTTTAACTGTTAAGCACAGTTTCTATCGCTTTGCTTGGCACACACCTTGGTTTAAGTCCCTGGCGTCACCCCCTGGCTTCAGTCCAGCGTGCGCAGACGTTTGATCAGCGACGAGGTATCCCAGCGACCGCCACCGATCTTTTGCACCTCCTTGTAGAATTGATCCACCAAGGCCGTGATCGGCAGGCTCGCGCCGGTCTCATTGGCGGCGTCCAGACAAATACCCAGGTCCTTGCGCATCCAATCCACCGCAAAACCATGTTCGAAATGATCGTCGAGCATGGTCTCATAGCGATTGGCCATCTGCCAGCTACCAGCCGCCCCCTGGCTGATCACCTCGACCACGGCGCGCCCGTCCAGATCGGCCTTTTCAGCAAAATGCAGCGCTTCGCTGAGGCCCTGAACCAGGCCGGCAATTGCGATCTGATTGCACATCTTGGTCATCTGCCCTGCACCGCTATCGCCGATCCGACGGCAGATCCGTGCATAGGCATCAATCACTGGCTCGGCCCGATCATAGGCCGCAGTATCCCCGCCACACATCACGGAGAGCACGCCATTTTCCGCCCCGGCCTGACCACCGGAAATCGGCGCATCCACAAATGCAATGCCAAGCTCGGCAGCTGCCGCATAAAGCTCTCGTGTGACTTTGGCCGAGACTGTAGTGTGATCCACAAAAACGCTGCCCGGCTTCATCCCTGCAAAAGCGCCATCCGGCCCCAGACAGACAGAGCGCAAATCGTCATCATTGCCTACGCAGGCAAAGACGAATTCCGCCCCATCAGAAGCTTCTCGCGGCGTGCTTCCAAAGGAGCCGCTATGTTCCTTTGCCCAGGCCTCTGCCTTGGCAGATGTGCGATTGTAAACTGCGACCTCGTGCCCGGCTGTCTTCAGATGCCCTGCCATCGGATAGCCCATGACACCCAATCCCAGAAATGCTGTCTTTGCCATTTGCTTTTCCCCTGTTCTCAACTGGCTTATGTTGGCGCCACCCTAGCACCGGGCTGCCAAGGTGCAATCCGCTGGCGTCAAACAGACGCCCAAGGGCAACAAAATATAGGAAACCGACCCTTTATGGCACGTCTCTTTCGCTGGCTTTTGCGGCTCACGGCTGCACTGATTCTCCTGACATTGCTGGCCAGCTGCCTTGCCTATTTCCTGGCGGCGCAATCGCTGCCCGAATACGACAAGGAAATCACTCTGCCCGGTGCCTCGGCTCCGGTCGAAATCATCCGCGATAATGCCAATGTGCCCCATATATTTGGCAGTTTTGGCGCCAGCGACGAAGATGTCTATTTTGGCCTTGGCTATGCCCATGCACAGGATCGTCTGTGGCAGATGGCGGTGATGAGACGGACGGCACAGGGTCGCTTGTCAGAGATCTTTGGCAACCGGACTGTGGAAACCGATACCTTTATCCGACGCCTTGATATCTATCGGCTGGCCCAGCAATCCCTGAGCGCACAACGCCCCGAAGTGCTGCAGGCGCTCTCCGCCTATTCCGCCGGCGTCAATGCCCGCCTGCTGGAGATCAACGAAGAGGCCCTGGGCCGCGGCGCGCCCGAGATGTTTTTGTTCAATATGCCTATCGCTCCCTGGCAGCCAGCCGACAGCATCGCCCTGCTTAAACTGATGGCACTAAAACTGTCCGGCCACCTGAAAGAAGAAGTCCTGCGCGCCCGTACCTCGCTGATGCTGGATAATCCGGAGCGACTGCGCGATATCTTACCCGACGCACCAGGCAAAGGCATCACAGCCCTGCCGGAGTATGCAGCCCTGTTTCCTGAACTTCCAAGATTTGCGGCCACAGAACCTGCACCGCAGAACGCCCTGTTTCCTGTCGCTCCGCGCGGCCTTGCCGGGGCCTCCAACGCCTGGGCGGCAGCGCGCAACCGCTCGGCGGCGGGTGGCACTCTTCTGGCCAATGATCCGCATCTGGGCCTCACCGCGCCCGGCACTTGGTATCTGGCCCGAATGGAGCTGGCCACAGGTGGCGTCATTGGCGGAACCATTCCCGGCATTCCGGCCATTCTTGCCGGACGTTCGCAGCAGCTCGGTTGGGGCATCACCTCGTCTTATCTGGATGATCAGGATCTTTTCATTGAAAAACTGAACCCGGAAGATCCGCTGGAATATCTTAGCCCGGATGGCTACAAGACATTCACGTCACGCCCCTCGATCATCAAGATCAAGGACGCGCCCCCCGTAACCCTGACCCTGCGCTGGAGCGAAAACGGACCTGTTCTGCCAGGCTCGCTCTTTGGCCTATCAGCGATCACCCCGCCCGGGCATGTCGTCAGTCTGGGTTGGAACGCGCTTGATCCGCAAGACAGCTCCATGAGTGCCGCAATTGCCCTGATGCGCAGCGCCACCGTCGCAGACGCCATTGCTGCAGGTGAGGACTATCTGGCGCCTTCGCAGAATCTGGTGCTGGCGGACCGCGACACCATCGCGCTGAAAACCATCGGAAGCTTTCCGGCGCGTGATGCCCGCCATCAAAGCAAGGGGCGGCTGCCGTCACAGGGCTGGCGACGCGAAAACCGCTGGCAGGGGCGTGCACCCTATGCGGCTAACCCGGAGTTTATAGCACCACGTGGCGGCATTCTGGGCAATACCAACAACAAGATCCTGGAGCGCCCTTTCCCCAATCACGTCTCGTTTGAATGGGGCGACACGCAGCGCATCAACCGCTGGCGGCGCCTGATGCAAAATCGCCAGGTCCATACCCGCGACAGTTTTATCGAGGCGCAACTGGATACGGTCTCCTACACCGCTCGGGCGCTGCTTCCGATCATCGGTGCAGATCTGTGGTTCACCGGCGAGGCGGCAGCTGATGGCAGCCGCGCGCGACAGCGTCAGATCGCGTTGACCCTCCTGTCGGAGTGGAACGGTGAGATGAACGAGCACCTACCAGAGCCGCTGATCTATGCCGCTTGGCTGCGCGCGCTGCAGGTGCGTCTCATTGCAGATGAGCTTGGCCCGCTTGCCGAAGACTTTCCGCATGTGGATCCTTTGTTCATCGAACGGGTCTACCGTGATGTCGATGGCGCCGCCATCTGGTGTGACGTGCGTCAGAGCACGACCCGCGAAACCTGCACTGACATGGCCCGGCTGGCACTGGATGACGCGCTGATCTGGATCGAAGAGCGCTATGGCAGCGCTCTGGAATCGCTGCGCTGGGGCGATGCGCATCAGGCCACGCAGGACCACGAAGTCCTGGGCGAGGTACCGCTATTGCGCTTTTTCGTGAACATTCGCCAATCCACCAGCGGCGGCGACAATACGCTACAGCGCGGGCGCACCTCGGGTCAGGATCCAGACCCGTTCCAGAACGTGCATGCCGCCAGCTTTCGCGGGGTCTATGATTTCGCCGACCCCGACAGCTCACTCTTTATTCTTGCGACGGGCCAATCCGGCCACTTCTTGTCGCGCTACTACGATGATATGGCGCAGCTCTGGCGACGAGGCGAATACATTCCCATGTCGCTGGACGAAGATCTCGCCCGGGCTGCCGCCGTTGGTATCACCAAAATCACGCCGCGAAACTGATGCAGGATCAAGCCCTGACATTGATCGTCCTTGGCCTGTTGTTCTTCACTGGCCTGGCGGCCGACCGTATCGGACGGCGGCTGCGCCTACCGCGTGTCACATTATTGCTGGGCTTTGGCTTGATCGTGGGCCGCCCCGGGTTGGATCTGCTCCCCGCTGCCATCAGCGACCTCTACCCGATCGTGGCGGTGGTCGCGCTCAGCGCGGTTGCGGTTTTGCTGGGCAGCACACTGTCCTCTGCCAATCTGCGCCGCCATGGGCGGATCGTACTGATCGTCTCCGTGGCGGTGGTGCTCGTCACCCAAGGGGTTGTGACACTCGGCTTGTGGGCCACGGGCCTTCCACTGGCGCTGGCGCTCGTGCTTGGTGCGCTGGCGACGGCAACCGATCCGGCAGCCACTTATGATGTGATTGACCAGTCCGGTTACGACAACAGCTTTACCCGGAGGCTCAAAGGAATAGTCGCTGTGGACGATGCCTGGGGGCTACTTGCATTCAGCCTGTCGATGCTGGCGCTCCGCTTGGTCAACGATATTGGTGGAGAGCCGGATCCGCTGACTCTGGCGGTCTATGAGCTCGGCGGATCAGTTGCCCTGGGTGTTGCAATTGGCCTACCTGGGGCCTTTCTTACCGGGCGTTTTTCAGATGGAGAGCCGCTGCGCATCGAAGCCCTGGGGCTGATCTTCTTGACCGCAGGTCTGTCGCTGCTTCTGGATCTGTCCTATCTAATCGCCGGCATGACCACCGGGGCGGTGATCGTCAATGTTGCCCGTCATCATACCCGCACCTTTCATGAAATCCGCAATTTCGAGTGGCCTTTTCTTATTGTCTTCTTTGTGCTGGCCGGGGCTTCACTTGATGCCGAAGCGCTAACCCTCGCCGGCACAACCGGGCTAGCCTATGCGCTGCTACGCATCATCGGTCGTGCCCTTGGTGGTTGGATTGGTGGTACTTTGGCGCGAGCACCTAAACAGGAACGCCGCTACTATGGCGCAGCTATGCTGCCACAGGCCGGTGTCGCCATTGGCATGGCCCTAGCCGCAGCCGAACAACTACCCGAGTATGCCACCCAAATCACCGCACTGGCCATTGGAACCACTGCGGCCTTCGAACTGATTGGCCCTCTTGTGACGGCCCTGTCCCTGTCCCGACAAAAAGCAGGTCAAATTGATCCGGACACTGAATCAGATACTGACCGTCATAGTACAGAACGACATAGTACTGACCGACGTAGCTGATGCAAAAACCGCGCCGTGCATAAGCACGACGCGGCTTCAATTCTTCGGGACACATCCGAAAGCCTTGCCCTACAAGGCCTTGAACTGGGCCTTCTGGCGGTCTGTCCAGCGTACTGTCAGCTGAAAGCCGTCTTCGGTCTGCTCTTCGCTGATCACCAGATCCTGGCTGAATAGCCAAGCACGCTGTTTGCCCTGCGCAAAGCTCAGCGTAAGCTCTTCCAGATGGCGCACGCCTTGCAGCTTGATCGCGATATCATCCAGCAACCCGTCGATGCCTTCGCCGGTCAGGGCCGAGATCGCGTGAATACCCTCTTCGCGCGCAGCCCTCTGACGCCGGGCTTCGGCCACATCCTCGGGCAGCTGATCCAGCTTGTTCCAGACTTCGATTTGGGCGCGATTTTCATCCACGCCGAGCGAGGTCAGAATAGCCTTCACGTCATTGGCCTGGTTCTGGCTTTCATCATGGCTGATATCACGGACATGCAAGATCACATCCGCCGCCAGAACCTCCTCCAGCGTGGCCCGGAAAGCCGCAACCAACTCGGTGGGCAGATCGGAAATGAAACCAACCGTATCGGACAAAATGATTTCCGGCCCATCCGGCAGCTCCACCCGGCGCATGGTCGGGTCCAGTGTAGCGAACAGCATATCCTTGACCATGACCTCGGCGCCAGTCAAACGATTGAAAAGCGTCGATTTTCCGGCGTTAGTATAGCCCACCAAAGCAACAATCGGATAGGGGATCTTGGCCCGTGCAGCCCGATGCAGGGTGCGCGTTTTCACCACCTTTTCGAGTTGGCGACGCAGGCGCACAAGGTGTTCATCAATGGCGCGGCGGTCCGCCTCGATCTGGGTTTCGCCGGGTCCGCCGACAAATCCAAGACCGCCCCGCTGGCGCTCCAGGTGGGTCCAGGCCCGTACCAGACGCGTTCGCTGATAGCTGAGCGCGGCCATTTCAACCTGCAACACGCCTTCACGGGTGCGCGCCCGGTCAGAAAAGATCTCGAGGATCAGGCCGGTCCGGTCGAGTATCTTGACCTTCCAGGCCTTTTCGAGATTGCGCTGTTGAACCGGTGATACGGGACCATCGATCAGGACGAGATCAATTTCTTCTCCCTGAAAGATCGCCTTCAGCTCTTCGATCTTTCCGGAACCAAACAGCATTCCTGCATGCGCCTTTGGCAGGCGCACAACGCTGGAGCCGATCACGTCAAGATCGGGCAAGGCCTCCGCCAGGGCAACACCTTCGGCCAAAGCAGGCTCGGCGGGGCGACGCCCGTGATCTGATTTGATATCCGGATGCAGCACCCAGGCGCGGGTACGGATCCTGTCGTGCTCCATCAAGAGGCGTCTTCACCTTCATAGAGGCTGATCGGCTGGGCCGGCATGATTGTGGAAATCGCATGTTTGTAGACCAGCTGCGACTGGCCATCGCGGCGAAGCAACACGCAGAAGTTATCAAACCAGGTGATGACCCCCTGCAATTTGCCCCCATTGATCAGGAAAATAGTTACTGGAACCTTGGTTTTGCGAACGTGATTCAGGAATGCGTCCTGAAGGTTTTGTCTGTCCGAAGCCATATTAATATCTCTCGCCTTTGTTCTTGCACCGCGCTGCGGACCAGCGCGCCTAATTATTTTTGAGTATGAACGGAGATTCTGGCAGTTTCCAGCCGAAAAACACCTCCGATCCCTTCAGGTTAGTCGGGAATGCTCAGCTGCGCCAGAGATTTGGCGACAAAAGCGCAATGATGGCCAGGGTTTCCAGGCGTCCTAAAACCATCGCAAAACAGAGGATCAGCTTTGCAACCGGCGTCAATGTGGTCAACACAATCGGCGCATTGCCGGCAAGTTCCACCAGCGGCCCGGTGGTGGACAGCGTCGCAATGGCCAAGATCAAGGATTGCTCAAAATCGCTGCCAACCGCCGACAGCGCGATACTGATCAGCGCCAGCGAAAGGGCAAACAGCATGAAGAAGACCCAGGCGACAAAAGCGCCGTTCTTTTGCAGGCGCTTGTTGCCACCGCCCTCGCCACTGATCGACGAGGGGTGAACCAGGCGCTCCATCTCGCGCATACCATTGAGGTAAAGCGCGAAGACCCGCAGCAGCTTAACTCCCCCGGCCGTCGTGGCCACACCGCCACCGATGACCGAAAGCCCCAACAGGATCATGCCCGGCGTCTGCAACCCCGACCATTGGCGCGTTGTATCCCAATCTGCACTTTCAAAACCCGTTGTCGACAGAAAGGACAGGACTGTAAAAAAGGCGCCCCAGAGAGACCGAAGCACCTGCACCGCATCATCCGGACCACTAACCTCAAAGGAAGCCAGCCAGTGACGCAGGAACAAAAGCAATGGCATGGCAACGACAATCAGCAGCCCAGTGCGAAATTCCGGATCCTTGTCCAACCGCCCTGACCCCACAGTCACCGTGTCGTTGGAAAATGTCAGCCGCGACAGAGCAAAGAACATGAACAGGAACATCACCATCTCGCCGCCGATGCCGCTTGTGGCATTCTCAGTGCCACCAACCGCCGATATCCCTGAGGTCGCAAGCACCGACATGGCATGGCTCAGACCAGCCAGTGGCTGTGCCCCGGTCATCATCAGCAGCAGCCACAGCACCAACGTAAGCCCGCCATAAACCGGTGCCAGCGTCCAGGCCACGATCACCAGGCGTCGTTTCGGGTCGGTCTCGGCCATATGCATCGGCATAGCACTGCCACCGCCAGGCTCTCCGCGGGCGGTGACTTCAAAGCCACCTAGCGACAATGGGGCCAGAACCGCTGAGGCAGAGATCCACATCAGCAAGCCGCCCATCCAGGCCACCATGGCCCGCCACAAATGCACGCTGGGCGGCAGACGCCCCGGATCCTGATAGATATCCGCGCCGGTGGTGGTGACTGCGCTCACCATATCGAAATAGGCATTGAGAAAACTGGTGTTGCCAAGCGCATCCTGCACAGGGATTGCCAAAAACAGCGGCAGCACCACAAAAGTGGCCAGCAGCGACAACAGCTGTCCCGGCATGCCATAACGTGGCACCCGGTTCCCAAGAGACAGCCCCATCAGGGCAACAAGGAACAGGCCGAGAATTCCGGTATAGAGAAACGCCTGCGAGGTCGGATGATCATTCAGGATCAGCGCGTGCAGCGCCGGGATCCACATGGCCAGTGAGGCAATGCTCCAGATCAGCAGGAACAAAGGCAGGCGCATAATTCCGCGCGGTCTCTTATTACGGCGCCCCATCCTAGAAATAGTCGATCGACACCTGCATCAGACGTTCCACTTCGGGGACGTCATCCGCCATGGCAAACAGGGCGATCACATCGCCCTCGTCTATCCGCAGGCCACCACTCGGGCGCAGCACCTCGTCTCCCTTGCGCACCGCTCCGACAAGCACCCCTTCGGGAAAGTCGATATCGCGGATCGCCTTGCCGGCCATCGGAGATGTCCCCATGACCTCGGCTTCGATCACCTCGGCTTCGGCATCGCCAATGCTGTAGACCTGCCGTACCCGGCCATAGCGAATATGGCGCAGGATCGAACTGACCGTAGTGGCACGCGGGTTGATAAAGGCGTCGATACCAAGTGGTGCCATCAGCGGCAGCAGGGTCGGATCGTTGATGAGGGCAATCACAAAGGGGCAGCCTTCGGCCTTGGCCCGGACGGCGGCGAGCATATTGGTTTTGTCATCATCGGTCACTGCCAACATGGCATCTGCCCGATCAATCCCCGCCTCGATCATCAGCGAACGGTCTAGACCATCCCCATTGAGAACAATGGTCCGCTCCAGTGCTTCGGCGGCATGTTCTGCACATTTACGGCTTTTTTCGATCATCTTGGCGCGGATGCGGCTAGTGCCGCCTTCCAGTGCCTTGGCGACCTCCAGCCCGACATTGCCGCCGCCAACAATCACCACACGATCCTGACGTTTCTCTGTCTTGCCAAAGACTTCGATAGTGCGGTTCACGTCGTCCACATGGGCAAAAACATAGCAGCTATCGCCCACAAAAAGCTGATCGCCCGGTTCAGGCGCGAACAATGTTCCTTCGCGGCGCACGCCAACGACGATGGCACGCAGGGTGGAAAACAGATCCGTCAGTTGGCGCAGGGGGGTGTTCACGACCGGACAATCCTGGTCGATATGAATACCAAGCAGTTGCGCCCGCCCCTCCATGAAGATTTCCGTATCAAAGGCGGCCGGGGCCGAAAGTCGTTGCATCGCCGCCGCTGCGACCTCCCGTTCCGGGCTGATCACCACATCAATCGGCAAGTGGTCACGACGATATAGATCGCTGTAGATTGCGGTTAGGTAGCTGCGGGCCCTCAGGCGCGCAATTTTCCGCTGGATCGCAAAGACCGAATGCGCCACCTGGCAGGTGACCATGTTGACTTCGTCGGAATGGGTGGCCGCGATGATCATATCCGCATCCCGCGCCCCGGCCCGGTCCAGAACATCCGGATAGGAGGCAAAGCCTGCAACGCCTTGAACATCCAGCGTATCCGTGGCGCGTCGCACCAATTCCGGGTTGCTGTCGACCACCGTCACATCGTTGTGTTCACCTGAAAGATGCCGAGCGATCTGCCAGCCAACCTGGCCTGCGCCACAGATAATAACTTTCATGCCATTGTTCCTTGGCGCTATTCCTTGGCGCGTTCTTGGAGGCGCGTTTTTCCCATTTTGAATGCCAGATGCCGCCGAAAGGGTCAAATCAATTGTACCGCTGCCGAAAAAGCGGCAGCATGACATCATGGAGATGACCATGCGACTCATGATTTTTTCTATTGGCATGTTGGGACTTGCCGCCTGCGGCCCCCTGCCCGTGTATTATCGGGCGGATACAGCTTTTGGCCAGCAACAGACGGATGAGCTTGCCTGCGCGGTCAAAGCCCTGAAAGAAGCGCCAGTCGCCAATGAAATCCGCCAGAGACCGCCGGTTTATTATCCTGGCGGGCAGTATTGTTCAGGCGGAAACTGCTGGACGCGGCCCGGATACTGGGTGGATGGCGGCATTTATACGGTGGATGTAAACGAAGGGCTGCGCAGTCGGCTGGAACAATCCTGCATGGCCCAAAAGGGGTATCAGCGACTGGAGCTGCCCCGCTGCAGCAAAGAAGAGATTGCCGCCTATTCGACACCGGCGGGTCCTGCACCGTCCGGAACAGGACTATCTGGTTCGGTGCGGTCTGGTACGGGGCAGTCTAGTGTCCAGAAATCTGGTCGCAACTCACCGGTGCTGACCCCGCAATCCTGTGTCGTGCGCCTGAAAGACGGCAGCACCCGCATCTTGTCGCCGCTCTAGTCTGCCCATTCCAACCTTTGGCCAGCCTGTGGCACATTCATGCCAGCGTCTTGCCTTTCAGGGTCTTGCTTTCAACCAGGTCTAGCCTCAACCCAGACCCTCTTCGTCAACCCTGGCCTCGTCAACCCTGGCCTTTGTCTTCAGCCCGGTGTCTTCAGCCCGGACTAAAGTCCGGACTTTAGTCCGGATCTTCTGGCATCTGTCGCGTCCAGCTTCGCTCTTCAAGATCTATCCAGGCTTTGGATGCGGTAGGGTCAGACCTCCTCCTCTTCCTTTTCAACATGTGCAACCCGCGCGCCGGTCTTGTTGGAGGTCACCACGCCCAGCGACTTCAGCTTGCGATGCAACGCCGAGCGTTCCATGCCCACAAAAGAGGCCGTTCGGCTGATATTGCCGCCAAAACGATTGATCTGAGTCAGCAGGTACTCGCGTTCAAAGGCTTCGCGCGCTTCGCGCAGCGGCAGTGTGGCCAGCGCACCTGACAGCACAACACGCCCCTCTTCTTCGACTTTTTCTTCCTCGCGCGGCAGGTCTTTGGCTTCGATCGGACCACTGCCATCACCAAGGATCAGCACCCGTTCAACCATGTTCTTGAGTTGGCGCACATTACCCGGCCAGGTCATCGTCTGCATCAGGGCCACGGCTTCTTCTGTCAGCTCACGCAGGGGCAACCCCTGGCTGTCGTTGAACTGGCGAATGAAATACTCTGCAAGCTGCGGGATATCTTCACGCCGGTCCGCCAGCGACGGCACCGCAATCGGCACAACATTGAGCCGGTGATACAGTTCCTGGCGGAAACGATCCCCAGAAATTTCGGCATCAAGATCCTTGTTGGTGGCCGAAATCACTCGCAGATCAACCCGCACCTTGTCGTTGCCGCCGACCCGCTGAAACTGCTGGTCTACCAGCACCCGCAGGATCTTGGATTGGGTGCCCAGTGGCATATCTGCCACCTCGTCAAAGAACACCACGCCACCATGGGCCTGCTCCAGCAGGCCGGGCTCAACACCCCGTTCAGAAGTTTCGCGGCCAAACAAAACCTCTTCCATCCGGTCCGGCTCGATGGCGGCACAGCTTACGGTCACAAAGGGGGCTGACTCGCGACCAGAATTGCTGTGGATATAGCGGGCAGCAATCTCCTTGCCGCTGCCGGCAGGGCCGGTCAACATGACACGGCCGTTGGATTTGGTAACTTTGTCCAACTGGCCGATAAGCCCGCGAAAGGCAGCCGAGGCGCCAATCATATCGGAGCTCCCGGTCTCCTTGCGACGCAGATCGGTGTTTTCCCGTCGCAGCTGCGAGGCCTCCATGGCGCGCCGGATCACCACCATCAGCTGGTCAATATTGAAGGGCTTTTCGATAAAGTCATAGGCCCCCTGCTTGATCGCTGCGACCGCAATTTCGATATTGCCGTGACCGGAAATGATCACCACGGGCACCTCGGGATTGTCTCGTTTAACCGTCTTGAGGATATCGATCCCATCCATCTGACTGTCCTTGAGCCAGATATCCAGGATCAACAGCGCCGGCGGCTCTTGGTTGAGCTCTGCCATGCAGTCTTCGGAATTTCCGGCTTTGCGCGTCGCGTATCCTTCATCCTCAAGGATGTCGGAAATCAGCTCACGGATATCACGTTCATCATCAACAATCAGAATGTCACTCATGTCAGACCTGCTTTCACTGTATTACGCATCGCGTGTGCCGCGCCGGCAGAGGCGGGCAAGCGAATTACTGCCATGGCACCACAATGTTGGTGCCCTTCAAAGATCGGTGCATCCTCAAGCGAGAGCGCACCGCCGTGTTCTTCAATAATTTTTTTCACAATCGGCAGCCCCAGTCCGGTGCCTTCGTTACGGGTGGTGACATAGGGCTCAAACAGCCTGGCCCGATCTTCTGGTAGACCGATGCCATTGTCGGCAATCGTCACCTCATATCCACCTGTTGAAATCTCACGCACTAACACATGGATCTGCGGGTTCAATGGCCCCTCATGCCCCTTGCGTTTGAGGCTTTCAATAGCCTCGCCTGCGTTCTTGATCAGATTGGTCAGGGCCTGCCCAATCATGGTGGCATCCAGATCTGCCCAAAGTGGAGTTTCTGGAAGTTCTGCTGAAATCGTCACATCAGGTTGCCCGGTTTGCTGCAGGATCACCGCATCGCGTACCAGCGTGACCAGATCTTCTTCGCGTCGTTCAGGTTCCGGCATACGCGCGAATTTGGAGAATTCATCGACAATCCGCCGCAAGTCATTGGTTTGGCGAATGATCACATCGGTCATCGACTGCAGCTGATCGCTGTTCTCTTCGCCCAGTTTAGGGGCAAACTTTCGTTTGATCCGCTCTGCACTCAGCTGGATCGGCGTCAGCGGGTTTTTGATTTCATGGGCAATACGACGCGCGACATCCCCCCAGGCGGCCATTCGTTGCGCACTAACTAGATCTGTCACGTCATCAAAGGCCACAACATAGCCTTCGAGCCGCCCATCATCGGCGCGCCGTTGCGACATTCGCACCAGCAAGTTTTCCAGCCGTCCCTGCCGGGTCACCTTTATTTCCTCCTGCTCGGCCTCGACCCCAGTAGCGATCAGGGTTTCAAACAGCGGCCCGAATTCAGGGATAGCCACCGCAAGCGCCAGCGATTGCTGGTCTTCCTGCCAATCCAGCAGCCGTTCAGCTGACCGGTTCACAAAGGTGATCCGACCTTGTTCATCCAAGCCGACCACCCCAGAGGTGACAGAAGACAGCACCGAGTCAAAGAGCCGTCGCCGACGTTCGATTTGATTTGTATTGTCCAACAGGGTCGCCCGCTGCGCCCGCAATTCCCGCGTCATTTGGTTGAAGTAGTGGCCCAACTGGGAAATCTCGTCGCTGCCGTCTTCCTCTGGCACCTGCACGTTCAGGTTTCCTGCCCCAACGCGCTGCGCGGCCACCGTCAAACGCCCGACGGGGCGCGACAGCCGTTCGGCAAACCACATACCCAGCCACATGGCCGCAAGGATCAGGATCAAGGCAAAACCGATATAAAGCAGACCAAATTCGAACAGAACCCGGCCGCGTTCGCTTTCCAGCTGCTGATAGAGCAGCGCCGTTTCCTGCGTCTCGTCCAACAGATTGAGCAGTGCTCCATCCACGTCCCGGCTGATATATAGAAAACGATCGACAAAGGCATTGAGCCGCACCAGCGCGCGAAACTCGTTGTTGTCCCAATCCTGAATGATCGTCATGCCGCTTTTCGAAGCACGCGCGATGTCCGCCTCACTCGGCTGTTCAAAGTCGAACTCGTAGGAGCGCTCGCCACGTGCGCGGATGCGGCCTGCACCGTCGATAACATAAGCCTCGCGCAATCCGCGCTGGATCTGCAGCTGCCCCTGGGTCAGCACCTGACGCAGCTCGGCATCATTCATGAAGAAACTACGGCTTCGACTTTTGTCCAAAAACCGCGACAGGGCTTCAGCGTCCGTGGTGATGTCACGCCGTTGTTCTTCCTGATAGGCTTCGGCCGCAGAGAGCGAGCTGCCAATTACCTGTCTGACACGTTCGGAGAACCAGCCTTCAAGTCCGACATTCACCGTAAGCACGGCAAAAACCGCGACGATCACCGTCGGCCCCAGGGCCAGAAATCCGAAGGCGCCGATCAGTCGCAGATGTAGGCGGGAACCTGCCGATTTTGACCGCCGCGCCGCAAAGAGCCGCACGATCTGCGTCAGAACCAAGGCCGCGATGGCCATGATATAGACCATGTCGGCCAGCAGAATCAGCCGCAGAGGCAAGGACGAGGCCCCATGCCCCAATGGTCCAAAAATCAAAAAGGTCAGCAGCGCCAGAAGCGGGCCAAGCACCACCATGCCAAGGGTGCCGATATTGCGGGCCCGGCGCGTTTTGCGCCATCGGTCCAAGGCCAGAAATGGCCCATACCCCGCCCGTAGTTGTGACTTCTGCGCCACGCGCTGCCCTCATCCTGATGTGTGACCCTAGGGGTCAACCGCCATATCTCGTGGTCGTACCCAGTACAAAAAATCGGGTGCCACAGTTATGTGGCGATATTACATCAGTTTGCGACGGCGTGTCACCTCAATATCCAGATCGGTGATCTTCTTTCGCAGCGTATTCCGGTTGATCCCCAAAAGATCGGCGCATTTTGCCTGATTTCCCCCGGTTGCACTCAAGGCGATTTCGATCAGGGGAGCCTCGACCTCACGCAAGATCCTCGCATAAAGCCCCGGTGGTGGCAGGATATCGCCGTGCAGATCAAAATAGCGCTGCAGATGGCGCGCCACCGCCTCGCTCAAACGTTCATTTGCCGGGCCACCAACACCCGGGCCCGCCTCGCTTTGAGGTCCCAGTGCCGCAGCAACTTCGGACTTGGTTATCTCTTCACTGCGCGCAGTCAGGGCCAGTCGCCGCAACAGGTTTTCCAGCTGGCGCACATTGCCCGGCCAGGCGCAGTGACGCATCATTTCGCGGGCGTCTTCACCGATCCTGCGGTGAGGTGCGCCATCGTTTTCGGCCTTGAGCAGAAAATGTTCTGACAACAGCGCGATGTCTTCGACCCGTTCGCGCAAGGAAGGGACGCGCAGCTCGGTCCCCGACATGCGGTAAAACAGATCCTGCCGTAGAGTTCCGGCCTCCATTGCCGAAGCAGGGCTTTGCTGGCTTGTCGCCATGAAACGCGGTGCGTGGTCACCCGTGCTGTCCATCATCCGCACCAGGCGGGCCTGGGCCTCATCTGGCAGATCCACCAGCTCATCTATCAGCAGGCTGCCGCCCTTGACCTCGGCCAGCAGCCGCGCCGGGCCTTCCAATGCCATCAGGTCTTCCTCGCTGGCGGTCACAAAAGGCAGGGTGCGCCGGTCGGAAAAATCATGCACCGCACGAGCAATCAGTGATTTCCCGGTACCGCTTTCACCGGTGATCATAAGCGGCATGTCGGTGTTCATCACCCTGGCAATCAACCGATAGAGGCTCTGCATCACCTCACTGCGCCCCACCAGCGGCAAATCTTCCGGGCGCTCCGGTTCCGTGCTGGGCACATTGCCAGCAGGCGCACGTCTTTCGGTCAGCGCCTTGGCGGTCCGTTTCATCAGCTCCGGCAAATCAAAGGGCTTGGGCAGATAGTCATACGCCTCGGCCTCGGCGGCCTTGATAGCGGTCATGATGGTGTTTTGGGCCGAGATCACGATCACTGGCAAGCCGGGACGGTCCTGTGCAATTTTGGGCAGCATTTCCAGACCATTGCCATCGGGCATGACCACATCGGAAATCACTACATCGCCCTTGCCTTCGGCAACCCAGCGCATCAGCGTCGTCAGGGATGACGTGGCATGCACCCGGCAGCCCGCCCGGGTCAAAGCCTGGGTCAGAACGGTCCGAATGGTGCGGTCGTCATCAGCAACAAGTACGGTGCCATCCATGGATTAGCTCTCCTGCAGTTCTTGGTTTTTTGGAATACGGGATAGCGACAGGCGGAACACGGTATGTCCCGGCACAGAAGTCACTGAAATCCAGCCATTGTGTTCGGCAATAATCTTGCTCACTAGGGCGAGGCCCAGCCCGGTGCCGTTTTCGCGCCCCGAAACAAAGGGGTCGAAAACATCATCGCGAATGGCCTCGGGCAGCCCTGGTCCGTCGTCAATGATCTCGATCTGTAGCGGCAGCAGCTTGCCGGTGCCATCACTCCGGCGCAGCCGAAAAGAATGCTCATAGTAGCTGCGGATTCGGATGTGCCCCCCTGCGGGCCCTGCCGCCTCAGACGCGTTCTTCAACAGGTTAAGCACCACCTGCAGCAATTGATCTGCATCCCCCCAGGCAAAGGGCAACGAGGGGTCATAATCCTCGGTGATGGTCATATTGGCGCCAAACCCCAGCAATGCCGACCGGCGGGCCCGGTCCAGCACATCGTGCAGGTTGACAGGTTTGAAATCCGGCGCGCTCAGATTTCCGAATTGTTCAACCTGATCCAGCAGTTTTACGATGCGACGGCTTTCGCTGACGATGAGATCGGTCAGCTCCAGATCTTCTCCCGCCAGGTTCATGCTCAGAAGCTGCGCCGCCCCCGTGATCCCCGCGAGCGGGTTCTTGATCTCATGCGCCAGCATTTCAGCCATGCCGATGGCCGATTGTGCTGCCGATTTTGCCGAATGGTTCTGGGTCATGCGCCCGGCCAATTCGCGCGGTGACAGCATGAGCAACATCTGTCCCGGCTGTCCCTGTACCGGCGAGACCTGTATGCCACATTGTAGCGGCGCGCGGCTGCGCGACCCTACATCGATATCGTTCACAAACAGCGGCGTGCCCTGTTCACGGGCGCGCTCGAATGAGGCTTCGATCGGGGCGTCAATGGCGATTTGTTCCCAGACCGGTTGCCCCAAAAGCGCGCGTCGGGAGGTGTTCAAAAACCCTTCGGCGGCAGAATTTGCATCCTGAATCGAATTGTCGGCAGCGATCAGAAAGGCCGGGATCGGCAATGAGGCCCAGAGAGATGCATCCGAAATCATGCCAAAGTCTCCACTGTTTCGCTCTTCGAGTTTGATTCGCTCTGCAAGGCTTCGGGCAGCAGGGCAAGAACAGCTGAAGGGCTTTTGTCTGTCAAAACCGCACGGCGCAATTTCCCTGGGGTTGCAGCCTCATCCATGTACCAACCCAAATGTTTGCGTGCGACACGCAAGCCCAGATCGGTGCCATAAAACGCAAGCATCGCTTCGTAATGTCCCGAAACAAGCGCCACCAGGTCTGCCCCGATGGGCACTTCTGGCTCAGGCGTCTGCCACAGGTCATGGGCAACCTGTGCCAACAGCCAGGGCTTGCCCTGAACGCCACGGCCAATCATCACCCCATCAGCCCCGGACTGCGCCAGCGCCTGACGTGCCGTATCACTCCCCAGAATGTCACCATTGGCGAGCAGCGGCACAGAGAGCGCGTCTTTCACTGGACGGATCGCGGCCCAATCGGCACAGCCTTTGTAGAACTGGCACCGAGTGCGGCCATGGATCGTAACCATCTGCACCCCGGCGTTTTCGGCCCGCGCCGCGACATCCGCCGCGTTGAGGCAGGCATCATCCCAGCCCAGCCGGGTCTTCAGGGTCACCGGAATATCCACGGCTTCCACCACCGCCTCGATCAGGGACAGCGCATGATCCGGCGTCTTGAGCAACGCAGAGCCCGAATAGCCATTTGTGACTTTCTTGGCAGGGCAGCCCATGTTGATATCAATCACCCGCGCCCCACGATCCGCAACCTGGCGCGCGGCTTCGGCCATCCAGCTGGCCTCGCGGCCTGCCAGCTGTACGGCGGTGTTTTCCACATCCGCGCTCAGCTCTGCACGTTCGCGCACGCCTGGCTTGGCCTGAACCATCTCCTGGCTGGCGACCATCTCGCTCACCATCAGGCCGACGCCGAAAGAACGCACCAGATCGCGAAACGGGCGATCCGTGATTCCGGCCATAGGCGCCAGCGCGATGGGAGGTGTCAGTGAGGTGGTTCCGAGGGTGAAGGACAACTGCCTAATCCTTGTGCATGTGGTAGTTTTCTAACCGAACCCCACGCTATTGGACAATGAAACTGCCTATCACAAGCGCTGTTGTGCGACGTAATGCCTATTTTTTGAGCACCTCAACACGGGTGATTGCCACCAGATGCGGCAGAACATAAACAATTCGAAGCTACGGAGGACCTTGATGACAACTGCTGCATTGATTGTCGCAGCCGGGCGCGGCACCCGCGCAGGCGGCGGCCTCGCAAAACAATGGCGCCCCCTGAAGGGGCGGCAGGTCATCGACTGGACACTGGATGTATTTGCAGATGCAGGCATCGACCACATTGCTCTGGTTTTGTCTGCCGAAGACTCCGAGGCCAGGGCGCGTTTTGAGGCCGACTCACGCCTCACGCTCACCGAAGGCGGCGCGGAAAGGTCGCAATCGGTGCTCAATGGTCTTCTGGCCCTGCAGTGTCAGGGCGTCACCAAGGTGCTGATCCATGATGCGGCCCGCCCCTGCACCAGCCAGATCCTGATCAAACGGGTGCTGGAGGCACTGGACAGTGCCCAGGCCGCAGCCCCCGCCCTGGAAGTGACCGATGCGCTCTGGACCGGCTCCAACGGACAGGTCACCGGCACCCGGGATCGCAGCGGGTTGTTCCGAGCACAAACCCCCCAGGGGTTTCACTATGCAACTATTTTGGCGGCCCATCAGGCGCATCCCGGCGGGTCCGCAGATGATGTGGAAGTCGCCCGCGCCGCCGGGCTTGACGTCACCATTGTTCCGGGCGAGCCAGACAATATCAAAATCACCCGGCCCGAGGATTTTGCCCGCGCCGAAAACATACTGAGGACAAAAGCAGATATGGATATCAGGTTGGGCAATGGCTATGACGTGCACCGGTTCGGCCCCGGCAACTTCGTCACCCTCTGTGGCGTCGAAATCCCGCATGAACGCGGTCTGCAAGGCCATTCCGATGCCGATGTCGGCATGCATGCGGTGACCGATGCGATCTATGGAGCACTTGCGCAGGGTGACATCGGTCAGCATTTTCCACCGTCGGATCCACAATGGAAGGGTGCCGCCAGCGAGATCTTTTTGCGCCACGCCGCATCTCTGGCCCGCGAAATGGGCTTTGAGATCTCCAATGTGGACTGCACCCTTGTCTGTGAGTTTCCAAAGATCGGCCCCCATGCCGCCAAGATGCGCAGCGTTATGGCCGATATTCTGGGACTTGAAGCCGCGCGCGTTTCGGTCAAAGCGACCACATCCGAACGGCTGGGCTTTACCGGGCGTAGCGAGGGGATCGCCTCCCTTGCCACCGCAGCCCTGGTGAAATTATGACCCTCGCGACACTAGTAGGGACGGTTTTTGGCGTCGGCTATCTGCGCCCTGCCCCCGGAACCTGGGGATCTCTTGCCGCCCTGCCCCTGGCCTATGGGCTGCATGTTCTGGGCGGCTTTCCCCTGCTGGCCTGTGCAACTGTGCTGGTCACGGTGATAGGCTATTGGGCGACGGCCGCGATGACCCTTGGCCAGGACGATCATGACCCCTCAGAAATCGTGATTGATGAGGTTGCTGGCCAATGGCTGGCGATCTGGGCGATCTCCTACCCCGCATGGTCGCATGACATCGACATCACCGCGCTCTGGCCCGGCTGGATTTCGGCCTTTGTGTTGTTTCGTCTGTTTGACATCCGCAAACCCGGACCTGTTGGCTGGGCGGATCGCAAGCATGGTCCGATGGGGGTGATGCTGGATGATGTCATTGCTGGCGCTCTTGCCGCCATCGGCGTTGCTGCCCTTGCCGGATTTTCGCATGGGGTTCTGGGTCTATGACAGTTGAGCCATCACTGGTTGCCGACCTGATTGCGCGCGCAACGGCGCTTGGCATCACAATCGCCACCGCCGAAAGCTGCACCGGCGGCATGGTCGCAGCCGCGCTCACCGATGTCGCTGGCTCGTCTGCCGTACTCGATTGCGGCTTTGTCACCTATTCCAACGACGCCAAGATGAAAATGCTGGGCGTTTCAGCGACCACGCTGGATGCCTGCGGCGCCGTCAGCGAAGAGGTGGCGAAGGAAATGGCACAGGGGGCCTTGCTTCAGGCCGGAACCGTCCTGGCCGTATCAATAACCGGAATCGCCGGGCCGGGAGGGTCGCAGTTCAAACCCGAAGGGCGCGTCTGCTTTGGTCTGGCGCAAAAAGACCAACCACCCCGTTTTGAGACGGTGGAATTTGGCGCACTAGGCCGAGACAGGGTCCGCGCTGCCAGCCGCGACCACGCACTTAACCTATTGCAACAGGCGGTTTCAAAAATTGAGCGCGAATTGAGCACATGATGCATTTTGCCGCCTAATTTTTAATCAGTTTCGCAAAAGCCCATGTTTTTGGCGCTTTTGCGCCCCGTGATGCTTTTTTCCCCACTCCAGATCGGCTTTGTGGTCGCCACGGTTTTGTGCGGGATGGAAGGACGACGACATGAATGGGGCTGATACAGCTTGGATTATTGTAGCAACGGCACTTGTGCTGTTTATGACTTTGCCGGGGCTCGCCCTGTTCTATGGCGGTCTTGTGCGGGCGCGAAATGTGCTCAGCGTGTTCATGCAGTGCTACGCAATTGCCTGTTTGATGAGCATTCTCTGGCTGGCCTTTGGCTATACCATTGCTTTTGGCCCCGGCGAGAGCGGCTATTGGGGCGGTCTGGACAAGATGTTCCTCACTGGTGTCACGGCTGATAGCCTGTCAGGCACCCTGCCTGAGGTTCTGTTCTTTGCCTTTCAGATGACCTTTGCGATCATCACGCCTGCACTGATCGTCGGCGCCTATGTCGAACGCGTCGGCTTTGCCTTTGTGCTGACTTTCTCTGGCCTGTGGATGCTGCTGTGCTATGCGCCCGTTGTGCACTGGATCTGGGGCGGCGGCATGATGTCCGATGGCGGCATCTTTGGTGAAATCGGCGTGCGTGACTTTGCCGGTGGTATCGTTGTGCATGAAACTGCGGGCCTTGCGGCGCTGATCATTGCTGTCTTCCTAGGGCCACGCAAGAACCGCACCACCCCACCGCATAACCCGGGCTATGTTGTGATTGGTGCGGCCATGCTTTGGGTTGGCTGGTTCGGCTTCAATGGTGGCTCGCAGCTGGCCGCCGACGGAGGTGCCGCCATGGCGCTGACCGTCACGCATCTTTCTGCTGCTGCTGCCTCGCTCACCTGGGCGCTGTGGGAAAAGATCAAATACGGCAAGGCCTCGGTCGTGGGTCTGGTCACCGGCACCATTGCGGGCCTTGCCTCCATCACCCCGGCCAGTGGCTTTGTCGGCCCGATTGAAGCACTGGTCATTGGTGGTGTCGCCGGTATCCTGTGTCAGGAAATGGTCAATCTGGTGCGCAATAAGCTGCAGATTGACGATACGCTGGATGTGTTTGCCGTGCATGGTATCGGTGGCATCTTTGGCACCATCATGATCGCCGTCTTTGGCGAAGGCAGCTGGATCGCGCAGCTTGGCGCACTGGCCGTGGTCGGCATTTTCACCACCGTGGTCACCGTGGCTCTGGTCAAGATCGTTGGAGCCTTCACATCTCTGCGAGTGGATCTTGAGACCGAGACCAATGGCCTCGATATTTCAGTACATGGCGAGCGCGCCTACGACATGAGCAGCTAGAACCATTTGAATTTTGGCAGGCCCCGGTTTCCACAATTCCGGGGCCTGCCCAGAAATGCCACCACTCAGGGCATAGATGCCAATTGCGCATCTCGCGGGCTTTCCACATTATGGGAAGCCCGTTTTTTTCATTCTCCCAGTACGTTGCAAACAAGCGCTAAGCGACAAAGAAATCAGTACAATCCTGACCCAAGAGATCGTTCTGAAGCCGCGACCAGATGGCCGCCGCGCGCGCCGCTCCGATCAAAGCGTCGGCTTTGGCCAAAACACGTGCCTCGCGCTCGGCGTAGTCTTGCGGGGCCTGCAAATTATGCCGGGCCTCAAAACGTTTCCCATCGCGCCGCAGCAGGGCAACATGGGCCTCGGTCTCGGTGATCGTCTCGTCCGGCTCGACCTGGATCAGATTCCGCAGCGCCACCAGTTTTGGATTGGCGCAAACCGCATCACTATAGGATTCCAACCGTGCCGTATCCATACCAAGCGCCTGCATCGCCAAAACGGTCCGATAAGAAAACTTGGCCCCCAGCCCAGTTGCAGGGCTGGGCTGATTGCACACGGTCATCCAACGCGGATGAGTGCGCACAGTCAGCGACGCAATTTCGGGCGCTGCCAGATCCAGCGTCCGGGCCGCTTCAAGGGCGGCATGCAACCCGTGACAGCAGGCGTGGAATTTATGGCTGACGGTTTCAAACCGCCAGACCTCTCCCAGTCCCTTAAGCGCAGCCTCCCCCTGATCTTCGCCATGATGCGTTGCGCCAAATCCAAGCGGGCCATCCAAGGCTGCTGCATTGGCTTCAAACCCGGCAGCGATCAGTTCGGCCACCTCTACGCCTGCTGTTGCGGCCAATCCGGCATTATAAGGCTTACCCATGGTGCCAAACTGCGCCTTGAGGCCCGCGGCCCGTGTCGCAGCCAGCCCAAGGGCCATCGCCATCTGAGCCGCATCCAGCCCCAACAGGCGTCCCGCAGCAGTTGTCGCACCAAAAGCCCCGGCTGTCGCTGTCTGATGAAATCCGGCCTGATAATGACTGCGCCCCAACCAGAGCCCGACCCGGATCGAAAGCTCCATCCCGAAAAGAGCCGCCTGTAAAATTTCCGAAAGAGGTTTCCCGGTCTTTTCCCCGATGGCAAAGGCCGCAGGGAAAACCGCCACAGACGGGTGGCCGATGTGGTCGAAATGGGTGTCGTCGTAGTCCAGCGCATGGGAAATAGTCCCGTTGGCCAGTGCAGCCATGCGCGCTGGGACCTTCGCCGGGGCACATGCCGGACCGCTCTCCAGTCCCTGCTCGCCACCAAACAGGCTGGCCTGTGGCTGTCCCGCTTCTGACAGCGCCTGACTAAGCAGGATCCGCGAGACCGGCTCATCTGTTCCAGCTATTGCGCAGGCCATCCAATCCAGTGCCGACAGGCGGCACAGATTTGTCGCGAGCGCGGATGGTTGCAGATCAACGGTGGCGAAATCAGCAAGGGGCTGCAGAATGGATGTGGTCACAGGGTGGGCCTCCCGATTGGGCGGCCTTAGCCAAATAGCTCTGCCGCGCGACGTTCGAATGCCTTTACAATACGCTGCATTGCCTCGTTGAAGACAACCCCGATGATGCCCTGCAACACCGCGTTCTTGAATTCAAAATCAACAAAGAAAGTCACATCGCAGCCGCCATCGAGACGATCTGCAAAGCTCCAGTTCGACTTCATGTAGCGAAAGGGGCCATCCAGATATTCGGTATCGATCTTCATCTCATCGGCAAACAGCGTCACCCGGCTGCCAAAGCGTTCACGAAACACCTTGAACGAGATCACCAGATCCGCCTCCATCACCTCGGCCGGGCCTTGCTGGCTTCGGCTGCGAATACGCGCCGCAGCGCACCAGGGCAGGAATTTCGGATACTGCGCCACATCCGCAACCAGCCCGTACATTTGCTGCGCGGTATAGGGCATTTGGCGGGTTTCAGAGTGCGTTGGCATGGGCGGCATCAATTTTCTTGCTATGATCGTGTTGCGTCATGTCCTATGAACGCGCGGGAAATTCAAGGGGGCAGCCATGTCACAGCGTCCATATGTCATCGATGTGATGATTTCAGCCAAAACCATTGCAGCGCGGATCGAAGAGCTTTGCGATGAAATCACCGCGGAGTTTAACGACACCGACAAGCTGGTCGTGGTCGGCCTGTTGCGCGGAAGCTTTGTCTTCATTGCCGACCTCGTGCGTGAGCTGGATTTGCCGATCGAAGTGGATTTTCTCGAAGCCTCCTCCTATGGTGACGGGATGGAAAGCAGCCGAGAAGTTCGTATTCTCAAAGACTTGCGCGGCGCCATTGAAGGCCGCGATGTGCTGGTCGTCGAAGATATCGTCGACACTGGTCATACGCTGAACCACGTCACCAAACTGCTGGCCAGCCGCAAACCGGCCCGGTTGAAATCCATTGCCCTGCTGGATAAGCCTTCACGACGCGAGGTGGATTTCCGCTCGGATTGGATCGGGTTTGAAATCCCAGATGAATTTGTCGTCGGCTATGGCATCGACTACGCGCAGCGCAACCGCAACCTTCCCCATATTGGCAAGGTCCGCTTTACGGGCGAGGATTGACGCACAAAAAGGACCGTCGATGCATCTGCTGCTCTAGACAGTTGCGATGGAGGGCTAGGATGGAAAGACAGCAGGAAGAGGTTTCCGGCGGCTGCCTGTGTGGCAGTGTCAGGATCAAGGCCAGCGGTGCGCCCTACCGGGTGGGCCTTTGCCATTGTCTTGATTGCCGCAAACATCACGGCGCAGTTTTCCATGCCTCCGCGGTTTTTCCACAAGAGGCCGTCATCGTTCAGGGGCCGGTCAGCAGTTACGCAGGGCGATTTTTCTGTCCGACCTGCGGATCTTCGATCTTTTCACGCAGCGAAGACGAGGTCGAGGTGCATCTTGGATCACTGGATGCCCCAGATCAGCTAAAACCAACCTATGAGCTATGGACATGCCGTCGTGAGACCTGGCTGACAGAGGTTTCCAACGCCAATCAATATGCGCGCGACCGGATCACTGATGGCCGAGCGGATGGGGACTACAGACAAGAAGAATACAGGCAGGAGGATTTCAGGCAGGAGGGAAACGGGCAGGAGGATTGATCGCCCCCCCCTGCCTCGCATTGTAACTGCCTGAGATATCAGTAATTATGACCTGTACTGTCATTCAGCAGGGTCTCGATCACCGCCGCAAACACCCCTGCGCCTACGGGAATCGCGGCATCCGGAAAATCATAGTCCGGATTGTGCAGCTGCGATTGATCCTCACCAGATCCCAGCCAAAACATCGCCGCTTTTGCCTCTTTACCAAACTGCCCGAAATCCTCGGACCAGCGCTGCGGCTGATCCGAGAGCTGCACCGGATAACCCGCCGTCTTGGCAGCAGAATTCAGCACTGCCGTCGCCTCTGGATGATTGGTGCAAGCGGCAAAGACATCGTCAAATTCGATCTCAAAGTTCAGACCTTCGGCTGCACAAACCTCTGCAATATGATCCTGCGCTGCGGCGATAAGCGAAGCCATACCAGCATCAGTCACAGTGCGCAGTGTCGCCCAGACCTCTCCTTCACCGGGGGCAATGCCAAACGTCGCTTCACCCAGACGGGCATGCGTCAGCGTTACCAGCTTGAAATCCGGCCCCAACGCATCCCCACCGCCGCCGCCACTTCCCAGGGCAACCAGCCCAGGCAAAAGCTGCGCCATCGCCCCGGCAGGTGAAATCCCATCCTGAGGCGCCGCCGCATGCGAGGTCCGCCCGGTCAACCGGATCCGCACCCCGCGCGAAGCGCAATTGGCAGGCCCTGCACAAAGCGCGAGTTTGCCAACTGCCAGCCCGGGCAGATTGTGTAGTGAAAACGCGTAGTCCGGTGCGATCTCTTCGAACCGTGGGTCGGCCAGCACTGCGGCCGCCCCCTTGCCGGTTTCTTCGGCGGGCTGGAAAAGAAGAACCGCACGCCCGTGTTTGGGGCGCAGCACTGAAAGCTCTGCAGCTAGGGCGGCAACCATCACCATATGGCCGTCGTGCCCACATAAGTGGCCGCGCCCGGCGTGGGTCGAGCGATAGTCTGCGTCAGACACTTCTTCGATCGGCAGGCCATCAAGCTCACAACGGATCAGAACCGTTGGTCCCGGTGCCGCACCGTCAAATACTGCCGCGACCCCATGCCCCCCAAGCCCTGTAATCAGGATATCTGGTTCATAGGGGCGCAGATAATCGGCAATGAAAGCCGCGGTTTTAGCTTCGGAACCGGATACTTCGGGGATCTTGTGCAGGTTCTGCCGCAGGGCCGCTAGCGCAGCCAGACGATCAGGCGTCATGCCAAGCCCAGCTTGGCGTTGCGTGCCTCGCGCAGTTGGGCAAAATCATCGCCCGCATGATAAGAGGACCGCGTCAGCGGAGTCGCTGAAACCATATGGAAACCCTTGCCATAGGCGGCCTTTTCATAGGCCTTGAACTCTTCCGGGGTGACGAACCGGTCCACGGCGTGGTGTTTTGGCGTGGGTTGCAGATACTGTCCGATGGTCAGGAAATCGATGTCCGCTGCCCGCATATCGTCCATCACCTGCCGCACCGATTGTTCGTCTTCGCCAAGGCCAACCATGATCCCTGATTTGGTGAACATTGCGGGATCCAGCTCTTTGACCCGCTGCAACAGACGCAGCGAATGGAAATAACGCGCGCCTGGGCGTACTTCGGGATAAAGCCCGGGCACGGTTTCAAGATTGTGGTTGAACACATCCGGGCGCGCCTCGACAACAACCTCCAGTACAGCCGGATCACATTTGATGAAATCAGGCGTCAGGATTTCAATCGTTGTATTCGGACTGCGATGGCGCACCGCGCGAATAGTCTGAGCAAAATGATCTGCACCACCATCGGTGATGTCATCGCGATCCACAGAGGTAATCACCACATGGTTCAGGCCTAGCTTTTGCACCGCATGGGCGACACGGCCAGGCTCAAAGGCATCCAGATCCTCTGGCGGCTTGCCGGTGGCAATATTGCAGAAGGTACAGGCGCGGGTGCAGACCTCGCCCATGATCATCATGGTGGCGTGGCCCTGGCTCCAACATTCACCCACGTTCGGACAGCCGGCTTCTTCGCAGACGGTGACCAGCCCGTTGTCGCGCATGATCTTGCGCGTATCCGCATAGCCCTGACCACCAGGCGCCTTGACCCGGATCCAGCTGGGTTTCTTTGGCTGGGCATTGTCCGGGCGGTTTGCCTTTTCGGGGTGCCGTTGCTCGGGGATTTTTAGATCACGCATGAGGGGTCCGTTTTTGGCCAGAGTTTGGCAGAGGTTTAGCACGTTCGTTCCTTGGCGTCACCGCGACATTGAAAGAGCCGATAAATAGCCGCTTTGTCTGTGACGCATAGCAGCGCACAATGGTCGGACTTCGTTCATATTTCGTTTTAAATCCGGATTTTTTGCTCATGTTTACAGCGACCTCAAAGCCTGCGCACAGATAATAGCTGCACCACGGCGGAATCTGTTGCACCCAATTTAGAACTATTATAATCGGCAGAAAATCAAGCTTATGACCGATGGAGACTCAGATGAAAGCTGGCGTAAAACTGCCCGACGTGACCTTTAAAACCCGTGTGCGCGACGAAAGCATCGAAGGTCCCAACCCTTTCCGCTGGGAAGACAAGACCACAGCAGATTACTTTGCTGGCAAACGCGTTGTTCTCTTCTCGCTGCCCGGTGCATTCACCCCTACATGCTCAACATATCAGCTTCCCGGTTTTGAAAATGGCTTTGGCGATTTTCAGGCCGAAGGCATTGATGCGATCTACTGCATGTCGGTGAACGACAGCTTTGTGATGAACAAATGGGCCGAATCCCAGAACCTGGAAAACGTCGATGTGATCCCCGACGGCTCCGGTGAATTCACCCGTAAGATGGGCATGCTGGTCGCCAAGGACAATCTGGGCTTTGGCAACCGCTCCTGGCGCTATGCCGCCATCGTTGACAATGGCGTGGTCGAAGCCTGGTTCGAAGAGCCCGGCCTGTCGGACAACCACGGCGAAGACCCCTATGGCGTCTCTTCGCCCGAAACCGTGATGAGCCACTTGAAAACGGCCAAGGCAGAAGTCGCCGCCTAAGCCATCTCTTTCAGGGTTAGACCACATCTGCGGGCGCGTCATCGGCGGGCCCGTAATCGTTTTGGCACTGGGGGACGATGCTTTTACCCGTGCTACGTACGACCTGCGCCAGTTCATCAAACCAGCCCTCGCCATTGGTGCTGGCGCGACGCAGCAGACCAATACGGCGAAAAGGTTCCGGCGCACCGAACCTTTGAACACAAAGCCCTTTGGCCGCCATACATTCCGCCGACACTGCCAATTCGGGCATCAAAGTCAGGCCAAACCCTGCCGCAACCAATCGCGACAGAGTTGCCAGAGATCCCGCCCCCATATTGATACCAGAGGCGGAGCGCTGCATGCCGCAGACTTCAAGCGCCTGATCCGTCAGGCAATGACCATCCTCCAGCAGCATAAGCTGTTCGGTCTGCAGATCCTGCGGGCCAACCTGAGAACCGGAGGCATTCAACATCGCCAGTCGTTTTGCCGAGCCCGCCAACAGAAAGCGATCCTTGAACAAGACCTCTTCAATCATGCCTGTGACGCCACTGGGCACCGCCATGATAGCCGCATCCAGCGCGCCCGTCTGCAACGCCTCGAGCAGCCTTTCCGTTCTGGCTTCCCGGATCTGAATGCTCAGCTGCAGATCATGGGCCCGCAGATCCGCAAGCAATCCAGGTAAAAGATAGGGCGCGATCGTGGGGATAACCCCCAGGGACAAGCTGCGCCGACCACTGCTTTGATCCCGCGCCAGACGATCCAATGTCCCCGCCGCCTGCAGAACCGTCTCCGCATGATCCAGCACCTGACGCCCCAATGGCGTCAGGATCACATCACGGGCCCGCCGCTCCACCAGCTCGCCACCCATTATGTCTTCCAGCGCCTTGATCTGAACAGAGAGCGCGGGCTGGGACACATGGCTTGCTTCGGCGGCACGGCCAAAGTTGCGATGGCTGCAAAGAGACTTAAAATAGCCAAGTTGGCGAAGGGTGAATTTCATAGCCACAAGCTATCACAACGCTATGAAACGGCAAGTCGTGACTATCACTCCACACGGTTTTCGCCCCGACGTCCGGACCTACACCATGTGGAGCCCTCTCCCCTGATCCCCTGAAAACAGGCCAGAACCGACAGGGCCACATCAGCCAATCATTTGGCTCTTTCGGCCTTCCCCCGACAAGGTATCCATCTGTTCATAGTGGGATTTCAGTTGCAGCAAGGCAATGCGTAGCACGATCTTGCCTGATCTTGCAGACCAACCCAACTGGCGCTCTGCGGCTTCAAGCCCCTCAAGATAGCAGCAACAGCGCAGCGCAATATCGCTCAACCCGGATCCCATCGCCACCAGCGCCGCAGTCGCGCGGGTTTTCGCGGCTTTTGAAAGCGGGCTGATGTGAACAGAGGCTGAGCGGCCACAGCTTTCACTGACGGAAAAAACGGCCTGACTCTGCGCCAACTGATCTCCGATCTGCGCCAGTTCAAAATCTTCGCGCAGCCGCTTTCCCGCCTGAACCAAGTCTTTTTCCAAAAACGGCGCCCCGCTTTTGTCGACTAAGCGCGCCAAGGTATCCAATGGTGTCTCACCCAGCCCGTACCGCGCGCGACGTTCTTTTGCACCGGGCCGCGACCCGGATCTTGAATGCGGCAAGAAGCTGCTCTGCGTCTCGCCGAATCCCTGCTCCAGCGTCGCTCTGGCTCGGTTTTCGCGTGCCGCCATCATTTTACTAAACACGGCCCGCCCCGTAGGCGTGATGTGGTAGCGCCTCAGACGCCCGGATCTGGTGCAACTGATCCAATCCAGCAGCGCCAGAACGCCAGCCAACCCCTGCTCCACGGCCAGTTTGTTCAGGACATCTTCGCCTTCACGCACCACAACGGCCTTTTCCATGCCCTCAGCAACAGCCAGCACAGCACCGCTGTGACACAATCGGGACAGGACCTCCAGCGCCGCAGAATCCAGGGCCTGCATGTCACCATAGGTTGCATATCTAGTGACTTTCTGGTCCCCGAAATGACCTGCTGCCAGCTCGCACAACGCACAATCGATCAGGGGATCATCCCGCCGGTTTTCCACCCGACGCACCTGACGCAAAATTGTTGACGGGTGGCAGCCAACGTCCCGGGCCAACTGCCGGATAGAGATGCCGCCTTCGGTATGTTCGAGATAGTGCTGTACCTCTCTGGGGATCCATTCTGGAAAATTGCGGGGTGGATTTCTTCGCATATCTGATGATCTCCGGCCACTTGTCAGGCAAATAGCCCCCAATCCGCCCCCAGGGTTACCCACAGACCGGGAGATTTTACCCACCTGATTTTAAACAGAACTTCGAGTTATCCATCATTGTTTCCAAATTTAAATCAATCAACTCACAATAGACCGTTCGCCGAACATGCCCTCCCAGCAACACCCTTTTAGGTTGTGATATAACCCAAGGACTCTCAAGTTCAGAAAGGAGTAATCCCATGTTGGATGTGATGAGTCGCCTGTCAGCCCTTCACCGGCCAAGGCTTTTGGTCCGCACAGCCCGTATCGGTACTTCAACCTATAGCCGAAAACGCGACCTAGGTCGTATCCTTGGCTATGGCACTCTGCCCAGACCAGCGGCCGCGATCCTGCGGCTCATGGACCTTGAACATGATATTAATCAGCATCGGCTCGTTGGTGACGCAGGATACGCCCTGACCCGGCACATCGAAGTTCTCACCGCGCTCATCGCAGAAGCAGACTGTCTAGCGACCCAGTCCGTAGCGACAGAGGTTGCAAAACTCGGTAAAAAAAATGGGGCGGCAGCTCCGACAGCCACCGCCCCAGCGCTTTCGCCTTAAGCGAGAGCATCATCACCTACGGGAAGACCGTAATTTTTACATGAAAGCATCCGGCGACGCAGCTTTCTTTTCGGCGACAAAGGCCTCCAGGGCCTCTTTGATCTCCGGGTCCAAAGCTGGAGCCTGATAATTGGACAACAAGTAATCAACCCGATTGGTCGCCAGCGCATAGGTATCGCGTCCGCCTTCTTCTTCCCAGGTTTCAAAGGGTTTGTAGTCCAGAAGATCAGACTTCCAGAAGGCGGTTTTGAAGTTCGCCTGGGTATGCGCGCAGCCCAGATAGTGCCCGCCCGGACCGACTTCGCGGATCGCGTCCATAGCCTGGGCCTCTTCTCCCATGTCAACGCCTTTGGCAAGACCGTGCAGCACGCCCAACTGGTCAGCGTCCATAACGAATTTTTCAAAATCCGCCACCAGACCACCTTCAAGCCAGCCACAGGAGTGCAGCATGAAGTTCACCCCGGACAAAAGCCCCATGTTGAGCGAATTTGCGGTTTCATAGGCGGCCTGCGCATCAGGGAGCTTGGAGCCACAGAAGGAACCAGAAGACCGGAACGGCAGGTTCATGCGGCGCGCCAGCTGGCCCGCACCATAGGTGATATGCGATGCTTCCGGGGTGCCAAATGTCGGCGCACCCGAATTCATGTCGATGGATGTCACCATCGCCCCAAAGATCGCAGGGGCGCCAGGACGCACCAACTGGCTATAGGCAACACCCGCCATGACCTCAGCAAGAACCTGGGTCAAGGTGCCCGCAATTGAAACCGGCGCCATGGCTCCACCCACGATAAAGGGCGAGATGATGCATGCCTGGTTATTGGCGGCATAGATCTCCAAGGAGCCCATCATCACATCGTCAAAGGTCATCGGCGAGTTGATATTGGTCAGCGAGGTCATCACGGTGTTGTTCTGTACGAACTCCTTGCCGAACAGAATCTCACACATATCAACCGAATCCTGCGCCCGGCTAGGCTCGGTCACTGACCCCATGAAAGGTTTGTCGCTGAGGGTCATATGCGCCAGCAGCATATCCAGGTGACGCTTGTTCACCGGAATATCCGTCGGCTCGCAGACGGTGCCGCCAGAGTGATGCAGCCATTTCGACATATAGGCGAGCTTCACGAACTTATTGAAGTCTTCCATGGTGGCGTAGCGGCGTCCGCCCTTGGCATCGCGCACAAAGGGCGGACCATAAACAGGTGCAAGCACCATGTTTTTGCCACCGATAACCACCGATTTTTCGGGGTTGCGGGCATGCTGAGTGAATTCTGACGGTGCCGTAGCACAAAGCTTACGCGCCAGCCCGCGCGGGATGCGCACGCGTTCGCCCTGCACATCCGCACCGGCATCACGCCAGCGCTGCAGCGCCGCGGGGTTATCGACGAAGTTAACACCAACCTCTTCGAGGATGATGTCAGCATTGGCTTCAATGATCTCCAGCGCTTCGGTCGACAGAACTTCGAAGTTGGGGATATTGCGCTGAATGTACTTTGCGGTCTCGATCTTGATGCTGGTACGTTCTGCGCGACGAGCGGCGCCGCCGCCACCTCGGCTCCTACGACGTGGTGCTTCTTCAGCCATGATCTGCCCTCTTGAGGAATTGCGTTGCAAGACATTTAGCCCGCCCCCAAAGCCCTTCGCCGAAGGATAACGGCCAATCCGGTTGAAAAGCGACACATCCCCCGCATTTTTAGCCACAAACCAGCTCTGCATCTCTGCCAAAGGAACTACCGCCGCCTCTGGTGCGAGCGCCGAACGCAGCCTTCGCAATTTTTTGCGCCGCAGCTGGCGTTCACATCCATCTGTGCTCTTGCCAGATTGCCGTTCAGGGAATAAGAGCCAAACATGAGCCAGACATCCCATGACCGCCTTCTTATCATAGACTTTGGCAGCCAGGTTACGCAGCTTATTGCGCGCCGCCTGCGTGAGCTGAACGTCTATTGCGAAATTCACCCCTACCAGAACGTCACAATGGATTTTGTGCGCCAGTTGGCGCCCAAGGCCGTGATCTTTTCTGGTGGCCCAGACAGCGTGACCCGCGAGGGCAGCCCGCGCGTTCCTCAAGAAATCTTCGACTACGGCGTGCCGATCCTCGGCATCTGCTACGGCCAGCAGGTGATGATGCACCAGCTGGGTGGCAAGGTCGAAAGCGGCCACGGCACTGCCGAATTTGGTCGTGCCTATGTGAAACCCAGTGTCGCCTCGCTGCCGCTCCTTACAGGTTGGTTCGAAGACGACGAAGACCGCGAACAGGTCTGGATGAGTCACGGCGATCACGTCAGTGAAATCGCGCCAGGCTTTGAGGTCTACGGAACCTCGCCAAACGCGCCCTATGCCATCACGGCAGATGTAGCGCGCAATTTCTACGCGGTCCAGTTCCACCCGGAAGTGCACCACACCCCCAATGGCGCCAAGCTCTATGAGAACTTTGTGCGCCTGGCCGGGTTTACCGGTGACTGGACTATGGGGCTTTACCGCGAACAGGCGATTGCTGCGATCCGTGAACAGGTCGGCGACAAAAAGGTGATTTGCGGCCTGTCCGGTGGCGTTGACAGCTCGGTCACAGCTGTGTTGCTGCACGAGGCCATTGGCGACCAGCTGACATGTGTCTTTGTCGATCATGGTCTGCTGCGCAAAGGTGAGGCCGAAGAGGTCGTCACCATGTTCCGCGACAACTACAACATGCAGTTCATCCACGCTGATGAACAGGAGTTGTTCCTCGGAGAGCTGGACGGACAATCCGACCCCGAGACCAAACGAAAAATCATCGGCAAGCTGTTCATTGACGTGTTCCAGAAACATGCCAATTCCATCGAGGGCGCCGAATTCCTGGCCCAGGGCACGCTTTACCCAGATGTGATTGAATCTGTGAGCTTCTCTGGCGGGCCTTCGGTCACCATCAAAAGCCACCACAACGTCGGCGGCCTCCCTGAAAAGATGGGCCTGAAACTGGTAGAACCGCTTCGCGAGCTGTTCAAAGATGAGGTGCGCGCCCTGGGGCGCGAGCTGGGACTGCCCGCCAGCTTCATCGGCCGTCACCCCTTCCCTGGCCCCGGCCTGGCCATTCGCTGCCCCGGTGAGATCACCCGCGAAAAGCTGGAGATCCTGCGCGAGGCGGATGCCGTCTATATCGACCAGATTCGCAAACATGGTCTGTATGATGATATCTGGCAGGCCTTTGTCGCCATCCTTCCTGTGCGCACCGTTGGCGTTATGGGCGACGGTCGCACCTATGATTTCGCCTGTGCGCTGCGCGCAGTGACATCGGTAGATGGCATGACTGCGGATTACTATCCCTTCAGCCACGACTTCCTTGGTGAAACCGCAACCCGGATCATCAACGAAGTGAAGGGCATCAACCGCGTCACCTATGACATCACGTCGAAACCTCCGGGCACCATCGAATGGGAATGATCCCAGCCCGGCAGTGACCCCAAGAATAAAAGCCTCGGCGAAATCGCCGGGGCTTTTTTGTGTCGTAAAGGAAAACCACTAATCCCGCGACCGGGCGTTGACCCCCAAGCAAATTCCCGCTCTCTGTAGAGCTTGAGGATAGTGCGCATGTTTGCGCTCAGTGCCACGCCCTTGTGCCCCCCTTGTGAAAGCTCTCTTGTGAAAGCCCCAGCGACAATGACCAGTGAGACCCATATTCTGCGTGCTGCCCTGTGGATGCTGGGCGCGATCGGATCATTTTCAGCTATGGCCATTGCCGGGCGCGAGGCCGGATCGACGCTGGATACCTTTGAAATCATGACCTATCGTAGCCTTGTCGGCGTCGCGATTGTCGTTACCGTGATCACTGCAACAGGCAATTGGCACGCGATCAAAGGACAACGGCTGGGCCAGCATCTGATCCGCAATCTCGCCCATTTCACCGGGCAGAACCTGTGGTTCTTTGCAGTCACCATGATCCCGCTGGCGCAGGTCTTTGCGCTGGAGTTCACCTCGCCGCTTTGGGTCGTCGTGCTGTCACCGCTGATCCTTGGCGAGCGGTTGACACGCATTCGGGCCTTTTCGGCCATTTTGGGTTTTGTTGGCATTCTGATCGTCGCCCGCCCATCGCCTGACAGCCTGAACGCCGGTGTGATCACCGCAGCAAGCTGCGCCATTTTCTTTGCCCTCACCGTGATGTTCACCAAACGCCTGACCCGGCACGAGGGCATCGCCTCGATCCTGTTCTGGCTCACCTCCATGCAGCTGGTCATGGGGCTTGTCATGTCCGGCTATGATGGTGTGATCGCCCTGCCGGATGTGACCACCCTGCCCTGGATCCTAACCATCGGTGTTGCCGGGCTTGCCGCACATTTCTGTTTTACCAAAGCGCTGTCTCTGGCGCCTGCAACGGCTGTTGTGCCGATAGATTTTGCCCGCCTGCCGGTCATCGCGATTCTGGCCATGCTGATCTACGACGAAGCTGTAGTGATCTGGACATTTGTCGGCGCAGCCGTGATCTTTGCAGCCAATTACCTCAATATTCTGGAGGCCGCGGGAAAGCTTGGCCGCAAAAGGCCTGCGTCTTCCTGACGGTTGTGCAACTGGTTGATGTGTCACAGGCTGGATCTCAAAGCGGAATTGACCTGCGCGTGCGACCGCATTAGCTAGTCCAGACGCCAACAGGAAAGACCCGGAAATGCTTTACAATAATGCACAGGACTGGCGCGATGCGCCGCAAAAACGCGTGTTGTTCTTTGGCATGTCCGGACTGGGAAAAACCTATATCAGCAACATCCTACGCGGTGCTGGCAGCTGGTTTCACTATTCCATCGATTACCGGATCGGCACCCGCTACATGGGGGAATACATCGCCGATAACGCCAAGGCCGAAGCGATGAAAAACCCGTTTCTGCGCGATCTTCTATTGTCGGATTCGATCTACATCGGCTCTAATATCACCTTTGAAAACCTGACCCCAGTTTCCTCATATCTTGGCAAGCCAGGGGATGAGACAAAGGGTGGGCTGCCAATAGACGAATATCACCGCCGTCAGGAACAGTTTCGACTGGCCGAAGTTCATGCCCTGTTGGATACCGAGTATTTCGCGGATCGCGCGACCCGGCTTTATGACTACCCTCATTTCATCTGCGACACAGGTGGATCCATCTGCGAATGGGTGGATGCCGATGACCCCAAAGACGTCATTCTCAGCGAGCTGTCCAAGACCTGCCTGATGGTCTGGATCAAAGGCGATGAAGCCCATAGCGAAGAGCTTATCCGCCGTTTTGACCGCGCGCCCAAACCGATGTCCTACCAACCTGAATTTCTACACAGGGTTTGGAAGCAGTATCTCGACGAAATGGCGATTCCAGAGACGGATGTCGACCCGGATGCCTTTATCCGCTGGACCTATGCCCAGGCCCTAGCCCACCGGCAGCCGCGCTATGCGGCGATGGCAAAGAACTGGGGCGTCACCGTCAGTGCCGAACAAATCAGCCAGGTCAAAACCAGCGAAGATTTCGACCGGCTGATCGAAACCACATTGGACGCTAGGCAACAATAACCAAGAGCGCCTTGGCGAGTTTCAATAGCTTGTCGGCTGCTGCAATCGCTTTGCTGGCATCTTCCAGATCCTTCAATCGCGTCTCTGCCTTCTTCACCGCTTTTTTAAGACGCTTGGCCGGCGTTTCACTATCGGTTGGGCTGGTCAGGTGAACCCGCTGCGCATCCCGCAGCTTGTTCATGTATTTCAGGATCTGGTCAGATTTCTTCCGCGCCGCCTTTTGCTGCGCCAGATCTGGGCTTTCTTTGGCCAGGCGCTGCAATTTGCCGATGGCGGCAAAGCCCATATTGTAGAGACGGATATAGTCTTTCAGCTTTCTGATTTCGGTTTTCTTTGACGCTTTCTTGCCCGCCATGTCAGTCCCTCCTCAGGCTCAGTTCACTTTCAGCGCTTCAATGTCATTCAACAGGGCAATCAAGCCGTCGATATCGCCTGGCGTATTGACCTGCTTATGCAGCAGTTGCTGGGATTTCCACACCGCCAGAAGTGGTGCCGAATGGCTGTTTTTCAGCCTCTTCGAATACCAGTTAAAACTTGCCTCATAATTCGCTACTGCCCGCCGATAGGACTGAATGCTGCCACTGTCTTTGGCGGTGGTCATCCGGCTATGCGCCTTGGCCAATCTGTTGGCGGCAACATTCAGACGATCCGAAGTTTCAAAATGCGCGATGAGTTCCGAGACGATCAACAAGATATCGTCATGGGCCGTATTCACCAATTGTTTGACGATCCGGGCCCGCCTCGCCTCGACATATTTCCCAAGCAGAGAGCTCATCGGAGCGATCTCAGCCTTTTTTACCACGGCCCCCGAGGTCGCACCGGATGCCGCCTTAAATGCATTCAATGACCCCACCATGGAGGCGAAGTTTTCAGCCGTCCCCGGCCCGACCTTGGAAGCGTTGATTGCTTTGAGAACCTTTTCGTAGCTCCTGAGGGCCGCGAAGCCTTCGCTTGCATAGGCAGCCGTACCCCGCACCAAGGGCAGCGCGTAAGTGGCCCCCAGCACACACTTTCCAGGCTGAAACTCATCCTCGGCCCCCAGGCTGGTCACACCAAATGAGACGGCAATGCAATCAGTCGGGTAGTCATAGACCAAGGCCCGCGCCCGGATCTGGCGATCCTTTTCGCGCGCAGCTTCTGCCTGCACGCCTCGTGTCAGGCTCGGACCTGCTCTTTTGGTTGCAACCTTCAGACTGGAAGACAGGCTGGTCACGCCGTCAGTAATGTCGGGATAGGTACAGGCCCCGAGCGGAAATAGAGAAATTAGGGAAATCAATACGAAATGGTGAAACTGTCTCATCTCAAATCAGCCTAACGTCAAAGTAATTCACCCCTCAATGTACTCCACCTTTGGTTTATCTTCAATTGTCACGATCGCTTGCGCACCCTAGCAATCTTGCAGGGCGCGCGGTATCTAAGGCCAAAATCCCAATCGAGCTGTTGCACAATGCCCATCAAGATCCCTTCCGACCTGCCCGCCTATGACGTTCTGACGAACGAGGGCGTCATGGTGATGTCGCCGGATCAGGCCGCGCGTCAAGACATTCGCCCGCTTCGGATTGGTCTGCTTAATCTGATGCCGAAAAAGATCCAGACAGAGAACCAGTTCGCCCGTCTGATTGGTGCTACCCCTTTGCAGATCGAACTGACACTCATTCGGATGACAGAACATCAGACCCGCAACACCGCCGCCGAACATATGGAAGAGTTCTACCATTCCTTTCAGGATGTTAAGGACCAGAAATTCGATGGGCTGCTGATTACCGGCGCGCCGATCGAGCATCTCCAATTTGACGATGTCACCTATTGGCAGGAGCTTTGCGAGGTCTTTGACTGGACCCAGACCAATGTGCAGTCAACCTTTGGCGTCTGCTGGGGCGGCATGGCGATGATCAACTACTTCCACGGGGTGCGCAAACACATGCTGGACCATAAGGCCTTTGGCTGTTTCCGGCATCAGAACCTTGCGCCAGCCTCTCCCTTTTTACGTGGGTTTTCTGATGACTGCGTCATTCCCGTTTCGCGCTGGACCGAGATAAAACAAGACGAAATCAGTGAAAGACCTAGGCTAAAAACCCTGCTTGGCAGTGACGAGGTCGGCCCCTGCCTGGTGCAGGACTGCGATCATCGCGCGCTCTATATCTTTAACCATTTCGAATATGACAGCGACACCCTAAAACAGGAATATGATCGTGATGTCGCCAGTGGCACCGCGATCAACGTGCCGCAGAACTACTATCCTGATGATGATCCAAGCCGGGAGCCGCAGAACCGGTGGCGCAGCCATGCCCATCTGCTCTATGGCAACTGGATAAACGAGATTTATCAAACTACCCCCTATGACTTGAACGACATCGGAAGCTGACGCCTGTATCATAAGGTGGCAGCCAGCCTTCGGCTCTTTCAGTACCAACTGAAAGAATTGGTCATGGTTACGTGAGTAAAAGCGATTCACATTTCACCACGCCTTGCCCTATAAAGGGCTGAGGACAGGAGTGTTTTGACCATGAAACTGCCATTTGACGGCGCCATCAGTCGCTATTTCAAAAAAGAAGCCCCCGCGGAAATCATGACGGCAATCAAAGCCTCCGATAAAGATGATATCCTCGCGCCCAGCTTTCCCTATAAAGACAGGATGGGCCGAAAGGCATATGAACAGGATCTCGAAGCACTCCAGGTGGAACTGGTCAAAATGCAAGCCTGGGTCAAGGCCTCTGGCGCTCGGGTTGCCGTGGTCTTTGAAGGCCGAGATGCTGCCGGAAAAGGCGGCACAATCAAGCGGTTCCGCGAAAATCTCAACCCGCGCGGTGCCCGGGTTGTGGCTCTTGCCAAACCCACCGAGGCAGAGCAGAGCCAATGGTACTTCCAGCGCTATGTCAACCAGCTGCCCTCGGGCGGGGAGATCACCTTTTTCGACCGCAGCTGGTACAATCGCGGGGTTGTCGAACATGTCTTTGGCTTTTGCACGCCAGATCAGCGGGCGCATTTCTTTCGCCAGGTTGGCGGTTTTGAGGAAGCTCTTGTTGATGACGGCATCCTATTGTTCAAATTCTGGCTCAACGTTGGGCGCGCCGAACAGCTGCGCCGCTTTCTGTCGCGCGAAAGCGATCCTTTGAAACAGTGGAAGCTGAGCCCGATTGACGTCAAAGGTCTGGCCAAATGGGATCAGTATTCCCAGGCGATTTCCGAAACCCTGAACCGCAGCCACAGCGACGTGGCACCTTGGAAAATCATCCGTTCGGATGACAAACGCCGGGCCCGGCTCGCCGCTATCCGCACTGTGCTGCACGGTGTCGATTATGACAACAAGGACGCCAAGGCAATCGGCCCTATCGACGCTGACATTTGCGGTGGACCGGACATCTGGGATGTCTAAACGCGGGTATCACCATGGCAATCTTCGCCAGGCTCTTGTTGAGGCTGCCCTAAGCCTGATCGAAGTAAAAGGCCCGACTGGTTTCACCCTTTCCGAGGCCGCCAAACAGGCCGGTGTCACCCCGGCTGCTGTCTATCGGCACTTTGAAGGGCGCGAAGATCTGATTGCGGAAGCCGCGCGTCAGGGATTTTTGATGTTCGCGGATCTGATGCAGCATGCCTATGACAAGTATCAACCCTCGGCTCTGGCTGCGTTTGAGGCCACCGGTCGGGCCTATCTGGCCTTTGCCCGCAAACATCCCGGCCACTATATAGCCATGTTCGAAAGCGGTATTTCGGTGAACCGCACGCCGGAGCTGGCCAACGCCGCCCATCGTGCGCGCAGCATTCTGGAACTTGCGGCCGATGACCTGAGCCAACACATTCCAGAGGACAAGCGCCCGCCGGCCTCGATGTTTTCCGCACATATTCTGGCAATGAGCCACGGCGTGGTCGAGCTCTACGCCCGCAACACTCCAGGAGCCACCTCACCATTTCCTCCGGAAGAGTTGCTGGAAACCGGCATTGGCATCTATCTGCGCGGTCTGGGATTGATCGAACCTGATAAGTAATGTCGCAGGCCTCCTCTGTCACTAGAGACAAGAGCAGCGGCGTTGGAGCCGTCGGGTTCACGCCACTTATAGTGATAGTGCACGCCATTGGTACACAGGACTTTAGCGCACAGGACTTTGCAAGTCGGGAGACGACAAACAAAACGGCCCTAGTAGAGACCAGAGCCGTCTGTTTTAGAGTGTGTTGTTACTTTGGCGCGGATATCAGGCCGCATCTTCTCCGTCCACGTCGACCAGATCGGTGACAATCGAACGCAGGCCTTCCAGCAAACCCTCGTTGGGCGGCATCGAGAGAAGCGGCGCCATTTCCTTGATCAGTTTTTCCGGCAGGTTCCACCACTCCAGCTGCAACAGCCCGGCAACTGTATCCTCATCAAAGCGGCTGCGCAGGAAAGTGGCTGGATTTCCGCCCCAGATTTCGTAAGGTCCAACGTCTTTCGTCACCGTCGAGGTTGCCGCGATCACCGCACCATCGCCAATCGTGACCCCAGACAGGATGGTCACGTCCTGGCCGATCCAGACATCATTCCCAATCACCACATCGCCGTTGCTCTGCGGGTGTCCCTGGATCTCTTCGCCGCCCAGCTCTTCCTGAAAGACATGACCAAATGGGAAGGTCGTGATCCAATCCACCCGGTGGCCGCCGCCCAGAACAACTTTCAGACCTGAGGCCAGAGAGGAAAATGACCCAATACTGAGATTGGCACCGTCACCAAAATGCTGGGTGTCGATCGTCTCGTAACCATAGGTAAACCGGCCGATATTGATCTTGCCATTGCCCAGTGGGCCTTCTTTGAAACTCGCAGGCGAGGTCATAGTTAACTCCTGTTAAACGGGCACTCGTTCTGAGTGTTGGCAGCAGTTCTACGAGAAGTTTCTGAATAAACTTTAAAAATTTTAGCCAGCCTGCCTGGCATTTTGGCCAGACTAGCAGACCAGTCAATCCGGCCAGACCATTCGGAAAAGAAAAAGGGCCCGCCACTGGCGAGCCCCGTAATCCAGAAGGATCTTGATATATTAGCGCTTGGAGAACTGGAAGGAACGACGCGCTTTGCGGCGGCCGAATTTCTTCCGCTCAACAACACGGCTGTCGCGTGTCAGGAAGCCTGCGGCTTTCAGAGCACCACGCAGCGAGGGATCATACAGCTGCAGTGCTTTGGAAACACCGTGCTTGACCGCACCGGCCTGACCGGACAGACCGCCGCCTTTGACGGTCGCGTAGACGTCAAACTGGTCTTCGACACCGGCAACGGTGAACGGCTGGCGCAGGATCATCTGCAGAACCGGACGGGCAAAGTATGTTTTCATTTCTTTGCCGTTGACCACGACCTTGCCGGAGCCAGGCTTGATCCAAACGCGGGCGACCGCGTCTTTACGCTTGCCGGTGGCATAGGCACGACCCAGTGCGTCACGAACGGGCTCACGCGCGATGATGTCTTCTGCGACGGCTTCAACGCCTGCAACGGCGCTCAGCTCTTCGAGAGTGTTGATCTGATCAGTCATCGATATCAGCTCCGCGTGTTTTTCTTGTTCATGGACTTAACATCCAGAACTTCGGGCGCCTGGGCTTCATGCCCGTGCTCGGTGCCAGCATAGATCCGCAGGTTGGTCATCACCTGACGCGACAGGCGGTTGCCTGGCAGCATGCGCTTGACAGCCTGATAGACAACGCGCTCAGGGTGCTTGCCTTCCAGAATTTCCTGCTTGGTGCGGGACTTGATGCCACCGGGGTGGCCAGTGTGCCAGTAGAAGTGCTCTTCGCGCTTCTTGCCGGTCATCTGGATCTTTTCAGCATTGATCACGATGACGTTGTCACCCATGTCCATATGCGGAGTGAATGTGGCTTTGTGCTTACCACGCAGACGCATGGCAATGATCGATGCGAGACGGCCCAACACCACGCCTTCGGCGTCGATGATGATCCATTTCTTCTCGATGTCTGCCGGTGTAGCAGAGAAGGTTTTCATGGCAGGTCAATCCTGTTTGTCGTGACGACGAAGGCAATAGCTCCTTCGCCTGAATTCGATGAAGCGGGTTTACGGGTATCGAATGCACCCGTCAATGCAGCAAACCAAGTTAAAATTAAGCAAAATCAAAGTGTTGCAAAATAGGTATCATAATACCCCAAATCAAACACTGATTTGCTCCGGCGGATTATCCAAAAGAGCCCGCAGGCGAAGCATCGCCTCCTCAAACCGTTTTAGAGAAACATGGCCATTCACAGCAATGCGAACCGCATTGGGCGCACGCCCGTCACGCAGGGCAAATTCATCTGCAGATCGGATCTGAACCCCCGCCGCCTCTGCTGCGCGAGTAAAGGCCGCCGAACGCCACCCTGAGGGCAGCCTAAGCCAGAGAAACGGTACATGATCATTCCAGACCAGCTCAAACCCACCAAGAGCATTCACAGCCACGCGGACATAGTTCGCCATCTCATGGCGCACGTCCCGCGCCAGTACTTTGGTCCTGGGGTCGGATAAGAAAATCCGGCTCAGCTCTGCCAATGGCTGCGCGAGGCCAAAGAAACTGTATTCCGCAGTCCGTCGCAAATCCTGTGCGCGCTCTTTCGGTGCCAAAGCAAAGCCGACCCGCAGGGCTGGGGTCAGGCTTTTGGAAATAGAGCAGACATGCCAAGTCATGTCAGGGGCCAGTGCCCGGTAGCTGGGCGAGCGGGCGTCGCCCATGCGGTAGCAATCATCCTCAAGGATCTGCAGCCCGTGCCGACGGGCCACAGTCAGGATCTCCTGTCGCCGGGCCTGAGGGGTAAAAAGCCCGGTCGGATTGTGCACCTCGGGACTGGTACAAAGGATCGTCGCCCCGGTCTTGCGAATAGCCAGCTCCAGGGACGCGGGTACAATTCCATGTTCATCCATCGCCACGCCAACCACCTTGGCCCGCAGCAGTTCCGCGGCACGCCGAAAGCCGGCATAGGACAGATCTTCGACCAAGAGCACCGGCTGCTGGTCGCGCAACAGCGTTTGCAACACCGTCAGAATGCCGTTCTGCCCTCCATGGGTTAAAACCACCTCGGCCTCCGACAGTGGCCCCAGTGGCTGATCGGACAGCCAGTCCACAACGGCCTGACGTACCGGCAGATAGGCGTCGCGCGTGGGGTAATTCAGATACATCAACGGATCAGCCTTGGCGACTTTCTCCATAGCCTGCCGCAACGCGTCAACCTGGCCGACATCCACAATACGCGGGCTGAACAGGCTGACATGATGCGGGTCCTGCGCCTCAAGCAGGTGCAGCTGGCGGGACCAGACATCGTCCATCACCTGACTCTTCTTTTCCGCAACGAAGGTTCCGCGCCCGACCTCTGCCTGCAGCATACCTTCGTCCGTGAGGATAGAATACGCCCGGGCAACCGTCCCTGGGGTGATCTGCAGCTGGTAGGCCAATTCACGCACCGGTGGCAGTTTGGTTCCGGTTTGCAAGATCTCTTGCGCTATGGCCGCGCGAATGGTGTTCGCCACACGCTGATATTTCGGCCCAGATTGACCTTCCAGGTCCGGCGCCCAAATTGTACCCATTACAATTCACCCTTAGACAGCATGACAATCACATTGTATCAAAACACGACTAACAAATAATCGGGATTGTATCAACACAATAAAGGACCAAGACCATGACACAGCCTGCAACACACAGCCATCCACACATGCCCTACCTGAACAGCCGCCCTGCCCTGCCGGTGCTGGCACAGGTAGCCGTCGCCTTTGCAGTCATGGTAACCAAATGGTCCACCCGCCAACGCACACGCCGCCAGCTGCGCCATCTTAGCGCAGGGCAGCTGAAAGACATTGGGCTCTCTCGCCAGGACGCCCATTATGAAGGAACTCTTCCGTTCTGGCGCCCTTGATCCCCTGGGCAACAGAACCACCTTATGGCCGGGGCCTGTCCCCGGCCTTTTTTATTTTTCGCGCGCACATCTGGGCGGGCAAGCGCAGGCCTTTGCACCTAATCGGTCCTTCCCAACCCACACGCCCAAACCACATGGGCAGACCACATGGGCAATTTCTTAGAGACCTCTTAACGAATTTCCTTGATCGAATCCCGTACCCCGCCTAGATGCGCCTCACTTTCGGTACCGATCCCAACCCCGAATCCGTATTCGGGGGGGCGCTAAGGACCGGCTGGATTTCAATCTACTGGAACGAAGGGGAGTGTCATGAAAGACGCCAACCTCTTCCAACTGGGGATCGGTCTGGAGACAGGCGCCCAAGAGGAAGATACCACCCGCGGAGTAACTCCTGCGAAACTAGAAGCTATTGTGGAAGCGGATCGCGAAGACCATTTCATCCGTCGAGACGGGAAAGTCTTTGCCGGCACCCATCTGATCATCGAAGTGATGAAGGGCACCGGTCTTGACTGCGAGATCCGCATTCAGAATGCCTTTCGCAAATCGGTCGAGGTCTGCGGGGCAACGCTGCTGCACATTCATACCCATAAATTCTCGCCGCAAGGCGTTTCGGGCGTAGCGGTTCTCGCGGAAAGCCATATCTCGGTGCATACCTGGCCTGAAATCGGCTATGGTGCCTTTGACGTTTTCATGTGCGGCGATGCCGACCCGTGGAAGGCCGTCGATGTGCTGAAAGAAGCTTTTGAGACTGCCCATGTCGAGGTGCGCGAACTTTTGCGCGGCGAAGAGTTGATCGCAAAGGAGGTCGCAGCATGAGCGAGGCCACCAAACAAGACGAAAAACAGGTCTGGGTGACAGAAAGCCTGCACGATCACTACGCCCAACGTCTGCGCGTGGATGAAATGCTTTATGACAGTGAGACAGAGCATCAGCGCCTGAAGGTGTTTCAGAACGGCACCTTCGGCCGCATACTGACGCTGGATGATGTGGTGCAGACCACCGAAGGCGACAATTTCATCTATCACGAGATGCTGACCCATGTGCCAATTCTGGCCCATGGCAGTGCAAAACGCGTGCTGATCATTGGTGGCGGCGATGGCGGTATGGCCCGCGAGGCCCTGCGTCATCGCACGGTTGAACACGTCACCATGGTCGAGATCGATGCGGGTGTCGTAGATTTCTCCAAAGAATACCTGCCGATGCTGAGCCAGGGCGCCTTGGACGATCCGCGCCTAAATCTGGTGATCAACGACGGGGCTCTTTTTATGAAAGAGACCAGTGACAAATTCGACGTCATCATCGTTGATTCCACCGACCCCATCGGTCCTGGCGAAGTACTGTTCACCGATACCTTCTACGGTCATGCGGCTCGCGCCCTGACCGAAGACGGCATTATCGTCACCCAAAACGGCGTGCCTTTTATGCAAGGGGACGAGCTGACAGGCACCCTGCGCGCGTTTCAGGCGTTGTTTGCCGATGCCAGCTGTTATCTGGCAACCATCCCCACCTATGCAGGTGGGCCGATGGCTTTTGGCTGGGGCAGTCACAGCAGCACGAACCGCAGCGTTTCGCTTACCGATCTTGAAGCTCGCTTTGCCGCAGCGGGGTTTGAAACCGACTATTACACCCCCGAGGTCCACAAGGCGGCCTTTGCACTGCCGGGCTATGTAAAGAAGCTGTTCCCGTAGTCGGCTCAGAAACTTCCAGACCACGTTTAGGGGTAGGCGCTTGCCTTCCCCTGAACGTTTCTGACCACTGTTGTTTCAGAAGCCCCCCAACGCCAGAGCACCCCCTAGTGACGCAGATAAAGAGCATCGCCGTGACGCGGCACCATTGAGTAAAGATGCGAGATCAACTTGAACCCCTGGGCGCGGAAATGCGCATCGATGTCGTCAAAACTGGCACCGCCTTCATACATCGGCACCCGGCTGACTTCGCATTTACACAGCTCAAACTGTCGCAAACCATCCCCCAGCCCCTGCAGGATCGACAATTCATGCCCCTGCACATCCAGCACCAGCATTGCACGGTCTGCCGAGGTTGGATCGATACCCTGCCCCGCCAGGATCCCCCGCAAGGATTTTGTAGTCATCTCCAGCACCTCACCGGTTTCCCGACTGTGGGGAAATCGCGTCTTGTAGGTCTCTGTGGCAGTGTGAATGGAGGAAGACGATCCATCGTTATTGAAGCGATGAAACTGCAGCTCTTCGCCGGTTTCAGCCGACACCAGAGCACATTCGGTCAGATGACGCGTGGCCCCGTTTCGTGACGCCACAACCTGACACAGCTTGCTATAGGTCGCAGGGTCCGCTTCGACCCAAAGCACGGATTTGGCACCATATCCCTCGTAGACTGCAGCGTCTTCGGCCCAATGCGCACCGATGTGAACGATCAGATCCACCGGAGACAACCGCTGCATTTTCACCTCATAACGGGAGGCTCGGAAATACTTGCGCCAATGATCCGGCACCAGTTTCTTGGCCTGCTTTTCCGCCAGTTTCAAAACTTTCATTCCAAACTCCGCATTCGATTTCTTGGCGATGGCGTCAGCTGCACCGCATCAATCAACTTTCAAAAAATGGCAAAACCACATGCTCCGATCCTGACGGAATGAATTGCGACCGGAACTTACGGTTGCATATCCTGACATCACGGGCGGCAGCTTCACTTTTGGCGCAGAATAAGCGGGGTTCTGCGCCAAAAGAAACCCAAGATCACTGAGAGTCTGCTCGGAGTGTATGATTTTTATAGGCAAAATCGCCGCACTTGAGCTTTACCGCTCCCTTCTGATAGTCGAAGCGAACAGAACTGACACAGGCCAAGTAGGGCCCACGTAGAGGCCAAGTACGGACCAAAGCGGTTTTACAGCTAAGGGCAGACCAGATGAAGAATACTCCAATCCGCGTTGTGAACCGAGAAACCGGAGCCGTTTTCGATGAGGTGATCCTGGGGGAAAAATTGATCCGCTGGGCCTATCAGGATGGCAGTGCCGGTCTGATCGAGCGCCTGTTGTTCCGCTCGCCGCTTGTGAGCCGCCTGATGGGGCGCTGGTTTGACTCTTCCTGGTCGCGTGGCAAGATCCAGTCGGTGATAGACGAGCTGTCCATCGACATGTCCGAAGCGCAACGCCCGGCACAGGATTACAGCTCGTTCAACGATTTCTTTGCCCGCCACCTGACACCCCAATCGCGCCCCTCCAGCCCTGCTGCAGAAGATGTTGTCTCCCCCGCCGACGGGCGCGTACTGGTGTTTCCTAAACTGGACAGGGATGTCTTTGTCCCGGTCAAGGGGCACCCAATGTCAATCACCGCAATGCTGCAAGATGAGGCCGAGCGATTTCTCGGCGGGGCTCTGGCCATCGTCCGGCTTTGCCCCGCTGACTATCACCGCTATCATTTTCCGGCTGCGGGCAAGATCCTGCGCTCTCATGAAATTTCCGGGGCTCTGCACTCGGTGAACCCCATCGCCCTGGGGGCAGGCCCGGATGTGTTTGGCGAAAACAAACGTTGCAATACTCTGATCGAAAACGACCGCATTGGCACCTATTGTTTTAGCGAAGTCGGGGCCTTCGGCGTTGGCTCCATCATCAATACCCGCACCAGTGGCACGGTCGAGAAGATGGAAGAAAAGGGCTATTTCAAATTCGGCGGCTCCACCGTTGTCGTGGTCTTTGAACCCGGCCAGATCGTGTTCAGCGACGACCTGATCGCCAATAGTGCCCAGGGGCGCGAAACCCTGATCAAGGTTGGTCAACCGCTCGCACATGCGCTGAACTGAGCACAGCCTGGCACGGGCTCGAAGCTGACGATCCCAAACGCGCGTTTCAGAGCGCTAGCGTTCCGGAGGGATTGCGTAGGTCATGGTGGAGCGCGCCACCAGCTTATCCGAGCCTTCCGTGAACATATGCACATCGCCCACTGCCAGGCTGCGCCCCAGTTTTAACAGCTGACCTTTGGCAATTATGGCTTTGCCTGCTTCCGGCTTGCGCATAAAATCGAGCGAACAATTGGTGGTGACGGCCAGCGCTTTGCGTCCCAGCCGCGACAAGACCAGCGCGTAGACCGTGACATCCGCGAGCGCAAACATCGACGGTCCCGACACCGTGCCGCCCGGGCGCAGATGCCGGTCTGCCACTTTCAGGCGCATGGTGATGCCATCCTCTGATAGCTGATCAATTCCAAAATCATCTGCCACTTGTGGAAAAATTTCCGCCATATAGGCTTCAAGTCCGCGCGCGTCGAATGCCAATCCCATGCTTTTCCTTCCCTCATTTGCAGCCTAGTGTTCACCCGGAACCTAGAGGGAGAGCAAGATGGCAATTCTGGAACGTGACGACAAAGGTGCAGTAGCGCATCTGCAAATGAATTCCCCCGAACGGCTGAATGCGCTTTCGGACGAAATGCTGGCCGCATTGCAGACCCAGATCGACGTCCTGAAGGACGACAAATCCATCAAGGCCGTTATCCTGTCCGGCATCGGCAAGGCCTTTTGCGCGGGTCATGACATTCGTCAGATGACAGCAGGACGCGACAACGCAGATGGCGGCAAAGCCTATTTCGAGGATCTGTTTGCCCGCTGTACCTCGGTGATGCTTGGCCTGCAGCGCCTGCCGCAACCCGTCATTGCTCAGGTCCATGGCATCGCCACCGCCGCAGGCTGCCAGCTTGTCGCCTCCTGTGATCTGGCCATAGCTGCTGAGGACTGCCGGTTTGGCGTAAATGGCGTCAATATCGGGCTGTTTTGCTCAACACCCATGGTGGCCCTGTCGCGCAACATCCCCCGCAAACACGCCTTTGAGCTGCTGACCACAGGCGACTTCATGATGGCGCCACGCGCCGCCGAACTGGGCCTGATCAATCGCGCCGTCCCTGCGGATCAGCTGGAATCCGAAACCCGCGCACTGGCCGACAAGATCGCAGGCAAGCTGGGGGCTGCCGTCAAGATCGGCAAAGAGGCCTACTACAACCAGCTGGAGATGCCCATCGACGCCGCCTATGCCTATACCAGCGGTGTCATTGTCGACAATCTGATGCAGCGCGACACCGCCGAAGGCATGGCTGCCTTTATCGAAAAACGCGCGCCAGATTGGGAAAAACCCTGAAGCGAAGCGGCCGCATTGGTAAAAAACTGAATTTTCGGAAAATTTTAGGCTTTGTTTACCTTTCGTGAATTATTGTTTCCATATCAGGCCTTTTAAACGAGGCAGGAAAATGGCAAAGATTGGGCACGAGTTGCGACTTGGTTTGCAACACGGACACAATTTGGGCCGCTGCAGCGGAAGGTCCCTCCAACCGGGAATCTCTCTCCCCGGGTGACATTCCCGCGCAGCGGCCCCAAATTCCTCTTCCCAGCCCCTCGAAACAGGTCCTGATCTCCCGAACAGCGCCCGACAGAGCCCTATTGTAGGAAAACAGCCGCTGTCTTCTCATGCGACCCAGCAGTTTCGGAGAAAATGCAGCCATGTAGTGATGGATTGTCTCCCTTTCTGAATGTGGTCATTTTGGTCACCTGCCACCAGTTGCCGAGCCGCAATGCCAAATCTGCCTTGCCTCTTTTGCCCAGTTTCGCCGCCTTGTCGCCACAATTGGCCCCCTGCAATATTGCTTAAGCGCGCGCACTGCCCTATTTGCCCCTCATGACAAAGACATTGCATATCGTGGGCGGCGGCATGGCCGGGTCCGAGGCAGCCTGGCAGGCTGCGAACATGGGCGTAAACGTGGTGATCCACGAGATGCGGCCCAAGGTGGAAACTTTTGCCCATCAGACCGGCAATCTGGGCGAGATGGTCTGCTCCAATTCCTTCCGCTCGGATGACGATGAGCAGAACGCCGTGGGATTGCTGCATTGGGAAATGCGCGCCGCTAATGGCCTGATCATGACAACCGCCGACACCCACCGCCTGCCTGCTGGTGGTGCGCTGGCTGTAGATCGCGATCCTTTTGCTGAAACCGTCACCGCACGGCTCAAGGCCCACCCCAATGTTGAAATCTCCTACGAGGAGATCACCGAACTTCCCGAAGATGGTCATTGGATCTTTGCCACCGGTCCTTTGACGTCCGGCACGCTGGGAAAGGCCATACAGGCCGAAACCGGCGCCGAGGCTCTGGCCTTTTTTGATGCCATAGCCCCAATCATCTACGCTGAAAGCATCGACATGTCGCAGGCCTGGATGCAGTCACGCTATGACAAGGGCGAAACCGAAGAAGAACGCACGGCCTACCTCAACTGCCCAATGACCGAAGCGCAATACGAGGCCTTTATTGACGCCTTGCTGGCGGCGGACAAAACTGAATTTCACGAGGGCGAAACAGCGGGCTATTTTGACGGCTGCCTGCCGATTGAAGTTATGGCGGAACGCGGTCGCGAAACCCTGCGCTTTGGCCCGATGAAACCGGTTGGTCTGACCAACCCGCATCAGCCCGAGGTCAAGGCCCATGCGGTGGTGCAATTGCGCCGTGATAACGCGCTTGGCACGCTGTTCAACATTGTCGGTTTCCAGACCAAGATGAAATATGGTGCTCAGACCGAGGTGCTCAGGATGATCCCCGGTCTTGAGAACGCCAGCTTTGCGCGTCTCGGCGGCATCCATCGCAATACATTCCTGAACTCACCAACCCTGCTGGACAGTGAGATGCGCCTGAAGTCAAAGCCGCATCTGCGCTTTGCCGGCCAGATCACAGGGGTTGAAGGTTACGTTGAAAGTGCTGCGATGGGACTGTTGGCCGGACGGATGGCCGCCGCTGAGATCTTGGGTCAAGAGCTGCCACAGGTGCCGCAGGACAGTGCTATGGGCGCTCTGATCCACCACATCACCGGCGGCGCTGAGGCCAAGACCTTTCAGCCGATGAATGTGAACTTTGGCCTGTTCCGCCCGGTGGACGGATTGAAAGGCGGCCGACGCGGGCGCAAGGATCGCTACAAGGCCTATACAGACCGTGCCAAATTGGCCTGGCAGGACTGGCTCGGTCATTTTCCTGCAACCCCGGTGTGATTGCCCAAGATAGGCCAACCGATTGAGGAGCACGCTTCCCGTATGAGTTACCGTACGCGTTTTGCCCCCTCGCCCACCGGTCCCTTGCATCTGGGCCATGCCTATTCGGCAATACTGGCGTTTGACATGGCCCAGGCCGCGGGTGGGACATTCCTGCTGCGGATCGAGGATATCGACCAAAGTCGTGCACGCATCGAATGGGAAACGCAAATCTTTGACGACCTGCAGTGGCTGGGGCTTGATTGGCCCAGCCCGGTCATGCGGCAATCTACCCGTCTGCCACGCTACCGTGAGGCCTTGGCTCAGCTTGAGCAGCTTGGCCTCACCTATCCCTGCCACTGCAATCGAGCCGATATCGAGGCCGCAGCAGGTGCTCCGCAAGAGGGGGTGCCGCAATTTGGCCCTGACGGACGGATCTACCCGGGCACCTGTCGCAATCGCGCGATGTCGCAGGCCAAGCCCAGTGATGTCATTCGTTTGAATATGGAGAAATCCATCCAGCTGGCGGGCCACGCGAGCTTCAGAGAAACAGGTTCGCAATTTCACGGCCCGCATAAGTTGGACCCGGATCACCTGACCACAGCCGTTGGCGACATCATCCTGGTCCGGCGCGGCATGGGCAGCTCTTATCATCTGTCGGTCGTGGTAGACGACGCCGACCAACACATCAGCCATGTCACGCGCGGGGTGGATCTGTTTGAGGCCACCCAGATCCATGTGCTGTTGCAAACCCTGCTGGCCCTGCCAACCCCGATCTATCATCATCACGTGCTGATCCGTGACGATGACGGTAAGCGATTGGCTAAGCGGGACGACGCCCGCGCCATCGCCAAATACCGCGCCGAGGGCGCGACGCCGCAAGATATCCGAACAATGGTCGGCTTGTAGCCGCTTTTGACATCGAGCCCGGACCAGACGTTCCGGGATCAGGCTTCGATGGAACTGGGCTAATCTCTCATCTTTTCACAGTTACATTGTTAAATTGTACGCTCGTCGCTATTCCATAGGTGCCATCAGTTCCTGCTCTTCACCATCGCGCACAGCCGTATAAAAACAGGTCCGTCGATTTGTGTGGCAGGCTGCACCGACCTGCTCAACCAGGGCCAGCAGGCAATCTCTGTCACAGTCAAGCCGCAGATCAACGAGGCTCTGAACATGACCAGAGCTCTCTCCCTTGATCCAGAAAGACTGGCGCGAGCGCGACCAATAGGTCACCCTGCCCGTCTCAAGTGTGCGCGCGACGCTTTCAGCATTCATCCAGGCCATCATCAGGACCTCACCGCTAGTGGCGTCCTGAGCGATGCAGGGGATCAGCCCGGCGGCGTCGTATTTCAGGCTGTCAGGAGTAAAAGACATGGGAAAACCCTTTTGCATCTGGAATCTGCCCCCTATGTATGGGGAAGATATCCCAAGGGAAAGCCCGAGGCAGAGCATGTCCAGCGAAACAGACCTGATCAATCTTTACTCTTCACGCATTTTGGCGCTGGCGGCGGATATTCCCCACCTGGATCGATTGGATGCCCCTGATGTTACCGCGAAAAAGCGTGCCCCCCTGTGTGGATCTACAGTCACCGTTGATCTAAAACTGGACAATGGGCGGGTTGTCGAATTTGGCCAAGACGTAAAAGCCTGCGCGCTGGGGCAGGCTTCCGCCTCGATTGTCGGGCGCAATATCATCGGCCGTAGCCTCGCCGAAGTGCAAACCGCACGCGACGAGCTGAAAGCCATGCTCACCGATGACAAGCCCGCCCCCAAAGCCCCCTTTGGGGATCTCGAAGTCCTCATGCCCGCGCGTGAATTCAAAAATCGACACGCCTCAATCTTGTTGTGTCTGGACGCCTGTCTTGACGCGATGACGCAGGCCGATACAGAAAACTCCGCCTAGTCTTCTCTCTTGCGTGTTCCACGCGACATGTTTCTCGCGTCATCCGCGCCCCGGTGACTGATGAAAAGGTCGTTTCCAGACACTCAAAAAAAATGCCGCCACGCATCCGGGCAGATGGTGGCGGCAGGCAATGCGTTGTCATGCGGGGTCCAGGCACACTTGTCGGCTGATAGGCACAACCGGCAGGAAAGTAGTCAGGCGGGAATTTCCTCATCTGATCGGGACAGGATGCAAGTGCGCCCGGCATGGCAACGGCAGGCAGAAACAAAAATACTCGGTACAGAAATTCGACTATACAGTAGGCTGGGTTTGAAGATCTGAAGAGACAGATCCGGGAAAATCTTGGTGCAGTTACAGCAGGCGCAGTTACAGCAGGCCGGGCAAATGCAGAGCAACCACCAACATCACCATCAAAGAGGCTGCTCCAATAGCATCTTGCAGAAGGGTGGACTGGGTGTTGTGCAGGGTTGTTTTCAGTTGTGAAATCATGGCTCTGGCCTCCTCAGCTCTGTCGGTGTGATCAGCTTATGCTGTCATCTTGTTGTTCGCGCCGCGCTCCGTCGGTCTTGTTGCCTCTTTGTTCTCATTTTTAAAGCGACCTGTAAAGAACTTTTTGAGAACATTTGCGAACTTTTGAGAACAAACTAAATGCTGAGGGTCCGAAAAATCCTTAACCCACTGAAATCAAACGAATTGCCTGATCCTGTTTCATCAACCAAAGCAGAACACGCGCGGCCTTGCCCCGTTCCGACGCCAGATTCGGGTCTGTTGCAAGCAGCGCACGTGCGTCACTTTGGGCCACTGCCATAAGTGGCGCCTGCCGTTCCAGATCAGCAATATGGAACCGGGGCAGACCGGATTGCGCCGTGCCGATGACATCCCCAGCACCGCGCATCTGCAAATCGGTTTCCGAGATCCGGAAACCGTCTTCGCTTTCACGCAGCACCTCAAGACGTCGTCGCCCGCCCTTGCTCAGCGGAGGTTGATACATCAACAAACACGTCGAGGCGGCACTGCCACGACCGACGCGTCCGCGCAGCTGGTGCAATTGGGCCAGGCCAAAAATCTCTGCCCGCTCAATGACCATGATCGTTGCATTGGGTACATTCACTCCCACTTCAATCACGGTAGTAGCCACCAGAACTTTAGTGTCACCCCGTTGAAAGGCGGCCATGGCAGCGTCTTTTTCAGCCGGTGGCATCTGGCCGTGGACCAGGCCGACAATGCCTTCGCCCAGAATGGCCCTCAGGTGTTTGAAACGTTCTTCAGCGGCTGTCAGATCCATCACTTCCGACTCTCCGACCAGGGGACAAACCCAGTAGCATTGGCGCCCTTCGTCAATGGCGCGGCGCAGATGGTTAACTACTTCCTCCATCCGCTCCGTGCTCAGAACAGCGGTTTTGATCGGCAGGCGTCCGGGCGGTTTTTCATCCAGTACCGAGACATCCATATCGCCATATTGCGCCAAGGCCAGCGACCGCGGGATCGGAGTGGCTGTCATCACCAGCACATCCGCTCCCTTGCCTTTTTCCGCCAGTTCCAGCCGCTGACGCACCCCAAATCTGTGCTGTTCATCAACGATCGCCAGACGCAACTGCTGGAACACAACATCCTGCTGGAACACCGCATGGGTCCCGACGAGGATCTGAATGTCGCCCTTGGCCAACGCGGCCAGTTTGGCACGCCGTTCGCCCCCCTTGTCGCGACCAGTCAGCAACTCCAGCACCACGCCTGCGTCTTCTGCCAGCGGCTGCAGGCTTTCGAAATGCTGCTGCGCCAAAATACCCGTCGGCGCCATCATCACACTCTGCCCGCCAGCTTCGACCGCGACCAGCAGCGCCATAAATGCCACAAGAGTTTTCCCTGACCCTACATCCCCTTGCAGCAAACGGTTCATCCTCTGGTCAGAGGCCATATCGGTGGAAATCTCCTCGATCGCCCGCGCCTGCGCGCCTGTTGGCCGATACGGCAAGGCGGCCAAAACCTTTGACTGCAAGCGCCCGGTGGCCTGACTGCGTAGCCCCTTGTGTGTACGCTCAGCCTGACGAGCCAGCGCCAAGGTCAGCTGATGCGCAAACAGCTCATCATAAGCCAGCCGAGTGCGTTCCGGCGCCTCAGGGGAAAGATCGTCCAGCCCCCGCGGCGCATGCGCCGCCAGCAAGGCCGCGCGCCACCCCATCCAGCCCTCTCGCTTGATCTGCCCTGCATCGATCCATTCCGGCAGATCCGGCAGACGGTCTAGCGCGCTGTGCACAGCTTTGGTCATGGTTTTCTGGGTGATGCCATGGGTCAGCGGGTAGACCGGTTCGAACTCCGGAATGTCTTCAGCTTCGGCCAGCGGCACGATGTGATCCGGATGCACCATCTGCGCCACACCGTCAAACAGCTCAACCTTTCCCGAGACCAGCCGCCGCGACCCTTCGGGGCATTGCGCCTCCAGGTAACGACTGCGTCCGTGAAAGAAAACCAGTTGGAATTCAACCTCTTGGTCACTTACATTAATGCGGTAAGCACCGCCGCGATTGCGCGCCGGACGATGCGCGCCCACCGTGACTTCAACCGTGGCAATTGCAGGCAGGTCGAGCCCTTGAATGCTATCACGCCGACGCCGATCAAGGACCGAATGCGGCAAGGCAAAGGTCAGATCACGCGGGGTTTCCAAATCGATCTGCGCCAGTGACTGTGCAGTCTTTGGCCCAACCCCTTTGAGCGTCTCTACCGCTGCAAACAGCGGAAACAGGATTTCCGGGCGGCCCGTCATGCGCTGCCAACAAAGGCGAGCCATTCATCCTCGCCCATCACCTTGATGCCCAGGTCAGCTGCCTTCGTCGCCTTGGAGCCTGCACCCGGCCCCGCGATCAAAATATCGGTTTTCTTCGAGACAGATCCAGCCACTTTGGCACCCAAGGCTTCTGCGCGCGCCTTCGCTTCGGCCCGGGTCATTTTCTCCAAAGTACCGGTAAAGACCACGGTTTTGCCAGCAACCGGGCTATCATTACTTGGCGCTTCTGGAGGGATCACAGTCAGATGCGCCAACAGACGATCAAAGGCCGCGCGTTCATCCGTGTTGGCGAGGGCGTCCGAGAGAGACAACCCCAAGGCGGGGCCAATTCCGTCGGCAGAAATCAGATCATCCCAGGCGGCGGTCGCTTCTGCAGGCACATCACAGGCGGCGATAGCAGCAGCGCGGGTTTCGGTGATCCGCGCCCGACGATCCTCTGCCGCGGCTTTCAGGCGTTCGCGTTCTTCGGCCTCGTCTGCAGTCCGATGCGCCAGTGCCGCCGGACGCGCCTGATCCAGCGCTGTCACTAGCCTGTCCCAATCGCCATAGTGTTGTGCCAGATCCTTGGCGGCGACTTCGCCCGTGTGGCGAATACCTAGCGAGAAAATCAGGCGCCCAAAGGCAATATTACGCTTCTCATCAATGGCCATAAAAAGGTTGGTGGCGGATTTCTCGCCCCAGCCTTCGCGGTTTTTCAATTGCTGCAGTCCAGCGCCATATTTTTCTTTTATATCAAAGATATCCGCAGGCTCTTTAACCCAGCCATCACTGTAGAACTGTTCGACCTGTTTAGCGCCGAGGCCTTCGATATCAAAGGCGGCACGTGAGACGAAATGCTTTAACCTTTCAGTGACCTGGGCCGGGCAAATGACGCCGCCAGTACAGCGACGCACGGCATCGCCTTCTTCGCGCACAGCCGGGCTGCCGCATTCCGGACAGGTCTCGGGAAAGCGAAAGATCTCTGCTCCTTCGGGACGTTTAGACAGATCGACATCAGCCACCTTGGGGATCACATCGCCAGCACGATAAATCTGAACCCAGTCGCCAACCCGGATGTCTTTGCCCCCCCGGATCACGTCACCTTTAGAGTCCAGACCGGTTATGTAGTCTTCGTTGTGCAAGGTCGCGTTGGAAACGACAACACCGCCAACAGTCACAGGTGTCAGCCGGGCAACCGGGCTCAGCGCCCCGGTGCGGCCAACCTGAATATCAATCGCCTCGAGTCGGGTCCAGGCGAGCTCTGCGGGGAACTTATGCGCAATTGCCCATCGTGGCGTGGTCGACCGAAACCCAAGACGCTCCTGCAGCGCCAGATCATCCACCTTGTAGACAACCCCGTCGATATCATAACCCAGCGTTGCACGCTGTTCTTCGATCAGACGGTAGTGACGGATCATATCAACGACACCTGAACACAGGCAGGTCAAAGGATTGGTTTTAAAGCCGAGTTGAGCCAGACGCTCAATCGCCTGCATTTGTGTTTGCGCCAAGGGAGCCGAAAGATCGCCCCAGCTATAGGCAAAAAATCGCAAAGGTCGTGCACGGGTTTTTTCAGCATCCAATTGCCGCAATGATCCCGCAGCCGCGTTGCGCGGGTTGGCAAAGATCTTGCCACCGCGCTCTTCATGACGGGCATTCAGTGCGGCAAAATCGGCGTGGCTCATGTAGACTTCGCCGCGCACCTCAAGAACCTCCGGCGCGCCGATCAGCTGCTGCGGAATATCCGAAATGGTACAGGCATTGGCCGTGACGTTTTCCCCTGTTGTGCCATCGCCACGCGTCGCCGCCTGGATGAGGCAGCCGTTTTCGTACCGTAAGGAAAGTGACAACCCGTCGATTTTGGGCTCTGCTGTAAAGGCCAAAGGGGCACGATTGTCCAGACCAAGATAGTTTCGGATGCTGCGATCAAAATCGGCAACATCCGAATCGTCAAATGCGTTGCCAAGCGAAAGCATGCGCTGGACATGCTGGATCTTGCCAAAACCAGAGGTCACCGGCGCGCCGACAGAATCCTTTTGGGTCGCCTGAGCGCCCAACTCAGCAAAGGCGTCGATCAGGTCAAGATAGCGTCGTTTGGCTGCATCATAGTCCGCATCACTCAGAAATGGCGCATCCTGCTGATGATAGGCCTGATCAGCAGCAGCCAGCTGCTCCTGCAGGGCGAGAAACTCCTCTCGTGCCTGTTCCAGCGAAAGCTCTTTTGGAGGTGTCAATTCTTGCTGTCCCACGCGCAGTCCCCGTCTCGTTCAGACCTAGGTGATAAAACGCGGATCGAGCCAGGTCCAGACACGCCAGACACCGAAGCGAAGAGAAGGAGGATCAAGGCAGTAAAAAACCCGCCGTAGCGGGTTGATCGCGTAAACTGGCCATTTGTGTCCCGCCGAGAACACAGGGCCGTTAACCATTAATTCACAAAGAAGACATCCTGACCGAAACCTTTGGGCCATAAATGGCCCAAAGGCTGGAAGGGTCAGTGGTAGGTTTCAGGATCAAATGCGATCGCCTCAGGCACCAACCGCCATGCGGTGGCCGCCAGACATCTGATCATCCTGCGGGTCCCGCAGCACATAGCCTCGGCCCCATACGGTTTCGATGTAATTGTCGCCACCGGTCGCTGTGCTCAGCTTTTTGCGCAGCTTACAGATGAAAACATCGATGATCTTAAGCTCGGGTTCGTCCATCCCACCATAAAGATGGTTAAGGAACATTTCCTTGGTCAGGGTGGTCCCTTTGCGCAGGCTCAAAAGCTCAAGCATCTGATATTCTTTGCCAGTCAGGTGAACGGTCTTGCTGTCCACTTCAACGGTCTTGGCGTCCAGATTGACCGCGATCTTGCCCGTCTTGATGATTGACTGCGAGTGCCCTTTTGAGCGGCGAATGATTGCGTGAATACGTGCAACCAGTTCTTCGCGGTGGAAGGGTTTGGTCAGATAATCATCTGCGCCAAAGCCGAAGCCTTTGATTTTATTGTCGGTATCATCGGCACCGGACAGGATCAGGATCGGCGTTTCAATGCGCGCCAGGCGCAGTTGACGCAGGACCTCATGACCATTCATGTCGGGCAGCCCCAGATCCAGCAGGATCAGGTCGTAATCATATAGCTTTGCGAGATCGATCCCTTCCTCACCCAGATCCGTCGAATAGACGTTCAGGTTGGCATGGGTCAGCATCAATTCGATGCTTTTCGCTGTGGTAGGGTCATCTTCGACCAGAAGAATGCGCATGTTTATGTTCTCCGCCTGTACACTGTTTCCCTCAGGTTGCGTTAACCCTGATGGAAAAAGGTTAATGGCCCGTTACCATAATCGTTAATTCTCAACTTTGACTCAAGTGCTGAGGTATCTATTTGGCACAAACTTATCGGTAGTCTTTAAGACGGGTGGTCTTAAGTGCATCCTCACCATGGTCTGCTACGGCAGCAATCCAGCTTCGAAACTCCTCTTCACTTAGCCCATACCTACGTAGGGCCTCTGTCTGGGGAATCAACCCATACAGCACCCCACGCACCACCGCAGCCTTACGTGAAGCCACCCACCTGCGGGTCGTCTCGGGTGGCAAATCAGCGCGGGTCATAGTGGAGCCATCAGGCAAGGTCACGGCGCGCGGCCCCTCTACTTTCTTCAGAAACATGCCTCTACCCCTATTCGGTACATCAATTTCTCTGGTCTGCTGCAGCATTTGCTCAGTCTAATTAAAGACGCGTGAACCTGCCCCCTTGAGAGTCTGTAGGATTTTCATATATTCTGCGACGCTTGCCCCCTTGATCTAAGGATTTGCCTTATGGCGCTGGATATCGACACTCCGCTGAACTCTCTTGGCTTTGCCAAACCGCCCTCAGAAACCCGCGTGGTCGTGGCCATGTCCGGAGGCGTCGACAGCTCAGTTGTCGCCGCCTACCTCGCCGATCAGGGCTATGACGTGGTTGGCGTGACACTACAGCTGTATGATCATGGGGCTGCCTTAGCAAAAAAAGGCGCCTGTTGTGCCGGCATTGATATCCATGATGCCCGCCGGGTCGCCGAAGAACGTGGTTTCCCGCATTATGTTCTCGACTACGAAAACATCTTCAAAGACGCCGTGATCGACGAATTTGCCGACAGCTATCTGGCCGGCGCCACCCCGGTGCCCTGCATTCGTTGCAACGAACGGGTAAAGTTCAAGGATCTGTTGGAAACTGCACGCGATCTGGAAGCAGACTGTATGGCGACAGGGCACTATATTCAGCGCAAGATGGGCGCCAATGGTGCAGAGCTGCACAGTGCAGAGGACGCGAATCGCGACCAAAGCTACTTTTTGTTCTCGACCACGCCCGAGCAGCTCGATTATCTGCGCTTTCCGCTGGGGCATCTGCCCTCCAAGGACGCCACCCGCGAGATGGCAGCGCAATACGGGTTGGCCGTTGCAGATAAGCCCGACAGCCAGGACATTTGTTTTGTTCCTGATGGTAATTATACCAGTGTCATCGAGAAATTGCGCCCAGGTGCGGCTGAACCAGGTGAGATCGTGCATGCCGACGGGCGTGTTCTTGGCACGCATACCGGCGTCATCCACTACACCATCGGCCAGCGCCGCGGTCTTGGCATTGGCGGGCTGAGCGAGCCACTTTATGTGGTGCGACTGGATGTCGACAAGAAACAGGTGATAGTCGGCCCCAAAGAGCTGCTGGCCACCCGTACCATTCCGGTGCGCGAAATCAACTGGCTCGGCGATGAGCCGTTTGACAGCCGCGCCGAATGGCATGTGATGGTCAAGGTCCGCTCGACCCGCCCGCCACGCGAAGCCATCATTCGCCCGCTGTCGGCAACCACAGCCGAGGTCGAACTGCTGACACCGGAAGAAGGCGTCTCCCCCGGTCAGGCCTGCGTGTTCTATGAAACCGAGGGCAGCCGCATCTTTGGCGGTGGTTGGATCTGGCGCGGCTACTAAAGCGCGCCAGTCTCTTACGGAAGCAAAGTAAAGGTCAGAGGCGGCTCAGCACAGCGCGGGCAGCGCGCAGGCCGGGCGCCTCACCGCCCTGCCCCAACCGCTCCATGGTCAGCGCCATAGCCGCTTGCTGGCGATCTGGCGCAGCTGCAACTTCGCTGAGCCGTGCAGCGATATTCTCGACCGTGCAGTCCGGGCCAAGACATTCCGGCACCACGCGCGTGTCACTGACCAGATTGACCAATGTGACAGTGTCAATCAACGCCATGCGTTTCATGATCTGCCAGGATAGCCACTGGAAGCGATAGGCAATCACCATAGGCGTTTGCGCGGCAGCTAGTTCCAGTGAAACCGTTCCCGAGGCCGCGAGCGCAAGATCTGCGGTAGTAAAGGCCGCACGCTTCATCGCCGCAAACTCCGCACCCTCAAGTTCATTGGGATCAAGCAGCACAGTGTTTTCGGGCCAGTTTTCCAATTGCGCCCGAACCAGCCCGGCGACTGGCGCCGCACAGGGGACAATGATCCGATGCGCAGGGTGCTGGTATTGAAACGCCTTCAGCGCCGCCCCAAAAACCGGGGCCAGTCTACTGACCTCCGAGCGGCGTGATCCCGGCAAAGCCAGCACCACCGGGGCATCGCTTAGACCAAAGTGGCGGCGCAGATCAGTGATCTCCGGCATGCTTGCCTGTGGTTCTGCCACAACCGGATGGCCGACAAAATCGCAGGCCATGCCAGCCGCTTCCATGTAGGGCGGCTCAAACGGCAGCAAGGCAAGCACCTGATCGATGCATTTCGCCATCTTGACCGCCCGCTTTGGACGCCAGGCCCAGACCGAAGGTGCCACATAGTGCACCGTGCGGATATCGCTTTCCGCCTTGACCAAGCTGGCTACACGTAGCGAAAAATCCGGGCTGTCGATGGTGATCAGTACATCCGGGCGCATATCAATGACGGCATCGGCCGTTTCACGAATGCGCCGTTTCAGATGGCGGTATTTGGGCAGCACCTCGGCGATGCCCATGACCGACAGTTCTTGCATGGCAAAGCGGGATGTCAGCCCCTGCGCAGCCATGGCATCGCCTCCGACTCCCTGAAACTCCACATCCTGAGCCAGCGCTTTCAAACCGGCCATCAGCGTCCCACCCAGCCGGTCGCCAGAGGGTTCTCCGGCCAGAATGAAGACCCTGAGGCTCAAGGTTTGCGCAGCCAGAGAAACAGCCCCAGCCGGTCGCAGGTCGCGATCACCTCCTGCTGGTCCAGCACGATCACGCCGCCGGCCTCCAACACGATCCCAGAAAGACCAGCTGCTGCGGCTAGCTCCACGGTTTCAACTCCCACAGTTGGCAGGTCCGCGCGGCGGTCCTGCCCCGGTTTGGGCGCTTTGAACATCAATCCGCCCTGCCCGTCGGGGCGATGTGCAAGACTGCGCAGCATCCAGTTGGTTCCAAAGATGTTTTCGACCGCGATGGCCTGTCGGGCCCGAATGGCACAGGACTGGCCAATATCGGCGGCGCTCATGGCTGCAACCACGGTTGTGCCACGCATAGCATCTGCCTTGTCCAGCTCGCCGGGTTGCACCTGTGTTGGAATACCCTCTTCCATCAACAGATCCGGCGCCACGTCATGGGCCGCGCGCAGGGTAAACCCAGCCTGTTCTAGAACCCCCATGATGGCGCGCAAGGCTCCGTCATCGCCTGCGCCAAGGGCGGACTGGATCACCGGCACCAGTGGCAGAGTCGCGGCATCAATTGCCGCAGGATCGATTTGCGGGCGCGTGACCGCGCCTGCCAAACAGATTTCGCTGATGCCAGCAGATTTGAGCCGCGCTAGAAAACTTCCCAGATGCTCCAGCCGGAAATGAATTTCGGCATCGACCTCGTCGGGTTCGGAACCTTCCATCGCACAAACTAGCGGGCGCTTGGGTAGTCGTACAGCCACTTCCCTGGGCAGCGCACCGGTTCCGGCAATAATCGCAAGCATGGTCTCAGCCCCCCGGCGTCAGAAAGGAACGATCCGTCTGACCGGTAATGAAGGCGACGATTTCCTGGACATAGACACTGTCGGTTTCATCGCCCAGCCGGCGCGCGCGTTCCTGAAAGGTGCCATCGCCCTGTGCCAGCATCTGAAAGGCCGCCCTGAGAGCGGTAATATCGCTGCGGGTCACGCCGCGACGCTTGAGACCGACCAGATTGAGCCCATCCAATTCGCCACGTGGGGCCTGTACAAGCCCATAGGGTATGACGTCATTGGTCACCATGGTCACAGCGCCAATAATGGCGCCACGACCGATCCGCACCCATTGGTGAATGCCTGAGAGCCCACCAATGATGACATCATCTTCGAGCACACAGTGACCGGCGACGGCCGCAGAGTTCACCACGATCACCCGATCGCCGACAATGGCATCATGGGCAATGTGGCAGCCGGCCATGAACAGCCCGTCATCGCCAATCCGCGTGACACCACCACCGCCTTCGGTGCCGGCATTGATGGTGACATGTTCGCGAATGCGGTTTCTCTGGCCAATAACCGTGCGGCTTTTTTCCCCCTGAAACTTCAGATCCTGTGGGATTTCACCAATCACTGCAAAAGAGAAAACAGTTGTCTCGTCGCCAATCTCGGTATCGCCGGTGAGGACCACATGCGACTTCAATGTTACCCGATCACCCAGAACCACCTCGGGACCGATATGGCAAAACGGACCAACCACACAGTCCTTGCCAAGTTTGGCGCCCTCTTCGATGACGGCACTGGGATGGATCTGGCTCATATGCATCAGTCCTTTTGCAGATCGACCATGGCGGTGAATTCGGCCTCGGCAGCAACTTCACCTTCGACTGTCGCGGTTCCTTTGAATTTGAAGATCTTGCCACCGGGTTTGCCGCGCAGGGTTTCGACTTTCATCTCCAACACATCACCGGGGATGACCTTGCGGCGGAATTTGCACTTGTCGATGTTCATGAAATAGATCAGCAGATCCGTGTCGACCATATCCATGCCGACGCCCAGCATCACGCCCGCAGTCTGCGCCATGGCTTCGACGATGGTGACGCCCGGCATGATGGGAGAACCGGGAAAATGGCCCTGAAAATGCGGCTCGTTCATGGTCACGTTCTTGATACCACGCGCCGAAGAAAAACCGTCGATATCCAGCACCTTGTCCACCAAAAGGAAGGGGTAGCGATGGGGAAGGATCCGCTGGATCAGATGAATGTCGGCACTTTGCAGCTCGGAGGTCATGGCAACTATCCTGTGGTTTAAAACGATTTGCGCCGTTCCCTATCAACTGAGCGCAATTTCAGCAAGTTTGGCGCGCGATTACTCCTCGTCCAGCCGTTCTGGGATCAACGATGCCCCAGACAGACCATCACCAAGAACCTTATCGATACGGGAAATCGCCAAATCGGTGATATCCACGGCATCCGAGCTGAGAAAAACGGTCGAATGATCCAGAATGGCGCCGGCGCCGGCATCGCGCATGATCTGTTCCAGCAGAGGTAAGGACGCCGCAAAGAACTCCCGCCGGGCAGTCTCGCTCAGCTGGCTGATTTCACGTAACTTCTGGTCTTGGATACGGCGAGTTTCCTGCACTTTTTCATCAAAGGCATCCGCCAGAGCGCGAAAAGCATCGGCGGCAATTGTGGCACGGCGTTTGGTCAGATCCTGCTCTTCGGCACGCAGCTCGGCTTCGATACGACGGTTCTCAGCTGTCAGCACCGCCCCCTCGGCCTCGACTTCGCGGGAAATCCGCTTGCCAAAAGCGCTCTCGGCAAACAAACGATCCGGCTGAATAGTCAGAATGCTGCTTTGTGGCGCGCCGAGTTGAAAATCCTGGGTCGGGTCAAAATGTGGGAGAAGGTTTTGTGTATGTGTCTGCGCCCATCCCTGCGACGCGCCTCCAATCAACGAAACCATCGCGCAAAGGCCAAAGAGCGCCAGCCAAACAGCCAGCGCTCCTTTCGTGCCATGTGTCGCCTTTCGCACGGTCACGCGGTCAGAACCGCGCTTGCAGCGTCAGGTCAAAGCTTTGTTCCTCGTCGAAATCCTCTTTCTTCAAGGCTTTGGAGAAATTGAAACGCAGAGGGCCAAAACCTGTGGTCCACAAAAGTGAAAAACCGATCACATGCCGGAATGATCCGGATTCACCAACGAGGCTATTACTGCCGACAGTGTTGACATTGCTCAGATCCCAAAGATTTCCGACATCGTAGAACAACCCGCCCCTAAGCCCAAGTTCTTCGGGTAGCCCCAATGGGAACTCGGCATCAAAACGCGCCACAGCATAAAGGTTGCCGCCAAGGAAATCGCTATAATTTCCATCAGCCGGTGTCAAAGGATCCCGTGCGCTTCGGTCTCTTGGTCCGATACCGCCTGGTTCAAAGCCCCGCATGATCTGTGGGGACAGGATAAAGCGGTCAATAGACCGGCTGCTGTCATTGCCCAGCCAGTTGAGCGCGCCCCCTTCAAAAGTCGCACGCAGGGTGACTTCTTCATTGAAGATCTGCTTCTGGGCTACAAATTTGGCCGTAGCTTTGAGATATTCATTATCTCCGCCTAGCCCGGCATAATCTGCACCGACCTGAACCAGGAACCCGGCGTTGGGATCCAACCCTGTCAAACGACTATCGTAGGAATAGGTAAAGCCCAAGGCACTAGCAGATTTTTCGCCCTGATTGATCTCACTTTCAACGACAGGACCCGCAACAGGATAGACAGTTCCGTTTGTGGTCAAAGGAGAGCGACGGAGCATCTCGTCCGAATCCCAAGTGTAGCGCACTTGCAGACGTGAATTTTCACCGGTCTGAAAAGTTAGCGCCGGACGAAAGAACACCCGTTTGGTATCATATTCAGAGAAGCTGGAATCGGTTTCAGAAAATCCAAGATCCAGGTCAAAACGCAGATCTCGTCCAAGCAGATAGGGCTCGGAGAAGCCCAGAACATATTCTTCAGATTCCTGTGCGGTAGAAATCGCAAAGGACAATCGCTGTCCGCGGCCTAGGAAGTTGTTTTCGGTCAGACCAAGAGTCACTCCAAAACCATCTTCGACGGAATAGGCACCGCCGAGACTCAAGGAGCCTGTGGGTTGTTCTACAACATCCACATCGACAACCACGTGGCTGGGGGAGCTGCCTTCGCGCACGTCGACATCAGATTCGCTAAAGAAACCCAGCGCGCGAATACGCTCCGCCGTGCGCCGGATCTCCCGTGGATTAAAGGGGTCCCCTTCGACGGTTTTGAACTGCTGACGAATAACCCGGTCCAGTGTGGTGGTGTTCCCCTCGATATCGATCCGCTCGACAAAAACACGCGGTCCACGCGTCAGCGCAAATTCGACATCCAGCGTCAGATCCCGATCATTGCGCGTTACCCGCGGCTCCACACGCAGGAAGTCAATTCCCTTGCGCAGGGCGAGGTTCTCCAAACGTTCGATCGACTGCTCCACCAAAAATGGCGAATAAACAACACCCGGTTTGATTTTCAGCGCCGCGCGAAACTCATCCGCATCAGCCTCGGAAAGATCACTCACAACGGAAAGTTCACCAAAGGAGAACTGCTGGCCTTCGACAACATCGACCACCAGGAAAACCGCATCCCGTTCACGCGTGACTTCGGCATTGGCGCTGTTGACGTTGAAATCGACATACCCGCGAGACAGGTAGAAATCGCGCAGCACCTGTTTGTCAAATTCGATGCGATCTTCGATCAATGTATCGCCACGGATGAAAGCCCGCAGGAAACCAGCCTGTTTGGTCTGCAGAACGCGGCGCAATCTGCGGTCCGAATAGACTTGATTGCCCAAAAACGAAACCCGCTCGACCTCGACGGTGTCACCTTCGGAAATTTCGAAAACCAGATCAACCCGATTGTCGCTGCGGCGAATGATTCTCGGTGTCACCTGAGACGCTAGGCGCCCCTGTGCACCATAGGCCTCGGCAATTGCGGCAGCATCGCGTTCGGCCAGGGTCGGGTTGAAGACACGACGAGGTGCCGACTCGATGATTCCCGACAGATTTTCATCTTTGATACGGCGGTTGCCCTCAAAGTTGATCTTATTGATTGTCGGGAATTCGGTCACCTTGATGACCAGAGTATTACCCTTTGGAACCAATTCAGCGCTTTCGAAAACACCACTGTCTAGGATGTTTTGATAGGCATCATTGAGCTGGCCAGCCGAGACGGTCTTGCCCCGCTCAATCCCTGTATACGCAACGATTGTTGAGGTCTGAATCCGCTGATTGCCTTCGACCTGAACCGTGTTGAAACGGTAGTTTTGCGCGGCCGCGAAATTGGGTGACAGCCCAAATCCAAAGACCACAGACAAGGCGACCACAGAGACGCCTCTATACAAAATATTGGTGCGTGTTGTACGCACACCGCAGGATGTGCCCGCGTTCTTCCCCCAAAACATCAGTCTTTACCCGATTTTATAGCACCTTTGAATCGTGCGTATCGGGTTTGTGCCGACTTGTCAAAACCAACAAAAATGCACGCGGGCAATTACCCGCGCGCAAGTTGTAAAAATACTCTTTTATTTGTTCCCGTTACAGCCCGGCGAGCCAGGCACCGAGGCTCAGCGACACAAAAACGATCGCAGCCGCAAGCGCGCGATCCCAGTTCAAACGCAGTAGCAGACCAACCCCTCGTTCGGACTCTATGTGTTGTATATGCATGCCGGAACACTCCCCAGATTGACACAGTCGCAGGCCCAGACTGACGAGAGACTGCAGGGATTGCCCCTGCTGAACCTTCGTGCTGCCGCCGCGTCCATGCGCATTAACGCAGATTTCCAAAACGTTAACCGAGGAATGTGGCCAGAGTTTGACGCAGACATAACCGCATCAAACTCTGCAAAACCACCTAACAGAAAATGTCATTCGCCAAGGCAAAGACCATCAGCGACAAGATCATGGTGATCCCGAGGGTCATAAGAACCTGAATCGCACGATCGCTGGGCGGACGCCCGACAACGGCTTCATAGGCGTAAAACACCAGATGCCCCCCATCCAGAGCCGGGATCGGGAAGAGGTTCAGCAAGCCGACCGCGGTCGACAGTACGGCGATGAAGCGGATAAAACTTTCGGCCCCCTGGCTGGCCATCGCACCTGAGGTTTCCGCGATTCCAATCGGACCGGACAGATTACAGGTGCTGATAGCACCGGTAATCATATGCCCAAGACCAGAAACCGACGTCGAGATGACGGCCCAGACCTGAGCACTCCCCGAAGCGATCGCAGTTCCGATTCCCACAGCTTCGGTGGCCGGCTCATAGATTTGCCCGCCAACGACGCCAATGCGCCAGTGGCTGGCGAAGCTTCCATCCGCCTGAGGTTCATCCGTACGCCGGGGCGACAGTGTGAGTGTCTCAGTTGCGCCCTGGCGGTCAACCGAAAGGGTAAGCGCCTGCCCGTCTGCGGCCTCAACTCTCTCCTTCAGCTGATCAAAGGTAAAAATGTCATCCCCGTCGACGCCAGTGATGAAATCCCCTCCCCGCAAACCTGCATCTGATGCGGCACTGCGCGGCGCCACGGCCTGAACATATGAAGGTGAGAGATAGGGCCCTTGAACCTCGAGCTCCGCCCCGTCACGACGCACCAGATAGTCAAGGCTCGGAGTCACCGGCAGCGCCGCACGAAAGGCACTCCAGGCGTCGCGGTCTTTAACTGATGGAACTTTTTGTCCGGAAACTTCAAGCACTTCATCGCCGGGACGCAATTCGCTTTCAATGCCGGGAACCTCGATAAGCGAGCCGATGGTCAGTGGATCGCGTACGGTTCCATAGGAAAAGGCCAGAGCCGAAAACACGATGGCAGACATCACGAAGTTGAACATCGGCCCGGCTGCAACCGTGGCCGAGCGTGCCCAGAGAGGTGCACCATGCATGGTCCGGCGCAGTTCTGTCGGATCAGCGGCAGCTTTCGCAATAGCATCCACGTCCTTGCCCGAGGCCGCATCAGAATCCCCAAGGAATTTCACATAGCCGCCAAAGGGCAGCAGCGCCACCTGCCAGCGCGTGCCATGCTTATCGACGCGGCTCCACAACACCGGGCCAAAGCCCAGGGAGAAAACTTCGGCATGGATGCCTGACCAGCGACCAACGATGTAGTGGCCATATTCATGCACGGCAACAATGACCGACAGGGCCACGACAAAGCTGGCAATCGTATAGAGAAGCCCGCCAAACTGGGGGAGAAATGAAAGTGCGTCCAAAACGTTACCTTATGCCTGTTGCTGCCGCCGCATCCGCCGCGTTACGCGCGATGTGGTCAATCCGGCTGACGTTATCAAGGGTCATTGCGGAATCAATGAGGCCGCTTTGCGTCTCAATCTGATCAAGAACCCGCGCGGTGATCTCAGCCATGTCGGTGAAGCCGATCCGGCCAGCAATGAAAAGATCCAGGGCACGTTCCTTGGCCCCATTGAAAGCCGCGCCCATCATGCCGCCCCGCTCCATCACCGCATAGGCCTGAGCCAGCGCGGGATAGCGGATCGGATCGGGTTCGGCAAAGTTAAGCTGGCCGATGGCCGCCAAATCAAGCCGGGCCACCGGCAGATCGCGCCTCTGCGGCCAATGAAGCGCATAGCCGATGGCATGGCGCATATCCGGAGCGCCAAGATGCGCCATCAGGGCGCCATCGTTGAAACCAACTAGGGCATGCACCATGGATTCCGGGTGCACCAGAACCTCAATTCGATCGGGCGAAACTCCGAAATACTCACGTGTTTCAATCACTTCCAACGCCTTATTGAACATGGAAGCACTGTCGATTGTGATCCTTTGCCCCATATCCCAATTCGGATGCGACGAGGCCTGCGCCAATGTTGCATTTTTCAGATCGGCCAATGGCCAGTCGCGAAACGCCCCACCAGAGGCGGTGATGATAATGCGCTCGACAGCCTCAATATCCTCCCCGACAAGGCCCTGGAAGACTGCGGAATGCTCGCTATCGACCGGCAGTAGTCGGGCACCATAGCGGGCAGCCGTTTCCAGCAGCAACTTACCGGCGCAAACCAATGATTCCTTGTTGGCCAGCGCGAGCGTGGCGCCCTGCTCCAGAGCTTTCAGTCCCGGCGCCAACCCAGCAGCCCCGACAATGGCAGACATCACCCAATCGGCTGGTCGGGCTGCCGCCTCGATCAGGGCAGCCTGTCCGGCAGCCACTGCAACGCCGCTGTCGGCAAGTGCGTCCCGCAGCTGAGGCAGGTTTTCATCATAGGCGGTCACGGCAAGATCAGCGTTAAGAGCAATGGCATCCCGGGCGAGCTGAGCAATATTGCCCCCCCCGGTCAGCGCCACCACATCATAGGCCGCAGGATCGCGCCGGATCAGATCTATCGTGCTTTGCCCGATCGATCCGGTAGCGCCAAAAATGGAGATTTTCCGCATGGTACTGCCCTCTCAGGCTATCCCAGAAAGGTGAACAGAAACAGGAACATCGCAGCGGCACCAAGCATTCCGTCGAAGCGATCCAACAGACCACCATGCCCCGGGATCAAAGCACTGGAATCCTTGACCCCCGTCTGCCGCTTCAGCGCGCTTTCAGCAACATCACCTGCTTGGCTGGCCATGGAAACAAGCACCGAAGCCAGCACAAAACCCGCGCCCATGTCAAAACGTGCGGCAAAGATCACACCGACCACAGCTGCGGCGATCCAACCCGCAGAGGTGCCGGACCAGGTTTTTTTCGGGCTTATACGCGGCCAGAACTTGGGGCCGCCAATGGTTTTCCCAGCGAAATAGCCCGCGACATCCGTCGCAACCACCACCAGAATCAACCAGACAAGCCACTGTGCTCCGAGGCCATTGCGCAACCAGATGAAGCTTACGCCGGCCATGACCACCCATAGGGCAAAGACGGCAAAACGGATCCGAGCCTGTTCCGCGACCAGCGCAGCCCCCAGACCGACAGGCAGCAAAACAACCGCAAGGGCCGCCATCATCGGCAACAGCGTAGACGCCATCACAGCAAAGGCGGTCGCAGCCCCCAAAAGCACGGCCAGCCCAAAGCGGCGCGGCGCCAGCATCAGGCTCAGCTCCCAGATCATGCCGCCACAGCTGAGCGCGATAACGAGACTGAAGACTAGACCGCCCGCCCAGACAGCGCAGATTGCCACGGCAACCATGACCAGAGCCGACAGCACGCGCGGCATCAGATCTGCCCAGGGGCCCTGACGGTTTTGCATCATTTCTTCACCGCTCCGAAACGCCGGTCCCGGGTGCCATAGCTGCGGCACAGACGGCCCAGTTCTTCGGCGGTAAAATCAGGCCAGAGCGTGTCGATGAATTCATACTCAGCATAGGCCGACTGCCACAGCAGGAAATTGGAGATACGCGCCTCGCCGCTGGTGCGAATGACCAGATCCGGGTCCGGTAACACATGTGTATCGAGGTACCGTGGCAATGTTTCTTCGTCGACATCCTCTGGCGCAAGCAGGCCCGTCGCAACATCCTCTGCGAGACGTTTGGTGGCCCGGGCAACCTCATCACGACCGCCATAGTTCAGCGCGATGGTGAGATGGGTTCCGTCGTTTCCCTCGGTTTCATGCTCCAGCTCGTCCATCAGACGCACGAGCTTATCATCAAGACGCAGACGATCACCAATGAAGCGTACACGCACATTGCGGGCGGCGAGCGCTTTCATTTCTTTGGAAATGTAGCGGCGGAAAAGGCTCATGAGCCCCGAGATTTCGACCTGGGTCCGTTTCCAGTTTTCTGTCGAAAAAGCAAATATCGTAAGATATTTCACACCCAGTTCGGGACAGCATTCAACAACTTCGCGCACGCGTTTTGCGCCCGCGTGATGGCCAAACAGGCGCGGTCTTCCCCGCGCCTGTGCCCAACGGCCATTGCCGTCCATGATGATTGCAACATGACGAGGACCAGATCGTTCCTGTTCCTCTGTCGCGTCACTGTCCGTACCGATATCGTTTTTACTGGACATAAACGAGATCAGACCTGCATGATTTCGGTCTGCTTGTTTTCAAGCGCGTCATCCACAAGTTTAATCATCGTATCTGTCAGATCCTGCACCTCGGTCTCCCAGAACTTCTGGTCGTCTTCGGACATGCCGTCTGCCTTGGCTTTTTTGATCTGGTCCATCCCATCGCGGCGCACGTTGCGGACAGAAACTCGGGCGTGTTCGGCGTAGGTGCCGGCGACTTTGCCCAACTCACGGCGACGCTCTTCGTTCAGCTCGGGGATCGGCAACATGATAATGGTGCCATTGAGCTGCGGATTGATTCCCAGCCCGGAATTGCGAATGGCTTTTTCCACTTTGCCAACGAGGGACTTGTCCCAAACATTGATGGTAACCATACGCGGTTCGGGCACATTCACGGTGCCGACCTGGTTGATCGGCGTCATGGATCCGTATGCATCTACCATTACCGGTTCCAGCATTGAGCCAGAGGCGCGGCCGGTCCGCAACGAGGCGAATTCCGTTTTCAGGTTTGCCATCGCGCCATCCATACGGCGTTTCAGATCATCGGTATCCAGTTCGAAATCGTCAGACATTCTGCTCTCTCCCCTGACTTGAGGCGGTCTTTGATCTGCTCATAAGCCATTGGCCCGCCATTGTATAGCGATCATGACAGGGTTTTGGGTCGCGGCGGTTGCTCTGACCTAGCCAAATCAGTCCCAAACGCCGCTAAATCGGGACAAAAAAAAGAAGCGCCGTGTCAGATGGGGCCTCAATTCAGAGACGTTCTAGGCAGACGGGCTGGCCGCGTCTGCCCCGCCCCCTGTTCACCATCCAAGCGCGAAAAAGGCTGCTAGTAAATGAATTGCGCGTGACAGCGGAACTGTCACGCGCAGAAAATTTTGGTCCAGGGGGGACCATGACACCATTCGGCAAGATAAATTTACCCAATTGTCACTTTCTGAAACCCGGTGCCTAGCCACTTCTAGCCAACCTCTGTGACACTTCCATGACGTGCATCGCAAGAGAGTGAATAGTCCGAGGCCTGAAGATCAGCCGGAGACCTTTGTATAGGTGCCTTTGCCTGCTAGAATCCCACGAAAGCCACCGGGCTCATCCAGCGAGAAGACTATGATCGGCAGGTTATTATCCCGGGCCAGGGCGATCGCCGAAGCATCCATCACGCCAAGACGTTTGGCCAGAACATCATCAAAGCTGACGGTGTCATAGCGCTTTGCGTCGTCAAATTTTTCGGGATCCTTATCATAGACACCATCCACTTTGGTGCCTTTGAAAATCGCCTCACAGCCCATTTCATTGGCACGCAGCGTCGCGGCGGTGTCGGTGGTGAAATAGGGGTTGCCGGTCCCGGCCGCAAAGATGCAGACCCGTTTCTTTTCGAGATGGCGCACCGCGCGACGGCGGATATAGGGCTCGCAGACCTGATCCATCGGGATCGCCGAGATAACCCGGCAAAAGACACCAATGTCTTCGAGCGCGCTCTGCATCGCCAGGGCGTTCATCACGGTCGCCAGCATGCCCATGTAATCTGCTGTGGTGCGTTCCATGCCCTGTGCCGCGCCGGACAAGCCGCGGAAAATATTGCCGCCGCCGATGACCATGCAGATCTCAACGCCCATGTCGTGCACGGTTTTGACTTCACGCGCGATGCGCTGAACAGTGGGCGGATGCAGGCCAAATCCCTGATCGCCCATCAGCGCTTCGCCGGAAATTTTGAGCATGACACGGTTATAGGTAGCGTCTGGAGCAGTATCCAGCGTTTCAAGATCTAGGGGCATATTGCGCTCCGACGGATGAGGGGGGTTAGTTTGCGCTGCAAAATGAAGCAAAACGGCGTGATGTTCAATGCGCCCTGATCGCTTTCCTCGGTCTTTATCCCTAGTATCCGGTGTCTCGCGACAGTATCTCCAGTTTTGAAGCTGTTTTTTTCTGCAATCAATCATAGACTGACGAGCGCCCCTACGATGATGTTGCCTGATATCGACCCGGACAAACCCGTTTTGCTGGCAGGCCCCACGGCCTCTGGAAAATCGGCTCTGGCCATGGAAATCGCCGAAAAACAAGGCGGTGTGATCGTGAATGCAGATGCCAGCCAGATCTATGACTGTTGGCGTGTGGTGACCGCACGCCCCAGTCTGCAGGATGAAGCCCGCCTGCCCCATCACCTCTACGGCCATGTTCCATTTGATGCGCAATATTCCGCAGGCCACTGGCTGCGCGATGTCCTGCCGCTGCTTGCCGGGCCACAACGTCCGATCATTGTCGGTGGAACTGGGCTGTATTTTTCGACGTTGACGCAGGGCTTGGCAGAAATTCCACCAACCCCAAATGCCATTCGGGTCCAGGGCGATTCCCTCTCTCTTGAGACGCTGCTGGCGGACCTGGACACGATCACTGCGGCCCGGATCGACGTGCAGAACCGCGCTCGTGTCCAGCGCGCCTGGGAAGTTTTGCAGGCCACGGGAAAATCTCTTGCCACTTGGCAGGCAGAAACCCCCGCGCCGCCACTGCCCCTGAGCGCCTGCACCGCTATCGTCATGAATAGCCCCAAAGACTGGCTCGAAGCACGCATCCGTCAGCGTTTTGATCTGATGCTCGAGCAGGGTGCCCTGGATGAGGTCCGCGCCATGCAAGACCGCTATGATCCGTCCCTGCCCGCCTTCAAGGCGATTGGCGTGCCGGAACTGGTTGGATACACAACGGGTCAGCTCACACTTGATCAGGCCCGCGAGCAGGCCTCAATCGCCACACGCCGCTACGCCAAACGCCAAAGAAGCTGGTTCAGATCAAAGATGCAGGCCTGGATCCAGTTGGAACCGGACCTGCAATAGCGCTCGCCTGTATCGCAGCATGCGGTCAGCCAGTCTGACCCCATATCTTTCTGCCTGATATCTTCCATACAGTGTTCAGGTGCCTGGATGCAGCCAGGCTCAACATGCAGCCAGGCTCAACTCTGTTCGCCGCCGAGCTTCAGCCAAGCGTCAGTCTGTCTATTGAACGCTTTCGCCATTTGGCTACCTAGCGACGACGCCCACCGCCTTCCCTCCACGCGACGCGTTATATAAATAAATTCAAATTTGTTTATATAAAAACTTCACCAAATAGGGAAATTGGTTCCAGATCCGTAACAACAGGATGGAGATTCAGGTTTTTCAAATATCCCAATAGGGAGAACTTGCCCGAATCGAAAAATAATGCCCTGCTAAGTCGTGTTGAAAATTTCAAGAAACTTTAATCTATCAGTGTCTAATGCCGTTTGATCCAAACCCCGCCGAGGAAATTCAGGTCGTGCCTCTCAGCAGGCTGTCTCCAGATGGAGCATGGCAGACCGAGCTGGCCCATGACCGCAGCGAGCACCTGCTGATCTGGGTGACCAGGGGCCAGGGTCGTTTTCTGATGGACGGCGCGCAGCGCGGCTTTGGGACACATAGTGCCCTGTTTTTTCCGGCGCGCGCACTTTTGTCGGTAGAGTTTGGTCGCCAGTGTTTGGGGCAGGCCCTGCGTGTTCCGGTTTCATCACCAGTTGCGATGCCAGACCGGCCAATGCATCTGAAGATTACTGATACCAGAGAACAGGCGCGGCTGAATACGCTGCTCGAATCCATGGTAGCCGAGCAATCTGGCCACCCGGCTCTGTGGCGTCGGGCGTTGCAGTCTTATAGTGAACTGATAAGTATTCAGTTGCGCCGCCTGCCGCCTTCCGGCCCCCTGCCACCGAGCCGCCCCTCTGCTGCGCGGCGGCTGTCGCAGGCCTATTGTCAGCGGGTCGCCGATTTTTACGATGCCCGTGCCAGTATGGCGGATCATGCGGCCGCGCTGTCGGTCACGCCAACCCATCTGACTCGCGTCTGCAAAGCCGAGACAGGCAAGACTGCCGCCGCCTTGCTGATGGAGCGACAACTCCATGCTGCACGAATCCTGTTGATTTCTTCGGATATCACCATGCGCGACATTGCCGACCGGCTCGGCTTTGGGAGCGCAGCCTATTTTACCCGCTTCATCACCCAACACACCGGTCAGACCCCCAGCACGTTGCGCAAGGCCGCCCGCAAACGGATTTGACTCGGCTAGGTTTGAGACTGGCCCAGATCTTGGCCTGGGTCCGACGTTACCTCTGATCCAGCTCTGATTCCCTCCTCAATGCAGTCTGTCTGAAGAGGCACGGAAATGACCGGGAACTGGGCACTCCTGCCCAGTTCTCTCTTCTCCATCCAGTTCACAATCCAAACGCGACGCCAAAAATGTCGCTTTTAATGCACTCAACGCCGATTCTGTGCATTGACCTCTCCCCATATCTAGGGCCGAATGACTGTATGAAAAGGCGATAAGCCAAAACAGCATCTTTCCGGACCGGATCTAATTCCCGTTCCAGACAAGAGCTTGCCCTGATCAGGTCTGCTCCAGACTAGCACTGGCTAAGATTTGAACAGGCAATGTCCAAACGGGGATCAACCCCCGATGGTGCACAACAGGGAGACCCGAATGATCAAAATCAACACCACTGAAGCTCAGCCCCATTGGGCAGCAAAAATGCATGCACGCGAAGTTCTGGACGGCAAGCTAGATCGACGTGAATTTCTGGCGCGAGCCACAGGCCTAGGCGTCTCTGCTGCCGCTGCTTATGGACTGATTGGCCTCGCAGCCCCAGCTCAGGCGGCGACGGACATGAAATCCGGCGGCTCCCTGCGTGTGCAGATGGAAGTCCGCCCGCTGAAGGATCCGCGCACCTATGACTGGTCGCAGATGGCGAACCTGACCCGCGGCAGCAACGAATATCTTGTTGAGTACAACAACGACGGCTCCATCCGCGGCATGCTGCTGGAAAGCTGGGAGGTCAACGACGACGCCACCGTTTACACCCTAAATGTGCGCAAGGGTGTGACCTGGAACAACGGCGATGCTTTCACCGCTGAAGACGTGGCCCGCAATATCACTGGCTGGTGCGACAAGAGCCTTGAAGGCAACTCGATGGCGGGTCGTTTCGGCACCCTCGTTGACGCCGAGACCGGCGCCGCTGTTGCTGGCGGTGTAGAGGTCGTCGATGATCATACCGTCCGGCTGAACCTGCCCGGCCCCGATATTTCACTGATTGCGGGCATGGCCGACTATCCGGCAGCCATCATGCACTCCAGCTTTCAGACCAACGACTTCACCGCCAATGTCGGAACAGGCCCCTACCAGCTCACCACGCTCGAGGTCGGTGTCAAGGCCGTGCTGGAACGCAACAGCGGTCACACATGGTGGGGCGATGCCGTCTATGGCACCCCGGCGCTGGACCGCATCGAATACATTGATTTCGGCACTGACCCGTCCTCCTGGCTGGCTGCGCTGGAATCTGACGAAGTCGATATGCTCTATGAATCGGTTGGTGAATTCATCGATGTGATGGACGGCCTTGGATACAACAAGTCCGAAGTTGTCACCATGGCGACGATCGTCGTGCGCCCCAACCAGCTGGCCGAAGTTGACGGCAAACGCCCCTATGCAGACAAACGCGTCCGCCAGGCGATCCAGATGGCTGTGGACAATTCTGTCTGCCTTGAACTCGGGTATGGCAACCGTGGACAGGCCGCCGAGAACCACCATGTCGGCCCGATTCATCCCGAATATGCCGAGCTTCCGCCGCAGAAATACGACCCCGCAGCGGCACGTGCGCTGATGGAAGAAGCAGGCATGTTGGATTTCGAACATGAAATCATGTCGATTGACGATGACTGGCGCAAGAATACCACTGATGCCGTCGCCGCTCAGCTGCGCGATGCCGGTTTCAAGATCAAACGGACCGTTCTGCCCGGCTCCACTTTCTGGAACGATTGGTCAAAATACCCCTTCAGCTCCACCAACTGGAACCCACGCCCGCTTGGCGTACAGGTTCATGCTCTGGCCTATCGTTCTGGCGAGGCTTGGAATGAATTCGGTTGGGCAAACGAAGAGTTCGACGCGCTGCTGACCGAGGCGCTGTCGATTGCGGATGCCGACAAGCGCCGCGAGGTGATGAAAAAGATGGAGATGATCATCCAGGAAGAGGGTGTCACCATTCAGCCCTACTGGCGCTCATTGTATCGTCACATGCGTGAAGGTGTTGCCAATGCCGAAATGCATGTGACCTTTGAACACCATCACTACAAATGGGGTTGGTCGGCTTAACCGCCCGCCAACACTCCCTACCCCAGAGCCGCGCAATTTTTCTGCGGCTCTGGGCAGCCAAGAACAACAACGGTGCGCCATGAAGGCAGCACCGGTTTGCCGCCAGACTGACAGGGAACCCTATGGGATTGTTCATTTTACGCCGCACTGGCGTGATGATCCTCACGGCGCTATGCCTGACGTTCATCGTTTTCTTTCTAACCAACCTTTATCCGAATCTGGAAAAGCTCGCTAAGACGCAAGGCAACTTCAGAATGACGGATGAGGCCGTGACCAGCTGGCTCAACAGCAATGGTTATGGGCAACCGACTGCTGTGAAATACGGTCAATGGCTGGGTGTTTTGCCCGGCTGGACCCTCACCACCGACGACGGCGAAACAGGTCGCTGTATCACCGGTGTGGTGAGCGCGGACGAGGCCGCCGACGCAGCACGGTTTTGCGGAATTTTGCAGGGGGAATGGGGCTTTTCCACCCGGTTCAAGGATGACGTTGCAAGTATCGTGTGGGAACGGCTTGGCAACACAGGGTATCTGATGTTTTGGGTGCTGATGCTTATGGTGCCTTCGGCGCTGATCATCGGAGTTCTTGCCGGCATGCGCGAAGGGTCGGTCACTGATCGTAGCCTTTCGACAGTATCTATCCTGACCACCGCGACCCCTGAATATGTTTCGGGCGTTATCTTTATTGCGGTCTTCACCTCTTCCACAGTGGGCTTAAAGTGGTTCAAAGGCACCGCGACCTCTGCCATGGACAATCCGACCTTCGAGAACTTCTTTCTGCCGGTGCTGACGATTGCGCTTTATGGTATGGGCTATATCGCCCGCATGACGCGCGCCTCAATGACCGAAGTCATGACTGCGCAGTACATCCGGACTGCGCGGCTCAAAGGTGTCAGCTTCCACAATATCGTTCTGAAACATGCGCTCCGAAACGCGCTGATTGCACCATTCACTGTAATCATGTTGCAGTTCCCCTGGTTGCTCAACGGCGTCGTGATTGTTGAAACCCTGTTCAACTACAAAGGCTTTGGCTGGATCTTGGTTGAGGCAGCAGGGAACAATGACATTGAGCTGTTGCTCGCGATTTCAGTCGTTTCCGTCTTTGTGGTTCTGGTGACCCAGCTGATTTCCGATATCGGCTATGTCTACCTAAACCCGCGCATTCGCATTTCTTAAGGAAAGGAGAGAGACATGGATCCCCTCAGCTGGACCGGCCAAATCGCCTTCCTCAATCCAATCATAGCCCTGGCGCTTGGCCTCTTGGTGGCATCTGTTCTGGCCTGGGTCGTTGTCAGTGCTGTGCTGCCCGAAAACCGCGCCATCAATGATATTGGCGGCACCATGACGCTGGCCTCCGGGCCGCGCGATATCGCGGCCCTTGCGGTACGCCTCACAACCCTTGGCACAACAGTCCTTGCTCTGGCCTACTTGGTCCTGGGGCTGGCGCTGGGTACGGATGCAGGCATCCTTGGTGCCATGGCTCAGCAGTTCTGGCCAGTTTGGACGGCCCTGGTTCTGCTTTTCACCCTGTCGATTGCGTTCAAGCGGCGGCTGGGTCTTTATGGCAAGCTGTTTGACAGCCCTATCGGCATGATCGGCTTTGCGCTGGTTATGTTCTGGGTTTTCACCGGCTTCTTTGGCGCCATAGATCTGATCATCACCCATGATCCACTGTCGCAGCTTTCTGGTCTCAAGAACAAGGTTCCCGGCACCCCCTTGCGCAGCCCCGAAGATGGCGATTTTCTGTGGTATCTGCTGGGTGGCGATAATCTGGCGCGTGATGTTTTCAGCCGTATGGTGAAAGGCGCCTGGGAAGTTGTTAAAATTGCACCCCTAGCGACGATATTTGCCTTTATGGTCGGCATCACCCTTGGTCTGCCTGCCGGATATTTTGGCGGCCGTTTGGATACCTTTCTGTCTTTCCTGGCCAACCTGATCCTCGCCTTCCCGGTGATTTTGCTGTTTTACCTGCTGGTCACACCAGAAATCGTGGCGACCGGGTTGCCGCAATATATGGCAGCGGTGCTCTTTGCCTTTCCCCTGATATTCTTTGGCGTGTTGATCAACTCTCGCTATCGCACCCAGCCTTCCAAGAACTATCTCTGGCTGGCTATCGTGTTGCTGCCGCTGCTTGTCGCCTATTTCTCTTTGATCAACGAAGATGGCTCCAAGATCAACTTCATCCCGCAGGCGTTTGATTTGTTCGATATCCCCGGCGGTATCCTGGTGGTCTTTGTCTCGGTGGTTTTTGTCAACTCGCCCACGGTGTTCCGCATCGTGCGGGGTCTGACCATGGATATCAAAACCCGTGACTATGTAGCAGCGGCGCAAACCCGTGGCGAACGCCCCTGGTACATCATGCTCTGGGAGGTTCTGCCCAATGCGCGTGGCCCGCTGATCGTCGATTTCTGCCTGCGCATTGGATACACCACCATCCTGCTCGGGACATTGGGCTTCTTTGGTCTTGGCCTGCCACCGGAAAGCCCTGACTGGGGCTCCACGATCAACGAAGGCCGTAAGTTGTTGTCGATCTATCTGCACCCGGCCCTGCCACCTGCCATGGCCCTGCTGAGCCTGGTTCTGGGGCTCAACCTACTGGCGGATGGCCTGCGCGAAGAAAGCCTGAAAGACTAGAGCCGTCTCTTTCGGGGGCCTCTCACGTCTTGGCCCCCGCCACCAAACAAGAAAAGTCCCCGCCAGATCCTGGCCCGGAGGACTGCTCCAGACAGGGAGACAGAAGAATGAACAAGCTTGCTGAATATGACGGCCCGATCCTCGAGATCGACAAACTGTCGATTTCCTTTTTCACGCGCCTGCGTGAGATCCCCGCAGTGATGGATTTCTCCGTCTCGGTTCAGCCCGGCGAAGCCGTGGGGCTGGTGGGCGAATCCGGTTGCGGCAAATCCACAGTTGCCCTTGGGGTGATGCAGGATCTGGGAACCAACGGCCGTATTGTTGGTGGCTCGATCAAGTTCAAGGGCCGGGATCTGGCCGAGATGAGCGCCGAGGAGCTGCGCGATGTGCGCGGCAACGAGATCGCGATGATCTATCAGGAGCCGATGGCGAGCCTGAACCCGGCAATGAAAATCGGGCGCCAGCTGATGGAAGTGCCGATGATCCACGAAGGCGTGAACGAGAAAGAGGCCCATGCCCGGGCACTTGAGGTGGTGACAGATGTGCGCCTGCCTGATCCGGAACGGATGCTGAATTCCTATCCGCATCAGCTGTCCGGCGGCCAGCAGCAGCGCATCGTTATAGCCATGGCGCTGATGTCCAAGCCTTCATTGCTGATCCTGGATGAACCAACGACGGCGCTGGATGTGACCGTCGAGGCCGCCGTGGTCGAACTGGTCAAAGACCTAGGCAAGAAATACGGCACCTCGATGCTGTTCATCAGCCACAACCTTGGACTGGTGCTGGAGACCTGCGACCGGCTCTGTGTGATGTATTCCGGTGAGGCGGTCGAACGAGGCTCCATCGCCGACGTCTTTGATGAGATGCAGCATCCCTACACCCAGGCGCTGTTTCGCTCGATCCCGCTTCCGGGGGCCGACAAGACCGCGCGCCCGCTGGTGGCGATCCCCGGTAACTTCCCGCTGCCGCATGAACGACCCAATGGCTGCAACTTTGGCCCGCGCTGCGACTATTTCGAAGCCGGGCGCTGTGACGCCGATGATATCATGATGTCGGATGTGCCCGGCAATGATCGCCATGCAACCCGCTGCCTGCGCTTTCAGGAAATCGACTGGAACGCCCCGATCCAGGTTGGCGAACAGAAAGAAAAGACCAAACCCGGCAAGGTTGTTCTCAAGATGGACAACCTCAAGAAATACTATGAGGTGGCCGCCAATGCGCTGTTTGGCGGCGGCGCCACCAAGGTGGTCAAAGCCAATGAAACCCTGAGTTTTGAGGCCCGAGAATCCGAAACCCTGGCCATTGTTGGTGAATCCGGCTGTGGCAAATCCACCTTCGCCAAGGTACTGATGGGGCTGGAAACGGCCACCGAAGGCGCCATCCTACTGGACGGGACCAATATCGAACAGATCCCGATCGAGGCCCGCGACACCAAGACGATCTCTGATGTTCAAATGGTGTTCCAAAACCCCTTTGACACGCTGAACCCCTCGATGACGGTGGGGCGGCAGATCATCCGGGCGCTTGAAATCTTCGACATCGGCGACAGCGATCAGGATCGCAAGCAGCGCATGCTGGAATTGCTGGATCTGGTAAAACTGCCGCGTGCCTTTGCTGACCGGATGCCTCGACAGCTCTCTGGCGGGCAAAAACAGCGGGTCGGGATCGCCCGCGCCTTCTCCGGCGGTGCCCGCATCGTGGTCGCAGATGAGCCGGTCTCGGCGCTGGATGTATCGGTTCAGGCCGCTGTGACAGACCTGTTGATGGAGATCCAGCGCGAGGAAAAAACCACGCTGTTGTTCATCAGCCATGATCTTTCCATTGTGCGCTATCTCAGCGACCGGGTGATGGTGATGTATCTGGGTCATGTGGTGGAACTAGGTGACACCGACCAGGTCTTCTCGCCGCCCTATCACCCCTATACTGAGGCCCTGCTTTCGGCTGTTCCCATCGCCGACACCTCTATTGAAAAAGAGCACATCGTGTTGGAGGGCGACATCCCGTCAGCCATGAATCCGCCATCGGGTTGCCCCTTCCAGACCCGGTGTCGCTGGAAATCCGAAGTCCCGGCCGGGCTGTGTGATATCGAGGTGCCGCCGGTGCGCCAGCTGGAGACTGGACATCAAATCAAATGTCACCTCAGCGATGCAGTGCTGGACCGGATGACCCCGGTGATCAAGGTCGCTGCGGAATAGGTGTGGCTGCCAGAAAACACCCTGCCCGCCCGTTTTTTGGGGCGTGGCAGGTGTGATCAGTCGCGCAACAGATCCTCATAGCGACGATCCGTGAGCGTTGTCATAAAGGCCACCAGAGCATCAACCCGCCGCGCTTCCAATGCAGGCCCATGGGTAAGTTCCTTCACTGACAATGTGCCGGGCACCAAGGCTTCTCCCCAGGGAGCGTCTGTTTCCGGATTGATCTGTGCTGCCTCTGCCTTGCTGTTGTAGCGATTGTAAAACAGCACCACGGTGCGCAAATCCTGGAACACCCCGTTGTGCATATAGGGGCCGGTGACAGCCACATTGCGCAGGGTTGGCGTACGGAACTTTCCTCTTTCAGACGGATCAGTCACCGCAGGGTTGGCCAGAAGCCCGTCATCCACAAACCCATCCGCCATACCGGCCTCGGTGATCACCGCCGGGTTTCGGGGCACCCCAATATTGTGATAACTATAGTCACTAAAGGTCTCCTGCGCGCCCATCGGGCTTTTGCGTAGCTGATGACACTGATTGCAATTGGTGAACTGTTCGGAAAAGAACAGTACTCGTCCCAATTCTTCCTCGGGCGACAACTCGGCTTCTCCTGCAAGATAGCGGTCGTATTTGCTGTCAAACGGAGCGAAAATCGCGCTGCGTTCATAGGCCGCCAAAGCCTGGGTCATAGCAGCAAATCCGCTAACCTCCGAGGCTAGGGTGTCTGGAGAGAAAACCGCCCCAAAGGACTGAACATAAGATGGGTTTTCACGCAGACGTTCCACCACCAGCGCCGCATTCGGCATCCCCATCTCGATCGGATTCAAAGGCGGCCCCCCCGCCTGTTCCTCCAGATCCCCGGCGCGCCCATCCCAGAACAGGCCCCCTGTCCAACTGCCGTCAGCTGCCTGATGAAATGACGGGACATAGGCGGCATAGCTCGCCGTCGGCGCATTTCGATTGCCCAAAGACCCGCCGTCATCCCCCAGCGAGAAAGCTCCGTCTGCTGCGCGTCTCGAATCTGCAAAACCTGCCTCAGGGTCATGACAACTGGCGCAGGACTGGCTGCGCTCCAGTGACAGGTTTTCATCATGGAAAAGGTGTTCACCCAGTCGCTCAAGCGGCGACAGGCCATTGTCGGCATCCAAGCTTTCCGCCCCAGCCGCCTGCGTCAAAAACACTACAGCGGCTGCCGCTGAAAGAGGTTTGAAAAGAGTGTTTAACATCATGGGCTCCGGAAATTACGGCTGTGCCTGTAAATCCCGGAAACCCATAGTGCAGACCTTGATATAGCGCAATTCCCGATTAAAAAAATCAGGTATTTCACCCCCCACTCCCACAGCGGTGATGTGATGGCGCGCCTTTTGCCGGGTCTTTGTGGTCAGCTCAACAGCAGGACCACGATCATCAAGAGGTTCATCGACGCAAATTGCATCAACCAGGGATGCCGTTTGCTGCGCAGAGCGACAAAGACCGCCAAGACGACAGATACGACCAGCCCGATCAGTGAAAGCAGACCGCCGATGGCACCGATCACCCCGGTTCCCGGCCCCCAAGGAGAGCCTTCGAGAGTCATGCCGATCAACCCAAAGCCAATCAGAATCCCCAATATTGCTCCCAGCAAGGTTGCACCGACACTGCGCGCTTTTGACAAGGCACGGCCACCAAGGACGCTGTCGATCACCTCCTGCGAGGGAACCACACCTGGGGTCCATTGAATGCGGTCGAGCCGGTCGTCAAAGCTTCTGCTGGTCACTGCAATTCCTCCTGAAATCATGGGCAAATTCATAAAAAATTAAGGCATCTTAATGGCGAGTTAACGAAATTGACGGGGCCTTTAATAAAACCCCATGCACCCTACCCCAACCAGAACCGAAAAATCGTTACTGGTCAGTTATTTAGAAAAATTGGAAGCTCTTAGCCGCCCCAAATTTTCTTCACATAGGCCTGAGTTTCTTTGTAAGGCGGCACACCGCCGTGTTTTTCGACTGCATGCGGTCCGGCATTATAGGCCGCAAGCGCCAAGCGCCAGGAGCCGAATTTCTTGAACTGTTTTGACAGGTAGCGCGCACCGCCTTCGAGGTTCTGTTTTGGAATGGAGGGATCCACTCCCAGCGAACGAGCAGTTGCCGGCATCAGCTGCGCCAGCCCCAAAGCCCCCTTGTGCGATTTTGCTGTTGGGTTCCAATTGCTCTCCTGCTGTACCAAACGCAGAAAAAGATCCTCGGGCACATTATGTTTTCGCGCCGCCCGCCGGGCCAACGCCAAATACTCACCGCGATATTTACCAGCGTAACGCGGGCTGATGGAACTGACACCTGGAATAGCCTTTGGCTGCAAACGCTCCGACCCCTGGTATTGCTGAGAGGCACGGGTATCCAAGACACGGGTATGAGCGGAAAACAGGTCCCGACGGTTTTTGGTGCTGAACATATCAGCCAAAGCTACCTGCGGCAGGATCAGGCCAGCCCCAAGAGCAGTTCCTACGATTGCCACTGTCAGACGTCGCATTTCGGCCACATGTCGCCCCATGTCACGGTCTCTTAAATAATTATCTCAAAACGCCAGCTACGGTCTGCGCCACCGTATGACCAGTACGATCAATCCGGGGATTATAGCGAAATTTGCATAAAATGGAAGCGTTCAAGCCCCTATCGGCATGGCTTTGCCCAAAGCTACTCTACTTCTTCGCCCCTACCTTTGCCCATTGCATGGTCTTGTGGCCTCAATCTTTCCCCCAGACAAGCCTGCTTTCCTCACTGCGCCGGGGTCTATACTGTGCCTGCAACGCGACGGGTGAGATTCGCATCAATGTGACCTCCACCTGCGCCCCAACAAGAACACAAGACAAGAATAAGGACGGATCCCAATGGCAGGCTCAGTCAATAAGGTCATTCTCATCGGCAATCTGGGACGTGACCCTGAAGTGCGCTCTTTTCAGAACGGTGGTAAGGTGTGCAATCTGCGCATTGCGACCTCGGAGAACTGGAAAGATCGTAATACTGGCGAACGACGCGAGCGCACCGAATGGCATTCGGTCGCCATTTTCAATGAAGGTCTGGTGCGGGTTGCCGAGCAATACCTGCGCAAAGGATCCAAGGTCTATATCGAAGGCCAGCTACAGACCCGCAAATGGCAAGATCAGAGCGGTCAAGACCGCTATTCCACCGAAGTCGTGCTGCAGGGCTTTGGCTCGACACTAACAATGCTGGATGGCCGCGGCGAAGGCGGAGGCAGTGACGGCGGCGGCTACGGCGGTGGTCAGGGCGGCGGAAGCCAGGGCGGTGGCTATGGCGGCGGTGGCGGTGGCTATGACAGCGGCCCGCAACAGGGCAGTGGTTTTGGCGGAGGCTCCGGTGGTCCGTCTCATAATATTGATGATGACGAAATTCCGTTCTGAAGGGGCTTTGTTGCACAAATCGGGTGAGGGATTCATTTCGTGAATCCAGCATGGTAGC
>NZ_CYSG01000010.1 GCF_001457775.1 Phaeobacter sp. CECT 5382
ATTCCGTCCGGGGAAAGGGGAAGTCCCCTCAGAAACCGATTTGTGCAACAAAGCCGGTCGTCGGGCGAATGGTCACTTTGAGATGTCCAAATTGAGAGGATAAGTTTTAGGCAGTTCAGAGTTACTTCGTCTGAAATTGCAGGAGAAGTGTTACGTTCAAAAAGGGAAAGTGCACGAAGGAACACCCTTCCCGTCATGGTTCCACGTTGCTTGCTGTCTAAAGAGCGAAACTTGAGAAGTTCTTCTTCAAATGAATAGCCCAAATTGGCTGTCCCTTCTTGACCAATCTCTGATTCCAAATCATACGCCTGAGCATGACTGATCTCGCCAAAATCCGCAATTTCTCCATCGTCGCCCATATCGACCATGGCAAATCCACCCTCGCAGACCGGCTCATCCAAGAGACCGGCACGGTGGAGGTGCGCGATATGAAGGCGCAGCTGCTTGATAGTATGGACATCGAGCGCGAGCGCGGCATCACCATCAAGGCCAACACGGTCCGGATTGATTACAAGGCGGACGATGGTGAGAATTATGTTCTCAACCTGATCGACACCCCCGGCCACGTCGATTTCGCCTATGAGGTCTCCCGCTCAATGCGTGCGGTTGAAGGCTCATTGCTGGTGGTCGACAGCACGCAAGGGGTTGAAGCGCAGACCCTGGCAAATGTCTATCACGCCATGGAGGCCGACCACGAGATCGTGCCGGTGCTGAACAAGATCGACCTTCCAGCTTCGGATTGTGATCGGGTTGCGGAACAGATCGAAGATGTTATTGGCATTGAGGCGACTGGCGCCATTCGGGTTTCGGCCAAGACCGGCGAAGGCATTCATGAGACACTCGAGGCCATCGTCAATGAATTGCCTGCCCCCAAAGGCACCCGCGATGCACCGCTGAAGGCGATGCTGGTGGACAGCTGGTATGATGCCTATCTTGGCGTGATCGTACTCGTGCGCATCATGGACGGCGTTCTAAAAAAGGGCGAACGGATCAAGATGCTCTCTAACGGTTCGGTGCACCATGTGGATCGCATCGGTGTTTTCCGTCCTGAGATGGAAGTGATTGATGAGCTGGGCCCCGGCGAGATCGGCTTCCTCACCGCTTCGATCAAGCAGGTGCGCGATACCCGTGTGGGCGATACAATCACCCATGAGAAAAAGGGCACCACCGACGCGCTACCGGGCTTTAAGCCCGCGCAGCCAGTGGTGTTCTGTGGGTTGTTCCCGGTCGACAGTGCCGAATTCGAAGACCTGCGCGATGCCATCGACAAGCTGGCGCTGAATGATGCGTCTTTCAGCTTTGAAATGGAGACTTCGGCGGCGCTGGGCTTTGGCTTCCGTTGTGGTTTCCTGGGTCTGTTGCACCTTGAGGTGATCCGGGACCGGGTGGAGCGCGAATATAACATCGAGCTGATCACCACAGCACCCTCGGTGGTCTATCATATCCACATGCGCGACGGCACCATGACCGAGCTGCACAACCCTGCCGACATGCCCGACTTGACCATCGTTGATCACCTGGAAGAGCCGCGCATCAAGGCGACCATTCTGGTGCCGGACGAATATCTTGGCGATGTGTTGAAGCTGTGCCAGGATCGTCGTGGCATCCAGCTGGACCTCACCTATGCAGGCAGCCGTGCCATGGCAGTTTACGATCTGCCGCTGAACGAGGTGGTGTTTGATTTTTATGACCGGTTGAAATCGGTGACCAAGGGATACGCGTCGTTTGACTATCAGATGACCGGCTATCAGACCGACAATCTGGTCAAGATGTCGGTGCTGGTGAATGACGAGCCGGTGGATGCGCTGTCGATGATGGTGCACCGCGACCGCGCCGAAGCCCGTGGCCGTGCCATGGTTGAAAAGCTGAAAGACCTGATCCCGCGCCACATGTTCAAGATCCCGATTCAGGCCGCCATCGGTGGCAAGGTGATCGCGCGCGAGACCCTGTCGGCTATGCGCAAGGATGTGACCGCCAAATGTTATGGTGGTGATGCCTCGCGTAAGAAGAAACTGCTGGAGAAGCAGAAAAAGGGGAAAAAGAAGATGCGCCAGTTCGGCAAAGTCGACATCCCGCAGGAAGCCTTTATTTCGGCCCTGAAAATGGACAGCTAAGCAGCGCAGAATTTTTGACACTTTCAAGACGGGGCTTCGGCCCCGTTTTTTGTTGCAAGGTTTTGCGGCTCCTCCCCGATGCTCTGGTCAGAAATGGGTGCGTTTGAGGCGGTCTTTCGGATTTGAGGCAGTTTTTCTTTGACCTCCGGGCTTTCTACCGTGAAATTTCCGCAACACTCCCCAAATCTCGCGAGTATGTTGATACGGGTCAATGACGTAGGCTGAACTTTGGGGATGGTGGTCTTAGGCCAAAAATTGGGAGGTAACGCATGGATTTTGCAGCGCGAAAGCAGTCACTCGAAGCCCGTCGCAAGGCGCTGACGGGGCATCTGCTGGAAGTCGAGCACGCGCTTGACGCTCCTATGTCAAAGGATTGGGAGGATCGATCCTCTGAGCGTCAGGGGGATGAGGTGCTTGAAACCTTGGGGCTCAACGAGTTGGAAGAGGTGCGCCAGATTGATGCTGCGCTGGCCCGGTTGAGTGACGGATCCTATGGCTATTGCCTGATCTGCGGCGACGCCATTGCGCCGAAACGACTGGACCTGCTGCCGGCCACTCCGTTTTGCAGCGGTTGCGCCCAATAAGGTGATCTCTTCTGGGCAGACTCTTTGGTTGAAAGAGGGGGCCTTTATGGGGTGGTTTTGGCGCGGCGCGACAGGCTTTTCATTCCTGTTGGAAGGGGCTAAGGCGAGGCAGTGCTGTTTTCTGGAGATCTGCCATGACCTGTGCCCTGTGTTCTGCCGATGCAGCGACCCGTTTTTTTGCCGTCAGCGGTGGCCCCGATGACGCCGGAGTCGAGATTTGTGCCACCTGTCAGGGCCAGATCGAAGGTGACCTTGAGCCGAACCACTGGCGTTGTCTGGCATCTTCCATGTGGTCGCAAGAGACCGCCGTGCAGGTGCTAGCGGCACGCCTTTTAGGGCGTCTTTCCGGTCCCGATGGGGGGCAGGACGGTGGGCAGCAGTGGGCGCGCGATCTTGCCGACCAGCTTTGGCTTGATGATGAGGCCCGGGCCTGGGCTGACAACCAGCCGCAGTCCGGAGGGCATGTCGATAGCAATGGCGCTGTGCTTGTTGCCGGAGATAATGTGGTGCTGATCAAGGATTTACCGGTCAAAGGCGCGGGGTTTACCGCCAAGCGCGGCACCGCGGTACGGGGAATTTCACTGGTGCAGGACAATCCCGAACATATCGAAGGGCGGGTCGAAGGGCAGCGCATTGTCATTTTGACCAAGTTTGTAAAAAAGAAATAGGCTCTGGTGCATCATGGCGCGCAAATCGCCATTGGCCCCGTTGCTGTGTCGGCGGGGATATGGCACAACCTTTCGTAACTGACTGAACAAAAGAGTTTAGCATATGACCGATTTCGCCGAACGCCGCCGTATGATGGTGGACACTCAGGTCCGCCCATCAGATGTGACAAAATATCCGATCATCGAGGCTTTGCTGGCTGTCCCGCGGGAAGAATTTGTTCCTGATGCACAGCGCGAAGGCGCCTATGCTGACCGCAACATGGATCTGGGTGGCAATCGCACTTTGATTGAGGCGCGCACACTGGCCAAGATGCTGGACGCACTGGATATTCAAAGCGATGAGCTGGTATTGGATGTCGGCTGCGGCCTTGGCTATTCGACGGCTGTCGCCGCGCGTCTGGCTGTCATGGTGATTGGCGTCGAAGAAGACGAGACCATGTCGGTGGATGCTCAGAGCCAGCTTTCCGAGGTCGGAGCAGACAATGCCATTGTGCATGTCGGGCCTTTGACTGACGGCGCGGCAGAGCACGGCCCCTATGATGTGATCCTGGTACAGGGCGGTGTCGAGGAGCTTCCGGACAGTCTTTTGGCCCAACTGAAAGATGGCGGGCGGATTGCTGTGATCTTCATGACGGGGGCTCTGGGCGAGGTGAAAATCGGCTATAAACGTGGTGAGCAGATCTCCTGGCGCTTTGCATTCAACGCGGGCGCTGCAGTGCTGCCGGGTTTTGCACGCAAACCAGAGTTTGCGCTTTAACCCGGTTTGGATGATACTCTTGGGACAGGAGTAGCAAGAATTTTGGCCCAGGACGCAAAGACCACGACGGAAAAAAACAATGGAATACTCGGGTCGCATTTTTCTTTGCGGCTTGATCCCCAACCTACCGCGGCTGGCGGCGCGGCAAACGATAAGGCTACCGATGCGAAAGAAATTTTCGGCGAGTTTGTTTAAAACGTTTGTATTTGCGGGCAGTGTTGCCCTTGCATTTGCCATGCCAAAGGGCGCGCAGGCAGACAACCTGTCGGACGCCCTGATCGGCGCCTATAAAAACAGCGGACTGTTGGAACAGAACCGCGCGCTGTTGCGGGCCACGGACGAGGATGTCGCCGCAACGGTTGCGCTGCTGCGGCCGGTGATCGATTGGACCATTACAGCCAGCAACAGCTATTCCAGCGTGACACCCGGTCTGCGTAGCAATCAGCTGTCGACAGGGCTCACCTTTGGTTTGTTGCTCTATGACGGTGGCGTGTCACGCATGCGCCAACTTGCAGCGCAGCAGGTGGTTCTGGCCACACGTCAATCCCTGCTCAACATTGAACAGCAGGTTCTGTTCTCGGCGGTGCAGGCCTATGTCAATGTGCTGCTCCAGCAAGATACAGTGCAGCTTCAAAGCAACAACCTGCGCCTATTGCAAGAAGAGTTGAAGGCCTCTCAGGATCGATTTGAGGTTGGCGAAGTGACGCGGACGGATGTTGCTCTGGCGCAAAGCCGGGTTGCTTCAGCACGTGCATCTCTGATTGAAAGCCGCGGTAACCTTCTGGAGGCAAAAGCCTCCTACGTAGAGGCGGTTGGCCATCCGATCGGCACCATTGCCGGACAGCCGCCTTTGCCCAAGCGGGCGTCTTCCTTGCAGGCCGCTGAAGCGGTGGCTGCGCGTAATCACCCCAGTCTTCTGGCGCAGCAACACACCGTAAAGGCTTCGGACTATTCGGTGCAGTCGGCACAAAAAGGTCTGGGTCCAACTGTTACTCTGAATGCCGAAGTCAGTGATACACTGGGTGTCAGCAATTCCGTTGATTTCGACAGTTCCGGTGCCAGCATCGTATTCCGGCAAAACCTCTATACAGGTGGATCAAAGGCTTCCGGTATACGGGCCAGTATTGCCAGCAGGGATGCGAACAAAGGCCAGTTGATTACAATCCAGCGCGCTGTGACCCAAGATGTCGCGGCTGCCTATGTTACACTGGAAGCGGCGGCCGCAAGCCTCGTGTCTTCGAACGAGAGCGTCAGGGCTGCAAGGGTGGCTTTTGATGGTATCCGCGAAGAGGCCACCCTTGGCGCTCGCACAACACTGGACGTGCTGCAGGCAGAGCAGGATCTTCTGGATGCGCAAACTGCGCGGGTTCAGGCGCGAGCGAGTCAGGCCTCGGCAGCCTATGCATTGTTGCAGGCACAGGGATTGCTGACGGCGGAACACCTTGGTCTGGCAGTAGAAATCTACGATCCCACACTATACTATAATTTGGTCAAAGACGCGCCTTCGCCGGTTAGCCGCCGGGGGAAAGATCTTGATCGCGTTCTCAGGGCTTTGGGAAAGAACTGAGAGCCTTGAGGCCGTGCTGAGGGTCCTTGGAGAGAGCCGAGGGCCTTCGAAGGTCTTGGGGAAGAATTGAAAATTCTCTCTAGTTGTTGTGTGAACGGGGGAGGGCGGCTAAACTTGTCTCAAAGGCTAGAGTGGTTGAAAAAATATGTCGGATCCCGTTACACAGGCTGAAATCGAAGATGTCCTGTCCTCCATTCGTCGTCTGGTGAGCGAGGACGGGCGTACAGCTCCGCGGCCACAACCGGTTCAGACTCCTCCTAAAGCGGCATCCCGACTGGTCCTGACCCCGGCACTTCGGGTCTCCGATCCGGAGCCCAATAGCCCGAAGGACTGTGCCGAAACCAGCCCCACTTTGCCAACTCCCACTGCTTCCAATGAGAGATCGTCTGACGCATCACATGCAGATGATAGCGATAAGGGGCGTGGTGGGCAGAGCGAGATGAAAGTGGCATTCGAACAGAATGACCCGGTTCACACGCCAGAGTTCCATCACATAGCGCCGGTGAGGACAGCGGAAAGCGCGAATCCGCCGCAAGCCCGCTCCGAGACCCTGGACACGCTGACCGCAGATTCGGGTGTTGACGGTTTCGAGAATGACTGCACTGCCGAGGATCATGGCGCAGGCGAAGCGGCAGAAGACAATCAGGAAACTAGTGTGAGCGAGGCGGGAGCATTGGACGCCGCGCCTTGGCATGACCCGGATGCGACCCTGTTTCATGCGGCAGCCGCCGGTGACCAAGGTGACATCGGTGAAGATGCAGCTGGCGATTTTCCATCTGACGCTCCGCATGAGGAGCAAGATTTATTGGAGCAGGAGGCGGCTGCGGGAGCGCGCGTGTCTGCCGTGGTCCAGAAAATTGCGGAACTGGAAGCCAAGGTCGCCAGATCCGAAGAGCAATGGGAGCCCGATGGCCGCTCGCAAGATCCCTATGCCGGGACCAATATCGAGACATTGGAATGGAAAGATCACCTTGAAGGTGTGACCGGCGATAGCTCGCAAGCAGAAAGCCCTGCCAGAGGTGATGAAGAAAAAGATCCAGATCAGAACCAGACCGACATGAAGGCTCAGGCCACGTCTTCGGGGCAGGGTGGTGATGCTCCGGACCTGGCGGCGGATGCCGTGACGGAGGCGACGATGGAACGTTTGGAAGAATTGTCTGCCGAAGATAGCTTTCTGGACGAAGACAGCCTGCGGGATCTGGTTGCGGAAATCGTCCGCTCGGAGCTACAGGGGGCTTTGGGTGAACGTATCACCCGTAACGTGCGCAAACTCGTGCGCCGTGAAATTCACCGCGCGCTTGCCGCTCAGGATCTTGCCTGAACGCCTCGATCGGGGTCCTCATCCAGAGGGTTTCGAGCTGAACTGATCTGTCGGCAAAGGTGACGGTTAGGCGATATGGGCTTGGCTGTGCCGCCTTGACTTGCTGCTGGACAGATTGCTTCTCCCCAACAGTCACCGTCTTCCCGAAGGCCTCTGACAAGGAGGCCTTGATTGACGACCACCGAGAAGAAACCCTGCGTAGGGCTGGTGCTTTAGGCTGTAGTGGTCGCAGGAGGGGGAGGCGGAGAATCCCGGCGTGTCTTGTGCGGCCTCTACCAGAGTGCCGCCTCACCAGTTGCAGTCACAATCAGACGAAGTTTCAAGTCTGCGGCGGCACCGGGGTAGACAGCGCGAGCAACTGATCCAGATCCATGTGGCGTTCAAGATGCTCGGCAAGGGCGTCCAGCGTATCTTCTACGCCCTGATCATATCCGGTTTGGCTTTCGACACCGAGGTCTGACAGAAAACTGGCGCGAAACGGATCGGAGCTAAACAGCCCGTGCAGATAGGACCCCATGACCCGGCCATCACCCGACACTGCGCCATCCATGCGATCACCGATGCGCAGCCAAGCGCGGGCGCAGTCCGGGCCTTCGGTGCGGCCCATATGGATTTCATAACCATCAACTGGTAGATCACCTTTGTCACTGCGGGCTTTGGTCAATGTCACGTGTTTGTCGCCGGACATCACAGTGTGCACATCCAAAAGGCCCAGCCCGTCTACTTTGCCGGGGCGGCCGTCGACGCCTTGGGGGTCGTCAATCGTTTTGCCAAGCATCTGATAGCCACCACAAAGCCCCAGCACGTGTCCGCCGCGCCGATGGTGGGCAAGAATATCGATGTCCCAGCCCTGTGCCCGCAGATAGGCAAGGTCACCGATGGTGGACTTGCTGCCGGGGATCAAGACCAGGTCTGCGTCGCCGGGTAAAGCACGCCCAGGGGGGACGATCTCCACCGTAACTTCGGGCTCTGCTGCCAATGGATCCAGGTCGTCAAAATTGGCCATGCGTTCCAGTTGCGGCACCACGATCTTGCAGGCACCGCCGCTGCGCGAAGCGATATCCATCATGTCTTCAGCCGGGAGTTTCCAGGCATCCCAAAACCAGGGGACTACACCAAGTGAGGGCCAGCCTGTACGACGGGCGATATCATCACGCCCGGCATCAAACAGGCTGATGTCACCTCTAAAACGATTGACGGCGAAACCGACGATCCGGTCCAGATCTTGTTCTTCCAGTACGGCTTTGGTGCCAACGATCTGCGCAATGACACCGCCGCGGTGAATGTCTCCGACCAGAACCACAGGTGCCTGTACCGCGCAGGCAAAGCCCATATTGGCAATATCGCCTTTGCGCAGATTGGTCTCCGCCGGCGAGCCCGCCCCCTCGATCAGCATCAAATCAACACCAGCGGCAAGCCGATAGTAGCTGTCACAGGCGGCCTCGAGCAGGCCTGATTTGTCGCGCATGAAGGATCCGGCGGCCTGGGTGCCGCGCCGCTTGCCCTGTACGATAATCTGAGCCCCGGTATCGGTTTCCGGCTTCAACAGGACGGGGTTCATATCCACATGCGGGGCAAGGCCGGCGGCGCGCGCCTGCAAGGCCTGTGCACGCCCGATTTCACCACCTTCGGGGGTAACGGCAGCATTGTTGGACATGTTTTGCGGCTTGAAGGGGGCCACTTTCAGACCACGTTTCAGATAGGCCCGCGCCAGTCCCGCCACCAGCATGGATTTTCCGACGTTGCTGCCGGTGCCTTGGATCATGAGCGCGCGTGCTACCATGGGATTTCTCTGTATGCCTCCGAATTGATTTGCTAGGAAATACTCTGATCGCCGATCTGAGACGACAGGAAAAGCCTCTTTGTCAGCATATCAATCCAGGCCGGAAGTGGTCGGGCAAAATCGCCTGAAAGCCATCAGGCCACGACATTATGCCGACAGAATGCCGACAGACAAAACGCTTCAATGGTTGTTGGCGCGCAAAAAAGAAAAGCGCGCCCCCCAGGACGCGCCTTACTTTTGGCAGTATCGTAAATTTGAGCCTAGGCCGCTTCAGCCTGGGCTGCATTGCGACGTTCGCTTTCTTCACGCGACAGCGCAACCGAGGTGCGCACACCACGGCCCACGAATTCCATCAATCCGCCGACAACCCGTTCGTTGGGGTCGATGCCAGCACAGCTGAGGACTTCGCGACCATCGCGTGAGCGGGCCCAGCGGGCTATTTGTTCGGGGCCGTTGCCATATTTTTTATCATCGGCAATAGCGTCATCCAGCGCGGCCAAGACTACAGCTGCAAAGAGCTTGCGTGCTCGGTTGCCCTGTTCATTGTTATACGCGGTGCCGTCAACGAAATCTCGCATCCCGTTTCCTTTGTTGTTCTTGCCATTGCAATTCTCGGCGTGGCGTTCCTTATGACGGAACTGTGACGATTCGGGTAGCCTGTATGTGCATAGCTTTCATGCAAATTTTGCATAGCTTCTACGCGTTTCCTACGACATATCGTTGTCTTGCCAGCTGAGACCACGACAGATATAGGGAGGTTTAACATATCATCAACCTTCCGAGATGGATTTTTCAGATGCCCAAGATCAATGGTAACGAGATCCGCCCAGGTAATGTCCTGGAGCACAACGGCGGACTTTGGGCCGCGGTTAAGGTCGATCACGTAAAGCCCGGTAAAGGTGGCGCTTTTGCACAGGTCGAACTGCGTAACCTGCGCAATGGCTCGAAACTGAACGAACGGTTCCGCAGCGCCGACAAAGTAGAACGCGTACGCCTGGAGCAAAAAGATCAGCAATTCCTCTACGAGAGTGATGGCATGCTAATCTTTATGGACACCGAAACCTATGAGCAGATTGAGCTGCCTGCGGAACTGCTGGGTGATCGTCGCCCGTTCCTGCAGGATGGCATGACAATTGTTGTCGAATTTTACGATGCCGAAGCGCTCCACGCGACGGTGCCGCAGAAAGTGACCTGCAAAATCGTTGAGACAGAACCGGTTGTGAAGGGGCAGACAGCTGCCAACTCCTTCAAGCCTGCGATCCTCGATAATGGCGTCAAAGTCATGGTGCCGCCTTTTGTGGGCCAGGATGAGATGATCGTGGTCAATACCGATACCATGGAATACTCCGAACGCGCCTGACCTCTGCGCTTTTGTCTGGATTGAAAAGCCCCGCTGACCTGATAGGTCGCGGGGCTTTTTTTGTTGGGCTCAGAGGTGCGGCATCAAACGGGATAAAGCCGGTCTTATTCAGGGGCCGGAATATGGGTGCTGTGACCACATTCATCCATCATTTTACCGTAGGCTGCGGTAAAGCCCCGGAGGGAAACCTGCAGGAGGGGCTTTCCGGCCTCAAAGGGGTGCACAAGGCGAATGTCGATGCTTTGCCCTGCCTTCATCCAGAGCAGCATGTTGACGGTATCCTGCCAGCGCGGTTCAACCTCTGCATGGGCAAAGCCTTCGGCATCGAGATAACCACTGGCGATGCCGTAAAAGGCGGCTTGCCCGTCAAAGACAAACCCGACGGCCTGACCGTTCTGAATAAGCGTACTGTGGCCGCGTATCGCGGATTCGTGCAGCAACGGCTCTGGGTAATCCGCAGGCGGGCCACCATCGAGATTGATGACCGAGAGGCGCAACGAGGGGAGCCCATCTCCTCCGGTGATAGCGGTGCAGGTCTTGGTGGTGTCTTCAGTGCTTTCCCGGATTTCGGTATGAACGCGCCAGGCGCCATATTCCCAATAGCTCTGGGCGCTGGCCGGCAGGCCAAAGGGGAGCATAACAATCGGTAGTAGCAAGGCAAGGCGGTGGCGCATGATGTCTCCGTTTTTTAGTATCGTATCTCGCTCGGGTTGCTTTTTTCGCTGAGTTTATTTCGAAAAAATGATTGTGCGTGTTAATGGATGGTCAACCTATGGTTTAAAATGGCGAGGAGTTTGATTATGACTGGAACGAGTACAGCAGAAATTATTAATTTCAACGAACCGATTGGAGTTTTTTCTTCCACAAAGGAAGTGAGACTCGATATCGGCACCCGTGCCGTCAAAGAAAACGTTCCTGCCGATCACAACAGTTGGGCGACCCGCTTGGTTGTCAAACGGGTAGATGGGCCAAGCGAAGGGCCGGTTCATACAGATCATGTCATTGGTTTGTTTTCTGAAACTGAGGCCGTGCGGCTGGATATTGGAACCAGAGCGATGAAAGAGGACGTGCCGGCTTCGCATGTATCCTGGGCGACAGTTCTGCAATTTCAGCGTCTTGACGGGCCCAACACGGGCAACCTGCGCTACGGCGATGTGGTTGGTGTCTTTTCAACCACCGAGGCGGTGCGGCTGGACATCGGTACCCGTGCCATGAAGGAAAACGTCCCTGCCGACCACGACAGCTGGGCAACCCAACTCAATATCCGCGAGGTCGCACCACTCTGATGTCCGGCCAGCCAAGTTTCCGGCGCGCCAAGTGATTTCTGTTTTAGGAGAGATATCAGCCTAGCGAAATATGGGCGCTTTCCGCCTGCATTTCTCCCTTGGCGCGATCAAACCGCAGATAAGCAATGGCCTTGCCACCGGCTTGGGTGAACAAAGTCCCCACGGGCTTGTCTGCGGCGGTGATCGCACTGCCGACCGGGGCTGCGCCTGTGATCTCGACCACGCGCAGACCTTTACGCAACTCCGTTTTGTGCTTCATGCGGGCGGTGACCTCCTGGCCGACATAGCAGCCCTTGCGAAAATCAACTCCGTTCAGCGCTTCGAACCCCATCTCGAGAATATAGCTGTCGGGACCTAACTCGATACCACTTTGAGGCACGCAATGGGCCACATGCAATGCGGCCCAGTCGCTGTCGTCTTCACCGCCATCCTGGCCAATCAGGCGCCATCCCAGATCAGAATTGCGCGGGTCTGCCAGCGCGCCTTCGGGAATTGGACCAGTGCCCCGTTTGACTGCCAGATCGGTGAGGCTGATCTCGACCTTGGCGCGCAGACGATACATTGTCAGGCGTTTGAGCAGGGCCTCGGCCAATTCCGCATCCACATCCAAGAGAACATCGGCACCATCTGCTGACAAAAAGAAATCCGCCAGGTATTTACCCTGCGGTGTCAGCATTGCAGCATAGACCAGCCCCTGATCAATCTTGTTGATGTCATTGGTGATCAGCCCCTGCAGAAAATCACGAGTGTCGGCTCCGGTCAGGCGAAGAATTTTACGCGCGCGCATATGTGGTCTCCCGAAGGCCCGTTTGGTTGGGGCTTGGTAAAAGTGATCTGTCTGGTCGTCCCAAGTGGGCATGGCCATTTGTTGCACCAGTGATATAGGAATGATGCCAGAGTTGAACAGGAAAACGCCATGCCCGCGCCTCTGAGTGTTGTGATCCCCACCTTGAATGCCGCAGCAGAGCTGCCGGAGTGCCTAGGGTCCCTCATGGAGGGGGTGTCAGAGGGGCTGATCCATGAGCTGATTATCAGCGATGGGGGATCGGAGGATGCCACGACAGAGATTGCAGCTGACGTGGGGGCCAGTCTAGTCACCGGGCCTGCGTCGCGTGGTGGGCAGCTGCGCCGGGGCTGTGCTGTGGCAAAAGGGGACTGGCTGCTGGTCTTGCACGCGGATACCCAGCTGTCGCCGGGCTGGGCCGCAGTGGTAGCGCAGCATCTTGAGGGGGCGGGCGATGAGGGGCGACAGCGCGCGCCTGCCTATTTCAACTTGCGATTCCGGGCAAAGGGGCTGGCCCCAAGTCTGGTGGCGGGCTGGGCCAATCTGCGGTCGCGTCTTTTTGGTTTGCCCTATGGCGATCAGGGACTGCTGATTTCACGTGCAGCCTATTTGGAGGCCGGTGCCTATCCGGATCAGCCCCTGATGGAGGATGTGGAGCTGGCAAAGCGTCTCAGCAACTTACAGGCGCTTGCGGTCGAAGCCCGAACAAGCGCGGCGCGCTATCAACGTGACGGCTGGCTGTGCCGAGGAGGGCGCAATTTGCTGACGCTGCTTCGCTTTCTTCTGGGAGCAGATCCCAAAACACTGGCGCGCAGCTATCACAAATAGCTGGAGTTCAAGGCTGGCAGTTGCTGGTCCCGGCTGAAACCACCCCTAGCTGAGCAGCCGACCAACCATGCGGCGCAACCAGCTAGGTTGTGCAGCACTGTTCTGCACCACAACAGCTGGGATTTGCGCTGCCATGCCCTGTGGATCAAGCAGCGTCTTGCCGTCCTGAAACTGCAACCGGTATAGATCAGCGTAGATGCCGCCGCGCTCCAGCAGCTCTTCGTGGGTGCCCTGATCCGCCACCTGACCCCGTTCCATCACCACAATTTTATCAGCGTTGCGCACCGTCGACAGCCTATGAGCAATCACCAGTGTTGTACGCCCGCCTGCAAGACGGTCCAGCGCCTGCTGCACGACTTTTTCTGACTGCGCATCCAGCGCCGAGGTGGCTTCATCCAGCAGCAGGACAGGGGTGTCGCGCAGCAAGGCACGGGCGATCACCACCCGTTGGCGCTGGCCACCAGACAGGGCAGAGCCACGCGGCCCCACCATTGTTTCCAGCCCATCCGGCAGCTTGCCGAGGAAATCGGAGACATGGGAGTCATCCAGTGCTTTTTGCAGCGCTTCCTCAGAGACATCCGTGCGCCCCAACACGATGTTTTCGCGTAGGGTTTCATCAAACAACAGCCCCTCTTGTGTCACCACAGAGAACAAGCCGCGCAGATCGTCAGTTGCAAGATCTCCGACCGCAGTCCCGCCCACCTGAACCGCGCCCATCTGCGGGTCCACCATGCGGGTCAACAGGTTGAAGATGGTTGATTTCCCCGCGCCTGACGCTCCCACCAGGGCCGTGGTTTTGCCGGCTTCGGCCTCCAGCGTCAGCCCGCGCAGAATTTCTGCTTCGCCGTAATTGAGACTGACGCCTTCCAGCTTGATACCGGGCAGCCCCTTGGGGGCGGGTTTGGGGTGTTCGGGTGATGTTAGCAGGATAGGGGCATCCATCAGCGCCTTGATCCGTTCCAGAGCGGCGGCGGCGGCCTGCCAGATCCCGGAGATATTGGCGAGACGACGCATTGGCTCAAACGACAGGCCGACCGAGGTAAAAAAGCTCATGAATTGACCGACGGTTTTCTCGCCTGCGATGATTTCAGAGCCACCATAGAGCAGCACAGCCATGAAACCGACACCCGCCATGATATCGGTCATGCCCGAGATTGACGATGTGCCAAAGGCAGCTTTGACCTCGGCACGGACAAATTGGTCAGTATGATCGCCGAAACGCTTTTGCTGGTAGTCTTCGAGCTTGTTGAGCTTGATTGGCACGATGCCGTGAAAAATCTCGTCCAGACGGGTGGCGAGGGCAGCGCCCAGATCGCGCGCCTCAGAGGCTTTGCGGCGGACGTATTTCTGCACCAGCGAGATTGGCAGCAGCAATCCCGGCACGCCGATCAGCAGAATCAGGGTCCAGCGCCAGTCAATACTGACAGCAACGCCAAGCACCGCAACCAGGGCCACGGCATCGCGCCCGGCGCCGGTGATCATCGACTGCCAAACATTGTTGATGGCGCTCACATCGGTCTGCACCCGCTGCAGCAGCAGGCCCGGCGCATGGGTCTGGTGAAACGATGGATCCTGCCGAATGAGACGCGCCAGCATGTCTTTGCGCAGATGCGCGGCCGAGGTCTGCGAGACTTTGCTCAACAGCACTTTCTGCGCAACACTGGAGACACCGCGCAGGGTGAAGATCCCCAAAAAGGCCAGACTTACCCAGACCAGTGCATTGGTGTTTCCGGCAACAAAGACCAGATCAAACATCGGCTGCATCATATAGCCGAGGGCACCCATGGTGGCGCCTTCGAGCAGCATGAAAACGACAGCAATGCCCAAAAGACCCATGTAATGGCGCAGATAGCCGCGCCAAAGCCAGCCCAATAGCTCGCGGGAAGAGGTGTGTTCATTGCTCATGTCGTGAAATTCCGGCTGGGAAAGCGTCGCAAATTCAGGGTCATTCTGCGCCTTCTCGTGACTTCGTGGAGGCCATTTAAGCAGCTCAGGGCGAGGGTGCAAGCTTTCTGCCCCCGTGGGGGAGGTCATGGAGTGCTCAGTGCGGTGTGGATTTGTCGATTTTCGGGAATTGACCTCGGGCAGAGGCGGGCTAGGGTTGCGCCGATGAAAGATTGGTTGAACAGGCGATCAGGTGATCGCGTGTAAACCCTGTGTGTGAGGCAAAAGATGAGCACGACATCAAACCCAACTGGTCGCCCAATTGGCACCCCCTCCGGTGGGCGACCCTATCTGGCCATTCCGGGACCTTCGGTGATTCCGGATCCGGTGTTGCAAGCCATGCACCGACCCTCGCCGAATATTTACGCCGGCGAATTGCTGGATCTAACCGACAGTTTGATCCCGGACCTAAAGGCGGTCGCGGGGACGCAGCATTTTGCGGCGATCTATATTTCCAATGGTCATGGCGCCTGGGAAGCTGCTCTGATGAATACGCTGCAGCCCGGTGACCGGGTGCTGGTGCCTGCGTCCGGCCGGTTCGCCCTGGGCTGGTCAGAAATGGCCGAAGCCTTGGGAATCGAGGTCGAGGTGCTGGATTTTGGCACCGCATCTGGTTGGGAACTGGGGCGCGTCGCAGAGCGTCTGGCAGCGGACCCCGCCCATCAGATCAAGGCGGTACTGGGGGTGCATGTTGATACCTCCAGCTCTATTCGTAATGATATTCCTGCCTTGCGCGCCGTTATGGATGAGGCACAGCACCCGGCTTTGCTGATGGCCGATTGCATCGCGTCTTTGGGCTGTGACCGGTTTGAAATGGACGCCTGGGGCGTTGATGTTATGGTCACGGCCTCGCAAAAGGGACTGATGACCCCTGCGGGGGTCAGTTTTGTGTTTTTCAATGATAAAGCTGCTGAGGCACGGGCGAGACTGCCGCGTGTGAGCCGCTATTGGGATTGGACGCCGCGGGCCAACCCGGAAGAGTTCTATCAATATTTTGGCGGCACCGCCCCAACGCATCATCTTTATGGTCTGCGGGCAGCGCTGGATCTTATTCACGGCGAAGGGCTGGAGGCGGTCTGGGCTCGTCATGCTCATCTGGCGCAGGTGATCTGGGCGGCCTGTTCCGCCTGGGGTGATATATCGGATCCTGCACAGGGATTGCGGATGAATGTCACTGATCCGGCGCTGCGGTCACATGCGGTGACAGCGCTGCATCTGCCTGCCCCGCGCGCCACTGAACTGCGCCGTTGGCTGGAAGACAACCTTGGCCTGACGCTTGGCATCGGTCTTGGGCTGGCACCGCCGGACAGTCCGGAATGGCATGGCCATTTCCGGCTTGGCCATATGGGGCATGTCAATGGTCACATGATCATGGGGCTGCTGGGAGGTATCGAGGCCGGGCTGACTGCGCTGAAGATCCCGCACGGTGAGGGTGCACTTCAGGCTGCAGCGCAGGTTCTGGGCGGCCCTACTGATCGTCAGGCTTGATCACAGGCCTGCTCATGTGTGACCGGGGCAGGCCTTGAAAACTGAGTGAAAGGCGAGGCTCGCCTGCCTTTCACACCGCACGGTGTTGCAGGCGAATTTCGAGCCGGTTGATCAGGTGGTTGAGAAACACCGCCAAGATCAGTACCGGCACCATGCCAAAGACCACCCAAAGGGCAAAGAAAACCCACATCAGGTTGATACCGGCAAAGGTGATGGCGGCGGAGAACAGATCTGGCACATCCGGCTGAGATTGGGTGTGCTTGCGATGGTTGTCCTTGTGATTGTCCATGATTGACCCTCCTGGTTTGACCCTTTCTTGGTGACTACCCAGAAGAGTCTAGCGCGCCAGAGGTGAAAGTCCGGTAAAACCCCCGCGAGCCGTTTGGCCTACGAGGGGTTTCCAACAGCAGATGCTGTCTTCTTTTGTGCCAGATTTCTGTGCCAGGCGGAGCTGTTCGGACTTGATCTAGTCAGACCTGTTCGGAAATAGTCTGGCCGGATCTTGCAGCGGAAAGTGCCTTTGGTAAAGCGTCGGCAAAGGCTGTGAGCGCGGCATCCGGCCCACAGCTGACGCGGATGCAGCGGTTTTGGGGGGCGGCAAAGGGCATACGGACAAAGACCCCCTGGGCCACCAGCGCATCCAGCACCGATTTGGCAAAGGCCCCATCTTGACCACAGTCAATTGCGACAAAGTTGGTGGCCGAGGGCAGCGCAGTGAGCCCGTTTTCAGCGGCGATCTTGGCAATGCGGTCACGCGCCGTCGAAATTTCACCCAGCACATGCGCCAGCCAGTCCTGATCAAGAACGGCGGCCAGCGCACCCGCCTGGGCGGCGCGGTTCATGCCAAAATGGTTGCGCACCTTGTTGAAGGCCGAGATCAGCCCGGCCTCGGCCAGGGCATAGCCGACGCGGGCGCCTGCCATGCCATAGGCCTTGGAAAAGGTACGCATGCGGATCACGCGGGGATCATTAATGTCGACTGGCGCGGCAGTGCCCTCGGGAGCGCATTCCACATAGGCCTCATCCAGCAGCAACAGCGTACCCTCTGGCAGCAGATCCAGTGCAGCGACGATATCGGCGCCTCTGTGCCAGCTGCCCATCGGGTTGTCCGGGTTGGCCAGATAGACCAGTTTGGCATCGACCTCTGCTGCCTTGGCAAACAATGATGCGGGGTCTTCATGGTCGTGTTTGTAGGGCACCATATGCAGGGTGCCGCCAAAACCGGCCACATGGTAGTTGAAGGTCGGGTAGGCCCCGGCCGAGGTAACAACTGCATCGCCCGGCCCAACCAATAGTCGCACCAGATAGCCAAGCAAGCCGTCGATGCCTTCGCCGACCATGATGTTGTGCGGCGCAACCCCGTGGAGGGTAGTGAGCGCCTGGATCAGCTCGTGGTTTTCAGCATCGCCATATTTCCAGATCTCGGTGCAGGCATCCTGCATGGCTTTGATCGCTTTGGGCGAAGGGCCAAAGATGTTTTCATTGGCACCAAGGCGCGCGGCAAAGGCGCCGCCGCGGGCGCGCTCCTGGGTTTCCGGGCCGACAAAGGGCACGGTGGAGGGCAGCGATTGGGCAAGCGGGGTGTAGCGTGGCGTTTTCATGCCTGCCAGATACCGCAAATGCGCCAAAGGCAGCAAGGGGGATGCGACAAAGGGATGAAACGGAGCGTTGCGATGGGGGGGAGGTGGGACGGAGTTGGCAAGGCTTGCATGGCACCGCATCCAAGAGCAGACTGCGGCAAAATTTGAGAAAAGCTGGGAGATTTGAGAATGAAAAAAATTCTGTTGGGGGGCGTCGTGCTGGGCCTGGGATATTTGCTGTTCTGGCCGGTCCCGGTGGAGCCTGAGGTCTATGAACCGCTTAAGGCGCCGGGGATGACCGGTGAGTTCGAAGACAATGACGCCATGGCCGCCCTGGAGCTGATCAAGCTGCCGGATGGCGCGATTGGTCCCGAGGATCTGGCGGTGATGCCAGATGGCACGATCTATACAACCGATCTGGCAGGTGGGCTTTACCGCATTGATGGCGCGCAACCGGAAAAGATCGAAGATCTGGGCGGGCGCCCACTGGGCCTGAAGGCTGGTCCTGACGGGACGCTTTATATTGCTGACAGCTATCGGGGTATTTTGCGCTGGACCGGGCCGGGGCAATTGGAAACCCTAGTGAGCGAGGTCGAGGGCGCGCCGCTTGTCTATGCAAACCAGCTGGATATCGCGCGCGATGGCACGGTCTATTTCTCCAACTCCTCTGATCGTTTTGATCCTGAAACAATGGGCGGCACCAAACCTACCTCGGTGCTGACAATCTGGGAACAATCCGATACCGGATATGTGGCGCGGCGTCTGCCGGACGGCACAGTCGAGAAGATCGCAACCGGGTTTGTCTATACCAATGGCGTGGCCCTGTCGCAGGAGGAAGACTTTCTTCTGATCAACGAGACGGGCCGCGCCCGGGTGCATCGCCTGTGGTTGACCGGCGACAAGGCGGGCGAGATGGAACTGTTTTTGGGCAATCTTCCGGGCTATCCAGACAATCTGGAGGCACAGGGCGATGGCACCTTCTGGCTTGCTTTTGCCAGCCCGCGTGTACCTGCCGAAGTGCTGATGCCCTATCCGTTTTTGCGCAAGGTGCTGTGGCGGCTGGGGCCCAAGGTGCGCCCGGCACCTATTCATCGCGGCATGGTGATGCAGTTCGACGAAAACGGCAATATCCTGCGTGACCTGCAGGACCCATCGGGGCGGCTGGGGGTGACCACCAGCGCGCTTATCGTCGGCGAAGATTTCTATGTGATGTCGCTGGATGGGCCGGGCTTTGGTCGCGGCTTTGCCAAGGATCTGCCAGAGGTGCGCCGGTGATACGCCAGTGATACGCTGACTTTTCCGACACCGATTGGGGGATATGACGCCGGGGAGGTTTCAGCTCTGCCCCGGCGTTATGCTGGAACGGGGCGGGCAATCGAGGCAGTCTTTCAGGCAAAGGTAAATTGCAGGAGGTGCCGAAATGGCGCGGGTATCCGTTGAGATCAAAGACCATATCGCTCATGTCACCCTGACACGGGGCGACAAGATGAACGCGCTGGATGATGCCATGGTCAAGGCGATCCTGGCCGCAGCAGAAGAGGTTGCGGCCTCGGATGCGCGGGTGGTGGTTCTGGTCGGCGAAGGCAAGAGTTTTTGCGCCGGGTTGGATCTCATGAGCTTCATGCAGATGGGCAAGGTCGACCCTGAGGCCTGGCTCATGGAGCGCAGCCATGCGGACGCCAATGAAATGCAGGAAGTCGCTATGGCCTGGCGCCGGTTGGAGATTCCTGTGATTGCCGCCCTTCAGGGCGCGGTTTATGGTGGTGGGTTGCAGATGGCGCTGGGCGCAGACATCCGTATTGCAGCACCTGATGCGAGGCTTGCTGTCATGGAGATGAAATGGGGCATTATCCCCGACATGGGCGGGATGGTGCTGTTGCCGAAACTGGTGCGATCGGATGTGTTGCGCCAGCTCACCTATACCGCCACACCAATTGACGGCGCACAGGCAGAGCACTGGGGTTTGGTGACCTCGCTGTCGGATGAGCCACTGGCAGCCGCACAGGCGCTGGCTGCAGAGATTGCAGGTAAGGGTCCCACGGCTATCCGGGCCGCCAAGCGGATGATTGAATATGCGGAATCCGGGGCCAGCCAGTCTGAGGTGCTGCTGCGCGAAAGCGCCGAGCAGGTGAAGCTGATCGGCAAGCCCGAACAGATGGAAGTGATTGCCGCGCAAATGCAAAAACGCGCCCCGGTTTTCAAATAGGCTCTTTAAATGGCGCGGTGGCGCTTTATATCAGAATGGACAGTCCTCCCTCCCAGACTGTTCTGACTTTTGCAACCCTTTCAAATGGTTGCAAAAGGAGATGGCGGCGCCAGTTTTCTGACGCCGCCAAAAATTTTGCGCTGAGCCAGCCGTTAGGCCGTTGTTTCTTTGCCTTGCGGGATCACTTCGTAACCCGGCTCCTCCGGCTCATCATCGGTCATTTCAGGCGGGAAACCGGGAGCGAGGATGGACAGGCCAGTTGCATCTTCAAGGCGGCGAATGATGTTGGGCGACAGTTCACGATCACCGTATCTGGCAATGCCATCCTCAAAGATCTGTACCATCATCGGGCTGATTTCCAGCGGCACGTTGTTGCGCTCGGCGATTTCCTGAAACAGGCCCACGTCCTTTTTCACCAGATCCATGGTGAAAGAGATGTCGCGGCTGCCGTTCAAAATGACCTGGCTTTCGGTGATATGCGAAAACGAATTGCCTGAGCTGATCTTGATCGCCTCGTAAGCGGTATTGAGATCCATGCCAGCGGCCTTGGCTGTCACCAATGCTTCGGCATTGGCGACCAGATGCACGGTGGCCAAATAGTTGGTCAGAACTTTCAGAACCGAGGCGGAGCCCAGTTCACCTGTGTGCAATACGCGCCGCCCCATGGTGGTGAGAAAGGGTAGGATGCGTTCAAATGTGGCCCGGTCACAGCCGGCAAAGATGGCGATATTGCCAGTATCCGCCCGGTGGCAGCCACCGGAAACCGGACAGTCTACCGCCGCGCCGCCTGCTGCGATGACCATGCCACCCAGACGTTTTGCTTCGGCCTCATCGGTGGTGGACATTTCCATCCAGATTTTGCCTTCACGCACCTCGGGCAGCATGTCCTGCATCACCGCGTCAGAGGCCGCAGGCGAGGGCAGGCAGGTGATCACCGCATCGCAGTCGCGCATCAGCTGCGCCGGGCTTTCGCCCGCTGTGGCACCCTTGGCGACAAACTGTGCAACCAGATCGGGGTTCAGGTCATGCACTGTCAGATCAATGCCATTGCGAAGCAAAGAGCCGGACAGTTTGGCGCCAACATTGCCAAGACCGATAAAGCCTACTTTCATGTGTGTTCTCCCATGTCGTCATTTTGTTCCGGGTATGGACCGGGCGCATTCAGGTTCTCTTTGAGCCAAGAAAGGGCGCGACGGGGTGAAAGTAAAATGATAAAAATTGGCAATAATGCCCAAAAATATTTGGTGATAATGTGGATGACCGGCTTTCCAACCTGACCTGGCTTCGAACTTTTGAGGCGGCGGCAAGACTGTTGAACTTTACCGAGACCGGGCGCGAACTGGGGCTGACGCAAACGGCCGTCAGTTTGCATATCCGCTCACTGGAAGCCCGGCTTGGCAGCAAATTGTTTTACCGTGCGGCGCGCCATCTGGAGCTGACAGAGATCGGTCAGGCCTACGCGCTGACGGTGCGTCAGGCGCTGGGGGATATTTCGCTGTCGACAAGCCGGTTGTTCGGGGCCGAGGCGGCACAGACGCTGACCGTGCGGGTGCCGGTTTCTACTTCGGCACTGTGGCTGGCGCATCTTTTGCCCGACTTTTCAGCCCGCCACCCTGGCATCAACATTCGGCTGGTTTCAAATATCTGGACTGAACCTGACCCACGCGATGATGTCGATGCGGATGTGGAAATCCGGCTGGGCCATGGCGATTGGCAGGGGGTGACGGCCACCCGTTTGTCGCAAGAGACGATCGTGCCGGTTTGTCGCGCAGGGGAAGTGCAACCTCAGACGGTGGGTGATTTGCTGGAGGGGCCGCTGATCCACATTCTGGGCTACGAGGATCACTGGGCGCGCTATTTCTCTGCCCATGGGTTGCCCTATGCCGCCCATGCCAATGAGCACGCGCGCTTTTCGGTGGATACGACGGTCGCAGCGCTACAACTGGTGGCCGGGGGCGGTGGCTATGCCACGGTACTGACCCGATTTGCCACTCTGGCAATCAAAAGCGGCATGGCGCTGGCAATTGCTGGACCCGCGATGCCGTTTCAGCAGTCTCATTACTTGATCCGGCGCGACGGTCGTGGACCGCTGCGGCCTGAATGTCAGCTGTTTGAAGCTTGGCTCGCCGAGTGTTTTGCCGCGCCGCAGGTTGATTGAGGAAGGCCGGTTGAGAGAGCACGAAAAAGGGCCGCCCAAATGGTGCGGCCCCGTTTTTGTCTGACACTTGCTACGGCTGTAAAAGTTACAGCGAAGCCTGATAGATCTTGTCGATGTTGGACCCAAGTGCGGCGTTATATTCGTCTTCGGACATCGCAACGTTCAGACCTTCGGTCAGCGCGCGACTGAAGGAGGCGATCATCTTGCTATTCTGGGACAGTTTCGCGCAGGCGTCATCTGTGCTGTAGCCACCAGACAGGGCCACAACGCGGACCACGGCAGGGTGGTCGGCGAGGGAATCATACAGGCCAGCCGCGGTGGGGATAGTCAGTTTCAGCGAAACCTTGGTGCCTTCGGGCAGCGCGTCGAGCTGGTCTTTCAGCTCTGCCTTGAGGAAGATTTCTGCCTCTGCTTTGGTCGGGGAGTTGATGTCCACCTCTGGTTCGATAATTGGCACCAGACCTGCGGCTGCGATCTGCTTGCCAACTTCGAACTGCTGGGCCACGACGTTCTTGATGCCTTGCGGATTTGCCTCTTTCACCACCGAACGCATTTTGGTGCCAAAGATGCCCTTTTCGACGGCACGTGCCAGCAATGCGTCGAGATCGGGCATCGGCTTCATCATCTGCACGCCGTCGGCTTCATCGGCCAGGCCCTTGTCGACCTTGAGAAAGGGGACGACACCGCATTTTTCCCAAAGGTATGTCGGGACAGGTGTTGCATCGATGGCATTGTCCATGGTTTTTTCAAACAGGATAGCGCCCAGGATTTTGCCGGAGCTGAACGCAGGCGCGCAGATGATGCGCGCCCGCATCTTCTGGATCTCACCAAACATTTCGTCATCGTTGGAAAACGCATCTTCGGTGACGCCATAGAGGCCCAAAGCCTTTGGGGTGGAGCCGCCGGATTGGTCCAGTGCTGCAATGAAGCCCGCGCCGTTTGCGATACGGTCAAACTGTTCCTGGTTGATCTCTTGCGCCATGATCCGGTCTCTCCGCGAAATATCGTTTCTATATCTGGCCTCGTCTATAGCGCGCCTGTCACAAGAAACAAGTTGTGTGGTCAGGCGCTTGCGCTAACGGAAGCGGGTTTTCCGCCGATGCCGGGCAAAGGCCCTGACCTAAGGTGCATATGATCAGTATTTGTTTCCCGACGCGGCAACAAAAAAACGAGCCCCAAGGGGACTCGTTTGTAGTCTTGTCGCAGGCCATGTCTGGTTTCAGACGAGCCGCGATGCATCCTTGGCGGCACGGACGAAATCCTTGAACAAAGGATGCGGCGCAAAGGGTTTCGATTTCAGCTCAGGATGGAACTGAACGCCGATGAACCAAGGGTGATCCGTCCATTCCACGATCTCGGGCAGGCGGCCATCCGGGGACATGCCGGAAAATTTTAGCCCGCAGGCCTCCAGTTGGTCTTTGTATTTGGTGTCGACCTCATAGCGATGACGGTGGCGTTCTTCGATATGAGTGCTGCCATAAACCTCGGCCACTTTGGAGCCTTCGGCCAGGGTGGCATCATAGGCGCCCAAGCGCATGGTGCCGCCTTTATCGTCATCAGCCTTGCGCTGGATTTTGTGATTGCCCTGCACCCATTCCTTGAGGTGATAGACAACGGGTTCAAAACGCTTTTCACCGGCTTCGTGGTCGAATTCTTCAGAACCCGCCTCGCTGATGCCTGCCACATTGCGGGCAGCTTCAATGACGGCCATCTGCATGCCAAGGCAGATGCCCAGATAGGGAACCTTATGCTCGCGGGCGTATTGCGCCGCCTTGATCTTGCCTTCGGTGCCGCGTTCGCCAAAACCACCGGGGACCAGAATTGCGTGGAAACCCTGCAGATGTGGCGTCGCGTCCTCGCGGTCGAACAATTCGGCATCGACCCATTCAATCTTGACCTTGACCCGATTGGCCATGCCGCCATGGGTCAGCGCCTCGGCGATGGATTTATAGGCGTCTTCCAACTGGGTGTATTTGCCAACGATGGCCACCCGGACTTCGCCTTCGGGGTTATAGATGCGATCCGCGACATCATCCCAGCGCGCCAGATTGGGCTTGGGGGCAGGGGCGATGCCAAAGGCATCCAGAACCGCCTGGTCCATACCTTCGCGATGGTAAGCAAGCGGTGCCTCGTAGATCGATTTCAAATCCTGCGCGGCAATCACGCTATCGGGGCGCACGTTGCAAAACAGTGCCAGCTTTTCGCGCTCTTTCTTTGGGATTGGCCCCTCGGACCGGCAAACCAGCAGGTCCGGTGCCAGACCGATGGAGCGCAGCTCCTTGACCGAGTGCTGGGTTGGTTTGGTTTTCAGCTCACCCGATGCTTTGATATAGGGCAGCAGAGTCAGGTGCATAAAGATACACTGGCCGCGCTCTTTGTCCTGGCTGAACTGGCGGATGGCTTCAAAGAAGGGCAGGCCTTCGATATCGCCGACGGTCCCGCCGATCTCGCAGAGCATGAAGTCGACCTCATCCTCACCGATCGAGATGAAGTCTTTGATTTCATTGGTCACATGCGGAATCACCTGGATGGTTTTACCCAGGTAGTCACCGCGGCGCTCTTTCTCGAGCACATTGGTGTAAACGCGCCCCGAGGAGATCGAGTCGGTCTTGCGCGCGGGCACACCGGTGAAACGCTCATAGTGACCCAGATCGAGATCGGTTTCGGCGCCATCATCGGTGACAAAGACCTCCCCGTGTTCAAACGGGCTCATGGTGCCGGGATCGACGTTCAGATAGGGGTCCAGTTTGCGCAGGCGGACCGAATAGCCACGGGCCTGCAAGAGAGCACCAAGAGCGGCGGATGCCAGACCCTTGCCCAGAGATGATACCACACCACCAGTAATGAAGATGAAACGCGCCATGAGTGTTCGGCTGCCCCCGTGAGAAGTCAGAATATAGCTGCCCTACGGTTTCGAAAAACCGGTGCATCACGGGGCTTCACATATATAGGATTCGCGCAGCATGCGCAAGAAAGAGAACCGCAAGATGCTGTTGCGGTCCCCTATAGGTGTTCTAGGTCTTGTAGATCAGTCGGCGCTGGGGACCAGCGGCGCATTGTCGCCTTCGGCTGGTGGCAACAAATCGCTGCCCAGCGGGGCAATCGGTGCGTCTGCGGCTTCACCACTCTCTGTGGCTGGCGCCGTGATCCGGTCCGTCACCGAAGAGCCTGCGGATCTCTGCGCAGCCAGAACGGTCAGGGTGATCGAGGTCACGATAAAGCAGGCGGCAAGCACCCAGGTGATCTTGCCCAATGCGGTTGCTGCAGAGCGGCCTGTCATGGCGCCACCGCCACCACCGCTGCTGCCCATGCCGAGCCCTCCGCCTTCGGAGCGCTGCAAAAGCACGACTGCAATCAGGCCAAGAGCCAAAAGAAGATGGATGATGAGAACAACGTTTTCCATAGGTTCCTGCGGCTGTTGGCTAAGTATCGGGCGGTAAATAGGCAAGAATGGCGACAGGGGCAAGGGCTCAGTTTGCATTGCCTGGATCAGCATCGGGATCTGCTTCGCATCGCGACCGTGACGTTGTGTCAAACCGAGGTTAAACTAGAGCCTGTCACGGTAAAAGTGACTGGACGCAGAGGCTGCCCTCGGGGCAGGCTCGCATCATGCCCCATGATCATTCAGACCACCCGCACGCCTTACTGCCGCCAGAGCCTGCTCTGCGCGTCAAAGCTTTGGAAACGATTCTCACGCGCAAGGGGCTGATTGACCCGGCAGCGCTGGATGAGATCATTGATACCTATCAAAACAAGATTGGCCCGCAAAATGGTGCCCGTGTGGTGGCCAGGGCCTGGAGCGACCCTGCATTCAAGGCCGCATTATTAGCGGATGCCGATCCGGTGCTAGCGGATCTTGGCTATTACGGACGGCAGGGCGAACATATGGTTGTGGTCGAAAATACGCCGCAGCAGCACAATATGGTCGTGTGCACCCTGTGCAGTTGTTACCCGTGGCCGCTGCTGGGTATCCCGCCGGGGTGGTATAAATCAGATGCCTATCGTGCTCGCGCTGTGCGGGAACCCCGTAAGGTACTGGCGGATTTTGGTGTCATGCTGCCCGCCGAATCTGCCGTGAGGGTTTGGGACTCCACCGCCGAAGTGCGCTATCTGGTATTGCCGATGCGTCCCGCAAGGACAGAAGATATGGATGAGGCGGCGCTGGCTGCGCTGGTGTCGCGTGATTCGATGATCGGCACAGCCTTGGCCCATGCACCGCAAAAAAAGAGCGGAGCCTCAGGATGAGCCGTCTTCATGACATGGGCGGGCGATTCGGCGATGGCGCTGTCGTCCCGGACGCCCCGGATGCGCCGGTCTTTGACACCGATTGGCATGCGCGTGCGCTGGCCGTGACGCTGGCCTGTGGATCACTCGGCAAGTGGAACATCGATGTGTCGCGCCACGCCCGCGAACGTCTCTCGCCCAAGGACTACACCCGGTTTTCCTACTATGAAAAATGGATCTCGGCCTTGGCGGATCTGCTGGTAGAAAACGGTGTGCTTACGCGTGAGGATCTGATGGGGCAGGGGGAGAATGAGCTTCACGCCCTGGCCACACACGTCCTAGCCACAAAGGCATTGAAGGCAGAGGCCGTCGCAGGTGTTCTGGCCAAGGGTGGCCCGGCCAATCGCGACAGTGATATTGCGGCACGCTTTGCCGTGGGCGACGCCGTTGTGACCCGTCACCCCGGTGGCAGCGCGCTGGTCAATGGTGGCCATACCCGGCTGCCCGGCTATGCAGTGGGTGCACGCGGTAGGGTGATGTTGTACCATGGTGCGCATGTGCTGCCGGACAGTAGTGCGCACGGTTTGGGCGAGGCCCCAGAACCGCTCTATGCCGTGGCTTTCAAGGCGTCAGAGCTGTGGTCTCATCCGGAACATCCTGACGATGAGGTGATTCTAGATCTGTGGCAAAGCTACCTGTTGCCGGATCAGGAGTGCTGACCATGACAGAGTGCATCAGCCACAGCGCGCCAGAGCCTGCCTTTTTGGAGCCCTGGCATGCGCAGGTCTTTGCTCTGACCGTGCATCTGAATGAAGCCGGACGTTTCAGCTGGGCCGATTGGGTGGAGCGATTCTCGACGACGCTGCGCCGCCACGGGCTGGCGCGGGATCTCGATGGTGGGGCGGATTATTTCAATGCCTGGCTAGAAACCCTGGAGGCGTTTCTGGTCGAAGCAGGTACTGCCAGCCCACGTGAGGTGGAACTGACCCAGCGTGACTGGGAAGAGGCCTACCTGCGTACGCCGCACGGCGAACCAGTGCATCTGGCAGGGTGATCCGGCTTAAGCATAGCTGGTCCGGGCGGTTGGGAACTCTTTGTAACGCTTCTGCGTCGATTTAGCGGTTCCCTCGCGAGCGCAGCATCGCTATACGGGGCTCTGGTTTAAACCAGCATACACTCAACCAGCATACAAAGGACCTGAGATGGCCAATGTCGTGGTAGTCGGCGCCCAGTGGGGCGATGAAGGAAAAGGCAAGATCGTTGACTGGCTCAGCGAACGTGCCGATGTGATTGCGCGTTTTCAGGGCGGTCACAATGCCGGCCATACGCTGGTTATCGACAGCAAAGTCTACAAGCTGCACGCGCTACCTTCGGGTGTTGTGCGCGGCGGCAAGCTGAGCGTGATCGGTAATGGCGTGGTGCTGGACCCCTGGCACCTGCTGAAAGAAATCGCAACCGTGCAGGCGCAGGGCGTTGATATCTCGCCTGAAACGCTGATGATCGCTGAAAATACCCCGCTGATTCTGCCGCTGCATGGCGAGCTGGATCGCGCCCGCGAAGAAGCCGCTTCCAAGGGCACCAAAATCGGCACCACCGGGCGCGGCATCGGTCCCGCCTATGAGGACAAGGTTGGCCGTCGTGCCATCCGGGTTGCGGATCTCGCCGATGAAGCAACTCTGGAGGCCCGCGTTGATCGCGCGCTGCAGCACCATGATCCGCTGCGCAAAGGTCTGGGCATCGAAGCCATTGACCGGGATGCACTGGTTGCCCAGTTGAAAGAAATCGCCCCTAAAATCCTGCCCTTTGCGGCTCCGGTTTGGAAAGTGCTGAACGAAAAGCGCAAAGCCGGTAAGCGAATCCTGTTTGAAGGTGCGCAGGGCGCGCTGCTGGACATTGATTTTGGCACCTATCCCTTTGTCACGTCTTCGAATGTTATCGCAGGTCAGGCGTCTACCGGTGTTGGCATTGGTCCGGGCTCCATCGATTATGTGCTTGGGATCGTCAAAGCCTATACCACCCGCGTCGGTGAAGGCCCCTTCCCGACAGAGCTGCTGGATGCAGAAGGTAATCCGGATGCTGATGGCGAACGTCTGGGCACTCGCGGTCACGAATTTGGCACCACCACTGGTCGGCAGCGCCGCTGTGGCTGGTTTGACGCCTGCCTCGTGCGCCAAACCTGTGCCACTTCCGGCATCACCGGTATTTCACTGACCAAGTTGGACGTCCTGGACGGGTTCGAAACCCTGAAGATCTGCACCGGCTATGATCTGGACGGGACCCGTCTCGATTATCTGCCCACGGCGGCGGATCAGCAGGCCCGCTGCACACCGATCTACGAAGAGATGCCCGGCTGGTCTGAGTCGACCGAAGGCGCACGCAGCTGGAATGATCTGCCTGCCAATGCCATCAAATACGTGAAACGCGTGGAAGAGCTGATCGAATGCCCGGTCGCGCTTTTGTCCACCAGCCCGGAGCGGGACGACACCATTCTGGTGACCGACCCCTTTGCAGACTGATGGCGGATAAACCGGGCCTCAGCTACAAGGCGCGCCGTCGTTGGGCGCTGATCATCCTGCTGGTCGGCATGCCTATCTATATCATCGCTGCGGTCAACGTGGTGAGCCTGTTTGAGCGCCCGCCAATTCTGGTGGAACTGGCGATTTATATTGTTCTGGGTGTGCTTTGGGTGCTGCCGTTCAAATTCGTCTTTCGTGGCGTTGGCAAAGAAGATCCTGATGCGACCGACTCCTAGAGAATCTGCAGATTAGAGTTGAAAAAGCCCGGTCGGAGACATCTCCTGCCGGGCTTTTTGTTTCCTCGACAGCGCCCACTTCAAGCGGGATAGCATCTCATGGGAGGTCGTGTCGGAACAAAAAACCCGCAGGTTGGAAACCTGCGGGCGATTGTAATTTTTTACGTCTTGCCGTGGCGACTAGCCTGCGGCCCGTTTGGCGGGGCGAAAGCCGATTTCTTCGGTTGCGGCAAAGCGGCCGTTTTCAGCGCGCTCGATCTTGCCATCACGCAGCAGCTGCCCAAAGGAACGCAGCCCGTCTTCTCGGTTGAAATCGCCATTGCCCATGCTGCGCACCTTGTTCATCAGTTGTGGACGCGAGAAATGATCCCGGCCTTCAACAAAGCTCATATAGGCGGCGGCGGCTTCCAGAAGCTCGTGCAGCTCGACGGCACCACGCTCCTGTGCGTAATCGGCAAAGGTCCCGGTGATATCCTTGGGCTTCGAGGTTGCCTCCTCTTCCAGGACTGAAATCCGGCGCGGGCGAACGGGTTTCGCCGATGTGGTCGCAACAGAGTCAATGCGTTGTTCTGCAACCAGTTTCAGAGGTGCGGGACGCGCCCCTTTGACCCGGGGGCGCGACGGGGTCGCGGAGCCGGATTCTGGTCGGCGCGGGCGCACGACATTGGCCAGATCTTCCCGATAAGGCTCTGATTCATCGCCGCTGGCTGTACCGCCACCTGTGGTGCGGTCGGCCTCGGCGGCGGCAACTGCGGCGCGCAGATGGCTATAGGTTTCACGCGAGGTGGCGTTATCCGGGTCTCCCAGTTTCGATTCCGCAGCCGCCAGCAGTCGCGACATGTCGCTGTCAGGAGAGGGCGTCGCAGGCCGGTTGTCGGCTGAAACGCTGTCTTTGCTGACAGAAAGTGTGCTGACAGGAGGTGTCTCGGTCGGTACTGGTGTGTCGTCTTGTGCGCTGGCCAGAAGGTCGGCCTCGACCTCGGCCAATTCGCGCAGCAGATCGGCTTCAGCGGCCTCATCCAGAGTGCTCTGGATCTGCGCGGTTTCAGGCTGAACTGTCTCCGGCTGACCTTCGGCATCACCCTCGAAGGCTGTTTCGTCTGCTTCAGTGATCTCTTGCAGGCCACCGGCTGCGATGGCCTTTTCCAGATCCGATCGCTTCATTTTTACGATGCGCGCGCGCGGCAGATCTGCCGGTGCTTCATCTTCAACCGGGCCTTCAGCAGCAGAAGTCGAGTCTGCCGGTGTTTCAGCATCTGGCGTGGCATCATCCTGAGCCGCCAGATCAGCCCCGGCTGGGCTTTCTGGCGTTTCAAGTGTTGTGGCCTTTTTCAAACGTGCAATGCGCGCAATGCGCTTCGGCTGCTCTTGATCTGCCTTTGGTGCGCCAGTTTCATTCAGGCCAGCGCCGCTCAGGGCAACGTCGCCCAGGCCAGTTTCTGCGCGGTCCTCAACGGGGGCCGGATCCCCGAACAGGATATTGTCGTCACCAAGCGGGCTCTCATCCAAATCGTCTTCATCGGTGTCGGAAGACAGCTCTGCGTTCAGGTCCAGAAGGTCGAGCGCCCGCGAAATCTCATCGTCATCCGCAAAGGAGCTTTCATAGGGCTCGTCTTCGTCGTCATCTTGCGACAGTTCAGCTGCCGCGGCTTCGACAAAGGCCTCGGCATGTTCGTCCTCGGAGAATTCATCCTGAGGCGTCTGAGCCACAACCGCGCGGATTCGCTGCAGTTTGGCCGCGATACTGTCCGCGGCCGGAACAGTGTCGGCTGCGTTATCCTCGGTTTGTGGTGCTGTCCTGGACGTCGTGGCGGAGTCAGTTGGAGTGAAGAGTTCGACTGCGCTGTCTTCTGGGCTGTCTGTCTGTGCAGCGGCCTTCTGTGCAACCGCTGCGGAAATTGCTGCGATGGTTTCCATATCGACAGTGGAAGCCTGAGTGGAAGCCTGGTCGGCAGTCCGGGCTGGGTCTTCTTCGGCAGTGTCTGCGATATCTTCGTTGATGACATCGATGTCTGCATCTACGAGCGCAGCGATTTCCTCAGCGCCCTCATCCGCTTTGGCCGGTGCTACATCTACTAAATCCTGTTTTGTACCGGCAGCGCTATCCGGCGTTACGGCTGCGGATTGGGGCTTATCGTCCTCAAAAATATCGACCGTGCTTGAAACCGTGCTTAAATCTGGGCCCAAGTCTGGAGACAGGTTCGTTGCCTGATCAGAAGTGCTCTCTGCGGCTGTCCTGTTCCCTTCGGTCTCTTTGACTGCGCGGGCGGTGGAGGTTTCAGAAACAGCGACCTCTGGCAGAGGCGCTTCCATCACAGGAGGTTTAGCTACAGTAGTCTCGGGCACAGTAGTCTCGGGCACAGAACCTTTTGGGATATCTTGTGCCAAGGCAGGTGCTGCTGCTGCGGCGGCGCGCAGATGGATGCCTTCGCTGCTGGTGCGGGCTTCGACCTGACGGGCAACTTCACGCTGGGCGATACGGGCCAGCATGTCGGCATCGGGTTGCGGCGGTTCAGCGCCAAAATAGCGATCATCAGACGCTAGATCCCGGAAATACTCGGCAATGACCTTCATCGTGCCGAAGGAATCTTCAAATCCTTCCAGCGGGCCAGAGAAGGGTCCATAGGAAACCGTCAGAAATTTTTTGTTTTGTACCATCGGTCCGCTCGTCCTCACCAAAGTAATTCCAATTTACAATATGGGCTAGCTCGTCAAATTCTGCTCGAATTCGTGCAATTGATCGTATCATTTTGTGTTTAGATTGTGGCTGGTTTCCAGATCTGCGAGTAATCTCGGCATGAATAAGCTGATTGTAGACGAAATGCGGCCAGTTACGCTGGTTGGCGGCGGGATACTCGCCGAAGATGACCTGAAACTGGCGCTTTCGCTGGCGCCGATCCTGCTGGCGGCGGATGGTGGTGCTGGGCATGCGCTGGCCCAGGGGCATGTGCCAAGCGCTGTAATCGGAGATTTTGATTCGATTTCTCCGCAAGTTTTTCGGCAGATCCCAGCAGACCGCCTGTTTCATATGCCCGAACAGGACAGTACTGATTTTGACAAGGCGATGCGTTCCATTCGTGCGCCTTTGATATTGGCAGTGGGGTTCCTGGGCGGTCGGGTGGACCACCAGCTGGCAGTTCTGAACGCTTTGGTTCAAGATCAGGGCACACCCTGCATATTACTGGGCGCGCATGAGGTGATTTTTCATATCCCGCCCCGTATTGGATTGCCGTTGCAGGCGGGGGACACTGTGTCGTTGTTTCCATTGCGGCCGGTAACGGCAGGCTCACAGGGGTTGGAATGGCCCATCAAGGGGTTGAACTTTATTCCCGGAGGCCAGATTGGGACCTCAAATCGCGCGACCGGCCCAGTTGAGCTGACGACAGAGGGGCCGGGATTGCTGGCCATGGTGCCACGTCGGCATTTCGAAGCGGTCATGCAGGCGTTTTTAGCGATGGTTTAGTGGGGGCTTGTGTTTGCTGCACGGCCCTGCGTTCGCGCATCACCGCATAGAGCCCGGCAGCGACTGTCAACGCGATGCCAAGGCTGGCCAGCGTATTGGGCAGCTCGTTGAAGACTAGCCAGCCTACCAAAGTGGCGATCGGGATCTCCAGATACTGCATGCTGGCCAGGGTCGAGGCTGGCGCGTAGCGAAGGCTCCAGGTCATCAGCAAGTGGGCGATGGTGCCGACGCCTCCGGCAAGCCCCAGCAAAACCCATGTGTCCTGCGGCGGCATCGCGCTGCTTAGACCGTTGATGTGAAGCTCATGCCCCAACCAAAACAACGGCAGCATCGCCACTGATGCGATCAGACCCGAAAGCGCTTGCAGCGGAATGGGGGCGGTCACTTTGGCGATCTTGCGGGTCACCAGCATGAAAAAGGCAAAGATAAAGGCCACCGCCAGCGGCCAGAGCGCATTGAGACCAACAACGGCAAAACTGGGCTGAATAACCAGTAGTGTTCCGACAAAGCCGACGACGCAAGCGGCAAGGCGGTGCAGCCCCACGGCCTCTCCCAGCACGTATTTCCCCAGCAGCAACATGATGAAGGGCATCACAAATGCGATGGCCACCGCATCCGCTAGCGGCAGATAACGCAGCGCGTTGAACATGGCCGTGATCCCGGCCATCTGCAAGACAGTGCGCAAAAACACCATCGGCAGGACCGCGCGCGGCACCCAGAGGGATTGTTTCATAACCAGTGCGACGGGCACCAGGATCAGGGCCTGCGCAGCAAAGCGGACAAAGACGATTTGGCCGACAGGCACACGGGTGGCCAATAGCTTGGCAACAGCATCCCCGAGTGGGATCAGGATGCAAAAGCCGAGCATCAGGGCAATGCCGAGAAGCGGGCGATCCTGCGTAGTCGAGGATGCCATGGGCGGAGTTACGGGCAGATTCACTGGCTGTGTCATGGCGCCACGCTAGGCGCGGCGCCAGACAGGTGCAAGCTATGGTTGCTCTTTGCCAGATGCTTTGGCGTGGCGTTAAACGGACGTCAGCGACAGATCAGCAATTGGGAACATTGACCGCCAATCCGCCGAGCGAGGTTTCCTTGTATTTCTCATGCATGTCGGCACCGGTTTGGCGCATGGTTTCGATCACGGCGTCCAGTGGCACAAAATGCTGGCCGTCGCCACGCAGCGCCAGCGAGGCGGCTGAAACCGCCTTGATGGCCCCCAGGCCGTTGCGTTCGATACAGGGCACCTGAACCAGGCCTTTGACCGGATCGCAGGTCATGCCGAGGTGATGTTCCAAGGCGATTTCGGCGGCATTCTCCACCTGTTCGGGGGTGCCGCCCATAACTGCGCACAGACCAGCCGCCGCCATGGCCGATGCGGAGCCGACTTCGGCCTGACAGCCTGCCTCGGCCCCGGAAATTGAGGCGTTAAACTTGACCAACCCGCCAATGGCTGCCGCCGTCAGCAGAAAATCCTCGACATGGCTTTCGGCCGCACCGGGCACGTGATCCAGATAGTAGCGCAGCACCGCCGGCAGCACCCCGGCCGCACCATTGGTAGGCGAGGTCACCACCTGACCACCGGCGGCGTTTTCTTCGTTTACGGCCATGGCGTAGACGCTCATCCAGTCATTGATGGTGTGCGGCGCCACCAAATTCATGCCGCGTTCGGCCATCAGGCTGTCATAGATGCCCTTGGCGCGGCGGCGCACGTTCAAGCCACCCGGCAGGATGCCGTCCCGTACCAGACCGCGTTCGATGCAATTGTTCATCACCTCCCAGATACGGGCGGTGCCCTTGGCAAAGCTCTGTTCGCAGCCGCGGGCCACCTCATTGGCGCGTTTCATCTGGGCGATGCTCTTGCCGCTTTTACTGGCCATTTCCAGCATCATCGCAGCCGAGGTGAAGGGGAAGGGCACAGGGGCGCCCTCATCGACATCCTTGCCGGCTGCCAGCTCTTCCTCAGTCAGCACAAAGCCACCCCCGATGGAATAAAACACCTGCTGCAGGATCACGTCGCCTTGGGCGTCCGTGGCCATCAGGATCATGCCATTGGCGTGACCTTCCAGCGCGTGATCGTAGTCAAAGACCATGTCCGCCTTGGGGTCAAAATGCAGCGCGTGCAGGCCTTCGGGCTGCATGGTGTGGGTCTTGGCCAGGTCCGCCAGAAAGGCCTCGGCCTTGGCGTCGTCATAGGTGTCGGGCAAAAAACCACCCAGCCCCAGAATGGTGGCGCGGTCGGTGGCATGGCCCACACCGGTAAAGGCCAGCGAGCCATGCAATGAGGCGCGCAGCCCGTGAAAATCAAAGGGCGAGGCGCGCATCATGTCTAGAAAGCGCGCAGCAGCAACCATAGGGCCCATGGTGTGGGACGAGGAGGGGCCAATGCCCACTTTGAACATGTCAAAAACGGAGAGGAACATCAGGTGGCTGATCCTTCTGGGGGATTTGCGAGGTGAGGGCGAGTGAAGGGCTGCTGTCCTAGACCTTCGGCGGCCTGGGCGCGGTGAGTGCTGGCGCGGGTTTCAGCCTTGGCGCAGAGCGCATGCAGCGCCGGATATCGGGTTAGATCCAACCAGGGGGCCTCCGGAGCTTCGGCGTAGAGTTTGCACCAGCGCAGTAGGCAGGCGAGATAGATATCCAATGCCGTGGCCTGATCGCCGCCCGCCAATTCGGGAGTGGTCTGAAGGCCTTCTTCGATGATGGTAAGATCCGTTTGGATCCGTTGTTGGAAAACGCGGCGGAGTTTGATTTGATCCTCTGGGTCCGGCCCGATGAATTTTTCGGGATAGAAGAACTGGCGCAGATCGATTTGCAGCGTGTTGGAACACCAGAACATCCATTTTAGAAAGGGCGCCCGAAGCGGAGTATCCTGCGGTGGGGCCAGCTTGCCATGACGATCGGCCAGCCAGAGCAAGATCGCGCCCGTCTCATGGAGAACGCCGTCAGGTGTTTCCAAGACAGGAATGGTGCCATTGGGATTCAAAGCAAGATAATCCGCCGACTGCTGTGCCTTGGCCCGACGATCAACCAGGCGGGTGTCATAGGGCAGGTCAAGTTCTTCCAGCGCCAGGCGAATCACCAGCGAGGCGTTGTCGGGAGCATAATGAAGGGTGTATCGCGTTTGCATGTTTGCAAAATAGAGCCTGACGCGGTTGACTTGCAGCCCCAAAGCGACGTTTCCGATAGGAAACGCGTAAATTTACCTATCGAGAGGCGATCAGCTCCCGTGCTGAAGCAGTAACAGGACTGGACGTCCTGCGCTGTCTTTGGTTCGGACCAGCCTGTTTAGACTGGCTTGTTAGGATTGGCGGCATAAACACGCAACTTGCCCGCAAATAGGGCCTTGCCAGGCCGTGGCAGCACGCTGTGTGGCGGATTAAGGCCAAATCAGCTCTCGCGCTGTGTTGTCATCTTTTCTATAAGGCTAGCGACCGACCAAAGGAGACGCGGGCATGACCGGGGAGTTGTCACCCATCGACAAGGCTAAATTCGTAGCTGCCAAACGTGCGGCTGGCATGGTCGAAGACGGAATGCGCGTGGGGCTGGGAACCGGATCAACTGCGGCTTGGCTGGTGCGTTGTCTCGGAGAGATGGTGCGCGAAGAGGGGCTGAAGATCACTGCCGTTCCCACGTCCACTCGGACAGCCGAACTGGCGCGCGAAGTTGGTATTCATGTGACATCACTGGACGACGCAAAATGGCTGGATTTGACGATTGATGGCGCTGACGAGTTTGATACGGATCTCAATCTGATCAAAGGCGGCGGCGGTGCCTTGCTGCAGGAAAAGATCGTGGCCACGGCCTCTGATCAAATGGTGGTGATCGCGGATGCTGGCAAAGAGGTGGAAAATCTCGGTGCGTTTCCACTGCCTGTCGAGGTCATTCCCTTTGGCTGGCAGACCAGTCAGGCTCTGATCGAGGAAACTCTTGTTTCTATGGATGTTTTGGGCCGTTCTGCCACCCTGCGGATGAATGGCGATGCGGCCTTTATGACCGATGAGGGGAACCATATTCTGGACCTGCATCTGAACCGGATCGGCAATGCACGTCAGCTAGCGCTGGTGCTGAACCAGATCCCCGGAGTGGTTGAAAACGGCTTGTTCATCGATATCTGTGACACCGTCATCATCGGCTATGGCGATGGCCGCGTCGAAGTACGTGATATTAATGAAGGCACGGTGGAAAAGGAAAAGCTGGATTTTGTCGAAAGTGACAACCTGTTTTCCGATTTGACCGACTGAGGGACAGTACAAGATGAGCTTTGACTACGATCTGTTTGTTATTGGTGGTGGATCTGGTGGCGTGCGCGCCGCACGGGTGGCCGCTCAGGAAGGTGCCAAGGTCGCCCTGGCCGAAGAAGACCGCTATGGCGGCACCTGCGTCATTCGCGGCTGTGTACCCAAAAAGCTGATGGTTTTTGCCAGCGAGTATTCCGCCATGGTGGGCGATGCCCAGGCCTATGGCTGGGACATTACCGCCGGAGCCTTTGATTGGGATAGCTTCAAGGGCAAATTGCACGCGGAACTCGACCGTCTCGAAGGCATCTATCGCGGTATTTTGAAAAACAACGGTGTCACCAGCTATGATGCGCGCGCCACTTTGGTCGACGCCCATACCGTTGCCCTGTCGGATGGCTCGCAAAAGACGGCGAAACATATCCTGATCGCAACTGGCGGCTGGCCCACAGTGCCGGAGTTCCCCGGCTCGGATCTGGCGATCACCTCAAACGAGATGTTCCATCTGGACAAGCTGCCCGAAGCGATCCTGATCGTCGGCGGCGGCTATATCGCGTCTGAGTTCGCAGGCATCATGAATGGGCTTGGCGTCAAGACCACGCAGTTCTATCGCGGCGCGCAGATCCTGCGTGGCTTTGACGAAGAGGCGCGCAATGTAGTCGCTGACGGCATGGTAGAAAATGGCGTTGATCTGCAGCTGGAAACCAATGTGGTTTCCATGGTTAAAGACGGCGACAAGATCCGCGTCACTGACACCAAAGGCCGCGAGACGCTGTTTGATCAGGTGATGTATGCCACTGGCCGTCATCCCAATGCCGACAATCTCGGCCTTGAAGCGCTGGGCATTGCGCGCGGCAAAAAAGGCGAGATCCTGGTGGATCAGTACAGCCAAACGGGCGTACCTTCGGTCTATGCCATTGGCGATGTTACTGATCGTGCCAATCTGACACCGGTTGCGATCCGCGAAGGCATGGCCTTTGTCGAGACCGTGTTTAAAGGCAACCCAACCAGCCCGGATCATGAGCTGATCCCAACGGCGATCTTTACCCAGCCGGAAATGGGCACTGTCGGCCTGTCCGAAGAAGACGCGGCAGCACAGGAGCCGATCGAGGTCTATGCCGCCTCTTTCAAGCCGATGCAGCAAAGCTTTGCCGGTCGCGCACAGAAGGTGTTGATGAAGCTGATCGTCAGCAAGGCAAATCGGCGTGTGCTGGGATGTCACATTGTGGCACCAGGTGCCGGTGAGATGATCCAGCTGGCGGGGATCGCCATCAAGATGGGCGCAACCAAGGAAGATTTCGATCGCACGGTTGCAGTGCATCCCACCATGTCGGAAGAATTGGTGACGATGAAGCAACCAAGCCGAACGACTTGAATTCAAAAGACAAGACCACAGGTTACTAGAGGATCATGCCGCATTGAGGCGGCAGAAATGGGATAGGAATTATATGGCGGGCAATAGCGGTGGCCCCTGGGGGGGCGGAGGCTCTTCTGGCGGCGGAGGCAACCGGGGAAACAATGGTGGCGGAAATAACGGTGGTGGCGGTGGTGGCCGACGCCCCGAAGACCCGCAGATCCCTGAAATTGACGAGCTGGTCAAAAAAGGCCAGGAGCAGCTGCGTGTCCTGATGGGCGGTCGTGGTGGCAATGGCCAAGGCGGTGGCCGTGGTGGTCAGGGTGGCGGTGGCGCCCCTCTGTTCACCAAGGGGACTATTGGTCTGGCGGCAATCGCCGGAGCCGTGCTTTGGGGCATGGCGAGCTTTTATTCGGTCAAAACCGAAGAACGCTCGGTCGAATTGTTCCTGGGGGAATATCTGGATACCGGCATGCCGGGTCTGAACTTTGCCCCCTGGCCGCTGGTCACCTATGAGGTAATTCCAGTTCTGGTTGAACAGACTGAAAACATTGGAGCCGGCTCGCGCGGTAGCGATGCAGGTCTGATGCTGACCGGGGATGAAAACATCATCGATGTGGATTTCCAGGTAGTCTGGAATATCAACGATCCGGCTCTGTATCTGTTCAACCTGCGGGACCCTCAGGCGACCATTCAGGCTGTCTCGGAATCGGCTATGCGCGAGATTATCGCGCAGTCGGAACTGGCACCGATCCTGAACCGGGACCGTGGTGCGATTACCGCCCGTCTGGAAGAGCTGGTCCAGTCAACGCTCGACAGCTACGACAGTGGCGTGAACGTCGTGCGGGTTAACTTTGACGGTGCCGATCCGCCAGAGCCGGTAAAAGACGCTTTCCGTGACGTGCAGTCTGCAGGTCAGGAACGTGACCGGTTGGAAAAACAAGCGGATGCCTATGCCAACCGAAAGCTGGCGGCTGCGCGAGGTCAATCAGCGCAAACGCTTGAAGAGGCCGAAGGCTACCGTGCCCAGGTCGTCAACGAGGCGCAGGGTGAGGCCAGCCGTTTTACAGCGGTTCTGACCGAGTACCAAAAGGCACCAGAGGTGACCCGCAAGCGTCTCTATCTGGAAACCATGGAAACGGTTCTGGGCAATGTCGACAAGGTGATCCTTGACCAGTCCACCGGCGACGGCGGGCAGGGTGTGGTTCCCTATCTGCCGCTCAATGAATTGCGCCGCTCGGGAGATAACTGATGAAAAAGACAACATTCCTTCTCCCAATCGTGGTTCTCTTCATTGTCGCACTGCTGTCTTCGGTCTTTATCGTGGACGAGCGTGAAAAAGCGCTGGTTCTGCGCTTTGGTCGTGTGGTTGCCGTCAAGGAAGACCCCGGTCTTGCTTTCAAGGCACCGCTGATCGACGAAGTGGTGACCTATGATGACCGTATCCTCAGTCTTGAGGTCGGCCCGCTGGAAATCACCCCGCTGGATGACCGTCGTCTGGTTGTAGATGCTTTTGCACGCTACAAAATTGTCGACGTCAAACAGTTCCGTCAGGCGGTTGGTGCTGGTGGCATCAACGGTGCGGAAACACGTCTGGACAAGATCATGCGGGCCGCAACCCGTGAGGTCCTGGGCTCTGTCAGCTCCAATGATATCCTGTCGTCAGACCGTGCCGCTTTGATGCTGCGGATCCGCAACGGGGCAATCAGCCAGGCCGAAGGCTTTGGTCTTGAGGTCGTTGATGTTCGCCTGAAGCGGACCGATCTGCCGCAGGCCAACCTGGAAGCCACCTTTGCGCGGATGCGGGCGGAACGTGAACGCGAAGCCGCTGATGAAATCGCTCGTGGTGACGAAGCCGCGCAGCGCGTGCGCGCCCAGGCGGACCGGACCGAAGTCGAGCTGGTCTCTGAGGCGGAACGCGAAGCTGAGGTGATCCGCGGTGAAGCCGATGCGCAGCGCAACGCCATCTTTGCCGAGGCCTATGGGCGTGACCCGGAATTCTTTGAATTCTATCGCAGCCTGAACGCCTATGAGGGTGCGCTGAAGGGCAACAACTCTTCGCTGGTCCTGTCACCTGACTCCGAGTTCTTCAACTATCTGAAGTCCTCAAGTGGTGTTGCAGCCGGACAATAGGCCTGAGCCAGAAAGCCGACTGCCGACCAAAGAAGCTTGGCGGTCGATGAGACAGAGCAAGGGGCTGACCGATGGGTCGGCCCCTTCTTTCGTTTTCGCAAGGCTCGTCCGGTCCCGGCAGCGGCGGGCTCGGTTGTTTGCCACCTGCGCCAAGGTCTTCTTGATGTTTGCCAAAAAGCTCTGCGCTTAAGCGCTTCTTTGCCACATGCAGTTTTCACGGCCGTTCTTGCGGCGATGGTGTTAGTTTTACAATCGAAGGGTTTGATGAGGTAAAGTGTTTGATGAAGCCGGTCTGGAGGCTTGCGCTGGAGACTGGCTTTAGACTGGCTTTGGCGGCGGTCCATCGGCTTGCTGGGCGCGCTCAGTGATGGTTCGGAGATGGTTCGGTGGGGGTTTGGCGGTCGATCCAAAGACCCCTCAGGAAGTTTCACGGTGTTTTGAATGGAGACACGGGTGTTGCGAAGGAAATTTCTCCCCCTACATTGGGGATAGGGTTTTATGCTGTGATAGGCACATCCGCCTGGAATCTCCGCTTTGCGGTGCACAGAACCGCGGACACCGCAGATACCGCAGACAGGGGGGAGCAAGAAAAATGGCGATGATTGGAAGGGCAAGATCAGGAATGGCGATGACAGGAATGGCAAAAGTGGGATCCGCAGGATCTGATTGGGCTGGCACTGGCCACAGGTCAGCGAGATCACAGGGGAAACCAAAGGCAATTGCACTGGCAAAACAGCAGCAGGCAGCAGATCGCAGTCTGGGTGGGATGGTCTGGTTGGCCTTTCTCAGCTTTGTGCTGGTCCTGGCGCAGACATTGTTTGCACAGGCGCGTCCCGAAAGCCTGGCGCCCCTGGCTGACAAGGTCAGCCCGGCGGTGGTGAATATTACCACGACAACCGTGATCGAAGGGCGCACCGGCCCGCAGGGCATCGTACCCGAAGGCTCCCCATTCGAGGATTTCTTCCGCGAATTTCAGGACCGCAATGGCGGCACCAATGGTGATCGCCCCCGGCGCTCTTCTGCATTGGGGTCGGGCTTTGTGATCTCGGAAGATGGCTACATCGTCACCAATAACCACGTCATCGAAGAGGCTGATGAGATCGAGATCGAATTCTTCCCCGGAGATGGCCAGCCTAAAAAGCTGCTACCGGCCAAGGTCATTGGAACCGATCCCAACACCGACATCGCTCTGTTGAAGGTTGAAGCACCGGCTGCGCTGAAATTTGTGACCTTTGGCGACAGCGATACCGCACGTGTCGGCGACTGGGTGGTGGCCATGGGCAACCCGCTTGGGCAGGGGTTTTCTTTGTCCGCAGGGATCGTTTCCGCTCGCAATCGTGAACTTTCAGGATCTTATGACGACTATATTCAGACCGATGCGGCGATCAACCGGGGCAACTCGGGCGGTCCGCTGTTCAACATGGATGGTGACGTTGTTGGTGTGAACACTGCAATCCTGTCGCCCAATGGTGGTTCGATCGGCATTGGTTTCTCGATGGCCTCCAATGTGGTGACCAAGGTTGTCGCGCAGCTCAAGGAGTATGGTGAAACCCGACGCGGCTGGCTGGGTGTCCGCATCCAGGATGTCAGCGAAGACGTGGCCGAAGCGATGGGGCTGGATCATGCCAAGGGCGCTCTGGTCACGGATGTACCGGACGGGCCTTCCAAGGAGGCAGGGCTTCAGGCTGGTGATGTGATCCTCAGCTTTGATGGAGCTGAGGTGAAGAACACCCGCAGCCTGGTGCGCACTGTCGGCAATACCGAAGTCGGTAAAACAGTCCGTGTCGTGGTTTACCGTGACGGCAAGACCGAAACCCTGAAGGTGACGCTGGGGCGGCGCGAAGAGGCTGAGCGTCAGCCCGAAGCCAGCGAGAGCGATGGCGACGCTGGCCCCAAAGTGACCGAGAAGGAAGTTCTGGGTCTGACAGTCGGGTTGCTGAACGACAAGCTGCGCCAGGAGCTGAACCTGTCGGATAGCATCGAGGGTCTTGTGATTCTGTCGGTCAACGAAGTCTCGGAAGCCTGGGAGAAGGGGCTGCGGGCTGGCGATGTCATCACCGAGGCCGGCCAGCAGAAAGTGACGACAATTTCCGACCTTGAGAGCCGGATTTCGGAGGCCAATGAGGCCGGTCGTAAATCTCTGTTGCTGCTTGTCCGCCGCAATGGTGAGCCACGGTTTGTCGCGCTTAACCTCGTGGAGTAGTTCACAGGCGTATTGACGCTTGGGTGATTTCACAGCGCTGTTAAAACCCAAGGGCTGTTAAAAATCAGGGAAGGTCGGGCTGGTGCCCGGCCTTTTTCGTTTGTTGTCTGAAGGGGGAAGAGGCGCGCGCCTGTGCGCAGGATCGGTCCAGCGGTGAAGGTGCGATTTCACAAAGGGAAAGAGCCATGTGCTGGCGGGCACATGGCTCTTTTATGGGACAGGCAGTCATCGGGATGGAATGATAATGTCTGCCGTAAGGGCTTCATGACATGCTGGGCAGTAGCCATCTGTGATCTGGTTCACAGCCGAGGCGAAAATGTTTAAATTTTTGCCCTTTCCGGTTCGGCGACTTTCCGGTTCGGCGACTTTGGCCTCAGGGCAAGGCTTGGTGCGTGCGGTTGGCCTGCCGAATTCGATGGTCTAAGCCTTCTTGAACAAGAGCTGGCGCGCAATCGGGGCACTGGCTGGCACCCGACAGGTCCGCAGTTAGCTTTTGTGGAGCCAGTCCTGCAAAAAGGCCTCTAGTGAGGGGCTGATGTCTTGTGTCTGGCTTTCGCAGGCAACACAGCGAGAGCCCAAAACCGTGCGCAAGTTGTAGTGGCGGTTCTTGCACATGCGACCCGTGAAGAAAAAATCCACGCCAGCTTTCAGGGCTCTGGGCCGGGTACGGGGATACTCCATCCACTCTGGATGGCCCGCAAGATGGGCCTTTCTTCTGCGCTGCCCTTCTTTGTGGTGTTCTGCCATGTTTACGTGCCGAAGCTGTTGGAGGTGGCATTGCAATGGTCTTTGCGACACAACCTCTCTGTTAAGCCATCTCGCTGGACTAAATGGATTCGGGTTCCGCCAAAAGCGCCAGCGCACCACGGTCGAGGATCTGCAAGCCGCCGCGGCTGATTTCGATCAGGCCGCTGCGCTTCCAATTCGAAAGCGATTTGGACACGGCCTCGCGGGTGGCGCCGACATATTCCGCCAGCTCCGCCTGCGACAGGGCTATGCGTCCATCGCCGTTGTCTGGGGCAAGATACAGCAATTTTCGTGCCAGCCGCACCGGCATCGGCAAAAACACCTGCTCGTTCAGCTGCATGTTCATCCAGCGCATGCGCTGACCCGCGAGCCGCAGCAAATCACCAGCCAGCTCCGGATGCTGCTGGATCTGGGCGAGGATGTCGCGATTGCGCAGGCGGCGCAGGCGGCTGGGTTCGGCAGCGGTGACGGTTGCGGTGCGCGGTCCGGGATCAAACAGCACGATCTCTCCGAAGACGGCTCCAGGGCGCATCAGGTCCAGGGTCAGCTTGCGCCCCGCAGCGGACAGGATAGAGAATTCCAGAGAGCCTTCAATGATGGCGTAAAAAGCATCGCCGGTATCGCCATGTTCAAACAGGACTTCCCCGTTGGAAAGCCGGATTTCGCTTGCCTGGCTGTTCAGCATCTGGCGCAGAGGGGCCGAGGCTCCGGAAAGGAATCCGGTCTCCGGCAGGCGGTCCTGTCGCATGATCTCGCGGGTCTCCGTTGTTTGTTTATTGGGTCTTGGGACCTCTTGGAGGCTTCGCTCCGGATAGTGGGGGCGGGCTACATTGGGCTTTTAGCAGAGCTTGACCCGGATTGGAAATTCTGTGGCGCGTGGTGCCTCACCCCTGGTGCCTCAGAGGAGCACCATGCGGCTCAAACTACTGGATGACGGCGATCAGGCCGAGCTGGCGTGCAGTATCCAGTGACAGTGCGCTGCTGTCCAAGCCGGCTTCTTTTTGATAGCGCCGCAACGAGATTCGGGTGCTCGCGTCCATCCGCCCGGTGATCGGCCCCTGATAGTATCCGCGCGCAGCAAGGGCGCGCTGGACAGAGGCAATGAAGCCGGGGGTCATCTGCTCTGGACAGGGGGTCTCTATCCAGCTGTCACTGCGCGGGCGGATGATGTCCTGGCGGGTGACTGTGCGGAAGGTTGCCGGTTTGAGGATGTTACCGGCGGCATCCCGCTCTGCGGGCCGGACGATCACCTGCTCTGTCACGGTTTCGATGACAGCCGGGCTGATGTTGCGGTGCCAACAGGTGCCTTCAGGCGCTCCGGGTGGTGCGGCCGGGATACCGGGAGGGGGCACGGTGGGCGGTGCGGGCATGCAGGCAACCAGACTAAGGAAGGCGAGCAATCGCAGAGAGACATATAGAAGAGGTCGCGGTCTGATCATGCTCGATTGCCCATGGCGGCGCGTTGGCCTGCAGTTTGGCGTGAGACTAGACCAGATCCTGAGGCGGCGCAAAGGTCGGATCCCCTGTACGCCCTTGTTCGCTGAGCAAAAGATCCAGCATTGGGGAAATATCCTCAATGTCCTCGGCAATCAGATGGGAAACGGAATGGGCGCGCTGCAACCGGCCTGTCACGCGCAGCAGGCGTCCGGCAATCACGGCACGGCGGAAACGGTCGTAGGACTTGCGCCAGACAATGATATTGACGATGCCGGTTTCATCTTCGAGGGTCAGAAAGATCACCCCCTTGGCGGTGCCCGGGCGTTGTCGCAGAATGACCAGCCCGGCTACCGTTATGCGGGCGTTTTCGGGCGGCTCCTGCAGGCGATTGGCAGGCAGGCAGGCAGGGGGGCGTGGCCAGGGCAGCGCAAGCGTAGGTTCAGGCGCAGAATTTGGTTGAGGCTTTGGCTGGGCCTGGGGCTTTGGGTGGTGCTTTGGGTGAGGCTTTGGGTGGTGCAGGGGGGGGCTGGTGCGCATCTGAGGGATCCGTTTTGTTCTTTTCAGCCTTTGTGATGGTCCTGAACACGCTTTGTATCGAGACTACTCACTGGAGGGGCTGGGGAGGGGCTGGCTCAAAATGATTGGAACAAATATAGAACATTTAGGCGGAAGGTCCAGTCGCGTCATGTCCTGCCGCAAATGGGGCTGGTGCAGCGGCGGGGGCTTGGCTACACAGTCAGGCGAGTACCGAGAAGGGGAAGAGCAGACTATGGCAAAGATCACCTACGTCGAACACAATGGCACCGAGCATGTTGTGGATGTGGCCAATGGCCTTACCGTGATGGAAGGGGCCCGCGACAATAACATTCCGGGCATCGAGGCGGATTGCGGCGGCGCCTGCGCCTGTTCCACCTGTCATGTCTACATCCACCCGGATTGGGTCGAAAAACTTCCCGCGAAAGACGACATGGAAGAAGACATGTTGGACTTCGCCTTTGAGCCCGACCCTGTGCGCTCGCGCCTGACCTGCCAGGTGAAAGTGACAGACGATCTGAATGGCTTGATTGTTCAAATGCCAGAAAAGCAGATCTGATGGCAATGCGACCCAAGGCGCGGCGGATTCTGTCTCGCCTTGGGTCACGTTCTATCCGCCGCGCAGGGCGTGACCTGTGTCTGCGGCTGGCGGTCATCGTTGCAGCTGCCCCGCTTGCTGCCGAGGCCGGGGAATTGGCGCGGGACAATACCATATCTGGTCAGTTTCCGAACTGGCCGGTCGAGATCCATTCTGCCCAATTCACACATCCAACAACCGATTACTCCCACGGTGTTTTAGGAGACGCTGTCGAGTGGTCTGGGCTTCGCTACAGCTTGGTCGGCAAGGACCAAGTAACATCAAAGATGGATGTCCGACTCCCGGAGGATCATGTCTTTGAAGACTTGGCGCCGCGACTGGTGGATCTAAATCTGGATGGTCATCCAGACGCAGTTATGGTGGTTGAAACCGATATGGCCCGTGGTGCTGCGCTGGCACTTTACGGGACCGATGGAAAGATTGCCGAGACGCCCCATATCGGGCGCACCAATCGTTGGCTGGCCCCAATTGGTGCAGGTGATCTGGATGGCGACGGGCGGGTTGAGCTTGCCTATATAGATCGCCCACATTTGGCCAAGACCATGCGGATTTGGCGTTTTGATGCAGGAAAACTCCGTGAGGTTGCAACGCAACAGGGGCTCACCAATCACCGGATTGGAGATGACTTTATTACCTCTGGTTTGCGGGTCTGCGCAAAGGGCCCCGAGCTGGTGACGGTGGATGGAAACTGGCGGCGCCTTGTCGCGAACCAGCTGCTGGATGAGCAAATCATCAGTCGCGATATTGGCGCTTTCACAGGGCTTGCTAGCCTGCAAGCGGCTCTGGACTGCCAATAGCAGAGACATCTATGTTCGGCGTGCAGCTGGTGATTTCAGCGACGAAGAACAAATGCCCGTGTTGTATCAAACGGTTTCGTTTTAAATTGCATCGCTTCAAAAACTGTGTCGCTTCAAATTGTGCGGTTCCAAAACTCTGCAGTTTCCTGAGGGGGAGCAGCACTTGATGTCTTGCAATACCCTGTAAGACTCACGCGACACCTCAGTTTTCAACCCGTAATTGATACGCGTTCAGGGGCTATTGCTGCGCACCACGTGGTCGCCGCCAATATCGCCAAGCGAAGAAAACAGACTGGCGGTATTGTTCACGCCCATCTTTTTCAGAAGCCGGGCGCGATGCACCTCAACGGTGCGATAGCTGAGGTTCAGGGAGCGTGCGATCTCTTTGCTGGTCTGGCCCTCACCAAGCAAGGAATAGACCTCGCGTTCGCGCTGGGTTAGCGGCAGATAAGGCCGCAGGCCGGACAGGTCGGCAAAGCTCCAGACAGCACGGTCCAGCGGCGCATCCGGGGTGAAAGTATGCCCTCGCACGCGGACCCAGAACAATTCACCACATTTGCGCCGCATCACCCGTTCGTCCCAGTAAGGGTTGCCTTGGCCAAGACTTTTATCGCCCCGGTTTTGGACGTTCTGGAATTCTTCTTCAGAGGGGTAGAGAAAGGCAAAAAGCTGATCCAGAAGCTCTTCGCGCTCATATCCGAACATGTCGCAAAAGCGCTGGTTGCACTCCCGCAGCACCCGGTTTTCGGTCACCACGATGCCAACGGGGGCAAAATCAAAGGCCAGACTGGCCAGATCACGCGCCTCGTAGAGCTGATCAAGCGATTCTTGGCAGGGCTGTCGTTCCATATTTTCTCCCAGGGCTGGCGCGACTGTAACCGCTGTCTGTCATTGTGAAAACAGATATGACCAGAGCGCCGGAGGCACATACGTGGCGTTTAGCCCTTTCAGCTCTGGTAGTACCCCTTTGGAGCTAAGGGTTTGGGCGCGTCTACACCGAGATGCGGCGCCAATGAGATCTCTACCGTGCGGCACATGGCATCCAGTGGCAGGCCGTTTACCGTCTCGCCAAAGGGGTGCGCCAATTCTTCCGTCACTTCGGCAAGGCCAAAAAACACATAGGCCACAATGGCAACAAAGAGCGGCGTCATCCACCCGGCGTCATCAAGCAGAGCAAAGGGGATGAGCAGGCAGTAGAGGTATGTGGTGCGAAACACCAACAGCGAATAGACATAGGGCAATGGCGTGGCTGCAATGCGTTCGCAGCCCGCCTGGGCCAGAGCAATTGAGCTGAGGCGTTCGGACAGGGCTTTGCGCGCAAAGCCATCCGGGGCAGCATTGGCTGCACGGGCATTGAGCGCGCTCAGGGCTGCACAGGGCGGATGCGGGGCATCGGAAAAGTCCACTCCGGACCAATCTTTTGCCGCCGAACTGTCGCTGATCTTGCGCAGATTGCCCCTGTGAAGATGCAAAAAACTCAGCGCCAGTCTCAGGACCTCATTGCGCGCCGCGTCTTCCGGCAGGAACATGACGCATTCGCGCCCCAAGGATCGCATGTCGGCGACCAGTTGCCCCCAGAGCCTGCGCCCTTCCCACCAGCGATCATAGGCGGCATTGTTTCGAAACCCCAGAAACAACGAGAGCGCGATGCCAAAAACGGCAAAGGGCGCTACATTGGTATGGGGCAGAGAGACAAGATTTCGATCTACCCAGACGATCAGCACAGCCAGCAGGGACACGCCGATGATCCGGGGCAGGATATGCGGCAGCACAGATCCCTGAGTGGCAAACAGGAGTTCAAAAAGGCCGGTTTTTTCGCGCAGAATCATCGAGTGGGTCCAATTCAAAAGAATGCTGCTGGCAAAAAAGCCAAAACCGCTTCACCGACCGCCTCCAAAGGCGGCCAAACCATGGGCGTTTCCGTCATTCCGGCAATGGAATGATACCCGGTGGAATGATCACTGGTGAATGCCAGCAGTCCCGGACACTCAGGGTACCTAGGGCTGCTGGCAGACCATCCTTCAAAACGGAAAAAAACCGTCGGCGCCAGATCAATCGAGGGCGCGCCAGCCGATGTCACGACGAAAGAACCCATCGGGCCAATCGATTTGATCTGTCATCGCATAGGCCCGGTCGCGGGCCTCTTTCAGGCTGTTGCCACGGGCGGTGACATTGAGAACGCGTCCCCCTGTGGCGACAATCTTGCCGTCCTTTGAGGCTGTGCCCGCATGAAAGACCATGTTGGCGCTGTCTTCGGGCAGGGCATCGAGCCCTTTGATCACACTGCCTTTTTCATATGCTCCAGGGTAGCCATTGGCGGCCATGACGACGGTGATGGCGTGATCATCGCCCCAGTTCACCTGCGCCTCAGCCAGGCGGCCTTCGGCGGCGGCCTGCATCAGATCCAGTGCTTGTGCTCCAAGCCGCATCATCAGCACCTGGCATTCCGGGTCACCAAAGCGCACGTTGTATTCTACCAAACGGGGCTGGCCGTCTTTGATCATCAAACCGGCATAAAGCACGCCCTGATAGGGCATGCCGCGTTCGGCCATGACTTTCATCGTCGGTTTGACGATCTCGTCCATTGCGCGGGCTTCGATCTCGGCCGTCAGCACTGGGGCCGGGGAATAGGCGCCCATACCGCCGGTGTTTGGACCGGTGTCGCCTTCGCCGACGCGCTTGTGGTCTTGGGCGGACCCGATCGACAGAACCTCTTCGCCGTCAACCAGCACAAAGAGCGATGCCTCTTCGCCTTCCATGAACTCTTCGATCACCACCTCGGCGCCGGCGCCGCCAAAGGCACCGCCAAACATGTCATCGATGGCGGCCAGCGCCTCGTCTTCGGTCATGGCGATGATCACGCCTTTGCCTGCCGCCAGCCCGTCAGCCTTGACCACGGTGGGGGCGCCATGTTTGCGAATATGGGCTTTGGCAGCCTCAGCATCGGTGAAATGGCCATAGCCTGCAGTGGGTGCTTGGGCTGCGTCGCAGACTTCCTTGGTGAAACTCTTGGAGGCTTCCAGCCGCGCGGCGGCCTCGGAGGGGCCAAAGACCAAAACCCCGGCGTCGCGCAGCCGGTCCGCAACCCCGGCGGCCAGTGGTGCTTCGGGGCCGACAATGACAAACCCGATGGCGTTTTCTTCAACAAAGACAGTGACAGCAGCCCCATCCATTATGTCCAGGCTGGCGCATTCCGCGATCTGAGCGATCCCGGCATTGCCCGGAGCCACGATCAGCTTGTCGCATTTGGGATTCTGCATCACTGCCCATGCCAGGGCGTGTTCGCGCCCACCACTGCCAAGGATAAGGATATTCATTGCGTCTTCTCCGATCTGTGGCCCAGCCGCGTCTTGCGACATGGAACCAGATGCGCCCATGGGCCCCAAAGCCATTTGCCGGGGCTTGCCTTGCTTGCGGCGGGTTCTATGCTGCGCGAGCCCGCAAAACAAGAACCTGCAATGAATGCGGGCTCAGAACGCCAACTTTGCCGCAGGAGAGACGTGCCCCGTGTCCGACCTTTTTGACGATTCCGTACCCGGCCAGCCCGCAGTCGGCCAGAACGCGCCTGAATTCAGCGTTTCCGAGATCTCCGGTGAGATAAAGCGCACGCTCGAAGGCACATTCGGCCGCATTCGCGTGCGCGGCGAAGTCGGGCGTGTGTTCAAGGCGCGATCGGGCCATCTGTACTACGATATCAAAGACGACCGGTCCGTGCTGGCCTGCACCACCTGGAAGGGGCAGATCTCCAGCCTGTCCGTGGTGCCCGAAGAGGGGCTGGAGGTGATTGTCACCGGCCGTCTCACGGCATTTGGGGCGCAGTCGAAATACAACATGAATGTGGATGAGGTTGCGGTCGCGGGCCAAGGCGCGCTGATGGCGCTGCTGGAAAAGCGCAAGAAACAGCTGGAGGCTGAGGGGCTTTTTGCGCTGGAGCGCAAGACGCCGCTGCCCTATCTGCCGCAGATCATCGGGGTTGTGACTTCGCCTTCGGGGGCTGTGATCCGTGACATTCTGCATCGTCTGCGCGAGCGGTTCCCGCGTAAAGTGCTGGTCTGGCCGGTGGCGGTGCAAGGGCCCAACTGCGCCCCCGAGGTTACCCGCGCGATCGAGGGGTTCAATCGGATGACACCGGGTGGTGCCTTGCCACGCCCGGATCTGATTATCGTGGCCCGCGGTGGCGGCGCCATCGAAGATCTCTGGGGCTTCAACGAAGAGGTGGTCGCCCGCGCAGCGGCGGCATCTGATATTCCTCTGATCTCGGCCGTTGGTCACGAAACAGACACGACGCTGATTGATTTCACCTCTGATAAGCGCGCCCCGACGCCGACAGCGGCGGCCGAACTGGCGGTTCCTGTGCGCTTGGACCTGATGGCCTGGGTCGAAGAACAGGGCGCACGCCTGATGCGCGGGTCCAGCCAGGCGGTGCAGCAGCGACGCCAGCGTCTGAACGATTTGTCCCGCGCCATGCCACGCCCGGAAAGCCTGCTGGATTCCCCACGTCAACGCTTTGACCGATGGTCCGAAAAGCTCCCTCAGGCCTTGATCACCGGCGTGCAAAACCGTCGGGTGGAGTTGGGGAGAAAGGCTGCCGGTCTGCGGCCTGCGACACTGCATAGCCTGGTTCAAAGACGTCGGGGAATGTTGGAAACGGCCTTAGCCAAGCTTTCTCCTTTCCCGATCGCACGTGAAGTCATGCGCCAGAAAGGCGATCTGGAAAAGCTGGCAATCCGGCTGCACGCAGCCCAGGACCTTCGGATAGAGCGTCAGCGCCAGCAGTTGGACGCCGCAGGACGACAGCTGGATATTCTCAGCTACAAGGCTACTCTGGCGCGTGGCTACGCGGTGGTGCGCAGCGGCGAGGACATCATCACGACCCGCGTAGCTGCCGCGTCCGCACAGGCATTGAGTATCGAATTTGCCGATGGTGCCTTTGATCTTGCCTCATCAGGGGCAGTATCAAAAGGGGCAGGCGACACTGCAACACCGCCAGCCGCCAAAACTGCCGACAAACCGGCACGGGAGGAAAAGGAGGGCGGTCAGGGTTCGCTGTTTTAGCGCGGCACAAGTCCCAGCTAAGCTCACTTCCCTCGTCAGACGCCGACATCCGGCCCAAGGCAAAGCATCTCTTCGTCTACATCACCAGATTCATAGAGCTCTGTTGCTTCGGGATCGTTGCGAAACCGGGCGCTAAGCCCCTTGGGGGTGAGCTCGAAGCTCCAGCATTGCGGGTCACTTCGGTCCTCATAGAGAAAACAGATCTGGCCGGCCTCTTCATACCAGCTGCCTTCCTGGCAGCGCCCGTCGAGAAAGGACCAGATCACCCGCCGTCCCGGCAGGTAGCGTTCAACTCCGTAGGCCGTGCCGTCAAAGCCGTAAAACAGTGTCTTGCCCTGGGTGTAGCGATCAAAATCCTCGGCACCCAACGGCTCTGCCGCCAGTGCCACAACGGGCGTCAACGCAAGAGAGGTCAATAGAATCATCAGATTTCGCATGACAGCAGTTTGCCAGAGCTGGGGCTTTTGGCCAAACTCTGTGTCCTGACCTACATCGGATTAGCGGTTTGCTGCGCGTGCGGGCCCTTTTGTAGATGCCTGAGTTCGCGCTCCATGACCCGATGCCACAGTGGCGGGATCAGGGCGATGACAGCCATGACCGGCAGGGAATGCGGCAGCAGTGGCATCTCTGATGTAAGCTGCAGACCGGGAAAACGGCGCTTTGGGTTTACATGGTGGTCGGAATGGCGCGGAGCGTTCAGCATCATCGCTGAGGAATACCAATGCGGCGCATTCCAGGAGTGCCGGGGGCCGACCGGTTCTGGCTTGCCATTTTCCCCCAAGGCGCGGTGCAGGCCGTAGTGCTGAACATAGTCGGCCAGAAAAACCTGTGCCTGCGCATAAATGGCGACACAGACACAGGCGATGAGCCCGAATATTCCAGCGGCCAGCGCGGCGGCCAGAAGTGTCAGCCCGGCAATCAGCGCATAGCCAAGATAGGGATGTGACAGCGGCGCGGGGCGGTGGGATTTTCGCGCGCGGGCTATGTTTTCAGCCGCAAGGCCTGCGCGAAATGATCCGATCCAGGCGCGCCAGAAGAACCGGTAGAACCCTTCGCCGCGTCGGGCCGTGTTTGGATCCTGTGCGGTTGCGACATGGCTGTGATGCACCTTGAGATGGGCCGAGACATGATGCCCAAGCAGCATCGAGCCATAGACCCAAACCCCCAGACGGCGCAGTGAGCGCCCTGGTTGGTGGATTAGCTCATGCGCATTTGGATGGCTGACCTGCCCCATGAACAACCCCAGCACAATCAGCAAGGCGAACCCCTGTATCCCGTCTAGGGCGCGGGCGGTGACCAGCACTGGCAAAAGGATCGCCAGATGCCCCAGGCCCAAGACCACCGACAGGGCATCGGCCAGCAGGGGGCTGTCTTTGGCAGGCAAACGCTGCTCGGACTGATCCAACACAAAGATGGCCATGGTCTGATAGGCGAGTGCCGCCAAGACAAGCCATGCAACATCGGCAGCCCAGAGGCAGCAGGTGGTCAACAAGGCCAGCGGTGAAAGGCTGGCAAGGGCAAACCAGATCATGGTGCGGTCCTGCATCGGGCGGTGACGGTCGGCGGGGAAATATACGGAAGCGGCCCCTGGGTCACCTTTGACGCAAGGGCGCGGGCAGGGCAAGCATTGGCCTTCGATGCATACACCAATGGGAGCTTTGCATGTCACTCGTCATGATCCTGGAAGGTATCGCTGCCGTATCAGCGCTGGGCTATCTCGGCTTTACCGCCCGTGAGGCAAGCGCGCTGCGCAGCCTGTTGAAAACCGGATCGGTTCTGTTGCTGGCACTGGCTGCCTGGAGTGCCGCAGCACCAATCTGGCTGGTGCTGGGCTTGGCTTTGTGCGGGCTCGGGGATTTCTGCTTGTCGCGCGACGGAGAGACAGCCTTCATGGGCGGAGTTGCCGCCTTCGCCGCTGGGCACCTAGCCTATGTTGTCTTGTTTTTTGGGGATGCAAGCAGTGTTCCGGCGCAGATCTGGGCATGGCCGCAGGTTCTGTTGACCACTGCCATTTTGGCGCTGGGCGGTATCATGATCCGGGTTCTTGCCCCGCGTGCGGGGGCGTTGAAACTCCCGGTTATCGGTTATATTCCGATCATTCTTGCCATGGGGATTGCAGCGCTCAGCCTGACGGACGCGGGCCTGATCTGGGTGCTGCCTGCAGCGCTGGCCTTTATGGCGTCAGATGTGGTTTTGGCCTTTGAGACCTTTGTGTTGGCCAAGGATCATCCGTGGCGCCGTTATACTCCCTATGTGGTCTGGCCACTGTATTGGGGCGCGCAGGCCGGGTTTTATCTGTCTTTTTCCTAGGCACGGTGTCGCATCCGCTTTGCAACTGGGCGAAATCCGCATTAGGTGAAGTGCAAACCCTTTTGCGGAGGCCCTGATGGCGTTTTTTTCAAAGCTCAAGGAGCGCTTGTTCAAATCTTCGTCCAAACTGGATGAAGGGCTGGATGCAATTGTAGAAGACGGAAGCGCGCAATCCGCCACCGACTCGCTGCAAACCACAGCCCCGGTTCAGGCTCCTGCGGAAACACCGGCACAGGCTCCGGCGCCTGAGGCCGCTTCAGAACCTGCTCCGGTTGCTGCTCCCTCACCAGCAGCTTCTCCATCAGGCTCCTCTGCAGCAGAGGAGCCGCAGGCCGCGAAACCTGCCGGCATTCTTGGCCGTCTCATGGGCCGCGATAGTGGTGCCGAGGCCCGCAGGGTACTGGATGACGATATGCTGGAGCAGCTCGAAGAGCTGCTGATTGCAGCTGATATGGGCGTTGACACGGCCTTGCGGGTAACCGCGAACATGGCCGAAGGGCGTTTGGGGAAGCGCCTGTCAGCCCGTGAAATCAAGGAATTGCTGGCGGCTGAGGTTGCGCGTGTGATGGAACAGGTGGCCAAGCCGATGCCAATCTACGCCCACCGCCCGCAGGTGGTTCTGGTGGTCGGGGTCAATGGCTCTGGCAAGACTACCACCATTGGCAAGCTCGCCAGCCAGTTCAAGGCCGCAGGCAAAAGCGTGGTGATTGCCGCAGGCGATACCTTCCGCGCGGCCGCAGTCGAACAACTGCAGGTCTGGGGCGACCGGGCAGGGGTGCCTGTTCTGACAGCGCCCGAAGGGTCAGACCCTGCAAGTCTGGCGTATGACGCCATGACCCAGGCCCAGGAAGACGGTGCCGATCTTTTGATGATCGACACCGCCGGGCGGTTGCAGAATCGCGCAGATCTGATGGAGGAGTTGGCCAAAATCATCCGCGTCATTCGCAAAAAGGATGAGACCGCGCCGCATAATACCCTGTTGGTTCTGGATGCCACCACCGGCCAGAACGCACTGAGCCAGGTCGAGACGTTTCAGAAACTGGCAGATGTATCGGGGCTGGTGATGACCAAGCTCGACGGCACCGCCAAGGGCGGCGTACTGGTGGCGCTGGCGGATAAATTTGGCCTGCCGATCCATGCTATTGGCGTTGGTGAGCAGATCGATGATCTGGCCCCCTTTGACCCAGAGGAATTTGCCGCAGCCCTGACCGGGCTGGATCGAAGTTGATAACGATTTCCAGGGTTCATTTTCCACTAATTCTGGGACTTTTTTCATGAGTGACTGGCTGATCTCCATGGAAGGCACCGAGGCTGGCCATCAGGCGGCCTTGTGGCTGGCCCTCATGGCCGCGTTATTGCACGCGGTTTTTGGAGCGCTGCAAAAGGGCAAACATGATCCCTGGTTGTCGCGTGGGGCAATTGACGCGTCATATGGGCTGATGGCGGCGCCCTTTGCGCTGTTTGTGGTGCCCTGGCCAGAACCCCATATGTGGCCGATCTTTGCCGTGGTCTGGGTTATTCATGTTGCCTACAAGGTCCTGCAGGCGCTGGCTTATACCAAGGGCAGCTATACGGTGGTCTATCCCGTGGTGCGCGGCACCGGGCCATTGTTTACCGTAATCGGCTCCTACTACCTGTTTGGCGAGGTCTTTTCGCTGGTTCAGTGGGCAGGGGTTGGCGTTCTGCTGGCCGGTATCTTTGGTCTTGCAGCCTATAACTACCGTTATCTGGAAACCCACCGCGAAACGCTGGGGCTGGCGATGTTTCTCGCGCTGGTGACCGGGCTGTTTGTGGCGCTTTATACCACCTATGACGCCTATGGTATTCGCGCCACCGCAGACCCTTTCACCTTTCTGGCCTGGTTTTTCATGATCGATGGCCTGGCGATGCCGCCCTATGCCTATCTGCGCTGGCGCCGCATGTCGGATCGTCCCGCTCTTGGGCCCTTGGCAATCAAGGGGCTGTTTGGTGGGCTGGTGGCCTTTGCTTCTTTTGGGGCGGTGATGCTGGCCACACGCCTGGACAAGGTCGGCGAGGCGGCCGTGCTGCGCGAGACATCGACCGTTTTTGCTGCTCTCATCGGCTGGTTGGTGCTGAAAGAAACCGTTGGTCCCCGGCGCATTGCCCTGATGGCTTTGATCGCGCTGGGCGCCGTGATAGTGGAAATGGGCGGCTGAGCTGCCGCTGACGCGCACAGGCCTGATGATGGGCGCAAGGACGAACAGGAGAGCCTATGACTGGTGAAACGACTGCTGGCGATAAGAGCTCTGGCAAGAAAATAAATCCGACATTGAAAATGGTGCTGGAGCTTGGCCCGGTGGTGCTGTTCTTCATCGGCTATCTGAAGCTGCGCGAAGAGGTTTTTCTGATCGCGGGGCAGGAATACCAGGGCTTTATCATCGTCACGGCGGCCTTCATTCCACTGATGATCCTGTCGACGCTGGCGCTGTGGAAGCTGACCGGGCATTTGTCCAAGATGCAGCTGGCGACGCTGGTTCTGGTGGTTTTCATGGGCGGGCTGTCAGTTTGGCTCAACGACGAGCGGTTTTTCAAAATGAAGCCGACGCTGATCTATTTGTTGTTTGGCGGCATTCTCGGTTTTGGTCTGCTGCGCGGGCAGAGTTACCTCAAGGTCGTCATGGAAGAGCTGATGCCGCTGGAGCAGGAAGGCTGGATGATCCTTACCCGCCGTATCTGCATGTTTTTCCTGGGCCTTGCTGTGGCCAACGAGGCGATCTGGCGTACGCAGACGACCGATACCTGGGTCTATTTCAAGACCTTTGGCCTGCCGGTGGCGATGTTTGCGTTTTTCATGTTCCAGGGACAAGTGTTTCAGAAACACGGGATACCGGATGAGGATGAGGCCTGAAAAACAGGCTGAACGAATAAGGAGGGCAGGGCTATTGCCCTGCCGCCGTTTTGCCAAAGATAACCTGTTGCGCGCGACTGTCGGACCGATCACCGCGTCGCTCAGCCTCTAGGCTGCGACCGGCAATCACGCCGGGGCGTTGCCATAACAGATCCAGCCAGCGCGCCATATGGGGTTTATCATCAAGGGTCTGTTCCTGCCCTTCCCAGAGCGAAGCCCAGGGCCAGATCGCCATATCTGCAATGGTAAAACTGTCTCCGGCGACATATTCGTTTTCGGCCAGCTGACGATCCAGCACCCCGTAAAGTCGCGTGACCTCGTTGCGATACCGGTCTTTTGCGTAGGCGATCGCCTCAGGCGCATATTTCAGGAAATGATGTGCCTGTCCGGCCATGGGGCCAAGACCGCCCATCTGCCACATCAGCCATTGATCCACGCAGAGCCGGCCGCGTTCGCTGCTGCCATAGAACTGCCCCGTCTTGCGCGCCAGATACTGCAGGATCGCACCGCTTTCAAAAAGCGAGATAGGCGCGCCATCAGGCCCCTGCGGATCAATGATGGCGGGCATCCGGTTGTTGGGTGCAATCGTCAGAAACTCTGGGGCAAACTGATCGCCTTTGGAGATATCAATGAGGTTGACCGCATAGGGCAGTTTCATTTCCTCAAGCGCGATGGAGATTTTCCAGCCATTTGGAGTCGGCCAATAAAAAAGCGAGAGGGGATCCTGCATGTTCTGTCCTCAAATCTGTTGAGCCTTGGACCAAAACACAGCAATAGCAGGTGAGGCAAGTCGCAGCCTTGACCTGCGGACAAAAATAGGAGAGCAGGCAGAACTTTGTTGCGTGACCCCTCCGTCCCAATTGTTCTCTGTTTCTAGCGATACCTTTCTCATGATCAAAACTGCCGATAAGCCCGTTCTGCCCGCCAAACCAATTGCCATGTTGGCTCTGCTTTGGCTGGTTGGCTGGACATTAAGGGTTCCAATTCTGTCCGCGCCTCCACTGGCTGCGGATATCGCGGATGCCTTTGGACTGGGGGAGGCGGGCATCGGTGCCCTGACCATGCTGCCTGTGGTCGCACTGGCCTTTGGGGCTATCCCTGCAGCCCTGATTATCGCGCGGTTTGGTCTACGTGGTGCCATTGTCGGAGGGGTACTGGTGATGACTGCGATGTCGGTTGCACGGGGATTTGTGCCAACATCGGCGACGTTGTTTCTTGTCTCAATTCTGATGGGGTTGGGAGTGGCTGTTTTTCAAACCGCTTTACCCGCAGCGACACAGGCCTGGGTGCCGTCGCATGTGGCACTGGGAAGCGCGGTTTATCTGAACGGCATGATGCTTGGGGAACTGTCGGGCGCAGGGCTGACGCTGCCGGTGGTTCTACCGCTAGCCGGAGGCGATTGGCGCGTGGCTCTGATGTTCTGGGCGATACCGATCCTGTGCATTGCAGTCTTGGTGGCCGTGGCCCGGCTGCCACGCGCTCAAGGTGTGTCCCAAGATGCGTTCCAAGCCGAATCTCATCGGGTCCCAACTGATCTTGCCCCGAAACAGACCGCTCTGCCGCGTTGGAACGACCTTAAGGTCTGGCAATACGGATTTCTCGCGGCCGGATCCATTGTCACCTTCTTTGTGATCAATGCCTATGCGGGATCTCTGTTGCGGTCTCGAGGCGAACATGAGGCCCTCGAAGGGCTGCTTCTTGCTTATAACTCCATGCCGCTCTTGGGGTCGTTTGCCGTGCTTGCGATGCCTAGATGGATCGGCGCATGCAGGCCAATTGCGGTCTCAGGTTTGTTGTCAGCTATTGGGCTTGCGGGCTTTGTCTTTCTGCAAGGTTGGGCGTCCTGGATTTCGGCGCTGGTCGCAGGATTTACGGTCACAATAGAAATGATCCTTTTGCTATCTCTGCCAGCGGTCATTGCCAGAGGGCAAGCGGTGACGCGTTTGAACGCCGGGATGACACTGATTGGCTTCCTTATCGCGTTTATCCTGCCGTTGATTGGCGGCCTGCTCGCCGATTGGCTGCTCTGGACGGAAATGGCGTTGATACCGTCGCTGATTTTTGCATTCGTCGTTTTGTCCGCTGTTGGGCGGGCTCGGCGATACCCGGTGTATGAATAGCCCAAGACACCTGTGTTTTACTCTCTTTGTCGTTCATTTTTGCCTGATATTTCAGTCGGCTGAGGATAAGGGGAGTTTGTCTATGCTTCGGCTAACAGTCGAGCGGTGCTGATTGTTCGGACAAACGGCCACGCTTGGCCAATGGGGCCTGAGCTGGAATACTGGCTGTAATCGGTAGATATGACACTGGCTTTTGGTCCGGTTTCGGGGCATAGCCTCACGGAACCCGAACATGAGTCTGCGCCAATTGCGTGGCAGATTTGGAGCCCTCGCATAGGCTTCCTTGGGCAAGCTAAAGGTTCTAAGCTTGCCTGAGATGAAAACTATCTTGAAATTTGCGATCTCAAGCGTGTGTGATTTGTAATCGTACAACTTTTCCTTTATATAATTATTTTTAAATGGAAAAATTTTGCAAACCACCCAAGGAATACCTTGGGGCATACTTGCGCCTGATTTTGAACCAAACTGATCGAATGTCGTTGGGTCGAATCGGGAAGGTGCTAACCTCAAAGACCGTTTCTCGTCGGGCGTTTGTTCGGGGCTGTTTAGGTAAATGTACTCGGTGTACTAGCGGAACGATTGAGCGCTGAAGGCTTTGCGCAGGGAACAGACTTTGCAAATTTTGGCGTTTTCACCGAAGCAGCAATTGGGCTGGATGCTACCAAAGCCCAGTCCGAGCCCAAAAGCGACATATACGATACACCCACCTGAGTAGTCTTCAAACCGTTACCGCGTACTGCAAAATTGAAGGGCTCAAGCCTGAAAAACTTGCCGCCCGTCCATCCACGTTTCAAGGACTTTGATCTTCTTGATCTCATCTGGGACGACGTCGCGCGGGTCCTGATCAAGTATTACCATATCCGCCAGTTTGCCTGGCTCCAAGCTACCGATTTCGTGGTCAGAGAAGAGCTGCCACGCTGCTTCAGAGGTCATGGCACGAATGGCGGAATCGACGGAGATCGTCTCCTCAGGGGCGAGGACATAGTCGGGTTCTTTCCAGGTGCGCCTGGTCACAGCCATCTCAATCATATGTAACGGATTTGGATCGGTCACCATGAAGTCAGAGTGTAGGGTGAATCCGACCCCGGCCTCTTCTACGCTTCGGCAGCGGTCAAGGAGTTGGGCTTTTTCTTCGCCGAAGACCTCGTCGCGCATGGCAACGCCCCAGAAATGAACGTGGCCGATGAGGAAACTTGCCGAAACGCCGAGATCCTTCATCCGCTTGATCTGTTCATCGTGAAGGATCGAGCAGTGCTCGATACGCGGGCGGACGCGGGACATGTCGATCCCCGCATCTCGCAGGGCCTCGCAGGTGTCGAGAATATTGTCGATGGCGGCATCGCCATTGCCGTGGATCGCGAGGTGCCAGCCCTTTTCCGCCCGTTCCAGCGCGGCGGCGGTCAACTCTTCGGGCTGCATATAGGCCAGGCCGCGGTTGTCGCTGTCCAGGTACGGTTCGCGTTGCAGGCCGGTAAAACCTTGGTTGGAGCCGTCGGCAACAAGCTTATAGCCAGTGATGCGCGCCAGCGCGTTTCCATTGCCCTGCATAATACCAGCTTCGTCCCAGACTTCAGCCCCAAGGGTATAGAACGGATAGGCCCGAATGCGTGCCTTCATGCGGCCCGATTGTGCGGCGGCAGCCATCACCTGCGCATCCGCAGGAGACTGCGCCAGCGCACCAAGGCTGAGTTCAGAGACTGTTGTCAGGCCAAATTTCGTCCATTTATCCAACAACCCGATCAGGCCGTCGACCGGGTTTACCGCCATCATGGCAGGGTAGTTTTCCACGATCTTGAGAAACGCGACATTGTTCTTCATTGTACCGGTCAGGTTACCATCTGCGTCACGCACAAACTCTCCACCCGGGGGATCCTCGACGTCGTTGGTCACGCCGGAGACTTCAAAAGCCTTGGAATTCGCATAGGCCAGGTGGCCGGAGGCATTAAGAACAAATATCGGGTGCACGGTCGAAATCGGGTCGAGGTCAGCGAAGGTTAGAGCGTCAGCTCCTTCCTGTACTGCCGGGTCAAAATTGCGGAACACCAACCATTCGCCAGCAGGTGTTTCTGCTGCCCGCCTCGCAATATGGTCGAGAACTTCGCCCACCGTCGAATAGCGGGCCATGCCGACGTAATCCATAATGGCATCGACGACCGACCCCGATACAACATGGGTATGTGCATCGATAAAACCTGGCAGCACTGTCTTGCCGTCCAGGTCTATGACGGTCGCATCTGCCCCTGCCACAGCGCGGACCTCACCATTGGTGCCCACCGCCAGAATCCGGTTTCCGCGCACAGCAATGGCTTCAGTTTCAGAGAAGTCGTCGTCTACAGTCAGTATCTTGCCGTTGGTGAATACAGTGGTGGTATGCTTGGATACTGCAGGCTGCGCGTTGCCATCACTGGGCAACAAGGCTGAAAGCCCTGCAACGGCCGCACCAGTCATGAGAAAGTCCCGTCGACCAAGACGCACCCAGTCGATCCCCCAGTTACAGGACCATCCGGTACCGCTGGTCGCTTTCTCTCTCAAATTACGCACGGTGTTGTTTACAGAGAAGAGCCCACCAAACGTACCACTACAACAAGGACAGCCGTAAAGTTCACGTTTCATGATGCCTTCCCCCAGAATTGCTAACGAGTGCGGACAAAAGGGTAGCCGCCGTCTTCACTGAGCTTGGCATATTGAAGCCTTCAAATAAACTCTGCGGATGGCAAAGAGTTGAAATTAGCCATAGTAAACATGGCAAGTCTGTCCGCCATGGAAAATGGCCTCTTCAAGGTCTGCTTTGCCAATACCCGACCCAAACGCCATGCCTGTTTTGGGCTGGGAGCTGACATCCGGCGACTCTATGGTTGATCTCCGACCAGTCGGCCCGCGTCGGTTCGTCGTCAACGGCAACTATGCGCAGGTTGTGACCTTTGCAAAGTCACGAATGCGGTGCCATTTTCGGGCCACACCAGATCTACACTGCTGCGATGCAGTACAGCAAACCCGCCGTTCGCTGCGGTTGCGAAGCCACAGACCCGGTTAACTCACGCTTTGCGGACTTTGCTGACATTAAAATTGCGAAACCCAATGGCTGCTTATAGTGTTCGGCAATGGATCGATGCGGATCTATTTGAAACAGAACCAATCATGAGTGAAAGCGTTCATTTTCATGAAGATTGCCTCAAGAGTTATTCAATGACCCAAACGCAAAAGCCAATCGTTCCAACTAAAGAAATGACCCTTTATCAGCGTCAACGGTGCGGGCAGAGATTCAAAGATCTAGCAATCAAGGGCCTCAACCCACTGATCAAAGGTACGGGTTGGAAGCGCAAATCAGCATGGATTTTTAAGGTAGAAGGTGAATGGTATCTGACGGCGTTTATAACTGGAGGCACGACACCTAATGGGATGCAAAATCTTCTGAAAGTTGAATTGGGGATCAAACCAATGGCGGTTGATCCAATCCACTGGCGTGCGCAGGGGTTGCATGACAATTTGCACAAACCGCCCTCCTTCCGATCAGATGCTGCGTGGAAGGTCCCGGCTTTGCCTATGGAAAACCACGAAAAATCCGACGGGCTGACAGACGTCGAAGATGCAAGTCGGATGATTTTTAATACGATTATTGGAATGGCGGAAACTGCGCGGCGGGAAGTCGCATCAAAACCATTCTCAAAGGTCGTTGCTGACCATCAAGATGCAGATAGATATAGGGCTCTGCGTTGGGCTAGCCTCATTGCCGAAGGTCAGAATACTCTCGCAATCGAAGAAATCGTCGCCCACTACGGTATAGATCAGGCAGGTGATGCTGCTGACATTCTAGCAGGCTACCAAAACGTCATCGACGGGACAGACACGATAGCTCACCGTAGATTAGTTTCTGATATTTACGGAAATCAGAAGGCCGAAGAGCCTGTTTTGAAGCTCTCGCAAAACCCCACTACGCCCAAGCCATCGTTATCAAAGTACTTGTTGTCCCGCTTAAACCCTCTCAGGAAGTAACTCTTCTGCAGACATTAATTTACCGCGCAGCATCGGTCACTAAGGGCTCACAGCGGACTTGCGGCACCAGCACACCAAATCGGTACTGAGGCAGGAGTCAAGGTTGGCTGAGCGGGACAAAGCAGACTTTTGAGGTGTCTATACGAAAAATTACCTTCAGCTCTCAACGAGCGAACAATTCGCTTTTAAGATAGTCGTGCAGATGCCTCTCCTCGCGAAAAGCCTGACCTTCGTCTTCGATCAATTGCAGCAAATGATCCAAAAAACACTCCCAGCTGCGCGAGACAACAAAACGTTCGTCTTCATCCCGCCCAAACACGATAACTTGGCCGCGTGTCCCTCTGTCGGCGGGATCAAGATCAATTCCAATGCAGTTATTGCCCCCGTCGTGGATTACTGGCAACCACTTGTTGTGAAAGTCTTTTATTCTGATTGCCCCTTCGGGAAGAGAACTCAGAAACTCAGCGCCAGTGTCGTGGTAGCACCGTTCTAGATCAATTGCCCCGTGACCAGAAATTCTGAACTTCAGAAAGTCCCAACCGAACGCTTCCTTCTCCATCCTGTTGAATAGCCTTGCCAAACGCCAAATCTCATCTTTAGCCTCACCAGATAATTTCAAGATTTCGCGATCCCTACCGGTTGTGTACGCCGAGGCGTAAAGATAGGGGCCGCCCATAGACGCTGGGCCGCATTCAAAATCCAACCAATGCCAACCGTATTTCGCATTTTCGAAAGGTGGGCGATCTATCGATTTGGTAACAACCTCAACAATCTCATTCACATAACGATCCGCTTGTGCCACGTCGGGAATTGACGGGTTCTTTGGCTTTATTGCTTCCACTGCTTCACGCAGGTACTTTTTCATCCAGTCTAGACTGACCAAGCTGTGGCCCAATATGCGGCCTCGCTGAGCTGGCACTTCCCCATCATAATTTTGATAGAGTTCACGGATTTCTGGAGGGAAAGTTTCACCAGATAGATGTTCGACCTCGCGAATGCAGTCAGGGCTCTCCTGAGCTTTAAAAACCGCAACATCTCCAGAGAAAACCTGATCGTACCAAGCCCCAATACGTTCGAGTTTATTCAATGGAGACATTGCGTTGACCTGCTTCTTCGTTTTTCCTTACGCAATGCGTAAGGCACTTCAGATGACTTGCCAAGAACGGTTGCTCTGGGCTCACTGCCGAACTTGAGGGCAAAAAGCCGCGTTTGACAGCTTGAATGTCCGTTTCCAGGAAGTCGAGGTGCGATTTGTGCATGTGCGGCAGCGAGAACCAACCTCGCTTCGCACCGGTCACTTTGGGCTGGAAGCTGTACTCTAGAAATTTTGGATTCAGGGTTGATGAGGTAACAAGAACGTATTTGGAAGATTTCAGACTTGCGTTGATGCGGTCCATTGCCGTACTGCAGAAAATCGTACAGTTCTCCTGTCTACAAAGAATCTTGCTTTGTAGTGTCAGAGTATGCCTTGGGAATTTAGGAATGCCTCCGAGGCATACCAATGCCGAGTTTTAGGGTTGAGAGTTGAGATGTCGTGATGAAGGGCTTTATTGATCGCACAAGCTTTTGATATTACGCAATTTTAATTTTCCAAAGAGTATTTCTTTGGGCGTGGTAGATTTGTAGCCGGATTGCGGGCCACGTTAAACATTCCGCTAAAGAGGTCAGGATGTGAAGGACCCCCTTTCGCTTGGCCGGACGGGGGTTTTTTGTTGCGCTACAGGCGCAGGAGGACATGAGATGAGTGAAACCTGGAACAACCGCACCAAGCTGGTGCACGGGGGCACGCGCCGCAGCCAGTATAACGAGGTGAGCGAAGCGATTTTTCTGACCCAGGGGTTTGTCTACGATACCGCAGAACAGGCTGAGGCCCGGTTCATTGAAACAGGCCCGGATGAGTTCATCTATGCCCGCTACGGCAACCCTACGGTGGCGATGTTCGAAGATCGCATCGCCATGCTGGAAGGCGCCGAAGACGCCTTTGCGACGGCCTCGGGGATGGCGGCGGTCAGCGGCGCGCTGACCTCAATCCTGAAGGCGGGCGATCACGTGGTCTCGGCCAAGGCGCTGTTTGGCTCCTGCCTTTATATTTTGGAAAATGTACTGACCCGCTATGGGGTTGAGGTTACATTTGTCGATGGCACCGATCTCGACCAGTGGCGTTCGGCGATGCGCCCGGACACTAAGGCGGTGTTCTTTGAAAGCATGTCCAACCCGACCCTAGAGGTGATCAATATTGCGGCGGTCTCCTGCATTGCGCATGAGTTCGGCGCAACCGTTGTGGTGGATAATGTCTTCTCGACGCCAGTGTTCTCCAAAGCGATTGAGCAGGGCGCTGATGTGGTGATCTATTCTGCGACCAAACATATCGACGGCCAGGGTCGGGTGCTGGGCGGCGTGGTACTGGGCACCAAAGACTACATTCGCGGCACACTCGAACCCTATATGAAACACACTGGCGGCAGCCTCAGCCCGTTTAATGCCTGGACCCTGCTTAAAGGTCTGGAAACGATTGATCTGCGGGTCAAGGCGCAGGCTGAAACCGCGTTGCAGATCGCCGAAGCGCTTGAGGGGCATGCCGTATTAGAGCGCATAATCTACCCGGGCCTGAAAGGGCATGCTCAGCACGCACTGGTTCAGAGCCAACTGGGCGGGCGGGGCGGCACTGTGTTGTCGCTTGATCTCAAGGGCGGTAAGGACGCAGCCTTCCGCTTTTTGAATGCGCTGACCATTCCGGTGATTTCCAACAATCTGGGGGATGCAAAATCCATTGCCACGCATCCGGCGACGACCACGCATCAGCGATTGTCTGATGAGCTCAAGGACGAATTGGGTATCACACCGGGGCTGGTACGTTTCTCTGTCGGGCTTGAGGATGGCAATGATCTTGTTGCCGATCTTAAGCAGGCTTTGGCTGCTGCGCAGGCTTAAGCGCGGCCAATGCTTCAGGATTTCCCCGGATTGGTCTCTTTCGTCTGATCCGGGCTGAAACCTGCCGTATTTGAGTGATCCGTTTTGAATTCTGCGCCGTAAAGGTCTAAACCAGTTGAACGCCGCCACTGCAGGGCGGCGCTATGCGGAGTGCATTGTGCCATGAACATCCCCACGCGTGATCTGTCCGAAGCCCCCGACCGCCAGGACGCCGAAGCGGCGCTGGCCCTGTTGCGCCAATGGGCCGATGCTGCGACCCCCACGGAGGTTGCCCAGCTCGACCCGGCTGTGGCGCGCCTGTTGCCTGACCGTGAGGTGGGCAATTACCCGGATCTGTCGCGTGACTACCCGCAAGATTTCAAATCTGACGAGACCTATCGCGCAACGCTGCCGGATTTGCAGAACGGGCCTGCCAGTCTGATCCGTGGCGCAAAGGAGCAGATCCAGCATGTGGGGATTTCCAATTTCCGCCTGCCGATCCGCTTTCACACCCGGGATGATGGTGATCTGACGCTGGAAACCTCGATCACCGGCTCTGTCAGCCTTGAGGCGGGCAAGAAGGGCATCAATATGTCCCGGATCATGCGGTCGTTTTACAAGCACGCGGAAAAAACCTTTAGTTTCGAGGTGATGGAAGCTGCGCTGAGCGACTATCTGACGGACTTGGATAGCATGGACGCCCGCATCCAGATGCGGTTTTCGTTCCCTGTACGGATTGAAAGCCTGCGTTCTGGCCTGTCTGGCTATCAGTATTACGACATCGCGCTTGAGCTGGTGCAGGCACAGGGCCAGCGCCACAAGATCATGCATCTTGACTATGTGTATTCCTCGACCTGCCCCTGTTCGCTGGAGCTGAGCGAACATGCCCGCCAGTCACGCGGCCAGCTGGCAACGCCGCATTCGCAACGCTCGGTGGCGCGCATTTCTGTGTCGGTCGATCCCAAAGCGGAGTGCCTGTGGTTTGAGGATCTGATTGGTCATTGTCGCAAGGCCGTGCCGACCGAAACCCAAGTCATGGTCAAACGCGAGGACGAGCAGGCCTTTGCCGAGCTCAACGCCGCCAATCCGATTTTTGTCGAAGATGCAGCCCGATTGTTCTGCGAGGCCCTGCAGAACGATGGTCGAATCAGCGATTTCCGCATCGTCGCCAGCCATCAGGAAAGCCTGCACAGTCATGATGCCATCAGCATTCTGACGCAGGGGCCGTTGTTTTCCAACACCAGCCTGGATCCACGCCTGTTCTCGACACTGATCCATCAGGGCTAGGGGAGCGGCGCAGCCTCGCGTGTGCGTGGTCCAGTGACCGGTCGTGCCATTGCTATTACGTCAGACGCCTTTGACTTGACAGTTTCGCCCCAGGAGGCCAACGCTCGCCCCATGTTGGATTTTCGACCTGTTGGATATGTGATCGGCCTGCTGGTTGTGATCCTGGGGGCCACGATGGTGTTCCCTTTTCTTGCTGACCTTTTGGAAGGGCGGGGCGAGTGGCCGGTGTTTCTGGAAAGCGCTGTGATCACCATGCTGGCAGGGGCGCTGCTGGCGCTGAGCTGTGCCAGTGGTGATCACCAGGGATTAACCATCCAACAGACCTTTTTGCTGACGACATTTGTCTGGGTGGCCCTGCCGATTTTTGGCGCGCTGCCCTTGATGCTTGGGGTGACGGATCTCAGTTTTACCGATGCGTTCTTTGAGGCAATGTCCGGCCTGACCACGACGGGATCGACAGTGATTTCCGGACTGGATGATCTGCCCAAGGGGCTGTTGTTGTGGCGCGGTATCCTGCAGTGGCTGGGCGGTATCGGGATCATTGTGGTCGCCATGGTGTTTTTGCCCGAATTGCGGGTGGGCGGTATGCAGATCTTCAAGTCGGAATCCTTTGACACCTTTGGGAAAATTCTCCCGCGGGCGCAGGCGATCGCCAAACAAATCTCGATGATCTACGTCGGCCTGACGTTGATATGCATGTTGGTTTACGTGCTGCTGGGCATGGGAGGATTTGACGCCCTGGTCCATGCAATGACGACGATCGCGACTGGGGGGTTTTCCAACTACGATGCCTCCTTTGGGGCCTTCAGCGGTCCGGCGGAATATGCCGCCTCTGTTTTTATGATCCTCGCGGCCTTGCCGTTTGTGCGCTATGTGCAGCTGGTGAATGGGCAGACGACACCGATGTTTCGCGACAGCCAGATCCGCGCGTTTCTGGGCACGTTGGCGATCCTGGTTCTGGTGACGGCCGCAGTGCTGTATTTCGGATTTCCGCATCATGCTGAATTGGCCGTGCGCCAGGCCCTGTTCAATATTACATCGATCATGTCCGGGACCGGCTATGCCAGTACGGACTACATGCAATGGGGCAGCTTTCTGGTGATGCTGTTCTTCTTTGTCGGTATGATCGGTGGCTGTGCGGGGTCGACCGCCTGTTCGGTCAAGATTTTCCGCTATCAGCTGCTCTTTGCCTCCATCCGGGTGCAGATTCAGCGGATCCGCTCCCCTCATGGGATCTTTGTGCCCCGCTTCGAAGGCCGCCCGGTGGGTCCGGATGTGCTCAGCTCGGTCATCTCGTTCTTCATGTTCTTTGTGGTGACGATGGGGATTGTTGCTTGGGCGCTTGCGCTGACCGGCCTGGATTTTGTCACAGCTGTCTCAGGGGCTGCCACGGCAATCGCCAATGTGGGGCCGGGGTTGGGGGACACCATTGGACCTGCTGGCAATTTCGCTTCGCTGAATGACGGTGCCAAATGGATCTTGAGCAGTGCGATGCTGATCGGGCGTTTGGAGCTGATGGCAGTTTATGCAATTCTCACGGTGCGCTTCTGGCGTGCCTGAGGTTGGGATAAGAGGCGGGCTGCGTGCGGACCGAGCTGCGGCAGATCGTCGGAGGGCACCATATAAGGTGTATCGCTACAATTCGCAGCCTTGCCCTTGAAACCGCTGTCGCCTAAGACGCCATGATCGGAAACAGCGAGCGCACGGAGACGATTTGCCCATGCCCGTTCTAGTAATGAAATTCGGTGGCACCTCTGTCGCCAACCTCGACCGGATCCGCCGCGCTGCAAAACGCGTCGGTGTCGAAGTAGCCAAGGGCTATGACGTCATCGTTATCGTGTCGGCAATGTCAGGCAAGACCAACGAGATGGTTGGCTGGGTCAACGAGACCTCACCATTGTTTGATGCCCGCGAATATGATGCGGTGGTATCGTCTGGTGAGAATGTAACGGCTGGCCTTATGGCGCTGACGCTGCAGGAAATGGATGTGCCCGCGCGCAGCTGGCAGGGCTGGCAGGTGCCGTTGAAAACCACCAGCGCCCATAGTCAGGCCCGGATCGAAGAGATCCCACCGGAAAACATCAATGCCAAGTTTGCCGAAGGCATGCGCGTCGCCGTGGTTGCCGGTTTTCAGGGCATCAGTCCCGAAGGGCGTATCACCACGCTTGGGCGCGGTGGGTCGGATACCACTGCTGTGGCCTTTGCCGCCGCCTTTGAGGCTGAGCGCTGTGATATCTACACGGACGTGGACGGGGTCTATACCACCGATCCGCGCATCTGCGACAAAGCCCGCAAGCTCGACAAGATCGCATTCGAAGAAATGCTGGAACTGGCCTCGCTGGGGGCCAAGGTGCTGCAGACCCGCTCGGTTGAGCTGGCAATGCGCTACAAGGTGAAACTGCGCGTTCTCTCTAGTTTTGAAGAACAGTCCGACGAGGCCGGAACCCTGGTCTGCGACGAGGAGGAAATCATGGAATCCAATGTTGTGGCCGGTGTGGCCTATTCCCGCGACGAAGCCAAGATGACCCTGATGTCGGTCGCTGACCGCCCAGGCATCGCCGCGATCATTTTTAATGCGCTGTCCGATGGCGGCGTCAATGTCGATATGATTGTGCAGAATATCTCGGAAGATGGCCGTACGGACATGACCTTTTCCTGCCCCACTGATCAGGTCAGCCGCGCCGAAAAGGCACTGCTGGGCATCAAGGAGCAGGGGGAGCTGAACTATGCTGAACTGGTGGCGGATAAAGATGTCGCCAAAGTCTCGGTTGTGGGAATTGGCATGCGCTCGCAATCGGGTGTTGCGGCCAAGATGTTCAAGGTGCTCTCGGATGAGGGTATCAACATTAAGGTTATTACAACCTCAGAGATCAAGATTTCCGTCCTTGTAGATCGGAAATACATGGAACTTGCGGTTCAAGCACTGCATGATGCCTTTGAACTGGACAAGGTGGCCTAAAGAATTGGGCCACCTGCCACAAAAAGAATATGTGAACAGGGCCCATGGTCGAAAGTACTGAATCTGAAAGCCGCAAGCTGCTTGGCCGCTTGCGTGAGGCCATGGCTGGGGAGAATCCCGGCCAGGCCCGCCTGGACAAGATTACCCATCTCATCGCTGATAGCATTGGGACTGAGGTCTGCTCGGTCTATCTGTTTCGCGATGATGACACGCTTGAGCTTTGTGCCACCGAAGGTCTGAATGTGGAATCCGTGCATCAGACGCGGATGCGGGTTGGCGAAGGTCTGGTCGGGCGCGTCGCCAAGTTTGGCAAGGTGGTGAACACGCCTGATGCGCCAAATGCCAAGGGCTTTCGCTATATGCCGGAAACCGGCGAAGAACGGTTTTCGTCTTTCCTCGGCATTCCGATCCAGCGTCTGGGCGAAATGCTCGGCGTGCTGGTCGTGCAATCCAAAGAGGCGCGGGAATTTTCTGCCGATGCGGTCTATGCGCTAGAAGTGGTCGCAATGGTTATCGCCGAGATGACCGAACTTGGCGCCTTTGTCGGCGAGGGGGCGGCGCTGTCACCGTTGCATCAACAGCCTGTCCTGTTGCCCGGTACCGCAGCCCAGGAGGGCGCAGCCGAAGGGCATGTCTGGCTGCATGAACCCCGTGTTGTCGTTACAAACCCGATTGCCGATGATCCCGAGCGCGAGTTGGAGCGTCTCAATGAAGCTGTGGAACAGCTTCGTGTCGGCGTCGACAAGATGCTCGAGATTTCGCAAAATGGCGACAAGGAACAGCTGCAAGTCCTTGAAGCCTATCGGATGTTTGCCAATTCCAAGGGCTGGATGCGGCGGATGGAGGAAGATATCTCGCGTGGTCTCAGCGCTGAGGCCGCCGTCGAGAAGGAGCAATCTCAGGCCCGGGCACGGATGTCCCAGGTCCAGGATTCTTATCTGCGTGAGCGGCTGAGCGATCTGGATGACCTGTCCAACCGCTTGCTGCGCATTCTGACAGGGCAGGGCGCGGAAACCGGTGCCGAGCTGCCTGATGACCCGATCCTTGTGGCGCGCAATATCGGCCCCGCCGAGCTGCTGGAATACGGTCGCAACCTCAAAGGCATCATTCTGGAAGAGGGGTCCGTGGGGTCTCACGCAGCCATTGTGGCACGCGCGCTGGCAATTCCGCTGGTGGTGAACACTAAACGGATCACCAATGAGGCGCTGAATGGCGACCATATCATGGTGGATGGCGAGCAGGGCGTGGTGCATCTACGCCCGGACGACAGTGTTGTCAGTGCATTTCGCGACAAAATCGCCATGTTGGCCCAGGCGCAGGAGCGCTATGTCTCGATCCGTGACAAGCCAGCGGTAACGCTGGATGGTCAGAAGATTGATCTGGTCATGAATGCCGGGTTGATGGCAGATCTGCCCTCGCTCGAAGGGTCTGGGGCCGAGGGTGTCGGCCTGTTTCGGACCGAATTGCAGTTCCTGGTGCGCAACCAGATGCCAAAACGGCAAGAATTGGTTGAGCTGTATAAACGGGTTCTGGACGCAGCCCATGGCAAGCGGGTTGTGTTTCGGACCCTGGATATCGGCTCAGACAAAGTCCTGCCCTATATGAAGCCCAACGATGAGCCGAATCCGGCCTTGGGCTGGCGTGCCATTCGGGTGGGTTTGGACAAGCCGGGTGTGATGCGGATGCAGTTGCAGGCCTTGATGCGTGCCGCCAATGGTCGTCCACTTACTGTGATGTTCCCCTTTGTTGCCCAGGCCGAAGAGTTTCGCGCCGCAAGAGAAGAAGTAAACAAGACGCTGGAGCGAGAGCGTATTCTGGGACATGTCCTGCCTGAAACCCTTGAAATCGGCGCGATGTTAGAAACCCCGTCTCTGGCATTTGCCCCTCAGAAATTCTTTGATGAAGTCGATTTTCTGTCTATTGGCGGCAATGATCTGAAGCAGTTCTTTTTTGCTGCAGACCGCGAAAACGAGCGGGTTCGCAAGCGGTATGACACGCTGAACGTCAGTTTTCTAAGCTTTATTGAACAGATTGTCGGTCGCTGTGAGACGTCCGGAACGCCTCTCAGCTTTTGTGGTGAAGATGCCGGTCGCCCCATCGAGGCGGCCTGTCTTGCGGCCATGGGAATGCGCACCTTGTCCATGCGGCCTGCATCAATTGGGCCCGTTAAGTCATTGTTAACGCGTATTGACCTTAATGATCTGAGATCAGTTATTTCAGAATCGCGCAATCAGGGCGACCAGTCCGTACGTACAGCGGTGATGCGCTATCTTCGCGAAATCTAACCCGGCCTGTGTGACCTTTGCCTGTGTGACCTTTGTCTGTGTGACCGCTCGCTGTCAGCTGGCTGTCAGGGGAAACTTTTAAGAACGCTCTTTTCTGGCATATGTTGTCATATGCCGTGCGAAACCTTACTGAATTCAGAGCGAAATGGGACCCGGCTTGGTTTGGGAGGGTTGTTTTTACTTGTGATATCTCGATAATTTGGGGGCAGAGATCCAATTTTTCGGCCCACTATTTACAATATTCAACTTTTTCGGGCAATTTTGCCGAATTTAGGAGAACTGTCTCACCCCATGTTGGCAGCTGTTTCTCTATATGAGGCACAATTTGAGAGTGTCGTCATACAGAATGGTTCCGTTGGTGCCTGAATTGGCTGTGGTCTTGGAGGTTTTTCGCCCTGATTCAACGCGGTTGATTAACCTTATCCCCAACTTGCTCACAGGGTTTCCTGGTTAGAAGAGCCTTTTAACAATTTGTTAGTAAATGATAAAACTTTCTCCATTTCAGCCTGTGGATAATTTCCCCACAGTGTTTAGCGGGTTTCGATCTTGAATTTCCAACAACGCAGTGCCTTGTCGAGGGGGAGCTACAATCTGATCTTTCGAATTACAGGGTATTCAGTAATTTCAGGTATGAAACTTTAAGCTTGAAGTTTTTTATGCGCCTCCTATCCTCACCCCAAGCACAGAAGTTTGTGAAAAAGGGAGAGGGCCATGAAGATCGCATGTTTGGGGGGTGGGCCAGCGGGGCTCTATTTCGCCATTTCGATGAAGCTGCGCCAGCCAGACACCGAGGTCACTGTCATTGAACAGAACAAGGCCGACGACACCTTTGGTTGGGGCGTTGTTTTGTCGGATGACGCGCTTGAGAATCTTTCAGTGAATGATCCGGAAAGTGCGGCTGAAATCAAAGACAGCTTTGCCTATTGGGATGACATTGCGGTGGTGCAGGATGGGGTGCGCACGGTCTCTGGTGGGCATGGATTTGCCGGTATTGGCCGTAAAAAGATGCTCTTGGTCCTACAGGAGCGGGCTCGTGCCCTGGGTGTGGTCCTGAAATTCGAAACTCACGCCAGACCAGCTTCCGAATACCAGCAGGACTATGATGTTGTCGTGGGGTGCGATGGCTTGAATTCGGCGGTGCGTCAGGAGTTTGCGGAGCATTTCAAACCCAATATCGATGTGCGGCCCTGCAAATTCATCTGGCTTGGTACACATCAGAAGTTTGACGATGCCTTCACCTTTGTTTTTGAAAAGACCCAGCATGGCTGGGTTTGGATTCACGCCTATCAGTTCGACGATGACACCGCGACGGTGATTGTCGAGTGTTCCGCCGAGACCTGGGACAATTGGGGCTTTGAGGATATGTCCAAAGAAGAGATCATTCGCACCTGCGAAGGGATCTTTGAGGATCACCTTGGCGGGCATGACCTGATCTCCAATGCCGACCACCTGCGTGGCTCTGCGGTGTGGATCAATTTTCCAAGGGTTCTGTGCGACAAGTGGCACCATGAAAATGTCGTGTTGCTGGGCGATGCCTCGGCAACGGCGCATTTCTCCATTGGGTCCGGCTCGCGGCTGGCCTTTGACAGCGCCATCGCCCTGGCAGAGCTGATTTCGACTGAACCCACACTGGAGCGTGCCTTTGAACGCTACCAGGAAGAGCGTCGGCTTGACGTGTTGCGATTGCAGTCCGCAGCGCGCAACTCGCTCGAATGGTTCGAGGATGTAGAGCGCTATCTTGGCATGGATCCGGTCCAGTTCAACTATTCTTTGCTGACCCGCAGCCAGCGGATCTCGCATGAAAACCTGCGTTTACGGGATGCAGACTGGCTTCAGTCAGCTGAAACGTGGTTCCAGCAAGCGGCGGGTGCGCCTAAGGATGCGCCGACACGTCCACCAATGTTTGCCCCCTATCAACTGCGTGACATGCGCCTGGAAAACCGCATCGTGGTCTCGCCGATGGCGCAGTACAAGGCGCAGGACGGCTGCCCGACGGATTGGCATCTGGTTCACTATGGGGAGCGCGCCAAGGGCGGCGCAGGGCTTGTCTATACTGAAATGACCTGTGTCAGCGCTGAGGGGCGGATCACCCCGGGTTGTCCGGGTCTTTATGCGCCCGAGCATGAGGCGGCCTGGACGCGGCTGGTTGATTTTGTGCACGGTGAAACGCAGGCCAAGATCTGTTGTCAGATTGGTCATTCCGGGCGCAAGGGCTCCACTCAGCTCGGCTGGGAAGTGATGGACGCACCGCTGAGCGAAGGCAATTGGGATCTGGTCTCGGCCTCCGCCTTGTCATGGTCGTCACAAAACGCGACTCCTCGGGAGATCACGTTGCAGGAAATGGCCGAGATCAAAGCGCAGTTCGTGGCCGCAACCGAGATGGCGGCCCGCTGTGGCTTTGACATGATCGAACTGCATGCGGCGCATGGCTACCTGATTTCCTCCTTCATTTCGCCGATTTCGAACATTCGGACTGATACCTATGGGGGCTCCCTGGAAAACCGGATGCGCTACCCGTTGGAGGTTTTTGAGGCAATGCGGGCGGTCTGGCCTGAAACCAAGCCGATGTCGGTGCGGATCTCTGCCAATGACTGGCTGGGCGAGGAGGGCGTAACCCCCGAAGAAGCTGTCGATATCGCCAAGGCCTTTGCGGCAGTTGGTGTGGATATCGTTGATGTGTCGGCGGGGCAAACCTCGGTCGAGGCGCAGCCTGTCTATGGGCGCATGTTCCAGACGCCGTTTTCGGATCGCATTCGCAACGATGCCGGCCTTGCGACCATGGCGGTGGGCAATATCTACGAGGCAGATCATGCCAATTCGATCTTGATGGCCGGACGCGCTGATTTGATCTGTGTTGGGCGCCCACATCTGGCGGATCCCTACTGGGCACTACATGAGGCGACCAAAATCGGTGATCGCGCTGGCCTGTGGCCACTTCCCTATCAGGCGGGGCGTGATCAGTCCTGGCGGCTTGCGGATCGTGATGCGGAGGTAATCCGCGCATGAGCCTTGCGGGTAAACACGTTGTTATCACTGGTGGCGGGTCCGGTTTGGGGGCAGAGCTTGCGCAGCAGTTCGCCGCACGAAACGCCAAAGTGACAATTCTTGGTCGCCGCCCTGAGCCATTGCAGGATGTGGCTTCGCAGATCGGCGCTGTGCCGCTTTCCTGTGACGTGACGGATCGGGCCAGTCTGGATCAGGCTTTAGCCCGCGCGGTTGCGGAAAATGGTGCGGTGGATATTGCAATTGCCAATGCCGGTGCGGCCCCGTCCATGCCGTTTGAAAAGATGAGCTCGCAGGATTTCAACGCAGCACTCGGGGTCAATTTACACGGCGTTTTCAATCTGTGGCAGGCCTGCCTGCCTGGGATGAAAGCGGCGGGTTGGGGGCGGCTGATCGCCATTGCCTCAACCGCTGGGCTGAAGGGATATCCATATGTGTCAGGGTATTGCGCTGCAAAACATGGTGTCATCGGCCTGACACGGGCTTTGGCGATTGAGCTGGCGAAGACCGGGGTGACAGTCAATGCGCTTTGTCCGGGTTTCATTGAAACACCGCTTTTGCAAAACTCGTTGCAGACCATCATCGCCAAAACCGGCATGACGCCGGAGCAGGCGGCTAAATCCTTGCGGCGCGGCAATCCGCAGGATCGTTTCATCCAGCCGACCGAGGTGGCCGAAGCTGCGCTATGGCTTGCCAGTGGTGGTGCCGGATCGGTCAATGGTGTGGCACTACCGATTTCGGGAGGGGAAATTTGAACCAGGATAGTTTGAGCCAAGAGGTTTCGGGACAAGAGAATACGTCAAAAGACCGCCTGCGGCTGTGGCTGCGGGTTTTGAAAGCCACGCGCACAGTAGAAAGCGCCATCCGTGAAAATCTGCGGCAGGAGTTTGCAACCACATTGCCACGGTTCGATGTGATGGCTGCCCTTACTCAGCATGACGAGGGGCTGAAGATGAGCGAGCTGTCGTCGGTGCTGAAGGTCTCCAACGGCAATGTGACGGGGATCATCGAACGGCTGGTCGAAGATGGCCATGTGCTGCGTGAAAAAGTTCCCGGTGACCGCCGGGCCAGCCGGGTACGGCTGACGTCGGCGGGAAGTGCAGAATTTGCCCGCCAGGCTGCGGCGCATGAAGCCTGGATCGACAAAATCTTTGCCGAGGTGACCCCAGACGCAGCCCAGAGCATGGCCGAGGCGCTGGATGGGGTGGCGCGGCGATTAGACAATAAGGACAGCGAGACATGACTAAAGTGGACACCAAGCATTTTCTGTGCCGGATCGAAGATGGGATTGCGACCGTCTCTCTGGACCGGCCGGAACGTAAGAACCCGCTGACCTTTGACAGCTACGCCGAGATGCGCGACTGGTTTCGTGATCTGCACTATGATGACGACGTCAAGGCGGTTGTCTTTGCCTCCAATGGGGGCAACTTTAGCTCTGGTGGTGATGTGCATGATATCATTGGCCCCCTGACCAAGATGAGCATGAAAGAGCTGCTGGCTTTTACCCGTATGACCGGCGATCTGGTCAAGGCGATCGTGAACTGCGGCAAGCCGGTGATTGCCGCCATTGACGGGATCTGCGTCGGGGCCGGCGCGATTATTGCCATGGCTTCGGATATCCGGATTGCCACGCCTGAGGCAAAGACAGCCTTTCTGTTTACGCGGGTCGGTCTGGCCGGTTGCGACATGGGCGCCTGTGCGATCCTGCCTCGCATCATCGGCCAGGGCCGCGCGGCAGAGCTGCTGTATACTGGCCGCTCCATGAGCGCCGCAGAGGGGGCTGCCTGGGGGTTTCACAACAAGTTGGTTGCAGCATCGGATCTGGAGGCAGAGGCGCAGTCCTGGGCCGAGCGGATCGCGGCAGGGCCAAATTTTGGCCACATGATGACCAAGACCATGCTGGCGCAGGAATGGTCGATGTCGATCGAGCAGGCCATCGAGGCCGAAGCTCAGGCACAGGCGATCTGCATGCAAACGGCAGATTTCGAGCGCGCCTATAAGGCCTTTGTAAATAAGGAAAACCCGATCTTTGAGGGCGACTGAGTCGCCAATTCAATCCGCCTAGAGAGAGGTTGCAAGCCTCCGGCAGAGATCGGGCGGGACTAATTCGGGTAAGATGACATAGGGAGATGACAGATGGCAGACCGGACGTTTCTAAGCTGGCCTTTCTTTGAAGACAGCCACCGCAAGATGGCCGACGAGCTGGATGACTGGGCCGCCTCTCATTTGGCCCAGGTCGACCATGCCGATGTGGATGCTGCGTGCCGCAGTCTTGTCGTCGCATTGGGAGAGGCCGGATGGGCGCAGCATAGCGGTGCCATGGTCGGCGAGCGTCTGGATGTACGCAGCCTTTGCCTGATCCGGGAAACCCTGGCGCGCCATGATGGTCTCGCGGATTTTGCCTTTGCAATGCAGGGGCTTGGCACCGGTGCGATTTCGCTCTTTGGATCCGAGGCGCAGCAGGCAGAGTGGCTACCGCTGACGCGCAGTGGCAAGGCGATTTCGGCCTTTGCCCTGACAGAGCCACAATCGGGGTCTGATGTGGCCAATTCGACCATGACAGCCACCCTGGACGGGGATCACTATGTGCTGAACGGGGAAAAGACCTGGATCTCCAACGGTGGCATTGCCGATATCTACACTCTGTTTGCCCGCACGGGAGACGCTCCGGGGGCCAAGGGGTTGTCTGCCTTTATCGTACCTGCGGGCCTTGCCGGGTTTGACGTGGTTGAGCGCCAAAATGTCATCGCGCCGCATCCGCTGGCGACCTTGCGGTTTGCCGACTGCCGTATTCCTAAATCGGCTTTGATTGGCGCATCGGGGCAGGGCTTCAAGATCGCGATGTCGGTGCTGGATGTGTTCCGCTCGACCGTGGCGGCAGCTGCACTTGGGTTTGCCCGTCGCGCGCTGGACGAAGCGCTGGAGCGGGTTTCGACCCGGCAGGTGCAGGGCGCGCCACTGTTTGAATTGCAGATGGTACAGGGGCACATCGCCGATATGGCGCTGGATGTGGATGCAGCAGCGCTGCTGGTCTACCGCGCTGCCTGGGCTAAGGACAGTGGCGCGGCGCGGGTCACGCGCGAGGCTGCCATGGCAAAGCTATTCTCCACCGATCAGGCGCAGCAGGTTATCGACAAGGCGGTACAGCTGCATGGCGGCGATGGTGTGCGACAGGGGCAAAAAGTTGAAGAGTTGTACCGCGATATCAGAGCGTTGCGCATCTACGAGGGTGCTTCGGATGTGCAGCGGGTGGTGATTGCGCGCCAGACGCTCGGTGCCTTTCAGAGCCAGAAACAGAAAGGATACTGAAGATGCTGGGCGTGAGCGCACATAGCGATACTTTTACCCGTGACAACCTGCCGCCGATGGCGCAATGGCCTGAGTTTTTGCTGGAAGGCTTTCACTATCCCGAGTTCCTGAATGTCGGCGTCGAGCTGACAGACGCCATGGTTGACAAGGGCTTTGGTGACCACACTGCACTGATCGGAAACGGGCGGCGGCGCACCTACAAGGAGCTCGCTGATTGGACCAACCGGCTGGCCCATGTGCTGAGCGAGGATCTGGGCGTGAAGCCGGGCAACCGTGTGTTGATCCGCTCTGCGAACAACCCGGCCATGGTAGCTTGCTGGCTGGCCGCCACCAAGGTGGGGGCCGTGGTGGTCAACACCATGCCGATGCTGCGCTCCGGTGAGCTGGGGCAAATTATCGATAAAGCAGAAATCAGCCATGCGCTCTGCGATACCCGCCTGATGGATGAGCTGGTTTCCTGTGCCAAGGATTCCAAGTTTCTGACCTCGGTGGTTGGGTTCGACGGAACCTCCAACCACGACGCCGAACTGGACCGGCTGGCGTTGGAAAAATCGGTTACTTATGAGGCGGTTGAGACAGGGCGCGATGATGTGGCGCTGCTGGGGTTTACCTCTGGCACTACAGGGTCGCCCAAGGCGACGATGCATTTTCACCGGGATCTGCTGATCATTGCCGATGGCTATGCGCGCGAAGTTCTTGATGTGCAGCCCGAGGACATCTTTGTTGGCTCACCGCCGCTGGCCTTTACCTTTGGTCTTGGGGGGCTGGCGATCTTTCCTTTGCGATTTGGTGCTGCGGCCACACTGCTGGAAAACGCATCTCCGCCAAACCTGATTGAGATCATTCAGAAATACAAGGCGACCGTGTGCTTTACAGCACCGACCGCCTACCGCGTCATGCTGCGTGCCATGGAGGAGGGGGCGGACCTGTCTTCTTTGCGGGCGGCGGTTTCCGCCGGAGAAACGCTGCCTTCACCGGTCTATGACGACTGGATTGCCAAGACAGGAAAACCGATGCTGGACGGTATCGGTGCCACAGAAATGTTGCATATTTTTGTCACCAACCGGTTTTCTGACCACCGTCCAGCCTGTACCGGCAAGCCCGTGAAGGGCTATCAGGTGCGAATTCTGGATGCGGATGGAAACGAGGCGCCGCGCGGCGAGATTGGCCGTTTGGCGGTCAAGGGACCAACAGGCTGCCGCTATTTGGCGGATGATCGGCAAGAGGGTTATGTTCAGGACGGATGGAACGTCACCGGTGACAGTTTCCGGATGGACGAAGGCGGCTATCTGCATTTTGCCGCCCGCAACGATGATATGATCATCTCGTCCGGCTACAATATTGCAGGCCCCGAAGTGGAGGCCGCTCTGCTTGCGCATGACGCGGTGGCGGAATGTGCTGTCATCGGGGCCCCCGATGAGGCGCGCGGAGAAATTGTCGAGGCGCATGTGGTACTGTCGACGGCGCATTTGCCATCAGATGCGCTGACCAAGCTATTGCAGGATCACGTCAAGGCCAGCATTGCCCCCTATAAATACCCGCGTTCGATCGTCTTTACCAAAGAGCTTCCCAAAACCGAGACTGGAAAGATCCAGCGTTTTCGCCTGAAGTCCTGATCTAAAGACCTGATACGGGACGCCTCAAAGGGGGAGTTGCGCGCTCTTTTTGGTCCGCTTTCTGGCCTGATCATGCTGGGCCAGAAAGGGAGGTCAGAAAGATACGGCAGCTGGCTCATGCAGCTTTGGCTGCCAGTTTTTGTGTTTTTGTCAGCCAGCTCTCTACGGCTTTCCGCTCAGGGTGTGAGGCCGGGGCGAAAAACGAGGTTTTCACCGGCTTCAGCCCAATAAAGCCAAGTATCTGTTTTTCCACCTGACGCAGCATGGCCTTTTTGTAAAACAGCGACATGGCCCAGCCGGGGGTATCGGCAGTCAGAAACACCCGGCCGCTGCGGCCCTTGAGCAGAGGCGCCGGAATGCCCATGGTGGTGTTGCGCGGATCGAACGCCTGTCCTGGCAGCAGCGCGCGGTCAAACAGCCCCTTCAGTTTGGCGGGCAACCCGCCCCACCACATTGGCGTAGTCATGACAAAATGCTCGCACCATTCCAGATCACGCACAAAACCCTGTAGGTCCGGCTCCAGAGGTTTGGTCTGGCTATAACCGCCAAAGCCATAATCACTGTCAAAATCCATCTCGTGCAGGTGACAAATGCGAACCTCGTGGCCGCTTGCCTCGGCGGTGCGGGCATAGGTAACGCCCAGCTGCTTGGACAGAGAGCTTTCGGCAGGGTGGCCGTTCAGAACATAGATGCGTGTCATGGGAATCTCCTAAATTGACCGTGGTCATTTAATCTTTGAAAAATTGACTGCGGTCAAACAAAAAATGACCGAGGTCAATTTATTGTGAAAAACACCGGTGAGGAAATTGACCAAACAGATTTGACGTGGCACCAAGCTGGCATGGCAAGACAGACACAAAAAAGAACTCTTGAGACCCGAGCACGGCTTGTTGCCGTGGCCAGTGATCTGGTGGCGCAAGGTGGCTACACAGCAATGCGCATCGAAGAGGTGGTGCAGGGGGCAGGGGTTGCGAAGGGCACTTTCTTCTCTCATTTCAAAGACAAAGACGCGCTGATGGACCTGTTGATCGGGGCCAGGATCGACGCCTACCTTGACGAGCTAGAAGCGGCCGAACCGCCGCAAACCATAGAGGATCTGGTCAAGCTGCAGCTGCCGCTTTTGCAGTTCATGACCAGTGAACGCTATGTGTTCGATGTCATCCTGCGTCTTTCAGGCGCTGCTGCGGTCTCAGACGTGGGGCCGATTGCCATGACCTTTGAGCGCTATATCGCAATCGCCCGGCGCTGGTTTGAAGTCGGCACATTTCGCACTGATGTTTCAGCTGATCTTCTGGCTGAAGGGATGCAGGCCTTTGTCGCCCAGGCACTGGCCCTGAATTTCTGCGCGCTGCATGGAGACCAAACCCTGTCTCAGCGGTTGGTCCCCTATCTGCGGGCCTGGCTGCAGCCCGGCGAATAGGCTTGGGAGATTTGCGTAAGACGGACGTGCCGGGGGTGCTGTCGTCGCAGCTGCGGGCGACGACAGATCATGCATGGTACAGTGGGTCGATCAATGTCTTCCTAGACAGACCGGGTGATGCCACCATCCACCCGGATATTCTGACCAGTGATGTAGCCGCCGCCTTCACCGGCGAGAAATGCCACCACTGACGCAATCTCCTTGAGCGAGTCGCCATAGCGCCCCATTGGCACTCTGGCGCGGAATTCTTCTTTTTCCGGCAGGCTGTCGATGAAGCCGGGCAAGACGTTGTTCATGCGAACATTGTCTGCTGCATATTTGTCAGCAAACAGCTTGCTATAGGCCGCAAGCCCGGCACGCATCACGCCAGAGGTCGGAAAGACCGGGTCGGGTTCAAAGGCGGCAAAGGTCGAAATGTTGATGATGCTGCCGGATTTTTGCGCGACCATGATTGGGGCGACCAGCCGTGTGGCCCGTACTGCATTGAGAAAATAGACATCCATACCAGTGTGCCAGTCTTCATCGCTCAGCTCCAGGATGGATGCGCGAGGGCCATGACCGGCAGAATTCACCAGGACATCGACACGTCCCCAAGTCTGCATCGTGAGGTCGACAAGGGCTTTCAGATCCTCGTTGGACTGGTTGGAGCCGGTGACACCAATGCCTTCGAGCTCTTTTGCCAGGGCCTCTCCCTTGCCGGAAGAAGACAGGATAGCCACTTTGTAGCCGTCTTCGGCCAGTTTGCGCGCACTGTCGGCGCCCATTCCACTGCCGCCTGCGATGATGATTGCGACTTTTTGCTCTGACATGATGGTCTCCGGATTTCTGGGTGTTGGCTCTGGAACGCAGGATCGGGCACAACACCGGCTTTGACCAATCAGAATTTCTGTCTTATGACTGTAGAAATTCTATAGCCTATCGGGGCCTGTATGAAACAACTCCCTCCTTTGAATGCGCTCAAGGCTTTTGAATCTGCTGGGCGGCATCTGAATTTTCGCCTGGCAGCACAGGAGCTGGGGGTCAGCCAGGGAGCAGTTGCCCAGCAGGTGCGCGCACTGGAAGCCCGGTTGCAGATCCAGCTGTTTCATCGCCAGCCTCGCGGGGTGAGCTTAACAGATGAAGGGCGCAAATACCTGACGCCAGTGCGGCGCGCCTTTGAGATGATCACCAAGGCGACCGAGGCGTTAAAGCCTCAGAATTCCGTAGTAACAATCAGTTCGACGCCGTCATTTGCGACCAAATGGCTGGTTCCGCGGTTGGGGCAATTGTCTTCGGATTTTCCGCAGCTCAGGGTGCGGCTTGATGCGTCCAATACCCTGGCCAATTTCCAGAACGATGGCGTGGATATTGCCATTCGCCAAGGCGAGCCTCCCTTTGGGCCTGGCTTGATTGCGCAACCGCTGCTGTCTTCCAAAGTCATTGCTGTCTGTCATCCGTCTTTGACTCTTGGTGAAAGGGCCCTGAGAAAGCCAGTAGATATTGTGCAGCATGTTCTGTTGCAGGATGCACATGGGTTCTGGCCATTGATGCTGGAACAGATATTTTCAGATCACGAGATCCCGGAAATGCGGGTGGTGAATTTCAGCCAGACGGCCTTGGCCATCGATGCGGCAATTGACGGCCAAGGCGTGGCCCTGACCAACCGCGCCTTTGTCGAAAAGGAGTTGCGGCAGGGCAGTTTGTGTCAACCATTTGATCTGACCGTGGAAAACAATCTGGGCTATTTTGTCGTGGCCCCACGGCGGCCGCGCAACGCTGAGGTGGTTCAGATGCTGCGCGATTGGCTTCAAAACCAAGTTTAGCCGGATCTTGCAGGGCAAAATAGCCGCAGCAAAGGGGTTTGTATTTGTTTGTCGCACGGATTTGCGTCAGGTTGAGGGCCGTTCCTTTTTGTCAATCCGGATCGCGGATTGATCACGTGCCAGTTCTCAATGCCGTCGTTTGGCTGATCTGAAGTCTTGGGAGAATACCACCATGAAACTACTACGTTTTGGCCCGGCAGGCGCCGAAAAACCCGGCCTTTTGGATGACGGGGGCACTATACGCGATCTTAGCTCTGTGATTGATGATTTTGCAGGTGCTACGCTGGCCGATACCAAGCTGGCTGAGCTGCGCGCGATTGACCCCGAAACCCTGCCAGCCGTGGCACCAGATGTGCGGCTGGGCGCCTGCGTCGGGCAGGTAGGGAAATTCATCTGTATCGGCCTGAACTATGCCGATCATGCCGCCGAGGCTGGAATGGATCTGCCGCAGGAGCCTGTGGTCTTTTTCAAAGCAACATCAGCCATTTGCGGTGCCAACGATGACATCGAAATTCCGCGCGGATCGATCAAAACCGATTGGGAGGTCGAGCTCGGCGTGGTTATCGGCAAAACCGCCAAATATGTCGACCGGGACAGGGCTTTGGATCATGTCGCGGGTTACTGTGTGGTCAATGACCTCAGCGAACGCGATTTTCAGCTGCATCGATCGGGGCAGTGGGTCAAAGGTAAATCCTGCGACACCTTCGGCCCCATCGGCCCCTGGCTGGTGACCCGGGATGAGGTCGCCAATCCGCAAGACCTTGAGATGTATCTGGAGGTCAACGGCAAGCGCTATCAGAATGGCTCGACCCGCACGATGCATTTTGATGTGGCCACAGTGATCTCGCATCTGTCACAATTCATGAGCCTGCAACCGGGGGATGTGATTTCCACCGGAACCCCGCCCGGTGTTGGCATGGGCCAAAAGCCAGAATGCTATCTGAAAGCCGGAGACAGGGTCGAGCTGGGCGTAGAGGGCCTTGGCGTGCAGGTGCAAAAGATGGTGGCGGGCTAGGGGCCAACTGCGCGATGGCTGGTTCTGTCTAGCTTGCCATCGCGTTCAGCTGGATCTGTTGTTTGGGCCAGGTCACGATAAGCGTGGCGCATCCTGAGATTGAGTGTTGCTCCAGCGTGCCCTGTAGGGATCTGAGGTCACAGCCCAAAATCCGCTCGGAGCGTTTCGACACATCCACCGCAATTGTGACGGGCGTGCTTGGCGGCATTCCCAGCTCGATCAGCCCGTCGCGCACCCGCGCAGCCTGACGCACTGACATATAAAACGCCAAAGTAGTGCCCGGCTGGGCATGACGGGCGCAGTCCGGAAGCGGGTCATCTTCCTGACAGCGGCCTGTTGTCAGCACGAGAGTATCCGCAATGCCGCGTTCGGTCAGTGGCATCCCGGTTCGCGAGGCGGCTGCAAGGGCGGCGGTGATGCCGGGAACAATCTCTATGTCGATGCCCTCTACACGGGCTGCTTCGAGTTCTTCTCGGGCGCGACCAAAAATGCTTGGATCCCCGGATTTCAGGCGGACAACTCGGCGTCCCTTCAGGGCTTCGGAAACGATGACGGCGTTTATGCGATCCTGCGGCCAGGCATGGGCGCCCACGTGTTTTCCGACAAAAACCAACTCGGCAGTGCCGCGGGCGATATCCAGAACCTCTTTGTCGACTAGGCGGTCATAAAAGACCACATCTGCCTGTTGCAGGTGTTTGACTGCCCGCAGTGTCAGCAGATCCGCAGCACCCGGACCTGCGCCGACCAGCGAAATCGACCCTTTGGCCCTAGTGCTACCAGATTTTTCCGGGACTATGGCATTCTTGAAGGATTGCCTCATCGCTCTGCTGCGCAAGCCAAAATTGATGATGGTCTGGCTGGCGATACGGCCAAAATCCGGAAGCACTTTCATGAGCACAGCTCCTCTTTCTCAGTTTTCTTGTCACGGACAGTTGTGATCAGCGCGGCTATTTCCGGCTGACAAGAGCCACAATTCGTGCCCGCCGAAAGGGCGGCCCCGATCTGTTCTACTGTCATCAGACCTTTGGTCGCGATGGCGTCGGAAATTGTGTTCATGCCGATCCCGAAACAGGAACACAGGATAGGTCCGGGGTCAGGTTGATCCGCCGGGGTCACCCCGGTCAAGATCTGTGGGGCGGCAGTTCCAGGCAGGCCAACGAGGTAGTCCCGCATCACCGCCACCGGTTCCGGCGCGACAAACAAAGCCGCCTGAACCTCGCCGTTTTGATGCAAAGCCAGCCGTGTCAGGCCGCGGCGTTTATCGGTCAACTGCTGTAGTTCCGCATCGGGCAGCTCAAACAGCGCCCGCGCGTAGGTTTCCCAATCGTTGATCTCCGTGAGCCCTGCGAGTTCGGCCCGATACCCCGTTTTGGTGCGCGCCTGTGCCCAATAGGCGCAGGTGCGATCTGACTGCTGGATCGTGTCATAGTTGGGTCCAAGTTGCATGGCTTGGTTCGAAACGGCAAAGCCATACCAGGCTGCCTGCAGTCGTTGGGCTGTGACCTGACTGGCCTTGCTGTCGGGCTGGCCCGAAACGGGGTCCACGACGGGCTTCACAAGGGCATTGATGCGCGCAGTTGGGGCGGTTTCACCGGTCCAGTGCATGGGCGCAAATATGTTGCCGGGTTGAACATCCGTGGTGATACGGGCGCGCAGGATGGCTTGGCCCTGCGGATTGCTCAGCTTTACCAGATCGGCGGGCTGTAGCCCTAATGCCTTGGCATCACTGGGGTTGATATCGACATAGGGTTCGGCCAGATGCGCCGACAGGCGTGGGGACCGGGCGCTGCGGGTCATGGTATGCCATTGGTCACGAATGCGCCCGGTGTTCAGCCTGAGCGATGTACCCGGAGGCAGACGTGTCTGTCCCAGGGGGATTGGGTCGGGCTGGCTGTGGTGTACTGGCAGCATACGCGCATTGCCGTTGGGGTGGTTGAATTGGCCATCGGCATAAAACCGTCCCCCGGAGCGTTTTATACTGATGGGCCAACGCGTCGGTGCCAAGTCTGCATAGTCCTGATCGGACAGGTCCTGCAGGCCCGAAATATCAAAGTTGCGTCCAAAGGTTCCAGCAATTTCTGATAGGGCGGCGTGCTCGCGAAAAATCTCGGCTGGGGATGTGTAGTCGAATGCAGAGGGCCAGCCCATGCGGTGACCGACCTCTGCCAGGATCGCCCAATCCGGTCTCGCTTGGCCGGGCGCGGGTAAGATCGCCCGCTGGCGGCTTATCGTGCGGTCTGAGTTGGTGACTGTGCCGTCTTTTTCCGCCCAAGCGGTCGCGGGCAGCACAACATCGGCAAGCCGGGCGGTATCTGTTGCAGCTGTGATGTCGCTGACGACGGTGAAATCACAACCCACCAGCGCGGCGCGTACCATATCTGGATCAGGAAGAGTCACGGCCGGATTGGTGTGAATGATCCAAATGGCCTTGATGCGACCGTCATTTACGGCGCGAAACATATCGACGGCTTTTAGGCCCGGGCGGTCAGGAACCCCGGGTGCGTTCCAGAAACCGCTCACCGCTGTTCGGTGAGTTTCGTTTTCCAGATCCAGATGACAGGCGAGCATATTGGCAAGACCTCCGACTTCGCGCCCGCCCATGGCATTTGGCTGGCCGGTGACGGAAAACGGCCCGCATCCCGGTTTGCCTACCCTGCCTGTCGCCAGATGGCAGTTGAGGATCGCATTCACCTTGTCGGTTCCGTTGCTGGACTGATTCACCCCCTGACTGAAAACCGTGACGACCTTGTCAGTTTTGGCCCAAAGGGTGCAAAATTCCGCAAGCGTGGCCTCGTCCAGTCCAGTGGCAGAGGCATCCGATGCCCGTGCCGCGGCGATGGCGTCTTGCACACCGTCCACATTTGAAAGGTAGTCGGCGTCGAGGCAATCTTGTTGCTCAAGCGTTGTCAGCAGCCGGTTGAACAGGGCCACATCACTGCCAGCGCGCAGGGCTAGGTGCATGTCGGCGGCGTCACAGCTGGCCGTCCGGCGTGGGTCGATCACCACCAGTTTGGTGCCGCGTGTCTTGCGGGCGGCCAGAATGCGTTGGAACAAGACCGGATGGCACCAAGCGAGGTTGGAGCCGACCAGAACGATCAGATCGGCCTGTTCCAGATCTTCATAGGTGCCCGGCACCGTGTCAGAGCCAAAGGCGCGGCGATGGCCTGCCACGGTCGACGCCATGCACAGGCGAGAATTGGTGTCGATATTGGCCGTGCCCATGAAGCCCTTGGTGAGCTTGTTGGCGACATAGTAGTCCTCGGTCAGCAACTGCCCGGAGACATACAGCGCCACCGAGTCCGGTCCATGATCAGCAATGGTTTGACTGAATGTGTCGGCAACCTTGCTTAGCGCGCTGTCCCAATCGCTAGGTTTACCGGCGATTTGCGGTGTCAGCAGACGGCCTTGCGGGCCAGTGGTTTCTGCCAGGGCCGAGCCTTTGGAACACAACCGCCCAAAATTTGCCGGATGATCCGGATCGCCCCGGACGGACAGCCCCCCCTGACCGTCAGGGCGCAGCAGCACACCACAGCCCACCCCACAATAGGGGCAGGTCGAACGGGTTTCGGGCAGTGCGCTGCCATCCATCACGCGGCGCTCCGATTTCTGATGCTGTCTGCGTCAATCAGAATGCGGCCCTCTTTGATGCAGATCGGGTAGGTGTCGATCTTGCCGTCATCTGCGCCCTGGGCCTCGCCGGTGTTTAAATCAAAGACCCAGTTGTGCAGAGGGCATGTCACCTTCTGGCCATGGACAATACCTTCGGACAGCGGGCCACCTTTATGGGGGCAGCTGTCGGAGGCCGCAAAGACCTCGTCCAGGCCTGTGCGGAACAGGGCGATACAGCCCACGGGTGTTTTGGCGATGCGTGCGCCGCGCAGCGGAATATCTGCGACGGCACCTATGTCGATCCAGTTCATTCAGCCGCCTCCAGGTTCAGATTTGCAATGGGTGCATATTGCGCCCGGGTCTTGCTGTTCTGGGCGTGCTCGGCCCAGGGATCTTTGCGGTAGATCGACTGCGATAGCTCAAAGGCGTCAATCAGGCGGCGGCGTTCATCCAGATCATCGACCACCCGCTCACGCACCCAGTCGAGCCCAACTTTTGCAACCCATTTAAAGGCGCGATCCAGATATTTTGCGTTCTCCCGGTAGAGCTGGACAAAGGCCATAGTGATGTCGATGGCTTCTTGTTCGGTCTCCACATCGACCAGCCGCTCGGTTTCTTTGACCTCCATTCCGGCAGCGCCCGCGACGCTGACCTGAAAGCCGCTGTCGACACAAATGATGCCAAGATCCTTGCAGGTGGCTTCGGCGCAGTTGCGCGGACAGCCCGAGACGCCAAGTTTGACCTTATGCGGTGTCCAGCTGCCCCAGAGGATCTGCTCCAGCTTGATGCCCAGCCCGGTGCTGTCCTGCGTGCCAAAGCGGCAGTGATCGGTGCCGACACAGGTTTTCACCGTGCGCAGCCCTTTGGAATAGGCGTGCCCCGAGACCAGACCAGCGCTGTTCAGATCGGCCCAGATCGCGGGCAGGTCCTCGCCTTTGACACCCAGCAAATCGATCCGCTGACCGCCCGTAACCTTGACGGTAGGCACATTGTATTTGTCGGCGGCGTCGGCAATCGCGCGCAGCTCTAGCGGGTTGGTGATACCGCCCCACATACGGGGCACAACGCTATAGGTGCCGTCCTTTTGGATATTGGCGTGTTTGCGTTCATTGACGAACCTGCTTTGCGGATCGTCCTGATATTCCAGCGGCCAATCCGCCAGCAGGTAGAAATTCACCGCCGGACGGCAGGTCGGGCAGCCATTTGGTGTGCTCCAGCCCAATTCCTGCCAGACGGCGGGTTGCGACTTCAGTTCCTGCGATTTGATCAATCGGCGCAGATCTTCATGGCTCAGCTCGGTGCAGCCGCAAACGGGTTGTGCCACCGGCGTAGCATAGGCATCGCCCAGGCTCGCCTGTAGCAATTGCTCCACCAGTCCGGTGCAGGTGCCACAAGAGGCGCTGGCTTTGGTCTGTGTCTTGATTGCGGCTAGATCGGTTGCGCCGCCGCTGATGGCGTCGGTGATGGTGCCTTTGCAAATGCCGTTGCAGCCGCAAATTTCCGCATCAAGCGGCAATGCTGCAACGGCTGACAGAGGGTCCACAGAGGCGCCCCCCTGATAGGCTGGTCCAAAGATCAGCGTCTCTCGCATCTCTTCGATATCGGTGCCGTCCTTGATCAGGCCAAAAAACCAGTTGCCGTCGGTGGTATCGCCATACATCACCGCACCGACCAGCCTGTCGTCTTCGATGACCAGACGTTTGTAGATGCCGCGTGCGGGATCGCGAAAGATGATATCTTCGCGCCCCTCAGCTTCGGCAAAATCTCCGGCGCTGAAAAGATCGCAGCCCGTGACCTTGAGCTTGGTTGCCAGTTCTTTGACCTGAAAGACATCGGGGGCATCCATCAGACCCTTGGCGACAATCTTTGCCTGATCATAGAGCGGGGCCACCAGCCCAAACAGGTGACCGTCAAATTCCACACATTCACCGACGGCGTAGATATCGGGATCTGAAGTGAGCATCTGCGCGTTCACCTCAACGCCGCGTGCTACGTCCAGCGCTGCATCCGTCGCAAGCCGGGTCTCGGGGCGAATACCCACCGCCATGACAACCAGATCAGCGTCGAGTATTTCGCCGCTTTCCAGTAGCACCGCCTCGGCCTTGGTTTGCCCCAGAATGGCCTTGGTAGAAGCCTGGGTTTTCACCTCGATCCCGCGGGCCTCAAGATCCTTGCGCAGCAAATAGCCAGCCGCTGGGTCCAGCTGACGTTCCATCAGGTGGCCCATGAGGTGTAGCACGGTGACATCCATGCCGCGCTCTTTCAGTCCGGCCGCCGCTTCAAGACCAAGAAGACCACCGCCGATGACCACAGCCTTGCCGCCCTCCGCCGAAGCTTTGATCATTGCGTTGGTGTCGTCCAGATCGCGGTAGGTGACCACGCCGGGCAGATCTTTGCCCGCGACAGGAATAATAAACGGGGCAGAGCCAGTGGCGATGATCAACTTGTCATAGGCCACCTCGCCGTTTTCGCCACGCACCACCTTGCGGTCGCGATCAATGGCGGTGACGTGCTCGCCAAAGCGGCAGGTTACTGCGTTTTGCGCATACCAGTCAGTGCTATGGGTGACGATTTCTTCATAGGTTTTGTCGCCGGACAAAACTGGGCTGAGCATGATGCGGTTGTAGTTGCCGCGACTCTCGGCATTAAAAAGTGTGATGTCATAGGCCTCTGGTGCCTGTTCAACCAAGTGTTCGATCACCCGGCCAGAGGCCATGCCTGCGCCGATGATGACAAGTTTCTGTGTCATGGGGTTACTCCGCTGCAATGGCGTTTGAGGTGGGGCGGGATTTCGGGTTTTTGCCGTGTTCGTATTCTTCGAGGAAATCCAGAACCTCTTGCCGGTAGGTGTAATAGTCGGGATGCTCCAGCAGAGCCTTGCGGCTGCGCGGGCGGGGCAGATCGACGGTGGTGATTTTGCCAATTGTGGCCTGTGGACCATTGGTCATCATTACCACGCGGTCCGCGAGCAAGATGGCCTCGTCGACATCGTGGGTGACGCAGATGGCGGTCACTTTGGTGCGTGACCAGACCTCCATCAGAACCTCCTGCAGCTCCCATCTGGTCAGGCTGTCGAGCATGCCAAAGGGTTCATCTAGCAGCAGAAGTTTCGGCGACAAGGCAAAGGCGCGGGCAATGCCGACCCGTTGCTTCATGCCGTTGGACATCGAATGCGCCGGGCGATCCATGGCGTCGGCCAACCCGACGCGTTCAAGGTAGTATTCCACGACATCCTGACGTTCCGCCTGCGAGGCGCGGGGATAGACCTTGTTCACCCCGATGGATACGTTTTCCTTGGCGGTAAGCCAAGGAAACAGGTTTGGCGACTGGAACACAACGGCGCGCTCGGGATCAGCGCCTTCGACATGGCGACGGTCAAGTTTGATCGCGCCTTTGGAAATCTCGTTCAGCCCTGCGGCCATGGTCAGGACGGTGGATTTGCCGCAGCCAGAGTGACCAATCAGCGAAATGAACTCGCCTCGGTCGATTTTCAGATTGAAGTCTTCGACAACCGTCAACGGTCCCTTGGGGGTGGGATAGACCTTGTGTAATTGACTGAAATCCACATACCGCTCGTCCGCGAGCCCTTTCTGGGCGTCACTCAGGGCTGTTGGCAGCCCATGCACCGGGGTTACTTTGGGCAAAAGCCGACTGCCTTCGACCTTGGCCTCGATGCCAACATCCATCAGGTATTTGGTGACTTCGCCACGGATCTTCTTGAACTGCGCATCATGGTTCATCTCGCTGCGCTCGCGGGGGCGGGGGATATCCACTGCAAAGGCTTCGCCCAGGGTGCCATCGGGATTGAGCGGAACAATGCGGTCCGCCAGCAGGATCGCCTCGTCCACATCATTGGTAATCAGGATGCAGGTCTTGCGATCGCGCTCCCAGATTTCGAGGATTTCATCCGCGAGATTGGCCCGCGACAATGCATCTAGCGCGGAAAGCGGCTCATCCAGCAGCAGCATTTCCGGATCCATCGCCAGCGCACGCGCTACTGAAACCCGTTGCCGCATCCCACCAGACAGTTCCGCCGGACGGCGCGCTGCGGCATGGGACAGGCCAACCATTGCGATGTAGTGATCGGCCTTTACCTGCTTTTCGGCCTTCGAGAGTTTGGGGAAAACCGCTTCAACTGCCAGCATCACATTGCCAAGCACAGTAAGCCAGGGCATCAGCGAATAGCTTTGAAATACCAGACCACGTTCAGGGCCGGGGCCCGTGATGGGCTTTCCCTTGAAGCGGAGGGTGCCGGAGCAAGGCTGATCCAGCCCGGCGATCATGTTCATCAGGGTTGATTTTCCGCTGCCGGAAAAGCCCAGGATCGCCAGGAATTCACCTTCTTCAACGTCGAGATTGATGTCCTTCAGAACCTCTGCGCGGGAGGTGCCCTGGCCAAAGCCCTTGTTCACATTTTCGAATGTCAAAAAGCTCATTGCGATCACCGGTTACTGGAGAAGGTGAAAAGGGACTGCAGCGCGAACATCACCCGATCCAACAGGAAGCCGATGATGCCGATGGTCAGCACTGCGACGATGATCTTTGCCAAAGAACTGCTGGAGCCGTTCTGGAATTCATCCCAGACGAATTTTCCCAAGCCTGGATTCTGTGCCAGCATTTCAGCGGCGATCAGCACCATCCAGCCCACCCCGAGGCTAAGTCGCAGACCGGTGAAGATAAGCGGCAGGGATGACGGCAGAACCAGCTTGGTGATCATGTTATATGCGTTCATTTTCAACACTTTGGAAACGCTAATCAGATCTTTGTCGATCGCGCTGACACCCAGGGAGGTGTTGATCAGGGTTGGCCACAAAGAGCAGAGCGTTACGGTAATGGCCGAAACAAGAAACGACTTTGAGAACATCCCATCGTTGGTTGCATAGACTGCTGATACCACCATGGTGACGATCGGCAGCCAGGCCAGTGGGGAGACCGGTTTGAAAATCTGCACCAGCGGGTTGATGGCGGCGTTCGCTGTCGGTGATAGACCGGCGATAATGCCAAGTGGGATCGCCACCACAGCAGCCAGCAAAAAGCCGAAGAAGACCGTTTTGATCGAGGTCCAGATCTGGGTGTAATAGCTGGGCGCGCCTGTATAGGGGATGTGTTTGACCCGGTCAGCCTGTCCCTGTTCCACCAGCCTTGCGTTTCGCTTGTCGAGGCGTTCGTAAAAGGCAACCTCCTTGGCCTGTTTTGCCCGGGCATCCTGATGTAGGTTGACCGCTTCTTCCCAGACCTGCGCCGGACCGGGGATGGCACCCAGCGAGGTTTGAACTTTGGGGGCCAGCGTGGCCCAGAGTAACAGGAAGGCCACAATGGAGATCAGTGGGACCACCAGAAGACGCCAGATTTCTTTCATCTGTGCGCGCGGATTGTCCCCCGCAGAGGCGCGCAGCACGGGGGTCATCCAGGCCAGACCCAGACCCTAAACCCAGGCACCGGCCTTGTTGACCCAGGTAAAAAGCCGAGCCCGCCGATCCGCGAGGCTGAGGGAAGACGATGAAGGGTCGATGGCGGTCATGGGAGTGTCCTCATGGGAAATGTAGTGCCAAGGCGAGCGAGAGATCTGTCGTCCTAAGGAAGGGCCAGTGCCGTTGGCATCTTGGGCCTGCCGTTCCAGGTGACATGGAACGGCAGGAGAGAGCAGGGCTTGGATCAGCCTTGAACTTCGGTGCCGACAACCGTCTGTCCGGCTTTCAGGCCAATCGGCAGACTGTCGAGATAGGCATTGGGCGCCGCGCCGTCATATGGAATGGCGTCGATGATATCGGCAGCTGGGGTCGGGGCTTTGTAGCCATCGCTGTCCCAGGGGAAATCCGCTTCATTGGCCCGACCTTCTTTGACCAGCAATCGGGCGGCCTCTAGATAAATCTCGGGCTTGTAGACGGATTTGGCGACCTCATCGTACCAGCTGTCTGGCTTGGCTTCGGCGATTTGACCCCAGCGGCGCATCTGGGTGAGATACCACACGGCGTCGGAATAGTAGGGATAGGTCGCGTGGTGGCGGAAAAAGACGTTGAAGTCCGGCACCGCGCGGGTGTCGCCGCGCTCGTATTCAAAGGTGCCAGTCATCGAATTGGCGATGACGTCATAGTCGGCACCGACATACTCCGGCCGCGACAGGATCTCGACGGCCTCGGGGCGGTTGGCGTTGTCGTTTTCATCCAACCAAATGGCGGCCCGGATCAGGGCTTTGACCAGCGCCAACGTCGTGTTGGGGTTTTGCTCGGCAAACTCCTGGGTGATGCCAAAGACTTTTTCCGGGTTGTTCTTCCACAGTTCATAGTCGGTGATCACTGGCACGCCGATGCCTTTGGCCACCGCCTGCTGGTTCCAGGGTTCGCCAACGCAATAGCCATTGATGGTGCCCGCTTCGAGCGTTGATGGCATCTGGGGCGGGGGTGTGACGCTCAGAAAGACATCTGCATCTATCTGGCCGGTGACGTTCTGCGGGCTGTAGTAGCCTGGGTTGATACCGCCCGCTGCCAGCCAGTAGCGCAGCTCGTAGTTATGAGTGGAGACGGGAAAGACCATGCCCATATTGAAGGGTTTGCCTTCGTCTTTGAAGCTGTCGATCACTGGTTGCAGATGAGAGGCAGAAATCGGGTGTTCTATCTCGCCGCTATCAGTGACCGGCAGGCCGGGTTTCATCATCTCCCAAACTTCGTTTGACACGGTGATCGCATTGCCATTCAGATCCATGGAAAACGGTGTGATAATATGGGCCTCTGTGCCATATCCGATTGTTGCGGCCAGTGGCTGACCAGCCAGCATATGCGCGCCATCCAAGGTGCCGTCGATCACGCCATCCAGCAGAACTTTCCAGTTGGCCTGTGCTTCGAGGGTGACAAACAGCCCTTCGTCATCAAAGAAACCCTGTTCATAGGCCACGGCCAGCGGTGCCATGTCCGTTAGCTTGATAAAGCCAAAGGTTAGCACGTCCTTTTCCAGATCAAGCATTTCGGCAAGCGCCGGAGATGTCAGTGCAGTTGTGGTTGCGAGGGCAAAAATCAGTTTTTTCATGGAGAAGGATCCCTGTGTTTGCTGAATTGTGTTTGCTGTGTTCGATGGAGAGTGGCGAACAGAAAAAAGCCGCTGACGCGCTTCGCCACATAGGGGCGAAGGGTCGAGCGGCTTTGCTCATTGAACCCGGACTTCGGGGGAATTCGTTAGGTCGGCGCCATTGCCTGCCTGAGATCAGATTGCGTAAAATTATCCGGGGGGCCAAGCTTTTCTTTGCGTTTTGCAGGAGATTTTGCTGCAATGCGGCATCAAGCGTGGAGTTCCGCCTGAATTTTCATCACGAGGTATCGCTGGGGTCAAAAACTTGGCGGTCAAAAAAGCGATTGGGCAGCAGGCTGAGCGTTCCTGCCTTGGAGGCAACCGGGGTTTCGACCTCTAGCGCGCCTTCGAATTTCAACGATGCACCGGGCAGATCCGCTTGGGTGCCCTTTAAAGCCTCGCGATAAAGGTCGCTGCGAAACACCTGTCTGCCTGCAGCGGCGGCGGTCTTGCGATCAAAGCCATTGCGCGAGGCGATTTGCTGGGCAATCCACTGTGCTTGACTGCGCCAGGGAAAACCGGCGGCGCCGTTGTGAAACTCCAGAAAACCAGGAACGGCGCGTTGACGGCCCTGTGGGGTGATCGTCAGGTTGCCGGACAAAGCGCGTTCCAGAATTTCCGGTGGCAGATCAAGATAGCGACGTGAGGACATTAGCTCGGCCGCGAGCAGGCGCGAGGAGGGATCAGCCAACCATCTGCCGGCGCGCCATATGGCCCGGATTAGGCGCGCTGCCAGCGCAGCATTTTCTTCTGGCCAGTCGCGGCGCACCGCCAGAACTTTTTCCGGCGCAAAGGACCAGATCGCCTGGCTGGGAAGCAATAAAGATCCCACCCCCTGTTCCACAGCAATCGAGCCCCAGGGCTCACCTACACAAAACGCGTCGATTTCTCCGGCGCTGATGGCATCTGCCATCAGCGAAGGTGGCACGGTGCGAATGTCGACTGCATTCGGGGCGGCAAAGCCCAGAGCATTGAGCCAATAATACAGCAACTCAGCATGCATCGAGAACGGGAAGGGCACGCCGATCCGCAGTGGGGCATTTGATGCGGATAGCAAGGCGTGGCCTGCAGCTCTGGCGTCGTCGAAGGTGAACCCATGCCCTTGATCGGTAATTTTTGCGGCCAGTTCCGTGCTGACACCGATGACATTGCCATTGATGGACAGCACCGACAGAACCGAGAACTCGCAGCCCGCACCGGCCATGCCGAGGGCTGTGGCGACTGGCAGCGGCGACAGCATATGGGCGGCGTCCACCTGGCCAAACGCAAGCATGTCGCGCAGCAAGGACCATGAAGGCGCAGGCCGCAAATCCAGCGTCAGCTTTTCTTCGGCGGCGAACCCCATTTCTTGGGCGACGATCAAAGGTGCGGCATCTACCAGCGGTACAAAGCCAACAGGAAGGACGGTATGTGTCATGACAAGAGGCTAACTGATGTAATCAACGACTGCGCCACCTCTGCGACCCGCTTGTTCTGGTCCATCGCAGCTTTGCGTAGCAGGGCGTAGGCGTCGTCTTCGCTCATTTGGCGGGCCTTCATGATCATTCCTTTTGCCCGGTCGATGACTTTGCGCTCTTCGAGTGCGCGCTTGGTTTCAGCAAGTTCTGTGCGCATGCGTTGAAACACCCGAAATCGGGCGATGGCTGCATCCAATACCGATTTGAGCCGGGCGGGCTGCAGCCCATCGACGACATAAGCAGAGACCCCGGCCTCCACCGCTGCGGTTGACAGCCCATCTGGGCTGCGGTCGACAAACATCGCAACAGGCCGTTCTTGCGGACCTGAGGCCAGAGCAAGCTCTTCAAGTGTGTCGCGCGACGGATTTTCGATATCGATCAGAACGACGTCCGGGGCACGAGCTTTGATCTGGCGTGCAAGGCCAGTCGGTTCGGAAATGACATGGATGTCAAAACTGCCTGCCTCTCGGAGACCGTCAACGATGAGGCGGGCCCGGTCGCGGTCGGCTTCGACAACAATGATGGAGAGTGCATTCGACATGCGCGGATTGCGGCAGGCTAGCTTTGAAATGTACAGATCGGGGTTGGGCAAGCTGTGGCTTTATGCATTTTCGCGCAAGCCGATGCGCAAATTATAGGCGGCCTGCCCGTCCTTCTTGCGGTTTTTCACCGGTTTTGATCCAGATACAACACGTCAGGATGGGTCAAATGACGAAAGCCATCCGATCGTGACGGGATGGCTTTTGGCAGGAACCTGTGTTCAATACCGTTGCTACAGAGACGCTATATCTTTGCGAAGAAAGATCAAAAGCCGAGCTTTGAGCGTGTCTCCAGAATTTGGGACTGAAACTTGTAGCCGCGAACTAGCCCTGCGTTGCGATCCACGGGCCACCAGTCATCATCGCCCGGCCAGCTGCGCCAGAGTTGCCCCCAGCGGTCAACGACATGAGAGATGCAGGTGGAACCACCAGGGCTTGCGCCTGCGGTCCTGGTGCTTGGCCAATACCAAGTCAGATCCTGACAGAGATTGCCGTTTGCATCGATGCTCCAAGTGCCGGCGCCGAGGCTATCGCTGCTTTCCTTGCACCAGGCTCTGGCCTGGCCCGAGGGTGAGAAGTAGATGCCACCTCCGCAGCCGCTGTCCCACAGATCCGTCTTGCCAGCGTAGGCCTTGGTGATCTTTGAACTGGGGGCGGGTTTTGCGCCACTTGGAATTGGATCCGCAAGCGCCACGGTAGGGGCTACGACCGTAGCCATCGCGGCAAAGACAATAGCGGTAAGCGCACGCATGGTGCTTCTCCATTTTTACTCAAACTTAATTATTATGAGAATCTTCAGCGAAGAGGGTCAAGTCAATTTGTCGAGACAAACTGTTTCCCAAAATGAACTGACCGCTTGGTTCTGACATCCGTCTGGCTTTCGCGCCCTGTTGGCATCTGGCGGTTATCTGCGATGCCCCGAGAGAATCTTTCGACATGGTTTACGCGGCGTTCACGCGGCGCAGGATCGGCGTTCGGAGCTGAATTTGTGAACAATCCCTCTCCTATTGAAGGATCGTATTCCGTTTTGCGGAAGAAACGGATCAAATTTAGGGAATACACGTGTTAAATTTGAATGAAAATTGACAGAAGTGCCCGCGACGTCAGAATTACCAGAGTTATGCAGCAATTTGATCCGCGATTTGATCCGTGACTGGCACCCAATGGTGGGGGGTGTCACCACAAGACCCTAATTGGGGTCTGACTGGGATGGTCAAATTGCACTTGGGGTGAGGTGCGCTCGTGAGCCGAGCAATTGAACTCTCATGTGTTGTTTCCACACGTGAGAAAAAGACAGCGGTTTTTCTTTTGGCCAGTGTGGAGTGGGTCCTATGAAGCGATATACGTTTCATAACGAAAGGCTCGTGTCGGCTGACCGGGTGTCCAAGGTATTTGACGACCCAGCGCGTGGCCGTTCCAAGCGGTTGTTCAGAATCTGCGTGGGGCTGCTTATCCTTCTTGTCGTTTGGATCGGGCTGTTTCTCAAAGATACCCCTATTTGGTCGTCGCTGGCGGCGGTCTTCGATCCGGTCCGTGCGGTTGAGGTTCAGGCAAAAGGTGTTCTGAATCTGCAGGGTGCCCACGCGGCCCATAGCCCACAGCATGCGCATGCCCACCACGGGCATGCGGCTCATGGTGCCCTCGCTCATGGTGTCCTCAGTGGCACGCAGGAGAGCCAGGCCGAAGCTATGTCACAGTCGCATGTACTTGCCACGACGAAGACCTCTGTAGAAGAGGCGGCGGCCTGCAACAGTTTTGAACAACCGGTGTTTTCTGCCATGGCAGATACGGCTCTCAGACCGCAGCTGTTTGCCCACCTGCCCATCGCTTTGGAATGGTCTCACCTCTCGTTGGCGGATGACTGCGCCCGTCCCAGTGTGCTGATCCCTGAGTGGATTACGATTGAAGGCCAGGTTCAGGCTCCGGCTGTGACCCTGGTCAGTCAGGACACCCGTGTGGCTGTGACAGAATATGCGGCGCGCTCGGAGCAGAAAATCAACCTGCTCCCTTCGGTTCTTCTTGATCCGGCAAAAGACAGCACTGCCTTTGTTGACAGCCTGCTGACAGAAAGCCAGGGCGGCGCAGTGGTGGCGGCATTGGCGCAAACGGTCGGGCAGCTGCACGCGCAGGGCGCTTGTCTGGATTTCAATACCCTGAAGCCAGAAGAGATTGCCCGGCTTACACCGTTCTTTGTCCAGTTGACCAATGCATTTCGCACTCAGGGTTTGACCTCATGCATTGTGTTGAGTGGGGGGCAGCCGCTTTGGGAAGATCAGGATCTGATCCAGAGTTTTGACCAAGTTATTCTGAAGATGTTTCAGCTGCCTTGGATCGGCTCTGCGCCGATGCCTCTGGCCTCAGATCAATGGTTCAAAGACACTCTGACCCAGGCCCTTACCAAGATCGGGCCAGAGAAGATCGTGGTGGCGCTGGGCAATTTCGCGGTTGATTGGTCTTCGGGGGCGGCTTTGCCGGAAACACTGCCCTATGCTGCCGCAATGCAGCGCATTTCGCAGGCCGGTGCAGAACTTCGTTTCAGTGCCAAGACATCCAACAGTTTCAGCAGCTATCGCGATGCGGCGGGAAAGCTGCATAAAATCTGGATGCTGGATGCGGCTTCAGCCCATAACCAACTGGTGATCCTGCGTCAGCTTGGGGTCGCCAATGTTGCCGTCTGGTCGCTGGGGCAAGAGGATCCCGGCCTTTGGACCGTGTTGGCAGGTGAACAGGAAAACAAACCTGTTCTGAGCACCCAGCTGGCATCGGTGCCGGTTGATCACTATGTCGACTATTCCGGCGAGGGCGCTTTTTTGCGGATCAAGCAGCGGCCGCGCGTAGGGCTGCGCCAGACCAGCTTTGATCCCCAGACCGGGCGCTTGGTTGACCAAACTTATGGCGTGTTACCGCAGCCCTATAGTGTTGAACGCTATGGCAAGCCAGATCCGACCAAGCTTGTTCTGACCTTTGATGATGGCCCGCACCCGGAGTATACCGCCGAAATCCTCGACATTCTGCGCGAAAGCCAGACGCCAAGTTCGTTTTTTGTGGTGGGGCAAAGCATAATGAATGCGCCGGATCTACTGCAGCGGATGCTGGACGAGGGCCATGAGATCGGTGCGCATAGCTTTTCGCATCCACGGATGGATCAGATCAGCGAAACCCGTCAGGAGATCGAATTCTCATTTCTGAACCGCATCGTGGCTGGTGTCATTGGCCGTGGCACCGTGCTCTATCGGGAGCCCTTTTTGCGCAGCGGCGGGCCGATCAGTGCCGCACGTGTTGCTTCGCTGGATGCGGCAGAGTCGCGCGGTGTCGTCATTGCGGGCATGGATATCGTCCCTAAGGATTGGGAAGGCTGGAGCAGCGACAAGATCGCAAGCTATGTCATCGATCAGGTCGAGCAGGGCGCGGGCAATGTCATTTTGCTGCATGATGGCGGCGAGGATCGCAGCGCCACTGTTGCGGCCCTGCCGGTGATCATCGAGACCCTGCGCGCCAAAGGTTATGACTTCACTACATTGGCGGATTTGCTTGGCAGCAACCGCGGCGCCCTGATGCCCATCGTCGAAGGTGCCTATCCGGTGTTTGACCGGATTACCTTTTCCACTATCTCCACGCTGCAGGACGCGATTGTGGTGATCTTCTGGGTGGTGCTGTGCATTGGCGTGCTGCGTTCTGTCGGGATCTTGGTGATGGCGCTGCTGAACCGGCGCAACAAGAAGATCGAAATGGATGACGAACCTAAGGTGGCAGTGATCATCCCGGCCTTTAACGAGCAGGACGTGATCGGAAAATGTATCGAAAGCGTGCGCGCCTGTACCTACGGAAATCTGGACATCATTGTCATTGATGATGGCTCCACCGACAATACTGTCAACGAGGTGATGAAGTTCAAACATCGCCACGAGGTTCACCTTATCTCGCAGCCCAATCAGGGCAAATGGAGCGCTTTGAACCGCGCGATCATGAGCGTGGACGCCGATTATGTCGTCTGTATTGATGCTGACACTCAGATCAAACAGGATGCCATTGACCATCTGGTGAAGCATTTTGATGATCCCAAAGTAGGGGCCGTCGCGGGCAAGATTATGGTGGGCAACCGTGTCAACCTGCTGACCCGGCTGCAGGCTTATGAATATGCCACCTCGCAGAATGTGGATCGCAAGGCCTTTGATCTGATAAACGGGATCTTGGTTGTTCCTGGGGCCATCGGTGCCTGGCGGGTCGAAGCGCTCGAAAAGGCCGGGCTCTATTGCGAGGAAACCCTGACAGAAGATACGGATCTGACCATTCAGGTAAACCGGGCCGGCTACAAGATCGTCTATGAAAAACAGGCCCGCGGCTATACCGAAGCTCCCGAACGGGTGGGGCAGTTGTTGAACCAGCGTCTGCGCTGGTCGCTGGGCATGTTCCAAAGTGCGTGGAAGCACAAGCGGGCCATTTGGGAGGGTCGTTCCATCGGGTTGATCTCCATCCCTGACATGTTTGTCTTTGGCTACCTATTCCCACTGCTGGCACCGATTGCGGATCTGTTTATCGTCACCATGCTCTATTCGCATTTTGCCGGTGGCTGGACAGGTGATGTTGGCAGCTCGCTTGGACCTGAACAGACGCAGTTCCTCTGGGCCTATCTGACCCTGCCTGCGCTGGAATTCATGATTGCCTTCTTTGCCATCACCACGGACCGCGAAGAAAGCAACTGGTCATTGTTGCTTTTCCCGCTACAGCGTGTGTTCTATCGTCCGGTGCTGTATTTCTCGGTGATGCGGGCGATCCTGCGGGCGGTGACAGGCCGTCTGGCCAACTGGAATTCGCTCAAACGGCAGGGACGTGACTATCAATTGGCGACACAGAACCTATGAAACGCAGAACGTTTTTGAAATCAGCAGTTGCCAGTCTGGCTCTGCTTCCGATGCGCACAGCTGCGGCCCTTGCAGCGCCTGCCGTCCAGCAGAGCTTTGTGGTGCTTTCGGATGTGAGCGAAGAGGTCTCGTTTTCACACCTGATTACGGTTCTGGATGCGCTGACAGAGCGCAACATTCCCGTTATCTGCGCCGTCTCGCCATTTGATGCCGCACAAAGCCCGCTTGGCCCTGCGAGCAAGATGGCGCAGCTGCTGGCCGGGTATCTGTTGGCGGGTGGCAATATAGAAATAGCCCCCTATGTGCCTGAATTGGCGCGTCAGTCTGCGCATTTTCAAGCGCGATCCGCCTTTGAGGCAGGGCAGTCGCTGCAAAGCATGCTGGCGCCTTTGCAGACAACGGGCGCGGCCTCTACTCCTCTTCAGACGATCATTTGCGACGAGACGGCAAACCCAACCGCGCCCACAGGGGTGCGGTCTGCAGGGATTTATAATGTTCTTGTGTTGCCAAAGTTTCTAGCCCCTGAGGTTAAGGGGCCAGAGTTTCACAGACCGGTGCAATCGCAAACCTGGGAGAACGGAACCGTTCGATTGTTTGGCGGCCAACGGGTCTCGCTGAGCTCTTATAAGGCCCTGCCTGCAGCGGGCGATCCTACCCCCACGCAGCGGCTGTTTTGTTTGTCGGCACAGGAGTTTTCCCGGAGTTCGCCCAAGGAGCTCGAGGTTGCGGCAAATCAGTTCTGCGAGGATCTTTTACTGGCGGAATTGGATGGTGATCTGTCTTTGCAGCCGCTTTCGGACCTGCAACTGCGTAATGATTATGGGTTTCGCCGCCATATCAGCTGGGTATTGGTCAACCCCGGATCCGATGAAGGCGCTTTGGCAGCGCCGTTTGCTGAGTTCCAAGCTGCACTGCGCGCCCAAGGGACAGCGTTCACGCAGGTGGCCGCCCCGTTGGATGGTGAAACGGAGGCCGGTCAACCGAAGTCGCGTCTCTCTCAGTCTCAACAGGGGTATTGGGTGCCGTCTGACAGATCTGATGCTGTCGCAGCGCAGGACGACACCTGGCCTGGGATGATCCCGGTCGAAATCGCGACCAGTCCAACGACCGCTGCCGTCACAGTCAGGACCACGCGGCCATTGGGCCCCGGGGTAGGAGTTGCCTTCAACCCTCTGCAGTCGCAAAGAACCGGATTTGATCGCAACGGGTTTCTGCTTTTGTCGCGGGTGGATATTCGCACGGAAGCGGACCTGCGAATCTTGCAGGATCTCAAGGGGGGCACGGATGATCTGGTGATCTTCATTCACCCGCAGAGCCTTGGCTTTGCGCCCGTGCGCAGGGCGCTGCTGGCAGGGATGTCTGATCTTCGCGATGATGGCGTGACACGGGTTTTGCAGCTGGATCAGTTTGCGCGGTTTCGTTTCGCCTCTGATCCTATTTCCGCGCGGCGCAGAAAAGCTGAATCGGTTCAACCGGAGCTGGCTAGTTCGCGAAAACCGCTGTCGTCGTCGGCGCGTGCGGCCTTGTTGGATGATGCGCGCGTCGCCTGGCGCTATTTCGAGAGGTTCACCAACAAAACAACGGGGTTATGCCCCGCGACGGTGAATTCTTCGCCCGGCGGGCGCCTGCATGAAACCGTAACGATGTGGGATGTCGGGAGCCATATCAACGGCTTGATTGCCGCCACCCAGATTGGCCTGTTGGATCGCAAAGCTTTCGAAACCCGCATTCGGAAAATACTGCCAAATATTGCCGGGCGCGTGTCGCAGGGCAGGCGTTTGCCGCAGGGCTGGATCCGCACGGATCGTCATCGTTGGGGCAACAAGAATTTTGATGGCAGTGATGGCGGGCGCCTGTTGGCGTCCTTGGACAATCTGCGCCGGTTTGGCGGCTTTGAGGATCGTCTGGATGAACTGGTCGGATCCTGGAATCTGCAGGAGATCGTCGTGGATGGGCGGATCCATTCCGTCATCAATGAAAAACTGGTCTCGTCATATGTCTCCCACAGCGCGCATTATTCAGCCATCGCTTTTCGCAGATGGGGCATTGCAGCCGCCTCGCCTTATGAGGTGTTTCAGGGGGAATCCAGAACGGATGATCAGATGGCCCTTCTCGAGATGGCGTCGGATATCGGGCCAATCGGTGCAGAGCCTCTGTTGCTCGAAGCGATGGAGCTGGGCATATCACCGGAAAGCGCCTATCTGGCCGATGTTCTCTATTCCGCACAACTGGAAGAATACCGAGAAACTGGACAGTTGACCTGTGTTTCAGAAGGTCCAATCGACCGGAGCCCCTGGTTTACCTATCAGGGATTGCAGCTGGATGCAGCGACGCGCACCTGGGCCACAGATACTGTCGGCAAAGAACCAGAATACCGAACCCCGGAATTTCGTGAAAACCATCTTGTGGTCAGCAGTAAATCGGCCTTTCTCTGGGCGGCGCATCAGCCGCATGACTATTCCGATATTCTGCTGCGCCATGTGCGGGAGAAATCGAAAACCGAAAATGGGTTTTCGTCATCCATATTTGTCAAAACAGGTCGCGCAACCGAAGCCTACACTGATCTGAATACCAATGGTGTCATCCTGCAGGCCATCGCTCACCGCCTTGGGGCGGCAGGCTGAGCCGTCTGTAATGCCCTCACAAAGTGGCGCAGGTGCTGGTAGAAATTTCACCCGGATGAACCTCATAGCCTCTTTGAGGATTCAGGATCACGTTCTGAATGCCGGTAATACTGTACATGCAGCGATCAGAATGAGCTTCACCTACCGATCTACCGCCGACATAGATGTCCAGCCAGTCATGGCCCTGATAGCCGCTATGGCAAGGACCGTATTGCGGTGTATTCCCGTCACCGCACAGATCTTCGACGATGGCGTATTTGCGCAGTTTTTCGATATAGAACCGCGTCCCCGCCGGATAATCCATAACACTGCGTGTGCCGGTCTTGATATGGCCCACAGCCAGGGTCACCGGGTCGTCATAGGTTCCGGTTCCACCGGCACTTCGGTGAATGACCGGGCGGGCGATTTGCGCTGAACCCCGTGGGGTATTGTCCCAATAGCTATAGCCAGTCAGATAGACGTTCATGCTTTGTTCTGAAGGTTCCGGTTTGGCGCGGGTGCTGTCTGCTCCTGAATAAGTCGAGGTTTCCAGGCTCGTCAGAAGGCGGGTGCTGTAATCGGCATCACGTCTGGTTACCTGTTCCGTTTCGACACTACAGGCCGAAAGGCCACAGGCCACAGCAGTTGCAACACTAATTAAGCGGGTACTTTTGAACATTTTATTTACTCCGGTGTGGGCAGCACATTGCAAGAGGAGTTGATGAGTGACTCCTGTGCCTGCCAATCTGGCGGAATAGGGTTTATTGCTGGATAAGAAATTTTGATGCGATTTATTAAAATGAATGAAAAATTTAGATCAAATTGAATTGTTTCTCTGAAATTTTGAGGGCTGGCTATCAGGATTTTGAAATTGCAGTATATTTTTAAAAAGCCGCTGGTTTTGTTTCTATAGATGTCGCACGATTCAGTTTAAATTTTAGACGTCTCGCGTTTTTCGAAATTTTTGAGATCATCCGCCTTGGGTATCCGAAGGTCAGGTTGAGAGAAGTTCTGTTTCGGATTGAACGTGTCGTAAACAGGCGTTGCAGGATCTTGAGAGCGGAATGAAAACAAAACAGAAGCAGGTAAAATCAGTTCTTCAGGTATCTGATGCTTCGGTTTTCGGACTTGGATTGAATAAGTAGATCAGGGGGAAATTTCCTGCAAAAAACACGTCCGAAAAGAAACACTGTCAAAAACAGATTCGGGTCCTATCACATGCTGCGGATAGCCTCGGTCAATGCGCAAGCAGGAGAGGTGCCTGTGTTTACGCCATCAGTCAGGACAACGGTGGCTCAGCCCCAGTTTGAGACGGAAAAAGCACGGCAGGCTGGTCCGGACACCACTGTGGGTATTTCGGCATGATCCGCTCGAAGGTGTGTGAGGTGAGAAACCTGTTCAGCCAAGCCTGCAGGTCCGGCCAGGGCTGCTGGTCAAACCAGGGTTTGTCTATAAAGGCAAATTGGCGGACAAAAGGTAAGATGGCAAAGTCCGCGATCGAAGGGGTCGTAAAAATCCAGTGGCCGATCTGTTCGTTCAAATCGGCGAGGAACTCCCCTGCGAGTTCTCGTTGTTGCACCGGATCCGCTTCAGGATAGCGGTTGGCGTATTTGGTGCGATCCAGAGCAGTCTTGAACGGCCCATCCGCGCGTGCAATCCACTCCCAGCCGTGCTCTGGCATCGCCAGCCAGTTTTCCGGGTCTTTTTGCTGTAATGCCCAGATCATGATGTCCAGACTCTCGTCAATCGCCTTGTTGTGGGCCTTGTCCTGGTAGGTGAGGCAAGGAACCGTGCCGCTTTGCGAAGCCTGAAGGAAGGCAGCGGGCTTGTCGCGCAGAACCACTTCGCGCAGTTCCACGCTTAGACCAGCAGAGACCAGGGCAAGTCGGGCCCGCATTGCATAGGGGCAGCGCCGAAAAGAGTAGAGGATGGGTCTCATGTTTGTTGGCCTTTGACGGTCTCCGGGCAAGATATGTGCAAGCGGGGCCGGGAACAAGGCCGGGAACAAGGCCGGGCACAGGTCGGCCCGGAACAAGCCGACCTGTGCGAACGGGCAGCAGGGCAGGGCGGAGGGCAGAGTTCCGGGAGGGTAGGATACGGAGCGGGCTTTTCTTCCGCTTGGTGGGGGGGTACGAATTGCTGCGAGCGAATTGTTGAACCGTAAGCATTGTCAAAGGACGCATCCCTAATGACCGTTTTTCCAAAGATCTGGTTTCTGCGTCACGGCCAAACCGAATGGAACGCCGAGCGGCGTATTCAGGGGCAGTTGGAGTCGCGCTTGAGCGCACTTGGCAAATCGCATGCGCAGCAGCAGGCGGCGCTGATGACTCCGATCCTGCAGCAAAACCCTGCCTGCTATGTTTCACCATTGGGGCGGGCGCAGCAGACTGCCAAGATTGCCCTTGCAGGGGAGGCCTTTGAGACGGACGCGCGTCTCGCTGAAGCGCATGCTGGTGCCCTGCAGGGGATGACCCTGGATGAGGTCGCCGAGCGCTTTCCTGAGATTTCAGCCGCCAATCCAAGGCATCTAGATCTGTTCTGTGCGGCACCCAATGGCGAAGGATTTGACAGTTTTTATACGCGCATTCATGCCTTTATGGAAGATCTCCGGGAACCTTCCGTGGTGGTGGCTCATGGATTGCTGGGGCAGGTGATGCGAGGCATCGCTCTGGGGCTGACGCGGCAGAAGATGGCGGAGCTGTCAAATGAGCAGGGCTGTATCTACCTCCTCGAAGGTGGTCGCGAGATGGTTTTGAAGTAATGTGATTTTTTTCAAGAAAATGTTTGAAACCCTCTTGCACCCGTTCGGATCTTTGTCTAAATCCCCGCATATCGGGTGATTAGCTCAGTTGGTAGAGCGCTTCGTTTACACCGAAGATGTCGGGAGTTCGAGCCTCTCATCACCCACCAAAATTTTCAAAAGCTTAGAGTTGCTTTGCAAAGTGCTCCAAGGTTCAGTGAACCTGAGATGAGTATCAGCGCGCCTCCCGAATCTGGACGAAATCAAGGATCTCAGCCGCATACTGTAGGCAGTCCGGGGCGAAACGTGCATAGGCCTGATAGGTGATCGCGACTTTTGAGTGTCCGAGGTGCTGAGCCACCTTCTCCAGCGACACGCCATTTGATACCATGGCGACTGCGCTAGAATGGCGGATTGTATGCAGCGTCACTCTGTCAAGCTTGGCGCGACGACGGTAGGCGTCTTCAAACCCCTTGCGATTATTCTTCACCTTGCCCCCAGCATATTCGATCAGATAGTCACTGAGGGCGGCGTCATGCGCAGTTCGGAGCGCGGCCCGGATCCCGGCATTCATCAGGACGATGGCGCGGCCTTTTCGGGTCTTGTCGTCATCAAGGCGCAGGTTGATAATCCCGCGCTGGAAGTCTACCCGATCCCAGGTGAGATCCAGAACAGCTCCGAACCGACCCGCTGTGGCGAACAGCAAGTGAATTGCCAGCGCAATGTGTGGAGATGCAGCAGCGTCGATCAGGGCCGCAATTTCTTCCTTTTTCAAGAAACTCTATATGGGCGTGGGTTTTGCAGGGCGCTCGATAGATGGTGCCCTATCGAAGATCCGCTCGTTCACGGCAAAGCGCATTGCGCTGCGAAGATGTCCCAGCTCTGTGTGGATGCACCGATCGTTCAATTCCAGATAGGCGCGTTCTTCTGGCGAGAGGGGAAAGTCTTTGCGGGTTTTGGTCTTGCCCAATTTACTTTCAAGTTGGTCATTGATGCCCATGGGCCACTCCTTTCATAGCTTCCGCCAGCGCCACGCCTCAAAAATCAAGATCCAAATCCTGTCGGGGTGGCCGAGCGATCAGGAGATCGAACTTTTGTGTTGGCGGGGCCGCCGCGCGATATTGGACTGGAGTGATAAAGTCGAACCCCTGTCGGGACGTTCCCCGACATCGATGCCTGATAGGTCGTAAAGCAAGAGGCACCGTCATCGTGCGGGGCCTTTTCGATTCTGGTCGTCGGCGTTTTCTGGACTGGAGTCCGCTATGCGGAGAAACCGAAATTTGCAAAGACGCCATATATCAGCTTAGGCGTGGGGCAGTCCAAGCGATCACCCCTCAAAAAGCAGTCGTTCATCACACTTCAGCATGGGCCCAATCTGAGGCTAAACCCCGTATGCTTCCACATCGGCAGACTGCCGAACAGGTGGAGGAGCGCGCCTCAATCCTGCAAGGCAAAACCAGTCGGCCAGTGCGGTTTGAGATCACTGAAGGCACACGGGCTTCGCTTATAGCATGGCACGATGTGCTGGAACACAGACGCGCTGAGTTTCTTTGGCCAGGGCGCCTTCATGACCGGCCTCACATTGGAACGCGCTAATACGCGCGGCTAGTTCATCAGTGGGTTGCTTCATTCTGCCTTGAACCAAGCGCCGATGGCACCCATTCGATGCAGCGCACAGAGGTGGCTTAGATTTAACACAAGACCGGAAATTTAACGCAAGACCGGAAGCCTGCGTGCGGTTCAAAAGCGCCTTAACGTTCAGATCTTGAAGGCTTGGGTTGGACGCTCCTTCAAGGCATCTACCATCGCGGCGAGGAGGTCTTTTTGCCGTTCTGGCGGGCGGAAGCGGATATTCATGGTTTTTGTCTGCGTATTCACATGGATCAAAGAAGTGACACCTATGCCGCACTGACAGGACATGGAACAGGCTCTAAGATCGGATCACACACGGTAAGGCTGTGTGTAGTCGGCGGCGCTTGGGTCGAGTTCCCGGCCCAAGGTGAGGGGGCGGCAGAAGAAGAGCATCGGCATTCCCCTATAGAACAGATCTGTTCGCCTGTTGGGCGGGGCGTTTCCTTTGGGGAAGCAGGGAGAGGCAATGTGCTCATCTGATGGTAGCGTTTCATCACCGTGTGGGCGTTGACGCGCGGTTCCTCCATGGGCCGACAGGGTGTCATGTCACGGGGGTAAAGGGTGACGCCACGCAACGGATGGGGCTGTTTGTTCGTCGCGCGGGTTCTTTGTCGTTGACACGGTGCATTTTTCTGAGGCAAAGCACCCTGCGGTTGCTAGAGTGTTGGTCCGAGTGTCAAAGTTCTACTCTGGTTGAGACGCAAATGCGTCCAATGATCCTGCTCATGAAGGCAACTATTCTAGTATTTTAGTTCTCACGTTTTGTTGTCAGTTTCGGAAACGGCCATCAGCTTGATTGTTGTGGGTTGGTTGGGATCGACTATGGTGATCGTTTTGTGTGAGGTCACTCGAGGCTTGGAAGATCAAATGCGAGGCGTGAGCCGTGGAAATTTTGGTGTTTGTATTTAAGCTGGCTGTGCTGTTGTTGCCCTTGTTTTTGTTTGGTTTTTTCGGATTCTGGAAATGGCGCAAACATTATGGTGGCGGGACGATTCTGGGATACTTTAGTCGATATGTGATAAAGAAGAGAGACACTGATGATGAGTTTCCAGTGTATGCGCTGAAGGTTGGATTATTTTTGGCGTGGATTATGTTTTCTGCGCCGATACTTTTTTGAGGGCTGAAAAATGAGCAACGGTGCTGATGAACTTCATCGGGGCAGGCGCTGTTATGAGCCCGTAGCGCGAGATCGTTGTCCAAAGAACCTTTGGGGCATATGCTGAAGATTGTTTGCGTCTGCCCCAAGCACCGATCTGAAGGTGTCTCAGAATTTCAAAGAAGAATCCCGTTGGATGATATTTTCGTTCAGACCGTACCTGTTTGAAGGGGCGACGTGGTGGCTTTGGAGAGGGTAACGAGAGCCGGAATTGCATCTGGTTGCAAGGGGTTTGAGAACAGGAAGCCCTGAACTTCGTCGATGCTGATCGTCGAAAGGGCCTCATATTGCTCACGCGTTTCGATCCCCTCAATAATGATTGTATGGCCAAGTGTTTTAGCCATCGCCGCAACGGCGCGCACGATTTCCAAACTACGTGGACGACTTGAAACATCTATGACGAGAGACCGGTCCAGTTTCATCGACGTGTACGGAAGGCGCGACAATTGCGAAAGGTTCGAGTAGCCAGTTCCAAAATCGTCAATGGCTATTTTGAGACCAGCCTGCCGAAGGGCCATCATCTGTTCCTGTGTCGTCTCAAAATCACCCATTGCCATGGTTTCGGTAATTTCAACCTCGATCAGATCGGGGTGAACTTCGTATTTTTCCAACACACCAAGAAGGCGTCGTACCAGATTCGGATCGGTAAATTCAGCTGGAGACACATTGACCGAAACACTTATTGAATGGCCTTGGTCCTGCCATGCGCGACATTGCCGGACAGCCTGTTCGAAAACAACGGCCCCAAGCAGTGGCATCAGGCCTGCCTGCTCTGCAATGGGAATGAAAATTGCGGGAGAAATCGGTCCTCGGGTAGGGTGGTTCCAGCGTGCAAGGGCTTCTACAGCGTTGCAAGTCAGATCGGGCGTGGCAAAACGAGGCTGGAAGGCAAGACAGATCTCATCGTTTTCGATTGCGTGTCTGAGGGCGTTCTCGACGTCTCTCCGATCCTGCCATTGTGATCGCAGGACGGAGGTTACGCAAACCACCCGGCCACGGCCTGTACGTTTGGCCTCATACATTGCCAGATCTGCCATATTGAGCAGATCTTCCGGCGTGTTGGCATCTTTGGGATAGCGGGCAAGGCCGATGCTGGCGCCAACATGGACTTCGGCACCGTCAATCTCAAAAGGCTGCTCAAGACTGGTCAGAATGGCTGCAGCAAGTTCTTCGGCGTTTCCGGAGGATTGCGGAAGAAGGGCGACAAACTCGTCGCCAGAGAAGCGAGCGAGAACCGTATCACGCGGTGGCTCGTTACACAGTTCTCCCATCGTGGTCATGCAGGTTTCCAGATCTTCCAGGCGCTTTCCAAGCGCTTCGGCGATACGGCCGCTGCTGCGGCGTAAAAGCTCATCCCCAACCTCATGCCCATGCATGTCGTTGATCCGTTTGAAGCCATCAAGATCTATGAACAGGACTGAGAATGAGGCGATGCCAGGCGTTTTTGCAAGCTGGTCGAGAAGGTGGAAGACGACCGCACGGTTGGGGAGGCCGGTAACGTCATCGGCGTAGGCAAGGACGTTCATCCGAAGGATATTGTTGTTCAAACGCTTTGCCATCTTGCTGAAACTATCGGCAAGGCCGCCGACTTCACAGGCGCAGTCGACGTTCACGGGGGTGTTGAAGTCTCCGGCAACGAGAGCCTCTGTGCTGCGACGCAGGGCCAGAATTTGAGAGGTCAGTTTTTTAGCCGCGAGAAAGGTAATCAACGCGGGCATCAGGACAGAAAGCCCGATGCTCAGGGTGAGCTTCCAGCCCGCAAGACCGGTCTCGATAACCTGCAAAAGACCAAAAATCGCGAGGGCTCCAGTCAAGGCGCCCATCAAGCCAAATCGTACCGGAATACTATTCAGGCCTTCGCCTTTTCTCTTCACCGCTTTGACCTTTCAACACGATACGCACCTGACTAGTATTGTGGGGAATTCGCTCATTTTCCGTTAATATTTCGTGTTGAAAAAATGGGTAATTCCTAAAATTGCTACGGTTGGCGCCTCATGTGCTACAGAATTTTTGCTACAGAGTTTTTGAATTCGAACATGCCCGCAGTGGCGTACCTAAACACTGAGCAGGGATTGCAGGTCACATCTTTTGCCTGCTCAAATCTCTTGGCCAAAACGCCAGCAATGGGCTGCTTCAATCTGTTCACCGTATTCACAGCCTTGGACGCCAAAACGCGAGGGGGCCACAAGCGAGATGGGTTTTCGGAAGGGCTGAGCTGTCTTTTGGAGCCGAGGCTTGTTTTGATCACAAGCCGTGCTGCGTATTTGACGCCCATATTCAGTCTGTTGAATGCCAGAGACGAACGTGCGAATAAGGCGGCGTTCCAGCAATGAACCGGAGAAAACGTGCAGCAGTCCCTACGTCATAAGATCGGAATGATTCTTCCGGCGCTGACCTGGCTGTTCGTGCAGTTCTCCATGTCTGGTATCATGGTCGGTACGCCGGCGACGGCCACGCAAATCGAGATCTGCTCGCCCTTTGGTGTTCAGCAGATCATGATCGATCTTGAAACCGGTGAACCCGTCGAACCCATGGTTGGCGGTGGCTGTGATTGGTGCCAGTCCTTTGGCGTGTTTGCCGATACAACGGACCGCACAAACGTAAACTGGGTTCTTCATAAGCCCGGTTTTCAGCTCTTGCTGTCTGCCCCGCCGACCAGGCACACCCCGCTGCGTCTCGTCGCAGGATTTCAGAGCCGCGCGCCGCCCGTTCTTTGAGTTTTCACAACACCTGACTGAAATTCGAACCGCTCCTTCGGGCGTGGTTACGGACCTTGTGTGAACCAAAGGAAAAACAATGTTCAATACACTTTCACGCGGCTTTGCCGCCGCCGCTTTTGCGGCTAGCTTCGCCCTGCCAGCCTGGGCTGAAAACATTACCATCACCGACACGATGAACCGTGTGGTCGAGATTCCGGAAGATCCGCAGCGTATTCTGCTGGGGTTCTATTTCGAGGACTTCATGGCCGTAGCGGGCCCCGAGGGCTATGATCGCGTTGTCGCCATTTCCAAAGACACCTGGGCCGGCTGGCGCAATCTGCAATGGCAGACCTACGCCGCCGCACTCCCGCGTTTGGAAGAACTCGCTGACGTGGGCGAAGTCGATTCCGGCACCTTTTCGCTAGAGGCTGCCGTTGCTGCAAAACCCGATGTCGCGTTGTTGGCATCCTGGCAATACAAGGCTTTGGGGGACGTCGCAGACCGGATCGAAGCCGCAGGCATTCCCGTTGTTGTGCTCGATTACAATGCGCAGACCGTCGAAAAACACGTGCAATCCACGCAGATTCTGGGACAAATCATTGGCGCCGAAGAGCGCGCAGATACTCTGGCTGGTGAATATGCCGCCGCAGTCGCCGATGTTGAAAAGCGTCTGGCTGCGTTGCCTGAAGGCGCGGCTCCCAAAGTCTACGTAGAACTGGCGCGCAAAGGCCGCGATACGGTTGATAACTCATACTCCGGTACCCAATGGGGCAGCGTCATTGATCAGCTCAAAGCCAACAACATCGCCAACGGTCAGATCAGCAACTGGGGCAAACTGAGCCCGGAGTATGTGCTGACGCAGAACCCGCAGGTCATTTTGCTGGCCGGCTCCGGCTGGGCAGGCCGCGATGAAGCCGTTGTTATGGGCCCTGGCGTAGACACGGCACTGACCCATGAACGGATGCAGGCCTATCTGGGGCGTCCCGGCTGGGAAAGCCTCGATGCGGTAAAGAACGGCCAGATTTATGGCATCTATCATGGCGGCAATCGCACGCTTTATGACTACGCCTTTTTGCAGTTCCTCGCCAAAGCCATGTATCCTGAGGCTTTTGCCGATGTTGATCCGCAAGCCGCACTGGATCGTTTCTTTGCGACCTATATGCCGGTCAAATTTCAGGGCACCTATATGACGCAACTGCCCGGCGCAGGCGACTGATGGCAAGCCTTTCCGGCGCGTCGAAACCACAAACGTCAGGGGCGGCATCTGCTGCCCCTGACAGCACCTCGGCTCCAAACAGTTATCCTGCATTGGTTGCGCGCAGGATGATCCGGCTTGGCGCCACGATTGTGCTGCTCTGCGGTCTGGTTGTGGCTGACATTCTGACTGGTCCTGCCATGCTATCCGTAGCTGATGTGCTGCGTACTTTGTTCACTCCAGCGCAGGCAGACGCGCTGACACGGGTGATCATATTCGATATCCGCCTGCCGATGACCTGTATGGCCATTCTGGTCGGGATGTCGCTGGGCACGGCGGGGGTGCATATGCAGACCGTTCTGGGAAACCCCCTGGCAAGTCCCTATACTTTGGGCTTTTCCGCAGCTGCCGGTTTTGGCGCCGCATTGGCCATTCTGACGGGGGTGTCCTTGCCACTGGTGCCCTGGCTCACAATCCCGCTGGCCGCCTTTGTCATGTGTGCCGCAGCTGCGGCAGTGGTCTTTGCTTTTGCCCGCATGCGCGGGATGAGCCCAGAAATCATGGTGCTGGCAGGCATTGCTACCTTGTTTTTGTTCCAGTCAGCACAGTCTCTGGTGCAATACATGGCCTCCCCTGAAGTGCTGCAATCCATTGTGTTCTGGCTGTTTGGTTCCCTGCTGAAGGCAAGTTGGATGAACGTGCCGATTGTTGCGGTGATCTTTACCCTGTGCAGCCTGGCCGTGTTGCCCAATCTCTGGCAGCTTACCGCACTGCGCCTTGGGGATGCCCGCGCTGCGGCCATCGGTGTCGATGTGCAGGCCTTGCGGATCAAACTGTTTGGCCTGGTCGTTTTGCTGACGGCGGGCGCTGTCGCCTTTGTCGGGACCATCGGCTTTATTGGTCTGGTTGCCCCGCATATCGCGCGTATGCTGGTGGGCGAAGATCAGCGGCTTTTACTGCCGATGTCTGCGCTGATGGGCGCCATCACCATGACGGGCGCGTCCGTTCTGTCCAAGCTGGTCTCGCCAGGTGGCGTAATCCCGATCGGCATTGTGACGGCTTTGATTGGGGTGCCCTTTCTTTTCTTTCTCATACTGCGTGGCCAACGGAGGCATTGGTGAGTTTATCGTTTCAAGATCTAAATGTGGCCTACGGGACCACCTCGGTGCTTCGTTCGCTGAGTGATCAATGGCCCACCGGGCAGCTGACGGCTCTCATTGGGTGTAATGGCGCGGGAAAGTCTACTCTGCTCAAAGCTGTTGCCGGGTTGATCCCATCGACTGGGCATCTGCATCTTGATGACGCGGAGATGTCTTTGGCCGACCGCCGTCGCCACATCGCTTATATGCCGCAAGACACCAGTGCGGCGTCGTCTCTGACCGTGCTTGAAGTCGTGCTTTTAGGAAAGCTGGGCTCATTGGGGATGCGTCTTCCTGCATCTCTTGTCGACGAGGCCATGTCTGCTTTGTCGGTGTTTGGGCTGACGTCTTTGCACAGGCGGCGTTTGGATGAAATCAGCGGTGGGCAACGTCAGTTGGTCTATCTGTCACAGGCGATATTTCGGCAGCCCAGAGTTCTCTTACTGGACGAGCCAACAGCAGCGCTGGATCTGCGTCATCAATTGCTGGTTCTGGAGCGTCTCCAGCAGCATGCCCGTAAACAGGGAACAGTCATCGGGCTCGCCATGCATGACCTGAACCTTGCGGCACAGTTTGCCGACCGACTGATCGGACTTCAGGACGGCCAGCGGGTAACAGCAGGATTGGCCGAGCATGTTTTGACGCCTGAAAACTTGCGGCTCATGTACGGCATAGATGCAGATGTCAGCCGGGGAGCATTCGGACAGTTGCAAGTCTTTCCGCTGCGCGCAGCAGAACTAGAGGCTCGCGGATTGTAACGAGCCGCCCCTTGGGTTTGATGCCATTTGTTGCCTAGTTCGGGAAACCGGTGTCATGGTCTGTGTCAGAGCCGCAACTGGAGATTCCTCAATTTGGGTCAGGTTTGCTTCAGGATAGGTTCTGCCAGGCCGGGACCATCGGCTATGCCATAGGATATGTAGAATACGGGTCAAAGCGGTAGTGCTGCGTGGATCGTGAAGAGCCCCTTTGAAACCTGAAATTTCAAATGCTTAGTCCTTTTCGGGGATTTTTTTTGGCCAAAGTATAGAAAATGCCAAAACACCGCTTGACGATCCCCGAGCCCTAGGAATATTACAGCCCAACATTCAGCGGCGACGTTGGATGGGCAGCGGGCGGTTGTAGCTCAGTTGGTTAGAGTACCGGCCTGTCACGCCGGGGGTCGCGGGTTCGAGCCCCGTCAACCGCGCCACCGCTGTCTGCCTGATTTGGGCATGACCAAATTCCGCCTCGGATGAGGCCGCTCCGGATGGGGGAGGTGGTGAAAGCCACACAAAAGAAAATGCGCGGTTGTAGCTCAGCTGGTTAGAGTACCGGCCTGTCACGCCGGGGGTCGCGGGTTCGAGCCCCGTCAACCGCGCCACTTTTCATTCTGCCAATTTCTTCAAAATGCATGATTTTCCAAGTATTTTTTCCGCAGAGCTTTGTTTCGCAGAGTACGTTCTGATTTGCATGCCTTGATAGTTGAAGGCAGCCAATTGACGGCAGACAATAACAGCCAGGGCAATTTTCGACCAATAGTCTCGCACGACCTTTGTTTTTTGGACGCAAGGCAGCGGGGTAGTCATGGTCCTAAAGCGGCTATGGTTCTGCGTATTTGTTTACCTGACTTAAAGCCTGCCGTTGCAAAACAGTCCCTGCAAGGCAATCAATGAAAGACCGGCCAATGAAAGACCGGCCAATGAAAGATCGGCCGGTGCAAGGCCGGTCTGTTAGGGGCAGGCTTTGATCAGGAACGTGGGTTCAGCGCCATGACGTGCTGTCGTCTGTCTCGTCGTGCTGAGCGGACTGTAGGGCGACTTGTAGTGACCTATGGGGCAGGGGGGACCGGGTCGGCAGCGGTGTCGTGGCGCCATTCCGTCAGGTCTGAATTGATCCAGGCTGCGAGGCGCTCCATGTCCGGCGTTTTTTCTGCTTCGAGAAATCGCATCATGACGCGCACCCCGTGCTGATAACCGGCGCGGTAGCTTTCTTCCGGATCACTTTGGGTACCTTCAAAACCGGCTGGCCGCTTGAATTTGCTTTGTGCCATCACTCATCTCCATTCACAAAACCACACAACTGGCCGCAGTATTGCAAATTTGGGATAAACAACTCTTAAAGACCGAAAGCGATGGCGATAATTCGGCAAAAAACATGCCCAGGCAAAGCGTAATGTCGGCCAAGAACGGGGCAAAGAGGGCAGACAGCCTTTGTCTTTGATGTCGTGGTGCGGAGCAGACAGGGGAGGCGGGCAAGAGAGGCGGGCAGGTGCAGTTTTGTGATATGCTGCTGAACAGTACCGTGGCCGAAAGTGCCGTGGCCCAGAGGAGAGCTGGCCTGGCTGGAAAATGACTAGGCTGGAAATTGATTTGGCCGGAAATTAACCCGGCAGGGAGAGAGCTCCTCCCCCGGCCGATCACGCGCTTGACCCTTTACTTTGTAAGAGCGTCCAGAATGCGCGCCCACGAACGCATCCCTTTGTGAAAGCTCTTCAGGTCGTATTTCTCATTGGGGGAGTGGATCGCATCATCGTCATTGGCGTAGCCGACGAGCATTGATTCCATGCCCAGAATGGATTTGAAGAAGCCGGCAATGGGGATCGACCCACCCATGCCGCAGAATACGGCCTCACGGTTCCATTCGTCACTGAGCGCGCCGCGCGCCGCCTCAAACTCGGGGCGTGAAATATCCATCACCGAAGCTTTGGAGCCTTCCAGGTCATTGTCCCAGATGACTTTGCAGTCGGGCTTCAGCTGCGCTTCCACGTGTTCGCGCAGATTGTCACGCAGCGCATCGGGATCCATGTCACCGACAAGGCGGCAGGTGATCTTGCAATGCGCCTCTGAAGGGATCACGGTTTTGGAGCCGGCACCATTGTAGCCGCCCCAGATGCCGTTGATTTCCAGCGTCGGGCGGGCCCATTGCTGCTCCAGGATGGAATAGTCCTTTTCGCCATGGGCCTGAGTGTAGCCTGCGTTGTCGAGGTAGTCCTTGGCGTCAAACCCCGAAGCTTCCCACTGGCGTAGCAGCTCTGCAGGCACTTTGTGCACACCGTCATAAAAACCGTCGACGGCCACGGCACCGGTGTCTTCGTTATAAAAGGAAGCGATGATGCGTGACATCTCGCGCAGCGGGTTCAGGCCGGGGCCGCCATAATGGCCCGAGTGCAGATCGATGCGCGGCCCAACCAGGGTGAACTCATCCTTCAGCATGCCGCGCAGCTGCGAGGCAATCGAGGGAACGCCGCGCGATACCATCGAGGTATCACAGATCAGGGCAAAATCGGCCTTCAGCTCTGCCGCGTGTTCTTCCATGAAAGGCACCAACGAGGGAGAACCGCTCTCCTCTTCGCCTTCAAAGAAGAAGGTGATGCGGCAGGGGAGGGAGCCGTGAATGGCTTTCCAGGCGCGACAGGCTTCGACGAAGGTCATCAGCTGGCCCTTGTCATCAGAGGATCCGCGTCCCCGGATGACAGTACCATTGTCGGTTTCTTCCAGCTGCGGCTCAAACGGAGGCGTTTTCCACAGGTTCAGCGGATCAACGGGCTGCACATCGTAGTGGCCGTAAAACAGCACATGCGGAGCGTCGGTGTTTTCTTCACCGATATGGCCCACCACCATGGGGTGACCCGGGGTGGGGCGTTTTTCGGCCTTGATGCCGATGGTGTTCAGATCAGCCACCAGCCAGTCTGCGGCCTTGTCGCAGTCAGCCTTGAAGGCGGGGTCGGTAGAGATGGACTGAATGCGCAAAAGTTCCAGCAGCCGTTGAGTGGCGGCATCAAGGTCAGTGTCAATCCGTTCAAGTACGTCATTTAGTGACATTGGGGGCTCCGGCAGTTGTTTTGAGGTTGAATTGGTCGAGATAGCCGCGACCCTAGCAGCGGTCTTTATGAGGTGCCAGATACTGCTCTGGCCAAATCGCGTAAAAGGAGAAAGGGGGCGACACTATGCTGATTTTCCCAGGGGCCTTCATGCGCTCGACCAGGGGCCTTCATGCGCTCGAAATGTACTCAAATCCCGAGACCTGCGCCATGTTGACCCTGCCGGATGCTGGTTCTCGGGGGGGGGCATCGCAGGGAGGGGCTTCCAACAGGCTGGCAAGAGACGGGCAAAAGACCGGTATTGTGTTTCCAATGCGCGGCATTTGCCGGATTTGTCGCAGCCCTCATGACGCAAAGGTGGGCAAACTGGGCGCAGGGCTCCTTGCCGCCCGTCCGCTATAGGTCTATTTGATCTGCATCAAAGTTGTGGCGGGCAGCGAAGCGTATCCGGTTGAAGTGAGGGCGCGCATTTGTTACTCATTCATGAATGTGAATGGGACTTGCCGCTCGCAACTGCACCAAAGACACAGCCTGCGCTGCCACGCAAAGCGCCTCAGATAGCTATGGAGAAGCCTGTGGACTATACCGCGAAACTTGATGCTGCCATCGAACGTCTGCACGATGAGGGGCGCTATCGTACGTTTATTGATATCGAACGCAAGAATGGCCAGTTTCCCCATGCGGTCTGGACCCGGCCAGATGGCACCACGCAGGACATCACCGTTTGGTGTGGCAACGACTATCTTGGCATGGGGCAGAACCCGGTTGTGCTGCAAGCCATGCACGAAGCGATTGACGCGACAGGTGCTGGCTCCGGTGGCACCCGCAATATCTCGGGCACCACGGTCTATCACAAACGCCTAGAGGCGGAGCTTGCGGATCTGCACGGCAAAGAAGCGGCGCTTTTGTTCACCTCAGCCTATATTGCCAATGATGCGACGCTTTCGACGCTGCCCAAACTGTTTCCCGGCCTGATCATTTATTCCGATGCGTTGAACCATGCGTCGATGATCGAAGGCGTGCGTCGCAATGGTGGTGCCAAGCGGGTGTTCCGCCACAACGATGTGGCCCATCTGCGCGAGTTGTTGGCGGCGGATGATCCTGCCGCACCTAAGCTGATTGCCTTTGAATCAGTCTACTCCATGGATGGCGATTTTGGCCCGATCGAGGAAATCTGCGATCTGGCGGATGAATTCGGCGCGCTGACCTATATCGATGAGGTGCACGCGGTAGGCCTTTATGGTCCGCGTGGCGGTGGCGTTACCGAGCGTGACAACCTTGCTCAACGTATTGATATTATCAACGGCACCCTTGCCAAAGCCTATGGGGTGATGGGTGGCTATATTGCCGCTTCGCCAAAGATGTGTGATGCCATCCGTTCCTATGCACCGGGCTTCATCTTTACCACCTCACTGTCGCCTGCGGTTGCGGCTGGGGCGGCAGCCTCGGTGGCCTATCTCAAGGACCACCCGGAGCTGCGCGAAAAGCACCAGGAGCTGGCCAAGGCGCTGAAACTGCGGCTCAAAGGGCTGGGGCTGCCGATCATTGATCATGGCAGCCATATCGTGCCTGTTATTGTAGGTGATCCGGTTCATACCAAAAAGCTGAGCGATATGCTGCTGTCAGAATTTGGCCTCTATGTACAGCCGATCAACTACCCAACAGTGCCGCGCGGAACCGAACGGCTGCGGTTCACCCCGTCGCCAGTGCATGGGCCACAAGAAATTGATCATCTGGTGCAGGCAATGGACAATCTCTGGTCGCATTGTGCGCTGAATCGTGCCGAACTCGCTGGTTAAAACACAGATCTGTGTTCAAATCAGTTGAGTGTGTTATGTTTTCATCAATGAAAAGGTGCGGGGGAATCGCTGGGGTGATTCGTTTAGCGCCATAGATGTCGACTACGGCAGGCTAAGATGGGACAGCGGGCATGATTAGGCGCCTCACTTTGCGCAGATCGTCGGAGCACGAGGATATTTCTGCTCCGAAAAGCTTTGATGATTTTGAACTGCGTCTCGGGGATATGATGCGCGGTGAGCGGGCCACCATGGGGAAATCCCTGCTGGATGTGCAACGCGAACTACGCATCAAGGCATCCTATGTCGCTGCCATCGAAAATTCCGACCCTTCTGTTTTTGATACACCTGGCTTTATCGCCGGCTATGTTCGGTCTTATGCCCGCTATCTGAATATGGATCCGGATACGGCGTTTGAAACATTCTGCCGTGAAAGCGGGTTCATCGTGGCCCACGGCATGTCCGCCGAAGCCTCCTCTCGCAAGGCGGTGGTTGCACCGATCTCTTCGGGGATGGGGCTCGGCAGTGGGGCCTTTACCACCCCGACGACCCCTTTTGCCCCGGCAGCGGCCGGTATTTTCAGCCAGATTGAACCCCGTGCGATTGGATCTTTGGCTGTGCTGGTGGCGTTGATTGGTGGCATTGGCTATGGCGGGTGGAGCATTCTGAAAGAAGTGCAGCAGGTGCAATTTGCACCGGTTGAACAGACCCCGCTGGTTCTGGCGGATGTGGATCCCCTGAATGGGGCCAGCCGCAGCGCTCTGGCGCAGGGCAACACAGAAGACCCGGCAGCCGAGGCGCTGGATCGTCTGTATCGGCCGCAGGCGCTTGAGGTGCCTGTACTGACCGCCCGCGACGCGCCCATCGCCAGCCTGGATCCGCGCAGCCTTGGAAATTTTGCGGTGCCAGAGCTGCCAAGCCTGATTCTGGCCGAGGCCAGCCTGCCGGACGCCACTGTGGTGCCGCAGGTCGTGGAAGACATTGCTCCCGGTGTTGAAATGGTTGCTGTGCGCCCATCTTGGGTGCAGGTCACTGCGGCCGACGGTTCCGTGATCTACGAGGCCATTATGAATGCCGGGGATAGCTTTTCGGTGCCGCTCACTGAAGAAGCTCCAAAATTGCGTACTGGCGAAAGCGGCGCAATCTATTTTGCTCTCAACGGCGGCCACTATGGCCCAGTTGGAAATCGCGGACAGGTGAGCAAGAATGTCGATCTGTCCGTCGATGGCGTGTTGGAACGGTTTGCCGTTGCGGACCTGTCTGACGTGAAAAACAGTGCATTGGCGACCATGGTTGCGGCTCTTCAGGCAGAGCCTGCTTCTGACTAATCTGTTTTAGACCGGTCTCGAGTGCTTCCTGACGGCATGATCTTCGAAAAATTTCGCGGACGATCTGGGAACTGCGTCTGTGCTGCCCATTGCAGCAGGGCGCATCAGCCCGTATCTAACAGGCAGAACGGATACAGCGGATCAACCGGGACTAGCTTTTATGTCGATGAACCACATTCGCCCCTGGCGCAATATCGAACGGCGCAAAAGCCGCCAGATCCATGTTGGCAAAGTGCCCATCGGGGGGGATGCGCCGATTGCGGTGCAGACCATGACCAATACGCTGACCACCGATGTCGCGGGCACCATCGCGCAGGTTCAGGCCGCTGCCGAGGCTGGCGCTGATCTGGTGCGGGTCTCTGTCCCGGATGAAGCCTCCTCCAGGGCGCTGAAAGAGATCGTGGCGGAAAGCCCGGTCCCCATCGTGGCGGATATCCATTTCCACTACAAACGCGGTATCGAAGCCGCCGAGGCCGGTGCCGCCTGTCTGCGAATCAATCCGGGCAATATCGGTGACGAAAAGCGCGTGGCGGAGGTCATAAAAGCTGCCCGCGATCATGACTGCGCCATCCGTATTGGGGTCAACGCAGGTTCGCTGGAAAAGCACCTGCTGGACAAATACGGCGAGCCCTGTCCGGCAGCCATGGTCGAAAGCGGTCTTGATCATATCAGGATCCTCGAAGACCATGATTTTCACAACTTCAAGATCTCCCTCAAGGCTTCTGATGTCTTCATGACCGCCGCCGCCTATCAGCAACTGGCTGATGCCACCGATGCGCCTATTCATATTGGCGTGACCGAGGCGGGGGGCTTTGTCTCGGGCACCATCAAATCCGCCATTGGTCTGGGTCAGCTGCTGTGGATGGGCATTGGTGACACCCTGCGGGTCAGCCTTTCGGCGGACCCAGTCGAAGAGGTGAAGGTCGGCTTTGAGATCCTCAAATCCCTTGGTCTGCGCCATCGCGGTGTTAATATCATCTCCTGTCCGTCTTGCGCGCGGCAGGGGTTTGATGTGATCAAAACTGTTGAGGCGCTCGAAGAGCGTCTGGCCCATATTCATACACCGCTCAGCCTGTCGATCATTGGCTGCGTGGTGAATGGTCCTGGCGAAGCGCTGATGACGGATGTCGGCTTTACCGGCGGTGGTGCCGGGTCGGGCATGGTCTATCTGGCAGGTAAGGCCAGCCACAAGATGAGCAACGCTGCCATGGTGGATCACATCGTCGAAGAGGTGGAGAAAAAAGCCGCCGAGATCGATGCCGCAGCAGAGGCGGCTGAGTAAGTAAATACCTGTCATCTAGACACAAAAATGGCACGCCAGAAAATCTCTGGCGTGCCATTTTTTGTTCCGGTCCTGTTTCAAGAGACAGGCCGTGACCTGAAACAGGCAACGGGTGCGGTTGAGGGTCAGCTGTTTTCGGCGCGTTGCTCGTCGACCAGTGCCTTCAGCTGGTCAGCGGGCAGGTAGCCGCGCAACAGCTGATCACCCAGAACGAAGGTCGGTGTGCCGGAAATCGCCATGTTCTGAGCCAGGGCACGGGTGCGGCGCAGCTCTTCGGTGACAGCCTCTGTATCCATCTGCGCCAAAATCGCATCTGCATCCAGCGACAGGCCCTCGGCCAAGCGGCGCAGAGTCACTTCATTGGGCTCGCCACTCAGGGCGACCAGTGCGTCATGTACCTGATAGTAGGCATCGCCTCCGGCCAGCTGCCGGGTGGCCACCGCAAAACGTGACGCCAGAACCGAGGCCTCACCCAGGATGGGGAATTCCTTGACGATCAGACGGATGTTTCCGTCTGCTGCAAGCAATTTGGCAACTTCCGGTGCCGCCTTGCGGCAATAGCCACAACGGTAGTCCATGAATTCGACCAGCGTGATATCGCCGTCGGGGTTGCCGCCTACCCAGGAATAGCCGTCATTGTGCAGCTCTTCCAGATTGGCTGCGACCATGGCCTCATCACGGGTTGCCTCATCTGCTTGCTGACGTTGTTCCAGCAGGCTTACGGCCTCGAGGATCAGCTCCGGGTTTTCCAGCAGATAGCTGCGGATTTCGGCGCCAAAGGCGGCGCGTTCCACCTTGGTCATCTCGGTGAAATCAAAAGCCTGCGCGGGCAGGGTGGTGGTCACAAGCGCCACGGCTGTTGCGGCCCCTGCCATCGTACGGGCAACCATGCGTGCCGTCATACGTGAAAGACGTCTCATCTTCTTTTCCTTTTCTCACTCTGTTCAAAGGCCACAAGCACATCCTGTGCCCGACGCCAGGTGGCGGAACCACGTGGCAAAAGGGCGCTGGCGCGTTTCGCGTGCAGCCCGGCATCATTCAGCCGCCCGGCAAGGGCGTAGCGTTCGGCAGTCACCAGCGCCGCCATACCGGTTTGACCGGTCTTGGCATAGGCCTGGGACATATCCCGCAACAGCAAGGCGTTGCGAAAATCCAGATTTCTTGATTTTTCCATCGTCCGCAGGGCCGCCTTGGGTTCCCCGGCGGCCAGTTGCGCCCGCCCGTACCCAGCAAGCACCAGAGAATCTGATGGCGCTAGCTGAACGGCGCGTCCGTAGCTGGATTTGGCTGCTCCCCAGCGGCGGTTCTCCATCAGGATCTGGCCTTTCAATTCGTGGTAAAACGCATCCTGAGGGCGGATCGCCAAGGCACCATTGATGGCCGTCAGCGCCTTTTTCAGATCCCGGCGGCGGTGGTGTGCGATGGCTTCGCGCATCAGGCGGATGTCTTTGTGGCTTTCTTCCTTGGCGCGGCGCATCGTCCATTTGGGCGACCGGGTGAAGGCCGACAGCTTGCCTTGTAGCCGCGCAAACCAATAGTCGCCCTGCGGGTTGGGCTTGCTGGTGTCGCCATAGCGGGCAAGATAGGCCTCGGCGGCGCGCATCCGGTCCCGGCTCATCGGGTGTGAGCGCATATAGGGGTCCTGGTTAGTGCGGCTCAGAACCTCCTGCCCGGCAAAGGCGCGATGCAACTCAACCAGCCCCTTGGGGCTGATGCCAGCTTGGTTGAGATAGCCCGCAGCAGAACGGTCCGCCGAAGATTCTTCGGCGCGGGTATGCGAGAGAAAGCCGCGCAGTGCGGAGCTTTGCGTGCCAATAGCAATCCCGGCTGCCGCCTCATTACCGCCACCTGCCGCTGCTGCCAGCACAGCCAGAGCAAGCCCCAGCCCTGCTGCATTGCCGGCCGATCGCATGTTTTGCATGCGCCGCGCCAGGTGGCCATTGGTGATATGCGCGGCCTCATGGGCAATCACCGCCTGCAGCATATCGGCATTCTTTACTTTCAGGATCAGGCCATAGTGCACAAAGATGGTCCGGCTATCGATCACAAAAGCGTTGAAACTGGGGTCATCCACCAGCAGGATCCGAACGCGTTTTGCGTTCAGCCCAGCTGCGCGCAGGACCGGAGCTGCCAGCCGTGACAATCCCTGTTCGATATCGGCATCTCGCAAAAGGCTGATTGAAGCAGCTTGCAGGCTTGTGGCCGCATAGACAAGCATGCAAAACACCAGCGCCGGGATCGACATCAGTCGGGAAAATCGGTCAATAGTCATATGCGTACCATGGGAGATCAGCATGCGAAACTCAAGCAGGTCAAACGTCGATCCCTTCATTGTGATGGATGTGATGGAATCGGCCCGTCAGGCCGAAGAGAGCGGGCGCCAGATCATTCACATGGAAGTGGGGCAACCTTCAACAGGCGCCCCTCAAGCTGCCCGTAATGCTGTAGCAGATGCGCTTGAAAACAACAGCTTGGGCTATACGGTGGCCCTCGGTCTGCCAGCCCTGCGCCAGCGCATCGCAAAGCTGTATGGTGAATGGTACGACGTCGATCTCAACCCTGAGCGCGTGGTGGTGACACCGGGCTCCTCCGGCGCCTTTCTGCTCAGCTTTACGGCGTTGTTTGACAGTGGTGATCGGGTCGGAATCGGAGCCCCCGGTTATCCGTCCTATCGTCAGATCCTCAAGGCATTGGGATTGACCCCGGTGGACATCGAAACCGCCGCAGAAAACCGCCTGCAGCCGGTGCCGACCGATCTGTCCGGTCTGGATCTGGCGGGTCTGATGGTAGCATCCCCCAATAACCCGACGGGCACCATGCTGGACCATGCGGCGATGGGGGATCTGATTGCGGCCACTCAGGACCAGGGTGCCGCCTTTATCTCGGATGAGATCTATCACGGGTTGGAGTATGAGGCCAAAGCGGTCACCGCGCTGGAGTTGACGGATGACTGTTATGTAATCAACTCCTTTTCAAAGTTCTTTTCCATGACCGGCTGGCGTGCGGGCTGGATGGTCGTGCCAGAAGACCACGTGCGGGTGATTGAGCGTCTGGCCCAGAATATGTTCATCTGCGCGCCGCATGTCAGTCAGGTCGCGGCTCTTGCGGCGCTGGATTGCCAGGATGAGATGCGCGAGAACCTTGCGGTCTATGCCCGCAATCGCCAGCTGATGATGGAGGGCTTGCCAAAGGCCGGTTTTGACAAGATTGCGCCCCCCGACGGGGCTTTCTATATCTATGCTGATGTGTCGAATCTGACGACGGACAGTCGCCGCCTTGCCGCAGAAATCCTGGATGGGGCCGGTGTCGCTGTGACTCCTGGGCTCGATTTTGATCCGTTGCGCGGTGCAACAACGCTGCGGTTTTCCTATGCGCGTTCAACGGAAGACATCACAGAAGGGCTTTCTCGCTTGACGGCGTTCATAGCGGCGCGCGGCTGAATTTCGCCAGCACCTACAAAGGTTTGAATAGGGTGCTGGCTTGCCCTGCAGGCACTGTTTAGACTGAAGTTCAACGGTGCGGATGTGCTAGACGTGTTTCAGGCAAAGAGCGTCGCAGGCAAAGAACGTTCCAGGCAAAGAGCAAAGGCAAGGTTGAAATGAGCAGATTGCATGGGGTCGCGACCGGGCTTTTTCTCGCTGCGAGCGTTGTTTTGGGCGGCGCTGCCGGGGCGCAGGAGTTCAGCGGTTTGGCGCGGGTGGATGCCAGCCGCAGCCGGATCGAAGATCACCGCAAAGGAACGGATCTGAGCCTCGGGCTCAGCCAGGGGGTGCCCTTTCGCCTCTTCACCTTGAAGGAGCCGCCCCGTCTGGTTCTGGATTTTCAGGAGGTCGACTGGACCGGTCTGAAAGCGGAGGCATTTGACAAGGGCAAGAATATACTGAGCGCCCAGTTTGGCACCTATGTTCCGGGATGGTCCCGGATGGTGCTGCAACTCGCCGCTCCGATGCAGGTGGCATCGGCTCAGATGGAGGTCGATCCGGTCACGGCAGCGGCGCAGCTGAATATTTCCCTGCACGCGACGGATCTGGAGAGTTTTGAAAGATCTTCTGGTGCGCCGCAGGATGCGCGCTGGGACCTGCCCACACCCGAGCCGCTGGCCTCTCCTGTGCCGCGCGATGACAATTCTCCCCTTTTGGTGGTGCTTGACCCCGGCCATGGCGGCATCGATCCGGGTGCCAAGGCAGAAGGCGGTATTGAGGAAAAAGATCTGATGCTGCAGTTCGCGCTGGAACTGGGTGAAGTCCTGGTGCGGTCAGGTCAGTTTGCGGTCCAGGTGACCCGTGATGGCGACTATTTTGTATCTCTGGAGCGACGCACGGCGCTGGCGCATCAGGCCGGGGCGGATCTGTTCATATCGCTGCACGCAGATTCACTTACGCAGGGGCATGCGCATGGCTCCACCGTCTATACCCTCTCCCAGGAGGCCTCGGATGCGGCCTCAGCGAGCCTGGCCGAGCGTCATGATCGCAGTGATCTGCTCTCGGGAAGTGACCTGAGCGAGGCGGATGATCTGGTCGCCGGGGTGATGCTGGATCTGGCGCGCCAGGAGACCCAGCCGCGCAGCGAAACCCTGGCTGCGGCGCTGGTCAAAGGGCTCAAATCACAAGGCGGTCCTGTCAACCGAAAGCCGTTGAGATCGGCCGGGTTTTCGGTGTTGAAATCTGCTGATATCCCTTCGGTTTTGCTGGAAATCGGCTTTCTGTCCAGCGCCCGTGATCTGGCAAATCTGCAGGATCCCGACTGGCGTGCCCAGACGGCGCGTGGCATTCTGCAGGGGCTGATAGAATGGCGGATCCGTGACGAAGCACAGCGCGCGCTGGTGCGGCAATAGCCGCAGATAGTTGTTGCTGGCGACACTGTCGCAGGTTGGTTTCTGCCGAGGTGATACCCTCAGAAGGGCAGGCGGGTTGATTTGCGGTTCACAGTGGGGGAAATTTCCCCCTTTGGCGGCACATATCCGCTGTTTCCGCTTTTGACCCCGCGCGCCTTGCCACCTATATAGGCGGAACCGTGCGAGAGAGGCCCAACTGTGCTCAGGTTCATACTATCCTTCTTTGGTTCCATTTTTAGTACCATCACCCTTGGCATTGCCATGGTGGCGCTGACCATTGGCGCGGTGTTCTGGATCTATGGGCGGGATCTGCCCAGCCATGAATCCCTCTCGCAGTACCAGCCGCCCACCATCAGTCGGATCTATTCCGGTGAGGGGCGCCTGATTGATGAATTTGCCAAGGAACGCCGCCTGTTCACGCCCTCTGCGGAAATCCCGAATATGGTGAAACAGGCGTTCATCTCTGCGGAAGATAAGAACTTTTATACTCACAACGGCTATGATGCACGCGGGATCGCCGCCGCTGCCGTCGAAGCGGTGCGGTCGCGTGGCGGCAATGTGCGGGGTGCCTCGACCATTACCCAGCAGGTGATGAAGAACTTTCTGCTGTCAGGGGACCGTAAAGCCGCCCGCAAGATCAAGGAAATCATCCTGGCAACCCGTCTCGAAGAGACGCTCGACAAGGACCGGATCCTAGAGCTGTATCTCAACGAGATTTTTCTGGGTCAGAACTCTTACGGGGTGACAGCTGCTGCGCAGAGTTATTTCAACAAAACCCTAGGCGAGCTGGCCCCGCATGAGGCCGCGACCCTGGCCTCGATGCCTAAGGCGCCGGGCAAGTTTCATCCGGTGCGCGGCAAAGCACGTCTGACCGAACGCCGCAACTATGTGCTGCGTGAGATGTTTGAAAACGGCTATATTTCCGAGGCTGTTTACAAGGTCGAGGTCGAACAGCCGCTGCGGTCTGTGCAAAACGGTGATTTTGAAAGCTTCCGGACCACCCTGCCGCCGCGGGACTATTTCTCTGATGAGATCCGCCGCCAGCTGTCCGAGGACTTTGGCGAAGGTGAATTTTTCACCGGTGGTCTGTCAGTGCGGGCAACGATTGATGCCGAAATGCAGACCGAAGCCGCTGATGCGCTGCGCTCGGGCTTGCAGAAATACGACCGTTCGCGCGGGATCTGGATTGGCACTGGCGTCACTCTAGATCCGGAGACCCTGACGAATGAAGCCAGCTGGCGCGAGGCTCTGGGTGCGGCGGAAGTCTCCCGCGATATCACTTTGGGTGGCAAATGGCTGCCTGCAGTCGCGCTGGAGGTTGGCGACAAAAGCTTGACCGTCGGGGTCGAAGGGCAGACAGGAGCCGGCTCGGTGCCGCGCGCCGACATCAAGTGGATGAAGGGCAGCTTCAAAGACAATATCACTCGTGGCGATGTGGTGTTGGTGCGGGCAGAGCTGAACAAAGATGGCTCTTTCAAGCATTGGTCACTGCGCCAGGTGCCTGAAGTTCAGGGCGGTTTCGTCGCCATGGACGTGAACTCGGGCCGGGTTCTGGCAATGCAGGGCGGGTTTTCCTATCAGCATTCGGTGTTCAACCGCGCCACACAGGCGCAGCGCCAGCCTGGCTCTAGTTTCAAACCCTTTGTCTACGCGGCAGCACTCGACAGTGGCTATAGCCCGGCGACGATCGTGGTTGATGCCCCGATCGAGATCAATACGCCGCAGGGGCTGTGGCGGCCCAAGAACTCATCCAACAAATTCTACGGCCCGACTCCGCTGCGCACGGGGATCGAACAGTCCCGTAACCTTATGACTATCCGCTTGGCCCAGGAGGTCGGCATGCCGGTGGTTGCTGGCTACGCTGAACGCTTTGGTGTCTACGACAACATGGGGGCCTTCCTTGCCAATTCTTTGGGGGCGGAAGAGACCACGCTTTACAAGATGGTGGCGGCCTACGCGATGTTTGCCAATGGCGGCGAACGGGTGCAGCCAACTCTGGTGGACCGGGTGCAGGACCGTTTTGGGCGGACCATCTATCGTCACGATGACCGTGACTGTGTCGACTGTTCGAGACCGGATCTGACGCCGGGCCAGTCGCCGCGTATCGTGACGGACCGGGAACAGGTGATGGATCCAATCACTGCCTATCAGCTCAGCTCGATGATGCGGGGCGTGGTGGAGCGCGGCACGGCGTCCAGCGTGATCAATCTGCCGGTACCGACGGCAGGCAAGACCGGCACCACCAATGATTCCCGCGATGTCTGGTTTGTTGGCTTTACCTCCAACATCGTCGCTGGTTGCTACATGGGTTTTGACCAGCCGCGCCCGATGGGGCGGGGGGCCTATGGCGGCACCATGTGTGGTCCGGTGTTCCAGCAGTTCATGAAGGTCGCGACCGAGAAATTTGGCGGCGGTCCGTTTGATGTGCCCGAAGGTGGACATTTCATCAAGATCGACCGCTTCACCGGCGCGCGTCTGCCCGACAGCGCCTCTGGAAACTATGTGGTCGCCGAGTATTTCCGCGACGGCGCCGAGCCGATCTTTGGTCTGGCCTTTGATGGCGGCTTTGCCATGGGATCGGACCTGCCGCTAATCGAAGAAGTGCAGCAATCCGGTCGGCAAGTCACCACATCCAGCGGCGGCACAGCGGTGCTGGGGCCAAAAGCAACCTTCGGGACCATCACTTCGGGCGGGCAATACTAGACGAGGGACAATACTAGGGGCAGTACTAGACAAATGTCTCAGCCTGTCGCAGGCGGAGACAAATGGGGCCTCGTGTGCTGTGTAGCCGCGTTCCTGCCTGCCGTATTAGCTCATCATCGCCATCGTTTCGTACCGGGTTAGGCATTGCCGCGCCGTCGGGCCAAAACCCTGAGGATCTCCGCGCAACTCCGGCATGCAATTAAACAGGCTATAGAGCGCGGGCCCGCCGAGCGCCTCGAGCGCCTGATCGCCGGGGAAAAAGCTTTCTGTGGGGCAGTCTTCGGCAAAAATGATTTCGTGTTGATCCAGCAGCAGATGCACATAGGTGACCATGCCACCGGGCTGGCGGTGAATGCTGTGGTCATTGATCAGATGACTGGCCGCCGACAGAACTTCACCGCTGCCGAAGAGTATGCGGGCATTGGCCCCTGTCAGCAGCATGCGGTGCTGTGGCGACACCAACAAATCTCTGCTGGTTCCCAGCGTGCCCGCATCAAAGCGTATCGGCGCCCAGTGTCCCGTCGCGGGCACTGTCGTCTTGCCAAGCCAGCGCACCGGCTGGAAGCCGTTGTCGCGGGTCAGGACCAGGTCGCCCGGTTCCAACTCTTCGACCGGAACTGCACCGTTGGCGGTTGAAATCCGGGTGCCTTCGACAAAGCAGATGATGTTTTCGATATTCATGAAGGTGACAGTTGATCCATCAAGCAGGGTAGCATTGCCGCTCATGGTGCCGTCACTGCTGGTGGCGGTGATGTTCAGACTGCCCGGATCAAGAAGGCCGTTGAAATCCAAGGTGTCCCAGTCGGTGCCGCCTTCGCCACCGTCAATGGTGATGCTGGCACTGCCAGTTTCTCCGTTATCGGTGATGTAGAAATCATCGATATCATCGCCGCCTGCGGCTGTGTCGCCCTCGGAAACCAGAAGGGTATCATTTCCGGTGCCACCGTCCAGTGAATCGCTGCCGGTGCCGCCCGCAAGCGTATCCGAGCCCGCACCGCCAATCAGTGTGTCTGCGCCACTGCCACCAGTGATTGCATCATTCCCAGCACGGCCATCCAGGCTGTCATTGTCGGCCCCGCCAAGCAGGGTGTCGTTGCCGCCATCGCCGAAAATGGTGTCGTCGCCATCGCCACCATCCAAATAGTCGTCATGTGGGTCAGGCCCGACCACAGGCAGGGTGAATTCAACATCTGTGACCATATAGTCTGACCCATCGGTCATATCGGTCTGCATGTTGGAGGTGAGGACCAGTTGGTCGAAATCACCATGGCCACTGATCGAGATGGTGGCGGTCCCGCTGCCCGCGCCATCTTCGGTGAAATCACCCTCGGCGACCAGGGTGCCATCGTTGTAAACGGCCCAGTGCCCGACTTCGCTGTAGGCATTCGTATAGAGATGACGCACACCAAAGCTGATTTCCTCGACAGGCTGGTCAAGGTTCACCAGAAGGGCTTCGGATTCACCTGTAGCAGTGTCATAGCCGATCTGCTGTGTCACGCCGCTGTCACTGTCGGTAACCGCACCGGCCACGCCAAAATCGCCATTGAAATAGTCGATAGATCCGGCCCCGCCGCCGATGGCCTGCGCTGTAACGGAGTAGCCGGTGGCGGCTTCGCCGACGTTGCTGCCGGTTATATGGACATGCGTTGGGGTAAGATCGGCTTCTTCCGAGGTGTCGCCATAGATGAGGTCATTCCCCTGGCCACCAAGAATGCTGTCGGTGCCACTGCCACCAAATAGCACGTCGTTTCCTGATCCACCGATCAGGGTATCGTTACCCGCATCCCCGTGCAGGGTATCGTTGCCGCCAAGGCCATCCATATAGTCGTTGCCATCCCCCCCATGAAAATCATTGGTAAAGGTGTCGCTGGAACTGGTCGAGGATTGGTTGAAACCTGTGATCGTGTCGTCAAAAGCTGAGCCCAGGACGCCATCCATTCCTGCGAAGCTGTCACCGGCAGCCTCGCCGCCGGAACTGATCCCTGTCGCGAGGTTGACGTTTACCGCAGACTCGGAGTTGGAGTAGTCGGCGTAGTCCAACCCCTGTCCGCCACTCAGATGGTCGCCGCCTTCTCCGCCTTCGATGGTATCGTCTCCGGCCTGTCCGGACAGAACGTCATTGCCAGTGCCCCCGGAGAGAGAGTCGTCACCGCTGCCCGCGCTGACGGTATCATTGCCGCCCCCTGCCAGAACGGTGTCATCCATCCCAGCAGTGCCTCCACCGTAGCCATCATCAATTCGGTCGCCGTCACTGTCGACAAAACTGCTGTCGATGACGTCCGCTGTGGTACTGCCTTCGACGACGCCATCCGAACTGGAATACTCCGGGGTTGTCGCAGCGGTGGCCGAAGTCACCGTATCGGCCAGACCATAGGAGGGGACGAAATAGACATTGCCATCATCCGCCAGATGATAGGTTCCGGGTTCCTGCGCATTTGTGTATGGCGTCCCACTGGTTGTACCGCTCCAGGTCCATTGGCCGGCCCCCAGAACTTCTTCTGACGTGAAAGTACTATACGTGTTTGCAATGCTGTCGCCGCTATTGAGCACGGGATCGGCCATTTGCACCTGATAGCCGGTTGCCATGTTACCACCTTTTTTGAACAAACACCGAAACCCGCCAGAATACGGGACCTTGGGGAAAATGCCCGATAAAGGTTTCTCTTGCGTTTGTGCCTTTCAAAGACGGGATCTAAAAAAACATTGCCTTTTAGAGACTTCGCGCATGGCTTGAGCTCCATCCGAAGCCGGGCAGGCAAAACCCTGACCCTCTCCAGGGCATCAGCCTAAGAAACGAGACCGCGGCGGAGCTGGTTGCGGGGCGCTGCTTGCCCGCAGCCTCCGGGTGGTCTATCACCCGTGCTTGATACGTAAGTTCAAGGAAATGACATGCGCGCTGAAACCCAAAACACCGTGGTCGAGATCGAGAAGTCGCTGGAGCTTCTGGCCCAGCGTTTGAATTGGGAAACAGCTGAATACCGGCTGGAGGAATTCAATGCGCGCGTTGAGGATCCAAATCTCTGGGACGACCCCGAAGCGGCTCAGAAACTGATGCGCGAGCGTCAGAACCTGGTGGATGCGATTGATACCTACAAAGGCATCAAACAGGATCTCGCGGATAACATCGAGCTGATTGAGCTGGGCGAGATGGAAGAGGACGCCGAGGTCATTACAGATGCCGAAGAGGCGCTGAAGGCGCTGAAGACAAGTGCTGCCGAAAAAGAACTCGAGGCCCTGCTGGATGGTGAAGCCGACAGCAATGACACCTTCCTTGAAATCAATTCGGGCGCGGGTGGTACGGAAAGCTGCGACTGGGCCTCGATGCTGGCACGGATGTATGTGCGTTGGGCCGAAAAAAAGGGCTACAAGGTGGAGCTGCAGTCGGAAAGTGCGGGCGAAGAAGCCGGTATCAAGTCTGCGGCCTATAAGATTACCGGGCACAATGCCTACGGTTGGTTGAAATCCGAAAGCGGCGTACACCGCCTGGTTCGGATTTCCCCCTATGACTCCGCTGCCAAACGACACACGTCCTTCAGTTCTGTCTGGGTCTATCCTGTGGTGGACGACAATATCGATATTGAGGTCAACCCGGCCGATATCCGAATTGATACCTATCGCTCCTCTGGGGCAGGTGGTCAGCACGTGAACACCACCGACTCAGCGGTGCGGATCACCCACCACCCCACGGGTATCGTGGTGACCTCGTCAGAGAAGTCGCAGCACCAAAACCGCGATATTGCGATGAAAGCCCTGAAATCGCGCCTTTATCAGCAAGAGCTGGACCGGCGTAATGCGTCTATCAACGAAGCCCATGAAAATAAGGGGGACGCGGGCTGGGGCAACCAGATCCGCTCCTATGTTCTGCAGCCCTATCAGATGGTCAAGGATCTGCGCACCGGCCACGAGACATCTGATACCAAAGGCGTGCTGGATGGCGATCTGGACGGCTTTATGGCAGCGACCCTGGCAATGAATGTCGCGGGCAAAAGCCGCTCCGAAGCACAGGGAGACTGACCGGGGAGACTGACTGGCGCTCTTGCCGGGGCAGAACAGGTAAGCCAAAATATTTAGAACAGCTGAACCGAAGCGGGTGCAAACAGAGTTTGCCCCGCTGTTTTTTTGTGAAACCCAGATAAGACGCCGCATTGGTGCGCAGGCCGCGCAGAAATACGGCCTACCGGTTTCAGGCGCGGGATTTTCCTTGAAACAAAAAGCTTTGGCCGGGGGGCACCTTTTCAGGTTGGAATTCCCTCGCTAGGCTCTGAGCACAGATTTGAACAGCAGCGATCAAGCGTTGCGTTGAGGAGCAGGGCACATGTATCAGCATCAGCCATATGGATCGGCGACCAAACTGGTGGCACAATTGCGCGACGGCAGTGTGACGGCCGTGGAGCTGATGCAGGCGACACTGGATCGGATCGACGCCTTGAATCCCGGGCTGAATGCAATCGTAGCGCTGCGTGATCGCAGTGAGTTGATGGCAGAGGCCGCGGCGGCAGATCAAAGGACGGACCGCGGCCCGCTGCATGGGCTGCCACTGGCGATCAAGGACTTGGCCAATGTCAAAGGCATTGCCTCGACACAGGGATCGCCACTGTTCAGAGACTTCGTACCTGATCGCGATGAGCTGTTTGTTGCCCGCTTGCGAGCGGCCGGCGCAATCCTGATCGGCAAGACAAATACCCCTGAGTTTGGCTTGGGCTCGCATACCTTTAATCCGGTCTACGGCGTAACGGGCAACCCCTTTGATCCGACCGTAACGTGCGGAGGGTCCTCTGGCGGCGCGGCGGTGGCTCTGTCTGCCGGGCTGGTGGCATTGGCTGACGGGTCCGACATGATGGGGAGCCTGCGCAACCCTGCAGGCTGGAACAACGTCTATGGCTTTCGCCCCACATGGGGCTGGGTGCCATCAGAGCCACAAGGCGATCTGTTCCTGCATCAACTATCGACGCTTGGCCCGATGGCCCGCAGTCCCGAAGATATCGCACTGTTGTTGGATGTGATGGCAGGTCCGGATCCGCGCCAGCCCCTGGCGCGCGGCGCAGAACAGACTGCCCCTCTGCCTGAGTGCGGCCCGATGCGCATCGGCTGGCTGGGCGATTGGGGCGGGGCTTTCCCAATGGAGGCAGGCGTTCTGGATACCTGCGTAGCAGCCCTGGATCAGTTTCGTGCGCTTGGCCATAGTGTCGAAGCGGTGGCACCGCCTTTTTCGGCCGAGAAAATCTGGGAGTCCTGGATCACCCTGCGGTCATTTGCAGTGGCTGCAGGACTGCGTGGCTTTGCGGATCGGCGGGAGGCCCTGAAAGACACGGCCATCTGGGAGCTGGAGCGCGGTCTGGCCCTGACGGGGGCCGGGATCCAGGCCGCCTCGGACTTGCGGTCAGATTGGCAACGCGCGGCGTCAAAACTGTTTGACAGCTATGATGCGCTGATCCTGCCAACGGCGCAGTGCTGGCCCTTTGCGCAGGATCTTGACTACCCGCGACAGATCGCAGGGCAGCCAATGGACAGCTATCACCGATGGATGCAGGTGGTGACCCCGGTCAGCCTGCTTGGTTTGCCCTGTCTTGCCGTACCGGTTGGGTTTGGCGACACTGACGTTTCTACTGGCCTGCCCATGGGACTACAGATCTTTGCACCCCAGGGGCATGACCGGCGACTGTTGGCTCTTGGTCAAAACTACCATCAGGCGACGCAATGGCCGCAAAAATCACCGCCGCCGCTACGGTAGGACGCGCGCGACACCGACCAAACACCCGGACTGAAAATCCTGATCGGCACGACAGGAAAACATCCGAGTAACAAACTGGATATCAACACGAGACGTTTTTCTGGGGAGGAGAATTGAGTGACTGAAAAGGCATTTGGAGTACCGGAACTGAAGCCTATGCGCGGCGCTATCTTGACGGAGGCGCTGCAAAGCGGCTGGCGGGACTTTTGCCGCAAGCCCGGTTATGGGCTGTTCTTTGCCGCCTTCTATGTGCTGGCAGGCTGGTTGATGACATGGATTACGCTGGCAACCGGCACCACATTCTGGCTGGTTCTGGCGGCCATTGGCTTTCCATTGATCGGACCCTTTGCAGCCGTCGGTCTCTATGAGGTGTCGCATCGGCTTGAGCAAGGAGACCCGATGCATCCCCGCGATATTCTGGGGGTGATCCTGCAGCAGAGCCGCCGTCAGTTGCCCTCGATCTGTGCCATTATCATTGTGGTCTTTCTTTTCTGGTTTTTCCTTGGCCACATGATCTTTGCGCTGTTTCTGGGGCTGTCGACGATGACCAATATTTCCAGTTCGCTACAGGTGTTCATGACTCCAAACGGCATGATGATGCTTGCCGCTGGGACAGTAGTCGGGGCACTTTTTGCCCTGTTGCTCTATATGATCACGGTGATTTCACTGCCGCTTTTGCTGGATCGCGAAGTCGATTTTGTCACCGCGATGATCACCAGTTTCACCTATGTGCAAAACAATTTTGTGCTGATGATGCTTTGGGCGGTTGGCATTGCCGTGCTGACCTTTGCCGCGCTACTGCCAGGTTTTGCCGGGCTGTTCGTCGTTCTGCCGCTGTTGGGGCATGCAACCTGGCATATCTATCGATTGATCGCGCACCCTCCGGAACAAGACTGACCCACTGGTCGCAGCCGACTCCCTAGCGAAAGGGCATATCCGGGCGCAACAGGTGCCGATGGTAGGGCAGCAGGGCGTCTTCGTCAGCAAACCCGGCGCTGCGCGCTGTGGCGAGGGCGCGACCCATGTCGTGGCCAAGGTGTTCGTAGACCATCCGAGTGACCCTTTCACCACTGCCATCGCGCACGGTACGCGCGACATATCCCAGCCAGAAATTGTTTTCCATCGATCCCACCCGTGCGAGGTAGTTGAAGGAATATGTCATGGCATTGCGGCGCGAGATGACAAAGGCAACCCCATCTTCGTGGCAGGTTAGAACGCCACGAAATTCGCGTGCTCGGGTGCTGTCTGGGAGGCCTTGATACCGCATGGCATCTTTGGCCTCATAGCCTTTGATGAAGGTCGCAGCCTGACCGGAAGCACGAAAGACATAAGCGAGGCCAATGATGAATTTGTCACTGTTTACAAAGCTTCGGCGGGTGAAGCGGTAGAAACCCGAAGGGAACATTTCCGGATTGAGCTGGCGGATGCCATGGCCAAGAAAATCCGCAAGGAAAGGGCCGTTCAGAATTTGCCCCTGATGTCCGATAACCTCGACTGGCTCCAGCAAAATACGGGCATCCACGTCAAAGAAGTTGCAGATCCGGTCAAGCACGTCAGGGCGCGGGAAACTTTCGCCGGATACGTAACGGTTGAATTGTGTCCGGTTGATGCCAAGCTGTCGCGAAAGTTCGGATATTGAGGGGTAGTTTCGCGCCAAGTGACGCAGATTGGTCCCAAACATATTGCGCAGCTCGGCGGGGGAACGTGCACATTTCACTTTTGGTGAGGGACGGGTGTCCTGTGATGCTGACATGGAGGGCTGCATATCCCGCTATTGTTACACTGAAAAGGTTTACAATTTTACTTTTAGATGCTGACTGGCGCCAATTTGCGCCTTATTGGCGTCGGATGTTACTGCGCCTGACACAAATGGCAATGGGGCGTCGCATTTTTGACAATGTGAATTGTGCGTATTTGGACCAGACTTGGCAAGTCCAAGACATGAGGCCCGATATGATTGGAGTTGTCCTTTGGTGTGATCTGACTGCTGGCAAAGCAGTCATCTGGTGCGACGATCAAGGTGATTTGGCGTTTTTCAATCAACCAGATTGCTCTCAGCAATGTACCGAGGACAGGCTTGAGATTTCTGTAGGGGATTGGGTCACTTTCGACCTGGAACTGCAGGATAGTTTTCGTATGGCAAAAGAGGTTCAGCTGCTCCGGGAGCCGGGAAGCCCGCACCTGGTGCAAGACCTGGTTTCCGAAAGCGCAATTGCTCCTCTGGGTCAGCCCGGCCACGCGGACAAATGGGATGCGAGCAAGCCGGGTCTCGGTGCCGACGGTCCATTCGGAGGGGGCGACAGCTCTGTTTCGGATCAAACGGCGCACCCGCAGGCGGTTATTGTCTCCCCGGTATCGATTGCTGCCCACAAGCACACTGGCCCCGGCGATTTTGAGGGTGATGATGAGGCGGGCCAACTCGAGCTGGATCAGTTAGAGGCTGACCGGGCGGGCCGGTGTATCGCAAGAGAAGCTGGAAATGTCGTCACCTTCCCGCTGGACCTTGCCAAAAGACGCCGTCGGGCCTAGGTCCAGATCCGGCCCCCAGAACGGGCCGCCCTCCCTCTGCGCGTGAATGTTTGCCCCCCTTCATTATGGCTTTCAGGGGTTTTTATGGCTGTGTTTGTTTATGCTGTGAGCTGGAAGACTAAAACGGGCAGGTGGAAAAACAGGCAGGCAGAATGAGGCCTGTGCGTGGCACGGGTGCCAGAGAATTTGGATAACGCTCCAAAGATGACAAAAGGCCAGTCAAGCGACTGGCCTTTTTGCAGATCTGTTTCGGAAGGACGTTCTCTTCGCCCCAGAATCTACCGTCAGACGCCACGCAGCAAGGCTGCGACACCGGTGCGGGCGACTTCGGCCAGGCCCAGCGGACGCATCAGATCGGCAAAGGCGTCGATCTTTTCGGGGGCTCCGGTGATTTCAAAAATAAAGCTGTTCAGCGTGCTGTCGACAACATTGGCGCGAAAGATATCGGCCAGACGCAGGGCTTCAACCCGCTTGTCACCTTCGCCAACCACCTTGAAGATTGCCAGTTCGCGTTCGACCGAGGCGCCTTCAACCGTGAGGTCATGCACTTCGTGCACCGAAACGATGCGCCCCAGCTGGGCCTTGATCTGTTCGATCACCTGCGGGGTGCCGGTGGTGACAACAGTGATGCGCGACAGATGGCCAGTGTGGTCTACTTCGGCGACGGTCAGGCTTTCGATGTTGTAGCCACGGCCTGAGAACAGCCCGATGACACGGGCTAGAACGCCGGGCTCGTTTTCGACCAGAACGGCGAGTGTGTGTTTTTCTTGAACATCCGAAAACGTCGGACGTAGGTTATAGGCAGAATGGCGGGTGGAGCCTTTTTTGATATGTAGGGCAGACATTTATGTCCCTTTCCTGAATTCGGGCCAAATTTCGGGGCAGGGCGCAATCGCCCTGCGGTATGTGTGTCCAGAGGCGGTCTTAGACCAGAACCGCGCCGCCAGCCTGGATGACGCCCTGAGTGTCGGCCTCGCCCATCAGCATCTCGTTGTGGGCCTTGCCTGATGGGATCATCGGGAAGCAGTTTTCATGCTTTTCTACCAGGCAGTCAAAGATGACGGGGCCATCGTAGTTGATCATTTCCATGATCGCATCGTCCAGATCGGCAGGATCCGAACACAGGATGCCCTTAGCGCCAAAGGCCTCGGCGAGTTTAACAAAATCGGGCAGCGCTTCGGACCAGGACTGGCTGTAGCGTTCACCATGCAATAGTTCCTGCCATTGGCGCACCATGCCAAGGCGTTCGTTGTTCAGGATGAACTGTTTCACCGGCAGACGGTACTGCGCGGCAGTGCCCATTTCCTGCATGTTCATCAGCCAGGAGGCTTCACCGGCGACGTTGACTACCAGCGCGTCGGGATGCGCCATCTGAACCCCGATTGAGGCCGGGAAACCATAGCCCATGGTGCCCAGCCCGCCGGAGGTCATCCAGCGATTGGGGTCTTCAAAGTTGAGGTACTGTGCCGCCCACATCTGGTGCTGGCCGACCTCGGTGGTGATGTAGCGGTCGTGGTCCTTGGTCAGGGCCTCAAGCCGTTGCAACGCGTATTGCGGCTTGATGGTTTTTTCTGATCCGGTATAGGCGAGGCAGTTCACGCGGCGCCATGCGCTGACTTGCTCCTGCCATTTGGCAATGGCTTCGCGGTTCACTTTGCGGCCGCGGGCCTTCCAGACCTTGAGAATATCCTCAAGCACATGCGCGACATCACCAACGATGGGAATATCAGCCTTGATCACCTTGTTGATCGAAGACGGATCAATGTCGATGTGGGCCTTTTTCGAGTTCGGGCTGAAGGCATCGATGCGGCCAGTGATCCTGTCATCAAAGCGCGCCCCGATATTGATCATCAGATCGCAGTCGTGCATCGCAAGATTGGCCTCGTAGAGGCCATGCATCCCCAGCATCCCCAGCCAGTTTTCACCCGAGGCTGGATAGGCGCCCAGCCCCATCAGGGTCGAGGTGATCGGAATGCCGGTGGCGTCGACCAGTTCACGCAGCAGTTGGCTGGCCGCAGGGCCTGAGTTGATCACGCCGCCGCCGGTATAGAACACTGGGCGTTCGGCCGCCTCGATGGCGGCGACCAGCTCGGTGATTTCTTCCATGTCGCCCTTAACGATGGGCTGGTAATGCGAGGCATTCGGTTTGGCAGGCTCATAGGTGCCGGTGGCAAACTGCACGTCCTTTGGGATGTCGATCAGCACCGGGCCGGGGCGGCCCGAGGTCGCGACATGAAACCCTTCGTGCAGGATGGCAGAGAGCTGGTTGGTGTCCTTCACCAGCCAGTTATGTTTGGTGCAGGGGCGTGTGATGCCGACGGTATCGGCTTCCTGAAAGGCGTCAGAGCCGATCATGAAGGTCGGGACCTGACCGGTCAAAACCACCAGTGGAATGGAATCCAGCAGCGCATCCGTCAGGCCGGTCACCGCATTGGTGGCACCGGGCCCGGAGGTCACCAGAACAACGCCGGGTTTGCCGGTGGAGCGGGCATAACCCTCGGCGGCATGCACTGCGCCCTGTTCGTGACGCACCAGAATGTGGCGAATGTCATTTTGCAGGAAAATTTCGTCATAAATTGGTAGCACGGCGCCGCCAGGATATCCGAATACGGTGTCAACGCCCTGATCTTTCAGGGCCTGAATTACCATTTTTGCGCCGGTCATTTCACGTGTCATCTGCTTTTGCTCCAATTGGCGGCATCGTCCATTACGCATAAAAAAAGCCTCCGCTTGTGAAAGAGGAGGCGCATGGGTTTGATTGTGGTCTACCGTTACCGGCCCATGCGCTTGGTTCCTACAATTACGACTAGGCTGGTCATCGCCAGGCTCTCCTTACTGCGTTGCAGCGGACATTATGACTGCTGGCACGGGGCGTCAACAGGCAAAGACACCAAAATCGAGTGGTTTTGGGACATTTTATTGCGCGTATCGGGCCTCTTGGTGACATTTGTGGAAAAATAGGGCGCTGATTCTGACCAAAAACACCCAAAACCGTCATCCCCGCGTCCGATTTGAAACAGAAACTGGCTGGGCTGCGAACCAATCTGTTCTTGTTACATTTGCAAATCAGGAGGTCGGAAGATGGCTGAAAGCGGAGCGGCTGGTAGTAAAAAACTGCGGGGAAAGAGAACAGTGCCCCTCTCACAGCTGGGCGATTTGGTGGATTTGGGGCGCTATCCTATCGATCTGCCAGACTCGGCCGCCTATGAGCGACTGCTCGCGGATCTGCGCCGTGATTTGGCAGAGGATGGTTGTGCGGTTTTGCCAGGGTTCGTGCATGACACAGGAATTGCACGACTGGTCGCGGAAGCGGATAGCTTGGCCTGCCGGGCGCATCATTCCAGTGCCCGAACCAATGCCTATTTTTCCAAGGATGATCCTCAGCTGAGCGCAGATCATCCCCTGCGCCAGTTTTTCGAGCGGTCCAACGCCTTTATTCCGGCGGATCATTTTGGTGCCGACAGCCCGTTGCGCCGGATCTACGAAGCCCCCAGCTTTATGCCGTTCATCCGCGCTGCCCTGCAAGAAGCGGAAGATCGGTTTTTTCGCTATGATGACCCGCTGGCTGATGTGATCATTAATATGGTCGAAGAAGGCGATGGCTTTCCCTGGCATTTCGACACCAATAACTACACCGTCACTCTGGCGATCCAGAACCCTGAAACGGGCGGGGCCTTTGAATATGCCCCTAACCTGCGCAATGCGGAAGATGAGAATTTTTCCGGGGTTGCTCGGGTGCTCTCTGGGCAAAGGGCGCAGGTTCGGAGCATCGATCTGGAACCGGGTGATTTGCAAATCTTTCGCGGGCGGTATTCGCTGCATCGGGTGGCCCCAATGCAGGGCAGGCGACGGCGCTACGTAGGGATTTTTTCCTTTGTGGAAACCGAAGGCATGTGTGGCGGCGTAGAACGGACCCGGCAGCTATACGGGCGGGTGTTACCTATCCATCATCAACGCGCAGGCAGGCGGACGGACGCCCTGAAAGACTGAGATCTGTTTAAAGTCAGGCCTTTCTGGATCAGAATCGTTCATAGGTGCAGATGAGCCTGCTGGTGAAAACCTTGCTCAGAATTCGTGGCCCGTGCCCTGAAGGACACCATGTTCCAGCGCATAGCGGGTCAGCCCCGCAGTCGACGAGATGCCGAGTTTGCGCTTGATGTTTTTGCGGTGGGTCTCAACCGTGCGCACTGAAATATCCAGAACCAGAGCTACGTCCTTGTTGGATTTGCCCTGAGCCAGTTCCAGCAAGATGGTCTGCTCGCGCCCGGTCAGGGCTTCGCGGGTCTCGCCATCTTTTGGCTTCAACGAGCCTTCCGCCCCGGTGCAGAGATAGCGCTCGCCACGCATCACCGCATCAATGGCCTGTTTAATTTCTTCGGTGGGCACGTCCTTCAGGATATAGCCCATGGCACCATGGCTGAGCGCGGTCGAGATATATTCCGGGCTGTCGTGCATGGTCAGGATCAGGATGCGGGTCTGGGGCAGGCGCTCCAAGATCAGCTCGGTGGCGCTCAGCCCGCCCAGACGGGGCATGTTGAGGTCCATCAGGATCACATCGGGCGTCAGGTCCGCTGCACGTTCCACTGCATCGGCACCGTCATGCAGCGCCCCTAGGACCTCAATGTCATCATAGCTTTCCAGGATCGACTGGATGCCTTCGGCGACCATAGGATGGTCATCAACGATCAGAACCCGCACCATATTGCTCATGACTTTCCTCATTTGCCTCAAGCGACCGTGCTATCGACTTTGCGACCAGTGGCCGCATCGGGGGATTGTTTCGCCCGTGGATCATCGCCAAGTGTTTCGCCCGGACCCAAAAGGTGGCTAAGGGGCAGGATGGCTTCGATCACGGTGCCGCTTTGGGTGCCACGTGATGACAGAATGCGTAAGGTGCCGTCAAGCTGTGCAATGCGTTCTTCCATATTGCGCAACCCGATTCCGGGGCCCATGCGGTCCTGATCGGGGGGCAGGCCGTGCCCATTGTCGCTGATCCGCATGGTGGCACCTTTGGCGTGGCCGCGCAGGTCCATCGTCATTTCGGTGGCGCCAGAGTGCCGTTCGATATTCATCAGTGCTTCCTGGGCTATCCGATACAGCGCGATCTTGGCCTCGGGATCTAGTCGGTTGCGGAAAACGACGGTGCTGAAGTTGGATTTGATCCCGGTCCGGGCGGCAAAGTCATCCGTCAGCGCCTTAAGCGCGGGGCCAAGACCCAGATCATCCAGCACACCGGGCCGCAGATCACGGCTGATGCGGCGGACCTCGGTAATGGCGCTGGCGAGGTTTTCGATGCCGCGATCCAGCGGCGGCAGGGCGCGGTCCAGATCTCCCCGCTTCAGGCGACGGCTGGCATTGTCCAAAGCGTAGCGCACCCCGACCAGGATCTGACTGATCCCATCGTGTAATTCGCGCGCCACGCGGCCGCGCTCTTCTTCCTGGGCGGCAAACACCCGCTGGGTCAGCTCTTTTAGTTTGGCATCGGCCAGACGACGTTCTCGGATATTGAGCCCCATGCCAGAGGCAAAAACCACGATCAGAGCGGCAAGGGTAATGACGCCGATATAAAGGAAAGTTCGCTGCACTCGGGCTTCGACCTCGGCGCGGGCCGCCGCGACCGAAGCTAGTACGTCATCAATGAATACGCCGGTGCCGACGGCCCACTGCCAGTCCTGCAACCCGACTACATAGGCAACCATCTGGGCCTCCTGGCCGGTCGACGGTTTTTGCCACATGAAGGTATGCCAACCTGCGCCCTGCCGGGCGAGGCGGATGAATTCATCCACTACGGGCGTACCCTGGCTATCGGTCAGGCCGGACCAGTTGCGGGTGATGAATTCCGTTTGACGCGGACTGACCAGATTGGTGCCATCGTAGTCGTAAACAAAAAAGAACCCATCGGTGCCATAGATCATCGAGGACAGGATCTGCGCGACTTGTTCTTTGGCCACCTGATCATCGGGGGCGGCGCGACCGTAGATAAAGGAAAACCCGTTGCGCGCCTGGGTCACATAGTTGCGCAGCTCCGCCTTTTTGGCTTCCAGCAGCTGATGTTTCAGCGCTTGGATCTCACGTTCTGCCGAGGCGCGCGACTGATGCGCCACCAGTAATGCAATTGCAGCAACTGCAACAACAAGCGGCAGTGTCGCCAGAATCGACAGCTTCTGTGCGTAGTTCGGACGAAAAAGAGTGCGGAATATGGCCATGTGCCGAATCGTTACGCAATCTGACAAGCGAATCAAAGGCCAGGCGGGGAATTTTCCTCCCTGAGGGCCTGAGATTCGCGCCTGACATGCGAAAATGACGTAACATCTCAAGGGATTCCGCAGTTTTTCGCAGCGCCTACGCAGTAGTAGGTATTCACATGCCCCGCCGCCCCGCTAGGCTGGCGCCACTCGAAAAGATCCGTCCGGCCTAAGCTGGACATAGGGACTACTTATGGGAGGAGCACTATAATGGATCGTCGTTCTTTTTTGAAAACCTCTGCGCTGGGCGGGACCGCCGCAGCCGCAACCACTCTGGCCGCACCGGCCTATGCAACGGGCAAGCGTACCCTGACAATGGTTACCACCTGGGGCCGTGGTCTGGCCGGCGTTTTTGACGCCGCACAGCGCGTCGCCGACAGCATTTCGACCATGTCCGACGGTCAGCTGACCGTAGACATCAAAGCGGCCGGCGAGCTGGTTGGCGCATTTGAAGTGTTTGACGCGGTTTCTTCCGGTCAGGCCGACATGTACCACGGCGCCGACTACTACTTTGTTGGTCAGCACCCAGGCTCCGCCTTCTTCACCGCCGTACCTTTCGGCATGACCGCAACCGAGATGTCCAACTGGTACTATCAGGATGGCGGCATGCAGCTGCACGACGAGCTGGGTCAGATCTTTGGTCTGAAATCCTTCCTCGGCGGCAACACCGGCGCCCAGGCTGGCGGCTGGTACTCGAAAGAGATCAACAGCCCCGAAGACTTCAACGGTCTGAAATTCCGTATGCCTGGCCTCGGCGGTAAAGCTCTGGGTAAACTGGGCGCATCGGTTCAGAACATTCCTGGCTCCGAAGTGTATCAGGCGCTGTCTTCCGGTGCCATCGACGGTACCGAGTGGATTGGCCCCTGGGCGGATGAAAAAGCCGGTTTCCAGGAAATCACCAAGACATATTACACTGCCGGCTTCCACGAGCCAGGTGCAGCGCTTTCGGTTGCCACCAACCGCGACGTCTTTGACAGCCTGACACCAGGTCAACAGAAGATGATCGAAATCGCGTCCGGCGAATGCCATCAGTGGAACCTGTCGCAGTTCCTGGCCAACAACGGTGCAGCTCTGCAGCGTCTGCAGGCCGGTGGCGTTAAGGTCATGGAATTCCCTGACTCGGTTTGGGATGCCTTCGGCGCGGCTTCGAAAGAAGTCATGGACGAAAACATGGGCGACGAGCTGTTCAAGAAGATCTACGACAGTGCGCAGTCTTCAATGAAAGCCTCTTCGCTCTGGCAGAACCTGTCGTCCGGTGTCTACACCGCACAGCGCGACCGCGTTCTGGGTTAACCCAACCCGAAGCGTCTTTTTGGATCCCCCGCCGGGTGCGGGGGATCCGTTTTTCATTTTGCCGCAGGCTTGAAGGCCCTGGTCGCCAATCTGGCGAGACCGGGTTTAGATGCCGCCGCACGCAATAATCCGAGGGAACAATGCAGGACGATACAGGCATTTCCTTTTTCGGCGCTCTGTTTAACGGTTTGATCTGGCTGGTTCAGAACATCGCAGGCGCCTTTTACAATTTCGGCTATGCTGTCACCCATCCGCAGCTTTGGCTTGACTGGTCCGACAAGACCTCGATCATGCGCTTTGTCTACTATGGCGGCTCGGTCGAGTTCTTTTTTGTGGTTTTCACTCTGTTCCTGGTCCTGACCGCCATCGGTGTCTACCGACGTCAGTTCATGTGGGGCATGGTGCGCGGCCTGGAAGGTTTCGCCAATGGCATCGGGCGCTTCTTTGCCTGGGCCGGCCTGATCATGGTGATCCAGCAGATCGTCATCGTCTTTATGCAACGTATCTTTGCCCGGCCCGACATGAGCTTTGGCCTAGGCATCGCACTGGAAAAAGACATCAGCTGGTTCGCCGAAGAGCTGAAGCTTTACAATGCTTTGGTCGTTTGCATGTGCGTCACCTACACATTTGTGCAGGGCGGGCATGTGCGGGTTGACCTGATTTATTCGGGCATCAGCTTCCGCGCCAAGCGGGTTGTGGACATGGTAGGGTCGCTGATCTTCATGATGCCCGCCGCTGTGCTGACCTGGATGTATGGCTGGTACTTCCTGTGGCGTCACCTGATCGTGCCAAAGCCTTCGGCTTCGGACAGTCTGGAACGCCTGGTAATGAAAGCCCGGGCTCTGCGTTGGAACGTGGAAACCATCGGTTTCAGTCCCAACGGGTTCAACGGCTATTTTCTCTTCAAGATCTTGCTGGTGACATTTGCCGGTATCGTCTTTGTGCATGCTGCTTGCTTCTTCTACCGCTCCTTGCTGGAGTTCATCGAAGGCCAGGGCAGCGAAAATAAATACCTCGACAAGGATACCCTTGGAGAGGGCGAAGAAGCCTATGAAGGCGCGCATTAAACTAAGGGACAGCTGATATGCTTTTCGGTCTTGATGGCGTCGAACTCGGCCTGCTCATCGTATTCCTATGTCTTTTCGGAGGCATCCTTTCCGGTTTCCCAGTGGCTTTTGCCATTGGCGGAGCTGGTATCATCTCTTTTGGCATCATCGCGGCACTGGATAGTGCCGGTCTGCTAATCCACCAGGCTATCGACACCTCGTCGCAGGCCTATCAGGGGCTGGTCAACAGTGGGGTCAAACCTGATGTGATCTCCCTCTTTAGATATCCGGACCTGCCGCGGATTGCGGAACCTGTATTCGTACAGGGCTGGGAGCATGCGCTGGATCGCAATGTTTCCTTCATTGTAAACCGGATGAACGAACGGGTTCTGGCCGGGGCCTCGATTGAGACTCTGCTGGCGGTGCTGATGTTCGTTCTGATGGGGATCACCCTAGAACGGTCTAAAATCGCCAATGACCTGCTGACAACCATGGCACGGGTCTTTGGACCACTGCCCGGTGGTCTGGCGGTATCGATTGTTGTCGTTGGTGCCTTTCTTGCGGCCTCGACCGGGATTGTTGGTGCCACTGTTGTGACCATGGGCCTGCTAGCCTTGCCAACCATGCTGCGCAACAACTACTCGCCAGAGCTGGCGACAGGTGTGATCGCTGCATCCGGCACTTTGGGGCAGATCATTCCGCCTTCGATCGTTATCGTTTTGCTCGGCACTCTGGCTGGGGATCTTTATTCAACCGCACAGGAAAGCCGCGCCATCGAGGCAGGTTGTTCGGATGCGCTGACCTATCTGGGTGAGCCTGCGGTTGTGTCTGTTGGTACTCTGTTCCAGGCGGCTTTGCTGCCGGGGATCATGCTGGCACTGCTCTATGCGCTATACGCCTTTGGCTATGCGATGCTGAACCCAGAGAAGGCACCTGCTGTTGCTCTGGAGCCAAGCACGAACGAGCCGGTCACCCGTAATGAAGCCCTGCTGTGGTTCCTGGGCGCACCCGCTGCCATCATCGGTGGTGCGATGCTGCTGGGATCCTTTGGTGCCATTGGCTCGCAAAACATCACCGTATCGGCCTTTTCCGATGCTGGTCAGACGGCGTCCCTGCGTACCAATGTTGGTGAGCAGTGTCAGGCCGCGATGATTGATCTGCACGGTCAGGAGGCCTGGGAGGCCGCTGTTGCCGAACAGACCGAGATTGACGCAGCCGGTGGTGTTGCACAGGCGACCAAGCTGACAGAAGACGAACTGGCCGCTGCCAAGATCGCCAAGATCGAAGGCGCAGCACCCATCGGCACCGGACTGACTGTTCTGGTGGTGATGATGGGTCTGGTTCTGGCTGTAGGTCGCGGTGTTGCACCGTCGCGGGATGTTAAACCGCTGATCCTGGGGACTATCGGTCTGCTGTTGGTTCTGCTGATTGATGTTTTGGCTGTTGCGCCGACAACGTCACCTGGCGTGACCGTGCTTTGGATTGCACTGCCGATGCTTCTGGCGCTCTATGGCTGTCGTGAAGCCGCTGCCCGTTGCGCAAAAAATGACCTGATCCGGGTGGTTTTCCCACCTCTGGTTCTGATTGTTGCAGTGCTGGGATCAATCCTGGGTGGTATCACCAATCCAACGCCGGCTGCGGCGCTTGGGGCCGGTGGTGCAATCATGCTGGCGGCCTATCGCAAGCTGCAGGACCAGGGACAGTCGGGCAAGATCATCATTTGGGCGACCTTTGCCGTGATGATTGCGATCCTGATCGGGGTGAACTTTGATCTGCGGATCAACCAGTCCAACGTCAGCGTTGAAAGCTGGATCGCCTTTGGCTTTGCCTATGGTGCCTATCTGTTTGCTCTGTTCGGCCTGCTCTATGGCTGCTGGGTGCTGTACAAAGGCGCGGTTCTGACGCCCATCGTGCGCGAAACTGCCAAGGTCACTTCCATGGTCTTCACCATCCTGATCGGCTCGCAGCTGCTCAATCTGGTGGTGATCTCCTTTGGTGGTGAGCACTATATCCAGCAGTTCCTGAAGAGCTTTGACAACGAGATGACGGTCTTCTTGATCGTGATGCTGGTTCTGTTCTTCCTGGGTTTCGTGCTCGACTTCCTTGAGATCATCTACATCGTGATCCCGATTGTTGGCCCGGTAATCTACGGCGGCTCTTTTGATCCCAAATGGGTGACCATCATGGTTGCGGTCAACCTACAGACCTCTTTCCTGACACCGCCATTTGGCTTTGCGCTGTTCTATCTGCGCGGGGTGGCACCAAAGGAGGTCACCACCGGCCATATCTATCGAGGGGTTCTGCCCTTCGTGCTGATCCAGGTGGCGGGACTTGCGATCCTGTGGTTGTTCCCGACAATCGTGACAATCGTGCCGGCGCTGATCCCGAACTGATCACCAAAACCGGTACAGAAAGAACAACGAGGGGTCCCGATTGGGGCCCCTTTTTTACTGGGCAGAAGGATCGCGCCGATAGAAGAAAGGTGCGATCACATGTCCCGGGGAGGCAGACTTTACAAACTTGGAAGGTCGTCTAGTCTTTACGCCATGTCAGGGGAGAGACAGCTCAGCGGGCGTCGGGGCAAACATTAGAGGGGGAATGGGTTCCATGACCTTGCTAAAAGATTGGCACAGCGCGAAAAAACGCTATGACGCCGCGCGCAAGGACGCGCTGCGCCAGATCAAGACCCTGCAACAGAAACGGGACGCTGCAGAGTATTTTCTGGAGGCCCAAACGGCCCGAAAGCTCGACGATGAGGCGCATATGCGAAAGATCAGGGCTTTTCGGGATGAATTCGCGTCGGCAAATGTCCTGAAAATTCGGGTTCTTCTGGATCGTGAAATCAACGATCTGAGTGCAATAGATGCCAGGCCCTTTACTGGAATAGAGCAAGCATTGAATGATCTCGAACGGGTTTTGGGGGCTGCGGAAAAACTCATCTCAAAAGGGGATGTCGCGGCTTCAAGCTGGAACCAGTATCGAGAGATCTATGATGGTTGTACCCATCGATTGATGGCGGCCAACGATCGGTTTGACGCGTTCAGCAGCAGGCGCGCCAATCTCGAGGCAAAGCTGGCGCTGCGTCTGGATCACGCAGAGATACTGCGCAAGATCGGCCAGCGAAGCCGCGCGGTACATGTCTTTCTGAAGGAAAACGAGGTCGCAGGCTAGGCAAGCGGGGGGGCGAACTGAAGCAGGTCCCAGCGGTTGCCAAAGGGGTCTCGCCAGACAGCAACTGTGCCATAGGGCTCATGCCTAGGCGGTTCTTCGAAGTGAACGCCAGCTAGGCGCATGCTTTCATAGTCGCGTTGGAAATCATCGGTTGTCAGGAAGAGGCCAACGCGCCCGCCAAATTGATTGCCGATTGCTGCTTGCTGATGCGGGCCCTCGGCGCGGGCAAGAATCAGGCTGGCCTGGGACGCCCCGGTAGACGCCCCGGGCGGCAGAATTCGGACCCAGCGCTTGTCCCCCTGATCGATGTCTTCAGCGAGCTGCCAGTTCAGGGTGCCGCAATAAAAGGCTATCGCAGTATCGTAGTCAGAAACTACCAACGAAAATGCATGTAGGGTCTGGGGCATTCAGGTGCTCATCCAGTCGTTTATCGGCGGCGATAGGCGGTCTGCTCCGGCAGATGGATATTGGCCACCTGTTCGGAAATTGGATCAGTCGAAAGCGGATGGGTGCTTTCGGCAAATTCTGCTGGATCGCGCATCTTTTTCCAGCTGCCCTGGTGATAGATTTCGAGCCCTGAGAATTTTTCTTTATAGCCCATTTTGCGGCTGCCAGGCACCCAATAGCCAAGGTAGACGTAGGGCAGACCGGCCTCGCGGGCGATCTCGATATGATCGAGGATCATGAAGGTGCCCATGGAATTATGTTGTAGCTCAGGATTGTAGAAAGAATAGACCATGCTCAGCCCATCTTCGAGCACATCCGTCAGCGACACAGCAACAAGTGAGCTGAACTGTGGTTCACTATATTCAACCACCCGGCTGCGGATCGGTGTTTCTTCAATCATCGCAGCATATTCAAAAACGTCCATATCAGCCATTCCGCCATCGGCGTGGCGGCTGTCGAGATAGCTCCGGAACAGTGCGTATTGATCTTCGGTGGCCCAGGGGGATGTGGCGCGGCGGATAAGATAGTCGTTGCGCTTGAGGATACGTTTCTGGCTGCGGCTTTTGTGAAACGCAGCCACATCTATCCGGGCTGACAAGCAAGCAGAACAATCTGAGCAGGACGGTCGATACAGCACGTTTTGTGAGCGGCGAAACCCCTGATGTGACAAGCTATTGTTGAGCTGCTCGGCGCCATCTCCCTGCAACGAGGTAAACAGTTTTCGCTCCATCCGGTTTTCCAGATAGGGGCAGGGCTGCGGAGCCGTCACATAAAACTGGGGAGCAATAGGAAGTGTATGGCGCATATGGAAATGAAGCTGATCGCAGGGGTTGTTGGCTCGATAATAGATGTCCCCGGCAGGATAGCAATCTCAATCCCCGGAGCCAAGCTGACTATGAGATCTGGGTTAAGACCACAGCAATCTACTGTTCGGCCTGCTTGTCGGACAACTGTCCGGCTATGGTTTATGGGCAGTGAAAGATCGCCTCGTTCAGGTACTGACAGGCGGTAAACCATGCAAACTATGCAGTCGCTAAATGCGAAGAGTCGCAGGCTAAACCAGAGCAGCGAGGGTTGACGCCACAGGGCGGGCGGAACAGTGTCTGGCCATGACTGATAGCCTCAAAACTGATCGCCTCGACATTTCCCGCATTCCGCGCCCTTATGATGTAGCATTAGGGGCCGAAGCCCGCGCCTTGGTGCCAGGAGTGCCGTCTGAGATGGGAGAGCTTGTGGCCGGTGCGGCAGGTTCCAGCCCCTATTTGAAAGGCTTGATCGAACAGGAAGCCGGGTGGATCGCCGCGGCTTTGGAGGCACCGCAAAGCGCATTGGCGAGCGTCTTTGCAGATTGTCGGGCCTTGGAAAAAGATCAGTTGAAACCCGGCTTGCGTCAGGCCAAACGGCGCGTGGCGCTGCTGACCGCCCTTTGTGATCTGTCCGGAGGGTGGAGTCTGGAGCAAGTGACCGGCGCGTTGACGGATTTTGGCGCGCTTTGCGCCGATGTTGCGATCAAGGCGGAAATTGCTGCGCTCATCCGAAGAAAAAAACTGCCGGGACTGGGGGAGGCGGATGTTGAAACCGCCGGCGGCCTGGCCATTCTGGCAATGGGCAAGATGGGCGCACATGAGCTGAACTACAGTTCGGATATTGATCTGATCTGTCTGTTTGATGAGACGCGATTTGATCCGGATGTATTTTTTGAGGCACGTCAGGGCATGGTGCGGGCAACCCGAAACATGTGTGCCACGCTCAGCGATCGCACCGCCGACGGCTATGTCTTTCGCACAGATCTGCGGCTGCGGCCTGATCCCGCTGTCACCCCGGTCTGTCTCGCGATGGAGGCGGCGGAACGCTACTATGAGAGCCTTGGGCGCACCTGGGAGCGGGCTGCCTATATCAAGGCGCGCGCCTGTGCCGGTGATCTGGCGGCAGGAGAGGCCTTTTTGAAAACACTGCGCCCCTTTGTCTGGCGGCGTCATCTGGATTTTGCCGCCATTCAAGATGCGCATGATATGCGGCTCAGGATCCGCGAAAACAAAGGCACAGGAGGGCCGATCACGGTTCCGGGCCATGATATGAAACTCGGGCGGGGCGGTATTCGCGAGATTGAGTTTTTCACCCAGACGCGCCAGTTGATCGCCGGTGGGCGGGACGAAAGCCTGCGTCTGCGAGGCACTGTCGAAGGGCTGGCAGCGCTTGCGGGCAAGGACTGGATTCCCGGTGATGTGGCCGACAGTCTTTCCGGGCATTACCGGGCGCATCGCGAAGTCGAGCACCGCATCCAGATGGTCCATGACGCCCAGACCCACAGAATGCCGAACACGGCCGAGGGTATTGCCCGGGTTGCTTGCCTGATGGACCGTGATCCGGCGGATCTGCAAAGCGAGATTCGCAAGCGCCTCGTTGAAGTCCACGACATGACAGAGGGCTTTTTTGCCCCGGATGCGGCACCTGCTGCCGAAGCGGTTGTACCAGACGATCTTGACGAAGCTGTGATTGGCCGCTGGCCGACCTATCCTGCCCTGCGCTCACCGCGCGGCGCGCAGATATTTGAACGCCTGAAACCGGAATTGCTGAGCCGCCTGGGCCGCACCGCCAAACCTGCCGAGGCCCTGCTGGCGCTGGACGGGTTTTTGGCCGGGCTGCCGGCCGGGGTGCAATTGTTCTCCCTATTCGAAGCCAATCCACAGCTTTTGGATCTTCTGGTCGATATCGTCGGCACCTCCCAGGCGCTGGCGAGTTTCTTGTCGCGTAACTCGGGCGTTTTTGACGCCGTCATTGGCGGCACTTTCTTTGAGGACTGGCCGGGGCAGGCGAGTCTCAAAGCTGAGCTGGACGGCATTCTCAACCTTGAGACCGACTATGAAACCAAGCTGGATGCGGCGCGGCGCTGGTGCAAGGAGTGGCATTTCCGCATTGGGGTGCATCATCTGCGCGGGTTGATCTGCGCGGCGGAAGCCGGGCGCCAATACGCGGATCTCGCCGAGGTGGTTGTCGCGGCACTGCTGCCCCAGGTCATGGATCAGTTTGCCATCAAACATGGACCGGCGCCGGGCAAAGGGCCGATTGTGATTGCCATGGGATCTCTTGGGGCCGGGCAGATCAATGCGCAGTCCGATCTGGACGTCATCGTGGTCTATGATCCCCAGGACGTGGAGATGTCCGATGGCCGCAAGCCCTTGGCGACCCGTCCCTATTATGCGCGGCTGACACAGGCGTTGATCACGGCACTGTCAGCACCGATGTCGCAGGGGCGGCTCTATGAGGTGGACATGCGTCTGCGCCCCTCTGGCAATCAGGGACCGGTTGCGACCAGCTGGTCCGGGTTTACCCAATACCAGCAAGATGAGGCCTGGGTCTGGGAACATCTGGCCCTTACCCGGGCGCGGGTGGTGGCGGGGGACCCCGAACTGATGCAGGCATTTGAAACTTTCCGGCAATCCGTCCTCGGGCAGAACCGTAGCCGTAGGGCGATCCTTGCGGAAGTTTCGGATATGCGGGATCGGTTGGCAGCGTCCAAGGCCCCGGCGGGCCTGTGGGATGCCAAGACCGGTGCCGGCCGTATGATGGATGTTGAATTGCTGTCGCAGGCCGGGGCGCTGCTGGCGGGGGCTTCGACACGGGACGTGGCTAGCGGTTTGCAACAAGCCGTCGCTTGTGGCTGGCTGGATGCCGCAGATGCGCTGTTTTTGCAGGACTCCTACAGCCTATACTGGTCAGTGCAGACCTCGGCCCGATTGCTGAGCAGTGCGGCTCTTGATGAAAGCGCTCTGGGCGAGGGGGCGGCCCTGTTTCTGATCCGCAGCACCGGTTATGATAGGTTGGATGCGCTGTCAGAGGCCCTTGAACAGGCCTATCAACGCTGTGATGCGATTATTGCGCAGGCCCTGGAGGAGGGGCAAGATGATGCCGGAACCGATGCCGATGCAGACCCTGAATGAGCTGGATCATAAAAACCTGATCCGCGAAGCCTACCGGATCGAAGGGATTACTGACAGCCAGTGCCGCAGTATCTTTCTGGACTGGGCGCTGAGCCTGCCGGTGGATCAGGACAACCGGCAGGCAATCGAACAGATCATGCTTCACTACGGCGGCGAACCGGAGGGTCACCCGATGACAGAGGTCCTGCGCCAGGGGTTGGCTGAAATGGCAAAACCCCGGCGTCGCGGTGGCTGGCGGTCACGCCCGCGCGACTGACTGAGGATCGATTGCTGATGGCCGATTGGGCAATCGGCTGGCAGGTGCCACAGTTTTTCCCAATAGATTTCGATTTCGTTAAATTGGACTAAAAATGTCCAATTCCTGCCCTGATTGAGGGGCAGTTTGCTCCTTAACCAATATTGCCGGACCTCTTCGGTAATTGCCAAGGAGCAGACCCATGATGAACCTTCGCGCGATGATCTTGACAGCCGCCCTCGGCGGTAGCCTTTCGGCCTGTGCCGCGGTGGACATCCCGTCGCGCAATGCCCCCTATGAAAGCCTTCCAGCCTATGTCGAAGGCGTCGCAGAGGGCTATCAGGAGATCGACCATCTGGCACCTGAGTTTCAGCCACAAGCCGTGACCCCGGTTGTCGCGGTCGGCGCATTGACCGGGCCCGGGACAGCCGCGCAGAAATCGCCTTTGCTGGGCAGCGGCGTTTCTGTCTCCAAGGTCAATGTCCGGGTGCCACGCACCCTGAAGGTTTCCGAAGCCAACAGATACTTGCCACAGGGTGATATCGTTTGGCGTGAAGACCCGGTTGGCGACCGCCATGCGCAGGTGCAGGCCATCGTGCAGGCTGGGCTAGAGCGGGGAGTGCACGCGCTGGAGGGACCCGTGGCGACCGAGCTGGACGTGGAAGTTCTGCGGTTCCATGCGCTGACGCAAAAGGCGCGCTATACCACCGGTGGGGTGCATGCGATTGCCTTTACCATGGTCCTGCGTGATGCTGAAACCGGCGAGGCCCTGACGCCGGTACGCCAGATCGAAGCTAATTTCACCGCCTATGGTGGGCGTCGTGCGCTGGTGGCCATTGCCGAGGGGCAGACCCAGAAAGTGCGCATCACCCAGGAACTGGCTAAGGTCATCCAGCAGGAGATCCTACGCCCCGGCAGCCGCACGCCCCGCCGAGGCGGGCTGATCCTGGCACTCAACAAACTGTAGCGATTGCGTTCATCGCCGAAGTGGCGTGAATGAGACGAGATCATCGGGGGCGGTATCATAGCGATGCCAGCCCCCTTTCCCTGTTGCACCGTTAGGGCTAAGAGGGGCGCATGACAGCCTCATCTTCCGCGCCCGAGCGCCCCCGCGTAAAACTCCTGCCCAAAGCCAATGCCCGCGCCCTGCGCCATGGCTTTCCCTGGGTCTATTCCAACGAGCTGGTCACCGACCGGCGCACCCGCAAGCTGGCTCCCGGCAGTCTGGCGGTCCTGTTGGATGAGGTGCAGACCCCGATGGGGCTGGTGGCGATCAATCCAGAAAGCAAGATCATTGCCCGCATGCTGGACCGAAATCCGGATGCGGTGATTGATCAGGCCTGGTTTGCCGCGCGCATCTCGCGCGCCTTTGCCATGCGTGAGCTTCTGTATGACGCGCCATTCTATCGTCTGGTCCACGCCGAGGCCGATGGTCTGCCGGGCATTGTCATCGACCGGTTTGGCGCCGCCTGCGTGGTGCAGCCAAACGCCGCCTGGGCAGAGACCCATCTCGAGGCGCTGACCGCAGCCCTGGCCGAGGTCACCGGCTGTGAGGTGATCCTCAAGAATGCCTCGGGTCGGACCCGTGGGCTTGAGGGGCTGGATGATGTCAACGCGACCCTGCTGGGGGACACTCCTGCGGCACCAATTGCGGTTGCGATGAACGGCGCGACCTATATGGCGGATCTGACCGGCGGTCAGAAAACCGGTCTGTTTTATGATCAGCGTGACAACCACGCCTTTGCTGCCCGTCTGGTGCCACAGGGCGGCGATGTGCTGGATGTGTTTTCCCATGTTGGCGGTTTTGGTCTGGCGATGCGCGCGGCGGGGGCGGCCTCTGTCACCTGTGTTGATGGTTCCGCTGCGGCATTGGATCTGGCCGGGCAGGGGGCTGCGGCCTCGGGCTTTGGCGACAGCTTCACCGCCCTGCAAGGCGATGCCTTTGACCAGTTGGCCAACCTGGCAGAGGAAGGTCGCACATTTGATGTCGTGATCTGTGATCCACCTGCTTTTGCGCCGTCAAAACCGGCGCTGGAGGCCGGTCTGCGTGCCTATGAACGGATCGCCAAATTGGCGGCGCCACTGGTGAAACCCGGCGGCTATCTGGGGCTTTGTTCCTGTTCTCATGCGGCGGACCTTGCGCGGTTCCGCAATGCTTCGGCGCGTGGTATTGGCCGCTCTGGTCGACGCAGTCAGCTGATCCACACTGGATATGCCGGGCCGGATCATCCGCAGCTGCCACAGCTGGCCGAAAGCGGCTATCTCAAAGCTGTCTTTTTCCGGCTGGATTGATCTGCTGACGATGAAATTGCTGCTCGATACCTGCGTGCTTTACCCGACCGTGATGCGCGAGATGCTGATTGGTGCGGCGCGTCTGGGACATTTCACGCCGCTGTGGTCGGCGCGTATTCTGGAAGAATGGCGTCGCGCCGCGCTGAAACTCGGCCCCGTTGGCGCAGCCCAGGCAGAGGCTGAGGTGGCGCTTTTGAAAGCAAACTGGCCGCAGGCAGAGATCGCCCCGTCACCGGGGCTGGAATCGCGGCTCTATCTGCCGGATGCCGCAGATATTCATGTGCTGGCCGCCGCCATTGCAGGGCACGCGGATGCTATTGTCACCGTCAACAACAAGGATTTCCCCCGCCATACATTGGCAGAGGAGGGGCTGGAACGGCTTGGCCCGGATCAACTGCTATATGATCTCTGGCTCAAGGATCCAGCAGGTATGGAGGAACTTGGCACGCGGGTTCTGGCAGAGGCCAACCGCCTGTCCCAGATGCGTTCCGGTGGCGGTTGGGAGATCCGGCCCCTGCTGAAAAAGGCACGCTTGCCGCGGCTTGCCAAAGCTTTGGCAGGGCTTTCAGCCTGAGGCACTACAATGATTTAAGCGCCGCAGCTGCAATCTCGAACGAGCGCAGGCGCGCGGCGTGATCATGGATCTGCCCGGTGATGATTACCTCGTCAGGGGCGTAGCGCATGATGATCTGTGACAGCTCTTGCTTCACCGTCTCGGGACTACCGGTGGCAGAGATGGTCAGGGCCTCGTTCACGCCTGCCAGCACCGGCGGCGACAGATGCTGGGTGATGTCATCAACGGGGCGGGGCAGCTTTCCGGGCTGGCCCAGACGCAGTCGCGCAAAGGCCTGCTGCATGGTCGTGCGCAGGCGGATGCCTTCAGCATCGGTTTCGGCGCCAAAGACATTGACCGCCATCATCGCATGTGGCTGGTCCAGATAGGCCGACGGGCGGAAGGCGCGGCGATAGACTTCCAGTGCCTCTTCCAGCGCTTGTGGCGCGAAATGCGACGCAAAGGCATAGGGTAGGCCCAGTTGGGCCGCCAGTTGCGCCCCATAGAGGCTGGAGCCAAGGATCCAGACCGGAACATTGCTGTTCTGGCCCGGAAAGGCGCGGACTTTGGCATCTGGGTCAATTGGGCCAAGGAAGCCAATCAGATCAATTACATCCTGCGGAAAGCTGTCACCGGATGCATGGCCTGGCGCCATGCCACGTCGCAGCGCGCGGGCGGTCTGCATGTCGGTACCGGGCGCGCGCCCCAGCCCGAGATCAATCCGATCCCCATAAAGGGCAGCAAGGGTGCCAAAGGCCTCGGCGACCATGTAGGGGGCGTGGTTGGGCAGCATGATGCCACCGGCACCCACACGGATGGTGTTTGTCTGGCTGGAGATATGGCCGATCAGGACTGCAGTGGCGGCGCTGGCGATACCGGGCATATTGTGATGCTCCGCCAGCCAATAGCGATGATACCCCCAGCCTTCGGCCTGCTGCGCCAGATCGGTGCTGTTTGCAAAAGATTGTGGGATCTCGCTGCCTTCGGGCACCGGGGCAAGATCAAGGAGGGAATAGCGCATCAGGGGATCCAATCGAGGCTTCCAGTCACGGGAACTTGTGATCTGGGTGTTGCGCGCTGATTTGGCAAGGGGCCACGGATCGGTGACGCAGTGTCAGGATCTGGATCGGTGTTAGGTTTTGGCCCAGCTTGCTTCAAGCCGTTCAAGGGCTGCAATACGTTCTTCGGTTTTGGGGTGCGACATGAGCCAGGCGGGGGCCATACCTGCGCGGGACTGTGTCAGCGCTTCGAGTTTACGAAACAGGCTCTTTTGTGGCTCAAGGCCAATGCCGGATTTCGCCAGCAGGGCGGCGGCATATTCATCGGCTTCATATTCATCGCCCCGTGACAGGCGCGCGGCCAGCAGGTTTGCAAGCATACCTGCGATCCAGGGGCCGACAAAGGGAATGTAGCGCCCCAAGATCATCATCAGCGCGGTGCGCAGGGCGTTCTGGCCGGAGAAATCAATGATCCGCTTTTTGGCATGTCCCAGCGCCACATGCCCCATCTCATGTGCGATGACCGAAGCAAGCTCAGCTTCGCTGACCTCGCCACTTTGATATTTGCGATAAAACCCGCGGGTGATGAAAATCCGCCCGTCAGGGGCGGCCAGACCATTCACCGGGTCCACCTCGTAGATGAAAACCGGGATGCGCTCGATCTCGAGCGCGGCCGCCATGCGATCGGTCAGACGGCGCAGTTTTGCATCGGCGAGCTCAGTTGAACGTGCGTCCAGTTCACGATGGGTGCGCCAGACGGAAATCCGGTACATGACAAGACCGTAGATCACGGCCAATAGGATCGGTGTGAAACGCAACATGCGCTAGATATGGTGGGAATGCGCGCCCGGAGCAAGGGCAGCCTTCCGGGAGTTTCAGAAATCCGCAGTAGAAAAACCGTCATCAGGCCGGGGCAGGCGCGTTTCTACGCGCAGGCTCGGGTTGATCTGTGCTACACAAGAAATGAGCCGCAGCAATCGTAGATGAGAACAGAGACCAATCCAGTGCCAGAACATGACCATTCAAAACAAGATAGCATCGAAGGTCGCCTTCACGGCGAACAGTTTGAACCTGCAGAGAAAGACAGCCTTGTTACGCGGCTGATCTACATGATCCTGATCGCGGTGATGATTTCATTGGCACAGACAGTGCTGGTCACAGCCACGGTGCTGCAGTTTATCGTCATGGCTATTCATAAGGAGCCTAATGAAAGGCTGGCGGATTTCGGTACCGACCTTGGTATCTGGATGGCCAAGGCCGCGCGCTATCAGATGGCCGCAAGCAATGTCAAACCCTGGCCTTGGACAGATCTGGACTAAGCCGAACGGCACAATCAGACACGGCCTATAGCCGGGGTGCCTGTGCTATTTCGTCAGCTCTTTCATGCCGCTTTCCAGTCCAGACAGCGTCATAGGGACCATGCGATCTTCGAATATGTCGCGGATCATCCCGATGGAATGGGTATAGTCCCAGTGTTTTTCCGGCACCGGATTGATCCAGAGATGGCTTTTCCATTGGTCGCGGGCGCGTTCCAGCCAGACTTGGCCTGCCTCCTGGTTCCAATGCTCATTGGCGCCACCTGGATAGGCGATCTCATAGGGGGACATCGAGGCGTCGCCGACAAATATGCATTTGTAGTCAGGCCCATAGGTCCGCAGTACCTCATGGGTGGACATCTGTGCTTCCCAGCGGCGACGGTTGTCGCGCCAGACTCCTTCGTAAAGGCAGTTGTGGAAGTAGAAATATTCCAGATGCTTGAACTCGGTCCGGGCGGCTGAAAACAGCTCTTCCACCACTTTGATATGCGGATCCATCGAGCCGCCAACATCCAGAAACAACAGAACTTTTACAGCATTGTGGCGCTCGGGTCGGGTCTTGACATCGAGATAGCCATGCTCCGCTGTTGACCGGATGGTATTGTCGAGATCGAGCTCTTCATGAGCGCCTTCGCGCACCCAGCGACGCAGGCGTTTCAGGGCCACCTTAATGTTGCGAGTGCCCAGTTCAACATCGCCATCCAGGTTCTTGAATTCACGCTTGTCCCAGACTTTAACGGCGCGCTGGTGGCGGCTTTCTTTCTGGCCGATTCGCACCCCTTCGGGGTTGTAGCCATAGGCCCCGAACGGGGAAGTGCCAGCAGTGCCAACCCATTTGTTGCCGCCCTGATGGCGGCCCTTTTGTTCCTCGAGCCGCTCTTTCAGCGTCTCCATCAGCTTTTCAAAGCCGCCCAAGGCTTCGATTTCGGCTTTTTCCTCAGCGCTCATGTGTTTTTCAGCCATCTTGCGCAGCCACTCTTCGGGGATGTCGACGGCGTCCATCACGGCCGAGTCCGGGATCGCTTCAAGACCTTCAAAAGTGGCGGCAAAGGCGCGGTCGAACTTGTCGATATTGCGCTCGTCCTTCACCATGGCAGCGCGCGCCAGATAGTAGAAGGCCTCAATGTCATAGGTGACGAGACCCTTTTTCATCCCTTCCAGAAAGGTGAGATACTCCCGCAGGGAAACGGGAATCGCGGCTTTGCGCAGATTTTCAAAAAAGGGCTGGAACATGCCGTGTCTCCCGCAGGGTTAGACCACCCCTTAGATTGCCATGCGGTGAATCACGATGGTGGCGATGATGCCAATAATAGCAAAACCGATGCCGTAGACAGCGCCATATTGCACCATATCAGCGGTATTGCCGCCACGTTTTCGCGCGGTGAATGCGCCGAGAAGAACCCCCAGCAGGACTGCAGCAATTACGATCATGTCTTTTCCGCCTGTTTTCGCGCTCAAGTCAGTTGGTTGACCGGCGCAGCTCCGCCACTTCGCGAACCTTGGATTGCACCGCCCAATCCGGGCCAAACCCGTAGCGTGCCCATCCCAGGCTGTCCAGTCTGACGGTGTTTGCAGTGGCAAATTGGCCCAACAGATCCAGCGCTTCGGCCTTGATCAGCAGAGCCGTCGCCAAAAGGGCAGCGTTCTCGTGGCGCTCGGCGATCGCAAGAACCGGGCCGATGCGTTGCAACGCGGCTTCGCCATTGCCATGCGCGATTTCATAGGCCGCCATGCGGGGACGCACGATGGCCTGATGGAGGTCTGTATTAGGCATCTGGCGCAGGAAATCCAAAGCAGTCTGGAAATGGCGCTGGGCTAGGTCTGGTTCATTGGACTGGATCATCCGTCCCAGCACATAGTGGCTATAGGCGCGGCGATGGTCATACCAGCCCAGGTCGCGGGCGATCACGACAGCCTGGTTTGCTGCACGTTTGCGACTATTGGCGCTGCTGCCGGGCCCCAGCGCAGCCTCAATCGCGGCAATCCAGGGCCGCGGCGTGGCGCTGAGAGCCTGTGATGGCAGGTTTTCGCCGGTCGGGTTGAGCCTGCGTAGCAGGCCGGGCAGGGCCTCGGCCACCTGGTCGCGGGTCATGCCGGTACGCAGTTCCGGCGCATAGGTCGCGCGTAGCACAAGCATGTCAAAACCGGTCAGAACCGTATGGACATTGTCGTCATTGAAAACGGAATCGGGTAGCCGATAGAGATCATTCAGCGGGCCGATCGCCTGCGCCAGCTCTTCGTGTAAACAATCGCGCGCCTCTTGTGGGCTGACATCATTGGGAACAAAAACGGCTAGTTTTTCGCGGTTGCGCAGCAGTGACCAATTGGTTTCCGGGCTGCGTCGTTTGCGGCGGAGCTCCGCCAGCGACGTAACATTGGGAACGACAAAGCAGGCCGCCTTGGGCAGGGCGCGGTGGATGGCTTTGCTGGACACCGCCTGAATGGTGATTTCCGCAGGGCCAGCGCTGACCTGTTGGATTTGAATGCCTGCCTCACGGTTCAGCCGGGCGAGCAGGCGGCTGAGATCTCTTAGAAAGCCCTGGCTGGGCGTGCCGGCTACCTGGAGCCGAATGGGCCGTTCAAAGCGGGTGAAAACCGGCAGGGCGGTTCCCCCTTCGAGTTTGAAATGCAGATCCAGGAAATCACGCGCGATATCGCGGTTGGACCGATGCGGCCTCTGCGGTTTTGGGGTCGTAAAAGCTTTGGCGGGGGGCAGGGTGCCGATGGCAAGCGCGGCGCGGCTGGCCGGTGTCTGGCTATCGGGCAGACCGCAGGCTGTGATCATCCCGGATATCGTCACCAGCGAGGCCGCGCGGGCAAAGCGGGCGAGCTGCGAAAGAAGTCGCGACTGAAACAGAGGCGAAGGCCGGGGCAGGGGGGCTGTGGTCATCGCGGCACTGTCTCCACCAGAATGTTTCCTCTCAAATACATGCACCAATCAAATACATGCACCAATGGCAGTGCAAGATCACGCTGCAGGATCACCAGCATCACCGGCACCTTTGATGCAGCCGAGATACCACGGAGCTGTTGGGCCCATATGATCCGGGTCTTCAGCAAATGATAGGACAATGGGGCGGGAATATGAAGACCGGGTGGCCACGACGTGGAACCTGTCTAAAATCCGTGCGTCATGTGCGGTGCTGACTTTCGGGGACCGGATGTGTGAGGGTGGAATTCGGTTGTCTCCGCCGCCTCCCTGTCTGTCTGAAAGACAGGGAGGCGGACGGAATTGGAAGGAGCACTGAAAAAGGCGTGTCAGCTGTCAGCGACGGCCACGTGCCATAAAGGCGAGCCGTTCGAACAGATGGACGTCCTGTTCGTTTTTCAACAATGCGCCATGCAGTTTTGGCAAGGCATCGGCACCGTTGCGGGCCAGATCCTCGGGGCTGAGGTCCTCGGCCAGCAGCAGCTTGAGCCAGTCCAGAACTTCCGAAGTCGAAGGCTTTTTCTTCAGCCCGGCGGTGTCGCGGATCTCGTAGAACTGCGTCAGCGCGGTGGTGAGCAGCGCTTCCTTGATGTCTGGGTGATGCACCGCGACGATCTTTTTCATCGTCTCCGCATCCGGGAACTGGATGTAGTGGAAAAAACAGCGGCGCAAAAAGGCATCCGGCAGTTCTTTTTCGTTGTTCGAAGTGATGATCATGATCGGGCGCTGTCTGGCGCGGATGGTTTCCCCGGTTTCATAAACATGGAACTCCATCTTATCGAGTTCCTGCAAAAGGTCGTTGGGGAATTCGATATCGGCCTTATCGATTTCATCAATCAAAAGAACGACTTTCTCGTCAGCCTCAAAGGCCTCCCAGAGTTTGCCTTTTTTGATGTAGTTTTTCACGTCATGGACGCGCTCTTCGCCCAACTGGCTGTCACGCAAGCGGCTGACGGCGTCATATTCATAGAGCCCCTGCTGGGCGCGGGTGGTGGATTTTACGTTCCACTCGATCATTCTCAGCCCCAGGGCATCCGCGACCTGGCGGGCCAGTTCGGTCTTGCCGGTGCCGGGTTCGCCCTTGACCAGGAGCGGCCGCTCCAAGGTAACGGCGGCATTTACCGCGACTTTGAGGTCATCGGTGGCGACATAGTCTTTAGTGCCCTGAAATTGCATAAGTAATACGGATCCCCTGCTAAAGTCTGTGCGATCTGGTGCATTTAGCAAGGTTTTAACCCGGTCTGTTTACTATTGTGTAGTGACAATCGGCCTGTCAGGAGATAAACGCAGCGGCATGGGGAGCCAGGATGTATGGCGAAAATTAAACCCGCATTTCCCAAGTAACTTGACGTTTTCGCGCCTCCAACGGCCACTAATGTGT
>NZ_CYSG01000011.1 GCF_001457775.1 Phaeobacter sp. CECT 5382
CTACCATGCTGGATTCACGAAATGAATCCCTCACCCGATTTGTGCAACAAAGCCGAGTGGAGAACGAAAGACACGCAGAAATGCTACAAACAGTTGGCTGCGATCAATATCAAGGCTATTTCTACGGTAGACCAATGGCCGCCCAAGAAACCTCGAAAATCTCTTGGAACTATACCAAGACAGCCTGAGTGGATAAGGTCTTGGGCCAGTCCCTGCAGCGAAGGCAGTATTGTCAACCCTAACCACTTTGGTCGCCACACTTCATGTCCAAACCTGGGAGGCAAGGCTTGCTCCCACGTGTCGTAAACAGCGTATGTCACGACAGCGGGAGAGCAGGGGCCCACGGATTTCAAACCTGCTGACTTCGATGACGACCTGGTTAGTCACCATAGTAAAAAATAGTATAAAAACCTGATTTGGTCGCATCAGCATGGCTTGCTGCTGTCAATTTGAAGATTTTACCACTGGTGTCTCAGTCGATCACTCTGTGCATGACCTTCATTTGAGGCCAACGCAAAGAGACCGTGAACCATCGAGCAACAGCGCGCCATCGATCCGGCCATTTTTCTCCCAGTCCATTTTGTCAGGTCCTTCTGGTTTGTCAGGTCCTTCTGGCATTCCTTTTCGCCTGCACCTCCAGATTGAAATTGGTGGTCGATCGAAACACTGTTTCCTCCTTCCTGTGGTATCGCATACCGAACACTGCGCTGATTTTCGGTTTCTCAAAGTTGGCCCGAGGCTTCCAAATTTTTCTCTCACCCACTCTTGGCGTGATACACACCACTGGGCGAAAAACCCAAATTTCTCACCTTGGAAAGCCACTTCAACGTTATGTAAAATAATAATAAATTGGAGTTTGAATCGGTTTAAAACTTTGTGCTCGTTTGAAAATCCCTTTTTCGATGCGGGGAGGTTCAGGTGGTTCACGAAGAAGGAGACACTCAAAAGACACATGCTCATGATGTAATGTGTAGCGAAATGCTGGTTTGTTGACATATATCAAAAACCGAACCTATCTTCCGCTTTAGTGGAATTATTGACGTCGAGTTGTTTCGACTGTTGGGAATTTTAGGACTGCTTGAAGGGAACCACTTGAAATGAACTTACTCCGAAACTACTGGAAGCTGGGAACCGTGGCTCCTGCGGCACTTTTGGTCCTGACAGCCAGCGCGGCTTCTGCTGACTTGCTGGCCGATGAAGTCTTGATCGGCACGAGCGGAGACGGGTTGATTTTTTCGGACCCTTCAGAGGGCGTTTTCGAGCCTGGTGTCAAAGCAGTCACCTTTACGCGCACACGTGTTCCGGATGGGTCCGGCGGGAACGACTTTGTTGACCCCTTTGAGGAAATCGTAACCGACTTTTCTTCGCTAACTTCCCGTGGAAATGTAACAAACTGCATCATGGCCAACAATCCTGATGTGTATTGCGATTCCGAGAGCGGGTCAGGAAAACGCGTCAAAACATATCTTACCGGGCCTGAAGCCTTTGATCTACGGATGCGAACAGTTTCAAGCGCAACACACCCATCAGTCGACTATTTCAGTTTCGGGAAGGCGTCGAACTTTACCGGTGCCCGTATGACTGGTCTGTCACTGCAGTTGCTTGATGCGGACGGCAATTTGATGGGAACCTTGGCCCCGGAAGACGCCGCGCTTTTCAATCTGAGTGCAACCGATATCGGGATTGGTGCCCGTTTGCCTGATGGCCTTTTCGGATCCGGTGGTCACGAGGGCAATATCGGCTTCTTTTCGACAGATCGTGCGCCTCTGACACGGACGACAAGCGCTGACACGCTCACTTTTGGTGCGCTGACCAATGCCGAATATGTCGCGAATTTCGGAAACGGCATGCTTGACAACAGCATGACGCCGGATGGTCTCTTCTGGGACGACAACAACGATCCGACTGATGAGTCCTCGCTGATCGCCTGGAACAACCTTTCCAATGGCGGCTGGACCTACGGCACGCTGGAAACCGCCACTGACATTGACGCACGGCTCGCCGAGTTGGCGACAGCCCTGGGCGTGGATGTCGCCGATCTGGGCTATGTCGACGGTGGCCTTGTGCCGGATGAAATCGTTGCGGCGGCAAATGCAAATGGTCTTTTTGCTGTTGATGCTGTCGAAGACCTTAGAAATGCAAACCTGAACTATACAATTACCGTCGGTGACGTCGACGCGGGCGAATTCACAGTGCGCCTGGCACCCAGCTTTGCCCCGATCGTCAGCAGCGCCACCTCGCTGTATGAATTCAAACTGGCAGGCCAGCTGGATGCAGCAGCTAATGTGCCATATTACGATCTCGGCAATGCAGCAGCCTATCAGACAGCGATCACAGATCTGATGGCGATGGATGCCGCTGCGCGCAGTGCGGCCTTGACTAGCACCGGTTACAGCTTTGCGCCGGCCTTCTCCAGCCTCGGCTTCGAAATGTCGCGCGGCCAGGTCGATACAGTGTTCAGCATTCCTTCTCAGTCTGCAGCCGGTGGTGAAGGCGTGAGCCGGAACCACAGCATGGATACTTGGCGGATGGGAGAAGGCTGGACTGGCCTGATGTCGGTCAATGGCAGCCAGACAACCTATGACGCAACTGCAACCTCTGTGGGCTATGACATTGATATTGCGTCCCTGTCTTTCGGGGTAGAGAAAACTGTAAATCCAAACGCATCCTGGGGCGTTATGCTGGGTGTCATGGACGCAAGCTCCGACGCTCAAAATGGTCTCGGTGACGTCGACTCCTCCGGTGTTTCGATTACCGCATTTGGTCGGCTGAGTTTCGGTGACGGTGGTCTGGTTCGGGCCGCCTTTGGTTACCAGGATACGTCCTATGACTCGACCAGAAACGTGCTTGGACAGCAGGCGATTGGAAGCACTGATGGATCCCAGACTTTTGCTGCCCTGCAGGCGGAATATATGCAGAGCCTGGGTGCCCTGCGTTGGGGCCCAACGGCTTCCCTCGAATACTACGACGTATCGGTCGATGGTTTCACCGAAACAGGTGCCGGCATCTGGAACTTGACCGTCGGTGGCCTGTCCAGCGAAATGGTTCTGGCCTCTGTTGGTCTGCGCGGAGAGTATGAGCTGCCGGGGCAGGGCGGTGGCACACTTTTGACTGGTGGTCTGGAATACACCGCTGCTTCGGGCGATGATTTCGCCGTTCAAAGCGGTTTTGTCGGTTTGCCCGGATCGGTGTTGAATGTCCAAGGTCTTGACGACTCCTGGGTGGATATCAACCTCGGTTTTGAGACACAGCTGGCATCCGGAGCTGCAGGTGGATCCGTTCTTTATGGTGGCTACGCCGGATCAATCGGCAGCGACTACGAAAGCCATCGTTTCCAAGTCGGGTTCAACTACCTGTTCTAAGCGATTTACCTATAGGTATCTTGAAGGGCTATGGCCTGGCACCCAACCGGTGCCAGGCCTTTTTTGCTTCTTGGGACCGTGAATGTTTGAGCTACGCCTGTGTCCTGTCGAACTTGGTGGCGGCTCTTTGCGTCATGGCTCATCATCGCAGGCTCGGTTCTGGATACTAGTTTCACCAGACGAGCGAGCAGTCGATTGAAACAGCAGGTGAACAGCTATTGACAGCGGAGTGACCCGACAATCTGGTCGCCTGATCCGGTCAACTTGTTCCAAGTTGCAAATAGCCCTTGGCGCACACCCAAAAACTACAAAACGGGACGCTGTTTACATAAATGTGCCAGATCAGATCTCAGCGAAGCGCAAAAGCTGTAACCGCCAGGCACAAGATCATATTTACCGCCCAGATCGCGACAGCGACCCGCGTGCGCAAACTGAAGTGTCTGAAAGCACTAGTCATAGTCGAACCGCTCCGACAGAATGTGATGTGAGGATGCGCCCCGCGTGACCAGATGGTCTTCGACGATATCCATCATGACAGCCGGTCCGCACATCACAAAGAGCCATTCCCTGATCTCCTCAGGAGAGAACACGTGATCGATGAGTGCGTGATCTATGTGGCCAGTTTCTCCCGGCCAGGACGTCGCGGGTTCCGAGACAACATAGGTAACATCTAGCTGGTCCAGCTCGTCCCGAAAGGCGATTTGTCCCTCTGTTCTGTTGCCATAGATCAACTTGATTTGGCGCCGATCACCCGTAAGACGCATTTGTCGAATGATCCCCAACAAAGGAGCGATACCGACGCCGCCCGCAACAAAAGCGATGCCCGGTACGTTTCGGCCCTCAACTGTCAGGCTACCATAGGGGCCATCAACGTAGGCGGTGGTGCCAGATTTGATCCGCCCAAGTGTCCGGGTAAAATCTCCTAGCTCCTTGATCAAGAATGAGATTTCAGGCCCGCTTGCCGGTGCTGAGCATATGGAAAATGGGTTTTCTTTTAGTGAAAACGCACTGTGGCCGATGTTCAGCCAAGCAAACTGACCGGCTTTGAACTCTATCCCCTTGTGTCCGTCTGGTGCGACTGTCACGTGCCATTGCCGGGGCGTCAGCCGCGTGACAGCGGTAACACGCCAAGGTTGTTTTATTTCTCGAAGCGGCGCGATCAAGTAGACATAGACTAGGGAAGCAATCGCCAGGGCAGTGAACGCCATCCATAGCCAGGTCATTGCAGGCTGTGACCCATAGCGTCCGGCCTGGGTGGTGTGGTGCAGCAGCAGGCCCGCAATCAGCACGGCGCCAAGTCCGTGCATCAGACGCCAGGTTTCATACTTGTAGTCCAGCTGTTTTCGTCCGGCCGCCAGCAGAACGAGGCTTGGCAAGAGAAGAAATGCCACAATACCAGAAGACAGATCGGCAAAGTCGGTGGTTGTCGTAAGCTGTCGGGTCGGATCCCAGGGGCGCTGATCGCCCGAGGCCGTGCCGCGATATAGAAAGGGATGCAGTAGGGCAAAAGCGAGTGCCGTGCGTGCCATCAACTGATGAAATCGCATGGTCACGTCCATGCCGATGCCATTTGAAATTTTCTTGAAACGCCCGGATAGGACGAATTCCATCAGGATCATCGAAAACGCCAGCATGCCCAAGCCCGAAGCAAGTTCTTGCAGGAGGGGGCGAGGTGGCCCACCGGTCAGCCAGGCGAGAAGCAGGGGTAGGGCGACCACAACCAGATAAAAAAGGATCAAAGCAAGAGGTTTCATATTTTGTCTGGTCCACTTTCTTTGGCAACGCAATTGGTCATTTGCAGGGGCAGGCCACTTGACTGCCAATTTCACCACAGCGCGCCAGAATGGATCAAGGTGATATGATGAGATATACCTTTAAACAGGTTTTGCTGAACGTTTAAGACGGTTTCGACAGGAACCTGGCTACCAGATGTAAAATACTCTGGCATGAGGCTGCTTTGGAAGCCATTGATCTAGCGCAATGCTAGCTCGGATGTGTCGCGTAAGCTGTTTGTTATGTTTCGTAGATAACCCAGCTGGAGACCAAGCCATGTATAAGAATATTCTTGTTCCGGTACTCTTTGACGAACACCACGATACCCAGGCGTCTTTTTTGGTTGCGCGCGCACTGGCGGACGAGGGAGCGAAATTCACCGTTGTTCATGTGTTGGAGACCATTCCAAACTACGTCACGACCGAAATTCCGGGCGAGGTGATTGATCAGGCGCGACAGGAGGTGCAGAAATCTCTGACCCAGTCCGCCAGGGCGTTGCCAAATTCCGTGCCGATGCTGATATCCGGAAATCCCGGAAGGTCCATCGTTGACTATGCCGATGAAAACAATATCGACTGCATCATACTGGCCTCACACAGGCCCGGGTTCGGTGATTTTTTCCTGGGATCGACCGCGTCAAGAGTTGTGCGTCACGCCAAATGTTCGGTACATGTTATAAGATAGTGTCCGACGACAGGTTCTACGGCTTCGAGGCCTTCGCCGATCAGGTCGGATATAGGCATTGTCTGTCTCTCCTTTAGCCAGGCGGGGGGGCTTGTTGGTTTTGCTGCTTTGCAAGGCGATCTGCGGGCTATAGAATTCCTACGGTGCTTAAACGGAAAAACCTTGTTCTACTCTCTCTGATCTTGGGGCTGAGCTTTCTTCTTTGGTTGCCCAAGGAGAGGCGTGTGATGGTTTTTCTGACCGGGTATAGCTACTGGGACAACACGCCAGCCGGGTCTGCCATCATCGGACGGCCCGTTATTCATGATGTCGCCGGCGGGGTCGGGACCTATACGGATCCGGTTACCCTGGCGGTCGGTTGGCGCATCTACTTCGGATGGCATTTTGAGGATTTCGCGCCCGGAACGCGGTTCTATATTCCACGACTTCGCAAATATGCGATTGTCGAGGATCTCTGTGGTGATGGCCCCAAGCCACAGAGCGGCCCCTGCCATATAGGTTGGAATGGGCACACCTGGCTGGATATCTACGTCGATGGCAGCACGATGACTGCCGAGGTAGCTGATCACTGCATGGAACAGTTTACCGGTGTTCAGGCCGTGGTGATCAACCCGCGGCCGGGATATCGCGTTGTTCCGGGACGAATTGTCGAAAACAATTGTAAGGTCTTCTGAAGTCGGGGAGAACTATGGCCAGCCACCTGTTTAAGCTGTTCCGTGTTCGCCGCAAAGACGGCCCCAGTTCAGCTCGAATGGTGCGTCACTGATCCGTCACCGGGCGAATTTCACCAGTATCCAAGACCGGCGAAGCATCAAGACCCTCTGCGTCAAGCATGGCGGCAACCCGTTCAAGCGCTGCAACCAGCATAGCCTGTTCCCAGTCTTCCATGGCCGCGAATTTGCGCACAAATCTTTGTTGCAGCGGATCAGGTGCCTCAGCGAGAACGGAGCGCCCGGCATCTGTCAGCAGAATATGGGTCTGTCGGCGATCCTGGCTCGACTTTTCGCGCAGGGCGAGACCGTCGCGGACCAGTTTGTCAACCAGCGAAGTGACGGTGCCCTGCGAGACTTGCATGCGCAGTGAGATGGCTTTTGCAGTCGCAAATCCATGCTCTGCGATGATCTGCAAGACCCGAAACTGTGCCGGTGTGACACCAGTTGCCTGACGTATCTCGCGCCCGAACAATTCCGTGGTGCGGACAATGCGGCGAAGCGCAATCAGGCTACTGTCAATCCGTTCCATTTCATCTCCGATGCTTCATGTATCAAAGCATACAGTCAGGGTGCGGTGCGTTCAATTTAGAATTTGCTTTGAGTAACTAAGCGTTTTAAGCTCCGTTTGCGACTCAAAGGGGCGAAAAGCGCCACAAAACGAAGGAAATGAGAGGTGTTTTGCCGCACAATACTTTGACTGTTGAAGTTTTGAGCCAGCTCTGGTATTTCGACCATCAAAGCGAGAGGAGAGCCCAAACATGCAAAACCCAATCGATCCAATGCGCGTCGCACTTCCTGCCATTCGCAAGCCGAGCGCCAAAGACGGGGCAGAAATCTGGAATCTGATCCGCAGCTGCAAGCCGCTCGATGAGAACTCCATGTATTGCAATCTTTTGCAGAGCGATCATTTTGCAGACACCTGCAGCCTAGCAGAACTGTCACAGGAAACTGTTGGCTGGATTTCCGCCTACGTGATGCCCAATGACCCGGAAACGCTGTTTGTCTGGCAAGTGGCTGTCGCAGAAAAGGCGCGGGGGCGCGGGCTCGGCGCTTTGATGCTGCAGTCCATTCTGCAGCGCCCGCAATGTAAAACTGTCACAAGGTTGCAAACCACAATCACTGCAGACAACGAGGCGTCCTGGGCCCTGTTCCGCCGGTTTGCCAAGTTTCAGGAAAGTCAGCTGGATATCCAGCCCTATTACACCCAAGCGCTGCACTTCCAGCAACGGCACAAAACCGAAAACCTGGTCACGATCCCGCTGTCAAAACGTCTGGCGCTCGCAGCCTGAACGATGCGTCCCTCGGTCTTTGTTTCGCAGTTCTTCCTTCCTTCCCCAAAAAACAAAAGAGGTCGTATGTCTACGAACCCCGCCACCACTGCCATTTTTACACGTCGGGAATCCGAGGCGCGCAGCTATTGCCGTGGTTTCAACACTGTTTTCACCTCGGCCAAAGGTTCTGAAATGACCGCCCAGAATGGGCAGCGTTACATTGATTTCCTCGCAGGGTGCTCGTCGCTGAACTACGGCCACAATGACGCAGATATGAAGGCAGCCCTGATCGATCACGTGCAGTCGGATGGTATTGCCCATGGTCTGGACATGCACACGAATACCAAGGCCCAGTTCCTGGAGGTCTTTGAACGCCTGATCCTGCGGCCCCGTGAGATGGACCATAAGGTGATGTTCACCGGTCCAACCGGCGCCAATGCCGTCGAAGCGGCGATGAAGATTGCTCGTAAGGTGACCGGCCGCAGCAATATCATCGCCTTCACCAACGGTTTTCACGGCGTGACCCAGGGTGCATTGGCTGCCACTGGCAATAGCTATCACCGTGGCGGGGCCGGGGTGACGCTCAACAATATAACCCGGATGCCCTTTGACGGCTACCTCGGGGCTGCCTGTGACACCACCGATTTTCTTGAGGCGATGCTGAAGGACCGCTCTTCCGGGCTGGACGCGCCAGCCGCGATCCTATTGGAAACCGTGCAAGGAGAGGGCGGGCTGAATGCTGCCAACCCTGATTGGTTGCGCCGAATTGCAAAGCTTGCCCAAGAGGCTGGTGCCCTGTTGATCGTCGATGATATCCAGGCTGGTTGTGGCCGGACAGGCGGGTTTTTTTCGTTTGAACATATGGGGATCTCGCCGGGCATTGTGACACTGGCAAAATCCCTCTCGGGATTTGGTCTGCCGATGGGGCTGGTTCTGGTGAAACCCGAACATGATGTGATGGGCCCGGCTGAACATAACGGCACCTTCCGGGGCAACACCCATGCCTTTGTGACCGCTCGCGTCGCTATCGAAAAGTTCTGGGCCGATGATGCCTTTGAACATGATGTCGCGCGCCGCGCCGACATCATCGAGCGGGGGCTGCAGACCATCTGCGACATGGTTCCGGGCGCGCGTCTCAAAGGGCGTGGCATGATGCGGGGCGTTGACGTGGGCTGCGGCACGCTGGCCGGCAAAATCTGCGCCCGTGCTTTCCAGCAAGGTCTCATCATCGAGACCTCCGGTGCCGAAGACCAGGTCGTCAAGATCCTAGCCCCACTCACAACCCCCGACGCGACCCTTCAGGCCGGGCTCAACATTCTCATCAGCGCCGCACAGGATGTGATCGGCGCCCATAAATTTGCAGCGGAGTAAGCAGATGATTGTCCGGGATTTCAACGAGATCATTGAAAAAGAGCGCAGCCGGGTGGTGTCTGACGCCAAATGGAGCAGCGTGCGGATGCTGCTGGCCGATGATGGAATGGGGTTCTCCTTTCACATCACTTTCCTAGAGGCGGGTTCTGAACACACGTTCGAGTATAAAAACCACTTTGAGAGCGTCTATTGCATGCAGGGCTCCGGTTCGATCACCGATCTTGCTACCGGCGAGACCCACCTCATTCACCCCGGTGTGATGTATGCGCTCGACAAGCACGATCGTCACACATTGCGCGCCGACGAGGAGCTGGTGATGGCCTGCTGCTTCAATCCGCCTGTGACTGGCAACGAAGTCCACCGCGAGGATGGGTCTTATGCGCTTGAGCTTGAAACTGCCTAAAGAGGCCCGGCGCTGACCGGGAGTATCCCTGTGACCTTCCCAGAACATACCGTTGAGAAAATCGGCGGCACCTCGATGAGCCGCATCCACGAACTGCGCGACAGCCTGATCATTGGCGACCGTGCAGGGGCTGATCTCTACCAACGTATTTTTGTGGTGTCCGCCTTTGGTGGCATTACCAACCTATTGTTGGAACACAAGAAAACTGGTGAACCTGGTGTTTATGCACTGTTTGCCAATGATGATAATGATCACAGCTGGCTGGATGCGCTGACCCGCGTGGCCAAGGCAATGTCCGAAGCCCACAACCTGGTTCTGGAGCATGCAGCAGACAGGGCTTTGGCCGAGGATTTCAGCCGCGAACGCATTGAAGGCGCGCGCAGCTGCCTGTTTGATTTGCGGCGTCTGTGCTCTTACGGGCAGTTCCGGCTCAACAGCCAGATGATGATCGTGCGCGAACTTCTGTCTGGCCTTGGCGAGGCGCATTCGGCATTCGTGACCAGCCTCATGTTGCAACGTGCCGGGGTAAATGCCCGTTTCGTCGATCTGAGCGGCTGGCGGGATGAGACCGAATGCACGCTTGAGCAGCGCATCGAAGATGCCCTTGTCGGGATAGATCTGACCACGGAATTGCCGGTTGTCACCGGATATGCCCAGTGTCGCGAAGGCGTGATGCGTGAATATGACCGCGGATATTCCGAGGTCATCTTTTCCAAGATTGCAGCCTTTACTCAGGCAAGCGAAGCCATCATTCACAAAGAATTCCATCTTTCCTCTGCGGATCCAGCGCTTGTTGGTGCCGCGACGGTGCGCAAGTTGGGTCATACAAATTATGATGTGGCCGACCAGCTGTCGAACATGGGGATGGAGGCGATCCATCCCAATGCCGCGAAAATTTTGCGCCAATCCCAGGTGGCGCTGCGGGTCACCAATGCATTTGAGCCTTCTGATCCCGGAACCCTCATTGATGACCAGCCGGGGCAGGCGCCTGCGGTAGAAATCATAACTGGGCTTAACGTGGTGGCGCTGGAACTCTTTGAACAGGACATGGTTGGCGTCAAAGGCTATGATGCTACAGCCCTTGAGGCATTGAAGCGCCACCGGGTGCGCATTGCCTCAAAGACATCAAATGCCAATTCGATCACGCACTACGTTGAGGCCTCTTTGAAAACAGTGCGCCGCGTCATTGTCGATCTTGAAGGCGCCTTTCCCTCTGCCGATATCAGCACGCGATCTGTGGCTATCGTATCGGCAATTGGACGCGATCTTTCCGGGCAGCGCGCCTTTAGCCGGGGCCTCGTGGCGCTCGAGGTGGCAGGCATTGATGTCATTGCCGCCCAGCAAACACCGCGCAATGTTGATATCCAGTTTGTGGTGCCGCGCGCAGCGGCCGATGCTGCCATCATTGCACTACACACTGCTCTGGTTGATGAGGATTCTGGGATTCGGCGACTTGGAAATGCTGCATGAACACAGTCGCACGAGAGCTTGATGCAGCCCAGACTGTTCAGGACCGGTTGAATGTTCTGTGCGACGTGCTGTGCTTTCGCATTTGCACTTTGCGGTATCCACCGGGGTTTAGGTTGTCGGAAACCGCACTGGCAGAGGAGTTCGCCTGTAGTCGAACGCCGTTGCGGCGGGTTTTGGCCTGGCTGGAACGTGAAGAGCTGATTTCATCGCGACAAGGCGTCGGAACCTTTGTGACCGCGTTGGATGCGTCCAACCTGGGTCAGAATTTTGTCGTGCGCTCCACCCTGGAACGCGCCGTGGTAGATATAGACCCCATAGACGACCCAACCCCGCTGGTGGCCCGGTTCGAAGACCTGCAGGACCGTTGCGCGCGTTTGAAAGCGCAGCCCGGCGTGAGCGTTTTCGCGGAACTGGACATGGAGGCCTTTGATGCCTTTGTCGAGGTCACCGGCAATGAAGCCCTGCGTCAGAGCTGCAAAAGCTACTACGGTCGTACGACACGGCATCAGCTACACAGTCTGGCGAAAGATCATGTCTGGTTGGAGGCGGCCTATGACAATCTTTGCGCCCATCTCAGCAACATGCATTCAGCGGTCGCTGCGGCCAATCTGGAAGCGGCTGCATATTACCAGATCGCCTATACGCGCATGATCGCCCCCTAGAAATGCACTCAAACAGCCTCTCACAGGTCTCTCCAAGGGGCGACTGGCCCTACGCATCTGTTTTAAGTCCGTAGTCGGAAAACGCCTGCTGAACCGCAGACATGTCTACCTTTCCGAGCAGTTTGGGCTGCCCAACGGTCAAGGCGGTGACATAGCCTTTGGCGAGGGTTTCCAACTCTGTCATCCGCCAAAGAGCCCGTTCGAGACTATCTCCGGTCACCACTGCGCCATGGTTCGCCATCAGACAGGCCGAGCGGTTTTGCAGTGCTGCCAAAACATGCACCGACAAGGCCTCAGTCCCAAACAGGGCATAGTCGGCCAATGGTACTGTGTCACCGCCAAAAGCTGCAACCATGTAGTGACAGGACGGGATCTCCATATGGTTCATTGCCAAAGCCGTGCAATAGACCGGATGGGCATGGACCACAGCCGACACCGCGGGCTTGGCCTTCAGAATGTCGCGGTGAAAACGCCATTCCGACGAGGGTTTCATCTGGTTGGGCGCGATACTTGTGTCATCCAGCGGCATGAGAACCAGCATATCAGGGTGTAGCTGCGCGTAGTCCACCCCCGAAGGGGTGATGAGCATGCCTGCATCGGTACGTACCGAGATATTGCCTGAAGTGCCTTGATTGATCCCGCTGGCATTCATCGCCAGGCAGCCATCTATGATCGACTGTCTGAGAGCCAGAGTATCCTTAAATCCGCTGATCATTGCGCGCTATTCCTTACTGGTAGCTGCGGATGAGGCCAGGTCGGGAAACAGACCGGCAAGGCCTTCGGCGCTGGCCTCGCAAATACCGCGCTCGGTAATGAGCCCGGTGATCAGCCGGTTTGGCGTCACATCAAAAGCCGGGTTGCCGGCCGGCGTTCCCGCAGGCGTGACCTGTACCGTTGAGATCTCATGGTCGGCTGTCAGGCCCTGGACATGGGTCACTTCGCGTGCATCACGCTCTTCAATTGGAATGTCCGCAACCCCGTCGGTGACGGTCCAATCGATGGTCGGCGAGGGGAGCGCGACATAAAAAGGCACACCATTATCTTTTGCCGCCAGCGCCTTGAGGTAGGTTCCGATCTTGTTACAGACGTCCCCTTGCCGGGTCGTCCGGTCTGTTCCAACAATCACCATGTCAACTTGACCGTGCTGCATTAGATGGCCGCCGGCATTGTCGGTGATGTAGCTATGGCTGATCCCATGGCTTCCCAGCTCCCAGGAGGTCAGCGCGCCCTGATTGCGGGGGCGAGTTTCGTCGACCCAGACATGCAACGCGATACCGGCATCATGGGCGTGATACATTGGGCTGGTGGCAGTGCCCCAATTGACCGTTGCGATCCAGCCGGCGTTGCAATGGGTCAGAAGGCGGACTGGGCTGCCATCTGTTTTCTGGCTTGCGATCTTCTGGATCAGGGTCAGGCCATGCAGACCAATCTGGCGATTGATCTCGACGTCTTCGTCGGCAATTTCATGCGCTAAGATCAAAGCAGCAGCGGCGCGCTGGTCCTGTGGCAGGGTCGACAGCCGCTGGCGACAGCGATCCAGCGCCCAGCGCAGGTTGATGGCCGTTGGGCGGGTCTTGTTGAGACGTTCCCAGGCGTGGTCCAAGGCGGCATCGCCGGGATCAATCCGCATGGCAAGCGCCATACCGTAGGCTGCCGTGGCACCGATCAGAGGCGCCCCGCGAACATGCATGTCTTTGATTGCCGTTTCAAAGTCGCTTAGATTGTCGAGCTGGGCGATGCGAAACTCATGAGGGAGCCATCTTTGGTCAATAATCTGAAGGGCTTGCTTGTCTGCATCCCACCAAAGAGAGCGGTATTCGACTCCATTGACTTTCATAGGGCGGTCTCCTCTTTGATCTGCGAAACGCGAGTTCCGTTTTGCGCAAAGTCCTGCACAGTTCCACCCCACTTCGCAACCCTCTGTTCTGGCTTGACCTGACTGAGTTCACCAAGGTTGGTCAGGCGTTTCGTTAGTCGATCAGAATTACCGCGAGGAGACCCGGGAGTGGCCAATGGCCAGAACATGTGACCTAGAGAATAGTTGATTAGATCCCAATGCTCGCTTGCTCTTGTGCAAAGCCTTGGTCATCTTGGCAGTATTGGATTTGGAACTTCTCACTCCGACAGGCATTTGTTTTAACCGACGGAGTTGAGACAGGAAGGCTCGGGTATGATTGCTAAATTTGTTGAAACGCCGCGCGTGCGTATCCTGCGCGCAACTGCTAGGACCACTTTCCGGGCCGCTTGCCTTGCGGTTCTTTTGGCGAGTACCGCCGTGCCCCTGAAATTGAACGCTCAGGAGACGCAGGCTCCGAAAGTTTCGGTCATGGAGGCCGTGCTCAAACCTGTCCGAGAATCGGAAACCTTCATTGGACGTGGCGAAGCCATCGACAAGGTGGATTTAGTTGCCCGGGTGAGCGGGTACCTCGAAGAGATACTGATCAAGGACGGGGCCGAGGTCTCCAAGGGAGACCTGCTCTTCCGGATCGAGAGCAGCAGTTATGAAGCAACTCTGGAGACAGCGCGCGCTGAATTGGCAAGGGCCGAAGCAAATCTGGAACTGGCCGGACTGGATCTTGATCGAAAACAAGAATTGTTTGAACGGGGCTCTGTTCCCGAATCCGAACGTGACACAGCGCGGGCCAATGAGCTTGTGGCCGAGGCGGCTGTGCGATCTGCACAGGCCGCGATCCGTCAGGCAGAGCTGAACGTCGGCTACACCGAAGTGCGGGCTCCATTCTCTGGTCGGGCCGGGCGCATCAACGTGAGCCTGGGTGAAGTGATCGAGCCTGGATCACAAACACTGGTCAATATTGTTCGTGAAGCCCCAATCTATGTGACCTTTGCCCTGAACGAAAAGCAATATGTTGATATCTTGCAGGAATATGGGGCAGGCGGGCGCGGTGACCTGGACGAAGAGGAAATCCCGGATGTTTTCGTGATCCTGCCCAACGAGTCAGAATTGGTTGAAAAGGGGCAGGTTGCCTTTATTGAAAACCGGATCGATCCAACAACTGGCAGCGTCGCCGTTCGCGCAAGATTTGAAAATGAAAAGGGTTTAATCCTCGATGGCTCGTTTCTGACAGTAGGTATCACGGCACATGAAACCCAGGACAGGATCATCATCAGCCAGGCTGCCATTCAGCGTGATCAGCAGGGGCCGTTCGTGTTGGTCGTGGATGACAGCCGTCAGGTTGCGCAACGCTATATCGTCACCGGAGAGGTGCAGGGAACGGGCATCGTCGTGACCGATGGCTTGATAGAAGGCGAACAGGTTGTGGTGGAAGGATTGCAGCGCATCCGACCCGGCGTAGAGGTAGACCCGGTTCTGGCTGATCAGGTCGGAAACGAGCAGGCCGGAGAATAGACAATGCTGTCATCCATATTCATCTCCCGCCCCAAATTCGCCATGGTGATTTCTCTGGTGCTGACCGTCATGGGAGGCATTGGCTACATGGCCTTGCCTGTCGCCCAGTTTCCGGAAATCACCCCGCCCGTGGTTTCTGTGAAGGCTTCCTACACTGGCGCCAATGCGGAAACCGTGGAAAAAAGCGTGGCCGCGCCGATCGAGGCGCAGGTCAATGGCGTGGACGACATGATCTATATGTCCTCCAGTTCGACCGATACCGGCAGCTATTCGCTTTCTGTTACCTTCGAAGTCGGCACAGACCCCGACATTGCGTCAGTCAATGTGCAAAACCGTGTGGCACAGGCCACTGCTAGTCTGCCCGCCGAGGTAACGACCTCAGGTGTGGTCACTCAGAAAAGCTCCTCCAACATGCTGTTGGGCGTGGCGCTCAGCTCGACAAACGGTAGCTATGACAGTGTGTTTTTGTCGAACTACGCCGCCATCAACATCAAGGATGCCCTGTCGCGGGTGCAGGGGGTGGGCAAGGTAGAGATCCTGACCAGTTTTGACTATGCCATGCGTGTCTGGATGGATCCGAATAAAATGGCCGCGCTGGCCATTACCCCCGGAGATGTGATTGCTGCAGTTCGTGAGCAGAACCTCGAGGTCTCCTCTGGCCAGATCGGCGCTCCACCTGTTCCGGGAGACCAAGTATTTCAATATACTATCAAATCAAAAGGCCGTCTGACAGAGGCCGGCGAATTTGGTGATATCGTCATTCGCAGTGGCGAGGCGGGCAGTCTTGTTCGGCTATCTGATATCGCACGGATCGAGCTTGGGGCGGCAAACTATAGCTCGTCGGGGTATTTCCAAGGCGACATTGCCAATATCATGGCCGTTTACCAGGCCCCTGGCGCCAACGCGCTTGAAGTATCCGAAATGGTGCTGGCTGAACTGGAACGCCTGTCGCGGGCCTTTCCTGATGGCGTGACCTATTCGATCCCGTTCAATACCACTGATTTTGTGGAGCAATCCCTGAATGACGTGATCTCAACCCTGATCCTGACCTTTGTTCTGGTTATTTCGGTGGTGTTTGTCTTTCTGGGGTCCTGGCGGGCAACAATCATTCCGGCCGTGGCGATCCCTGTTTCGTTGATTGGCACCTTTGCCTTTTTGTTGGTTTTGGGCATGTCTCTCAACACGATCTCGCTTTTCGCGCTGGTTCTGGCGATCGGCATCGTGGTTGATGATGCAATCGTTGTCGTAGAAAATGTCGAGCGTCTCATCGCAGAAGAAGGTCTCAGTCCTCAGGATGCCACCCGCAAAGCCATGGGCCAGATCACCGGTCCGGTAATTGCGACAACGCTGGTTTTGCTGGCGGTCTTTGTGCCGGTGACCTTCATGCCCGGTATCACCGGGCGACTTTTTTCGCAGTTTGCGATTACCATTTCTGTAGCAGTGGTGATCTCTTCGGTGAACGCTCTGACACTCTCACCGGCGCTATGCGGGCTAGTGCTCAAACCTCGGTCAGGACCGCCAAAGGGGGTTCTGGCTTTGTTTGAAACAGGCATTAGCGGATTGCGGGGCGGCTACATCGGTATCGTTGGGCGCATGCTGCGGCTTCCGATTACCGGACTGGTTATTGTGGTTGCCGCCGCACTCGGCTCCGGTGGATTGCTGAAAACGACCTCACAGGGGTTTTTGCCATCAGAAGACAACGGATATCTGTTCGTCGATATTCAACTGCCAGATGCGGCGGCCTTGGGCCGGACGGAAACCGTTACTGCGCGGGTCAATGACAAGATCGAACAGATTCCCGGGGTGAAAAATACGATGCTGGTGAATGGCTTCAGTCTGCTGAACGGAGCTAGCGCCAATGGCGCGATGATCATCGCGAGTCTTGCCCCCTGGGATGAGCGCAAAACCCCGGAATTGCAGCCAGATTCGATCCTTGGGCAGATCTATGGCATTGCCAACGGCGAAGCTGGGGCAAGCATTGTAGCTTTCAACCCGCCACCAATTTCCGGTCTTGGGATGTCAGCCGGTGTCGAAATGGAAGTCCAGCAAACCGCTGGCGGCAGCGCACAGGATCTCGCACAGGCCGTTGGCTCATTGGTCTATGCCGCGAACCAGCGGGCTGAAATCGGGCAATCCTACACCACCTTCAGGGCAAATGTTCCGCAGCTGTTTGTCGATCTGGATCGTGAAAAGGCTAAGACCCTGCAGGTTTCCATCGCCGAAGTCTTTCAAACCATGCAGGCGCATCTCGGATCTTACTATGTGAATGATTTCAATCTGTTCGGACGCGTTTATCGGGTGATGATCCAGGCTGATGGCAGCTATCGGGACAAGGTCGAAGACATTGGCGCACTCTATGTTCGCGCGCAAAGTGGCGAAATGGTTCCATTGGCGACCCTAATCGACGTTGACAATATTCTGGGGCCGATGATCCTCAAACGTCACAACATGTTCCGCTCTGCGACCGTGACGGGTGTTCCAGCTGCCGGATTGTCGACTGGTGATGCGATCCGTGTCCTGCAAGAGGAGGCGGCGACCGCACTCCCAGCTGGCTACGCTTTTGAGTGGACCGGAACCGCGCAGCAACAGCTGGAGTCATCAGGAATGGTCTCGGCGATCCTAGTTTTGGCGGTCTTGTTTGCCTATCTGTTTTTGGTCGCGCAGTATGAAAGCTGGACAATGCCAGTGGCGATCCTGCTTTCCGTGCTTGTGGCCTTGTTTGGCGCCCTGGCTGCTGTTGCGGTGACCGGCGGGGATATCAATCTCTATACTCAGATCGGGATGATCATGCTCATCGGGCTGGCCTCAAAAAATGCCATTCTGATTGTGGAATTTGCGATGGAGCAGCGTAGCAAAGGGCTCTCCATCCGGGAGGCCGCCCGCGAAGCCGCACATCAGCGTTTCCGAGCGGTGATGATGACAGCCTTGTCGTTCCTGCTTGGGGTGGTGCCATTGATGGTCGCCTCTGGTGCAGGTGCTGCCAGTCAGCAAGCGATTGGTATCGCCGTTTTCGGAGGTATGCTGGCGGCAACTGTCGTGGGCGTTATTGTGGTCCCAATTCTTTATGCATTGATGCAGTCCATGCGGGAGTGGATAAAAGGCGTCAGATCACCCGATGGCGGAGCGAGCACTTAGGTCAGGGGAAAAGTCGGGGTGAAAAACATTGAGGGGAGTGACGGTTGAATATCGCTCCCCTTTCTTGCTCTGGATCTGCCTTTCAAGGCAGAGAGGTTGATGTTTCAGGCCTAGCTCCGGTTGGGTCATAGCATGCCGAGGCATCTCTTGGAGACGTGTCATGTCCTGAAGTTGCGCCTGTATAGGCGCTCAGATGTATTGGCGCTCAGAAACTGCACTCCTCAGAAACTGCACTCACGGAACTTTAAGTCCGAAATCAGATAAGATCACATATTTCAGGACCCAAAGCCGAAGGCTACCGGCTAGAGAGGTTAGTAAGGGGTGCTGTCTTCTCGGGCACGCAACCCACGTTCGCAGGCTGCTGTCAGAATGACTTGCCATTTCCGGGGTGTTGAGCGGTATTCCGGCTCGACATCAAATCTCAAACGGATGTCCTCGTCATCGGGATAGCTTCGGGCCGTTGCAGAAACGCAGCGCTCTAGTGACCAGAAATCATCTAGTGCCGGGTTTTCCGCAAGTAACTTGCTGAGCAGCATCAAAGGTTCTCCTTCCCTGTCTCGTGTCCTGTCTCTTGCCCTTTTCTTTAGGCCCGCTACCTTTGGATTTACTGTTGCCTCGGGACTGAATGCCTGTCCTATTAATCTGTAAATGCATATGCGGGTTTTTTAGTTCAATCCATTCTGAATGTCATGTTCGTATTTGGTTCCAGACTGCCGTTTTACGACAGCTTTGCGGTGCGCCAATTTACATATTCCAAATGTCTCTGACTCCTCTTGCACTTTGTTGCGGCATTCTGTCACAGTGTGACGAATCTCGCAGGAAGGGCTTTTGGGGGAATTTTTTCGGGTGGTTGTCACATACGATAAAACTTCCAACCTTCTTGTCTTGGTTGAATTTGAGGTGCTTGACAGGCTTGGCCACTGGTGGGCCTACTTCACAGGCGCGACAAATTAACCCTCGAGCGTTTGCAGGCCGATAGTGGTCTCGGACGAATGAGGAACGCAGAATTGTGTCCGTTTCAACGGATGAGCGGCGCAACTTCATGACTGAAAACGAACAAAAAAACGTGGGAGAGATCACATCATGAAACACTCCAAGCTGACAATTGGTGCTTTGGTAACGGCGGCCTTCATGGCACCGGCGGCACAGGCTCAGGAATATATCACCATCGGGACCGGCGGCGTAACAGGCGTCTACTATCCCACCGGCGGCGCAATCTGCCGCTTGGTCAACAAGAGCCGCAAGGAGCACGGTTTTAAGTGCGCCGTCGAATCCACCGGTGGCTCTGTTTACAACATCAACACAATCCGCGAAGGCGAATTGCAGTTTGGCGTTGCGCAATCCGACTGGCAGCACCATGCCTACCACGGCACCTCCAAATTCGCTGAAAAAGGTGCTTTTGAAGGCCTGCGCGCGGTATTCTCCGTTCACCCGGAGCCCTTCACCGTTGTTGCGCGTGCCGATGCCGGCATCTCAACCTTTGATGATCTGAAAGGCAAGCGCGTCAATATCGGCAACCCCGGTTCCGGTCAGCGCGGCACCATGGAAGTTCTGATGGGCGCCAAAGGCTGGGGCATGGAAGATTTCGCTCTGGCAACCGAGCTGAAGGCAGCCGAACAGTCGGCAGCACTCTGCGACAATCAGATTGATGCGATGGTTTATACCGTTGGCCACCCTTCCGGCTCCATTCAGGAAGCCACCACAGCCTGTGACTCGGTTCTGGTAACTGTTGATGGCGCTGATGTTGCCAAGCTGGTTGATGACAATGCGTTCTACCGTACGGCAACCATCCCCGGCGGCATGTATCGTGGGTCCGACGAAGACACCCAGACCTTTGGTGTGGGCGCAACATTCGTAAGCTCTACCGATGTGCCTGAGGAAGCTGTTTATGCAGTTGTCAAATCAGTCTTTGAAAACTTCGACGCGTTCCGCAAGCTGCACCCAGCCTTTGCAAATCTGAAAGCCGAAGAGATGATTGCTGATGGTCTGTCTGCACCGCTGCATGACGGTGCTGCCAAATACTACCGTGAACAAGGCTGGATCGAGTAATCGACCAGAGGACATAGGAAGGGGCGCGGTATCGCGCCCCTTTCCAATTTTGCGAGGGGCAACGACCCCAAACGCCACTTTTAACAGAACACTGCCCACGACGCTCAACAATCAAACAGAGCGCGGTGCTGGTCTGTAAGGGAGATTATCCATGACATCCGATGTTCAGGGAAATCGACCGCTTAGCGAAGATGAACTGCAGGAACTGGTTGCCTCCTCGGATGCGGGTGCACGCAACCCGATCGGAGCTGTCGGGCTTTCCCTGGCAGTCATCGCTGTAAGCTGGTCTGTTTTCCAGGTCGTTCTGGCCTCACCTCTGGCAAATTACCTCTTGCCGGGGGCGGTCAACAACAATTCACGCCTGATCCATCTGGCCTTTGCCCTGATGCTGGGGTTCATGGCCTATCCGGCCATGGGCCGCGAAAGCCGCAATCTTGTGTCCTTTGCCTTTGGGCATCTGGGCACCGTCTTGGGGCTTGGGGCCTTTTGCGTCGCACTTATGGTGACGCTTTCGCCTGAAATTTCTATGGGGGCTGCGGTCACTGTTGGCGCAATCATTGCGCTGGCTCTGGTGGCGCCGACGTTTTTGAACGGCACCGGATTTGCCACTTCGCTGGAACGCATGGTGAGCGCAGGCGGCGTTTTTGCAGCCATATTTGTGCTGTCTTACAGTGGCTATGCCATCATTGGGCAATATGTACTGGGCGGATGGAGCGGCGCGTTGCAAATCGGAGCTGTAGTGCTTGCGATGGCAACGGCGGCTTTGGTTTTTCTTAGCTATCTGCGCCAATGGTCTGAACCTGAAACAGATTTCATTCCTGTTCAGGACTGGGCTCTGGCCGGCGCCGGTGTCTTTGTGGCGATCTACGGGTTCCTGAATTACCAAAAGATCGTTGATAGCGGTGGCCTGGCCGACAATATCGACAAATACTATGCTCTTGCGGGCCTGTTGATCCTGTTCGAGGCCGCCCGTCGTGCTCTTGGCCCGGCTATGGCGATTATCGCGACGATCTTTTTGGCCTATGTCTTTTTCGGATCTTCAGACTACGTACCCGAAGTGATCCGCTGGAAGGGCGCAAGCCTGAAAAAAGCGATGAGCCACATGTGGATCACCTCCGAAGGGGTCTTTGGTATCGCCCTTGGGGTATCAACCAAATTTGTGTTTCTTTTCGTGCTCTTCGGCGCGCTTCTTGATAAAGCTGGAGCAGGGAACTACTTCATCAAAATGGCCTTTGGCGCCCTCGGACACCTACGCGGTGGCCCGGCCAAGGCCGCGGTTGTCGGCTCAGCCGCCACTGGCCTGATCTCTGGTTCTTCCATCGCAAATGTGGTCACCACCGGTACCTTCACCATCCCGCTGATGAAGCGAGTCGGCTTTTCCTCGGAACAGGCCGGATCGGTCGAGGTGGCTTCATCCGTCAACGGGCAGATCATGCCGCCGGTGATGGGGGCTGCTGCCTTTCTCATGGTGGAATACGTCGGCATTTCCTACGTCGAAGTGATCACCCATGCCTTCCTGCCGGCTGCGATCTCTTACATCGCGCTGGTCTACATCGTGCATCTGGAGGCGGTGAAGCGGAACATGCCCACCCTGGGCAACCGCGAAGTGCACATGGCACGGACCATTCTGGGTATGGCCAGCTTCTTTGCTGTCTTTGCCGGGCTGTGCTACGGCACTCAATTTCCTGTCGATGCGGCCTATCGTTGGGTGCCGAGCTTTGCCGGCGTTTTGATGTTTGGTGCAGTTTTTCTGGTCTATATGTTGCTGGTGTCTTTGGCCGCCACAATCCCCGATCTGGAGCCTGACGACCCCAACGCAAAAGAGGTCGAACTGCCTGATATTTCTAAGATCTACAAAGCAGGCCTGCACTATCTTCTGCCGATCGTTGTTCTGGTTTATTTCCTGATGATCGAGCAGAAATCACCCGGTCTCTCTGCCTTTTGGGCGACGGCACTTCTGTTTGTAATCCTGCTGACACAAAAACCGCTCAAGGCAATGTTTCGCGGACAGAGCAATTTGGCCAACACCTTCTTTGAAGGGGTCGGGGATCTGTGGCAGGGCATGATTGACGGCTCGCGCAATATGATCGGTATTGCACTGGCCACGGCGACGGCTGGTGTGATCGTCGGGACCGTCACCCTGACCGGTGTTGGTCAGGTCATGGCGGACCTGGTGGAAAGCATGGCTTATGGTCTGACCTATCTAAGCGCATTGGGTGTGCATGCCATCAGCCCGGTCACGGATATGATCGGGATCACTAGCTTTGAAGGCACCGTTGCGGAACGCGCAGCAGACATGACCGGCACCATTCTGGTCTTTGTTCTTCTCTGTGTTGGTCTGCTGTCATTGGTTCTGGGCATGGGTTTGCCTACCACGGCCAATTACATCGTAGTCAGCTCGCTGATGGCAGGGGTCGTGGTGGAGCTGGGCGCGCAGTCCGGACTGATTGTGCCGCTGATCGCTGTGCATCTCTTTGTATTCTACTTCGGGATCATGGCGGATGTGACACCACCGGTTGGACTTGCCAGTTTTGCGGCCGCCGCCGTTTCTGGTGGTGACGCAATTCGCACTGGTTTTGTGGCCTTCTTTTATTCTTTGCGGACAGTGGCTTTGCCATTTGTCTTCATCTTCAACACAGACCTGTTGTTGATAGATGTGACCTGGGCGCAAGGCATATTGGTTGCCATATCAGCGACTATCGCCATCCTGGTCTTCACCGCAGGTACCATGGGGTACTTTGTCACCCGGAGTAAGCTCTATGAGAGCTTTCTTCTGGTCTTTGTCGCCTTTGCCCTGTTCCGACCAGATTTCTTCATGAACCGGATCATGCCACCCCATACTGAGGTCGCGCCAACTGAACTGGTGCAGGCACTTGGATCGGCTGAGGCGAGTCAACAGTTGAGGCTCACCATCGAGGGTCCTGACTTCGACACCGGTGAGATTGCCTCAACAACGCTGATTGTCGAAGCTATCGAAGGGTTGGATGGCGCAGCCCTGGCGGAAAAGGCCGGACTGATCCTGTTGCCCGAAGGAGAACAGATGAACCTGGATGCTCCGGGCTTTGGTACTCCGGCAGAGCGGGATCTTGGTAGCTTTGACTTCTACGGGGACGAGCCCGTCAAGGTCACGGCAGTCCTCGCACCTGCAGATCAGATGCCAAAGGAACTGATCTTCATTCCGGCGCTTTTGTTGCTGGCCTTGATCGCCCTGATGCAACGCGCAAGGGCCCGCACCGAAGGAGTACCCGCATGATTAAATCTGTTCTTTGCGCGCTCGAATTGAGCAACGAAGATGCCGACCGCATGGTTCTGGAACAGGCAGCGCGACTGGCTGATCTGGATAAGGCGCAGCTCGATGTGGTCAATGTCCTGCCTGATTTTGGCGAAAGCTGGGTCTCTGGCTTTTTCGAAAGCCACCATCACGACAAAGCTGTCGAAGACACCACGGCTCGGTTGAAAGAGCTCTGTGCCAAGGTCTTGGGGGCTGAACGTAATGTGGCAATCCGTCATGTGGTTGCGACCGGAACCGCCTATCAGGAGATCCTGGCGGTGGCATCAGCTGCCGGTACGGATCTGATTGTGATCGGTGCACATAAGCCGGACCTGAAGGACTACCTCTTGGGGCCAAACGCGGCCCGGGTGATCCGGCATTCTGAATGTTCGGTCTACGTCGTGCGCTAAACGGCATTCGAGACAATCACAACGCAGGGGCGCGCAGATGAATAATCTGCGCGCCCTTATTCGTATCCGGTCATCTCCAAATATCCGGTACCGGTATGGCTGCCTGAAACGGTGACAGGGCCTTCCCAATAGGCAAAGGATGTGTCCATCCAGCTTTGCGGGTTCAGGGCCTCTACAGTGACCGAAAGATCGCGATCAGCAAGCATCACCTGCCATTTGACTGGTATCCTGCGACCTTTGACCATTGCTGTCTCAACCGGCAGCGCCTGGAACGCGCCGGGCGTAAGCGCTGTCACAGCTCCATTAGCTGAAATCCAGGTGCCCGAGCGAAAATCAGGAGCATTGTTTCGCCCTCTTAGAATAAACCCCATCAGCTTGTCGCCACTATCAAAACGCAAGGAAAACCAATCCCATCCGCTTTGATCTTCAGACAAGGGCTGGCTCGACAATTCGCGATCCAACCATCCCATGCCCTCGACAGAAACGGGACCAGAGGGCAGGGTGAGCGTGCCGGTGATTTCATAGTCTGGCTGCGAATAGTAATAGCTGGCCTGCCCGCTGGCGGACTTTACCGAATAGCCATCGGCACCGTGCAGGACCAGGTCCGAGCTGGCTTTGCCAGAGAGGGCGTAGCCAAAATCTTCGGCTTTCGCCGAGACCTCAATGTTCTCAAGCTCAGGATCACCAGTCATCGACCAGTGGTCGATCCAGGCTTCAAAGGGATCAGTTTGCAGGCCCGCCTGACCAATGCCGCCACGCGCCAGCCTCTCGGCAGAAAAATGATCTCGGGCAGATGTCAGGGCAGCGTGCCCCATCCAAATCTGCGGGCTTTGCCAGCCGACGACATCTCCCGGTGCAAGTGCTGTACGAAACAGGGTCCATTGGATGCCGTAGACAGTGCCGGTTTCGTCTTTAAGGTTCGCCGTCAAGTACCACCATTCAATACGATAATCGGGATGGGCACCGTGATCCTTCGGAAATGAAAACCGATAGTCGGCTCGTGGCTCCAAAAACCCGTCAGCTCTTGTTCCAAGACCTGCAAACCCCTGTGCTGCGAGGTGCGAAGCCAGGGACATTGACAGCAAAACCACAGAGACAAGACACCCAATTCTAGCGATCATTAGAAAATACCTTCAAAAGGTCAGAGGGTTGCAGGCGGAACAGGCGCCAAGCAGAAATCAGTGCAGCGAGCCCCGCCGTAAGCAAGGCCATTGCAATAAGTCGCAGCCAGTCCAGTGGAAACAGATGCATCGGCAGACGCCAACCAAAGGCCTTGGCGTTGATCACATCAAGCAGGACCCAGGCAAGTAAAAGCCCCAAAGGCAGCGCGAGACAGGCGGTGAGCGCGGCTATCAGCAGGCTGCGCAACAGATCCAAGCCCGCCAGGGTTCTGCGGCTGACGCCCATTGCCCAGATCGGCGCCAATTGCGGAAGACGTTGGTTCCAGAGCGTCGCAAGGCTGGTAAGGATCGCAAATCCGGCCACCGCCAGTGTGAGAATATTCAAGGCTCCTGTAACGCGAAATGTCTGATCAAAAACAGCAAGGGAACGTGCCTTTACGCTAGTCTGATCTGTCAGGTTTTCTCTCGTTAATTCAGTCTCTTCCAGTATACGGTTGATCAGGTTCTGAACTTCGCTTGGCGGCAGGTGGAGGCCAAAACGTCGGTTTTCCACCTCCGGTGTATTTTGCAGCAACTGCGACATCGAGATGAGGACCTGCCCATGCGGGTTGCCATAGTCTGCGTATGTACCGGTGATTTTGACGGGCCAGCCGGACGGTAAATTCAATTGATCACCTGGACCAAGCCCCAAACGATAGGAAAGCTGCTCATTGATCAGCAGACCTGCTCCCTGAAAGACTGCGTCCCAAGCGCCATCTTGCGCTGAAATCATTGGCCAGTTGTTGCGATAGCTCGGATCGTCACGCAGGCCGTAGATTCGTATCTTGCCCCCCTGCAACGTCGTTTCATGGTACCGGATTGGCAGAATACGCAGGCCCGGCTGCTGGTTTTGCTCTTGTCGCAACCAGGCCTCCACAGCGCGGCCCTGTGCATCGTCTTCTGTGGTGATGTAGATCGCGGCAGAGAGGCGCTGATCCATCCAGCCGAGAAAGGTGAGGCGAAAGCTGGAAACCATTGTGCTGACGCCAATATTTGTGGCCAGAGCCAGAAGGAGAGCCATCAATGCAAGCGAAAGACCGGGGAGTTGTGCCGCAGTGTCCGCCCAAAGCCATTGGACAAGGGGACGGTGGCTGTACAGTTTGCCAAGACGGAGGGAAAAGTTCAGGAAAAATGGCAAAAACACCGCTGCTCCCAACATGAGACCCGCAAGGAAAACAAAGCCCCCGGTCAGGCTGTCCAGAATTTCTAGGGCGACAAAACCACAGAGGATCAGACCACAGCCCAGAAAGGCACCGGCCCGAAAGCTTCGGATCACTTTCTGGCCTCTGGCCTGTGTCGAAGGTAGTTGTAGAACCGGGAGTGTCCAAAGGGTGAAAAATGCCTGAGAGCTCGCAACAAAGGCTCCCAAAAAAGTCATTGCGAAGCCGGAAATGATCCAACTGGGCCGCAGGGACAGACCTGCCGTCACCGGCGCTCCGTATAGCCCGGACAGGGTGACGCTGACGCCTGGAAGCAGAGCCTGCGCAAGAAAGAAGCCTGCAATCAGACCTATGCAGGCTGCAATGAAAGTAATGAGAGTGATCTCAACCGCCAGAAGTGTGCAGAGCATCCGACGTGACACCCCGAGACAGCGCAGAGTGCGGAACTGGCCGCGTCGTTGTTCCAGAGCCAGTGAAATTGTTCCCTGCACGATGAAGAGACCCACAGCAAATGACAAAAAGCCAAAGGCAGTCAGGTTCAGATGAAAACTCTCGGTGAGTTTTGCCATCTCACCCCCCATTGGTGGGCCAGTACGATGTTGAATATGGTTCGGCAGACTGGCCAGATCCTGCGCGCCAGGCGGGCTCAAAAGGATCAGGCGGGACAGATCCTTCTGCCGGTTCAGAACCCGACTAGCGAAAGATACATCGGCAAGGGCCGTTCCGGGCGGCACACGTGTCGACAGTTGAACGGAAAAGGGCGTCTCTGCGCGCTGAATTTCCTTGGCTGTCTCAGGATGCAGTAACACCCGGCCTGGAGGTTGCAAGAACTGGACCAGGGCAGAAGATCCGGTTTTCGCAGAGGGTGAGCTTTCAGGTGAGGCGACCTCGGCGAGCGTGGCAGAAGGAGGGTTGAGGAAATCAAACCCAACCAAATCAATTTGTTGCCCTGCGATGTTCCATTCGCCCTGAACGACGGGAGACAGATCCCACCCCATGCGGCGCAGCGCGACATAGTCGCTGAGTTGCAACTGCTCGGAAGAGCCAGTGGTGGATGCCAAATAGCCATGTTGGTTTTGGACAAGCATTGCCTCGGCCCGCCCATAGCTGGCGCGAGCCTCGCTGTTAATTGCCTGAACCGCAGTCCAAAGCGCCGCAGCCAAAGCCAGTCCGGTCACCAAGGTAAACAATTGAAAGCGATGGCGTCGCCAGTGGGACAAAAGCGCGACCAACGCGGCGGATATCATGAAAGTTTCCCGCCGCTCAAATGGAGATGATTTTGCAACTTCGCGGCAATTGCGCGGGAATGGGTCACCAAAAACAGGCTGGTTTCGCAGTCGCGGATCAGGTCCAGCATCAGCTCAAGCACTGCATTGCTGCTGTCTTCGTCGAGGTTCCCAGTTGGTTCATCAGCCAGCAAAAGTTTGGGTTTCAAAGCCATAGCGCGGGCGATTGCTACACGTTGCTGTTGCCCACCTGACAGCTGTTCCGGGTATCTGTGGCCCAGTTCCGTTAGCCCCAGTCTTTGGGTTAGATGATCCTCCCAGGTGGTGTCTCGTCGTTTGGCCAATTTGGCATGAAGCGAAATATTTTCGGATACTGTGAGTGAAGGGATGATATTAAAGCTCTGAAAAACCAGTGAAACGGTAGATCTGCGGAGCGCCGCAGCTCCTGTTTCGTCAAGCTTGCTCAAGGCCTGGCCATCAACATAAATCTCGCCGCTGTCAAAGTTATCCAGAGCCGCAATGAGATGCAGGAGCGTACTTTTTCCGGAGCCACTTTCGCCTGTCAACGCCAGACTGGAAGCTGGTGCAAGCTGAAGAGAAATCTTGTTCAAAAGCGGCTTCCCGCAGGTGGTTCCAGGGTAGTTCTTGGTTAAGTCAGTGATCTTTAACACCACATCTTTTCCCTTTCTTCTTTCAGCCAGATCACAGATACAGCCTCAAAAAACCGGCTTTGGGCCATTCAACACCTGTCACTGTACAACTGTCCAGAACTGCGGTTCTAGGAAAGTGTTCTGAACACTGATACCAACTGCCACAAGACGGATGGCACCGCAGATTTGCCTAGCTGTTTGCTGGAGCTTTCGAACACAGCGGAGAAACCAGGATGACCATGCTGCAACAATTGTTTTGGGGTTCCGGCTTTTTGTGCCTGTGCCTGGTGATCGAAACGGTCGTTCTGGTCTTTTGCGCCGATGCTCTTCGCCGGTATGCCAAGAGATTTGGACTGCAGACAACGCCGATGCGACGAGGTGGTTTTCTTTTGATCGCTATTGGTTACATTCTGTTTTGCCACACTCTTCAGGTTTGGATTTGGGCAGCTTCCTTTGTATGGATGGGGGCAATCGGAGATTGGAATACAGCGGCGTATTTCTCGATCGTTACTTACACCACACTGGGCTATGGAGACATCGTTCTGGGGAACGCCTCCCGTATTTTTGGCGCCTTTGTCTCGATCAACGGTCTGTTGGGATTTGGCATCAGCACGGCATTTCTAGTGGGGTCGATGTCTGATTTTTTCAAGTCATCAAAGGATGTTGAACAGAGACGTTAAAGAACCGGAGACAACAATCGAACCAGGGGTGCCAAAAGGCGGATACTCCAGTTCTGTTGATCCAGATCCTTGGTCAACAATGAAGACTGATCAAAATCCTTTTGCAAGATGTCTGACAGCTCTTTTGCCGCTGTGGCATCAAACAGCAAAGCCATGGTTTCAAAGTTGAGACGAAAGGAGCGGTTGTCGAGATTAGCCGTGCCAATTGCGGCGAGCTGGTCGTCGACCACAAAGGACTTTTGGTGCATGAACCCGGCAGAGTAGTTGTAGATTTTCACGCCTGCCTGCCGCAAATCGTCGTAAAAGGAAAACGCAGCCAGCCAGGGCAGATAATGGTCAAAGTTTCCCGGCAAAAGGATCCGAACATCCACACCGCGTAATGCTGCAAGTTTCAGCGCTGCGACCACGTCCAGATCGGGAACAAAATAGGGAGATGCTATCCAGATCCGACTGTTAGCCGCTGAAATAGCAGAAAAAAACAGCATTGATCCGTTTTCTGTCAAATCCCCCGGACCGGTAGGAACTACCAGCCCAATTCTATTGCTTTCTCTGGGTTCCGGCTGCCATTCAAGAAATTCCATCAAGGGCTCATCCGTCAACCACTGCCAATCTTCAGCATAGGAAAGCTGTAATTGCTGCACCATTGGGCCAGTCAGTTGCAGCTGAGTATCACGCCAGTGTCCGAACCGGGAATCCAGACCAAGGTATTCATTGCCGACGTTCAAACCTCCAGTAAACCCGATGCGGCCATCAACTATCAGGGTTTTGCGATGGTTGCGAAAATTGATGTGGAACCTGTGTTTCGGTCCACGGCTGGTGGCTGGCTCCACCACGTTGATTGCGGCCTGCTCCAGGGACTGTAGATAGGCGCGTGAAAGACTGTGGCTGCCGACATTGTCATACATGAACCAGACGCTCGCACCGCGCTGTGCGGCAGCAATCAGATGATCGCGCAATTTTTGTCCCAATTCATCGTCTCGAATGGTGTAAAACTGTACTAGGACGTAGTGAACAGCACGATCAATTGCGCCAAACATGGCGCGAAAGCTATCGTCGCCATCTACGAGAATTTTGAAATCATTTCCGGTGCACAGGCTTAACCCTGAAACAGCTTCGAAGGGAGCAGGGTTGATGTCCAGACATGCAGCGTCGCAATGGGTTTCCGGAGACAGATCGGGATAGTCGTGAACAACCTCGTGAATGTCCTGTCGAATGCTGTGGTAATCTTTGAACCGATAGTGACCAAATACAAGATAAGCTGGAAGTGCTGTCAGTGGCGCGGCCAGCAAAAAGACCACCCAGCCGATCGCCCCTTGTGGGGTGCGCGAAGTCCTGGCCGCGCTGAGCGCACCAAGCACGGCGAGCGTCCACATTACAAAGACCGCAAGTGTGCTGATAGCAACCCAAAACATGTCATGTCCTTCTTGCTGCGGTCGACTGCCCGTTTGAAAACAACTATGGCGCTGCTTGTTCAAAGATACCAGAAGCCTTGACCATGCCCAAATGTAGCTGCATTGCCTGATCTTGCGATAATGGCTGTTTCGAGCAAGCCTGAACTGGAATCAGAGGGACCTTGAGGGCTGGTGTTTCAGCTTTGTCTGTGGGACGTTACGACCATGCTGAAGGTTCCTACTATCAAGAGTTGGCCGCTTGCGTTTTGGCAGGCTGTAAAAAGATTTGACGCCAAAAATGGCTGGGTGATGAGCAGCCATATCGCCATGTCCATGATGCTTGCATTGTTTCCCTTTGTACTGTTCACGGTGGCTCTGACTGGGGCTGTCGCCAACATCCTTTCTCAAGATGTCGCCTTGGATGATTTGATTGAATTGGTGTTTGGCGCCTGGCCCGAAGCGGTATCCAAGCCCATTCTAACAGAGCTTTACGCGGTGCTGCAGACATCGGGAACCGGGCTGATGACTTTCGGGGGTGTTCTGGCTTTGTATTTTGCCTCCAATGGTGTGAATGCAGTGCGTGTGGCCATGGTCCAGGCCTATCATGACAGGGACGCGCGTCCGTTTTGGCTGTCGCGCCTGCTCTGTCTCGGGTTGGTTATCCTTGGCGGTATCGGTATTTTGGCGGCCGCTTTGTTTGAGATTATCCTTCCGCTCTATGTCCAACACCTGGCAGAGTTTTTTCCTACGTTTCCGGTGTCACCACACTGGCAAAGGGGGATAAACGGAATTCTGGTGGCAGTTCTTCCGCTGATTGCGGTTCTCTTGTGCCACGCAATTTTACCCGGCAGAATTCACCGGTTTAGTCACATTTTACCGGGGGCCCTTCTGACCGTCACCCTTTGGTGGCTGGCAGGGATTGGCTTTGCCTTCTATGTTGGCTCGGTAGCGCAATATTCTGCGACTTACGCCGGATTGGCCGGCGCTATGGCGGCAATGATCTTTCTCTATGTCAATGCTGTGATCTTGATCCTTGGAGCAGAGTTCAATGGTGTTCTGATCGATATGGCCGAAGATAGCAGCCCTGACGCGCGTCTTTCGAACCCGGACGACTGAAAAGCTTTGCTGAGATGATCTGACTTAGCCGATAGTGCTCAGCTGTTTCCATTTTGGAAACAATAGGGCGATTTCGCCACAATTCGGTCATTGAGCTGGCGCAATCCGGCAATATTCAGCCTTCATAAACGGGATGACGATGGTAACGCCATCCAAAACTGGAAGGGAAAGCACTATGCTGAAACTGGGTAAAAGCCTACGTCAAAACATAATTTTGGACTTTATCCAAAGAAGCTCTGATCTTTCGGGGGTAAACCTGAAGGATACCAAGTTCTCTGGCTTCACTTTTCCAGGCCATGTGTCGCGCAACCTACGTGTTTCGCGCCAAAGCGAAGGTGAGGGCGCCGAGGTTTTGCATCTGCGTGATTTGGCAATGCAATCTTTGCAGGGGAGACACAAACCAGCGCTGCACTAGTTTAAAAGGCGCAGGTCACCAGCAGTGATCGCCGTGGGCACCTGATCAGCAAGATGGCAGTTGAGGCAACAGGCGGGGTGAGGAAACGGGCTCGCCTAGGAAACGGGCAGGGGATCTACCCCCTGAACCCCTGGGCAACAACAAACTTCTCAGAACTGTCTGACCGCGAAGAGGGCGGCTTTACGTTCGCTACCTTGGTGAATTTCTGCTTCAGCAGCTTTTGCAGCTCTCCCTCGGCACCGCCGGCAAGAACCTTGGCGACAAAGGTGCCGCCCTGTTCTAACACATCAAAGGCAAAATAGGCAGCCGCTTCGCAAAGCGACATGATTTTCAGGTGGTCGGTCTGTTTGTGCCCTGAACTGGAGGCAGCCATGTCTGACATCACCACATCCGCCTTGCCACCCAGCCATTCCTTGACCTGATCATCAGCCCCTTCATCCATGAAGTCGAGCTGATGGAATTCGGCACCGGCCAGCGGCTCGACCTCTTGCAGGTCAACACCAATAATGCGCCCCTGAGCCTTGCCCTGCTTTTCGCCCATAGCATTGATGCGCTTCACTGCAACCTGAGCCCAGCCACCTGGGGCACAGCCAAGGTCGACTATCCGCGCACCTGGCACAAGGAAACGATATTTATCGTCTACTTCCATGATCTTGTAGGCCGCTCTTCCGCGATAGCCTTCGGCCTGAGCGCGGCGCACATAGGGATCGTTCAGCTGTCGCTGCAACCAGCGGGTCGAGCTGAGGCGGCGACCGCGAGCGGTCTTGACCTTGACCTTCAGATCCCGCTGGCCACGGCCAGAAGTGTTTTTGCCAGTTGGTGTTTTTGCCATCGTCTTCACCGTTTTCGCCACTGCCAAACAAATGCTGGCCCCGGGCGGGAAATTAAAATCTGCGCGCCTCAGAAAGGCCCGTCTTCGAGAACGCCATCAGCGCCCATTTGTGCATAAAGCAGCCCTTCACGCAGACCCCGATCTGCAACAGACAACCGATCAGTTGGCCAGCAGCGCAACAATGCCTGCAAAATTGCAGAACCTGACATGATCAACGCCTGTCGATCTTCGCCGATGCGCGGATCCCGGCGTCGCCCCTGCGGGCCGAGCTCAAGATAGCCCCGGATCACCTTGTCGATCTGATCGCTGGTCATCCGCAGCCCGTCAACCTTGGTGCGATCGTAGCGCTTTAACCCAAGATGCGAGGCAGCAACAGTGGTCACCGTACCTGAAGTGCCAACAATCTGAAACCCGGCGCGCATCTGCTCATCCTTATAGGGAGCAAAATCAGCCAGATGTTCCTCAAAAAACCAGCTCATCAGCGCAAAACGGGCGGAATCGTCTTCAACGTCATTGAATTGATCGCGCAGCGTCGCAACGCCCAGCGGAACCGAAATCCAATCCACCACCTTAGCCGCTGGAAAGGGGCTTTCGGGGGGATGGAACCCGGCATGCAGGCGCATGATGGCCGAGGGTCGATCGCGGCGCGGCACCGATGACAGATCAATCCAGACCAGTTCGGTCGACCCGCCGCCGATATCAACAACCAGCAGCTGTTCGGTATTGGTCGAAACCAGAGGCGCACAGGAGATCACCGCCAGGCGGGCTTCTTCCTCAGGCTGGATAATTTCCAGCGTCAGACCGGTTTCGCGCTTGACCTGACGGATAAACTCGCGGGAATTTTTGGCGCGGCGACAGGCCTCGGTGGTGACCAGGCGCATGCGTTTCACGCGGTTTCGTTTAAGTTTTTGCTGACAGATCCGCAGCGCCTGAATGGTGCGCGCCATGGACGAGCGCGACAAACGGCCCGTGCGTTCCAGACCGGTCCCCAGTTGGACCGACTTGGAAAAGCTATCCACCACATGAAAACCGCTGCCCTTTGGTTGGGCAATCAGCATGCGGCAACTATTTGTGCCAAGATCCAGCGCAGCATAAAGCGCATCCGGATCCGGACGGGCTGGTACAGGGGTTTCAACCGCCTTGGGAAACGCGCCCGCACCTTTGGAACGCCTGGGCGCCATGATTCACGCCCTCCGATTATCGTGTTATCATATAGAATATGGACGCAATCGATGCGGCGCAAGGGGACTTGGTCGCTTCAGGTATGTTGGCAGCTACTGAAAGCCAATACAAACGCCCCAATGCGCGGCAGTTTTCGAAGCTGTTGTACCAAACTCATAAGCTTGATGAGTATTATGGGGACGCGTTGCTGTGGCCAGCTCGGCTTCGGGTTAGTATTCACGACCTGCAAAAACGTCGCTCAAAACCCAAACGGTGTCGAAATCCGGCGTACTCCGCCGCAAAGGACGCTCTAGAACACAAATATTCAGAGGTCTTAGGAGGACTGGCTATGGCGGATGTCACTATTGTCTATTGGCGCGATATTCCTGCGCAGGTGATCGTAGGCAAGGGGCGTCGCGGCGCCAAACGTCAGCTGGAAGAGCGGTTTGAGCAAGCGATCGACCGTGCAGCGATGAAGGTGAATGCCAAAGATGCCGATGCCTATCTGGCAGAATGGCGCAAAGCTGCCCCCTATGCGGTGGAAGGAGACGCGGCCGACGTCGTCGAATCCGAAGCCAAACGTCTGGAAGCGGAATACGACCAGGACCGCCTCAAGACCCTGATTGCAAATGACGGATGGGCGTGAGCCTAACACCAGTATGGGAGGCCGTGATGGCTTTGTTGAACTTCAAAAAGCGTGACGCAACTGCGCCGCAACCCGTCAACCCGCAGGTCGAGGCCTTGTTGCAGGGCTATTCGATTGAGGTGATGCCTCGCACCGCAGCCAAGGTCGAAAACTTTGCCGATCTGTTGCCTGCAGGCACCCGCGTTTACATCGCCCATATCGAGGGCACCCCGATCGAAGAAATGGTCGAGACTGCCAAGCGGCTGAATACCGAAGGCTTTCCGGTGATGCCGCATTTCCCGGCGCGCATCATCAAGGACGAGGCTACGCTGGCCGACTGGATAGCCCGCTATCAGGGCGAGGCCGACGTCAAGCAAGCATTGTTGCTGGCCGGTGGCGTTGACAAACCCCATGGAGATTTCCATTCTTCGATGCAGCTGCTGGAAAGCGGGCTGTTCGACAAGGCCGGTTTTGAAAACCTGCACGTGGCGGGCCACCCTGAAGGCAACAAGGACATCGACACGGACGGATCGACCAAGAACGTTGATGAAGCCCTTCAGTGGAAACAGAAATTCTCTGAGCGCACCGACGCAAAAATGGCGCTGGCGACACAGTTTGCCTTTGAGGCCAAGCCAATCATCGCCTGGGCAGACAGCCTGAAAGACGCAGGTATCGATATCCCGGTTCACATCGGTATAGCTGGCCCTGCCAAGCTACAGACCCTGATCAAATTCGCCATCGCCTGCGGTGTTGGCCCGTCTCTGAAGGTGCTGCAGAAACGGGCTATGGATGTCTCCAAGCTGTTGCTGCCCTATGAGCCAACTGATGTTCTGGCAGAACTGGCCGCACACAAGGCTGCGAACCCCGATTTCAACATCACCAATGTTCACTTCTTCCCGCTTGGCGGCATCAAGACCAACGCCACATGGGCCATCAACAACGGCGGCGCATCTGCGCAGCCCGTCAACTCCCAAGGATAGATAATGACCCGTACAGTCGTAGAATCAAAAACAAAAACCGCTGTCATGGGCTTTGATGAGCCGTTCTGCGTCATCGGTGAACGTATCAACCCTACAGGGCGCAAGAAACTCGCCGCAGAACTCGAAGCCGGCGACTTTTCGACCGTTGAGAAAGATGCTGTTGCCCAGGTTCTCGCCGGGGCAACAGTGCTCGATATCAACGCGGGCGTTGTTTACAACTCTAACCCGAACCCAAACGAGACCGAGCCACCCTTGATGAAAAAGATCGTCGAGCTGGTTCAGGGGCTGGTGGATGTACCACTGTGTATCGACTCTTCGGTGCCTGGTGCGCTCGAAGCGGGGCTCGAGGTTTGCGAAGGTCGTCCATTGCTTAACTCGGTCACCGGCGAAGAAGAGCGTCTGGAGCAGATTCTGCCGCTGGTCAAGAAATACAACGTGCCGGTTGTGGCGATTTCCAATGACGACACGGGTATTTCCGAAGACCCTGATGTGCGGTTTGAAGTCGCGAAGAAGATCGTCCAGCGCGCGGCAGATTTTGGTATTCCGGCCCATGATATCGTGGTTGACCCGCTGGTGATGCCAGTTGGCGCCATGGGCACGGCTGGCCTGCAGGTCTTTGCACTGGTGCGTCGCCTGCGTGAGGAACTGGGCGTCAACACCACTTGCGGTGCATCCAACATCTCCTTTGGTCTGCCGAACCGACACGGTATCAACAACGCCTTTTTGCCAATGGCGATGGGCGCGGGCATGACTTCCGCGATCATGAACCCAGTGGGCCTGCCGGTCACCCAAAAGGCGCTGGCCGCCAAGAAAGAAGAAGTGGCTGCAGCCGGTATCATTCTGCCCGAAGGCATGGACGATGAGACATTTGTCACCATGTTCGGGCTTGGCTCGATGAAGCCTCGTGCCGGCAAGGAGATGGAGGCCATTCGTGCCGCCAATTTCCTCACCAACAACGACCCGCACGGTGGTGAGTGGATCAAGTTCAACAAAGCCCCTGCCAAAGAAGGCGAAGAGGGCCGTGGTCGCGGTGGCCGCAGCGGTGGCCGTCGTCGCCGCGCCTAGATTTTTCAAAAACTAGAAGAAAGGCCGGGTCCGCCCGGTCTTTTTTGTTTTTTGGACTCTTCTTGAGATGCTTCAAAAGCAAGGGCGACAGGAACAGAGTGCAGTTCAATCAGGATTTCGGAAGGGTTCTTTCCGGTCCCGCTGTCGGTTTATCGGTCTGTCCACTTCTAGTATAAAGCTTTGATCTGGTGCGCTATTTTGTGATCGAAAACCATTGTGGCGCCTGGCGTGATGCCCGGCGAAACCTGAAATTGATCCTGCTTCTGATCGAAAGTTGACCCTAGAAGTCACGAACTCTTGAGCGAGAAAAATCCACTTAACCCGATGCTGTTTATAAATTCAACAAATCTGCAGGGGGATAATGGCGGAGAGACAGGGATTCGAACCCTGGGTCCCCGTGAAGGGACAACGGTTTTCGAGACCGCCCCGTTCGACCACTCCGGCACCTCTCCGCGGGGGTCTGGTGGAGGAGCGTTTAAGGATGAAACCGGCCGGGCGCAAGGGGGTTTTTCAACTTCTTTCGTGAAAGGCGTTTTTTAATTGTTTGCTCCGAGTTTTCCCTTAGGTTTCAACTATGAGACATATCCTAAATCGCATTCATGCACCTCTCGCTGCCCTGCTGTTGTTGACGATGACAGTTCTTTTGCTCCCTGCATCCGCACAATCGGCTGAACGAGGAAAGATTGAGGCTTTTTTGCAGGTAACAGGCTTTGATGTTGCGCTAGACAGCATCGCCTTTTCGGCAGGAAATGCGCCCAGCATGCTTGGGCTCTCTGCCGGTAGCTTTGGTGCGGAGTGGACGCGGCTATCAGAACGGGTCTTTGACAGGCAAAAGATGCGCGTTTTGGCTCTCGATATTCTGACCGAGACACTACAGGACGACGCTCTGAACCATGCTGCTGATTTCTATGCAACCGATCTGGGCCAGCGACTGGTGCAGGCGGAAAACGCTGCCCACCTGGTTGAAGAGGGCGCGGTCAAGCAGCAGGCTGGTCAACGCATCATTTCTGATCTCGTGCGGGCCGGAAGCGATCGCGTCGCCCTCTATCGCCGAATGGGGCAGGCGATTGATTCAGCAGGGGCAGGGCTGCGCTCGGTTCAACAAATCCAGTTCCGGTTTCTAATGGCTGCCAGTGCCGCCGGCATTGTTGAATTGCAGCTGGATGCAGACGGATTGCAGGCCTTTCTGCGCGAACAGGAAACCGAAATGCGTATGGCGCTTCAGGCTGCAAATCTTGCGACCTCGGCCTATACCTACCAGGGGTTCAGCGATGCCGAGATCCAGTCCTATGTTGAGGCGCTGGAGGCCCCTTTGATGAAGCAGGTCTATGAATTGCTAAACGCAGTTCAACACGAAATCACGGCCAACCGGTTTGAAGCACTAGCCTACAGGATGAAAGATCTTGGCCGCGGTGAAGATCTATAGGGGGAAGCCCCATAAGAAGGTCTGTTGGTTGGGCATCGGATGCGTTCAAGGAGCCTGTTTGTAGACTACCTGCAGTCGGCATCCATGGCTTTCTGAAACCTTCGGAGCTCTGGATTAGAACGCCTACCGAGATTAGAACGCCTATCGAAGTGAGTTCCTGAGCATTCAGGCTTGACAGGTTTTGGGTTTCAGGCCAAAAGCCCCCATCCCGGCCCGGATTCTCTGTGCCGGGTTCAATTTGTAATACGTCCCGGCAGGGACGCGCTGTTCGAGGTGCCAATAGGCCAAAACGCTCTGCTACGGTTTCATAACCGGTCAACGTAGAGGACCAAAGGACGCGGTTGATAAAGGAAATACGCATATGTTTGCGGTCCTCAAGACTGGCGGCAAGCAGTACAAAGTTCAGGCGGGTGATATCCTCCGCGTTGAAAAATTGGCTGCTGATGCTGGCGAAACAATCCAGTTCGACGAAATCCTGATGCTTGGTGGCGACGCCCCAGTTGTTGGTGCTCCTTTGGTTGATGGCGCTGCCGTAAAGGCAGAAGTGGTCGACCAGATCAAAGGCGAAAAGCTTATTCACTTTGTGAAGCGTCGCCGGAAGCACTCTTCCAAGCGTACCAAAGGTCACCGTCAGAAACTGACCCTGATCAAGATCACTGAGATCCTGGCCTCCGGTGCTACCAAAGCTGCTGCAAAAGCGGCTCCTGCTGCTGCTGGTTCCGATGATCTGACTAAGATCACTGGCGTTGGTCCTGCTGCTGCCAAGAAATTGGAAGAAGCTGGCTTCACCAGCTTTGCTCAGATCGCAGCCTTGTCGGCAGACGACATTGCTGGTATTGACGCGGTCAAAGTGAAACCCGAATGGGTTGAGCAGGCCAAAGATCTGGCTAAAGGCTAAGGAGAGACAGAATGGCACATAAAAAAGCTGGTGGTTCCTCCCGTAACGGCCGCGACTCAGCGGGTCGCCGCCTCGGTGTGAAACTCTATGGTGGTCAAGCGGCCATCTCTGGCAACATCATCATTCGTCAGCGCGGGACCAAATTTTGGCCGGGCGAGGGCGTTGGCCTTGGCAAAGATCACACGATCTTTGCTGTGACTGACGGTGCTGTCAAATTCCACAAAGGTCTGAAAGGCCGCACCTTTGTATCGGTTCTCCCAGTGGCGGAGGCCGCTGAGTAAACCGAACCCAAAAGGTTATGAACAATGAGGGGATCGGCGATACAGCCGGTCCCTTTTTCTTTTTTCCGAAGGTCTCTGGTCCGGCCAGAGTTTTTCAAGGTTTTACTGATAGGACACGGGCTTCGCCTTTGGCGGGGTTACGAGTTGTCTGATGTTTGAAACGTGATCGTTCGTGGATCGCGTGATCTTTAAACGCAGTCAGTTCGTGCATTTATGGTGACGCAAGTATTGTGTTCGATCGCGTTCAAAAGGAGCAGAGGAATGAGTTTGGATCATGTGAACAGTCAGCCGGTTATCGAAACCAGCCGATTTGTGCTGCGTCCCCTGCGCGCATCCGACGAGGGCCTCATTACCCATTATGCCAGCGATGAACGTGTCGCGCGTATGACGAGCTCCATTCCGCACCCCATTCCCCCTGGCGCCATTGCAGCCTATGTAGCGCGGGCAATGTCTGCAGAGCATGACGAAGATGTTTGGGCGATCGACGGAACCCCGGATGGTGGCGAAGAGCTGAAAGGTATTATCAGCCTGAAGCGCATGGATCGCGATCAGTCAGAAGTGAGTTTTTGGATCGCGCCGATTTTTTGGAACACCGGCCTTGCATCTGAAGCATTGGAGGCGCTGGTGAGCGCAAATCCATTGCAAAATGCCACGATGTTTGCCGCAGTCTTTCAGGACAATCCGGCCTCAGCCCGGGTGCTGATCCATTGCGGGTTTGAATATTTGGGTGACGCCGAGACATTTGCAGTCTCGCGCGATGCAAATGTCCCTACATGGACCTACAGCCGAAAACTGTGATTGGCGCGCCGCGCGCTTTCAGGTAAGGCAGTCCGCAGAACGCAACAGCGGGGTCAGATCTGCCCCGTTGATCTCTCTTTCGTATATCCGCGACCGGTCCTCCAATAGGGCCGCAGCGCAGTCAGGAGCCACCATGAAATTCCTCGATCTTGCAAAGGTCTACATCCGCTCTGGTGGCGGCGGCAACGGCTGCGTGAGCTTTCGTCGCGAGAAATACATCGAATACGGTGGCCCGGATGGCGGCGACGGCGGCAAGGGCGGATCAGTCTGGGCCGAAGCGGTTGATGGGCTCAATACTCTGATCGATTTTCGCTATCAGCAGCATTTCTTTGCCAACAACGGTCAGTCCGGCATGGGGCGTCAGCGTACCGGCAAGGACGGCGAAGAGATTATCCTGCGGGTGCCGGTGGGCACCGAAATTCTTGATGAAGACCAGGAAACAGTTTTGGCTGATATGACCGAGATCGGTCAGCGTGTGCTTCTTGCTAAGGGCGGCAATGGCGGTTTTGGCAACCTGCACTTCAAATCCTCCACCAACCAGGCACCGCGTCGGGCGAACCCCGGTCAAGAAGGGATCGACCGTACGATCTGGCTGCGTCTTAAACTGATTGCGGATTCCGGCCTGTTAGGCTTGCCAAACGCTGGCAAGTCAACCTTCCTGGCCGCCAGCTCGAATGCGCGGCCCAAAATCGCAGACTATCCCTTTACCACCCTACATCCCAACTTGGGCGTGGTAGGCATTGATAACGTTGAATTTGTCATGGCCGATATTCCGGGCCTGATTGCTGGCGCTCATGAAGGCAAGGGCATTGGTGACCGGTTTCTGGGCCATGTGGAGCGCTGTTCGGTTCTGTTGCATCTGGTCGATGGTACCTCAGAGGATGTGGCCGGTGATTATCGCACCATCATTGATGAACTCGAAGCATACGGCGGCGAGCTGGCCAACAAACCGCGTATCACAGCCCTGAACAAAATCGATGCTCTGGACGAGGAAGAACGGGCCGAAGCCCGCGTAGCTCTCGAAGCGGAAGTGGGCAGCAAGGTGTTGATGATGTCTGGTGTCAGCCGCGAAGGCCTGAACGAGGTGCTGCGGGCGGTCCGCGCCGAGATCGATGAGGATCGCATTCGCCAAAAAACCGTTGAAGAGGAAGCCCCTTGGCGACCCTGACCGAGGCAAAGCGCATAGTCGTCAAGATTGGCTCGGCGCTGTTGGTTGATCGCAGCTCCGGAAAGCTTCGGGCGGGCTGGCTGCATTCCTTGGCCAATGATGTTGCCTGGCTCAAAGGGCAGGGCAAGGATGTGATCTTGGTGTCGTCCGGCTCTATTGCGCTCGGGCGCGAAGTGCTTGGTTTGCCACGCAGCGATCTGCCGCTGGAACAATCCCAGGCCGCAGCCGCTGTTGGCCAGATCCGCTTGGCTCGCGCCTATGAAGAGGCCCTGGCACCGCATGCGATCACCACAGCTCAGGTCCTGGTCACGCTGGAAGACAGCGCCGACCGGCGGCGCTATCTAAATTCACGCGCCACACTGGAAACTCTGATCGGCTTTGGGGCTGTGCCCATCGTCAATGAAAACGACACCATTGCAACGGATGAGATCCGCTATGGAGACAACGACCGCCTTGCCGCGCAGGTGGCGGTGACCGTCGGGGCGGATGCGCTGGTGCTGCTGTCTGATGTTGATGGGTTTTACAGCGCAAACCCCGCCTTGGATGAGACTGCCCAACGCTACGAGCGGATCACTGAAATCACCCCAGAGATCGAAGCCATGGCTGGCGACGGGGTGTCGGGGCTATCCAAAGGCGGCATGATCACCAAGATCCTCGCTGCCAAGATGGCGACCGCGGCCGGCTGTGCCATGGCGATTACTGAAGGATCGCCTCTGAACCCCTTGAAAACGCTTCATGATGGGGCTGCCTGCACCTGGTTCACCGCACAGGATGATCCTCAGTTGGCCCGCAAGCGTTGGATCGCAGCGATGAAAACCCGTGGCGAAATCACAGTCGACGAAGGTGCCGCACGTGCGCTCCAAAACGGAAACAGCCTGTTGCCCGCTGGGGTGCGTCATGTGGAGGGCGATTTTGGCCGGGGCGATCCCCTGGCCATTCTTAGCCCGGAGGGGCGCAAACTTGGGCAGGGCCTGTCTCGCTATACCGGCGACGAGGCTCGTGCTATCCAAGGGCGCCAATCTGCCGAGATCGAAGCAACGCTGGGGTACCCAGGTCGTGCTGCTTTGATCCATCGAGACGATATGGCGCTCTGACCTCAAGATTTTTGACAGGATACTTGTGACTGGAACCTTTGCACCCCAACAGGCTATTGTCTGGCAAAGGGATCGGTTCCAGCCGAGATCAGCAAAGGCGACTACCCCATGAAAGACATCGAAAACATCCCCGCATTGATGGCCGACATCGGCATTCGTGCAAAAACGGCGGCCCAAACACTGGCCACAGCCAGTGCTGAACGCAAACATGCAGCCCTGATTGGCGCCGCAGAGTCTGTTTGGTCTCGCCGGGCAGAGATTATCGAAGCCAACGCCAAGGATCTGGAATTTGGCCGCAGCAAGGGCCTTTCACCGGCAATGATGGATCGCCTCATGCTGGACGAATCCCGCATCCAGGGCATCGTTGACGGGCTGCGCGCGGTGGCAGAGCAGGCGGACCCAGTGGGTGAAGTTCTGGCCGAATGGGACCAGCCTTCTGGGTTGAAAATCCAACGCGTACGCACGCCGCTGGGCGTTATTGGGGTGATCTACGAAAGCCGCCCGAATGTGACAGCCGATGCCGGGGCACTTTGCCTGAAATCCGGCAATGCGGTGATCCTGCGCGGCGGATCCGAAAGTTTTAATTCCGCCCGGGCCATTCATGCCTGTCTGGCGCAGGGGCTGCGTGATGCGGGTCTTCCTGAAGACGCCGTGCAGCTGGTTCCGACACGGGATCGGGCTGCAGTGCAAGAGCTGTTGACCATGACGAACTATGTCGACGTTATTGTCCCTCGTGGCGGCAAGGGGTTGGTTGGGCTGGTACAGCGCGAAGCACGGGTTCCGGTTTTTGCCCATCTCGAAGGCATCGTGCATATCTACCTCGACAAATCAGCGGATCCGAAAAAGGCGCTCGAAGTTGTTCTGAACGCCAAAACCCGCCGCACGGGTATTTGTGGTGCTGCCGAATGCCTGTTGATCCATAAAGATATTGTCGAGACAATCGGCCAGGATGTCCTAGCAGCATTAGCTGCAGCCGGTGTTGAAATCCACGCCGCCGAAGGGCTGATGGGCCCCGAGGGTATGGAGCTGGCAACCGAGGAAGACTGGGGCAAAGAATATCTTGATGCCATTATTGCTGCAAAACCTGTCGCAGATATCGACGAGGCAATTGCACATATCCGCAAATACCATTCGCAGCATACTGATTGCATCATCACCGAAGATGAGGCAGCTGTTGCTCAGTTTTTCTCAGAACTGGATAGCGCCATTTTGATGCACAATGCCTCAACCCAGTTTGCAGACGGTGGCGAATTTGGCATGGGGGCCGAGATCGGCATCGCAACCGGAAAGATGCATGCGCGCGGCCCAGTTGGCGCGGCGCAATTGACCAGCTTCAAGTATCTGGTGCGCGGCGACGGGGCGGTGCGTAGCTGATTACTGTTGCATGCCTGCTGGAAGAAAAAAACCTCGCCAGATTTTGGCGAGGGTTTATGTTTACAATACCTTATGGCGAAAACTAAAACTGGATTGTGATCTTTTCTAGGGTCTGGTCGTAGTAGATTTTGCGGTCGGCCTCTTGGGCGGCGGTCGGCAGCATGGCAAATTGCACCAAAGCCGGCGTAACTGTCGCCGAAGTATCGCTGCCATCAAGATGGCCCCAAAGGGCCTCATCGACATTCAGTTTGCGACCTTCGCCGGTGATCGTCCATTTACCATCCGCCTGCAAGACGTTGATCATTCCGCCATAGGGCAAAGCACTTTCCAGGCACAGAGCCGCCAAGAAGGTCATCCGAACATCACTGCGGCTGCTGCCATCAAGCGGCGCCCATTGATATTTCAGACGACCGGCTTTGCTGATATCGTCAAGCACCGACAGGATCTCGGCGCGACCCATCTGCTGCTCGCCGGCAGCACCGAAGGCCACGCGGAAAAACCGGATGCGGGCATTGGCGTTCAGCACGCTGTCAGAAATCAACTCCAACTCTGGGCCATCCATCGCGCCGGACATACCCAGCAGCTCAAGCCCGTTGTTGATGGCGCCAACCGGGCTGATCAAATCGTGGCAGATCCTGGACCCTATCAAAGCGGCCAAATTGGCGGTATCTACAGCCATGTCTTTCCTCCGAATTGGGCCTCTCTCATGATCGACCTCAATGCTATTCTTACCCCCGGGATGCTGGTGAAACATCCCGATCACCCGGAATGGGGACCAGGTCAGGTCCAATCCAATGCAGGGGGCAAAATTACTGTCAATTTTCGTGACCAGGGAAAACTGGTCTTTGCCGGGGCTATGGTCCCCTTGATTCTAGTGAATGAGCCATAGCGGTTTATGAATGGTTAAGAAAGACCGTAGAGTTTTATGAAAATCTTGCGCGTGCCCTGCGGTCCGGTTTATCTGCTGGCGCGAAACAACCTCGGAAGCCCGGCTTTATGCCAGAAAATGAAATGACGTTCTCTGTCTCATTGGCGCGGACAGATGCAGATATCCAGGCCGCGCAGGCGCTGCGCTATCAGGTGTTCGTCGAAGAAATGGGCGCAAGTGGACAGCAGGTCGACCATGCGGCGAAGCTGGAGCGCGATTATTTCGACGCGTTCTGTGATCATCTTCTGATCACGGAAACCCGCAGCAATCAGGTTATTGGCACTTATCGGCTGATGCGCCGGAAGCAGGCTGAGGCGGCCGGGCGGTTTTATTCGGAAACCGAATACGATCTTGACACATTAAAGTCATCGGGCCGCAGCCTGCTTGAGGTTGGACGGTCCTGTTTGCATCCACAATTTCGAGGCGGATCTGCTCTGTTTCATTTGTGGAGTGGCCTGGCTGACTATGTCGCCACACATCGCATCGACGTTCTGTTTGGGGTCGCGAGCTTTCCCGGAACCGATCTGGATCAACTGGCCGAACCCCTGTCGATGCTTCACCACGGGTTTCTGGCACCAGAGTGGCTTCGCTGTCGGTCAGAAGTGTTTCAATCCATGGCGCTGCTGCCAAAGGAAGATGTGGATCGCAAACGCGCGATGCTGCAGATTCCTGCGTTAATCAAAGCCTATCTTCGACTTGGCGGGGTGATCGGCGAGGGTGCCTATGTTGACCACAGCTTTAACACCACGGATGTCTGCATGATCCTGGACACCTGCGCCATGACGGACCGACAGAAGCGGATGTTCGCAGGCCCGCAGGTGGAAGGTTAAACCATGCCGGAAACCTGGAACGAAGGAGAGGCTCCGGAGCCGATCCGCATCACCGCAATTGGCTGGGGCTTTGTTGTCTGCCGGGCTTTGGTGCTCGGGGGATTGGTTTTTGGCGGATTGATCGTCCTTTTACTGCTGCGCCTGATCGAACGCCCGATTTGCGGACTGAACCGCCCGGTCACGCCCTTTATCACTCAGTTTGTCTGTCGCAATGCCTTTCGGGTGCTGGGCATGGAGTTTTCAACCCAAGGTGAACTGATGCGCCATCGGGGGGCCGTTGTGGCCAATCACACCTCCTGGCTGGATATTTTTGCGCTGAACGCCCGCAAGCGGATATATTTTGTTTCCAAGGCTGAGGTCGCAGGCTGGCCCGGCATCGGCTGGCTTGCCCGTGCGACTGGTACCGTTTTTATCGAACGCAACCGAAAGCGTGCGAAAGAACAGACCGAACTGTTTGAATCCCGCCTGCAGGCCGGACACAAGCTGCTGTTTTTCCCGGAAGGCACATCCACCGATGGTTTGCGCGTTTTGCCATTTAAAACAACGCTTTTTGCGGCCTTCTTTGGCGACCACTTACGTCAGATAAGCTATATCCAGCCTGTATCCGTGGTGTTTATTGCCCCAAAGGGCCAAGAGGCACGGTTCTACGGCTGGTGGGGCGATATGGACTTTGCGCCGCATCTGTTGAAAACGCTGGCGGCCCCCCGTCAGGGCCGCGTCGAGTTGATCTATCACAGCCCGCTAAAAGTCGCGGATTTTGCCGATCGCAAGGCGCTGGCCGCTGCCTGTGAAGCCGAGGTCCGCAAGGGACATGAGACTTTGCGCAAATAGCACTTGCAGGCGGTGCCAAGCTGTCCTATACGCGCGCCATCAAACCCGCAGGTGGGGTTTGGCCTGATCAGGGGAGACATCCCTGACAGACCGCCGGTTGGAGCGTCTGCTCTGAACCCCCACCGAGGACTGAAACCGGAAAAAAGGAATACAAGCATGGCTCTTCCCGAGTTCTCCATGCGCCAGCTGCTGGAAGCAGGCGTACACTTTGGTCACCAGACACAGCGCTGGAACCCCCGCATGGCACCTTACATCTATGGTGCACGCAACGGCATCCACATCATGGATCTGACACAGACCGTTCCAATGCTGGACCAGTCGCTGCAGATCGTGCGTGACACTGTTGCCAAGGGCGGTCGTATCCTCTTCGTTGGTACCAAGCGTCAGGCCGCAGGCCCCATCGCCGAAGCCGCTGAGAAATCCGCTCAGTACTTCATGAACCACCGTTGGTTGGGTGGCACATTGACCAACTGGAAAACCGTTTCCCAGTCGATCAAACGCCTGAACGAAATCAACGAGAAGCTCGAAGGTGGTGCCGAAGGCCTCACCAAGAAAGAGCGTCTGGGCATGGAACGTGACCAGCAGAAGCTGCAGGCTTCGCTTGGTGGTATCTCCGAGATGGGCGGCGTTCCTGACCTGCTGTTCGTCATCGACGTGAAAAAAGAAGCACTGGCCATCGCCGAAGCCAAAAAGCTGGGTATCCCGGTTGTGGCTGTTGTCGACACCAACTGCTCGCCTGACGGTGTTGATTTCATCATCCCCGGCAACGACGATGCATCGCGCGCTATCTCGCTCTATTGCGATCTGGTTGCACGCGCGGCCCTGGACGGCATGACCGCTCAGCTGGGTGCTGCTGGTGTTGACCTCGGCGCGCTGGAAGATGCGCCCGAAGAAGAGGCCGTCGCTGAAGAAGCTTCCGCCTAATCTGCCTGTCACAGGTTTGACATACGGGGCAGGGTATCACCTGCCCCAATTACGTTTAGATTTGAGGAGAGCCACAGATGGCAATCACAGCTGCACTCGTTAAAGAACTGCGCGACTCCACCGGCGCTGGCATGATGGACGCGAAAAAAGCCCTGACCGAAACCAATGGTGACATGGAAGCCGCCGTTGACTGGCTGCGCACCAAAGGTCTGGCCAAAGCCGCGAAAAAATCCGGTCGTACCGCCGCCGAAGGTCTGGTCGCCGTTGTCGTCGATGGCGGCAAAGGTGTTGCGGTCGAAGTGAACTCGGAAACCGACTTTGTTGGTAAGAACGCCGAATTCCAAGAAATGGTTGGCGGAATCGCCAAGGTTGCTTTGGGTGTTGCAGATGTTGAGGCGCTGAAAGCGGCCGACATGGGCGGCAAAACCGTCGAAGCCGTGATCACCGCCAAAATCGCCACCATTGGCGAAAACATGTCGGTGCGCCGTATGGCTGCTCTCGAAGGCGAGACTGTCATCTCCTACGTTCACAATGCGGCAACTGCCGGTATGGGCAAAATCGGTGTTCTGGTTGCCTTGACCGGTGGCAATGAAGCATTCGGCAAACAGGTTGCAATGCACATTGCTGCTGTGAACCCTGCCGCTCTCTCCGAAGCTGACATGGATGCTTCGGTTGTTGAGAAGGAAAAGCAGGTTCAGATGGATATCGCACGCGAGTCCGGAAAGCCCGAAGCCGTGATCGAAAAAATGATCGTTGGTCGGATGAAGAAATTCGTTGCTGAATCAACCCTTCTGAACCAGCAGTTCGTGGTGAACCCCGACCTGACCGTTGAAGCGGCCGCCAAAGAAGCTGGCGCCACCATCACCGGGTTTGTGCGTCTGGAAGTTGGCGAAGGCATCGAAGTCGAAAAAGAAGACTTTGCCGCCGAGGTTGCCAAGGCCGCTCAGGGCTAAGGCTCTAGAAGTTAAGAAATTAAAGGGGCTGATGGGAAACCGTCGGCCCTTTTTCTATTTCACCTGCTGAAATCGGGTAGCGAAACCAAACGTGTTTTTTGGACAAAAGGGAGGACGTGGAGCCTTGGAAAGTTTGAAGATCCATATGCCAATGCGGTCATATCTGACCTGATCTAAGGCCAACTCCTTTGACGTTGAAAAGGCAGGACGTGATTTCTCACACTGCCTAGCTCGGGTGTGGGGGCAAAAGAGAAAAGCGGAGGGGCTCCAAAAGATGGGGATGGATGGAGCCCCTCATTCTCACGGCACCGACGCGGAAAAATACACGTCGGAAACCGTACAGGTCCGAGAGCCTTGATATTGCAAGGGTCGTTTCCCAAAGTTCCTAGGCTAAAGCCACCACTCACGGAACATGATTAGTGTGCCTCACTTCAGTGAAAAAGTGTAGTAGTGTTTTCCATACCCGATTGACGCTAGCTTCCGATGGGTAAACTCCCTCCAGGTTACGGGGAACACTGAGTTTTTTCTTCGAATGAAATTAAGGCATCGTGAAAATTATCAAGATTCAACCACGTACATCTGGTTTTGCAGCGCCGCTTTTAAAACCGCCTGAGCCGTCGTTTCCACCGATAACGAATCTCTGGCGAGCCGCAAATGTTTTTCGACTGTCGCCGCCGTCAGCCCCATTAGCAGCGCAATATCCTGGGTGGTTTTACCATCCCCAACCCATTGCAACGCCTCTCTCTGCCGATTTGTCAGGCTTCGATTCGGAGGCGTATAGGGCAGTGTCAGAATTTTGAGGTGAACGACGTTATTCATCAAAATGATGTCTTCGCCGTGCTCTAGCCACAGGGCATCAACGTCTTTCTGATCTCTTCCAGACGGTGCCCCAAGCGAGATAGCGCCCTTGTAGCGTTTTGAAGCTGAAAAGAAACTCACGGTGTATCCGGCTGTCATTCCGATCTCTTGGTTGAACGCAATAACCTGCCGCGCTTCTGGAGTAAGGCTCCCGCCAGCGCTCATCTCCTGGATTTTCTGCCAACTTCCTGCGCCTTCGTGCTCAAGCGCCCATCGCAACATGGGCGCATGAAAATAGAGCCCCCGGTTCAAAAAGCCGTCCACGTATTCCTGATTGTGGTTGGTCAAAATGACAAAATCATCCGGATCGCCAAGCGAGGTTTCCGTCTTGAACCGCGTGTAGCCGTACATCAGCCGGTCAAAACCATAGTCGGCCATGCGCTGAACATGCGTATGCCACAACTCTTCAAGGCTTTTCGCGCCAGACACAAAGTGGAGATAGTCAAGTATGCTCATGCGCCGGGGCCTCTGGTCGGTAATAGCCTACGGGCGAGAGCATCCAATGCCATCAGATACCCGAAACTGCCAAAGCCACAGATCTGACCGATAACCGCTTTTGAAATATAGGACTTTTGGCGAAATTCTTCCCGAGCATGGATATTGGAAAGATGTACTTCAACGGCAGGCAGTTCTACCGAAAATATGGCATCCATAAGAGCGATAGAGCTATGCGTGTAAGCACCTGCGTTCAGGACGAGGCCTGAATGGGTGTCGCGGGCATCATGGATTGCGTCCAGCAAAATACCTTCGTGATTGGATTGCAGGCATTCCACTGTCAGACCCAGTTTGACAGCGTGATCTTTGCAGGATTGCTCGACCATCTCTAGCGTTTCACGACCGTAGACTTCTGGCTGGCGCGTGCCCAACAAATTCAAGTTTGGACCATTCAAGATCAAAATGCTCGGCATCTCCACTCCCCATCGTTAAAACCCTAGGGTGAAACTATGATAGTTTTACTGCAGAAGCGAAGCCAAGAAACCCGCTTTTGTTTCCGGCATGTTGCTATTTTCGCACGCAAAAGTGGGCGGATGCTCCAATGATTTCGAACACCCGCCGCACAGTATCAGGCGTTGGTCAGAACAACTTCCCCCAAAACCCGCCGGTCCTGCATCATTTCCAAAGCCGTGGCAGCCTCGGTCATCGGAAAGGTGGCGCAGATTTGCGGCTTGATTTTGCCTGCTGCATAAAGTGCCTGCAATTCGGCCATGTTTTGTGCGTGGCCTTTGGGGTCGCGAAACACCGAAGCCCCCCAAAAGACGCCACGAATATCACAGCCCTTCAGAAGGGGGAGGTTGAGCGGAATTTCTGGAATGCCGGCGGGGAAGCCTACCACCAGATAACGCCCCTTCCAGGCCATCGCACGCAGGGCCGGTTCTGCATAGTCTCCCCCGACCGCGTCATAGGTGACATCGACACCATCTTTACCGGATAGCGATTTGATATCTTTCGAAAATTGCTTTTGCGCATCCTTAGTCATCTCGCGCGGATAGATCAGTGTCTCATCCGCTCCAATAGCCTTGCAAAATGCGGCTTTTTCCTTCGAAGAAACTGCTGCGATGACCTGTGCGCCCATTGATTTTCCAAGCTCTATGGCGGCAGCCCCAACGCCCCCTGCAGCGCCCAGAATTAAAAGCGTCTCGCCAGGTTTCAAATCGGCACGGTCTTTCAACGCGTGATAAGAGGTGCCATAGGTGAAAACAAAGGCCGCAGCTTCTTCATAGGGCATGGCATCCGGAAACTTCACCGCCTGAGCAGCGGCAACGCAGATCTGGGTTGCAAAACCACCGTGTCCGGTGAGCGCTAGAACACGGTCGCCAAGGTCAAACCCAGTGACACCTTCACCGATCGCCACAACTTCCCCGGAGATTTCACCACCAGGTGCAAAGGGGCGTGGGGGTTTCATCTGGTAGAGGTCTCGAATGATCAATGTGTCGGGGAAATTGACCCCAGCGGCCTTGATCGCAACCAGGAGCTCGCCTTTACCGGCCACAAGATCCGGCTGTTCCGTCCATGTCAGCGTCTCCGGTCCACCCGGCGCTGTGCTTAGCATTGATTTCATTGTTCTTCCCTCTGGTCACCCGGTATGGGCGCCTGTTTCCTGAAATTACGTAAAGTCTTCTGCTCAGCTGCCTCGTTGTCAATGCAATAGCGAAATGTAATTCTACATTGTGAAACCGCTGGAACCTTAGGGAGGCATCAGGCGGAGGGTTACGGGGAGAGAATATGACCACTGTCACAGAACAGGCGACATCAGACAGCGTCGGATTTCGGACTGAAATCCGCGATTGGCTGGCAGCCAATTGTCCGGAAGAAATGCGAGACGGTACCAGCGGTGAAGACAGCATCTGCTGGGGAGGCAGCACTTGGGTCTTCACCAGTCCGGCCCAAAAAACTTGGCTCGACCGCTGTGCGGCGCGGGGGTTTACCGTGCCAACATGGCCAAAGGCCTATGGTGGTGCCGGTCTTAACCGCGATCAGGACAAGATCCTGAAGGAGGAGATGCAGCGTATCGGTGCCCGTTCACCGCTTGATAGTTTCGGCATCTGGATGCTTGGCCCCGCTTTGCTGAAATTCGGCACTGAAGAACAAAAACAGCAGTTCCTGCCACCTATTGCCCGCGGAGAGATACGCTGGTGCCAAGGTTATTCCGAACCGGGTGCGGGGTCGGATCTCGCCGGTGTTCAGACCTATGGCGCCGATCATGGTAATCACTGGGTGGTCAATGGGCAAAAGATCTGGACCTCATATGCGGATCGGGCCGATTGGATTTTTGCTCTGGTTCGCACCGATCGGGACGCGCGCAAACACCTTGGAATTTCTTTTGTTCTTATGGACATGCGCTGCGAAGGTATCTCAACTCGGCCAATCCAGTTGATTTCAGGAGCCTCGCCATTTTGTGAGACGTTTTTTGACAATGTTGAGGTCTCTAAAACCCAGGTGGTTGGCGACATCAACCGCGGCTGGGACGTCGCAAAATATCTGCTGACCCATGAACGCGAGATGATCAGCAACGGCGGCAATGTGCTGGGAAGTGGGCGCGCCCTAGGGGCCGTCATTGCGGATGCCGAAACCGGCCAGAGTGATCCGGTTTTGCGGGCTGATGCTATGCGCGCCGAAGTGGACAGTCTGGCGTTGGAGATGACCTTGGAACGCTACAAGGATCAGGCCGAGGGCGGGCAGGGTGTCGGTGACGCCTCCGCCATGTTGAAATACATGGGCACAGAGCTGAACAAACGCCGTCTTGAATTGGTGATGTCAGCTGAAGGCACCGCCGCATTGGACTGGCAGGACAGCCCGGCCTCGGATTGGCTCAGAACCAAGGCAAATTCCATCGAGGGCGGCACCTCTGAGGTGATGCTGTCGATCATCAGTCGCCGCATTTTGAACCTTCCGGGATAAGAAAAATGGCTAAACTCATTCAAACAGAAGAAGAAATCCTGTTATCAGAATCCGCCAATGGTTTTCTGAACAAGGCGGCACCTGTGTCCCGACTGCGCCAGATGCGTGATGCCGGAGAACACAGTGATCCAGAACTCTGGCAGGACATGGCAGCCGCTGGCTGGGCCGGTGTGTTGGTACCTGAAGCAGAGGGCGGCTCTGATATGGGGCACGCTGCTGCGCAGGTGTTGGCCCGTGAAATGGGCCGTACTTTAGCGGTTAGCCCGTTTATCAGCACTGCCGTGATGGCGACGACGGTGTTGCGCAATCAATCTGGCCCACAAAGCCGCACCCGTCTACAAGAGATTGCAGAAGGATCTCTAACCTATTCAATCGCATTGGATGAGAGTGCCAAGTTCAATCCGAATAGCATCAATCTCAAAGCAGAAAAGCGCGGCAATGGCTACGTTTTGAATGGCCTAAAACCTTTCGTTGTTGATGGCGGTATGGCCGATCGGGTGTTGGTTTTGGCCCGCAGTGAAGATGGGCTTTGCCTGTTTGATCTGGCACGCGACACAGCAGGATTGGCCACTACCGCGATCCAGATGATCGACAGCCGCGACGCAGCTTCACTGGCTTTTGAAAATGTCGAGGTTTCAGGCGACACGCTACTCGGTGATCCGGGAGCAGGATTGGAGTTGTTGAAACCCGCACTGGAGGCAGGTCAAGCCGTTCTGGCGGCAGAAACCGCCGGCTTGTCAGAGGCGGCATTCACACTGACCACGGATTACCTGAAGGAACGCAAGCAGTTCGGCGTAACCATTGGCAGTTTTCAGGCTTTGCAGCATCGCGCAGCACATCTTTGGTGCGAGATGGAATTGACCCATTCAGCCATCCTTAATGCCGGCCGCCAGTTGGACGCAAACCCGCAGAACGCAACGCTTGCGGTTTCTGTTGCAAAAGCCCGCGCCACTGAGACGGCGCAAAAGGTGGTTCAGGAGGGTGTCCAGATGCACGGCGGTATTGGTATGACCGATGCCTTTGATATGGGATTTTATATGAAACGGGCCCGCGTTGCTGCGGAATGGCTCGGTGACTACGGCTATCACGCTGCAATCGTTGCCAAACTACGTGGGTTTTGAGGGAGAGACAGATGCAGGATCTATTTACGCTTGAAGGTAAAACCGCGCTAATCACTGGCGGCGCCACAGGCATTGGCCGGATGGCTGCTGAAGCCATGGTTCGGGCCGGGGCACATGTGCTGATCGCCTCGCGCAAAGGATCAGCCTGTGAAGCGGTAGCCGCTGAGTTGAATGCCCTTGATGCCCCTGGCAGTGCAGAAGGGTTTGGCGGTGATGTCGGCACCCAGGAGGGGATCGAAGCGCTTGTCGACGAGATCCACAATCGCACGAAAACCCTTGATATTCTTATGAATAACTCTGGCATTACCTGGGGTGCCGAAATGCAGGACTTTCCCTATGAAGCCTGGGAAAAAGTCATGTCCGTCAATGTCACTGGGGTCTTTGATCTGACTCGCCGCTTGCTGCCAATGCTGATCAAAAGCGGCGCCTCAGGTGATCCCGGCCGGATTATCAACGTGGGCTCGGTGATGGGTGAGATCCCAATGGGCGACGGCGCCTACAGCTATTCGGCCTCAAAAGCGGCGGTGATCCACCTGTCCAAAATTCTGGCGAAAGAACTTGCGCATAAAAACGTTACGGTAAATGCCCTGGCACCTGGACCTTTTGTGTCGCGGATGACGGCCTTTGTGACCCATGATGAAGAAAAACGCGCCAAGGTTGGCAAGGACGTTCCTTTGGGGCGGGTCGGACGCTACGAGGACATTGCTGGCTCCGTCTTGTTTCTCAGCGGCAAAGGCGGTGCCTATGTCACGGGATCCGTGGTGCCGATTTCGGGTGGGATAAATGTGATGTCCGGGCACAATATCTTTGCCAGCGCTCTGGACTGATTGAACTTAAGGGCGCCTAGCAGGGCTCTGAAAATAAAGGATACTCTTTTGTCCAAATCACGACGTGAACTACCAACAGCGCTGCAGAATCTGCGTATTCCACTGATCGGCTCGCCGTTGTTCATCATTTCGGTGCCGGAACTGGTCATTGCGCAGTGCAAGGCAGGGATTGTGGGGTCCTTCCCGGCCCTGAATGCCCGCGAAGCTGAAGGAGACCCGGTCCTGCTGGAGGCTTGGCTGAAGCAGATCACCGAAGAGCTGGATCGCTACAATCAAGCAAATCCTGACCGGCCCGCAGCACCTTTTGCGGTCAATCAGATCGTTCATCGCTCCAACACCCGACTGGAACGCGATCTGGAGATCTGCAATCGCTGGAACGTGCCAATCTGGATCACATCGCTGGGCGCGCGCCCTGAAGTAAACGAGGCGGCGCATTCCTGTGGTGGCGTCGTGCTGCACGACGTGATCAACAATACCTTTGCCAAAAAGGCCATCGAAAAGGGAGCTGACGGCTTGATCGCCGTGGCCGCAGGGGCTGGAGGGCACGCAGGCGAGCAATCGCCTTTTGCCTTGATCCGCGAAATTCGTAGTTGGTTTGACGGACCCCTAGCCCTGTCCGGCGCGATTGCTGGTGGCGAGGCCCTTTTGGCGGCGCGCGCATTGGGGGCGGATTTTGGCTATGCGGGATCCCCCTTTATCGCCACGCATGAGGCCAATGCACAGGCAGGATACAAGCAGATGATCGTCGACAGCACTGCTGAAGACATCGTTTATTCTTCTCTGTTTACGGGCGTTTGGGGCAACTATCTAAAGAAATCCGTGACACAGGCCGGGTTGGATCCCGACAATCTGCCCACGGCGGAAACGTCGGCTATGAACTTTGGCTCCGGCTCGTCAAAACCCAAAGCCTGGAAAGAAATCTGGGGCTCCGGTCAGGGGATCGGCGATGTCACCGGGATTTGTTCCGCTCAGGAGTTGGTTGATCGCATCGCGACCGAATACCAGACAGCCGGACACACCCTTGCACAAGAGTTTCAGGACTAAGACATGGCTGAGCTTCTAGTGGTCCGGCACGGGCAGGCGTCTTTCGGAGCGGATAACTACGACCTGCTGAGCGAGCTGGGTCGTCAGCAGGCGCGTGCCCTGGGGGATACGCTGCGGGCGCTTGATTGGATTCCTGACCGGGTGATCACCGGAAGTCTGGAAAGGCAGAAGCAGACTCTGGCCGATATGCAGTTTGATTTGACTCCGGAACTGCATCCCGGTTGGAACGAGTATGATTTTCACGATCTGCTGCACAGTCGGTTTGGTGGTCAGGCACCGGATGACGTCATAACCGACAGAAAGACGCATTTCCGGGCTTTGCGCGAAACGTTGGCAATCTGGCAAACAACTGGAATCCCGCAGGCCCGTGAAACCTGGCAGAGTTTTTGCAACCGGATCGAGGCCGCCCGGCAGCACGCCGTCACTACAGATTGCGAGCGCGTTTTGGTGGTAAGTTCAGGCGGTGCCATTGCGCGCTTGGTGTCCAACAGCCTGCAAGTTCCGGATGAGCAGATGATTGCCTTGAACCTGCAGATCAAGAACAGTTCTGTCAGCCGGTTTATTTTTTCGAAGGAGAGGTTTTTTCTCCATGAGTTCAATTCAGTGCCGCATCTTTATAATCAAGATCGTGCGGCGCTTTTGACCTATAGCTAAGGGGCACAGAGGATGAGTGGGAAAACCCAAACCTTGGATCAGGAGGCAGTTGCAGCCTATCTGAATGGACGCCTGCCGGGCTTTGACAGCGGTTTCGAGGTCGAAAAATTTGCCACGGGGCAATCAAACCCGACCTTTCTGCTAAAAACAAGCGCAGGCAATTATGTACTGCGTCGTAAACCTCCGGGCGTCTTGCTGAAATCTGCCCATGCGGTTGACCGCGAATTCCGGGTGCAAAGCGCTTTGGCGGAAACTGACGTGCCAGTCGCTAAGATGCATCTGCTGTGTGAAGACGACGATGTGCTCGGCTCTGCCTTTTACGTGATGGATCACGTGGAAGGGCGCAACATTACTGATCCGTCGATGCCCGGCCTGGATGAGGAAAGCCGCGCGGGTGTCATGGATGAAATGAACCGGGTTCTTGCCTGCCTGCATGCGGTTGATATCAATGCGGTGGGGCTCTCGGACTATGGTCCTCCGGGCAATTATTTTGAACGTCAGCTGGCGCGCTGGACCAAGCAGTACCGGGCTTCGGAAACGGAAACCATCGCTGAAATGGATGAACTGATCCAGGCGCTGGAAAGTGCGATGCCCGAAGATGACGGGCAACGGGGACTGGTGCATGGCGACTATCGCATCGACAATATGATCTTTGCCAAGGATGGAACCAGCTGCAAGGCGGTTTTGGATTGGGAGTTGTCAACCATCGGTCACCCCTATGCGGACTTGGCCGGGGTCATCATGCAATGGCAAATGCCACCTGGAGCCGAAGGACGGGGCCTAGCCGGTATTGACCGCGCACCACTTGGTTTACCGTCCGATCAGGACTTCATCGACGCCTATTGCAGGCGCCGCGGTCTGGGTGGGATCGATGATTTTGGGTTCTATCTTTCGTTCAGTTTCTTTCGGATGGGGGGAATTCTTCAGGGAGTGCTGAAACGCGCCCTTGATGGCAATGCCTCCAATCCGGAGCGTGCGATCAAATTGGGCGGATTTGTTTCGCTATTCGCACAGAGTGGTTTACGGGCGTTGAATAAATAAATTCAAATTTTTCAATTCATTACATTGGGTTGAAAATGTATTTATTCACCATTCTCTGGTAGGTTCCACGCCATCGCGCAAGCGATGTGCGTGGTTCTACGTAGCGATTATTGCTCGACCGCTCGGCCAGAGCCGCGCATTATGTGAAACAAAAGACCGCAGCTGTCAGGCTCGGGTTTTCAAAGCAAAGGAGAGCCGTGATGGAAGAGACCGATGTTCTCGGCCGACATGATCTTGGCGATGGTATTTTTGAAGTTCAACTGGGGCGCGCACCAGTCAATGCGCTGAGCGCCGATTTTCTGATGCAATTCGCTGCCGAGATCGAGAGCATTTCCAAAGATGAAACCGTAAGGGCGATCATTTTGACCAGCCCGTTCAAGGTGTTCTCTGCGGGACTTGATCTAAAACAGGCTAAGGACTTTGATATTGCGCAGCAGCACGCTGTGGTGCGGGGGCTGAACGAGGCCTTTCTGGCCCTTTATGCCTGCCCCAAACCTGTTGTGGCCAGTGTCGGTGGTGCCGCCATTGCAGGCGGATTGTTCTTTGTACTGGCCAGTGATCGCCGGGTCGCGATGTCGAAAAGATCGTCCTTTGGTCTGGCTGAAGTGCGCGTTGGAGCTGATTTCCCTGTAGGCCCGCTGGAAATCGCCAAGGCAACGCTGGATAGCGATACCCAGCGCCGTCTGATGCTGACCGGGCAACCCATTGGCCCAATCGCTGCGCGCAATGCGGGGTTCATCGATATTATCGCTGAAGACCACGAAGATCTGGTAGCCTATTCCCTCTCCGAGGCCCGCAAGCTCGCCGAATTGCCGTCAGAAGCCTATGCATCGGTCAAACTTCAGCTCCGAGGAGAGACGATCGCGCGCATCCGTGCAGCGATTGCTGCCGGAGGAAATGAACCAGAAGGTGGCTGGTTCAACAGTCAAACCCGCGATGCGATGCAGGGCATGATTGACCAGGGTTAAGGCTGAATCACAGCAGGGAAAAGGGGCAAAAGGAATGGATCAGGCGCGGCTTGAACACATCAGGTCATGGCAGCAACGCTATGTGGATCAAAAGAAATATGCAGGAAGCTCGGTTCTGATCAATAGGGCCGGTGAAGAAAAGCTATTCCACGCGGCCGGGCGCCGGAACCTCGAGGAAAATCTGCCCTTCACGCGCGATACTTTGGTCCGCATTTATTCGATGACCAAGCCGGTGACCTCGCTTGCCGTGATGATGCTCGCAGAGCAGGGGTTGTTTCACCTTGATGCCCCTGTGTCGGATTTCATCCCTGAATTCTCGCAAATGCGGGCCCTGATCCCGAACGCGACCTCCATGGATCAACAGGAGCCGAGCCGTTCTCCAACTCTGCATGAACTTTTGACCCACACCAGTGGCTTAAGTTACCCCTTTAATCCTGGTGTCTTGCCTGCGGCGATGGCAGAAGAACAGTTGATGTTCAAACCAAACCAGGGCGATCTGGGCCGCATGGCGGCTCATTTGGCCAGCTTCCCTTTGGCTTTCCAACCCGGTAAACGATGGGAGTATTCTGTTGGCATCGATGTTCTCGGAAGAGTGGTCGAAATTGTCTCTGGGAAGAGCTTGGCGGAATTCTTTGACAGCCGGATCTTTGCACCGCTGGGTATGACCGAAACCGGGTTCCGTGTCCCGCGTGACGCAGGAGACCGGTTTGCCTCTCTCTATACGCCGCTGGTGGGTGACGCCATGGCGCTGAACAGCGCGCAGACAAGCAATGAAACACTGCGTCTGACCGATCTGCATGGGGGCTCTCCCTTTGAAACGGCTGACATGATGTCTGGCGGCGGTGGCCTGGTTGGCACAATTGATGACTACATGAAATTTGCCGAAATGCTACGGCTCGGCGGACGGGCTGGTGACGACTTTATCATCTCGCCAAAAACTGTTGAATTCATGATGAGAAATCACCTTCCTGGTGACATCGCCTCGATGGGGCCGCAGAGTTTCGCGGAACAGCCCATGGAAGGAATGGGATTTGGCCTCGGGGGGGCTGTTGTTCTCGATCCGGCCCTCGCACGTTGCGCAGGGTCAATTGGTGATTTCAGCTGGGGCGGCATGGCCTCAACCTTCTTCTGGGTCGATCCGGTTCTCGATCTCAGCGTTGTCTTCTTTACTCAACTCTCTCCCTCAAGCTCTTACCCATCGCGGGCAGAGCTCAAAGCACTGGTTCATGGAGCCATCCTGGAATGACTACACCTGACGTCCTGTGGACACCAACCAACGCGCGCGCAGAACAAAGCCAATTGGCTCAATACCAGCGCTGGTTAAAGCAAACGACCGGCGCAGAGTTTGCCGACTACAACGCTCTGTGGAACTGGAGCACGACTGATCTTGATGGGTTCTGGACCTCCATCTGTGACTTTTTTGAGCTGAAGTTCTCGCAAAAGGCCACCAAGGTTCTAGGCAGACGTCAAATGCCTGGGGCTGAATGGTTTCCCGGAGCAAAACTGAACTGGGCCGAAAATATCCTCTCCAAAGGTTTGGAAACGCCAGAAAAGCAGGCGCTTATAATAGAGTCTGAAACAACCGGGCGATCTGAGCTGTCTTGGAAGGAATTGACGGATCAGGTTTCCAGTCTGGCCAATCATCTGCGCGCCATGGGAGTCGGGCAGGGCGATCGCGTTGCGGCAGTTTTGCCCAATACAGAATGTGCAATCATCGCCTGCCTTGCGACCACGAGCCTTGGCGCGATCTGGTCTCTCTGTTCGCCAGATATGGGCAAGGTCGCTATTCTGGATCGCTTTCGTCAGATTGAGCCCAAGGTTATGATCTATCAGGATCGCTACAAACATGGTGGCAAATGGATCGACAAAAGTCAGGAGATCTCGGAGGTCGTTGCAGGACTTTCCACGCTGGCCCATCAGGTTGAAGTATCTACCGAAGGAAACCCTTCTAGTGAGCTAGATAGCAGGGGGAAATCCACGTCAACTGACTGGCAGAGCCTGTTAAAAACCCCGGCCGAGCTCACGTTCACGCAGGTGGATTTCGATCATCCTTTGTGGATCGTCTATTCCTCTGGGACTACAGGAAACCCCAAGCCGATTGTCCATGGACATGGAGGCATCCTGCTGGAAGGATCCAAGCAATCGCTGCACCTGGATCTGAACCCGGACAGCCGGTTTTGCTGGCTGACGTCTTCGGGTTGGGTCATGTGGAATGTTCAACTGGTGGCTTTGGGGCAGGGCGCGACCGTCATGTTGTATGACCGGGCACCGAATTACCCCGATTTATTGGATATCTGGCGCCGCGTTGCAGACGAAAAGATTACCTATTTTGGTGCCGGCGCCGCGTTTTTCAGTGCCTGCGCAAAAGCCGCCATCCAGCCAGGGGCCCAGTTTGATTTCGCAGACCTGACTTCGCTTGGATCCACCGGGTCTCCAATGACCTCGGACGGGTATGCCTGGATTTATGGCGCCGTTAAACAGGATCTCTGGCTTGCACCGATTTCTGGCGGCACGGATTTCTGCGGCGCCTTTGTTGGGGGCAACGTGATGATGCCGGTGCGCGCAGGTGAAATGCAGGCACGCGCCCTGGGCAATGCCGTGCGAGCCTTTGATCCAGAAGGAAACGAGCTGATCGACGAGGTCGGTGAGCTGGTCTGCACAGAACCTTTGCCATCTATGCCATTGTTTTTATGGGGGGACGAAGACGGCTCGCGACTGCATGAAAGCTATTTTGACACCTATCCGGGGATTTGGCGCCATGGGGACTGGATCTCGATCAACGCCGAAGGCGGTTCTGTGATCTATGGCCGGTCCGACGCCACCATAAATCGCCGCGGGCTGCGGCTTGGGTCTTCGGAAATCTACCAGGCTGTCGAAGCTTTGGAGGAGATCCAAGACAGTCTGGTAGTTGATCTGGAGTTTCTCGGCAAAGCCAGCTTTATGCCGTTGTTTGTCGTCCTGACAGAGCCCGGAAAACTAGATGACGCCCTGCGCGAAAAGATCAAAATGGCGATCCGCAATGCGGTCTCGGCGCGGTTTGTGCCGGATGACATAGTTGAAATCAAAGACGTGCCGCGCACACTGTCTGGTAAAAAGCTGGAAGTCCCGGTCAAGAAACTGCTACTTGGAGGCGACCCGAGCAAGATCGTGAACCGGGACTCGATGGTGAATCCATCCAGTTTTGACCCATTCATGGTCTATGCCGAAACACGGAACTTGAACTAGGAACACTGGCCAAATGACTGATGCAGGAAAGATTTTGCTCAACCTTCTGGATCTGGAAGAGCTCGACACCAATCTGTATCGCGGCATTGGGTCTGGTGGCGAAACGCCAATGCGGATCTACGGGGGGCAGGTTATAGCCCAGGCACTTTCGGCAGCTTATGCCAGCGTGCCTGAGCGGCTGTGCCACTCGCTGCATGCCTATTTCATTCGTCCAGGAGATCCCAGCAAGCCTGTGATCTACGAAGTCGATCCAGCACGTGATGGTGGTAGTTTCACGACCAGACGTGTTACCGCGATTCAGAATGGGCGTCAGATCCTCAATCTGGCGGCCTCGTTTCACATCCGGGAACCCGGCTGGGAGCATCAGCACGACATGCCAGATGTCCCGCCACCGGAAGGCTTGGTTTCTCGTGACACGCTGAACCGTCAGCAAGCGCACCTAATTGCAAAAGACTATCGCGCCGAATTCACCCGCGAACGCCCCTTTGAAATTCGTGATATCGAACCAAGGGACCCCCTCGATCCGGAAAAAACCAGCGATATAAACCACATGTGGATCAAAATGGAAGCTGCCAAAGGGGCAGGGCCGCAGCTGCAGCATGTGCTGATGGCTTATGCCTCTGACTTTGGTCTGCTGGGATCCGCCCTTCGCCCACATGGGCTGACCTGGAACAAACCCGAAGCGATGACCGCCAGTCTCGACCATGCCATGTGGTTCCACGGTCCGGTTCAATTCGACCAATGGCATCTTTATACGATGGATTCACCCTTTGGCGGTGGCGGCCGCGGTTTCAACCGCGGCTCGATCTATACTCAGGATGGGAAATTGGTGGCCAGCGTCGCACAGGAAGGGCTGATGCGCCCGATCAAACGCTGAAACCTTATCGTCCACCAAATTTGTCGCGAAGCTTTTGCATGCCCGTAATCCAGCGGCCATAATTGCTTGCTTTTGCCTGCATATATTCTTTCACCTGTGGATGTGGAAGTACCAGAAAGTCATTGTTTTCAATTGCCTTCACGCAGCAGTCAGCGACATGATCCGGCTCGAGCATTCCGTCCAAACTGGCAACGCTTTCTTCAAACCCACGCGTCATCTCTGAGCGCACGGCCTGCGGACACAATACCGAGACACCAATGCCCTGATCGCCATAGGTGATCGCCAGCCACTCCGCGAACCCGACGGCTGCGTGTTTGGTGACACCATATGGTGCCGCGCCGATCTGGTTTAGAAGACCAGCCGCAGAGGCCGTATTGAGCATGTAGCCGCCACCGCGTTTCAACATCCGCGGAACCATATGACGTGCGGCCCAAACATGCGACATCACATTGATATCCCATATTTTTTGCCATTCATCGTTGTCGACCTCAAAACCGCCAAGGGTCAAGATGCCTGCATTTGAACAAAACAGATCGATGGGCGCAATCCTGTCTTCGACCGTTTCAATCAAATCCTTGATGCTCATCTCGTCGCGAACATCCAGCTCCAAAGCGGTTCCACCAATGAGTGCTGCCGTCTGTTTAGCGCCGTCAATATCAATGTCAGCACAAATCACATGGGCCGCACCCATTTCCGCGAACTTTTGGGCAAGACCTTTGCCAATACCGTTTGCCGCGCCAGTTACGACCACACAACTGTCCTGAATTTGCATCTTTGCCGCCTTGATCCTTGGTTTCATTGGACAAAGGCTATCCGGTCATAGCAAAGCTGCCAATCCTGTGTGACGGAACGGAATTGGTAGTTATTCACCATAATACTGATTATAAGAATAAGGGCGCGACAGTGGCTCCCTAGGCGTGGTCGGACATTTTGGACCTCAGGTTCTGGAATGCGCAATTCTGGGACAAAAAGACCTCACCACTCAACTCGTCTAGGAAATGGCTGCGTTGCAAGCGATCCATAACTGGGCCTTTCACCTCGGACAGATGCAGCTGGATACCCATATCCGAAAGCTGATGATTGATAGCCTCAAGAGATTCCAAAGCACTTAGATCGACTTCGTTCACTGCCGAACACATCAGGATGACATGGGCGATCTCGTCTTTGCCCTGATGTACCCTTTCCAGAATGAGATCTTCCATCCGCCGGGCATTGGCGAAATACAGGCTTTCATCAATTCTCAGCGTCACGATACGGGGATCTGTTGTTACATCATGCCGGTGAATATTGCGGAAATGTTCGGTTCCGGGCACCTGGCCCACCTCGGCGACATGCGGACGAGACGTTTTCCAAAGGTACAAAAGCAAGGAGGTCAAAACGCCTGTCGCAACTCCGGTTTCCACACCCACCAGCAAAGTTAGAGCAATGGTGATGGAAACTGCTGCAAAATCAGCGCGGGAATACCCCCAGGCCCGTTTCAGAATGGATAGGTCAACCAAAGACAGGACAGCCACGATAATGGTCGCCGCCAGAGTTGCCTTTGGGAGGAAGTAAAGCAAGGGTGTCAGGTAGATGGCAGCAAAAGTCAATCCAATGGCAGTAAGGGCTCCTGCTGCTGGCGTGCGTGCTCCCGCATCAAAATTGACAACGGACCGGGCAAAACCGCCTGTTACCGCATAGCCACCGGACAGACCGGATGCGATGTTTGCAGCTCCCAATGCGGTTAGTTCCTGGTTTGTGTCAATGCGTTGCCTCCGTTTGGCGGCCAGTGTCTGAGCCACAGAGACGCTTTCGACATAGCCAATGATCGTAATCAGCGCCGCCGGTCCCAACAAAGCTGTGGTGATGCCAAAATCAATGCTGGGGAAACCCAAAGGTGGAAGTCCGGTCGGTACCTGTCCAACGACCGAGACGCCAAGCTGTGGTAGGTTGAAAGCCCAGGAAATCAGGATAGTACCGGCCACAGCAAAGACCGGACCGATACGGACAACGGTACCGGCACTGGCAGCTGTTAGGTTGAAACGCCGCTGTAGTAGCCCGGACAATCCCCGGCGAAGCCAATAGAGAAACCCTAGAACGGATAAGCCAAGAAACAGGGTGACGAGGTTGCTGTTCCAGATCCCCTGCCCCAAAGATTGTAATATTTCCGGAAGGTTATGTCCTGAAGCTGTAACCCCCAACAGGTGTTTGAACTGGCTGATCGCGATAAGAATACCAGACGCGGTGATGAAACCGGCGATCACCGGGTGCGACAATAAATTGGCCACCAGTCCCAGCTTGAGAGCCCCCATAGCTAGGAGCATGGCGCCTGACAGCAGTGCAAGCATTGCCGAGGCTGCAACATAGTCTGCAACGCTCTCCAGTCCAAGCGGCGCCAGTGCCGATGCTGACATGAGGGACACAACTGCAACGGGCCCAACTGCAAGAACCCGAGAGGTTCCCAATACTGCATAAACAACCAGAGGCAATATCGACGCATAGAGGCCGACCTCTGCCGGAAGGCCCGCCAAAAGCGCATAGGCCAGCGATTGAGGGATCAGCATGATCGTTACGATCAGGGCAGCGGTTCCATCTCCAAGAAGATCCTCGCGACCATAGCGTGGCCCCCACTGAAGAATGGGAAACAGATTGCTCCAAGCGATGGGCGTCTTTTTCAGCTTCATCTTGCGACTTTCATCCCGAGACACCCTGGCTATCGCGCGGCGTGCCGTTAACATATTCACTCATTGATATATGTGTGGTTTCAGGAAAGTAACCCCCTTGCGAAAAGTTGTGATTATTTTCTTTTGTCAGCTCACTTTGCATGTTAACATATTGTAAATATGCATTTCTACATGAATGTAGCCACTCACAAGTGAGGCGGCTTTGCAGATTTATACGGGAATTTTTACAAAACCGACTTTGCGGTATTGTTGATTTTGCAAAGACAAGTTCTTCACCGCGTAGTGTGAGAGTATTGCTGGGTAGTGTGAGAGTATTGCTGGGTAGTGTGAGAGTATTGCTGGGTCCCTAGCTTTGCATAAAACCCCATATAGCTTGCGAAAGGCATCACGTTTGACTTGGCTGCAAATTTTCAAAGGTTTCAAGTCAGACCGGGAGGCCATTGCCAGATTTGCGCATCGGAGTTGCTGCCGGATTAACCTCTGTACTTTGAGAGAGTGACGCTAACACACCGAGTGGTTGTCGGGTAAGCCTAGAATAATGTTGCAGAAAGATACAACATCCTGCCCGCCCACTTCACCGCTGAAGCGGTTTCCATAGTAATGAATTCGGATCCAAAACCCTCGGCATCTGGAGGCAAGTGAAGAAATGTACGTTGCAAAAACACCGGGACGCCCGGGCTGTTTGTGCGCCTTGCAAAAGTGCAAATTAAAATTGCAGGCATGCATGTATAAAGGGTGAGCGGAAGGGGCAAAAAATCCCACCGCTCACCCACGTCTTGTGCAGCTTGACAGAAGACGCGCGCCAACTGTCAGGTTTTCACCTATTCTCTCTAGAAAAACGCCTGCAAGCCAGTCTGGGCACGTCCCAGGATCAAGGCGTGAACGTCATGGGTCCCCTCATAGGTGTTAACGGTTTCGAGGTTGACCATGTGGCGAATGACATTGAATTCCAGGCTGATACCGTTGCCGCCATGCATATCGCGGGCATGGCGCGCGATCTCGAGAGCCTTGCCACAATTGTTGCGTTTGACGATCGAAATCATTTCTGGCGCGGCGTTCGCCTCGTCCATCAGGCGGCCAACACGCAAGGACGCCTGCAGGCCCAGTGTGATTTCCGTCTGCATGTTAGCGAGTTTTAGCTGGAACAGCTGAGTATTGGCCAAAGGACGCCCGAACTGCGTCCGATCCAACCCATATTGCCGGGCTGCATGCCAACACGCTTCGGCAGCCCCCATGGCGCCCCAGCTGATGCCGTAACGCGCACGGTTCAAGCAACCAAACGGCCCTTTCAAGCCCTGAACATGCGGCAACAAAGCGTCATCGCCTACTTCGACGCTATCCATGACGATTTCACCGGTGATGGAAGCGCGCAACGAGGCCTTATTCTGGATCTTCGGTGCTGACAGACCCTTCATGCCTTTTTCCAAAACAAAACCACGGATCTTGCCGCCGTGCTCATCAGATTTGGCCCAGACCACGAATACATCCGCAATCGGCGCGTTGGAAATCCACATTTTGGAACCGGTCAGTTTATAGCCGGAAGCGGTTTTTTCGGCGCGGGTCTTCATACCGGCAGGATCGGATCCCGCATCGGGTTCCGTCAGACCGAAACAGCCGATCCATTCGCCCGATGCCAGTTTCGGCAGGTATTTCTTGCGCTGTTCTTCGCTGCCATAGGCGTAGATCGGATACATGACCAAAGAGCTTTGTACCGACATCATTGAGCGATAACCGCTGTCTACGCGTTCTACCTCACGTGCAACCAAGCCGTAGGAAACATAGCCACCGCCGAGGCCTCCGTATTCTTCGGGAATGGTCGTTCCCAACAGGCCCATCTCACCCATCTCGCGGAAAATTGCGGGATCTGTTTCTTCGTTCTCATAGGCTGTAGTGACGCGCGGTTGCAGTTTTTCCTGCGCGTATGCCCGGGCCGAAGCCGCAATCATGCGCTCGTCTTCGGTCAACTGATCGTCCATCCGCAACGCGTCTTCCCAGTTAAAGCGGCCCAGATCGGGCGCATCCTTGGCGCGCAGTGTTGGCTTGTCGGTCATCGAAATGCCCCTCAATGTGATGTGTGTTGTCAGATGTTGCCGAAAACTTAACAAGATCCCCGGATAAAAAACAGCGAGACTTTGGTAGTAAAACATGACAAAAACTCATACATGCAAGTTCCACGCCGTTTCCTTCCATCGATCTCCGCCCTGCGCGCTCTCGAGGCACTCAGCCGACTGGGCAGCGCCTCTGCCGCCGCAGAGGAGCTGGCCCTAACACAGGGGGCTGTAAGCCGGCAAATTCAATCACTTGAAAGGCAATTGGGGACGACCCTTGTCCAACGCGACCGCAAAAAACTGCACTTGTCGCCAGAAGCTGAAATATATGCTGGTGAGGTCCGTCAAGCGCTCAACATGATCGCGCAATCGACGCTTCGTGTCCAATCAGCTCCGTTGGCCGGGACGTTGAACCTGGCCATCCTGCCGGCTTTTGGGATGCGTTGGTTGATGCCGCGCCTGCCGGAATTTTCGCGTCACCATCCGGATGTGACGATAAACATGACAACCCGCTTGCAACCGTTCAACTTTGCCAGCGAACCCTTTGATGCAGCTTTGCATTTTGGGAAAGCCGAATGGCCGGGCACCCAAAGTTTGCTTTTGAAACATGAACAACTTCTGCCCGTCTGTGCACCAGAGCTTTTGCCCCAGACGGTGCCCGTTGATCCAGTAGATATCCTCAGAATGCCGCTTCTGCACATCCAGACCCGTCCTGAGGCTTGGCAGGATTGGTTTAAATCAAAGGGTATCAAACCACAGGTGCAGGAGTTGGGTGGCACGATGTATGATCAATTCTCAACGATAACACAGGCTGCCCTGCATGGGTTGGGGGTGGCTCTGATGCCAGATTATCTGGTGGAACAAGACCTTGCCACAGGCAGACTGGTGGCGCTGCAGTCGCAAGCCACGGAAACCGGTGGAGCCTACTATCTGGTTTGGCCCGATGCCAAATCCCGTGACCCTGCCTTGCAGAAATTTTGTGACTGGCTTCGCGGTCAAGCCCAGCCCGAAGACCCACTGCCACGCTGACAATTTGAAAGATCTTTGATTTGGGGAGATAAGCGAATAAACAAAGGGCTCCTGTGAGAGCCCCTTATTGTGTGTTTCAACCCAGTGCGTAGCCAGCACCGCGCACAGTCCTAACCGGATCTGGACCGCCAAACTGCGTCAGAGCTTTGCGCAGACGGCCGATATGGACGTCGACGGTGCGGGTATCGACATAGATATCGCGGCCCCAGACACGGTCCAACAACTGCTCGCGGCTCCAAACACGGCCAGGTTTTTCCATGAATGTCGACAGCAGGCGAAATTCCGTAGGCCCCAGCTTCAAAGCTTGATCCGATCGGCTGACTTTGTGAGTTTCCGCATCCAGAATGATATCATCAAATTCCAGACGCACCCCGACAGTCGACGGGCGTACCCGGCGCAACTGCGTGCGCACACGAGCCATCAATTCGATCACTGAGTAGGGTTTGACCACATAGTCGTCGGCTCCGGTTTCCAGGCCGCGTACCTTATCGACTTCTTCCGAGCGTGCCGAGAGCATGATGATAGGGATATTGCGGGTTTCAGAACGCGATTTCAGGCGGCGACACACCTCGATTCCGCTAAGATTGGGCATCATCCAATCCAGCACGATTATATCCGGCATGTCCTCATCCACCAGAAGCAGGCCTTCCTCGCCGTTTTCCGCCTTGATCACGCGAAATCCGTCCGCCTCAAGATTATAGGCCAGGACTTCGCGCTGCGCCAATTCGTCCTCGACAATCAGGACTGTGGGCTGATCGGCAGCCATAGGTCAGACCTCCTGCTGAATGGAGGAGGTGGTGTCGGCCTTTGGCCGCTCATCTTCGGGACGGTTTCCTGTCACCAGGTAAATCAGCTCTTCCGAGATCGAGGTCACATGGTCGCCCATACGTTCGATGTTTTTTGCGATGAAGTGCAGATGCATACAGGGGGTAATGTTGCGCGGATCTTCCATCATATGCGTCAGGAATTCACGAAACAGCGCATTGTACATCTGATCCACTTCGGTGTCGCGGGCGATCACATCAGCTGCCAGTTCAACATCGCGCTGAATGTAAGAGTCCAATGCGTCTTTCAGCATTAGCTCGACCTCGCGGGCCATGCGACGCAGGGCGGCTGCACTTTCTGATGTATCATGTCCCTGGATCAGCACACCTGTGCGTTTGGCGATGTTTTTTGCATAGTCGCCAATACGTTCCAGGTTACCGGCAATTTTCATCACCGACAGAACAAGGCGCAGGTCGACGGCAGCTGGGGCACGAATGGCAATGACCCGGGCGGCATCTTCGTTGATCATCTCTGCTAGACCATCAATCGCAGCATCCCCGGCGCGTACTTTTTGCGCTAGTTCTTCGTCACGGGTTTCAAGTGCACGGGCTGAATCTATGATGGCCGCCTCGACCAACCCACCCATTTTCATGATCTGGGCCTGAACCGCTTCGAGGTCCCGATCAAAGGCTGAGGTAATATGTTGTTCTACCATTGTTTTATCCAATTCGGGGCTTAGCCGATCCGGCCAGTAATATAGCTTTCGGTGCGCGGATCTTCGGGGTTGGTGAAGATCTGACCTGTGGGACCAAATTCGACCAGGTTTCCAAGGTGGAAAAAGGCAGTCTTTTGGCTGACACGTGCGGCCTGCTGCATCGAGTGGGTTACAATCACCACCGAATAGCTGGCACGCAGTTCATCGATCAGCTCTTCGACCTGCGCTGTAGCAATTGGGTCCAGTGCTGAACAGGGCTCATCCATCAACAGAACTTCGGGTTCGGTGGCAATGGCGCGTGCAATGCACAGGCGCTGTTGCTGACCACCCGAAAGACCGGTCCCGGGCGCATCAAGACGGTCTTTCACCTCTTCCCAGATTGCCGCACGACGCAGGGATTTTTCAACGATCTCTTCGAGTTCGGCCTTATTCCTGGCCAAGCCATGGATGCGTGGACCGTAGGAAACATTGTCGAAAATCGATTTCGGGAAGGGGTTGGGTTTTTGAAAAACCATGCCAACCTTGGCGCGAAGCTGCACCGGATCAACTCGTTTGTCGTAGATGTCTTCACCGTCCAGCAGAATATCACCGGTCACCCGACAGATATCAATTGTGTCATTCATCCGGTTGAGACAGCGCAGAAAAGTCGACTTGCCACACCCCGAAGGGCCAATAAAGGCCGTAACAGTGTTGGCTTCGATCTTGACGTTAACGTCTTTGATCGCGTGGGTGTCGCCGTAGTAGACATTCACGTCACGCGCGGCGATCTTGGTTGTCTTTGTTTCCAAGGTTCTATCCATCACATTCATTGTGTTCATAGCCTCGCCTCCAGTTACCAGCGGCGTTCAAAGCGGCGGCGCAGGATTACGGCCACTGTATTCATGGTCACAAGAAAGACCAAAAGGATGATGATACCGCCCCAAGCACGTTCGTAGAACGCAGGGTCGGCGCGTTTTGCCCATTCATAGATCTGCGCCGGCATTGCGGAATTTGGTGCGAGCAGGCCATCGGCAATGCTTTCCGGCGCGTTAGAGGCAATGAAGCCGACCATACCGATAAGCAACAGCGGTGCGGTCTCACCCAGGGCCTGTGCCAAGCCGATGATGGTGCCAGTCAGAATGCCGGGGGCTGCCAAAGGCAGAACATGGTGGAACACCGCCTGCATTTTAGAGGCACCCACGCCGAGAGCCGCATCCCGGATCGACGGAGGCACAGCCTTGAGCGACGCCCGGGTCGAGATGATGATGGTCGGCAGCGTCATGAGGGTAAGTACCAGACCGCCCACCAGGGGCGCAGACATCGGCAGGTGCATATAGTTGATGAACACGGCCAGGCCAAGGATACCGTAGACGATCGAGGGCACCGCCGCGAGGTTTGCGATATTCACCTCGATAATGTCCGTCATCCAATTCTTTGCAGCAAATTCCTCGAGATAGATCGAAGCAGCAACGCCGATCGGCAGCGCCAGGGCAAGAACCACCAGCATCATGAAGAGGGAGCCGAGCATGGAAACTCCCATGCCTGCGGCTTCTGGGCGCTGGTCTGAGGCGTCAGAGCCAAGGATGAAATCGAGATTGAAGGTTTTTTCCAACACTCCGGCCGCAAGCAACTCATCTGCAAGATCAAGTTGTTGTGGCGAGATGTTCTTGTCGTTTTCAATGCTGTCGCGGCTGACGCGCCCCTTCAGGTAGCCGTCAACACGGCTTTGCGCCAGAAAGCGAAACTCGACAGTTGTGCCAATATGTTCTGGGTTCTCCAGTACATAGGCACGCAGTTGTGCCACCGCATTTTTGGATAGAAGAGCAGCCATCTGTTTCGATTTAAGATCGGTTTCGATACCCAAATCCTGAACAGCCTGCTGCATCGCAGCCTTCACAATTGGTGCATAACCAAAGGTTGTAACCTTCTTGATATCTTCAAGATTTCGGTTGCCCTTTTTATCCAGCTTGGCTTCCAGAAGCTCCACTTTCAGGGTGATGAAACTTTGCTGAAATGCGCCAGTGCCACGGCTGACAATGGTTGTCACCAACACAACCAACATCAGCAGACCAACGGCGATGGCAGAAATACCGTAAATCTTGAAACGCTTCTCGGCAGCGTTTCTCTTTTTCGTTCTGTCACTAAGGGTTAGAAGAGAGTTTTGACCTGCCGGAACGGGCGTCGGGGATTGGCTGAGATCGGTCATTAGTCGTACTGCTCCCGATATTTGCGCACGATATATAGCGCCAGGACATTAAGCCCCAGTGTGAGGACAAAGAGGGAAAGACCCAGGGCAAAAGCCACCAGTGTTTCCGGGCTGGCAAAATCAGTATCCCCGGTCAGCTGACTGACGATCCGGGTGGTGATTGTGGTCATGGATTCAAAGGGATTGCCCGAGAACTTGGCAATGGCGCCTGCCCCCATCACGACGATCATTGTCTCGCCAATGGCGCGTGAGGCCGCAAGGAGGATTGCCCCCACGATACCCGGCAGCGCGGCCGGCAGAACCACCTGACGCACGGTCTCGGATTTGGTGGCCCCCAGTCCCAAAGACCCATCGCGCAGCGCTTGTGGTACCGCATTAATAATATCGTCCGACAGGGAGGAAACGAATGGGATCAACATGATACCCATAACAACACCCGCTGTCAGAACCGAGGTCGCTCCGCTCATCCAGGTAAGGCCAAAAACACCGTTTTCTCCTTGGCCAAACAGCTTGAGCAGCAAGGGACCAACTGTCAGCAGGGCAAACAAACCATAAACAATGGTTGGGATGCCGGCGAGAATTTCCAACAGTGGCTTGGCAAAGGCCCGTACGGTCGACCCCGCATATTCAGACAGGTAGATCGCAGCAAATAGCCCGACCGGCACGGCCACCATAAGCGCAATGGCCGAGATATAGAGGGTGCCCCACAACAAAGGTAGAATGGAGAGTTCACTATCACCACGGAAGTTGGGCGCCCAAGTGGTTCCAAAGAAGAAGTCCCGCCAATTATGCAGGCCAAAGAAGTTCATAGTCTCAAAAAACATCGACAGCACGATACCCACAGTGGTGAGGATCGCCAGCGAGGCCGCCAAGACCAACAGTGCCATCACGCCCCGTTCAACAACGTTGCGCGCCCGAAACTCTTTGTCCGAGTTCCGATAGGCCAAGAAAAATCCGACCAGCGCAGACAGGACGGCGACCACCGTCATGAGAGTGGCGCCGCTACTGGAAAGCTGCCGGTAGCTTTGCGCTGCTTCCAGGACCTCCGGGCGGACTTCAGAGCCCAGAGCGACACCGACAGCCCCAAGGTCTGAACGAATGTCACTGGTCGCACTGTCCAGTGCAAAGGATTGTTTTTGCGTAAGAAAGCTTTGGTTCACCGCTTCATCCAGCCCCTCGGCCAAGCGACGCACATCGCTCATGACCAGGCTGAGGCTGGTGTTTTCGGGGATCGACGTTTCCGGGATCAGCGCAGATACCCGGTTTTCGATCACAATAGGTTGCACCAGCAACCAAATCGCCAGAATGGCCAGCGCAGGCACGGCCGTGCTCATGGCGACATTGGCACCATAGTAGTTTGGCAATGAATGCAGGTTGCGCGGGTTTCCCCCGGCAGATGCGAGGGCGCGGCGCCGCCCCATCGCAAAGCCGAGCGCGGAAAGCGCAAGCAGGAGAACAACAAGCCAGAAAGTCGGCATCAAAAGCTCCGGTGTGTCAGCGGCGGTGTGTCAGCGGCGTTTGAAAGAAGTTCGGGGTGAAGTTAGAAAAGTTGGGGCGGAAGTCCCGCCCCAACTCTATTTAGCCATTGGGGGCTATATTCAAGAATTGCCGCCCATGGTGGCTTCGGCTGCAACCGCTTCCTGAGTTTTAACCAGCTCAGGGTCGGCAACCAGACCATATTCGGACAGCGGGCCGTCGGCGCCGGCAACTTCATCGGAGATGAAGAATTCAGCATATTCCTTCAGGCCTGGGATGACGCCGATGTGGGCTTTCTTCACGTAGAAGAACAGCGGGCGCGATACAGGGTATTCGCCGGTTGCGATGCTTTCGGTCGAAGGCACGATACCGGACATAGTTGCGACCTGCAGCTTGTCGGTGTTGTTCTCGTAGAAGGCCAGACCAAAGACGCCGATGCCGTCTTTGTTGCTTTCGATACGGGCCAAGGTCTCGGTGTAGTCGCCATCAATGTCGACCGAACGGCCATCGGTGCGCAGCGAGATACAGGCTTTTTCAGCAGCTTTTTTCTGTGCTTTAGGAGTGTCGCCCTCGGCGTGGGCCAGCAGGTGCTCGAATGCACCGGTGGCTTCGCAACCGGCCAGGATCACTTTGTCTTCAAACACTTCACGGGTGCCGTGCTTGGTGCCAGGAATGAAGGCCTGGATGTCCTGCGCGGGGAAGGCTGGGTTCACGTCGGCCCAGGTCTTGTAGGTGTTCGCAACCATTTTGCCGTCAACCAGAACTTCGTTGGACAGGGCCAGGAACCAATCGGTAGGCGTGAAGGCAAAATCGTTGCCTTTGATGTCGGAGGCAAAAACGATGCCATCATAACCGATGCGAACTTCGATGATGTCAGTGACACCCGCTTCGGCACAGGCTTTGATTTCTTTGTCTTTGATTTTGCGCGACGCATTGGCAACGTCGATAGTGTTTTCACCAAGACCTTCGCAGAACCGCTTGAGGCCAGCGGAAGAGCCGCCGGATTCAACAACGGGTGTCGGGAAGTCGAAGTTTTCACCAAAGGCTTCGGCAACGATCGAAGCATAGGGCAGAACAGTCGAAGAACCCGCAACCTGAACCTGGTCACGTGCAGAGGCAGCAGTCGCTGATACAGCGGCGATGGTCAGGGCAGAAGCGGTCAGTTTCATAAAGGACATTGGTGTCTCCATGAGAGATTAAGATGTGTGACCATCTGCGTGATGATCATGCGCCCCTCGTAAAAGGCTGTCATGAGGCTTTTGTGACGCTTGTGTAACAGGCGTATGACAAAAGCTGGGGTGGGACAAAATTTGTCACAAAAATCATGATCAGCGTTAACGACATTCCAGTCGGGGCCACGGGTCTGCGGGTTTGTTCCGATGATCTTCGCCACTATTTTCACGGTGGATTTGCAAGATTCAAGCGTCAGGACCTGGGATCCAGTCCAAAGTGAGGTGGGTAGCAGTCAACAGAACGCCCTAAAATAGCCTATCACATGCACCACCACTCGGCCGCTATGCGTCGCGTCACAGCTGTATAGGCGGGTGTTGGTCTATTCACTGGCACAACGGCAAGAGGACGGTAAAACAGGATCCCTCGCCTATCGTGCTTTCGACCCGGAGACGGCCACGGTGGCGATTGATGATATGTTTGACGATCGCAAGCCCCAGCCCGGTTCCCCCAAGTTCTCGCGAACGGTGACTGTCCGCACGGTAAAAACGTTCTGTCAGCCGTGGCAGATGGATCGGATCTATCCCTGGCCCATTGTCGCGGACCTGAACACGGGCTGCGGGGGCTCGGATCGATGGATCCCGGTCCAAAAGAGTCAATGTCATCTCTACCCGGGTGCCGCCATATTTGATCGCGTTTTCAACCAGGTTGATAAAGACCTGCAGCAACTGGTCCGCGTCGCCCATCACTGTTACGGGCTCATCTGGGGCATCAAAATGCAAGGTGACACCACCAGCTTCTGCAAGAGGCTGCATCGTTTTGAGCGTCGAGGAGAGATGCGCAGTCAGATCCAACTGTTCCTTGGGTCGAATACGCTCCTTGCTCTCAACACGGTTGAGAGAAAGAAGATCCCCTACTAGACGGTTCATCCGGCTGGCTTCACCTTCCATGATTGACAAGAACCTGTCGCGTGCCGCGGGATCATCCCGGGCCGCACCACGCAGGGTTTCAATGAACCCCATCAGCGCGGTCAGGGGCGTTCGCAGCTCATGGCTGACATTGGCCACAAAATCCCGTCGCATCTGACTGGCCTGCTCGCGTTCTGTTACATCGGCGAAACTGATCAGGGCCGCACCACCTTCGACGGCACCAATGCCGGGAACATAGCGCAGCGTGACCTCATAGGTCGTGTCCTGCGCCCCGTCATTTGAAAGATGTCGCGCCGTTCTGGAGCTGCGGTCCTCCAGGCATTTTTCGATCGCCCCGGTCACACTGGGCTGCCTCAGAATAGTAGCAAAATGGCGTCCAATGATATGTTGCCCCAACAAGGCCCGCCCGGCCGAATTGGCACCGATAAAACGTTCGGTCTGATCTATCAGCACCGAGGGCAATGGAATCGCCTCAAGAAACCCGGTGATAACGTCTTGTTTCATCGTAACTTCCCCTGAAAATCAGCTCTGCGATACACCGGCAACTCATTTGAAAACGCATCCGGCAATCCGCCTCTCCTATCAAGGGAATGTAAACACGATGTGGCAACCATGAACACATTGAAGCGGAACCGCACTGCCCCGCCCAGGCGCACAACGGGTTGAAACTGGGCGGGAACCGGGCGGGCTCAGGACTTATACCAAGCTCAGATTTCGCGCATCTCCTTCCGAAAGCGGCGCATGTTCTCTTGATAGTGCAAGGCGCTCAGCGTGAGGTTTTGCGCCTGTGCCTTTGACACCTCGCGCACAACTTTTCCCGGCGCACCCATGACCAGGGAATTGTCAGGGATGACTTTGTTTTCGGTGATCAGCGCCCCTGCCCCGATCAGGCAGTTCTTGCCGATCTTGGCCCCATTCAGAACCGTCGCCCCCATACCGATCAGGCTGTTTTCCCCGATGGTGCAGCCATGCAGCATGACCTTGTGGCCAATGGTGCAATTCTTGCCAACGGTCAGCGGAAAGCCTGCATCGATATGCATGACCACGTTTTCCTGCACATTGGCGCCTTCACAAATGCGGATCTCTTCATGATCTGCGCGCAGGGTGCAGCCAAACCAGACCGAAGCTCCGGCCTCAAGAACCACCTGACCGATCAGATTGGCATCAGGGGCCACCCAGGTGTCTTCGTGCAGTTGGGGTTCATGTTTTCCAAGGGCATACAGGGTCATGACATTTCCTCAAATTCACTTTGCAGCAAGCGGACGTGATCCAACAGACCGGGTTGCTGGATCCGACGCAGACGCGTAGCTGTGATGATAGTTTTCAGCGCCGCTTCTGTGGCATCGAGATCGTCATTGATCAACACATGGTCATAGCTGCCCCAGTGGCTGATCTCGTCCCAGCTTTTCTCCATCCGCCGTTTGATGGTTTCCGCGTCATCCTGACCGCGGCTTTCCAGCCGGCGCCGCAATTCAGTGATCGAAGGTGGCAACAGAAAGATCGAAAGCGTGTGCTGGCCAAGTTCGGAGTTGCGGATCTGCTGGGCCCCCTGCCAGTCAATATCAAACAGCACGTCCTGTCCGGTCTCTATGGCAATGCGCACCGGCCCTTTGGGAGAGCCATAGAAATTGCCAAAGACATGGGCATGTTCCAGCATCTCGTTTTCGGTCACGGCGGTTTTGAAGTCATCCACCGAGACAAAATGGTAATCCTGCCCGTTCACTTCGCCGGAGCGCGGCGTGCGCGTCGTAGCCGAGACAGAAAAGGATATGCTGTCATCCCAGGCCCGCAGCCGTTTTGCCAGGGTGGATTTGCCTGCCCCCGAGGGCGAGGACAGGATGATCAAAAGACCACGCCGATCTGCCATCTCGTTTTCTCCTTTGGTGTTATTCAATATTCTGCACCTGTTCGCGCATCTGATCGATCACTGCTTTCAACTCTAGCCCAGTCGAGGTCAAGTCACTGTTGAGCGCTTTTGAACACAGAGTATTGGCCTCGCGGTTGAACTCCTGCATGAGGAAATCCATTTTGCGCCCGACTGCGCCACCATTTGCGAGCAGCGCTTCTGCTGCCTCGATATGAGCGCCGAGCCGGTCGATCTCTTCGGTGATGTCAGATTTCACCGCCAGCATCGCCAGCTCCTGTGCGACGCGATCCTGATCGGCACCTTCTGTGTTGTCCATGACCTTTGCAAGATTGGCCTTCAGTGCGGCCGCGACCAAGGGTTTGCGCGCCTCGGCCTGATCCGCTGCCTGTATTCGCAGGGCGCGCAACTGGTCCAATTGATCCGCAAGAATTCTTTCGAGCGCTGCCCCTTCGGCTTCACGCATCTGAACGAATTGCGCCAAAATGGTTTCGAATTCCTCTACCAGGACCGCGACCAGCGGTTTTGGATCATCCTCGCTGACAGATTGTTCCAAAACGCCACGGATGGACAAAAGGTCAGCCGCTGAGGTGACAGACAGGTCAATACCCGCCGCCTGTGCGGTGGCTTCCGTTTCCGCCAAAGCAGCCAAGACTGAATGGAGCAAAGGCGTGTTCAGTGTCAGCGTAGCGGCACCTGCTTCGGTACGGTTGAGACGCAGCCCAAGTGAGACGTTGCCACGCGCCAGGGATTTGCTGAGCTTGGTGCGCAGCTGTGCCTCCAACCCCTCCAGCCAGTCCGGTACCCGCAGGCGCAGATCCAACCCCTTGGCATTGACCGAGCGCATCTCCCAGCTCCAGCTATGGGCGCCCAAAGTCCCCTGACCCGAGGCAAAGCCCGTCATGCTTCGAATTTTCATTAAATCGGCCCTTTTCCGGTTACTTGGCATCACGCGACAGGGCTCCTAGAGGTTCGACAGCAGTGCAGACTGACGCAAAAGGATAGGTCTCTAACCCAAGGCATTAACCATTGCTTTATAATTTAGTCCAAATTTGAATAATATTATGGCATGTTAACTGCAAGGTAACCATCTAAACGGTACAAATAAGGCAGTCGCCAGATTGCTTCGAGTACCGAGGGCCATGAGACAAATCAACGGCCCGATCAACGGAAGGATAAGCACATGTTTTTTGGCGGCAGCAAAAATACAGAGCAGGACAAGGGACTCGGCAAGGTGGTTCCCATGAATAAATTCCGTACCAATGTACCGGTCTCCGCAATGCGTCAGGCCGAGGCTTACTGGACAGCGCTGCGTCGCGGTGATGATATTCCAAACCGGTCGCAAATTGATCCGCGCGGGCTGGAGAATATCCTGTCGCAGACCTTTATCCTGGAACGTGTCGCACCCGGCATCGCCCGCTTCCGTCTGGCCGGTCAAAAGGTCAATGAAATGGCCGGCATGGAAGTGCGCGGCATGCCAATCACAGCTTTTTTCACTCCAGATGCCCGCAAACAGATGAGTGCCGCACTCGAACAGATGTTTGAATCCCCCGCCATTGTCGAAGTCGAGCTGCAGACCGAACCTTCCCGGCTTCGCGGTCGACGCGAGGCACGCATGCTTCTTCTACCTTTGCGCAGTGATCTGGGCGATGTCAGCCGCGCACTGGGAGTGTTTATCTCCGAAGGCAACCCAACCAGCACGTCGCAGCGCTTTGGGATCTCCTCCATCGAGATGCGTTCGGTCGCAAAGAGTGCTGATGATACAGAATTCAAAGCCAAGCCACGAGGCGCCGACACACCGAATACAGATGTGCCAAACACCAAAGCGCCAAACGAGGTGAACGCAGACTTTGCAGAATTGCAATCTCGTCTGGCACCAGAGAAATCCATCTTGCAAGAAGCACGGACCCTAGCCGAACATAAAGCTGAGCATAAACCAGCAAAGCCCGCACGCGACACATCTCGCGCCGATGCAAAAAGCAAAGCAAAATCGTCTCATCTGCGCCTTGTGGTTAGCCGCGACTAGCCCTGCCCGATGTTGAAAATTTTAGATTATTTCTAGTCTATTTGGTCATAGCTAGAAACCAGCGCCCCGCGGAAGAAATCCCGGGGCGTTTCCCTTTTTGCAGCACATTGATTCCTGTGCAACGACGCCGGCTCCTCCCAGGCACTCAAAACAGGCCTGAAATCGCGACGAATGGCACAACCACTGACAGATCGAGCCGCGACAGCTTGGACATAGAAAAACCGCCCCGGCACACCGGAGCGGTTCTTCATCTTTGCAGTTCAAACCCGGTATCAGCCAGCTTCGGCCTGACGCGCCATGCGTTTATTCCGCAAGACTGACAGCTCCTCAGCAACGAGAAAGGCCAGTTCCAGCGATTGGCTGGCGTTGAGGCGCGGATCACAGGCAGTGTGATAGCGATCACTCAGGTTTTCGTCAGTGACTGCACGCACGCCACCGGTACATTCGGTCACGTCTTGGCCGGTCATCTCAAAATGTACACCACCTGGCGTCGTGCCTTCGGCGGTATGTACGGCAAAGAAATCCTGAACCTCACGCAGAACACTTTCGAAAGGCCGGGTTTTGTACCCTGTCGACGATTTGATGGTGTTGCCGTGCATCGGATCACAAACCCAGGTCACATTGGCGCCTTCTTCAGCTACTGCCTTGACCAGACGTGGCAGGTGTTCGCCTACATTTCCGGCGCCAAAGCGGGCGATCAGCGTCAGACGTCCCTCTTCGTTTTCCGGGTTTAGACGTTCCATCAGCACTTTCAAATCATCCGCACTGGTGGTTGGGCCACATTTCATGCCGATGGGGTTCAAGACACCGCGGCAGAATTCGACATGCGCTCCATCAGGCTGACGGGTGCGATCACCAATCCAAAGCATGTGACCAGACCCCGCGAGCCATTTCCCGGAGGTCGAATCCAGGCGTGTCAGGGCCTCTTCATATTCCAGCAGCAAACCTTCGTGGCTGGTGTAGAATTCGACCGTCTGCAAAGCATGAGAGGCGTCATTGTTGACGCCCGCCGCCTTCATGAAATCCAGCGTGTCGGTGATGCGATTGGCCATCTCGCGATATTTTTCAGCCTTTTCACCCTCGGTGAAGCCAAGCGTCCAGGCATGCACCTGGTTCACATCTGCGTAGCCGCCTGTGGAAAAAGCTCGCAACAGGTTCAGGGTCGCGGCCGCCTGCGTGTAGGCCTGCAGCATCCGCTTGGGATCCGGCAGCCGCGAGGATTCGGTGAAACCCAGATCATTGATGATATCGCCGCGGTAGCTGGGCAGCTCCACCCCATCAAAGGTTTCTGTGGGCGCGCTGCGTGGCTTGGCAAACTGGCCGGCCATGCGCCCAACCTTGACCACAGGAACCTTGGCGCCATAGGTCAGAACCATCGCCATCTGCAGCATCACCTTGAAGGTGTCACGAATGGCGTCGGCGCTGAATTGTTCAAAGCTTTCAGCGCAGTCGCCGCCTTGCAGCAGGAATGCTTCGCCGCGACCGGCCGCTGCCAGATGCTGCTTCAGGCGCCGCGCTTCACCGGCAAAGACCAGTGGCGGATAATTTGAAAGCTGCGCTTCTACGGCCTCGAGGGCCGCGGCATCGGTATAGTCGGGCATCTGTACACGCGGTTTGTTGCGCCAGGCCGATTTTTGCCACTCACTCATAGCTTTTCTCCGCTTAAGAGGTCTTAATAATAGAACGGAAGCCACCTATACAAAACCGCGCTCTTTCTGACCAGTTCAGATTTTCCATTGTTGGTTTCGAATTGCGGCCACTTGACCCGGCGGCAAACCTGTGAGCACGGTTTTTTGTAACTCACGCGGGGCTGGCCTTTTCAGGGCCTCTCCCGGTGCATTCAAATTTTGCCAAGGATGTGCCCCATGCAAACGCAACGAAAGCCGACCGAACCGTCCAAAGCTGTCGGTCAACCCAAAAGATATGTCTTTGTTCTGTTGAACAAATTCTCGATGCTCTCGTTTGCATCCGCAGTGGAATGCCTGCGTATTGCCAACCGGATGGCAGGCCGTGAAGTCTATTGCTGGACCCTATTGGGTGAAGCTGGCGAAAACGTGACCTGTTCTGCCGGCACCACCTTCGCTGTTGATAGCGAATTGGGGGATTTGCAGCGGGATGACACTATTCTGGTCTGCGCCGGCGTCGAGGTGCAAAGCGCCACGACCAAGAAACTTCTTGCCTGGCTGCGCCGCGAAGCACGCAAAGGTCTGACCGTCGGTGGGCTCTGCACGGCCTCCTACACCCTGGCCAAGGCCGGATTGCTGGACGGCAAACGCGCGACCATTCATTGGGAGAACATCGACAGTTTTGCCGAGGAGTTTGAAGACGTCACCCTGACAAAATCCGTTTTTGTAGTTGATAACAATCGCCTGTCCACTGCCGGCGGCACGTCATCCATCGATCTGATGCTCAAGTTGATTGCCAATGATCATGGCGAAGATCTGGCAAATTCGGTTGCAGATCAGCTGATCTATTCGTCTATTCGAACTGATCAGGATACCCAGAGGCTTTCGATTCCGACACGGATCGGGGTGCGCCATCCGAAGCTTTCGATGGTTATCCAGATGATGGAGGCCAACATCGAAGAGCCGATCAGCCCGTCGATACTGGCGCAGGATGTGGGCATGTCAACGCGCCAGCTGGAGCGTCTGTTCCGCCGCTACCTGAACCGCAGCCCAAAGCGCTACTATATGGAACTCCGTCTGCAAAAAGCACGAAACCTGTTGATGCAGACCGATATGAGCGTGATCAACGTGGCGCTGGCCTGCGGTTTTGCGTCGCCTTCGCATTTCTCCAAATGCTACCGGGCCCACTATGACACCACCCCTTACCGGGAACGCGGCAGCAAATCTGGAACATCGTGATTGAATCATGCAAACCGCAGCCCCCTTTCAGTGCGTATCTGGAGGGGGCTGTGGGCGGCCTTAGGAAGGCTATTCTCTGGAAATGCAGCGCTCATTTTCTAGTGCACACCTGGCAACAGGAGGCCTATATGGCCCAGATACCAAGCCAGGAAACCACGGCTGAATTCCCCCCATCAAAATTATAGAATCACGCCCACCTGATAATCAACTGCGCGTGCCCCCTTTGTGGTTCGCTGAGTGGTTCGCTGACAAAAAGCGGCTCAATCCAGTTCAAAATCGCCCTGAGCTCAAAAGTGGGTTGGTTTTCGACTGCTTTCGAGAGGACAATCTTGTCCCAGCAGGGCTTTCATGCCGCAAATTTCTGCCAATCAGCCTCTCGAATGCGGCAAACACTCATAAGATACATGGAAGACGCATGGAAAATGCCATTGCCTGCTTCCCCTGTGCCTCTCGAACCTGTAAATGCTCTGCCGCATTAGATCGGCCAGCTTGGCTGGTCCAACAACAGGGACAGGCCGCACAAAGGGCGCAGCTTCGGGCTAAGAGGACTTTTCTTTTTTAAGCTCCTTGCCTAGGGTCCAATATGAACATGCTTGTTCCAATAAATGGGAGATACCAGATGAAAAAATTGATGATGGCCACAGCGGCCCTCGCCCTGACTGCTGGCACCGCCTATGCGGGTGGCCACGCCAAGGAAGTGAAACTCGGCGTTCTGTTCGGCTTTACCGGCCCGATTGAATCGCTGGCGCCCGCCATGGCATCCGGTGCCGAGCTGGCAATGGAAGAAGTCACCAAATCCGGCAAGCTGCTGGACAGTGCAACCGTGACACCGGTGCGTGCCGACACCGGCTGTATCGATAACGGTCTGGCCGTTGCCAATGGTGAAAAGCTGATCGCAGAAGGCGTCAACGGTATCGTTGGTGGTGACTGCTCCGGTGTGACCGGTGCTATCCTGCAAAACGTCGCCATTCCAAACGGCATGGTCATGGTGTCCCCTTCGGCCACCTCGCCTGGTCTGTCCACTATGGAAGACAATGGCCTGTTCTTCCGCACCTCGCCTTCTGACGCGCGTGAAGGTCAGGTCATGGCAGAGATCCTGAAAGAGCATGACGTTCAGTCGATCGCCCTGACCTATACCAACAACGATTTCGGCAAGGGTTTGGCGGATGCGATCAAGACCTCGTTTGAGGCCCTGGGTGGTGAAATCACCATCGTTGCTGCGCACGAAGATGGCAAAGGCGACTATTCTGCTGAGGTTGCATCCCTGGCATCCGCCGGTGGTGATATCCTGGTTGTTGCCGGCTATCTCGATCAGGGCGGTCTGGGCATCATCCAGTCCTCGCTCGACTCCGGTGCCTTCGACACCTTCGGTCTGCCCGGTGGCATGATCGGTGACAGCCTGCCAAAAAATGTTGGTCCTGACCTGAATGGCTCTTACGGCCAGATCGCCGGTTCCGACAGCAAAGGTGCTGAAATCTTCGCGGCTCAGGCCAAAGAGCTCGGCTTTGACGGCACGTCTGCCTATGCGTCTGAATCTTATGACGCTGCTGCGCTGATCATGCTGGCGATGCAGGCTGCAAACTCCAAAGATCCAGCCGACTATGGCGCCAAGATCATGGATGTTGCCAACACACCAGGCGAAGAAATCAACCCGGGTGAACTCGGCAAAGCGCTGGAGATCCTCGCGGCTGGTGGCGACATCAACTATCAGGGTGCCACTGGCGTTGAGCTGATTGGCCCCGGTGAAAGCGCTGGTTCCTACCGTGAAATCGAAGTCAAGGATGGCGCCAACGTCACTGTACGTTTCCGCTGATCTCACTCATTTGAGATCTATCTAGTAACGACCAGCCCGGGTAACCCCCGGGCTGTTCCAAATTTAAAAGCCGCAAAATAGTGGCAGGGGATAAATGATATGATCGTCGTCGAGGACTTGCACAAGCACTTCGGCGGGTTCCACGCGGTTGACGGCGCCTCGCTCGAAATCGCCAAGGGCTCCATAACCGGTTTAATCGGGCCAAATGGCGCGGGAAAAACTACTCTTTTCAATGTGATCGCAGGTGTTCTTCCACCCACCTCCGGGCGGGTTACCATGGATGGTGAAGACATCACCGGCCTGCCCCCACATGAGCTGTTTCACAAAGGGCTGTTGCGCACCTTCCAGATTGCACATGAGTTTTCATCTATGACCTGCCGCGAGAACCTGATGATGGTGCCCGGCGCGCAGTCGGGGGAAAGCCTGTGGAACACGTGGTTTGGCCGCAAGCGCATCGCCGACGAGGAGCGCGCTCTGCGCGCCAAGGCCGATGAGGTGTTGGAGTTCCTGACCATTAGCCACATCGCCGATTTGCGGGCTGGCGAAGTTTCTGGCGGACAGAAAAAACTGCTGGAACTGGGCCGCACCATGATGGTGGATGCCAAGATCGTCTTTCTGGACGAGGTCGGTGCCGGGGTGAACCGGACCCTGCTCTATACCATTGCCGATGCGATCAAGCGCCTGAACGAAGAGCGTGGCTATACCTTTGTGGTGATCGAACACGACATGGAGTTCATTGGACGCCTCTGTGACCCGGTGATCTGTATGGCAGAGGGTAAGAAGCTGGCTGAAGGCACCCTTGATGAGATCAAAGCCAATGAACAGGTTATTGAAGCCTATCTTGGTACCGGTTTGAAAAACAAAGACAAGTTGGAGAAATCCTGATGGGTGTGCATGCTGAGGATTGGGGCTCTGCCCCCGCCGCTACGCGGCTCCCCCGGAATATTTCCAGAAAGATGAAGGAGGGAGGCGCGCATGTCTGAACCCTTTTTGATTGGTGACAGCATGACAGGTGGATACGGCAAGGGGCCGGACATTCTGCATGACTGTACCATAGCCGTGAACCCCGGCGAGATTGCCGTAATCGTTGGCCCAAACGGGGCTGGCAAATCCACCGCCATGAAGGCCGTCTTTGGTATGTTGAACGTGCGATCCGGAACAGTGCGGCTGGGCGGTGAAGACATCACCAGCCTGTCCCCGCAGGACCGGGTGATCAAGGGCATGGGCTTTGTGCCGCAAACCAGCAATATCTTCACCTCGATGACGGTGGAAGAGAACCTGGAGATGGGGGCGTTTATTCGCACCGATGATATTTCGGAGACCATGGAGCAGGTCTATGAGCTGTTTCCTATCTTGCGCGACAAGCGCGCGCAGCCGGCAGGGGAATTGTCAGGTGGTCAACGTCAGCAGGTGGCCGTGGGCCGCGCGCTGATGACCAAACCCAAGGTGCTGATGCTGGATGAACCCACCGCAGGGGTTTCCCCCATCGTGATGGATGAGCTGTTTGACCGCATTATCGAGGTGGCCCGCACCGGCTTGCCGATCCTGATGGTTGAGCAAAATGCCAAGCAAGCGCTTGAGATCGCAGACAAAGGCTATGTCCTTGTGCAGGGGCGCAATGCCTATACCGGCACCGGACAAGAGCTGCTGGCTGATCCCGAAGTCCGCAAATCTTTTCTGGGGGGCTGATCGATGGATTTTCTTAACGCCATTGTGGCGCTTACCAACTTTGTGATGATCCCCGCCGTGGCCTACGGCAGCCAACTGGCGTTGGGTGCACTTGGGGTGACGCTGATCTACAGTATCCTGCGATTTTCGAACTTTGCTCATGGTGACACCATGGCATTTGGCACCATGATGACCATTCTGGTGACCTGGCTGTTTCAGTCCTGGGGTATTAACCTCGGACCATTGCCAACAGCGCTGCTCGCCCTGCCCTTTGGCATTCTGGCCACAATGGCGCTAGTTCTGGTCACGGATCGCACCGTCTATCGCTTTTACCGCGACCAAAAGGCCAAACCGGTTGTCTTTGTCATGGTCTCGCTTGGCGTGATGTTCATGATGAACGGGCTTGTGCGCTTTATCATCGGGCCCGGTGATCAGCGCTTTGCCGATGGCGAACGGTTTATCATCAAGGCGCGTGCCTTTAAGGAAATGACGGGCCTGCGCGAGGGCCTCGCGATCAAAACCACCCAAGGCATCACCGTGGTGACTGCCATTGTGGTCGTGGCGCTGTTGTTCTGGTTCCTCAACAAGACCCGCACCGGTAAATCCATGCGCGCCTATTCCGACAATGAAGATCTGGCGCTGCTATCCGGTATCAACCCGGAACGCGTGGTGATGTACACTTGGCTGATCGTCGCCACTTTGGCGACCATAGCCGGGGTGCTCTATGGGCTCGACAAAAGCTTCAAGCCTTTCACCTATTTCCAGCTGCTGTTGCCGATCTTTGCCTCTGCCATTGTTGGTGGTCTGGGTAGTCCCCAGGGCGCCATCGCAGGTGGGTTTATCATCGCCTTTTCCGAAGTGACCATAACCTATGCCTGGAAAAAGGTGCTGCGCTATCTGATGCCGGACAATCTGGATCCGGACGGGTTGGTGCAACTGCTTAGTACGGACTATAAATTCGCGGTTTCCTTTGCGATCCTTATCATTGTCCTTCTGTTCAAGCCTACAGGGCTCTTCAAAGGGAAATCGGTATGACTGACACCATGAAACACAGCCTGATGTTTGTCGCTGTCGGCACGCTGATCCTGCTCGAAGGCCTCACCAACTGGAGCTTTTTCTCAGGGTCCTGGAACTCTTCACTGGTCATCCTCAACATGGGATTGATTTCCGCCATCATGGCCCTCGGCGTGAACCTGCAATGGGGTTTTGCCGGCTTGTTCAACGTCGGCATCATGGGCTTTACCGCCCTGGGTGGACTGGCCGTGGTTTTGACCGCCACGCCCCCTACACCTGGCGCCTGGAGCGCTGGTGGTCCGGGTGTCATCATGGCTATGGTCATGGGCGCGCTGACGGTTGTATCGGCCGTAGCCGTAACCCGAATGCTGCCCAAAGGGCGCATGCGTGGTCTGCTGATGCTGGCCATTCTTATCATCGGTTTCGTAATTTACCGAGCCCTGTTTGACCCCGCGATCGGCGCGATCGAGGCGATTAATCCTGCGATCAGCGGCAATATTGGTGGTCTTGGCTGGCCGGTTATCTTGTCCTGGCCTGTTGGCGGGCTGTTGGCCGCCGGGGCTGCTTGGTTGATTGGCAAAACAGCACTTGGCCTGCGGTCGGACTATCTGGCCATTGCAACGCTGGGGATTGCCGAGATCATCATCGCCATCCTCAAGAACGAAGACTGGCTGTCGCGCGGTGTGAAAAACGTCGTCGGCCTGCCACGGCCTTTGCCTTTTGAGGTTGATCTGCAGAATGATCCAGCCTTTGTGGAGCGCGCAGCAGGGATTGGCCTGGATCCGGTTCTGGCCTCCACGCTCTATGTGAAACTGGGCTATGCGGTTTTGTTTTCTGTTGTTCTGCTTGCGCTGTTGTGGATGGCACAGATGGCATTGAAAAGCCCTTGGGGCCGAATGATGCGTGCCATTCGTGACAATGAGGTTGCCGCACAGGCCATGGGCAAAAACGTCACCAAGCGCCATTTGCAGATTTTTGTTCTTGGCTCTGCCATCTGTGGCATTGCCGGTGCGATGATGACCACATTGGACGGACAGCTCACGCCAGGGACCTATAACCCCTTGCGGTTCACCTTCCTGATCTGGGTGATGGTGATCGTAGGCGGGTCTGGAAACAACTTTGGCTCAGTGCTGGGTGGTTTCCTGATCTGGTTTCTCTGGATCAAGGTTGAGCCGATGAGCCTGGAGCTGATTGGCCTGCTGACATCCGGCATGGGCGAAGACAGCTTTTTGCGTGGACACCTGATGGAAAATGCCGCCCACATGCGCCTGTTCACCATGGGTCTTATCCTGTTGCTGGTTTTGCGGTTTAGCCCGCGCGGGCTAATACCCGAAAAGTAAAACTCTGCAGTATCGCAAAGAAAAACGCCGCCCCAGTGATGAGGCGGCGTTTTTGTTTTGTCGCAGGCCTGAGGTTAGCGCCCCTTGAACAATCCCCCCAGAATGCCGCGCACGATACGCCGTCCGGTGGTGCCTTTCAGCTCTTTGATCACCGCTTCGGACATGGCCGAGGCGAAGCTTTCCTTAGGGCGATGGCGGCGCGATGAAGACCGTGGGATGCGAGAGCCGGAATAGCGCCGTGCCGCGTTAAATTCGCGGGCCATGGGTTCGGGCGCCTCCTCTGCTGCCTGCTCGGCGGTTTCGGCTTCCTGGGCTGCTGCTTCGGCACGCTTGGACAGAATTTCATATGCCGAATGGCGATCCAGGGGTTTGTCGTATTTTCCAGCCATATCAGAGCGTTTTAGAAACTCTGCCCGCTCGGCCTTGGTGATCGGCCCCAGCTGACTGCTGGGCGGACGGATCAAAGTGCGTTCCACAATGCCGGGCACTCCTTTTTTCTGCAACATTGAGGTGACGGCTTCGCCCACTCCAACCTCACGAATGGCATCGGATGTCGAAAATCGCGGATTTTCTCGGTAGGTCTCTGCGGCGAGCTTAAGGTTCTTGCGATCCTTGGCAGTAAAAGCGCGCAGCGCATGCTGGATACGGTTGCCGAGCTGGCCCAGAATATCCTCGGGCACATCAGCCGGGTTTTGCGTGATGAAATAGATCCCAACCCCTTTGGAGCGGATCAGACGCGCCACCTGTTCTACCTTGTCGACCAGAACCTTTGGGGCATCATCAAACAGCAGGTGTGCTTCGTCAAAAAAGAACACCAGTTTGGGTTTGTCCGGATCCCCAACTTCGGGCAATTCTTCAAACAGCTCGCTAAGCAGCCAAAGCAGAAAGGTTGCATAGAGCTTTGGCGAGGCCATCAACTTATCCGAGGCCAGAATATTAACCATGCCACGCCCCTGGGCATCCCGACGCATCAGGTCAGACAGCTCCAGCGCGGGTTCGCCAAACAGATCGGCAGCCCCCTGATTTTCCAATACCAGAAGGCGGCGCTGGATAGCTCCAACAGAGGCCGGCGAGACATTGCCATAGCGCAGCGACAGCTCGCCCCGGTTTTCACCAATCCACACCAAAAGCGACTGCAGATCTTTCAGATCCAGCAGTGGCAGGGCCTGTTCGTCGGCAAGGCGAAAGGCGATATTCAGAATGCCTTCTTGTGCCTCGCTCAGCTCCAGCAATTGTGACAACAACAGCGGTCCCATTTCCGCGACCGTGGTTCGTACTGGGTGGCCCTGTTCACCAAACAAATCCCAAAAGGTGACTGGGCAGTCATGATAACTATAGCTACCAAAACCGATCTTTTCGGCACGGCTGGCAAATGCCTCGTGCAGCTTGTGCGCCGAGCTGCCTGCCTTGGCCAGCCCTGAAAGATCGCCTTTGACATCCGCCATGATCACGGGAACACCAGCCTGCGAGAAGCTTTCCGCGAGGATCTGCAATGTCACCGTTTTGCCAGTTCCTGTCGCACCGGCAATCAGGCCGTGGCGGTTGGCATATTTAAAGCTGAGTTCTTGCGCCTGCCCGTAGTCTTCGCCGCCGCCGCCAATGAAAATCTTATCCGTCATTTTGATCCCTTGTTCTGTGTCGGATTCTGTGTCCGAATTCTAAGTTCGGCCCTTTTCTCTGATCTTGGTCCCAGCCGACCGGTGCTACTCCCGGCATATTACTCTGCCACCGCAAGGGGGCAACCACCGCGCTGGAGGGGCTAAAGACAGCACTTTTCTTGAACATACATCGTTAACCTCTTTGTGCGATATACATAAGTGCCCGCCCTCTCATTACGGAGGTGTCGGCGGGCATTTCCTCCCTGTCAGACTGGCCGTGCCTTGGGCACGGCCTTTTTTTGTGCGCTGATACTTCTGTAAAAGCCGGTCTACAGCCCAAAATTTCTACAAATAGAAATGAATGCCGTGCGTGTGACGCGCAAAATGCTCCGAATAACCAGGAAAGCGGCCAAGTGTCACATTTTTTTGTTATTGCTTGTTGACCAACGCACGACCCTTTCGTACCTTCCTTCTCAATAACTAAGTCGGCCAGTCCGACGGGGAGAAACGACACAGAAAAGGAAACCTCCGGGTTTCCTTTTTTGCTTTTATACCAAGGATTTCTATTCTGGCGGATCGGATCAACAATTCCCCGCCGATCGCGGTATAATGACCTGACACCCGTTTCAGGCCATGTTAAAGCCATAGCCAATGACCTGCGACAAATGAGGCAATCATGATCAAGTCCCTGACCCCGATCACGCTGGCGACCCTGCTGGCCTTGACGACGCCCCTGGCGGCCCAGGAAAGCGAAACGGCTCAGACAGGCTCCACTGCTGAAGCAACAGGCCAAGCCGGAGGATCTACCGCAGACCAAGTGCTGGATCTTGGCCAAACGGTCGGAGAAACCGAACCACAGATTGGCGACCGCTACGCCAAAGAAACCCACGGTGACTGGGATCTGGCCTGTGTCCGGACCGAAAACGGCCAGGACCCCTGTTCCCTTTTACAGATCCTTAAAGACCCAAACGACAATCCGATGGCAGAATTTTCGCTTTTTCGGATCGCCCCAAACGGTGGCCAAGCAGTGGCCGGCGCCACGATCATTGTGCCACTTGAAACATTGCTTCCGGCCGGTATTTCGATCTCGATCGATGGTGCCCCCGCTAAGCGGTACAACTTCCGATTTTGCGCACCCATTGGCTGCGTCGCGCAGATCGGCCTGACCCAGGCGGATATCGATGCATTCAAAAAGGGCAGCGAAGCCAAAGTCTCCCTGCGCCCAGAGGCAGCACCGGATCAGCTGGTCGAAATGCCAATGTCGCTGAAGGGGTTCACTGCCGGGTTTGGCGCCGTGGACGTTGTTCAACAGTAATTGGCGGAGCACATCGTTCTCTCTCATTGCAAGCACAAAAAGGCTCTCACATTCTGAGGGCCTTTTTTGTGTCATGAGCCCGGCCTGTATGAAAATGTGTGGCAGGGCCAAAGGTGGCAGATTGGTCGAAAAAACTCTACGAAACGGCGGCAGGGGCGTTTTGTGACTAGACGCGTCCCAGCGCCAGCACGGCGTTCAATCCGCCAAAGGCAAACGCATTGGACAGCGCGACGGATACCTTTGCCTCGCGCGCTTCATTTGGCACCACATCTAACGCACATTCCGGATCAGGCTCTTCATAACCGATGGTTGGCGCAATAACGCCATCCTTCAGCGCCATGATACAGGCCAACAGCTCAACCGCGCCGGTGCCGCCAATCAGATGGCCATGCATGGATTTTGTCGAAGACATCATCAACTGATCCGCGTGCGGTCCAAAGACATCTGCAACAGCGGCACATTCGGTTTTGTCGTTGGCTGCGGTGCCGGTGCCATGGGCGTTGATATACCCGACCTGTTCCGGATTGATCCCGGCATCCTGCAGCGCACCCGATATCGCCCGTGCCGCTCCCTGCTTACTTGGCATCACAATATCCGACGCATCCGAGGTCATGGCAAAACCGAGTACTTCGCATAGAATTTCGGCCCCACGCGCGCGCGCATGATCATAGTCTTCAAAAACAAAGATACCGGCACCCTCACCCTGAACCATGCCGTTGCGGTTGGCACTGAAGGGGCGGCAGGCGTCTTTTGACATCACCCGCAACCCTTCCCAGGCTTTGACACCGCCAAAACACAGCATAGATTCCGACCCACCAGTGACCATGGCTGGACTCATGCCGGAGCGCACCATCTGAAAGGCCTGCGCCATGGCGTGGTTCGATGAGGCGCAGGCGGTAGAAACCGTGAAACTTGGCCCCTTGAGATTGAATTCCATCGACACATGGCTGGCGGCGGCGTTGTTCATCAGTTTTGGAACCACAAAGGGGTGCACCCGGTTCTTGCCGTCCTCATAGACGGACCGGTAATTGTCGTCCCAGGTCGACACGCCACCTCCGGCGGTGCCCAGAACCACGCCCGATTTGGCCGCCAGTTCACCGTGGAATTCGATCCCCGACTGGCTGATGGCTTCCTTGGCTGCTGTCAGGGTGAATTGCGTGAAGCGATCATACAGGCTCATCTGTTGCCGGTTGAACCGGCCTTCGGCCTCAAAACCGCGGACCTGACCGCCGATTTTGATCGCCAGGCGGTCCACATCACGAAACTCGAGCGCGCCTATGCCACAGCGCCCCTCGCGCATGGCTTCATAGGTCGCGTTCACCGAATGCCCAAGGGCATTTATGGTGCCTGCTCCGGTGATCACAACGCGCTTCATCTGAAATACTCCCAGGACATTCGCCCTGCTATCACGTTTTCTGTGACATCAGCTTGTCAATCCCGGTGATTATGGCCGCGACATTTGAAATATCAAAATCGCTTTCTTCGGGCGCATTGGCATTGAAGGGAATTGAGATGTCGAATTCCTCCTCAATGGCAAAAATACACTCCACCAGTCCCATGCTGTCGATCCCCAGATCCTCCAGCGTGCTGGTCAGCGTTACATCCGATGGTTCCAGTAGCGCCTGTTCGGCGACAATGGCGATAACCTTGTCCTGAGTGCTCATGTCTGGCCCCCTGATCCTTGATGTTTCGGCAGATGTAGCGGCTAAATCCCTACTTGAAAACAGCCTTTTTCAGCGCATCCAGGTCCCGCATCAGCCGTGGCAGACGCCTTTGCACCTTGTACATATCGGTATGGGTTTCCATTTTGACTGCCGGATATCCCATCACAACGCGCCCTGCGGGAACATTGGACAGGATTTTGCTGCCGCCAGCCGCGATCGCGCCATCACCGACAAAGAGATTGTCGCCAACGCCGCACTGCCCACCAAGCACAACATTGTTGCCAATATCCACCGACCCGGAGATTCCGCTTTGACCACAAAGCAGGCAATCTCTGCCGATGCGGGTATTATGCCCCACATGGACCAGATTATCGAGCTTAGTCCCGCTGCCGATCTCTGTGTCTCGAATGGTTCCGTTGTCGATGGTGCAATTGCAGCCGATTTCAACATCATCGCCGATTGTTATGGCCCCCAAAGAATGAATGCGCAGCCAGCTTTGCGGTTTTGCATCTCCTTGATCCCCCAGGGTCTTGCGCACGTTCCCGGCCCCGGACCCCGGGGGGGTGACAAAGAAAAAGCCATCACCGCCGATGCGCGCACCTGGCTGGGCGCGAAAGCGTGCGCCAATCTTTGCGCGTGCCCCAATAGAGACCATTTCGCGCAGCTGCGCCTCGGGCCCCAGCTCAACATCCATGCCGATAAAGCAATGTGGCCCGATCACCGAGCCTTTGCCAATCTTGGCACCCGCCGCAATCACGGTCATAGGGCCTACACTGACGTCATCCGCCAGCTTCGCTGCGGGATCGATAACAGCTGAGGGATGGATACCTGTGCTAAAGCCTTGTCCCTGGTCCAACAGGACCGTGACACCGGACATCGCCATCCGCGGGCGCGTGGCAAAAATTGCCGCCTTCAACCCAAGGGCCTGCCAATCGGCCCCCTCCCAAAGCAAAGCAACACGGGCACCACCGGCGGCCAGCCCGTCAGCATATTTTGGCGAGGTCGCCATGGCCAGATCATCAGGGCCTGCATCCTGTGGCTCTGCTGCACGCAGGATGCAGAGATCCAGCTCCCCTTGGGCTTCGACGCCTAGTGCGTCGGCAATCTGGCGAACAGTGTACATTTTGGGGCCCTTTTCAGACGTCGTTGAAAACCGGGCCCCTGTTTACCCCTGAATGTCTGGCAGTGTCACCCCTGCCCGTTCCAATGCGGCCCAGACCTTGGCATCGCGCCCATAGACATCCCGGCGGAACTCGGCCCGACCTTTGTTGGACACATAGGCCGTCCGATAGATAATGTGAACAGGCACCTGCTGATCCAGCTCCACCTTGGTCTCTTTTCCGGACTTCAGGATCCGGTTGAAAAACGCTTGCGGGTCTTCGGTTTGTTTGGCCAGCAGCGCATAGGCGAACTCAAAGGGCTGCGCCAAGCGGATACAGCCATGAGAGAAAGCACGGACTTCGCGGGCAAACAGGCTCTTTTGCGGCGTGTCATGCAGGTAGATATTGTATTTATTGGGGAACATGAATTTGACCAGCCCCAGTGCGTTTCGACTGCTCGGGGGCTGTTTCATCGCATAGGGAAAGCTGCGCGCAGTGAACTGAGAAAAATCAACCGAACCGCGATTGACCACCCGTCCGCGATTGTCGGTGATCTGGATATGGCTGACCGCGTTCGGATTGTTGCGCAGTTTTGGCAGGTATTCCTTGGTGATGATCGAACGGGGCACATACCAACTTGGATTGATCACCATATGCTCCATCACGTCCGAAAACTCGGGCGAACGGCGGTCATGCACGTTTTTCCCGATAACAGAGCGGGTTTCAAAGGTGACATCGCCATTGTCGATGATCTTTGCAGTGAAATCCGTCTGGTTGACCAGTACATGGCGGCTTCCCCGCTCTGGTGTTAGCCAGCGCTCACGCTCCATCGCGATGATGACTGATTTCAACCGATCCCGAACCGGGCGATTGACTTCTTTCAGGGTTCCGGGACCGGCGACACCGTCAGATTCGAGCCCGTGATCCGATTGGAACTCCTCGACCGCGCGTTCCATCGCACGATCATAAGAGCTTGTCGCGCTCCGCTCCATGTAGCCCATACGGATCAACCGGTTTCTGAGTGCGACAACCGCCTGGCCCTGATCCCCGGGCTCCAGTTTCTTGCCGGGAACAGTCGCCCCCCAGCCACCAGCTGCAGTCAACTGTTCCAGCCGCAGTTTTTCGCGCATCAAGGCACGATACTGCGGTGACGCGGGCACCAGAGCGCGCAGATAGGCAAAAGGCTGCGTTTCACGCAGGCCCGCCAGAAGAGCCGCACCATCATTGTCCCGCTTCTTGCGCACCATACCATCGTCGATTGACAAGGGGTTCAGCATCCCCGTCTGCAGCTTTTGCGCATAGTTAACAAAGGCGGTGCTCAGTGCGGCCTCAACCTTGCCGAAATCACGGGCGGTCCGGGCGTTGCGCATCTGTTCGATCAGCCCTGCGGCCTCGGTAGATTGATCCGGCAATCCATGTGCTGAAGCCTCATCCAATGCCTGTAGCAAAGCGGCCCGACGTTGCGATGACGCATCGTCGCCACCGGTCCAGAGCGGTGCATAGGTGCTGTTGCGATAAAATTTCGCAACAGCATCGTTAACCGAGGCCTGTTCCGCGACGGCCTGCCGGAACGCCGTCGACTGTGCAGACGCCGCCTGCCCGATGCCAAGGCTGCAAACCCCACTCAAAGCCAGCGCAAATACCCCAATTTTCAGACGATTAGTCAGCCGTGGAATCTGGAGCATAGTCATATTTTAAAGTCCTCAAGCAGCAGTGCGCGATAATATTGGCGCTAGGTACATGAAATTTTGGTGAAAGACAGGAGCCAATGTCCATTCACGTTTCTGCAACCAAGGTGTGACAGTCTTCTTATGGTGCGTTGCAGTCGCATAAACAGGTTTATCTCCGCCACTCTTAGGGGAAAAGTTAACCTCTCGTCCCCTTTTGCGCAAAATATTGCCGAAAATCGTCAGCAATTTCGCAACAAGGGATTCGAAACTTGGTTATTGATTCTCTCTGTGGCATACAGCCTGCAGGCTGAAAAGCGCAGTAGGCCCGTAACATCGGGTATAGGCAGGATTAAACACGTTCGGGATGGCGTAGTTAAGACATGGCAGAAACGACAAAGACGGGCATGACCCGGCGGGCACTTCTTGGCGCGTTCGCAGCAACAACTGTTGTAGCCGCACCAACTTTCTCCAACGCAGCGGGCTTCTTGCGCGGTGGTGGCGATATTCGCCGCATTCGCATGTTCTCCGGTCGCACTGGGGAACGGATCGACATGGTCTACTGGATCGATGGCGACTACATCAAAGACGCGGTACGCGAAGTGAACCACTTCATGCGGGACTGGCGCACCGACGATGTTAAGGCAATCGACCTGCGGACAATCGATATCATGGCCGCCTCACACAACCTCATGGATGTAAACGAGCCCTATATGATGCTTTCCGGGTATCGCAGCCCCAAAACCAATGCGATGCTGCGGAGCCGTTCTCGCGGTGTGGCCAAAAACTCGTTGCACATGCGTGGCCAAGCAGCCGATCTCCGTCTCGCTTCGCGTTCGGTCAGCCAAATGGCAAACGCCGCCAAAGCCTGTCGAGCCGGCGGCGTTGGTAAATATCGCGGGTCCAATTTCGTCCATATGGACTGCGGCATTGTACGCAGCTGGAACGGCTGACTTCGGCTCTCCCTTTCGTCACTTCAAAGGCAGGTCGCAACAATCTGTTTCAGTTCACAGTCTGCCCCTTTTTTACGGGAGTGGTGAAGGTGCGGCAGGTACTGATCAGGCAAAAGGTGCCCTTCATACGGGCCCCGGCCTGGATCCGAAAGGATTCTCCTCAAGTGGAAACCTTATCAATGTACAACCGCGCTTGGGACACAGCACATCAGACGTTGAGAAACACTTAGGGTCTGACAGGCATAAGACGCAGTTCGCAGAAAGTGTTCTCCAATTTTGTCGCCCCATCTTTTTCGCGAATCTTTGCAAAAATTTTCAGCCTTGCGCTGCCTTGCTGCGGGTCTGTCTCAATAAGAATGCGCTGTGCCGATGTTTGTTGTGATCCCGAAAATCTCAGAGCCAGAAATGACTGCCGGAAAATACTTTGCCCCACAAAATGTTTAGCCCTCTTTTGCCATTGCAGTACTTTGGCCTGACAGCTATACACCGCCCTATCTTAGGCACCTGTAGCTCAGCTGGATAGAGCGCTGCCCTCCGAAGGCAGAGGCCAGAGGTTCGAATCCTCTCAGGTGCACCATTTTACATTTGATGTAAAATCCGATAAAAATCAAAAATTAAAGATACTTGTGCAGCTCGATACCCGTTTTCACGGTCGTATGCCAATGGTGCTTTGAAAGCCGTTTTAAGGATAGTTTTCTTCACTGTAGGTGATCCGTTTTCATATATACTCCAAGTACTTGAGAAGAGTTCTCTTATTAGCTCGATAATTTCACCCAGAGTGCCCTTCGGTTTGGTGTTTTGTGACATCTTGTCAGTCAGGAAAAGCTTCCCCTCTTCCAGCTTCGCAATCTTGTTATCAAGCGCTGGCATGACCTTTGGACCTGTCGCGGTTTGATGCCGCCCCCAGTGCTCGTTTAAGCCACCTTCCGTTCGAAGGCGACAGGGCTTTTCCAACCGAGTGCTGAGTGGCGCCGTCGTGGATTGTAGAAGCCGTTGATGTATTCGAAGATGGCGATCTCAGTCTGTCTGCGGGTGTCCCAGGTGCCCCGCCAGATCAATTCGGCTTTGATGGTTTTGAAGAAGGTTTCCACTGCCGCATTATCATAGCAAATCCCTTTGCCACTCATCGATGCCTTGATGCCATGCTGGCGCAAGATCTTTTGATAATCGTGCGAACAATATTGGCTGCCACTGTCGGTATGATGGATCCAGCCCTTGGGCGGTGATCGGAATGCTATCGCCATCTTCAGCGCCCTTATCGCCAGGTCCCGCTTCATCCTATTGCTCACTGCCCAACCAACCACTCGACGGGAATGCAGATCCAAGATCACAGCCAGATAAAGCCAACCTTCACGTGTCCAGATGTAGGTAACGTCACCAGCCCACTTCTGGTTTGGTTGATCCGCTGAGACGTTACGATCCAGCAAGTTCGGGGAGATGTTGAACTTATGATTGCTGTCAGTTGTGGCCTTATGTTTGCGCGTTCTGACAACAGAGATACCATTCTGACGCATCAACCGGCCCACGCGGCGATGGCCGACGCTCAGGCCAATGTCTTTCAGCTCTTCAGTCATCCGTGGGCGGCCATAGCTGCCCAAGCTGAGACGCGACTGTTTTTTAATGTGTGCCAGCGTGACCAGATCAGACCGCTGCCTGCGGCTGGCGGGGCGGCTGCGGAATGCCCGTAAACCGCGTGGACTGACATCCATGACATGGCACATCCGACCAATGGAAAACGCTAATCGGTGTTCTTCGATAAACTTAAACCTCACGGCTTTTGGCTCGCGAAGAACACCGTGGCCTTTTTTAATATTTCCCTTTCCTCCTTGAGAATGCGGTTCTCACCCCGAAGCCGGTCATTCTCTTGGGCGAGGCCTAAATCCTCTTTCGACACCACGTCAGTGTCTTGGTGCGTTGTGATCCATTTTTTCAGCGTCGACATCCCGACGCCAAGATCATCCGCCACTTCCTTGCGTGTAAGCCCGCTGGTCAGTGCGATACGCACCGCATCCTTGCGGAATTCGTCCGTCCGTTTCAGTCCCATGGTCAATCTCCTTTGTTACAGTAAAGGCTATCAAAGGAGCGGCATCAAACCGCGACAGGTCCACTTTGTGAAGTAACAGGAAACAGCCTTCAGGTATCTGAATGATGGCATGTCGCGTATGGCCGAAAAAATCTCTCACTGGAGATCCCGCCCCCAATGACAGTGACTATCCCAAACGATATGAAGAAATTCCTTTCTCGTTCAATACCTTACTTAGCTCCATGAGAGTTGCAATTGAAACGATCCAGGACACAACAGAGGGGCTGGACCGCCGCGCTGAAGAGGTGAATTCCGCCGCAGAAGATCTATCTCGTCGCACCGAAACCCAAGCCGCAACTCTGGAACAAACTGCCGCCGCAGTTGAAGAAATCAATGCCAGCGTCAAAGCTTCTGCCGAGGCGACCATGCAAACCAACCAAGTGGTTAGTCAAACCCGAAATAATGCCAAAGAAGGCAATGAGGTCGTCCGGGAAAGCATCGACAAAATGCAGGAGATCGCCGAATCCTCGAACCGGATTTCAAAGATCATCAGTGTGATCGATGACATCGCCTTCCAGACCAACCTTTTGGCGCTGAATGCCGGGGTCGAAGCTGCGAGAGCCGGGGAAGCCGGAAGAGGTTTTGCCGTTGTCGCGTCTGAAGTTCGGGGCCTTGCCCAAAGAGCGTCAGATTCAGCAAAGGAAATCAATGCACTGATCCAGAACAGCACACAGGTTGTGGAAAGCGGGGTAGACCTAGTTGACCAGGCTGGCAAAGCGCTGGGCGCCATCGTGGGCGACGTAGAAAAGGCATCGAGCCTCAGCGCGCAGATCACCAACTCGGCTCAGGAACAATCCACCGGCCTAGCCGAGATCACCACCGGCGTCTCGCATCTGGACAGCGTAACCCAGCAAAATGCTGCCATGGTCGAAGAAACAGCCGCCGCAATCGCCGCCATGCAGCAAGACACCACCGTCATGGCGCGTTTGGTCCGGGAATTTGTCCTGCATAAGGAAACACCTGCAACCGGTGCATTCGCCTGTAATGATTGGCAGGACGTCGAAATCTCTCTGCGCATTGTAGGATAGGAGGAGGTTCTCTCAAATATTACGGCTACTTGACCGAGGGAATTCAAGTTAATTCCCTCCTTGAAACCCCCGGTCAAGCTTCATGCGTTGTCAGATGAAGGTCCTTTTTGCGCCTCTTATCAGGAGAATTTTGGCGCCCGCTTTTGCATCATCGCTGAAACGACTTCGGCAAATTCCGGCGATTTCAATTGCGCGACAAAGATTTCTGATTCCCTTTGCATCTGTGTCGCTACCTGGTCCTGGCGATGGCGAATGAGCGATTTCGACAGCCGCATCGACTGAGGCGCAGCATCGGCAACATGAGCGGCGATTTTACCTGCTTCCTCAGCCAGATCACAGTCTTCGAAGACCCGCGAGATAAGCCCATAGCCATGCGCTTCCTGTGCCGTAAGAACCCGCCCTGCCAGCAAGATATCATTGGCGACCGCCATGCCAACCGAAGCTGACAACAGCAAGGAAGAGGCGGCCTCGGGCACCAGTGCAAGTTTAACAAAAGGCGCATTAAACGTCGCTGACTCGCTGGCAAAAACCAGATCACAATGCAGCAACATTGTCAGGCCAACCCCAATCGCAGGTCCATTGACCGCCGCGATCACGGGCTTTGGGCAAGTTGAGATCGCGGTGAGGAACTGCTCAACAGGCGGATTTTCTTCATTTGGATTGGCCATTGAGAAATCCTGAAGATCATTGCCGGCGGTAAAATAGTCTTCGGATCCGGTGATCACAAAAGCCCGGATATCATCAGACTGCGCATAGTCATTCAGCGCGGCCGCCATAGCACCATACATGGCCTGTGTGATGGCATTGCGTTTGGCAGGGCGTGAGATCGTCAAGGTGGTCACACGACCAACGGTATTCAGGGTGATGCTTTCGCTCATGGCGCTATCCTGTTGTTTTATATAAGTAGTCGTTGTTTCGACGAGGTTCATATTGCAGACTAATTGGACAACCAGTCCCAGCATTCTGCCCAAAGTGCCTCGCGGCCGGGTCGCAATGCACCTTCATGTCCGATCCGGCGCACCCCAATATCTGCGGGGCTGCGCTCGATGATCTCGCTTGGCGCATTTGGGTACACGGACAAAAGGTCCTGCGCCGTGCTACGGGTGGCAATTGGGTCATCCTGAAAGATCCAGGAGCGAATGGGTGCGGTTACCGCATCATAGTGCTGAGGATGCATCAGGCCATCAAAATCGCGCTGGAAATAGCTGCGATGTTGGCTCCACCTGCGCCAGGTTCGAAACAACTCTGGCGGCAATGCTTCGCCCTGCCAGCCGCCAACCGGTTTGACATAGCCCCAACGCTTCAGCGAATAGCTGCCCAAGACCCACCAGAAATAGAACTCCATCGGCCAGTTGCTGCGATGATGACCGCCAAAGTATCCTGTTCCAACCGATAAAAAGGCATGGCGATCGATCTTGGCTTGATTTGGCATCACCCCCAGGAAATGACCACCAACGCTATGGGCGAGATGGGTAAGCCGCAGCCCAGGTGCGGCGACTGCCAGCGCATCGACAGCCGCAGGCATGTCAAACCTTCCCCAATCAGGGTAGTCGATCCCAGAGCGCGCCAGGTCCCGCCCTTCGCTGTCGCCGATCCCGCGATAGTCATAGATCAAAACGGCCGCGCCTTGCGCTGCAAAATACTCAGCGATTGCGCGATAGAACCTTCGGGGAAACCCAGTTCCAGAAGAGATCAAAACCGCAAGATCTGGATCCGCCCCTCTGATCAGGTCCCCTTTCAATTGCCAGCCATCGCTGGTCTCAAAGGTTAGGTTTTCTGTTTTAACATCAGTCATGCTGCTTATCCGGCTTTGGTGGCATTCTCGCTTCGTCTGACGCGTTTTCTGGATTGATGATTGCATCAGCATTCCCTGCCAAGTGGCTGAGAAAACGTTGAATTACCTGTTGCTCACAGTCATTGAATGGTTCCAGCAAAGCCTGGTTGAAGTGCTTTGTTTCGGCCTTTCCCTGTGCCAGAACTGCGCGCCCTTCGGGTTCGAGGTAGATATTTGTGACGCGTCGATCCTGTGGACTGATACGGCGGCAAACCAGCCCGCGATCGGCCATACGATCCACGAGGCCAGTCAGGCTCGATTTCCCCATCGAAAGCTGGTTGGCGATGTCAGATATTGGCTGACCGTCGGATTGCGACAGAACAAAAAGCACCGCGAACTGGCTGGTGGTCAGACCGATCATTGCACGCGTGCGGCGGTCCGCAGCGCGAAACAGGGCGCTATGGGCGATTTGGATCTGATGAAAGACGCGTAGTTTTTCTGCCATGGTGTCCACATACATTTGGTTATTAGTTCGTATGTGGACTAATTCCTCATAGCAACCCGGAACCCAGCGTCATGCCTTTGGGGAACCTTGACGGCGAAACGGAACAGGTTTGCAAAATAAAAAAATACCGCAGCGGTGCTAAAGCCCAGCACCACTACGGTATTCAAAGTTAATTGGGTCACATTATTTTTCTCGCTCGACGGACCCTTGCCTACCCCTTTGTCGCTAATTCAAGAGCATCCTGACGTTGACCCACAGGTGTTGCATTTCATACAGGTGCCATTGCGAACCAATGTGTAATTGCCGCATTCACCACAGGCTTCGCCCTCATAGCCCTGCATTTTCGCCTTGACGCGCGCATCCATGCCCATCGCTGGTGCAAGGCTTGCTGTGGCTTCCGGAACCAGAGACTGCAGATCCGCAACCGGATCAACGCCAGCCGCCAACCCACTGATATCACTTCCAAGTCCAGATTGCCCGCCTTGTAGCACTACCAAATCCTGTGGCAGGCGCTTGCGCAGATAGCCAGTCGAAGAAATCTGTTTGAGAACTTCAAGTGACCGGGTTGCCGCACTTTCGCTCAACTCTGTGAGGTTGGAAACCCCCTCTTCTTCGCCCCGACCGATGTCGTCAAAGGCCGGACCTTCAGGTTTGACATGGGCCAGATCGGTGCGATCCAAATAGCTCACGGCCAATTCGCGGAATACATAGTCCAGAATAGAGGTGGCGTTTTTGATCGAGTCGTTGCCCTGCACCATGCCGGCCGGCTCAAATTTGGTAAAGGTGAAGGCATCGACAAACTCTTCCAGCGGCACGCCATATTGCAGGCCCACGGAGACCGCGATGGCAAAGTTGTTCATCATGGCGCGGAAACCGGCGCCCTCTTTGTGCATGTCGATGAAGATCTCACCCAAAGAGCCGCCTTCGTATTCCCCGGTGCGCAGATAGACCTTGTGACCGCCAACAACCGCCTTTTGCGTATACCCCTTGCGGCGGTGCGGCATCTTGGTACGATGTGATTTCACAATTTCCTTGATCACGATTTTCTCGACGATCTTTTCTGCCAGAACCACAGCTTTTTCCTGTGGGTTACCTGTTTCCAGAACCTCGGCCGCGTCGTCGTCATCTTCGACCAGTGCGGCCGCCAGCGGCTGGCTCAACTTGGAACCATCGCGGTACAGCGCATTGGCTTTGACACCCAGCGACCAGCTCAGCTCGTAAGCTTTCTGACAATCCTCAATGGTGGCGTCGTTGGGCATGTTGATGGTCTTGGAGATGGCACCAGAGATGAAGCTCTGCGCCGCTGCCATCATCCGGATATGGCTTTCAACACCTAGATAACGCAGGCCTTTTTTTCCACAGGGGTTGGCACAATCAAAGATGTGATAGTGCTCTTCCTTCAGGTGTGGCGCCTGTTCCAGGGTCATGGTGCCGCAGACGTGGTCGTTTGCGGTATCGATATCTTGCTTGGTGAAGCCAAGGTGACGCAGCAAGTCAAAGGTCGGATCATTCAGTTTCGGAGCCGGGATTCCCAGAACGCCGGTGCAGAAATCCTCGCCCAGGGTCCACTGGTTGAAAACAAAGCGGACATCAAAGGCGGCTTCCAGGGCCTGATCAATCTTGGACAGCTCATTGGGGCCAAAACCATGGCCGGTCAGCGAGGTGTGATTGATCGCCGGCGCATTGCCGATGGACCCGTGACCAACCGCATGCGACACGATTTCCTCGATCTGTGAAGAGCTATATCCAAGCCCTTCGAGCGCAGAGGGAACCGATCGGTTGATGATCTTGAAATAGCCGCCCCCGGCCAGTTTCTTGAACTTCACTAGGGCAAAGTCAGGCTCGATCCCGGTGGTGTCGCAGTCCATCACCAGGCCAATAGTCCCCGTCGGGGCAATAACAGTGGTCTGCGCATTGCGATAGCCGTGCTTTTCGCCCAGCTCCAAGGCCTCGTCCCAGGCGCTCATCGCCAGATCAGCCAGTCGCGCATCGGGGCAGCCCGCAATATCCAGCGGCACTGGCGGCACCGAAAGCCCCTCATAGCCCGTCGCCTTGCCCATGGCGGCTGTGCGGTGGTTGCGGATGACTTTCAGCATCTCATCGGAATTTTTAGCGTAGCCCGCAAAAGCGCCGAGCTCTGATGCCATTTCAGCCGAGGTGGCATAGGCAACGCCAGTCATCAAAGCCGTGAGCGATCCGCAAAGCGCGCGCCCTTCGTCGCTGTCATAGCCATGGCCCATATTCATCAGCAACCCGCCAATATTGGCGTAGCCAAGTCCAAGGGTCCGGAAGTCATACGACCGCTGCGCGATCTCTTTTGACGGGAACTGCGCCATGGTGACGGAAATTTCCAGCGTCACAGTCCACAGACGGCAAGCATGCATGTAGTCTTCGGCCTGAAACTGCCCATTCTTGTAGAAGGTCAGCAGGTTCAACGACGCCAGATTACAGGCCGTATCATCCAGGAACATATATTCAGAACAGGGGTTTGATCCGCGAATCTCACCGTCATTCGGGCAGGTATGCCATTCGTTCACGGTATCGTGGAACTGAATGCCGGGATCAGCACAGGCCCAGGCCGCATGGCCGACCTTTTCCCACAGATCGCGGGCCTTCACGGTCTTGGAGACCTTGCCGTCGGTGCGATTGATCAGCTGCCAGTCGGCGTCTTTTTCAACCGCATGCAAAAAGGCATTGGTTACGCGGATCGAATTGTTCGAGTTCTGGCCCGAGACAGAGCTGTAGGCCTCGGAATCCCAATCCGTATCATAGGTGGGAAACTCGATGCTGTCGTAGCCCTGCTTGGCATAGTCCAGCACGCGTTTGACATAGGTTTCCGGCACTGCGACCTTTTTGGCTTCGCGTAGTGCCTGCTTCAGCGCCGGATTGGCGCCGGGCTCAAAGGCATCATCTGCCGCGCCATCCCAGGACCGGATCGCCTGAAAGATACCGTTCAGCATCTTTTCGTGCATTTTGGAGCCAGCCACGATCGAGGCTACTTTCTGCTCTTCAATGACCTTCCACTGGATGAAGTCTTCGATATCGGGGTGGTCTGCATCAACGATCACCATCTTGGCCGCGCGCCGGGTGGTGCCACCAGATTTGATCGCGCCTGCGGCCCTATCACCAATCTTCAAAAACCCCATCAGGCCAGAAGATTTGCCGCCCCCGGACAGGGCTTCTCCTTCGCCTCGCAGATGCGAGAAATTGGTACCGGTGCCGGAGCCATATTTGAACAGACGCGCCTCGCGCACCCAGAGATCCATGATGCCGCCGTCATTGACCAGATCATCGGAAACCGACTGGATGAAGCAAGCATGTGGCTGTGGGTGCTCATATGAGCTTTTGGATTTTGTCAGCTTACCGGTCTTGTAGTCAACATAGTGGTGGCCCTGCGCTGGCCCGTCGATGCCATAGGCCCAATGCAAGCCAGTGTTGAACCACTGCGGGCTGTTTGGCGCCGCGCGCTGCGTTGCGAGCATGTGGCGCATTTCATCAAAATAGGCGCGTGCGTCGTCTTCACTAGTGAAGTAGCCGCCCTTCCAGCCCCAATAGGCCCAGGCACCAGCAAGACGGTCAAAGACCTGCTTAGAGGAGGTTTCGCCGCCGGTCGCGACATCCTTGCCATCGGCTACCGAACGCCACAAAAACTCGGGCACATCTGCCTCGGGGACTTTCTTCAGTCGCTCCGGCACACCAGCCTTGCGGAAATACTTTTGGGCGATGACGTCGCTGGCGACCTGGCTCCAGCTTGACGGGACTTCGATGTTTTCGAGACGGAAGACGATGGAACCATCAGGATTGCGGATTTCGGAGGTTGCCGAAATGAAATCCAGGTTTGAATAGGCGTCCTGGCCTGACTTGGTAAACTTCCGCTCGATTTTCATGCGCTGCCCTTTTTGATTGGCACGTTTTCTGGATGCAAAAAGGCGAATTTCACCATCTTTGCCATGAATTCTGTCGCCGCATCAGCTGCGGCCATCTCCTGTCCGAAAAACACAAACCAGCCGGGATGCCGCCCGAAAGGGCAGTAATTTTCAGGCCATCGCCGGCCATCTCTGGGGATGTAACTTATGTTTTCATCTAGTTGCCACACCGGAACCACATACAAGATTTAGTGGCGCGCCAACTTGCACCCACAATTTGGCGTATTCTGCACTATATGGTCAACGGAAATTTTACCACTTTTCGAGGATCTTTTCTGTTGACGGCCTCGGCGGGTGCTCGCTTGCGGGGAATGGTAATGATTCATCCACAACCAGGCCCGGAACAAGGTGGAATAGTTACAAAACACTTGACCCTGAAATTTTATGGTATCTTTAGGAGCTTGTCACTGAAAGCTCATAAACACCCCATCCAAAGGGGCTGCCTTTGCCAAAAAAATAGGCAGGTTTTGAAAATTTCAGGCACCACCCCAACTCACTTTCAAACGTGCCAACTGTTGCATATGTGCACAGCTTTGAAAGGGGCAACACGAAGTGGTCTGTCCAAAAGAACCAGGTTGAACCAGTCCATATGAAGCGCTTTCGCGTCACATGATTAACAAAGCATTAACCGCAGAGCAGCGCACCCATGGAAACGAAGCAGTCGACCTGCCAGGTGATTCTGAAGGAGTCAGCCGAATTTTCCCGGCATTTTGGCCTGCCAGAGTACTTTTCCTTCGAGTCTCTGGACCAAAGCAGATCTGAATCGTGCAATTCCGGTAGGCCTGTGCGGTTTTCAGGGAGAAAACCCAAAGAAACCGCACTGATTGACGCGAGATCTGCAACCCCGGGCAAGGAATCGGGTGCTTGGCATTGGAAGGGAAAATTCCCCCACCGGACGCTCTGTGATGACTACTGCGCAGTTTACCCAGATAGCTGTTGGTTTCCCCAAAGCAGATAGGCGAAAGAAACCGGCTACCAGAATGCAAGTGTAGTCTGTCAATTTGGCTGCAATGAATGTCGTGGGGATGGTTTAGAGAGTGCTCTGTCCCGAGAGGGTAGCTAGGCTACCACTCTCGAGAAAGCATCAAAGGAAACTTGGGTTCCTTTGAAATGGTCGGGGCGGCGAGATTCGAACTCACGACCCCCTGTACCCAAAACAGGTGCGCTACCAGACTGCGCCACGCCCCGGACCGTGCGCTGTTCCTAACGCCAGTGAACTGATTTGAAAACCCCTAACAAGGCCAAATTGGTGCACTATTTGAAAAAACTTTGTGGCGCATCTGACTGCCTGTCGAAATTCCATATTTAGCCGCCAGACCGCCGTTGATTTCGAGCACCGCAAAGACATCATCCCCGCCTGGCAAAGGTGTCAGATCACCGGGAACGGCCCCTTCGTGAACACGGGTTACCTGACCGGTCTCATTGAGAAAAATAATATCCAGGGGGATCAGCGTATTCTTCATCCAGAACGCAGCGCGCTGAGGCTTGGGGTAGACAAATAGCATACCGGAACCGCGCGGCAGGGTCTCACGAAACATCAACCCCTGAGCGCGCAGCGCATCAGTATCAGCAATTTCTACGGAGAAGGAAATCTGTCCCCAGCCGCCGCGCAGATCTACCCGATCCGGGCGACAGTCTGCAGCAGAAACTGGGGTGGAATTGCTTAGGCCAAACACTAGGCCGAAAACAGCTGCGGCGAGAAGTATCCCTCTCAGCCGCATAGCAGGATCAGTCCTGTTCACATTCGTCGAGGGCGGCCTCCCAGGCCTGAACCTCGGCAGCCATCTGGCCGCGTTTGCCATCTATGATCCGCATCGCCAGCGCTTCGCCCGGTTGCAAATCAGACAGTCCCGAAAGGCGCAGAACTTCGACGTGCAAAAAGACGTCTTCGTCACGGCCAAAGACATTGGCAAAGCCAAAGCCCTTACCCTTGTTGAACCATTTCACCCGGGCCGGCACCAGAGGGCGCGATTGCAATTCGGTCAGATCGAGATCAGTGAAATCGCTCAGGACCGGAGTCTCGTCCCGCTCGGGCGGCACGATGTCCAGAATCTCGACGGCTTGAACGCCACGGTCTGTTTGATGGGTTACAATTTCGATACGCGTGCCATCGGCCACAGAACTTTGGCCAAAGTTACGCAATACATTTATATGCAACAAAATATCAGGGCCGCCCAGATCGGACACAACAAAACCATACCCCTTTGCGGGATCGAACCATTTAACCAGGCCTTGGATTTGCTGCAGGCTGCTCAGATCTTCTGCCACTTATCTCATCCACTGCGTCTTTTTCATTTTCGTGATAACGTGATGCGCGATTCTACCCCTAAAGTTCAAGCAAAAATCGTCCCATTTGTTAGGAAAGTGCTATTTTCCACCAAAACAGCTTAAGGATTTAACCTCGATACCGACCAATCGTCCTGTTTGCTCTGACGACGCCAGACGAACCTGTCGTGCAGTCGGAAGGTTCCGTCAGCCCAAAACTCGATTTCAACCGGGGTGATCCGGTATCCGCCCCAAAATGGCGGACGCGGGGGATTCGGCCCCTTGGAGGCTGTGACCTTTGCAACCTCGGCCATCAGCGCCCCACGGCTTTCTAGTGGACGAGATTGCTGCGACGCCCAGGCGCCCAACCGGCTTTTGAGAGAGCGCGAGGCATAATAAGCGTCGGCCTTTGGCCCTTCTTCACGACTGATGTCGCCGCGCACCCGAATCTGCCGACGCAAGGATTTCCAGTGCATCACAAAGGAGGCCTTTCCGGCCTGATCCAGCTCCTGTGCCTTGGCGCTTTCATAGTTTGTATAAAAAACAAAGGCCTCGGCCTCTATTTCCTTGAGCAAAACCATGCGGGAGTTAGGCAATCCGTTCGCGTCTACCGTTGCTAGGGCAATCGCATTGGGGTCATTGATTTCAGAGGTTTCAGCCTCTGCCAGCCATGACCGTGCAATGTCGAAGGGATCATTGCCGGCAAAAATTCCAGACCGCTCACTCATGGGAACCTCGTCATTTGTCTTGCCGGCACAGTAGGCAGGGCTTTTCGGAACGGCAAGGCCCCCTTGAGACGGAAGCCATTCTCTCCCCTTGAAGGCAACGCTCCGTCATATTAAACGTCTTTAACTTCACGGATCACAGGCGGAGAACCTGAATGTCTAATCAATTGATGGCCGGCAAGCGCGGTCTGATCATGGGCCTGGCCAATGACAAGTCTATCGCTTGGGGGATCGCCAAGGCCTGTGCCGATGCAGGTGCCGAACTGGCCTTTTCCTTTCAGGGTGATGCTCTGAAAAAACGTGTAGCTCCCTTGGCTGCACAGCTGGGCAGCGACATTGTCTTGCCCTGCGATGTTTCGGATGAAGCCTCGATGGATGCGCTGTTTGCAGCCCTTGAGGAAAAATGGGGCAAACTGGATTTTGTCGTTCATGCCATTGGCTTTTCCGACAAGAACGAACTGCGCGGTCGCTATGTCGACACCAGCCGGTCGAACTTCCAGATGACAATGGATATTTCCGTCTATTCCTTTACCGCCATTGCCAAACGCGCGGAAAAAATGATGGACGAAGGTGGCTCGATGCTGACGCTCACCTATTACGGAGCCGAACAGGTGATGCCACACTATAATGTGATGGGTGTCGCCAAAGCCGCGCTTGAGGCTTCGGTAAAATATCTCGCCGAGGATCTTGGCAAGGATGGCATTCGCGTCAATGCGATTTCTGCCGGGCCGATCAAAACGCTCGCCGCTTCGGGCATTGGTGATTTCCGCTACATCATGAAGTGGAACGAGTACAACTCGCCCCTGCGTCGCAATGTGACCACAGATGATGTCGGCAAATCCGCGCTTTATCTGTTGTCGGACCTCAGTTCGGGCGTCACGGGCGAAAACCTGCACGTGGATGCGGGCTATCACGTGGTCGGCATGAAGGCCGTGGATGCGCCAGACATCACCAAGTAACCCCGCTAAGGGGCTGGCCTCTGTCCGCGCGTCAGGCGCGGCGGGGGCAAGTTTTTCTTTTACCAAGCAGTGTGAGGACGATATCAACAGGACGATATCAACCAAGCACATCACGCATTACATAACTCTCTAAATGCCGCGGGCGTATATCCAGACCTTCGCCCCCTGCCCGCCTTCGTTCCGCGTCTGCCGACGCCCAAATCGCCGGAGCCATAAAGATGACCGACCGCCTGCCGCATGAAAAAGGGTTTCATATCAGCTGGGACCAGATCCATCGCGACAGCCGGGCTCTGGCCTGGCGCCTGGACGGCCAAGGGCCGGACAATGGCGCCTGGCGGGCATTGGTCGCAATCACCCGTGGTGGCATGGCCCCCGCGATGATCATCAGCCGCGAACTGGACATCCGCACGGTCGATACCATTTCCGTGAAATCCTACCATCATCAGGACCAAGGCAATGCCGAAGTCATCAAGGCCCCGAATGCGGGTCTGATGGGCGATGGCGAAGGCGTCCTGATCATCGACGATCTCGTTGATAGCGGCAAAACCCTGGAGTTGGTCCGAGAGATGTATCCCAAGGCGCATTTTGCCACCGTCTACGCCAAGCCCAAGGGCCGCCCAATGGTAGACAGCTTCATCACCGAAGTGAGCCAGGACACCTGGATCTTCTTCCCATGGGATATGGCTCTGCAATATGTTGAACCCTATCGCGGCACCGACTGATCCGTCTCCAAGCCCAACTTGAACTACCATCAACGCGCCTGTTACAGGCGCGTTTTTCTTTGCCTCGTCTTGAACCTATGGTCCACAAAACAGCGAGAGATTGCCATCCTGATAACAAGGCCCTACCACTTCTGCCAGAGACATCGATCTGGCAAACAGGAGCGGGCATGACCAAGTCGCACACAGAGGCAACATTTCTTTCCCCCATCGTCGAATCCCGCCGTTGGGTCGAGGGCGTGACCTTTCCCGAGGATCGCCCGCTGCTCAACGTAAGCCAGGCCGCTCCCGCCGACCCGCCCCCACTGGGGCTGCGTCAGGCCCTGGCCGATGCCGCGCTTTCAGACGACAGCGCGCATCTTTACGGAGCGGTTCTGGGTCGTGACGATCTGCGCCAGTCCCTGGCTCGTCAGATGTCAGATCACTATGAAGCGGAACTGACAGCAGTCCAGATAGGAATCACCTCGGGCTGCAATCAGGCCTTTGCAGCCACCATCGCAGCCCTATGCGGCGCAGGCGACGAAGTGATCATCCCGGTGCCCTGGTATTTCAATCACAAAATGTGGCTTGATCTGGCAGACGTCCGTGCAGTTCCTCTACAGGTGAACGGCGATATGTTGCCCGATCTGGACACTGCCAGGGCTCTTATCACCCCCCGGACCAAGGCCATCGTCCTGGTGACTCCAAACAACCCAACGGGCGTGGAATACCCCGCAGGCCTGCTCCGGGCCTTTTATGATCTGGCAAAACAACAGGGCATCACTCTGATCGTTGATGAGACCTACCGTGACTTTGACAGCCGCACTGGCGCACCACATTCCCTGTTTCAGGACCCGGACTGGAGCGACCATCTGGTCCATCTTTACTCCTTTTCGAAGGCCTATCGGCTGACCGGACATCGGGTCGGCGCCATTGCAGCCGCACCTACTAAATTGTTCGAAATGGAAAAGTTTTTGGATACAGTCACTATCTGCCCCTCACAGCTGGGACAGATCGGCGCTCTTTGGGGTATAGAAAACTTGCAACCCTGGCTGGCGGGTGAAAGGGACGAAATTCTGGCTCGAAAACAGGCCATTCTCGCAGGGTTTCCAACGCTCGAAAAACGCGGTTGGCGGCTCTTGGGATGTGGTGCCTATTTCGCCTATGTGGAACACCCCTTTGACCTCAGCGCCGAGGAAATTGCCAAAAGACTGGTCACCGAGGCCTCCGTTCTGATGCTGCCCGGAACCATGTTCATGCCTGACGGGGACAAATCCGCAGAACGGCAATTCCGCATCGCTTTTGCCAATGTGGACGCGGGTGGGATTGCGGAACTCTTTTCCAGGTTGGAAAACTTCACCCCCTGATCCGCAATCAAACCTTTCTCTCACCAGCGGGCAGCGGAGCAGCAAGGGTTGAACGGTTTTTGCCTGCTATTTCTCCGCTGCTGCAAGGGAACCAACAGGAACCTTAAGGAACAATCGCCCTTGGGTGCAGGAGATCTTGCTCCTCTTGGGGTGGCAGCGTATGCAAGTAACGAAACTCATTTGGGCAGGGCAGCAGCAGGGATCTGACCCCCGCAGCGCCCCCGGATCCGGCAGAAAGAGGGCACTATGGCCACAGGCGTAAAACAACTTTCCAAAACCTTTGTTTGGATCCTAATGGGCCTGCTGATTGTCGGCCTCGCCGGATTTGGCGCGGTGAACTTCAGTGGCTCAGTCACCTCGGTCGCACAGGTCGGAGACCAGGAGGTCAGCGTCGAGGCCTATATGCGTGAATTGCAGCGCGAACAGCGCGCCCTTCAGGCCCAAAGCGGCCAAACCATGACAATCGCGCAAATGTCAGCCTTTGGCATGGATCGCGCGGTTCTGGGGCGTCTGATCTCGCTTGCGGCCATCGACAACGAGGTCAAAACTCTGGGGTTGTCCATTGGCGACGAAAATCTGCTGAACGAGCTGAGAGAGATCCCAGCGTTTCAGGATACCAGCGGCAATTTTGACCGCCAGGCCTACACATTTGCCCTGCAGAACGCAGGCTTCAACGAAACCGAATTCGAGGCAGACCTGCGCCGTGAATCGGCCCGCACCCTGGTTCAGGGCGCCATCGTTGTCGGTGCTGAAATGCCGGATGTTCTGACCAAAACCCTGACCAGTTATATCGGTGCGCGTCGCAGTTTCTCCTATGTGCAGATCAGTGGCGACCAGTTCGCGTTAACACAAGAGGTACCCGATGATGCGGTATTGAAAGGGTTTTACGACGCAAACGCCGATCAATTCACCCTGCCCGAAACCAAGCGCATTACCTATGCCCGCCTCAGCCCCGACATGCTGCTGGACAGCGTCGAGGTCGATGAAGACGCGCTGCGTGCTTTGTTCGATGAGCGCAGTGATCAGTATCAGGTGCCGGAACGGCGCCTGGTGGAACGCCTGGTCTTTGCCGATGATGAGGCGGCGGCTAGCGCCAAGGCACAGCTGGATGTCGGCGGCACCACTTTTGAAGTTCTGGTACAGGATCGCGGCCTGGCCCTGCAGGATATCGATATGGGCGATGTCACAATGGGTGATCTGGGAACGGCAGCCGATGCCGTGTTCGCAGCCGAAATTGGTACCGTCGTCGGCCCTCTGCCTTCGGATCTGGGGGCAGCCCTTTACCGGGTGAACGGCCAACTTGAGGCCCGTGAAACCAGCTATGACGATGCCAAAACAGAGCTGCGCGATGAGATCGCCGCCGACCGCGCACGCCGCGTGATCGAACAAGAATCCGAAGAGATCAACGACCTGCTGGCCGGTGGCGCCACCCTGGAAGAATTGGCTGACGAAGGTGACATGCAGGTCGGGACACTCGACTGGACGGGTGAGGCCGGTGACGGTATCTCCGCCTACGAAGGCTTTCGCACCGCCGCCAGCACCGTCACACTGGAAGATTTCCCAACGGCAGAGTTCCTTGGTGATGGCAGCCTCTTTGCCCTGCGCCTGGACGAGATCCTGCCCGAGCGCCCCGAACCCTTTGAAGCCGCAAAGCAAAGCGTTCTGGATGCCTGGAATGCCGACCGTCTGGCCACTGCTGTGAAAACCCAGGCCGAAGCCATTTTGGCTGAGGTCACGACAAACGGTGCCTTCCCCGAAGGATCTGAGGTTAAACAAGAGACCGGTCTCACCCGTACCGCCTATCTCGATACCACCCCGGCGGATATGATGAACCAGATTTTCACCATGGAGCCTGGTGCAACGCAGCTGATCACAGGCGAAGGATCCACTGTGATTGTGCGCCTGGAAGACATCCTGCCAGCCGAAGAAAACGAAGAGATGACGCTTTTGGCAGAAGCTCTGGACGCGCAGTTGGATCAGGCGCTCTCCGAGGCGCTTTTCGAGGCATTTGTCAGTGACGCGCAGCTGCGGGCCGCTCCACGCGTTGATCAGCAAGCGCTCAATGCCGTTCAGGCCAACTATCAGTAAGGGCTGCGCAAAACCATGGCTTTGACCCCAGATTTCGACAGTTTCGCCCAGGCCTATGAGGCCGGTGAAAACCAGGTTGTCTATACTCGGCTTGCCGCCGATCTCGACACACCAGTGTCCCTTATGCTGAAACTTACTGGCGCCCAAAAGGACGCCTTTATGCTGGAATCGGTAACCGGCGGTGAGGTGCGCGGGCGCTATTCCATCATCGGCATGAAGCCCGACCTGGTCTGGCGCAGTCACGGGGAGGCTTCGGCGCTGAACCGGTCTGCCCGGTTCGACAGCGAGGATTTCACACCCCAGGATGGCAATCCGCTGGACAATCTGCGTAGCCTGCTGGCCGAAAGCAAGATTGATCTGCCGGATGATCTGCCGCAGGCCGCTGCCGGTCTGTTTGGCTATCTGGGCTATGATATGGTGCGCCATGTGGAACACCTGCCTGACGTAAATCCCGATCCGCTCGGCCTGCCCGATGCCATCATGATGCGTCCTTCGGTGATTGCGGTTCTGGATGGCGTCAAGGGCGAAGTCGCCGTGGTGTCACCGGCCTGGGTCAGCGATGGTCAGACCGCCCGCGCCGCCTATGCGCAGGCCGCCGAGCGGGTGATGGATGCGGTGCGCGATCTGGAGCGCGCCATGCCCGGCGAGGCGCGCGATCTGGGCGACGCCCGCGAAGTAGCCCCCCCTGTATCGAATTTCACCAAAGCGGGCTATATGGCCGCGGTGGAAAAGGCCAAGGACTACATCCGCGCCGGCGATATCTTTCAGGTGGTCCCAGCACAGCGCTGGAGCCAGGAGTTTCCGCTGCCGCCTTTTGCGCTTTATCGCTCGCTTCGGCGTACCAACCCTTCGCCCTTTATGTTCTATTTCAACTTCGGTGGCTTTCAGGTCATCGGTGCCAGCCCGGAAATTCTGGTTCGGGTCTTTGGCAATGAGGTCACCATCCGCCCCATCGCAGGCACCCGTCCACGGGGGGAGACGCCCGAAGAAGACAAGGCAAACGAGCTGGATCTTCTCGCCGACAAGAAGGAACTGGCAGAACATCTGATGCTGCTGGATCTCGGGCGCAATGACACAGGTCGCGTCGCCAAGATCGGCACGGTGCGACCAACGGAACAGTTCATCATCGAACGCTACAGTCATGTGATGCATATCGTGTCGAACGTGGTCGGTGAGCTGCGCGAGGACAAAGACGCACTGGATGCCTTCTTTGCCGGCATGCCTGCGGGCACCGTTTCTGGTGCCCCCAAAGTGCGGGCGATGGAAATCATTGACGAGCTTGAGCCGGAAAAGCGTGGCGTCTACGGCGGCGGTGTCGGCTATTTCTCAGCCGGGGGCGACATGGATATGTGCATCGCCCTGCGCACTGCTATCGTCAAGGATCAGACGCTTTATGTGCAGGCCGGGGGCGGCGTTGTCTATGACAGTGACCCCGAGGCGGAATATATGGAGACGGTTCACAAATCCAATGCCATCCGCCGCGCTGCGGCGGATGCTGCGCGGTTTGTCGGCAAGGGTAATAGTTGACCTTTTGAACTGACTTTCGGACACAGAATCGGACACAGAAAAAGGGACCTCCAGTATTGGGGGCCCCTTCTTTTTTTGGATGGATCACACCGCCACCCTTGCAGCCGCCGTTGCAGTAGATTGTGCGTCCCGCTTCAACTGGAGCGCATAGAAATCACGGCTCCAGATTGGCAAGCAATCCAGCCGAAACTGGTGCCAGTCCAACCTGGCTGGCCCGATCCTGAAGCCCCCAGAGCAAAAGTGCTGAAATGGTTTCGGGGCGCAGCCGCCCGAGCATGATCACAGCGCCTTCTTGGCGGGCGCGAAACGCGGCCTGATCCAGGAACCGGCGGATCGCACGCGGGTTTTGCCCCGCCCCGTCAAAGTCTCGAAACACCACGCCAGAGGCCAGACCATCGCGCAAAGCCAGCTTTTGCACGGTGTTCAATCCACTATTCTGCATCACCATGCCAAGGCCTGCCCCCTCGATGGCGACGACCATCTGATCTGCAAGTGGACGGTTCCCCTGAAAGCCTGTCTCGACCCCTTCGAGCACACCAACAGCTAGCGGCAGGTTTTTGAGCCAGACTGCCATGGCGGTTTCCGCATCCTGCGGAGCAGCCTCTCGCGGCAGATCAGCCAGAATCAACACTTCGAACCCTGCGGCCCGGCGTGCCGTCATTTTTTCCGCCGCTTTTGGATCATTCGGGTCGATTGCAAAGGTGAGCGGATAGGGAAATTCCGCCAGCGCCTCGGCGCCGATCGCATCCGCATCATCAATCAGGACAATCGACATCAATGGGCGGCTGTCCTGGGCCTTATAGGGCTGCGCATTGGCCTCAAACGGTGTCCGCAGAGCATCTGCTGCTCCCTCAGCGGTGGCGTCGCCGGGTGGTGTAGGAACCTCGGCTTCGGCGGTTCTATCGCGCTCCGTCAACGGGACAACCCTTGTCCCAATCTGCGGGCCACTGGACCTGGTTTCGCTGTCGGTCGTTGGTAACGCCACGCCTGTCTCACGAGAGGGAGCATCGGCATCTTCGCCCGCATCGGTACTGTCCTCCTGGGCTGGCGCAGCAGAAACGGGTACGTCACCAGCTGGGGCGGCAGGCTCAGAACCCGACGCATTGTCCGTCTCTCTGGCCTGTACATCCGGAACGTTGCGCGCCGACGGAGAAATCACGATCGTTGGCAGAGTCGTCGCAGAGGGCGCATCGCCAATCCCTGGCAACGTGACCGTCGCCACCACCGAAGGGCTCCCAGAAATACCAGCGTCGGTCTGACCGGCTCCAGCCGCATCCGGGTCGACAACGGCCTGATCCGTTTCCAATACCGGTTCGGGTTCTCGTTCAGGAAGGGCTGCAGTCTGGGTGGATACCTCAAGGTCACTTTCACCCCCGGGCTGCTGTGGAGCCACAGCACTTGCTGCCACAGACGGAGACTGGCCAGCACCAGAAGGCAAGGTTTTGACACTGGCGCCCGATGAAATATCGCCCTGCGATACACCTGTGGCCACCCCGACCAGAGGCTTTTGCCCCGGCTCCGTATCAACAGAAGCGATTGGGCTCGGATCCTCGCCCGGTGTTGTTTCCGGGGAGACCGGTGCGGCCTCTACGAGATCGGCGTCGCGGGTCTGCCCCTCTACCGAGGGGGGCGTCTCGGAGGTTTCGGGTTGTACCGCCCGATCGGGTGTCTTGGTCGCCACCTCTACCCGTGTGGGCATCGGCGTCGAAAGCGACCACATCGCAGCACCGGAAACTGCCACAAGCGTGCCGATACTGACACCTCCGAGAAACCCTTTCATCGCGGTCTTGCCTCTCATCCCTGGTCCGACCCTGTTGTCGGGTCGCTTATTTGCCAAAAGCAGCAGTCATGGCCCCGGGCCCCTGTTCTGCGCTTCAATCCTGTCCGTCAGAGTGTTTGCTGTGCGCCAAATGAACGTCCTGCCCTTGACGCTGCCCTGCAAGCCTGAACATGTATAGTCCAACCACTATACTGCGGCGCGCCCCCGGCCCGCCACCCATAAAAGAGCCCGCCAAGATGCTGCTGTTAATCGACAACTACGACTCCTTTACCTACAACCTGGTACATTACCTGGGTGAGCTCGGCGCCGAGATGGAAGTTCACCGCAATGACGCGCTGAATGTCCAGGAAGCCATGGCCCTGAACCCCAAAGGGATCCTGTTGTCACCGGGCCCAAAAGACCCGGATCAAGCTGGCATTTGCCTGGCGCTGACGCAGGCTGCCGCCGAAACCGGCACGCCGCTGATGGGGGTCTGCCTTGGCCATCAGACTATCGGTCAAGCCTTTGGGGGCAAGGTCACCCGCTGTCATGAGATCGTGCACGGCAAGATGGGTTTGATGCATCACAAGAACAAAGGCCTGTTTGCCGGCCTGCCGAGCCCCTTTGAAGCGACCCGCTATCACTCCTTGGTTGTTGACCGGGAGACTCTGCCCGACTGTCTTGAAATCACCGCCGAGCTGGAAGATGGCACCATTATGGGATTGCAGCATCGCGAGCTACCTATTCATGGGGTGCAGTTCCACCCAGAATCCATCGCGTCACAACACGGTCACGCCTTGTTGCAGAATTTTCTCGATGTCATGAAGGTGCCCGCATGAGCGACCTGATAAAGCCCCTGATTGGGGCCGCTGCCGACCGCCCTCTGAGCAGAAGCGAGGCAGAACAAGCCTTTACGCTGCTCTTTGAAGGCGAAGCGACACCCAGCCAAATCGGCGGCTTGCTGATGGCGCTGCGCACGCGCGGTGAAACAGTGGATGAATATGCCGCTGCCGCTTCGGTGATGCGGGCGAAATGTAATCCGGTGAAAGCGCCTGCCGGGGCGATGGATATTGTCGGCACGGGCGGCGATGGCAAACACACGCTGAATATCTCGACGGCCACGGCATTCGTAGCGGCGGGGGGGGGTTTTTTTGTGCCAAAACCCGCCACCCGAAATCTGTCGCCGCCCTCGGGTACCGCCGATGTACAAAGCCAGATGGGCATCAATGTCATGGTCACACCCGATGTGGTGGAACGGGCGATCAATACCTGTGGCATTGGTTTCATGATGGCCCCTATGCACCACCCGGCAACGGCCCATGTGATGCCGACCCGCCAGGAGCTGGGCACAAGAACCATCTTTAACATTTTGGGACCATTGACAAATCCTGCCGGTGTCAAAAGACAACTCACCGGTGCCTTTAGCCGCGAGCTGATCCGCCCCATGGCCGAGACCCTTGGCCAGCTTGGTTCGGAACGGGCCTGGTTAGTGCATGGCTCAGACGGCACCGACGAGTTGACCATCACCGGCATCAGCTGGGTCTCTGCGCTGGAAGAAGACGGATCCATCCGCGATGTCGAGCTGCATCCCGAAGACGCGGGCCTGCCAGTGCACCCTTTTGAGGCCATTGTCGGTGGCAGCCCACAAGACAATGCAAATGCCTTCCGCGCCCTTCTGGACGGCAAGGCCTCAGCCTACCGGGATGCCGTTTTGCTGAATACAGCGGCAGCACTGGTGGTGGCCAACTCCGTTGAATCTCTGCGAGAAGGTGTTGAAAGAGCGCGCGAAAGCATCGATTCCGGTGCGGCAAAATCAAAGCTGGACGCATTGGTCAAAATCACCTCGGCCGCAGCCTGATGTCTCTGACAGAAGATCTGCCTCAGGACATGCCAAAAACTGGCGACTGGCCAGGTGGTGACTGGGCAGACCTTGCGTTCTTCGAAACGGACTGGCCTCGAATTGCGAAGGCCTTAAAGACAGACCGCCGGTCAGTTCTGCCGCCAGACGCACAGCGTTTTGCCGCCCTTGATCTTACGCCCGCCTATCAGACGCGCGTCGTGGTTCTAGGCCAGGATCCCTACCCGACACCGGGGCACGCCCATGGGCTCGCCTTTTCTGTGGCACCTGACGTTCATCCCCTTCCCCGATCTCTTTCGAACATATTCAAAGAGTTACAAGAAGACATTGGCGAGACACCTGCCAATGGTGACCTGCGCCACTGGGCGCGTCAGGGTGTTTTGCTGCTGAATACCGCCCTGTCCGTTCCTGCCGGTGACGCCAACGGTCACAAAGATCTTGGATGGCAGGTTTTGGCGGAACAGATTCTGATGCGGGTTTCTGCGCGGCCCACTGCCTTTGTTTTGTGGGGAAAACAGGCGCAAAGGCTTGAAAAATTCATCAATACGGGCGATCACCTGATCTTGAAAACCGCCCATCCCTCGCCGCTTTCGGCGCGTCGCGGTTTTTTTGGATCCCGGCCCTTTTCGGCCATCAACACCTGGCTTACCGCCCGTGGCGAAGAGCCGATAAACTGGACACAATAGACTGGAGAGCTTGGAGATGGCTGAAAACGTGCTGGATAGGATCAAAGCCTATAAGCTGGAAGAAGTGGCCGCCGACAAGGCTGCCAAGCCACTTTCCGAGGTCGAGGCCGAAGCCCGTGATGCGTCACCGACGCGCGGCTTTGCCGCCGCTCTGACCAGTGCCTCCCGCGAAGGGTACGGGCTGATCGCCGAAATCAAGAAAGCCAGCCCCTCCAAAGGTTTGATCCGCGAAGATTTTGACCCCGCCGCTCTGGCTCAGGCCTATGAGCAAGGCGGTGCCGCCTGCCTTTCGGTGCTGACCGATACGCCCAGTTTTCAGGGCGATAAATCCTTTTTGGTCGCAGCGCGCGCCGCCTGTAAGCTCCCCGCGCTGCGCAAGGATTTCATGTATGACACCTATCAGGTAGCCGAGGCCCGCGCCTTAGGGGCCGACTGTATTCTAATCATTCTGGCTTCGGTTACCGACAGTCAGGCGGCAGAACTGGAGGACTGCGCCGTGGGCTGGGGTATGGACGTTTTGCTCGAGGTTCACGACGAGGAAGAGTTGGAGCGCGCCTCGGCGTTGAATTCCTCCTTGATGGGGATCAACAACCGCAACCTCAAAACCTTTGAGACCACGCTGGAAACGACGCGCCATTTGTCTCGTCTGGTGCCCGCAGGACGCACAATTGTCTGCGAAAGTGGCCTTTCTACCCCCCAGGATCTTTCCGATATGGCGCGCTATGGCGCGCGCAGCTTTCTCATCGGTGAATCCCTGATGCGCCAGGATGATGTCGCCTCCGCCACTCGCCATATTTTGGCCAATCCCCTCATTCCCGGAGCGCTGTGATGTCCCTGACCCATTTTGATACCAAGGGCGATGCCCATATGGTCGACGTCTCCGACAAGGAGTTCACCTCCCGGGTGGCGGTTGCCGAAGGCCACATCACGATGGCGCCACAAACCTATGAAATCATATCACAAGGCAAGGCCAAAAAGGGCGATGTGCTGAGCGTTGCCCGCCTAGCCGGCATCATGGGTGCCAAGCAGACGGCGACCCTGATCCCGCTGTGCCACCCCCTGCCAATCACCAAGGTTGCCGTTGAACTGGCGCTGGATCCCGACCTGCCCGGCGTTCGGATCGAAGCCACAGTCAAGACCACAGGCCAAACCGGCGTCGAGATGGAAGCCCTGACTGCCGCGTCGACTGCCGCACTCACTGTCTATGACATGGCCAAGGCTGTCGACAAGGCGATGCAGATCGGTGGCATCCGTGTTGTCTTGAAGGATGGCGGAAAATCAGGGCGATACGAGGCATAGATGATTTCAGTAGAGGCCGCGCGCACCCATCTTCTTGATCTCGTTTCCCCGCTTGATATGGAACAGGTTCCTTTGGCGCAGGCCTCTGGCCGTGTCTTGGCCGAGGATGTCTGTGCCCGCCGAGATCAGCCACCGTTTTCTGCATCCGCCATGGATGGCTATGCGGTGAAGGCCGACGAAGTCGAAATGCATGCGATGTTCCAAGTCATTGGCGAAGCCGCAGCCGGTCATAGCTTTTCTGGCAAGATCGAAGCAGGCCAGGCTGTGCGCATTTTCACAGGTGCTCCGGTGCCCGAAGGGGCCGATTTTGTCGTCATTCAGGAAAACGTCAGCCGCCGCAACAATCTGATCACCATCACGGATGATCCTGGCACCTCCAGCAATATCCGGCCCTGCGGTGGTGATTTCACGGACGGTCAGCGAATGACGGCGCCGCGGCGTCTGCGCCCTGCCGACATCGCACTGCTGGCCGCGATGAACATCCCCGAGGTTCCGGTACGCCGTCGCCCCATTGTGGCGCTGATTTCCACCGGAGATGAGCTGGTCATGCCCGGCGGCACGCCTGGTCCGGACCAGATTATCGCCTCCAATACATTTGGCCTGAAGGCGATGCTCGAAGAGTTCGGCGCCGCAGCCCGTATCCTGCCAATAGCCCGGGATAACGAACCTGCACTGCGCACGGCCTTTTCACTGGCGCGCGGCGCCGATCTGGTCGTCACGATTGGCGGTGCTTCGGTGGGCGATCACGATCTGGTCGGCAAAGTCGCAGCGGATCTCGGGATGCAGCGCGCCTTTTACAAAGTGGCCATGCGTCCGGGCAAACCCTTGATGGCCGGCAGGCTGAATCAGATGGCCATGATCGGTTTGCCTGGAAACCCTGTATCTGCAATGGCTTGCGGTCATGTCTTCTTGCAACCGGTCCTGCGTCGACTGCTGGGGTTCGACCAGGAGGTTGATCGCTTCCAGTCGGCCCGTCTGGCCAAACCGCTACCGGCAAATGGCCCGCGTGCGCATTACATGCGCGCCGCGGTTTCAGCAGGGGAAATCACCGCGTTTTCCAATCAGGACAGCTCTCTTCTGACCGTTCTTTCAGATGCAAATGCGCTGATGCTGCGCGCCCCAAATGACCCAGAACGGGCGGCGGGTGATATGATGAGCTACATTGCGATTTAGCATTCCTGAACCTCTTTTCTTGTCCATCCGAAGACGGTTGGAAAACTTAAAACCTTCGCAAAAGACCTCCTCCGCTGCGCAGAGGCGTTGACACAAAACGAGAACATGAGTAGAACAAAAGAAAATTCTATGATGCGGAGAGACTGTCATGTTGACAAAGAAGCAGTTGGATTTGTTGGAATTCATTCATCGGCGTCTGCAACAGGATGGTGTTCCGCCCAGCTTTGACGAGATGAAAGTCGCTTTGGATCTGCGGTCGAAATCTGGCATCCATCGCCTGATCACCGCTCTTGAAGAACGCGGCTTTATTCGGCGACTGGCGCATCGTGCCCGCGCTATCGAAATTTTGCGACTGCCGGAAAACAGCAAAGAGTACAGCAATCGAGGGCCTGCTGGTGCCGGGGCTGCGATAGGGTCTGCAACTGGCGTGGCCAACTTCGGGTCCTCTCCTGGAGGCTCTGTCCAAGCTGAAAATGACCAACCCCGGCAGGGCGGTACTGCAGCTGCGATAGAGCTTTCGGTGATGGGCCGTATTGCGGCAGGCGTCCCGATTGAGGCCATAAACCAGATTTCCCATCAGGTTGCGGTGCCGCAGGCGATGCTCTCCTCCAACGGTAGACATTACGCTCTCGAAGTGCGCGGCGACTCGATGATCAATGCGGGGATCAACGACGGGGACATCGTTGTCATTAGGGAAACGGATACAGCGGATGATGGCGACATTGTCGTCGCTCTGGTCGCCGACGAAGAGGCAACGCTAAAGCGCTTGTTCAGACGCGATGGGGCGATCTCCCTAGAGGCAGAAAACCCGGCCTATCCGACTCGGGTTTATCCTGAGGATCAGGTCAAAGTTCAGGGACGTCTGGTCGGGTTGATCCGCAACTATTGAGGCCCGCCTCTCCAATTGCTTTTAGAACTGCCGGTTGAAGGTTCTGGAAAGGGTCGGTCTGTGACCTATTCAATCCGTTGCCATGGCTCCGGCCTGTGACCGTTCTGCGATTGCAGCTGTTCGGGGCTACCGGCCTACTGATGTTGGATTAGCCTAGGGCTGCGTCCAAAGCCTGTCTCCTGCGAGCTCCGCCGCAGTAACTAGGGTTCCGGACGCGTCTAGGCGAATGCTCCCAGTATACCTCAGGACACTGGGCTGCAGAATCCGACAGTCCCCCTGCAGATCAAGCGCCACATTTGAGACTACCAACTCATCTGCGGCGCAGGCGCTCAACAACTTCGCGCTGCGCGTACCAACGACATGCAGAAGAGTATAGGCTCCGACCCGGCTGCGTTTCAGCCCTTCAGAATCGCCAAAGTCAGGGCTGGCCAAGGCGGGCCAGCGTTTTGCGGCCAAAACCTGTGAGACAGTATCACCGTCTCCTGTCAGCCAATGCATGGCGGTATAACCCTGCCCTTTTTCACGTGATAGCGCTCGCCCTTCTGAGCCAAGAATCCCGACCAACCCGCCGTTTTCTGAGATCAGGACTTTTGGTCGGTCCCCAGCCGACCAAAACGCAAAAGACAAACATAAAGGGATTGTTCCCAGCCAACGCAGACGCCCCTGCCACAGAATGACAAAGAGCGCTCCAAGCGACAGAAGCGGCAGGACCCAGAGCCCGGGCGAGGGAACAGCACTGGCTGCATTTGGAAGCGCAGAAACCAAAGTCGCGACAGTCAAAATCCAGGTCAATCCAATATCCAGAAACAGCAACCCGATCTGTTCAAGTCCAAAGGGGGTAAGACAAAGCGCCAGGACGACCGAAGGAATGACCACAAGCCCCATGATTGGAACTGCCAAGATATTCGCAAGCAATCCGTAGTGTGCAAGGATATTGAAATGTCCGGCTCCAAAGGGCGCGGTGGCAAGCCCTGCAACCGCCGAAGAAATCAAAACTGTCGCAATCGGCCTGACCCATCGTGGCCCCAGCCAGATATCTGCGTCCCGCAGCCAGCCAAAGACAGCCACCAGTGCCCCTGTTGCCGCAAAGCTCATCTGGAACCCCGGACTGAAAAGAGTTTCTGGCCTCCGGATCAGGACCAGAATTGCCGCAACGGCTACGGTGCGAAGCGAGATTGCTCTTCGGTTAAGAAGGACGGCTCCCAGGGCCACACAAACCATGACAAAGGCGCGTTCGGTGGCAACATTGCCACCGGAAAGCGCTAAATAGACCGAGGCCGCACCCAAAGCGCTGAGTGCGGCGATTTTTTTCACCGGCAAGCGCAAGGCAAGCGGCGGAACCAAACACAAGGCAAAGCGAAGGGCCGCATAGATAAATCCCGTCAACAGCCCCATATGCAACCCGGAGATCGCCAGAAGGTGCGCCAGATTGCTAACCCTCAAAATCCGAAGCGTTTTTTGCCCGACACCACTTCTGTCACCGGTCACGATGGCCGCAGCCAAAGCGCCAGTCTCGCCAGGAATGCGGCGCTGAATTTCACCAGAGAGTCTGTAGCGCAGACTCTGAACGGGCAGTTCATCATCTGTCGGCGTCAGCATAACCACTGGGCTTCGGGTATAGCCATTTGCACCGAGTTTCAAAAACCAGGCGTAGCGCCGGTAATCAAAACCACCCGGCTCGGCTGGCCCCTGCGGCGGCATCAGATGAGCCGTGGTGCCAATGCGAGAGCCAATAGCAGGAAACAGCCTATCTGAAGAAATTGAAATCCTGATCCGGTCTGGCGTTCTATTTTTTGCCACGTCTCTCAGGCGTAGCTGATCCAGTGTCATACGCAGAGCATCACTGCTGGAGCGATCAATCGCAATCACCCTGCCCTCCACCGGACCATAGTATCGAAAGGAAAGCACAGGTGCCGCAACTGAATTGGCCCGGAAACTGGCCACCGAAAACCCGAGCCCTGTCAGGACAATGCCCCAGGCGACCAACCTGCGCGCATCCAGGTGGCGGGTTTGTGTCAGCACTATCAGGGTCGCGATACAGATCAACAAATAGGTCATTGGTCCGGGATCTTCGGGAGACAAAAAGAATCCAGCAATCCCCAGACCAAAACAGACTGGAACCCAGGGCAACAGATGCCCGCGTTGCGCCTGCAACGCCTGATCGATTTTAAGCAGCGGCAGCATGCTTGCTCCAAGCCCCCCGGCTAGGTAGACAGGCAGAAAATCTAGCCCAATCATGGTTTCCAAAAGGTAAATCACCTCATGACCAGACCTGTCGTCACTCGTTTTGCCCCTTCTCCTACCGGATATCTGCATATCGGTGGGGCCCGCACCGCGCTATTTAACTGGCTTTTTGCGCGCGGCCGTGGTGGCAAGTTCCTTTTGCGTATCGAAGACACCGATCGTGCCCGCTCCACTCCTGAAGCCACTGCTGCAATTTTGCAGGGCATGGCCTGGCTTGGCCTCGACCATGATGGCGACGTCGTCAGCCAGTTCGAGGGTGCGGCACGTCATGCTGAGGTAGCACAGCAGCTTTTGACTGAAGGTAAGGCCTACAAGTGTTTTGCCACGCAGGATGAGATTGCCGCCTTCCGTGATGCTGCCAAGGCAGACGGGAAATCAACCCTGTACCGGTCTCCCTGGCGCGACGCCGATGAAAACTCCCATCCCGATGCCCCTTTTGTTATCCGTATCAAGGCCCCAACCACCGGCGCCACAGTGATCCAGGACCGGGTTCAAGGCGACGTGACCATTCAAAATAGTCAGCTCGATGACATGATTCTTCTGCGTTCTGACGGAACCCCTGTCTATATGCTGGCAGTGGTGGTCGACGATTATGACATGGGCGTCACCCATGTGATCCGCGGCGACGACCATCTCAACAACGCCGCCCGCCAGATGATGATCTACGAGGCGATGGGCTGGGAGGTTCCCATTTGGGCTCATATCCCGCTGATCCACGGCGCCGATGGTAAAAAACTGTCTAAACGTCATGGTGCCTTGGGGGCCCAGGAATACCAGGCAATGGGCTATAGTGCGGCGGGCATGCGCAACTATCTGACGCGTCTCGGCTGGAGCCACGGCGATGACGAATTCTTTACCGATGCCCAGGCCAAAGAATGGTTCGATCTCGATGGAATTGGCAAAAGCCCGGCGCGCTTTGATACCAAAAAGCTGGAAAACCTATCTGGACAGCATATTGCTGTTAGCGATGACGCCGCGCTGCGGCAAGAAATCCAAGGCTATCTGCAGGCGGCGGGACAATCACCACTTGATGACGTCCAGTCAGCAAATCTTGAACGTGCGATGTATTGCCTCAAGGATCGGGCACGCACCTTCCCGGACCTGCTTGAAAAAGCTCATTTTATCCTAACTTCACGCCCGGTTGAACCAGATGCCAAGGCAGCCAAGGCTCTGGCAAGTGTATCCGACGGTATACTGAGTGAATTGACGCCGCAGTTGCAAAATGTTAGCTGGACCCGTGACGATCTTGAGGCGCTTCTCAATACATTTGCAGAGGCTCATGACACCAAGTTCGGCAAACTGGCCGCCCCCTTGCGGGCCGTGTTGGCCGGCCGTGCCGTAACGCCTTCGGTGTTTGACATGATGCTGATCCTGGGCCGTGATGAAACCTTGGCCCGGCTCACCGACGCTACAGGCTGACCCTGTCCTTAACCGGTCAGTAAGCCTGTTCCTATACCACCGCTCCTGCGCGATCCGCGCGCAGGTTCTGCCTGCACCATGCCCGGGATAAAATCCTGGGTATTCGTGCCTGTAACAGGAAGGGACATCTATGACCGAGACACAGAAAACCGCCAAGCTCAGCTTGAATGGCCAAGACTACGAGCTTCCCATTTTCTCTCCGACGGCCGGACCTGATGTTCTGGACATCCGCAAGCTTTATGCCCAGGCCGGGGTTTTCACCTATGACCCCGGTTTCACCTCGACTGCCAGCTGCGACAGCACCATCACCTTTATTGATGGCGGCAAGGGCGAGCTGCTGCACCGTGGCTACCCGATTGATCAACTTGCCTCGCAGTCGCACTACCTAGAGGTCTGCTATCTGCTGCTTTACGGCGAGCTGCCCACAGCGACACAGCTGGAAGATTTTGAAGCCCGTGTGACTCGTCACACCATGGTGCACGAACAGATGCACAACTTCTTCCGCGGTTTCCGCCGTGACGCGCATCCAATGGCGACCCTGGTGGGTGTTGTTGGCGCCATGTCGGCCTTCTACCACGACTCCACTGATATCGCCGATCCCTGGCAGCGCGAAGTCGCCTCCATCCGCTTGATCGCCAAACTGCCCACGATTGCAGCCATGGCCTACAAGTATTCGATCGGTCAGCCTTTCGTCTATCCACGCAATGATCTGGATTACGCTGCCAACTTCCTGCACATGTGCTTCTCGGTTCCGGCCGAAGAATACCACGTGAACCCGATCCTCAGCCGCGCGATGGACCGGATCTTTACGCTCCACGCGGATCACGAACAGAACGCTTCGACGTCGACCGTGCGTCTGGCCTCATCTTCAGGTGCCAACCCATTCGCTTGTATCGCTGCAGGCATCGCTTGCCTTTGGGGCCCTGCCCACGGTGGTGCCAACCAGGCCTGCCTCGAGATGCTCAAGGAAATCGGCACCGTTGATCGCATTCCTGAGTTCATCGCCCGTGCCAAGGACAAAGACGATCCCTTCCGTCTGATGGGCTTTGGCCATCGGGTCTACAAAAACACCGACCCCCGCGCCACGGTTCTGAAACAGTCCGCCGATGAGGTGCTTGAACTGCTGGGCGTGGAAAACAACCCGCTGTTGCAGGTTGCCAAAGAGCTGGAACAAACCGCGCTCAACGATCCCTACTTCAAAGAGAAAAAACTGTTCCCGAATGTCGACTTCTATTCGGGCATCATTCTCGAAGCGATGGGCTTCCCGACATCGATGTTCACTCCGATCTTTGCGCTGTCGCGCACCGTCGGCTGGATCTCGCAGTGGAAAGAAATGATTGCGGACCCACAGAACAAAATCGGCCGTCCACGCCAGCTCTATCTTGGCCAGACCCAGCGCGACTACATTGACATCGAGAACCGCTGAGTTTCATTCGTTCAGATAGAACAGATGCAAAAGACCCGCCCCGGCGCCCCGCAGAGATCTGCGGGGCGCTTTTTCATCGCACCCATTTGCGGATCTTCTCTCCCCGACAAGCTGGTAAAAACAGCTACAAACTCACAACCAAATCCACGTAAAAATGGCGTTGGTTCTCAAGTTGGAACCAAAGCCTCGCTGCTGGGTGCATTGTTCAAAACATCGAGACGAAATAGCCGTATTTTTAGTAAAAACATCATTGATCCTTACGCCGGACAGCCGCAAATATCCTTAACATTCGATTAATGTGAAGGTGTAACGCATGTTTGTTCTCGCAGCCCTTGGACTATCCTTCGTTGTCGGCATTGCTGTACTTGCGTCGGACGATGACGATCCGATTTCCACATCAGACAGTGATGGTGGCTCTGACACCGGAGGTGGGTCAGAAACTGGTGGCGAAACTGGTGGCGGCTCAGAGACTGGTGGAGAAACCGGTGGTGAGACTGGTGGCGAAACTAGCCCTCTTGACCCTTTCTACGGTGAGGACGACCCCGACAATGTAGATGGCACCGATGGCAATGACACGCTTTATGGCGGCGGAGGCGATGACACGCTGGCCGGTGGTCTGGGCGATGACGGGCTTGATGGCGAAGACGGCAATGACGCGCTTGACGCAGGGGACGGCAATGACGTGCTGCAGGGCGGCTATGGCAATGACCAACTGGTCGGCGGCAGTGGCGATGATTTCCTGCAGGGTGAATCAAATGATGATACCCTAGACGGTGGCGCCGGTAACGACGGCCTGCATGGCGGCAATGGGGCCGACAGTCTGACCGGTGGCGCGGGCGATGATCTGCTAAATGGTGCCTCTCTCGACATCGATGACGAACTGCTGGAAGAGTGGCTCGACAATTTTGAATCCGGCCAAGACCCGAACAGCCTTGGCGATGAGCAGACTGGGATTGTCGATGACTTCATCGGCGACACCCTGAATGGCGGTGACGGCAACGACACCCTGATTGGCAGCGCGTTTGACCTTCTGACAGGCGGCGAAGGGGCTGATGAGATCGTGGTTGGTGACTGGTCGACCAGTGGGTTTGCCTCGGTTGTCACCGATTTTGACACCGCCGAAGACATGATTGTCTATCGCTACGATCAAAACGGCACAGCACCAGACCTGACGACCAACACTATCCTCAACGGAGATGGCACCACGGATGTTGAGGTCCGCGCAAATGGTCTGTCAGTGGTCTATCTGCAAAACGTGGGAGACGAATTCGCACTCGACACCCACGTGACCCTGATCGAGGCGATTATGGCTCCAGTTCCGACCTAAGTCGGATCTACCGAAGTACAGAAAAGGCCGTCTGCCAAATTGGCTAGACGGCCTTTGTGTTTTTTGACTTGTTCGTTCGCAGACTTGCCTTAGCGACCTTCGAATTTCGCCGGACGTTTTTCAAGGAACGCAGTGACGCCTTCGTTGAAATCCCGGCTCTTGCCGCATTCCCCTTGCAGATGCGCCTCAACGGACAGTTGTTCAGGCAAGCTGTTGCCGTAACTGTCGCGGATCGCGGTTTTGATGGCGCCAAAGGCCTTGGTTGGCCCTTCGGCCAGATAGGCTGCGCGTGCGCGCCAGTGGCTATCGAAGTCTGCATCCGGGATCGCTTCCCAGATCATGCCCCAGTCGCTGGCCTGTTTGGCTGAGATCTTGTCAGCAAAGAGGGCCGCCCCCATCGCCTTGGCTAGGCCCATCTGGCGAGGCAAAAACCAGGTGCCACCGGCATCCGGCATCAGGCCAATGCGCGCAAAGGCCTGCAGGAAATAGGCGCTTTCGGTGGCGATAACCACATCTGCCGCTAGGGCAAGGTTGGCACCGGCTCCTGCTACAGGGCCGTTGATCACCGACAAGGTCGGCACGGGGCAGTCATACACCGCCTCGAGCATCGGAGTGTATTCGTCGCGCAAGGTGCGTTCCAGATCCAAATCACCGGACCCCGACGCGTCGCTCAGATCCTGGCCAGAACAAAAGGCCGCACCAGCGCCTGTCAGAACCACGGCGCGGGCTTCGCCTGCCGCGCGTTTCATCGCATGGGTGATTTCCGCCCGCATCTGACTGGTCAGCGCATTCATTTTGGAAGGGCGGTTCAAGGTCACAATCACGAGCCCCTTGTCCAGCGAATACAGAATCTCTTTGTAGTCCATCAAAGCCTCATGAGAATTGAAAGAGGGCACCTGCCCCAAGGAGTTATAAGGTGGTTGCAACGATGGTGGCGCAATCTGGGCGGCGCGAAAAGTCAGACCCGGCGTCACACCGGGCCTAATTCATCAGTCGTCCAGAATCTTGTTGAGCCGGGCTTGCTCTTCGGCGCTGAGATCCTGCTCACCGAGCTTGGGTGCGCGCGCGCGTCCCCGCATAAAGCCGACAGCCACCCCAACCGCCAAGAGCAGCATCAAAGGTCCCGCCGCCCAAAGCAGCCAATTGGCCCCCGAGGTGGTCGGCCGCAGCAGGACGTATTCGCCATAGCGATCCACAACGAAATCGATCACTTCGCTGTTGCTGTCGCCCTCGACCAGCCGTTCGCGCACCAGAACCCGCAGATCCCGCGCCAGTTCGGCATTGGATTCATCGATGTTCTCGTTACGGCAAACCAAGCAGCGCAGATCTTTGGACAACTCACGCGCCCGGCCTTCCAATACCGGATCAGCCAGAACCTCATCCGGCTGAACCGCCAAAGCGGGCAAAGGTACCACGGTCAACGAAGCTGCAAGCGCCAACGCAAAGGCCGACAGAGCTGTTTTCCACCGGTTCATTCTGCTGCTACCTTTGCGCCTGTTTTGCTCTTGCTGGCGCCCGCTGCTACACGGAACCGACGATCGCTGAGGCTAAACACCCCACCAAGCGCCATCAGCAGACAGCCGCCCCAGATCCAGTTCGCCAGCGGCTTGATATAGGTGCGTACCGTCCAGCCACCGCTTTGTTGCTGATCGCCGATCACTACATAAAGATCGCGCAGGAACTGATAGTCGATCGCGGCCTCAGTGGTGGGCATCTTTGCCACCGGATAGTCGCGTTTTTCAGGGAACAGGGTTGCGACATCACGCCCTGCCCGTGTGACGGAAACCCTCCCCATGGTGGTAAAGTAGTTCGGCCCTCGGGCGCGATCCACCGATTCCAGCGTCAGCTCATAGGCGCCAACGCTAAAGGGAGCACCAATCTGTGCGACGCGGATGTCTTCTTCTTCCCAGGCGGTCAGCCCGGCAATGGCAAACATGGTCACACCTAGTCCAGCATGGGCCATCGCTTTACCCCAGTCTGCCCGCGGCAGGCGTAGCAGCCGACCAAGGCTGCCGGTACGTTGCCACAGATCAACCAGAGCCCCAAACACCATCCAGGAGCCAAGGAACAAGCCTATCGGCCCCAGCGCAGACCGACCGGACTGCAAGACCCAGGCCAGCACTGCCAGCGCCAAAGCCAAAGCGAACGCGTAGCGCAGGTTTGAAAGCGTTTTCATCAGGTTTCCACGTTTCCACGGCAGCATCGCCCCAACAGGCATGATGGCGCCAAGCAGCACCATAAAGGGGGTAAAGGCCGCATTGAAAAACGGAGGTCCAACCGAAAGTTTACGACCAAAGGCCATTTCAGCCACGATGGGCCAGAGGGTGCCAAAGAAGACCACAAAACAGCCAACTGCCAATAGCACGTTATTGGCCACCAAAGCGCCTTCACGGCTGACGATGCCAAAGACACCGCGTGCCTGCATGGCCTGGGCGCGCGCCGCAAACAGTGTCAGTGCGCCACCAGTAAAAAAGGCCAAGATAATCAGGATAAACACACCTCGCTCGGAATCATTGGCAAAGGCATGCACCGAAGTCAAAAGCCCGGAGCGCACAATGAAGGTTCCGATCAGAGAGAAGCCAAAGGCGAGGATCGCGAGCAGAATAGTCCAGCTTTTCAGCGCCTCACGCTTTTCAACCACAATGGCCGAATGCAGCAGCGCCGCCGCCAGCAGCCATGGCATAAAGGAAGCGTTTTCCACCGGATCCCAGAACCAGAACCCACCCCAGCCGAGCTCGTAATAGGCCCACCAACTTCCCAGTGCGATACCGATGGTCAGAAAGATCCAGGCCGCCAGCGTCCAGGGGCGCACCCAGCGCGCCCAGGCGGCATCAATTCGTCCTTCGATCAGTGCGGCCACCGCAAAGGAAAACGCCATCGAAAGACCAACGTAGCCGAGATAGAGAAACGGCGGATGAAAGGCCAGACCGGGATCCTGCAGCAGAGGGTTCAGGTCCTGCCCGTCAAAGGGCGGCACTGCGAGACGCAAAAACGGGTTCGACGTAAACAGGATAAATGCAAAAAACGCCACACCAATTGACGCCTGTACCGCAAGCACCCGAGCCTTGAGTGTCTGTGGCAATCCGCCGCCAAAGACCGAAGCCAGTGCTCCAAACAGGCTGACGATCAACACCCAAAGCAGCATCGAGCCTTCGTGATTGCCCCAGGTGCCCGAGATTTTATAAAGCATCGGTTTGGCGGAATGACTGTTCAAAGTCACCAGACGTAGCGAAAAGTCCGAGGTCACAAAGGCCCAGACCAGGGCACCAAAGGCAAAGGCAGTAAAGAAGAACTGCGCCTGTGCAGCTGGTTCGGCGACGGCCATCCAGCCGGGCCAGCGTTTATGGGCACCTATCAAGGGGATCACCATCTGCACGATGGCGATCATGAAGGCGAGGATGAGGGCGAAGTGTCCGAGCTCTGTAATCATACTTCTGTCTATAGGCCCAAGCGTGCTCAAGGCCAATGGCAAACCACGCGGCGCGGCGCCGCAGTGCCTCCAGATTGCCCCGCCCAGTCGGCAGACCGCTGCCTATTTACTGTGGCGCTTCCACGCGTCTAGGGCTGCGTTTGCATCCGGAGCAACAGACGCAAGCGTCTGCGCTGCATCACCGCCGGTTCCTGCCGCAGCAATAGAACGACTGTTGCTGACTTCAGATTCTGGCCGCGCGGCATCAGGCAAAGCAGGAATTTGCAACGCAGCCTGAACCATTTGTTTTTGAAATTCCTGTGATTTTACCTGATGCCGAGCCCCAAAGTAGAAAGAGACAACCACGCCCAGCAACCACCACAGCGGCTGCGGCACCAGTGTAAGCCCTTGCATGCGTGTAGCAAACCAGACGGGATCGGCCATAGCGCAGACAAACAGCCCGCAGGTGCCAAGCGCCATGATTGGACGTGGCAATCTATTGATGCCATCCATCAAACGGTCGAATCCAGACCGGTTCACAGATCGAAACTCCGTGGCGAATTGATCCAAGGCCGTACTGCGTGCTTCTTGTTCCCGGCGCGCATTGCCTTCGGCATTTTCTCGAAACACTTCAACCGTCTCACGAAGAACATTGCGATCACTGCCAAAAATCAGCGAAAACAGATCCGGAATTACTGCCATTGCGCGACCCTTTTTGCAAAACTCTCTTTCGGCAAGTGATAGTGCGGCGACATGAAGGCCTCGGCACGCAGAATCCAGCCACCTTTGCCACCGGCCCGTGTGCGGGCGTATTTTCTGCTGGCGCTGCGTCGGTCGGCGAGGCGGAAATAATAGTTCCGGCGTGCGATGCCATAGGCATCTCTGAAGGCGGTTGCATCAATCGCGGCCGCATCGCTGGCGGATGCCTCCGTCTGAGGGCCAATCACACCGTCCGCTTGCAGGGAGTAGCCCATCTGACGCAGAAGGGATTGCAAGATCTTAACCGCGTTGGCACCGGCATTCACATACATATCAAAGACAGAAGCCTGAATCGCGACCGGCAAAGTGGAAACACCCGGCGCTTCAAAATAGTGGTGAATAAAGATCTCAACAGCCTGATCACGGGTCAGGGATTTAAGATCCCGCAGAGACACCAGCCCGTCGCCCGTGGTATCAAGACCTAGACGGCGCAGGGTTTTCAACGTGACCCCGTATTTTGTCACGCCACCGGGATCATCGGGATCATCGACGAAACCGCCTTCGCGGGTGACGATGTCTTCAGCAATATCGCGTATAGTCAACATGATACCTGCCCTTTTCAAAGAGGCAGACTATCCAGAAGTGGCGCTAAAATTCCGTACGGTTAACGCGCGCCAGCCTAGCAACAGGCCGCTGAACAGGACTGGCTGTTGTGATCAATCCAGTGGTCGCAGTCGACAAAGACCCTTCGCTACAAAAAAACCGCAGCCTTCAGAGCTGCGGTTTTTTAAAATCGGTTTCAGGTTTCGATCACTGACCGTGGATCCGGGTCAGCTCTCTTCGGGTTCCTGATAGACACCCTGCGCTTTCAGCGCATCAACGACCTCTTTCGGCATGTAGGTTTCGTCATGTTTCGCAAGAATTTCAGAGGCTTCGAACACACCATTGATGAGCTTTCCAGTGCCTACCATTCCCTGGTTTTCCTCAAACAGATCCGGAAGTACCCCTGCGAAAGTCACCGGAACGGTCGCTCCGCCATCGGTTACGGAAAAGCGTACAGTCTCTCCCTGGCCACGCTTCAGGCTTCCTTCTTCGACCAGCCCGCCAATTCGAAAAACCTCGGTGGGTTGTGGCGGTGTTTCGACCACTTGGCTAGGCGAGCGAAAATAGTTGATCCCGTCGCGCATGGCGTAACCAATCAAACCGGTGGCGACCATCAGGGCCACTGCTGCGAGAGCCATGACCTGGATCCGACGTTGCTTTTTCAGGTTCTTCATGTCGACATCTTTCCATTTCTCATCCGGGTCACTGTCAAAAAGGATGCAGTCAATTTCCCCGCTATGGGAACAAAGGCGCCATCATCAGACCTGCAGTCTCTTCTTCACCTAACATCAGATTTGCGTTCTGCAAGGCCTGCCCGCTGCTACCTTTTGTCAGGTTATCCAAGGCAGCAAAGACAATCGCGCGCCCCTCGATCCGGTCAGCGGCGACGCCGATGTGGCAGAAATTCGACCCCCGCACATGATGTGTACTGGGGGTTTCACCAAACGGCAGCACCTCGACAAAGGGCTCTGACCCATAGGCCGCGACAAAGGCCTCATGGATCGCAGCCGCGTCTCCTTTGACATAGGCCGTCGCCAGAATGCCTCGGTTGGCGGGCATCAAGTGCGGGGTAAACTGCACCTTGACGGGCCGTCCGGCCAGTTCGGAAAACTCCTGATCAAATTCCCCAAGATGGCGATGCGTGCCGCCTACCGCATAGGCATGATAGCCTTCGCTCAGCTCCGCATGCAGCAGGTTTTCCTTGAGCGCACGCCCGGCACCGGAAACCGCACATTTCAGATCGAGAATAATCTCATCCAGATCAATCAGCCCCGCCGTGATCAAGGGCCGCAAGGCAAATTGGCCGGTGGCCGCATTGCAGCCGGTGCCCGCCACCAAACGCGCCGATTTGATCTGGTCGCGATAGAATTCGCTAAGACCGTAGACCGCCTCTTCCTGCTGCTCGAGCGCGGCGTGGGGGTTACCGTACCATTTTTCGTATTCTGCCGGATCGCGCAGCCGGAAATCAGCAGAAAGATCGACGATCTTCAACGTTTTTGGCAGCGCGGCGATCACTTCCTGACTGGTTTTATGCGGCAGCGCACAAAAACATAAATCAATTCCTGAAAAATCAATCTCGCTGATTTTACAGAGTGTTGGCAACGGTATGTGACGCAGATGCGGGAAGACTTCCGCCATGGTCAAACCGGCTTTACGCTCTGCTGCCAGTGCTGCGATTTCAATATTGGGGTGATTTGCAATCAGCCGAACCAGCTCTGCGCCAGTGTAGCCGCTGGCGCCAAGAATTGCCACTTTATGGGTCATGTCAGACCTCGCATTTTGAATGTCATCAATCAGTGTCACGCCCTTTGCGCGACAGTAGGAAAAGAGCCGGGTCCCTGTCTTTGTTCTATGTCACAGTCATAGAAAGAATTCAGGACCGATAAGCCGCGCTCTCAGGCGGCCTGAAATCGCAGCTCTCGTCGGAGAAACTGGGTGGCGCGATCGCTGACCCGTTTGGGGTCACCCGTGGTGAAAAAGCCACCCTGACCTGTGCCACGCATTTCGGGGTGACGGACCAGATAATCCGCAAGGCTTTCCGCAACCAGAGCGCCCTGACTGAAGACTTTGACATCAGCCCCCAAAGCGTTCTGGAAACACTGTTCCAGTAGCGGATAATGGGTACAGCCCAGAATGGCTGCTTGCGGGTTCGGCATCTTGCGTTTCAGGGCATCGACATGGCTGCGCACCATGGCTTCGGCCAGGATCAGATCGCCATCCTCGATGGCATCGACCACGCCGCCACAGGCCTGGGCCTCGACATCGACGCCAATGGCGCGAAAGGCGAGTTCACGCTGAAAGGCGCGGCTGGACACAGTGGCCGGGGTGGCAAACAAGGCGACATGCTTGACCTCAACTTCGCGCGGGGGACTGTTGTCGCCCCACTGCCGTTCGGTCAGCGCTTCGATCAAAGGCACAAAAACACCCAAAACCCGCTTGCCCTCGGGCAAACCTTCTTCTTGCATCCGGCGCAGAGCAGCGGCCGACGCCGTATTGCAGGCCAGAATGACCAGATCGCAGCCCTTGGACCACATATCCGCGACGGCAGCCTTGGTCAGCTGATAGATATCCTCGGCATCGCGAACCCCGTAGGGCGCACGTGCGCTGTCCGCGTAATACAGGAAATCCACATCCGGCAGACGGGATTGGGCGGCATTGAGGACGGTCAGCCCGCCCAGGCCGGAATCAAAGATGCCAACAGCCATGGTCTCACTTTCAGGCGCGGTCTTTTCAGGCGCGATGTTTTTCCTCGAACTCAAACCCGTATTCATAGGATTTGAGCGGCTTCGGAGACAGCTCATACGTGGCTTTGCGCAGGAAATCCATCATTCCTTTTGCGTCACCCACCATCGGGTTCAATCTGTCGCGCTCAATCGGCGCGCCAATCACCACACCAACAGGGGTATCGACCCGCTTTTTGAATTCTTTGATCAGCAGGCCCATGCGCAGTGTTGCGTGCAGATGGCTGGCAATCTGAAACAAGCGTGAGGTATGGCCGTCAAAAAACACAGGCACAACAACTGCATTGGATTTGGCCACCATCCGCGCGGTAAAGCTGCGCCAGCCGGGATCCATCGGTTTTGAAAACACCCGCGCCGAGGTCGAAACTGTCCCACCGGGAAAAATTCCGATAGCACCACCCTGCCCCAGATAGTCCAGCGCAGTGCGCCGGGTGGTAAGGTTAAGCCTGACCGCCTCTTTGGTTTCTTCAAACGAAATTGGCAGCACCACCCGGTCCAGATCGCTTGCCTTGCGAAAAATTTGATGCGCCAGAATACGAAAATCGCCCCGGGTTTGCGCCAAAATATGCCCCATCATCATCCCGTCCAGAATGCCATAAGGATGATTGGCAATCAGGATAACCGGACGGTCCTGCGGAATATTGCTGAGAGAGCCGCCAATTACGTCCAAGCTCAACCCGTAGCGCGCGGCCATAACCGACCAGAAATCCTGCCCCTGCGCGATATCTTCCTCATAGCCCTGCGCCCGCTTGATCAGCTGCAAACGTCCAGTGGTATTTTCCATCAGGCGGATCATCGCCCGTCCAGACCGGCTTTCGGCGGAATAGGAATAGGAAATATCACGGGCAATGTGACTTTGACTGTGCTGTATTCGGGGCAGAGACAGGGGCATCGGTCGAAGTGGGTCCTATTGGTGGAAGTGGGTCCTATTGGTGAATGTCATATCGTGGGTCTCGCGATGGATTTGTTTTACGACAGTCCCGGTAACAGGGCCATGACAAAGCCGCCTTCGCTCCCGGTGGCGACACGTCCAAACAGTGCAAAACAGCAAGAAACCGCTGGATGCGAAAATGGAAAAGCGCCACGCAATTGCGCGGCGCCTGACCTCATTTGAAACTTTCTATCAGGGCAAAATGGCAAAGCCTTCGTCACCCTGACCACCTGAAAGTGTCTTGCTTATTCCGCAGCTTCCTTCAGCGGCGCGCCACCCTGGCGCAGTGCGATCAGCAGCTCTTCGCGCCGCTTAGCCGCCTTGGCCTCGCTTTCCTGCTTCACCGGGCCAAAACCGCGGATCTGCAGAGGAAGTTCCGCCAGAGCAATCAGCGGCTCAAGGTTTGTGGCATTCGCTTGTGGTAGCCACTCCTTCATGTCGCTCTCATATTGCTTGATCAGTGCGCGCTCCATTTTACGCTCTGCGCTGTAGCCAAAGACATCCAGCGGAGTGCCGCGCAGCGGTTTCATCTTAGCAAGCAGACGCAACCAACGCGTCATGCCGGGGCCAAATTTGCGCTTTTGCGGGCGACCATTGACCAGTTTGCCGCCAAAGACGGGAGGCGCCAGGTTGTAAGAGACTTTCAGATCCCCCTCAAACTCGGCTGCCAGCTTTTCATGGCTCGACAGAAGCAGTCGGGCGACTTCGTATTCGTCTTTGTAGGCCAAGAGCTTATGGTAGCCTTTTGCCACGGCTTCCTTGAGTGCGGGGTCCGCAACCCTCTCGAGCATTTTGCCATAACGCTTGGCCAGCCCGCCGCCCTGAAAGGCCACCAGTTGATCACTGCGATAGGCAATTTTCTCGTCCAGTGTTTTTGGCAGTTCCACCACAGTGGCAGGTTTAGCAATCTTGGCAGCCGCCTCAGGCTCCACCACAGCCCAGCGACCAATTTCAAAGGCACGCAGGTTACGCTCCACCGCCGCACCATTCAGTGTGATCGCTTCGGTGATCGCCTTGTGGCTCACCGGGATCAGCCCCTGCTGCCAGGCAGCACCAAAGACCATCATATTCGAGAAAATCGAATCTCCCATGGTGGCACGAGCCAGCTCAGAGGCATCAAACAGTACCAAATTGTCCCGCAGACGTGCCTGAAGTGCGACCTGCAACCTGTCTGTAGGCAACTGAAAATTGGTGTCACGGGTAAAATCACCGGTGATAATTTCATGGCTATTGACGACACCACCGGTGCGGCCTGTTTTCATCAAACCAATGGTCTTGGCGCCAGCGCTGACCACCAGATCACCGCCGATCAGCGCGTCCGCTTCACCGGTGGCGACACGGATGGCACTGATGTCTTCGGGGCTCTTGGCGAGACGGCAATGGATGTGCACAGCACCGCCTTTTTGGGCAAGACCCGCCATTTCCATCATACCAGCGCCCATGCCATCAAATTGTGCGGCCTGTGCCAGCACCGCACCGATGGTCACGACCCCGGTGCCACCGACGCCGGTGATCACCACATTATGGGTGCCGTCAATTTCTGGTAGCTTTGGTTCAGGCAGATCAGGAAGCTTCAGCTCTGCTGTGGCCTCTTTACGGATCTTGGCGCCCTCAACTGTTAGGAACGAGGGGCAAAACCCGTTGACGCAAGAGAAATCCTTGTTGCAGGAGCTTTGATCGATTGCCCGTTTGCGGCCCAGTTCGGTCTCTTTTGGCACGATCGAAACACAGTTGGATTGAATGCCGCAATCACCGCAGCCTTCGCAGACATCCGGGTTGATAAAGACGCGCTGATCGGGATCCGGGAACAGGCCCCGTTTGCGACGACGGCGTTTTTCGGCGGCACAGGTCTGAATATAGATGATGCCGGAAACACCCTCGACCTGTTCAAATTCCTTTTGCACATCCATCAGCTCGGCGCGCTCGTGCATCCGCATGCCCGCCGGGAACAGCTTCGCATCGACGTCTTCTTTGTCGTCATAAACCACAGCGATGGTCTTCATACCCATCGCTTTGAGCTCATGGGCGATCTGGTGTGCCGTCAGCCCACCTTCGGCCTGCTGACCACCAGTCATGGCAACCGCGTCATTGTACAGGATCTTGTAGGTCATATTGGTGCCCTCAGCGAGGGCGGCGCGGATCGCCTGAACACCGGAATGGTTATAGGTGCCATCGCCAAGGTTCTGGAACACATGGGTGCGCTTGGAAAATGGTGCCTCGCCAATCCAGTTGGCACCCTCGGCGCCCATATGGGTAAAGCCGGTGGTCTCCCGGTCCATCCACTGCACCATGAAATGACAGCCGATACCGGCATAGGCACGACTGCCCTCAGGGATTTTGGTCGAGGAGTTATGCGGACAACCCGAGCAAAAATAAGGCAGACGCGCGGCGATTTCTTCGGCATTGTCGGCGCGTTTTGCATCATCCAGCGCGGCAAGGCCCGCCTTGATCGCCTCTGTATCGCGGCCTTCTTCGATCAGGATACCACCGAGTTTTTCGGCAATCATGATTGGATCAAGCGCATATTTGGTCGGGAACAGCTCTTCGCGGTTCACCTCACCGACGCCGCCCTTGTACCAGCCATAGACACGGCGCCCGCGCCGGTCATCAAAGATCGCTTCCTTGATCTGAATCTCGATCAGCTTGCGCTTTTCCTCAACGACGACAATCAGATCAAGACCTTCGGCCCAGGCATTGAAGCCCTTCATATCCATCGGCCAGGTCTGCCCCACCTTGTAGGTGGTGATCCCCAGACGTTCTGCCATGGTCTCGTCGATGTTCAGCAGCGACAGTGCATGCACCAGATCAAGCCAGTTTTTGCCAGCGGCGACAAAGCCGATCTTGGCGCCGGGTTTACCCCAAACACGTTTGTCCATCTTGTTTGCATGGCTAAAGGCTTCGGCGGCGAAACGCTTGTAGTCGATGATTCGGTCTTCCTGTTGGAAGCGATCATCTGCCAAGCGGATATTGAGCCCATCAGACGGCATCTCGAACTCTGGCGTGACGATCTGCATCCGATCCGGATCACCATCCACCACCGATGTCACCTCGATGGTGTCTTTCATGGTCTTCAGACCAACCCAAAGCCCGGAAAACCGGCTCAACTCGTAGCCATAAACACCATAGTCCAGGATTTCCTGCACCCCGGCCGGGCTGACGATGGGAAGGTAGCAATCCAGCAGCGACCATTCCGATTGGTGCAGCACCGTAGAGCTTTCGCCAGTGTGATCATCGCCCATGGCAACCAGCACGCCGCCATTTTTGGAGGTGCCGGCCATATTGGCGTGACGGAAGGCATCGCCGGATCGGTCAACCCCTGGCCCCTTGCCATACCACAGGCCAAAGACACCGTCGTATTTGCCCTCACCACGCATCTCAGCCCCTTGCGCGCCCCAGAGCGCGGTCACGGCGAGATCTTCGTTGAGGCCATATTGGAAGGTAACATCCGAAGCTGTGAGCTGTTTCTTTGCCCGATCCATCTGCATGTCGACCGCCCCCAGGGGAGATCCGCGGTAACCGGTGACCAGGCCCGCAGTATTGAGCCCCGCAGCCTCGTCACGTGCCTTTTGCATCAGCATCAGACGCACCAGCGCCTGTGTGCCGTTCAGCATTACGGGCGATTTGCTCAGGTCGTATTTGTCATTGAGTGAGATCTTTTGCGTGCTCATTCGGTCCTCCCCACCTAAATTAGCTTGCCTTGCTTGACGGGATATTAGGTCACAATTACTGACCTGTATAGGCGGTTTTTTTCAATTTTCCCTCGCGTCGTTATAGGAAATTGATAAAAGCCTGTGATTTCATATAGTCTGACGCGAGCAGACCAGAAGGCAGGTCGGCAAAGAGATCGGCAAAAAGGGCAGAGGTAAAAATATGGATTGGGACAAACTCAGAATATTTCACGCCGTTGCCGATGCGGGCAGCCTGACCCATGCCGGGGATAAGCTGAACCTGTCGCAATCTGCGGTCAGCCGCCAAATTCGCGCGCTGGAGGAAAGCCTGAACGCGACGCTGTTCCACCGCCATGCACGCGGCTTGATTCTTACCGAACAGGGTGAGTTGCTTTTTGATGCGACCAAATCCATGTCGGCGCGTCTAGAGGCGGCATCGGCGCGCATTCGCGATAGCGAAGAAGAAGTCTTTGGCGAGCTGCGAGTCACCACCACCTTTGGCTTTGGCACGCTTTGGCTGGCACCACGCCTGACCAAACTGTTTGAACAGTATCCCAACCTCAAAATTGACCTGATGCTGGAAGAACGGGTGCTGGACCTGCCCATGCGTGAGGCCGATGTGGCCATTCGCATGAAAGAGCCAAGCCAGGCCGATCTGGTGCGCAAGCGCCTGATGACCGTGCAGATGCGGCTCTATGCGTCACGCGACTACCTTGACCGGCACGGCACTCCGGCGACCCTCGCGGATATCAAAGACCATAGGCTGATCTGCCAGAACCAGCGCTCCGCACAGGTGGGGTCTGCCTCGGTTCTGGTACAGCGATTGATGACCCATAATCCCGGCTCATTGTTGACGGTGAACAATTACTTTGGGGTTTTGCAGGGCGTTTTGCATGATCTTGGCATTGGCATACTGCCCGATTACGTCACCGAGGACTTCCCGGATCTGGTCGAAGTTCTGCCAAACGAGGAAAACAGCGGTGTGCCGGTTTACCTCGCCTATCCCGAAGAACTGCGCCATTCCCAGCGGGTTTCGGCCTTTCGCGACTTTGTCCAGACCGAGATCATGGCACATCGCAAACACATGAAAGAACTAGGCAAACTCTGACGGGATGCGGCGCGCAATTGAGCCATGCAATAGCCGCATAGCGGCAATGCTGTTATGATTGCGTTAAACATCTTGAAGGGTCAGCATCATAACCCTAAACCCGCATTTCCCAAGTAACTTGACGTTTTCGCGCCTCCAACGGCCACTAATGTGT